>NZ_VDFU01000020.1 GCF_006152115.1 Rubellimicrobium rubrum | reverse complement strand
CCCCAGTCGTAGCGCCCAAGCCGGTCATGCACTAAGTCTGAACCCGGACCACCCGATTGGGGCAGGCCACCCTGTCGCTCAGCATCGCAAGCTCGTTCAGAGTGGAGCGATACCTATGGAGAAGCGCCAAACGCTCGCCCACCCCCGCCCAGAGACGGGTAGTCCCGCGTCCGAACCAGGCAAGCTCGGTTGAACGCGTCAAAGACGTCACATTGGCCATCCGGGTGCCTCATCTGCAAGCCGTGCCTCAGTCCACATGGGTCAGAGCCGGCGGGGTTGATGTCCTGCCACAAGACTTGAGCCATGACGGCGCCTGCACAACACCGGATCACGACAATGCTGCGATGCAGCAAGCGCATGAGGCCGGATGACTAGTCGCAGGCAGAGCGGCTAAGCGAAGGGCAGCAGACTAATAGGTCCGCCTGATGGTTCGAGACTGCCGCCCTAGGTGCCGCAGGAACGGGCCGGGCTGCTTGATCGGTTGGCGATTCAGTGTCGCCGTTGTCAAGGAGCCGGCGTCAATCTGGCGCAGGGCATGACGCAATCCGGGCGGAAGGGGGAAGATTAAGTGCCGCGCCGCGCCTTAGCACGGCGAGCCCGAAGCGCCACCATGAACATGCTGGCCGGTCGAACCGTTGCTGGGCAGCCCGAGCGAACAACTCAATGGAACACAGAATCGTCCAAACCCAAGCTGAGGCCCAATCGACGTGTCTGCCCGTGGCAGTCGCCGGGAGGCTGCGTCTGGGAAGCCCAGTTCTAGCTGTCTTGGGTGTCGTCGAGGATAGAGAATGTAGACGAGAACGCCGATGGATCACTCTGCAGATGCTGGTGAACCCAAGGGAAGAGCGTCCCATGGTAGGCCGTGCATCTGGCCTGAAGTCCGGACGTCTGCCCATAAGGACATCGACTCCGATACAAATGGTCTCGCCTACGGAGGAGCGCCATCGAGAACCCTATCTTGCCAGGACAGGAACCAGAGCCGAGAGCGTTCAGGCGCCACAAGGAATCGGCTCGTGATTGCCTGGTCGCCGAAGAGGCGGAAGGGTGACTCGGACAACCCGAGCGCTGATCCCGACGCCAAGCCGGTCAGGCCGAATATTGTGGAGCCTCCAGCCGACAAGCTTGCCCAGACATTTCAGTTGCTTCCATGCAGTTTCCGCAGCTTTTGATCGAATTGGAATCGCGGTGACTTGGCGCGGATCGCACGATAGATCCAGTGACATGCAGAACAGAGGTTAGAATGACATCCGATCAGCGTCCCGCTCCCGGTCTGCTCTCGGAACCGCGGCGACGGCGGATCTTAGAATGGTTGCAGGAAGAAGGAAGCGCGCGCGTCCGGGATCTTGCCGCGGCGTTCCAGGTCTCCGAGGTGACCATCCGACAGGATCTGGAGCGTCTGGAAGCGGAAGGTCAGGTCACGCGTGAGCATGGCGGCGCCTTTCTCAACACCGTGCCCCAGCAGGTCGGGGCTTTGACGCTTCAGCACAGTCAGAATATGGAAAAGAAGCGCCAAATCGGTGCCTTGGCCGCCAGTCTTGTGGGCGAAGGTGAAACGCTGATCTTGGACGCAGGAAGCACCACGACGGAAGTCGCCCTGCGACTTCGGGAACGGCGTGGCCTCACCGTGATCACCACCGCCCTGAACATCGCGCTCATTCTGGGCGCGGTTCCGGGAATGGCGGTTCATATGCCGGGGGGGCAGTTCAAGGCCCCGACGCTCTCCCTGTCGGGCGATGCGTCGGTGGACTATTTCCAGAACATACTGGCCGGCAAGCTGTTCTTGGCCACCGCGGGCGTCGCTCCCGAAGCCGGGCTGACTTATCCGAGCTTTGCCGACCTCCAGCTCAAGCAGGCCATGATCCGGGCGGCGTCGCGCGTGTATCTGGTCGCTGACTCCACGAAAATCAACAAGACGTCCTTCACCCGCCTGAGCAGCCTGGAGGTGGTGCATACCTTCATCACCGATGACGGCATCAGCGACCGTGACGCCCAGGAGTTCGAGCGCCGGGGAATCGAGGTGCTCGTAACCCGGTGAAGTTCAGTGGGGCGGGTCGCTGGGCAATACCAGAACCGGTCCTTGGTTCTAAGCCGGAGCTTGGGCCCAGCCGAAGCTGCGGCTACCGGACCTCAATGCAAGTCATTCCGGCTTTTCCTGTTCCCATCGGCAGGCTGAGGCCGATCCGCGAGAGCGCTCTAGCCAGAGCCGCCGCAATCAGGATCATCGTTGTCGTCCATCTTCGGACTCTTTCGGTAACTTGCGGTTGAATGTTGGCTGGGCCCGAGCTGCAGTCGGCCCTCCCATCCGCATCTCTAGGGCGCCGCCGGAAACTGCGCGGAACTAATTGCTGATACAGAGTGAGACATCGCTGATCGCGGCGGAGCGGCCCTGGAAACCGCCCTCAGCATTCAGCGGCAACTCCAGCTTCTAGGCCCGCAGAGCGGAGTTCCTCCCGGCCGGGCGTAGGGCAACATGGGCTGGATTGCATGGCACTGTCCCACGTTGCACGCCTTTGCGGAACTAAGGTGACCTGGAAACCATCCGAGCCGAGGCCCTGTTCCGCCAACGATGTTGCCGGGTGCAAACGATACGGCCCGATGTCCAGACTGCCCGATGTCCACTCCATCACGGCATGAGCCGTAGCGAGCGGTGGCAAAGGCATCAAAGAATATGAAAGTTGGAGACAACTAATCCGCAGGATGCTTCTAAAGTACCGGCTAGGTCGAAACGGCCTCTCTGACGCTGTGTGGCAGTAAACCCGGCTCCGGTAAGGAGTCCAGCCATACCCTATGACAGAATTACAGTGAAACTGACCAGTTAGAGCCGGCTAGAGACTAATGCACCGCAGAGGGTTGGCCCGATCGGGCCTGACGTCGTTTCGGCTCGCGACATTGATGTGCTCGGGCACGCTGCCTGCATCCGCCGATCCAATCAACTTGCATCGAAATTGAGCAGGATCGCCCCTGGACGGTAAGGGCCGGTTTACCGTGAAAGGCGACATTTCGTGCTGGGCGGAATGCGGGTGTAGGGGCTTCACTCCATGGACCTTTGTGTGATCGACGACCACAGGGTGAACCTGGGTGTGCTTAAGGGTGTCATCTGCTCCGTGCCCGGATGGACTGCCGAAGCATTCCAGGATCCCTTCGCCGCGCTCGAACGCTGCCGCGCCAAGGTCTTCGATCTTGTCGTTGTAGATTATCAGATGCCTGGCCTCGATGGCGTGGAGGTGGTGCGCCAACTGCGCGACGATGCCCGGTTTCAACATGTCCCCATCGTCATGATCACGGCGGATGTCGACCGCGCCCTCCGGATTAAGGCCATACGGGCCGGGGCGACCGACTTCTTGAACAAGCCTGTCGACCCGGAGGAGCTGCGGGTCAGGGCTGCCAACCTGCTGGCGCTGCGCCGGGCGCAGACCGCTCTGGCCGATCGTGCCATCCATCTCGCCGACGAGATCGCGGCAGCAACGCGACGCTTGGCCCAGCGCGAGGAAGAGATCGTGCAGCGTCTGGCGCGCGCGATCGAATACCGTGACGACCAGACGGGCGAACATATCCTTCGCGTTGCCAAGGTCTCAGAGATGCTGGCCACCGAAATGGCCTTGCCAGAGCAGTTCAGCGCCAACCTGTTCCTTGCCGCACAACTCCACGACACCGGAAAGATTGGACTGCCGGACTCCATCCTGCTCAAGCCGGGACGCCTGACAGAGGAGGAGATCCTCATCATGCGTCGCCATACGCTCATGGGGAGCGAGGTCCTGCGCGATGGGACCAGCGACCTTGTAAGGATGGCCCATGACGTGGCGCTGCATCATCACGAGCGCTGGGACGGCCGTGGCTATCCGCATGGCCTGAGCGGGTCCAGCATCCCCCTGTCCGCCCGAATTGTCTCGGTTGCCGACGTGCTGGATGCGTTGCTGACGCCGCGACCCTACAAGGCCGCCTGGAACCCGGCGCGCGCGCTGGCCGAGATCCAGGGGTTGTCGGGGTCGGCGTTTGATCCGGATTGCGTGGACGCTCTGCTCCGCATCTGGCCGGCCATGATGAGCTTGTACCCAGAGCTTTCGATCCAGAACGAGGACTCCGCTGCATGACGCCTAAGTTTTCCCCCCTGTTTACACGCCGACAGGCTGTCGGTGGCGCAATCGCCGCAATGTCAGTAGCTGGGCTGAGCGGAGCGCGCGCCGCGACGGCCGCGCCCACGCTTTCCGGCGAAGTTATCCTGACTCTCTCGGGTCAGGTCGGCACGCCCGAGACAGGCGCAACGACCGCGTTCGACCTAGGGATGCTGGACAGCCTGCCACAACGAGAGATCGTGACGGCGACGCCTTGGCATGAGGGCACGCCCAGGTTCAGCGGCCCAACCATCGACTCGGTTCTTGAAGCCGCGCAGGCGCGAGGTGCGATGCTGATTATCCGCGCCCTCAACGATTATGCGTCCGACATGCCCGTCGAGGACGCCCGCACCATCCCGGTGATCCTGGCCACTCGTATTGACGGCAAGGTGATCTCGGTTCGTGATAAAGGACCGATCTTCGTCATCTATCCATTCGACCAGCAGCCCGAACTGTTCAATGAGGTCTATTTCACTCGCTCGGTTTGGCAGGTCACTGCGATCGAGGTCATGGGTTGAAGCGCTGGCGCCGCCAGTCGGATTGGGTCGCCTCGCGCAAGACGCGCGGAGCTCTCGGTCTGCTGAGCGGCATCAGCCTTGTTCTCTTGGTGAACGTTGTTCTTTTGTTCAAGCTGCTGAATGAAAGCAGGGAGGCAATGGAGGACAGCGTTCGGGAGAACGCGATCTGGGCGGCCTACCAGACCGACAGGCAGACCAGCCACATGGTCGCTAGCATCAACGAGGCCCTTCTCGGACGAGTTTCCGAAGGGGTTCGACCCGTAGTGGACGCTTATGATATCCTCTACAGTCGGGTACAATTGCTGGAGCATGGCTCTTTCGGGATCCGCTTCGAGGAAACGCCCGGCCTTACGGAGCTTGCCCAAGAGGTCCGGGAAGGAATCCTTGGCCTTGCCACTTCGGTCGATGCACTGCCGATCGACAGTGCCGAGGTACCTTGGGCTGAACTCGTAGCCTTGCGAGGTCGCGTGGAAGCCGTGCAGCAGGACACCGGAGCCCTTCTGCTCAAGACGAACGCTGCCTCGAACGAGTACAGGGTCGCGAACCGGGCGGAGGTTCGGCATCTCGAAAACCTCTTGGGCATCAGGGTGGGGCTCCTAGTTCTTGGTTTTGCCGGAATCATCACTCTCCTTGGCGTGCAGATGAGGCAGATCTCGGCCGCGGGCCGCAAACTGGCCATCCTGGGAGAACGAAATCGCGCAATAGCCAAGCGGGCTCGTGCGGCCAGCCAAGCGAAGTCGACGTTCCTCGCTACCATGAGCCACGAGATCCGCACGCCGTTGAACGGCATCATCGGCATGGCCGAACTGATGGCCCACTCCGTCCTGTCCAAGGAGCAGTCGCGGCATCTCTCGATGATCCGGGAGTCCGGTTATCATCTCCTAGAGGTGATCAGCGACGTTCTCGATTTCTCCAAGCTCGAATCCGGCAAGGTCGAATTCGAGCGTCATCGGGTCCATCTGGCCGAGATTTCGCGAACCCTGTGCGCCGTGGTGTCGCCCCGTGCCGAAATGAAAGGTCTGCGACTCGCGTTGGATCTGCCGGACCTGGAGGTCGGAGCCGACCCAGCCCGCCTGCGACAGGTCCTGGTCAATCTCATTGGCAACGCAGTCAAGTTCACCACGGCCGGTTCCGTGACGGTCAGGGGATCGCTGGTCGGGCCTGAATGCCTCCGGATCGAGATCACCGATACGGGCATCGGCATCCCGCCGGACAGGCTATCTCTCCTGTTCCGTGATTTCAGCCAAGTGGACGGGTCTGCGTCCCGGAGCTTTGGTGGCACGGGACTCGGCCTCGCGATTTGCAAGCGGATCATCGAGGGGCAGGGTGGACGGATCGGCGTGAACAGCGTGCCGGGCGAAGGCAGCACGTTCTGGTTCGAACTGCCGGTCGCGGACCCCGTGTCCCGCGCTGATCCCGAGAAGGGCCCTACGTCAGACTCTGTGGCCTTGGATTTCGGATCATTTCACGGGCGCATCCTGCTGGTCGAGGATCATCCGATCAATCAGGCGGTGGCCCAGGGTCTCCTGGGCTGCCTTGGCCTGACGGTCGAGATCGCGTCGAACGGGGCCGAGGCTGTGTCGCTGCTGTCCAGGGAGCAGTTCGACCTCGTCTTCATGGACGTGCAGATGCCGGTCATGAGCGGGCTGGAAGCCACGCGCGAAGTGCGCCGCACGGGCAATCCGGTCAGGATCGTGGGGCTGACCGGCAATGCCTTTGTAAGCGACCGGACCGACTGCATCCAGGCCGGGATGGATGATTTCCTCGCCAAGCCAGTGACGCAGGACAGGCTGATCCAAACCCTCACGGCAGCGGGGCTTCTCGCGCGCGCTCCCGACGGCAGGCCTGCCTCACAGGCTCCGCATGCCGCATCTTCCGTAGGGATCCGAACGGATGGCTTGCGGACCGCGGCTGACGGCAGTGCGGCCAACTCCGGTGCGGCTCATGCCGCATTCAGCCCGGAGAAGGACAGCAACGAAGCATTTGGCGCGCCATTGGACGTCGGCCTCTTCGACTCACTTCTGGCCACTTTGGGAGCTGAGGCCCTGATGGACTTGCTGGACGACGTGCTGCTTGAGGCTGAGGAGCTGCCCCAGGTCCTTGCCATGGCACGTGCCGACGGTAAGCCGGAGCAGGTGGACGCTGTCCTTCACAGCTTCAAAGGTGCGTCTTCCGCCCTTGGGCTGCTCCAGGCAGCCGAGCAAGCTCAGGCCATGCGCGCGCCTGGCACCTGGACCACCAGCGATGCCGATGCCGTCGGCGCGGCGGCTCGCGCCGGCTTCGAACAGGCGAAGGCTCGAATCGTCGGGGCTACCGCAACGTCAGAGGCGGCATGACGCCCTTGGAACAAGAGCGTCCTGTTCTGGACCATGCGCCAGTCTTGGCCGCATCCGGCCTGTTGGTTCGATAACATTCGGAGAGGGCTACTGCAGCTCTATCGTCTGCTTCAGTCGGCTGGTGAGCCGGTCATAGATCAGGATGCGACCGTCCTGGGTCACCACTGCGAACCAGCCGTCGCCTTGGGTGAAGGCCGTGGCAGTCACGCCTTCGGGCAGGTCAAGCTGGTCGGGCAGCGGCGGGCTCGTGGCGTTGAGCCGCATGACAAGCGCCCCGATCAGCACTAGGAAGCCCAGGATCATGACCACCATCAGCGCCATGACGAGACGCTGGAGCGCCCGAAGTCCGGGCGGCAGGGGGGCAGAAGGGTCGGGGATCGTGTCCATGTCCAAGCGTGTGAGCTTTCAGATCGCGGCCGATCCGCCGCGCCGCCTTGATAAGGCCTTGGCACGTGACGTGCCAGACGACAGTCTCAGCCGTTCTCGACTAGCCAAGCTGATCAACGATGGAGCCGTCAGCATCGACGGATCGGTCCTAACCGACCCGAGCGCGGCCGTCGCAGCCGGAAGCCTCGTGGAGATCGTGCTCGGTCCTGCCGAGGAAAGCCATATCGGACCTGAGAACATCCCCCTCCACATCGTTTGGGAGGACGCGGACCTGATCGTGGTGGACAAGCCGGCCGGCATGGTCGTCCATCCGGCGCCCGGCACTCCGTCTGGAACCCTGGTCAACGCGCTGATCCATCATTGCGGCGCATCCCTGTCCGGCGTGGGCGGCATGCTCCGTCCAGGGATCGTCCATCGCATAGACAAGGACACCTCAGGCCTGCTTGTCGCGGCCAAGTCCGATCGAGCGCATCAGGGCTTGGCGGCGCAGTTCGAAGCGCATGACGTAGAGCGGCATTACCTTGCTGTGTGCCACGGCGTGCCCGATGCCTCTGACCCCCGGCTCGCCGGGCTCCGGGGGATAGCTTGGGAATCCGGGGGCATCCTCAAAATTGCCACGCGTCTCGACCGGCATCGTGCCGACCGGCAGCGCCAAGCGGTCACTTGGGAGGGGGGACGCCACGCCGTAACCCGTACCCGAGTGGTCCGGGCCTTTGGCCAGACCCCGGCAGCCGCCTTGCTGGACTGCTGGCTCGAGACAGGGCGGACGCACCAGATCCGCGTTCACTTGGCCTATGCTGGACATGGTCTTGCTGGCGATCCGGTGTATGGCGGTCAGCGCAAGCCATCCGTCCGAGCGCTGGGAGAGGTTGGGGCCGACGCGATCTCTCGCTTTCCACGGCAGGCGCTGCATGCGGCAACCCTGGGTTTCCGGCATCCTGTCACCAACGAGATGCTGCGCTTCGAATCAGCACTGCCATCGGATTTGGCGGAACTCGTGCGCGCCTTGGACGGTTAAGCCTGTGTCAGCGGCCAGATTGGTGTTCCCTGCCGCACAGAGAACGTTCGTCATTTCCTAGGGAAATGATGAACTTGAGGGAATTTTCCCTTGCGTCATCCTTTTCCTGATGTTAATGGAATGAACTTTTCCGAACGGAGGCTTTCATGGCGACTTACGCGAACCTTCCGGCTCCCTCCCCTGAGCAGGGTCTGAACCGTTATCTTCAGGAAATTCGTAAGTTTCCCATGCTGGAGCCAGAGGAAGAGTACATGCTGGCCAAGCGCTGGGTGGACCATGAGGACGCGTCGGCCGCGCACAGACTGGTCACCTCGCACCTGCGGCTCGCAGCCAAGATCGCCATGGGCTACCGCGGTTATGGTCTGCCGCAGGCCGAGGTGATCTCGGAAGCGAATGTGGGCCTGATGCAGGCGGTCAAGCGCTTCGATCCCGAAAAGGGCTTCAGGCTGGCCACCTATGCCATGTGGTGGATTCGTGCCTCCATCCAGGAATACATCCTCCGCTCCTGGAGCTTGGTGAAACTCGGCACCACGTCGGCGCAGAAGAAGCTGTTCTTCAATCTACGAAAGGCCAAGGCCCGCATCGGTGCCTTGGAGGAAGGGGATCTGCGGCCCGAGAACGTCAAGAAGATCGCAGAGGATCTCGGTGTGACCGAGGACGAGGTTATCTCCATGAATCGACGGCTGTCGGGGGGCGACGCATCCCTTAACGCACAGGTCGGCCAGGACTCGGACAGCACCGCCCAGTGGCAGGACTGGCTGGAGGACGAGGAGGCCGATCAGGCCAGCGCTTTCGCGGAACGTGACGAACTCGAGGCGCGGCGCGAGTTGCTGAGCGCGGCCATGGATCAGCTCACCGACCGCGAGAAGGACATCCTGATCCAGAGGCGGCTGCAGGACAACGTCGTGACGCTCGAGGAACTGTCCGAGCGCTACGGCGTATCGCGGGAGCGGATCCGACAGATCGAGGTTCGCGCCTTCGAGAAGCTGCAGAAGCGTATGACCGACCTCGCGCGCGAACGGGGCATGCTGGAAACCGCCTGACCGGATTGCGCCTGCGACCCGGCCTGCTAGCGTCGCGGCGCAGATCCAAGGGGGACTCGATCCATGCAGAAACCGGTCCGTTGGGGCGTTCTGGGCGCCGCCAACTTCGCGCGCGAACATATGGCGCGCGCGATTCATGCGGCTGAGGGGGCGGCTTTCTACGCCCTGGCGACGTCCAGCCCTGAAAAGGCCGAGCCGTTTCAAGCCTTCGCGCCCGGACTAAAGGTGCTTTCCGGCTATGATGCCCTTTTAAGCGACCCCGACGTGGATGCGGTGTACATCCCGCTGCCCAATCACCTCCATGTCGAATGGTCGCTCAGGGCCATTGAGGCTGGAAAGCATGTGCTCTGCGAGAAGCCGATCACCATGCACGCGTCCGAGTTCGACCGGCTGATCGCCGCCCGCGACGGTTCGGGGCTGCTGGTGGCCGAAGCCTTCATGATCGTCCATCATCCTCAGTGGATCCGCGCGCGGCAACTGGTGCAGTCGGGCGCAATCGGAGAGCTTCGGCATGTGTCGGCCGAGTTTTCGTTCAACCTCACCGACATGGGAAACATCCGCAACAAGCCCGAGACCGGGGGCGGGGCGCTGGGCGACATTGGGGTCTACATCTTCGGAGCGGCGCGCTTCGTGACGGGGCAGGAGCCTGCCCGCATCCGTTCTGCGAACGTGCAGCGCGACAATGGCGTGGACGTCTATGTCCAAGTCATGGCCGAGTTTCCGGGCTTCGACTATTCGGGGATGGTTTCGATGCGCCTGCACAACCGTCAGGAGGTGTTGTTCCACGGCACTAAGGGTGTCCTCCGTGTCGCCTACGCGCCGTTCAACGCGAATGTGCACGACGTGGCCCAGATCATCCTGGAGACCGGCGGCAACCTAAGGCAGGTCGAGCGGTTCGCAGGGCTGAACCACTATGTGCTCCAGGTCGAGAACTTCGGGCGCAGCATTCGGCAGGGCGCACCTTACCCTTGCCCGCTGGAGTTCAGCAGGGGCACGCAGGTCATGATCGATATGGTGCTCGAGGCCGAGAAAGCGGCTGCCTGAGAATTGCCCCAGGAACCGGGGCGTCTGGCCGCCGTTCCCCTCCCTTCAAAGGAGTGAGCGGATGAGCGAGCCGAAACGGATCCTGGTCTTTGGCGCCGAGGGCGCGACCGGACGCGAGGTCGTCCGGCAGGCGGTGGCTCAGGGGCATCATGTGAGGGCGTCCGACAGGGAGTTCCAGATTCCCGAGGCGCTCCCCGATGATGTGGAGGCTGTCCCGGCCAATGTCCTTGAAAGCGACCTTTGCCCTGTGATCCGAGGCGTCGATGCCGTGATTTCGTGCCTTGGGGTACCGAATGACCCCCGGTCTCTCCTCGATCCGCCACCACTTTATGTCGATGGAACGGCGCGGATCGTTCAGGCCATGCAGGCCGAGCAGGTGCGCCGCATCGTGGTGATCTCGGCGAGCTTCGTCGTGGCGCGGGACCGGGGGCCGTTGCTCTTTCGGACGGCTGTGATCCCATCGCTCACTCGCGTGCTCGATCAGATGAAGGGTATGGAGGCCGTCCTGCGGGTTTCGGGGCTCGACTGGACGGCCGTGCGGCCCGGCTGGCTCATGAAAGGTGAGCCAAGCCCAGACCCGTGGATCGGTCCGGATGTCATTCCTTCCGAGTTGATCAGGACCCGGATCGGCGATCTGGCAGCTTTGCTGCTTGATTGTGCGGTAAATGGCACCTGGGTCGGTGCGACCCCCGCCATCGCCCGCGATGAGCCGGACTTCGAGGAATCCTCGACCAAGGTGATCTTGGAAATGCTGGCCTGAACGAAAGGTCGCCCTGGGCTTGAGGCAGATCAAGGCACCAGCCCTCGGAGCGTGTCATGTCAGGATCGTCCTGGATAGGAGGCCTGCCATGTCCGACGCGGATCTGTCTTCCACACGCTCTGTCGAAAGCCCCGAGAACCGGGCCCGAGAGCCCGGCCAGCAGCCCTTGTCCGAGGGGCTGGGCTATCAGCTGCTGTACACGATCCTGATCGCGGTCCTATTCAGCCTGCTGCAAACGGTCTTGAGCGTGCTGATGGTGCTGCAGTTCGTCTTGCTGCTGGTGAGCCGCCGGCAGCCCAACCCTCGGATCGCCGAACTTGGTCGATCGCTCGGCCGGTGGTGCGACCGGGCCGCCCGCTACGTTACGGCCGACACGGAGGAAAAACCCTGGCCGTGGCGGCCGTTCGATTAGGATCGTTCAGGCCTCCATCGCTTCCAGTTCATCGATGAAGCCTTCGATCATCGACAGGCCCTTGTCCCAGAACTTTGGATCGCTCGCGTCGAGGCCAAAGGGGGCGAGCAGGTCCTTGTGGTGCTTGGAGCCGCCGGCCTTCAGCATGTCGAAGTACTTGTCGCGGAAGGTCGGATCCCCCTCCTCGTAAACTGCATAAAGCGCGTTCACGAGGCCATCGCCGAAGGCGTAGGCGTAGACGTAGAAGGGCGAATGGATGAAGTGGGGGATATAGGCCCAGAAGGTCTCGTAGCCCGGCGCAAAGTCGAAGGCGTCGCCCAGAGACTGCGCCTGGATCGACATCCATAGGGCATTGATGTCGTCGGGTGTCAGCTCCCCATGCCGCCGGGCTTCGTGAAGCTTGGATTCGAAGTCGTAAAAGGCGATCTGGCGCACGACCGTGTTGATCATGTCCTCGACCTTGCCAGCGAGGAGCGCCTTGCGGGCCTTGGGGTCCGGGGCTTCTGCGAGAAGCTTGCGGAAGGTCAGCATTTCCCCGAAAACCGATGCGGTCTCGGCCAGCGTCAGCGGCGTGGAGCACAGCAGCTCGCCTTGACCGGCCGCCAAGACTTGGTGAACGCCATGGCCCAGTTCATGCGCCAGGGTCATGACGTCGCGTGGCTTGCCAAGGTAGTTCAGCATCACATAGGGGTGCGCGTCGGTCACCGTGGGATGCGCGAACGCGCCGGGTGCCTTGCCGGGCTTCACGGCCGCATCGATCCAGCCCTTGGCGAAAAATGGTCCGGCGAGGTCGGCCATGCGGGGGTCGAAGGCGGCATAGGCTTCGGTCACCGTGCGTTCGGCCTCGTCCCAGGTGACAAGACGGTCATCCTTGGTGGGGAGGGGTGCGTTGCGATCCCAAACCTCCAGTCGATCGAGGCCGAGCCACTTGGCTTTGAGCCGGTAGTAACGGTGTGACAGCCGGGGATAGGCGGCCACCACGGCGTTGCGCAACGCTTCCACCACTTCGGGCTCGACATGATTGGCGAGGTGCCGGCCGGTCTGGGGCGTGGGCAGCCCACGCCAGCGGTCCTCGATCTCCTTCTCCTTGGCAAGCGTATTGTGGATGCGAGCAAAGGTCCGGGTGTTCGCGCCAAAGACCGTGGCGAGGCCGTGGAACGCCGCCTCACGCTGGCTGCGGTCCTGTTCGGTCAGGAGGTTCAGCGTCCCCTCGATGCTCAGAGTCTCGCCATTCACCTCGAACTCGAGGCCGGCGATGGTCTCGTCAAACAGCTTGTTCCAGGCCGAGGCACCGACCGAGGACTGATCGTGGAGGAACTTCTCCAGCTCGTCCGACAGCTGGTAGGGCTTCATCGCCCGCATCCGATCGAAGACTGGCTTGTAGCGGTGCAGATCCTGGCTCTGGCCCAGAAGGCTGTTCAGGTGGTCATCCTCAAGGCGGTTGAACTCCAGCCCCCAGAAGACCAGCGAAGTGGTATAGGTGGTGATGCGGTCCTGGCAGTCGGACATGAACTTGGCCCGCTCGCCGTCCGTGGTGATCTGGTAGTAGCGCAGGCCCGCATAGGACATGATCCGACCCGCGATCTGCTCGATCCGCTCGTAGCGGAGCACGGCGTCAAGCAGCCCATGGGCGTCCAGTGTCGCTAGCTGGCCCTGGTAGTCCCGTGCGAAATCCGTGCAGGCCGTCTCCAGCCAATCCATGTCGCGCTTGATCTCGGGCGCGTCAGGTGACTCGTAGAGATCCGTCAGGTTCCATTCGGGAAGCCGTCCCAACTCGTTATGGCCCGCGCGGGTGCCGCTGTCGGCGTCGTAAACGGGGGTAGGCATGGGATGTCCCTTCCAGACTGGTCTAGGGGCTAGATAGTCGCCCCTCCACCGGGTGGGAAGTGCGCGCCCACTCAGCCGTGAGCGGCGAGAAGTTCCTTGAGGTCGTCGAGCGTATTGATCTCGTTCACCGGCTTGTCCTTGCGCCAGCGGAGCATCCGGGGAAAGCGCAGCGCTACGCCGGACTTGTGGCGGGGACTTGCCTGTATCCCTTCAAAGCCGATCTCGAAGACCTGGGCGGGTTCAACCTGCCGGACGGGGCCGAACTTCTGCACCGTGTGCTTGTTCACCCAGGCCGTGATCTGGCGGAACTCGGCATCGGTCAGGCCGGAATAGGCCTTGGTGAAGGGCACGAGCTCATTGCCGTTCTTCACTGCAAACGTGAAGTCGGTGAACAGGTTCGCCCGGCGCCCGCTGCCAGATTGCGCATAGATCATCACCGCGTCGATGATCAGCGGGTCCACCTTCCACTTCCACCAGTCGCCCTTCTTGCGGCCGTTCCCATAGGGCGAGGCCAAGCGCTTGAGCATCAGCCCCTCGGCGCCCTCCTCGCGAGCCCGCAGCCGCTCGTCCCGCAAGTCATCGACCGTGTCGAAGCGCACGGGGGGCGACAGGCGAAGAGGCGCCTCGACAGGAAGATCGGTGAGGAGCGCTTCAAGACGCCGACGCCGCTCGGCGAAGGGCGCGAGGCGGATGTCATGCCCGTCCTGCTCCAGAATGTCGTAGGCCATCAGGACCACCGGCGCGGTGGCCAGCAGCGACTTGGGCACGGTCTTGCGCCCGATCCGGGGCTGGAGCGCGTTGAAGGTCATCGGCCGCTCGCCGTCCCAGGCCAAGATCTCTCCGTCCAGCACGGTGCCAAACGGCAGCCAGTCGATGGCACGGGCCAGTTCCGGAAATCGGTCGGTAATCAGGTCCTCGCCCCGGCTCCAAAGGTGGTGCTTGCCTTCGCGCAGGATGAGCTGGCCGCGGATGCCATCCCATTTGCGTTCCGCAAACCAGTCCTTCGCGTCGCCTAGGTCCGCCGGGTCCTCAAGCTGATACGCAAGATAGAAGGGGTAGGGGCGGGCGGTGTCGTCACGCGCCTCGCCGGAGTGGAGCAGTCCCTCCCAGGTCGTCGTTTCGGGGGTCCAGTTGCCCATCAGGCGGTGGGCGACCTCGGCCTCGGGCTGCTCCGTGGCCTGAGCCAGAGCCTTGGTCATCAGGGTCTGGCTGACGCCCACACGAAAGCTTCCCGTCAGAAGCTTGGTGAACAGAAAGCGCTCCGGTCCGGGTAGGGAGTCCCAAGCCTCGAGGATGCCGGCCTTGCGCTCCGGCTCGGGCATGGCGGACAGTTCGCGCAGGCGCGCGATCCAGTGGCTGAGCGGCTGGTCGCTGTCCTGGGTCGGAGGCGGCAGGATCAGCGAGATGGTCTCGCTCAGGTCACCGACGATTCCGTGGCTTTCCTCAAACAGCCAGAGCGGCAAACCGGCCTTCTCGGCGGCCCAGTCACGCAGCGCCGTGGCGGTGATCGTCCGGCGCGGACGTCGCCCGGAGAACAGCGCCACGGTCCAGAGCTTGTCGGCATCCGGAGCCGTCCGAAAATAGTCGGCCAAGGCCGCGACCTTGGCATTGGTGCGGGTGGTCTGGTCGAGCCGGGCATAAAGGGCGGCGAAGTCCCTCATTCGCCCGCCTCGTCCAAGGCGTCCTCGTCGATGATGTCCTTTGGGGCCTCGTCTTGGGAGAACACCTCCTCGCCCGCATAATCGGTGGACACGATCCCCGCATCATAGCCCTGCTCCTCGAGCCAGCGGCGGAACGCGGCGGTGTAGCCATGGGTCACGAAGATCCGTTGCGCGCCGGTTTCGCGGATCGCCTGATTGAGGCCGGGCCAGTCGGCATGATCGGACATGACGAAGCCGCGGTCGGTGCCACGTCGCCGTCGGATCCCCCGCAAGGCCATCCAGCCCGACGCGACGGCCGTTGACGCAGGACCGAACTTGCGAGCCCACGTGGAATGGAGAGCGGAGGGCGTGGCGACAACCATTGCACCCGCGTGCGCCTTGAGGTCGAGGTCGGGCGTGACACGGATCGTGGGCGGCAGGGGCAGGCCTTGGTCGCGCAGGACCTGAGTGACGGCCTCCGCGGCCCCGTGGGTCAGGATCGGGCCGGTTGCTGGGTCCAGTAGGTGCATCACGCGTTGTGCCTTCCCCAACGAGTAAGCACCAAGAAGGCTGAATCGACCGTCTGCGGCGTTCCCGGCCCACCAGCTATTGATCTGTTCCCGCAGTTCGTCCTGCGGTGTCCACCGGAAGACCGGAAGACCAAACGTGCACTCGCTGATGAAGGCATGGCAGCGGACCGGTTCCCACGGGGTGGACAGGCCGTCATCCACCACCTTGTAGTCGCCTGACACGACCCAGACTTCGCCACCCACCTCGATCCGGATCTGGGCCGAGCCCGGAACGTGCCCCGCCGGATGGAACGACACGCGGGCTCCACCGATCTGCCGTGTTTCCGCATAGGCCACGACCTCAAGGTCGATGTCGCCCAAGCGGTGGCGCATCACCGGGGCCGCCAAATCGGTGGACAGATAATGACCCATCCCGTTGCGAGCGTGATCGGAATGGCCATGGGTGATGAGCGCGCGGGGCACCGGTCGCCATGGATCGACGTAGAAGTCGCCAGCGGGGCAGTAGATGCCTCGATCGGTAAAGGTCAGTACGCTCATGCCTGAACGGTAGGACGATGCACCGTCTTTTGTAGGGCAGCCCGAGTCTCGCAGCCTGTCTTGGAAACACAAGAGCCGCGCCCGATCGGACGCGGCCCTCCTGTCAGGAACCGATCGTCAGATCACGCAGCACGGCCGACGAGCACGTCCTCGATCTCCTTGCCCGCAACGCGTTCGTCCCGGCCCGACACGGCGGCGTATTCGCGGGTCAGGCGCTCAAGGGCGGCCTCATAGAGCTGGCGTTCGGAATAGGACTGCTCTCGCTGGTCGTCGGCCCGATGAAGGTCGCGGACCACCTCGGCAATGGCGATCAGATCGCCTGAATTGATCTTCTGCTCATATTCCTGGGCCCGGCGCGACCACATGGCCTTCTTGACCTTGGCCTTGCCCTTGAGGGTCTTCATGGCATGAGCGACCGTGTCGGCCGAAGCCAAGGCGCGAAGTCCCGCTTCGGTTGCCTTGTTCGTAGGCACGCGCAGCGTCATCTTGTCCTTCTCGAAGGAGATGACGAACAACTCCAGCTTGAAACCCGCGACTTCCTGCTCTTCAATGGAAACGATCTTGCCTACTCCATGGGCGGGGTAGACAACGAAATCGTCCGGGCGGAACTCGTTCTTTTTGGTCTTGGTCATGGGGGTCCTTCCGATTCAGGGCGCCAAGGCGGGACGGCTGGCAGCAATACGAAAACCCGACGGAAAACGCGTTCCCGTCAGGTGGGCCTTCGTGACTACCGGGTCAAGGGGATGGGTTTGCCATTTAGCCCAGACCATAGCACAATTTCGCGACACCTGAAAGGGTGCCGCGCGGCGTCCGGCCTAGGTGCAGCCATCCCTGAAGCAGGTGTGCTCAGGAGCCCTCGCCGGGTGCTTCGCTGAACAGCTCCATCTTGCCAGGCTTGCCGTCCATCTCTTCGGCCGTGGGCAGCGGATCTTTCTTCAGAGTGATCACAGGCCACCGCTCGGCGTACTTCCGGTTGAACTCCACCCACTTGGCCATGTCCGGTTCCGTATCGGGGCGAATCGCGTCGGCCGGGCACTCGGGCTCGCAGACGCCGCAGTCGATGCATTCGTCCGGATGAATCACCAGGAAGTTCTCGCCCTCGTAGAAGCAATCGACAGGGCACACCTCCACGCAATCCGTGTATTTGCAGGCGATGCAGTTCTCGGTGACGATGTAGGTCATAGGGCTTGAGGTCTCCTGGTCGTCGCGTGACCTAACCTGCGGCCCCGGATCATTCAAGCGGAGGGGGCGGCGAAGCCGGCGCCAGATCCTCGTAGAGTTCCCGGGCCTCGGGCGCAGGACCACGCCGCGCCCCGAGCCCGAGGATGCGAACGACCCGCACCTCGCCGTGCAGGGTAAACGTGAGCACGTCACCGGGTCCGACAGCGCGGGCGGGCTTCTCCGTGTGCTGTCCGTTTACCCGTAGCCGCCCTTCGGCCACCAAGTCCGATGCGAGGCTGCGCGACTTGAGAAAGCGCGCATGCCAGAGCCACTTGTCGAGACGGATGGTCGGGCGAAGACCTTCCGACGGTTCGCTCACTTGGGCTTGAACCCCGCGAGCGCAGCGGCAAAGGGATTGTCAGGGTCGATCCTTGCCCGACTCTTGTTCTCCTCCCGAGGCGGATGGGATTCGAAGTTCTGGGCACGGCTACCACGGTCCGGGCGGTCAGACCGGGGGCCCCGATCAGGCCGGTCGCCACGCGGCTTGCCCTTATCGAATCGCGGCCGATCCGAACGGACCTCGCGCTCGGGCCGGGCCTCCCGGTTGACAGGCTCGGTCGGGGTGGGCTGGGCGGGCTCTGCGGCGTTGGCCGCACGCGGGCGCCGATCGCCTTGTGGACGCTCGCCGCGGGGCTGCTGCTCACGCCGTGGGTTCCGACCCTCGGGGCGGGCTCCACGCTCCTGCTGCCCGCGGCGCTGGGCGCGGCCGGCCCAAGTAAAGGTGAAGAAGGACTCCATCTCGACGGGCTGGGCCGCGGCATAAGGACTACCCGGCATCTCTATGGGAGATTCCATGGGCATTTCCATAGGCATGTCGCCCGGCATCTCTGTGGGCGTGATGTCCGGAACATCCGACGGAGTGTCCCCTGGCAGTTCCGTAGGCGGAAGATCCGGCGCTTCGGCCGGCTCCTCTACCGGAACTTCGCTCGGCGTGGCTGGCGGCGTCTCGGCGGGGTCGGGCAGGTCGGGCTGGGGAACCTCGGCGGGCTCACCGGGCTGGATGTCGGGCGTAGGCGAGGGATCCTCGGCTGGAGCCGGCGTCTCGTCCGGGGTAGTCGGCGGTTCTTCCACCGGCGGAGCATCGGGCGTTTCGCTGGGTGTCGCGGGAGCGGCTGCCTTGGGCGCGCGCAGCTTGGGCCTCTCGGCCTTCTCGGCCCGGTACCCCAGGCCTTCCATCAGCTTGGCAAACGCATCGAGCGACAGTCCGGTGATGGACAGCATCTCGGGGGCGGCTTCGAAGCCTTTACGGGAATCCTTGTCGCGCAGCATGTCGGCCAGCCTTTCGAGCATGTCGATCCGAACGGCACGCTCTCCAGCAGCGCGATAGCCGGCCATCGCCCAGAAGCCCTGGGGAGCCCCCTCCTGTGCGGGGACCGTCACATGGCCCGGGGGCGGGGCGGAGGGGAACTCGTCCAAACCCCTGGACAGCGACCACAGCACGAGCCGCAGCCGGGTCGGTGCGGGCTTGAGCAGCGCGGGGAGGAAGATCGTGAACTGGCCCAGGCGGACGCCGTGCTTGCGGAGTGCGGTTCGAGCCTCGGGGTCGAGTTGCTTGACCTCCTCGGCGATGTCACCGCGCGGGATGATCCCCAGGTTCTCGACCAGACGGTATGCAAAGCCCTTGGCGAGGCCGGTCAGCGTCTCGTCCCGCTGGAGGTTCAGCAGGGGCTCCATGGCAGCGGCGATCCGACGATCCATGAAGTGCTGGAGGCGGCGCTGCACCTTTTGCATCACCTCGGGACCGGCTTCCTCGTCCACGAAGGCCACGACCTCGGGGCGGAGAGGGTCGGTGCCTTTGGCCAAGCGCCCTACCGCATGCTCGCCCCACATGAGGCCGCCTTGCTCGGTGAAGTCGATCTCCGTGTCCGGAGCGTTGTAGAAGCGGTCCGCCCGGAGGTGGAACTGCGGCGCCAGGGCCTGGGCCGCGGCTTGGCGCAGGGTCCTCGCCTCGTCCGGATTGTCGGCCCGCTCCGCCCGGAAGCGGAACCCTTCGAGCCGCCCGACGGAATGTCCTTCGACCGTCACGGCGCCCTTGTCATCGACTTCGGCCACGAGGACCTCCCTTTGTCTGAGCCGCCGGGCGAGGGTGCTCGTCCGCCGGTCCACGAAACGTTCCGTCAGAGCCTGGTGCAGCGCGTCCGACAGGCGATCTTCTACCCGACGGGTCTCCTCGCGCCAATAACCCTCGTCATCGACCCAACTCTTGCGTTGGGCCACATAGGTCCAAGTGCGGATATAAGCCAGACGTTTCGACAAGGTGTCGATGTCGCCATCGGTGCGGTCGATCCGTCGCACGGCCTCGCCCAGCCATTCGGAGGGGACGCGGCCTTTCTCGTGCAGGAAGTTGAAGATCTGGCCTAGCAACTGGGCGTGCTCGCCCTTGGAGATGCCGCGGAAGTCGGGGATGCGGCAGACATCCCACAGGAGCCTCACGCCAGGGCCATCGTTCGCCCGTGCCATGACCTCGGCATCGGCGAAGAGGGCACGCAGAGCGCCCAGGTCGTCGGACTCCCGCACCCGGCCCAGCCAGGGATTGTCGGTCCGCTCCTCGAGCGTCTGGATCAGCCGCTTGACCGAGCCGAACTGCAGGCGCGAGTTGCGCCACATCAGCCGCGTCACCGGGCGGAACTGGTGGTTCTCGATCTGCTCGACGACCTCGGGGTCGAGGTCAGGGGCCTCTCCGGTGACGCCGAAGGTGCCGTTCTGGGTGTGCCGACCGGCGCGTCCCGCGATCTGAGCGAGCTCGTCGGGGGCCAGTTCGCGCATGCGGTGGCCATCGAACTTGAGAAGGCCCGAAAAGGCGACATGGGTGATGTCGAGGTTCAGGCCCATGCCGATGGCGTCCGTGGCGACCAGGAAGTCCACGTCGCCGTTCTGGTAAAGCTCCACCTGCGCGTTGCGGGTGCGGGGGGACAGCGCGCCCATGACCACGGCCGCACCGCCGCGCGTGCGGCGGATGAACTCGGCGATGGCATAAACGTTCTCGACGGAGAACCCGACGATGGCCGCCCGCTCCGGCATCCGGCTGATCTTCTTGGGACCGGTGTAGGTGAGGGTCGAGAACCGCTCGCGCGTCATGAACTGCACGCCGGGAACGAGGGCCGCGATGGCGTTGCGCATCGTGAGCGAGCCCAGGAACAGGGTCTCGTGCAGTCCGCGCGTGTTGAGCAAGCGGTCCGTGAAGATGTGGCCGCGCTCGGGATCGGCGCAAAGCTGGATCTCATCTACAGCGACGAAATCGGCACCCATTCCTTCGGGCATCGCCTCGACGGTGCAGACCCAATAGGCGGCGCGGTCTGGAACGATCCGTTCCTCGCCCGTCACCAGCGCGACGACGGACGGACCGCGCAGCTTGACGACGCGGTCGTAGACCTCGCGGGCGAGAAGGCGGAGCGGCAAGCCGATGATGCCGGTCCTGTGCGCCAGCATTCGCTCGATGGCGTAATGGGTCTTACCTGTATTGGTCGGGCCCAGAACGGCCGTGACACGGGAGGGAGTCATGGGGGCACGCGCCTTCCGGGCGGAATGTCAGAGGGTACGGCCCTGAAGCTCGCGCTCAAGGCGATCGACCGCGGCTACGGCCTCGGGGTTCTGGGGATGCATCTCGTGCACCTGGCGCCACACTTCAAGGGCGTCCTCGGGGCGGTCCACCTCTTCGAGGATGATGGCGAAGCCCTGCAGCGCTTCCCAATGACTGGGATTGAGAACCAATGCATGGCGCAGATCATCGATGGCAGGACCAGCGCGACTGGTCAGGTAATACGCGGACGCCCGGCCCACATAGGCTTCGGCGAAGTCGGGGGCGTGGTCGATGGCCGCTGTGAAATGCTCCACGGCGATCTCGGGAGTGCCAGCCTCCAGGGCGTCCCGCCCCCGCCTCAGCAGAAGGTCGATCGCGGCCGAGCCGCTGCGGGACCAGAGAGCCTTCAACTCCGCGTCCACCTTCACGGCATCCTCGGGCGACTCGGCCTGTGCGAGTTGCCGCAGAAGGTCGGCCTCTCGCTCCACGTCGGTCTGCTGCGCAGTGACCGGGCTGGAAAAGCAGACTGCGACCAGGAGTGCCGCGACGACAGATTTGATCAGGAGGGGGCTCGATCCCATAACTCCGGTGTAGCTCTTCCTTCGGCGAATGCCAGAGGACGGGCATCACATCATGGAAAGGAATCGGCATGAGCGCTGTTGTGGATCAGGCGGTCACTGAATTGAATCGGCGCATGGCGGGGCGCTCCTTCGAGGGTACCGCGATGTTCGTGCTGACGGGAGAGGGCAGCATCTTCGTCGACGGCGGCGAGGCCCGGAAAGGCGAGGGACCGGCCGAGGTGACCCTGACGGCGTCGCCCGAGACGTTCCTCGACATCCTTCAGGGCAACCTCGATCCGACCAGCGCCTTCATGACCGGCAGACTCGCGCTCGATGGGGACATGGGCGCGGCGATGAAACTCGCCTCCGTCCTTGCTTGACCAACTGTCGAACGGAACGGCCCCCTTTCATGCTTTCCTGGCGTCCGGGCCGAGGGAGGTGGCCGCCCATTGGGTGACCGCCACCGACGGCGTGCGCCTGCGCGCCGTGCACTGGAACCGTTCGGCCACCCGCGGGACGGTCCTCCTGTTCACCGGACGCACCGAATATGCCGAGAAGTATGGTCGTCTGTCGGCAGGGCTCGGTCGCCTGGGCTATGCCGTCGTGACGGTCGACTGGCGAGGGCAGGGCCTGTCCGACCGCGTCCGCAGCGACCGAGCCCTGGGCCACGTCGACAAGTTCACCGACTACCAACTTGATGTGGCGGCGATGGTCGCCCATGCGCGCGACCTCAGCCTGCCCCAGCCTTGGTTCATGCTCGCGCACTCCATGGGTGGCGCCATCGGACTTCGCGCCCTGATACAAGGACTGGAGGTCCGGGCCGCCGTCTTCTCGGCCCCCATGTGGGGGATCCAGATGGCCAGCGCCCTCAAGCCGGTGGCCTGGTCGGTTTCGGAGATGGGCCGCCAACTGGGCTTGGGACATCTCCTTACGCCGGGGCAGGAGCCCTTTTGCTATGTCACGCGCTGCGATTTCTCGGACAACACCCTGACTTCGGATCGGGAAACCTTCGAATGGTTGCGGTCCCAGGTCACGGCCGAGCCTGACCTTGCGCTGGGCGGCCCGTCCTTGCACTGGCTGAATGAGGCGTTGCGCGAAATGTGGCGCCTGATGTCGGCGCGTCTGCCTCCGACGCCCGCGCTGGTGCTTCTCGGGACCGAGGAGGCCATCGTGGACCCGGCGCGGATCCGGCGGCGGGTGGCGACCTGGGCCAGGGCGCGTCTGCTCACGATCCCGACCGCACGCCACGAACTTCTGATGGAAACGCCCGCCATCCAGTCCCGAGTCTTGAGGGAGATCACGGCGCATTTCGATGAGCATGGCAACCCGTCAGCCGTGCCCTAACAGTTGGGCACGTTCACCGCGAGGCCGCCCAGCGACGTTTCCTTGTACTTCTCGTGCATGTCCCGCCCGGTCTGACGCATCGTCTCGATGGCGGCGTCCAAGGGAACGAGGTGGGTTCCATCGCCGCGCAGGCTGAGGCTGGCCGCAGACACCGCCTTGATGGCGCCCAGTCCGTTCCTCTCGATGCAGGGCACCTGAACGAGGCCCCGGACCGGATCGCAGGTCATTCCCAGATGATGCTCCAGCGCGATTTCGGCGGCGTTCTCGACCTGCATGGGGGTGCCGCCCAGGACGGCGCACAGGCCGGCCGCCGCCATGGCCGAGGCCGAGCCGACTTCGGCTTGGCAGCCGCACTCGGCTCCGGAGATGGAGGCGTTGTACTTGATGAGCCCGCCGACGGCGGCGGCGGTCAGCAGGAACTCGGGCACCTGCCTGACCGAGGCGCCCGGAACATGGTCGAGCCAGTAACGGATCGTCGCCGGGACCACCCCCGCAGCGCCGTTGGTAGGGGCGGTGACGACCTGACCCCCGGCGGCGTTCTCCTCGTTCACCGCCATGGCATAGGCGGACATCCAGTCGTTGATGGTATGCGGCGCGGAGAGATTGAACCCGCGTTCCGCCAGCAGCGACCGGTGGATCCCTGCGGCGCGGCGTTTGACCTTGAGGCCGCCCGGCAGAATGCCATCGGCGGCAAGGCCTCTGTCGATGCAGGCGACCATCACATCCCAAATGCGCCGCAGCCCGGCATCGAGATGGCTTGCTTCGATACGCGAAAGCTCGTTGGCGCGTTTCATCTGCGCGATGGAGAGCCCTGATTCATGCGCCATCCGCAGCATCGCTGCAGCCGTGTCGAAGGGATAGGGCACCGGCGGTCCGTCGTCCGTAGCCTTGCCTTGCGCCAGTTCTGCGGCCGTCAGGACAAAGCCTCCGCCCACGGAATAGTAGGTCTCCTCCACGATGACATCGCCCTGCGGGTCGGTGCCGCGCAGGATCAGGCCATTCGCATGGCCTGGCAGTGGGGGTCCATAGTCGAAGACGAGGTCGCGCGCCGGATCAAAACGCAAGGGAGGAAGTCCCTCCGGTGTCACCAGACGTTCGGACCGGATCCGTTCCAGGGCGGCCTCGGCCTTCTCGGCGTCGTAGTCGGACGGCGTAAAGCCGGCGAGCCCGAGAATGGTCGCCCGATCTGTGGCATGTCCCACGCCCGTAAAGGCCAGAGACCCGTGCAGCGACGCCCGTAGGCCAGCCACCTGGAACGGCTGGCGGCGCAGGAGGTCAAGAAATCGTGCCCCCGCCACCATCGGCCCCATCGTGTGCGAGGACGATGGGCCGATCCCGAGCTTGAACATATCGAACACGGAAAGGAACATGTGATCTGCCCTCGCCTTTCAGCGAGGCTCCTTTGAAAAAGGGCGGATGTACGCACCTGACATCCGGGCTCATGCCTAGTCCTCCCACAGCCGGCGCCGCAAGGGCATCAACTCTCCCTCGCACGGGCAGGGCGCGGACGTGCAGCGAGACCGCGGAGGAACGATTCCGCAGAACGCCAATGGACCGGAGGCCGCTTTGCCAGGATCGCTGGGCGCGTGTGGGAAGTGCAGACATGGGCGACCTGAATGGCTGGTGCGACATCGTCGTCCCAACCTGCATCTTCCCAGCTGCCCTGCGCGAGCGAAACCGACGTTTGCTGGCCCTGAACGGCCCAGGACTCGCTCCTGCAGACGTCACGGCCTATACCTTTGGCGATGACCTCTTGGAAAGACCCTTGCATGACCGATGCCCTGTCCCCTTCCGACATCGCCAAGCGCGCGAGCGCGCTCCGGGCCGCCGAGTTCGTGGAGCCGGGAATGCGCGTGGGCCTGGGCACCGGCTCCACGGCGGCCTTCCTCGTCCAGCGGTTGGGCGAGCGGTTGCGGAGCGAAGGCCTCCGCATCCGCGGGGTGCCGACTTCGGCCCGCACTGCCGATCTGGCCCAGGCCGAGGGCATCGAGGTCACGACGTTGGAGGAGGTCGGCTGGCTCGACATCACCATCGATGGCGCGGACGAGGTGGACGGCCGGCTTGACCTCATCAAGGGCGGCGGCGGCGCGCTCTTGCGCGAAAAGATCGTGGCCACGGCCTCGGAGAGGGTGGTCATCATCGCGGATGCTGGCAAGCGCGTGGGCACGCTCGGCGCCTTTCCCTTGCCCGTGGAGGTCATCCCCTTTGGGCTCGGCGCCACGCGCCGACTTGTCGAGGACCTGCTTGCTGGGGCCGATGTCGGCGCCCGCCAAGTCGAGCTTCGCCTGCGGGACGGACGCCCTTTCGTCACGGACGAAGGCAATCACATCCTGGACCTACGTTTGGAGCGGATCGGGAATGCGCGCCAGCTTTCCCTTGGCCTCAACCAGATCCCCGGCGTCGTTGAGAACGGCCTGTTTCTCGGCATAGCCGACACTCTGGTCGTAGGCCGCCCTGATGGCGGAGCCGAGGTGGTGGACATGTCGCAAGCGGACGGCGTTCCCTTCGCGGGGACGGACAACATCTTCACAGAGGTCGTGGACTGACATGGCATTCGACTACGACCTGTTCGTCATCGGCGGTGGTTCCGGCGGGGTCCGGGCTGCGCGCATGGCCGCCGCGACCGGCGCGCGCGTGGGCCTGGCCGAGCAGAGCCGCATGGGCGGCACCTGCGTCATTCGGGGCTGCGTGCCCAAGAAGCTCATGGTTTTCGCCTCGCAATTCTCGGACACGCACGAGGTGGCGGCCCGCTATGGCTGGACCTTTGGCGAAGGGACCTTCGACTGGCCGTCGTTCCGAACCCATCTTCATTCCGAACTGGACCGGCTCGAGGGCATCTACCGCAAGCTTCTCGACGGGGCCGGTGTGGCCATCCACGACGCGCATGCCACGGTAGAGGATCCGCACAGGGTCCGGCTGTCATCGGGCGAGACGGTCAGCGCAGCGCATCTGTTGATCGCCACGGGCGGACGCCCCATCCGCCCCGAAATCCCCTGTGCCGAGATAGGCATGGTCTCGGACGACGTGTTCCTGATGGAGGATCTGCCCCGGTCCATTCTGATCGTTGGCGGCGGCTACATCGCCTGCGAGATGGCCTGCATCCTGAACGGGCTCGGGGTCGAGGTCACGCAGATCTACCGGGGCGCCCAGATCCTGCGCGGCTTCGACGACGAGGCGCGGGGCCTCGTGGCCGAGTCGATCCGCGAGAAAGGCATCGACCTCCATACCGGCACCGACATCAAGCTGATGGGTCCGCCTGAGACCGACTTCGACCTGCCAGCAGGCGAGCCCATGGTGCAAGCCGCCAACGTCGGCGCGGGCGGGCCGGTCAAGGTCAAGACCACGATGGGCGGGGAGAAAGTCTTCGACGCCGTGTTGTTCGCGACGGGCCGGGAGCCCAACACCGCGGGCCTGGGCCTTGAGCAGCTGGGGATCGAACTGGGCCGCGGCGGACACGTACCGGTCGACGAATATTCCCAGACCAAGGTGCCGTCGATCTACGCGATCGGCGACGTGACAGGCCGGCCCGCGCTGACGCCCGTTGCGATCCGGGATGCCATGGCCTTTGCCCGCACGGTCTTCGAGGGGACGCCGACCCCTATCGATCACCAGATGATCCCGTCCGCGATCTTCACCCAGCCCGAATACGGCGCAGTCGGCCTGACCGAGGAACAAGCGCGCAGCCAGGAGCCCATCGAGGTGTATGCGACCTCGTTCCGGCCCATGCGCACCGCCTTTGCCGGACGGCCCGACAGGGTTCTGATGAAGCTGATCGTCAGCCAGGCCACGCGGCGGATCCTGGGGTGCCACATCGTCGCGCCTGAAGCGGGCGAGATGATCCAGCTCGCCGCCGTCGCGATCAGGATGGGGGCCACCAAGGAGGACTTCGACCGCACCGTCGCCGTCCATCCCACCATGGCCGAAGAGATCGTGACACTGCGCACCTCCGTTCGTAGGGGATGACGCGCCCGGGGAACGGATACAGCGGCAAGCGCCGGCACCGCCCCTCTCGGGATGGTGCCCGGTCATCGGGCTTGTCTTTTCGCCTCTGCATGACCAGCTAGGACACGAGCAATTCGAGGGGATATCGGACGATGGCGAACGGAGGCCCGTGGGGCGGCAACCGAGGTGGCGGCAACGGCGGGGGAGACGACGACCAGCGTCCCGAGGACAGACGGCCCCCTCGCCGGCCAAATGGGGGCGCTCAAATCCCCGAAATCGATCAGCTCGTGAATCGCGGGCGAGAGCAGCTCCGCGTCCTCATGGGTGGCCGCAACGGCGCGCCGCCTCCGGGCCGGAGCGAAGGCCCACGTCTGACTCGCGGCACGCTCCTTTTGGGGGGCGCTGCTCTTGTCGCACTTTGGGGTTTCATGTCCTTCTACACGGTCCAGCCGCAGGAACAGTCGGTCGAACTGTTCCTTGGTCGCTATGCCGAGACCGGCAGCCCCGGTCTCAACTTCGCGCCGTGGCCCTTCGTGAGCTATGAGGTGGTCTCGACCACGACCGAGCGTACGGAACCGATCGGCGCATCCGCGACCAACGGCAGCGCCTCCCAAGCTGGCGACGGCCTCATGCTCACCACCGACGCCAACATCGTCGACATCGGCTTTCAGGTGGTCTGGAACGTGAGCGATCCGGCCAAGCTCCTGTTCAGCATCTCCGATCCCGAGGCTACGGTGCGTGCGGTATCCGAGTCCGTGATGCGCGAGATCATCGCGGCCTCCACCCTGGCTCCCATCCTCAACAGGGATCGTGCCGAAATCGCGCGCAATGCCATGGAGGAGATCCAGGCCACGCTCGATTCGTACAACAGCGGGATCAACGTCGTTCGCGTCAACCTCGAGCGTGCCGCACCGCCGACCGAGGTGATCGACGCCTACCGCGACGTGCAGGCGGCCGAGCAGGAGCGTGATACGTTGCAGCGTCAGGCCGACGCCTATGCCAACCGTGCCCTGGCCGAGGCGCGTGGACAGGCAGCCCAGATCGTCGAGCAGGCCGAGGCATATCGTGCCCAGACCGTCAACAATGCGCTGGGCCAGGCTTCTCGCTTCTCCGCCGTCCTGGAGGAATACCGCAACGCGGAGGACGTCACCCGCGAGCGTATCTACATCGAGACGATGCAGGACGTGCTGGGCGACGTGAACAAGATTATCCTGGATCCCGCCATCGCGGGAGGTGAGGGAGGCCAGGGCGTCGTGCCCTTCCTCCCCTTGGACCAGTTGATGCGGCCGGGGGCCACGGCAGGTCAGGCACAGGCCGCCACGAACGCTCCGCCGCCGGCAACCACCTCGGTTGCGCCCGCTGCCAATGCCGCCACCGCTGTTACGGGGAACTGACATGCGCCAATCCGCCACCGCCATTATGGTCGCGCTGGGCGTTGCCCTGGTGCTCCTCCTGTCATCGGTCTTTGTCGTGGACGAGCGAGAGAAGGCCCTGGTTCTCCAGTTCGGCCAGATCAAGCAGGTCCGCGAGGAGCCGGGCCTCGGCTTCAAGATCCCCTTCATCCAGGACGTGGTAAAGTATCCCGACGTGATCCTGTCGCTGGACACGGAGACGATCGAGGTCACCCCCTCGGACGACCGCCGTCTCGTGGTCGATGCCTTTGCGCGTTACCGGATCGCCGACGTGGTGCGCTTCCGCCAGGCCGTCGGCGTGGGTGGCATCGCCACCGCGCAGGATCGTCTGTCCGGCATCCTTCAGGCTCAGATCGGTGAAGTCCTCGGTGCCGATCAGGTGACCTCCGACACCATCCTGTCGGCCGATCGCCGGGAGCTCATGAATCGTATCCGTGACGGCGCCCAGGCGCGGGCTGAAAGCCTTGGGCTCGATGTGGTCGACGTGCGGCTCAAGCAGACGAGCCTGCCGGCCCAGAACCTCGACGCGACCTTTGCCCGGATGCGGTCCGAGCGGGAGCGCGAGGCTGCCGACGAACGGGCACGCGGCAACGAAGCGGCCCAGCGCGTACGGGCAACTGCGGACCGGACTGTCGTCGAGACGCTTTCCGAGGCCGAGCGCGATGCGCAGGTGACCCGAGGCGAGTCCGACGCCGAGGCCAACCGCGTCTTCGCCGAAGCCTATGGGGCCGACCCCGAGTTCTTCCAGTTCTACCGCTCCATGCAGGCCTACCAAGCCGCTCTGCGGGGCTCGAACTCGACCATGGTGCTGACTCCCGACAACGACTTCTTCAACTACTTCTTCGACGGGGGTCGACCCGAGGGGTCTTCGGAGGATCCCGCGGCAGCGCAGCCCGGCTCCGCCGAGAATGCAGCCGCGACACCTGTGGATGAAGCCGCAGGAGCGGACGGGGTGACGGTAACGCTGGGCGAGCCCGCCTCCGGGGCCGCCATCGCGGGCGAGGCCGATCCGGCCGCGCAGCCTGCCACGCCTTGATGGCCTGGGTGCTGGTGGCGACGGGCTTGGCGCTCGTCGTCGAAGGTCTGGTCTGGGCGCTTGCTCCGCACATCGTGGAGCAGCTCCTGGCCGCGTTGCGGGAGCTGACGCTTGATGAGCGTCGGCTCGCCGGGCTGGCAGCCATCGCCCTTGGCCTCGCACTTGTCTGGGCGGGGCGAAGCCTTGGCGTCTTTCCGTCATAATTCCTCACATCGTCTTGACGCCGCGCGATAGGAGTTTGCGTTGCGAAAAGCCGGGGCAGGCCCGATGTTCGTCTCCAACGATGGCCGGACAACGATCCGGATCGCCTCAATTCGGCGGCAACGCGCCGCCATTCAAGGAGCCGCTCGTGATACTTAAGACCCTCGCGAATTCCATCGTGATCCGCCCAACCGGCGTGGCGGCGCTGCTGCTGGGCACGGCGTTGACCGTGACCCAGGTGCTTCCCTCGGTGGCTCAGGAGACTGCGACCCAGGATCAGGCCACGCAGGACGAGGCCGAGGTGCCGGGGACCCAGTCGCCCGACACGGCGCTGACCCCCGAAGAACCCGCGCTTACCCCCGAGGACAACCGGCCGCTCAGCTTTGCCGACCTCGCCGAGCAGGTAAGCCCCGCCGTCGTGAACATCACGACGACCACGGTCGTCGCTGCCAATGCCGGACCCGAGGGCATGGTGCCCGAGGGGTCGCCTTTCGAAGATTTTTTCAACGACCTGCAGGGCCCGGACGGTGCGCCGCAGCGCAGCCAAGCCCTGGGTTCCGGATACGTCATCTCGGATGACGGCTACATCGTCACGAACAACCACGTGATTGAAGGTGCCGACGAGATCCAAGTGGAATTCTTCTCGGGTGAGGTGCTGGACGCCACCCTCGTCGGGACCGATCCCAACACCGATGTTGCGCTCCTCAAGGTCGAAGGAACGGGCCACCCCTTCGTGGAGTTCGGGGACTCGAACGGCGAGGACGCTCAGGTGGGCGACTGGGTGCTGGCCATGGGCAACCCGCTCGGACAGGGGTTCTCGATTTCGGCGGGCATCGTCTCGGCCCGGAACCGCGAGCTGTCGGGCACCTATGACGACTACATTCAGACTGATGCTGCCATCAACCGCGGTAACTCGGGCGGGCCGCTGTTCGACATGAATGGACAGGTCATCGGGATGAACACCGCCATCCTGTCGCCTACGGGCGGCTCGATCGGTATCGGCTTTGCCATGTCGTCCAACGTGGTCAAGGACGTCGTGGCGCAGTTGCAGGAGTTCGGGGAAACCCGCCGCGGCTGGCTGGGCGTGCGGATCCAGGACGTGACGGCCGACATGGTCGATGCCATCGAAGGCCTCGAGGAAGCGCGAGGCGCCCTCGTCACCGACGTTCCGGAGGGACCGGCGCTTGATGCCGGGATGGAGTCGGGCGATGTCGTCCTGTCCTTCAACGGTGAGCCGGTTGCCGACACCCGCGAACTCGTCCGCAAGGTCGGGGCTGCCCCGGTCGGGGAAACGGTGACACTGGAAGTCCTGCGGGCCGGCGAGACGGTTCCGCTGGAAGTGACGCTTGGCCGTCGCGAGGACGCAGAGGCCGCAGCCGTCCCGGCCTCCGCCGAAGGCGGGCCGGCCCAGCCCGAGACCTCCGAGATGCTGGGGCTCACGCTGTCGGTCCCCACGCCCGAGCTGATGACCCAGTTCGGTTTGGAGGAAGGAACGCAGGGCTTGGTGGTGACCGAGGTCGATCCCGCCTCGGATGCCGCTGAGAAAGGCATCCTGCCCGGCGACGTGATCACGGAGGCAGGGCAGGCGCCCGTGACGTCGGCCGAGGACTTCACGACCGCTGTCGAGGCTGCGGAAGGCGCGGGTCGCAAGTCCCTGCTTCTGCTCGTTCGCCGCGAGGACAACCCTCGCTTCGTGGCGCTGTCCATCGAGGACGGCGAGGACGACCAGCAGTAAGATCGGTCCTCATGGTCGGATCGGGAAGGGCGCCTCTTGGGCGCCCTTTCCTTTTGGCCTCACGGCGCCAGCCAGCGGTAGACCCATCCGTCCCGGACCGGGGCCGATGCAGGATCCCCCACATCGCGCACCGGATAGGAGGCGATCGGCTGCAACCGATCCCGCGGCAGGAAGCGGCGGCCGATGTCAGCCACCAGGATGTCGGCCGATTCCACCAAGGCATCGAACTCCGAGGTCATCCGAGCGCAAGTCTCGTCGCTGTAGAAGACATCGCCTGCAAGAACGACTGGTCGCCTGTCGGGGTGATCCGTTTTCAGCTCCAAGCGGAGGGCCGCAAGCTCTGTGGTGGTCCGCAGGGCCATCAGATCGTTCGCTTGGGCATTCAGGCGACTTGCCAAGGCCGCCAGCGGGTCCATGTCGAAGGCCAAGGCCCCTTGAGCTCCGGCTTTGAGGGCTGCGAGCGAGACGATGCCCGATCCTGCGCCGACCTCCACGACGTCGTGGCCCCTGACGGTGTCCGGGTTGACAAGGACGTGGAGCGCGAGAGCCACGCCGCCCGGCCAGGCATAGGCCCAGTAGGGTGTCTCACCGGGGGGCACGAGCCGGGTCAGCCCGCTGCTAGGGCTGGCACAATGCAGCAGGATGCCAGTCCCCGACACTTCGGTCAGAGGCAGGTTCGCCCGGATGAACTCGGTCGCCCGTTGTTCGGCCCTGGCGGAAAGCGACCTCGAACCCGTCATCCTGTCCTGTCTCCAGCCTCTGGAACCCCGGCCCGCCTCGGCCTAGATAGGCGCGGACGCTTCAGGAAAGACAAACGCATGGCCCGGATCACCTATGTCGAGCACTCTGGCAAGGAGCATGTGGTGGAGGTGCCGAACGGCCTCACCGTCATGGAGGGTGCTCGGGACAATGGGATCCCCGGGATCGAGGCAGACTGCGGCGGGGCGTGCGCCTGCTCGACTTGCCATGTGTATGTAGACCCGGCCTGGGTGGGCAAGCTGCCCACCAAGGACCCGATGGAGGAGGACATGCTCGACTTCGCTTACGAGCCCGATCCTGTCCGGTCCCGCCTGACCTGTCAGCTCAAGGTGACGGCAGCCTTGGATGGGCTGCGGGTGCAGATGCCGGCCCGGCAGATCTGAGATCACCCCTGGGCCGCGAGCGCGAGGAGCGCCGCGGCCTCTGCCAGTTGCTGAGCGGCGCCGCAGGTGTCGCCCGTCTGGCCGCCCAAGCGCCTCCGCACGATCAACGTCCACACGACCGTCACGATCAGGATCGTTAGCGCCGCCTTCAGTGCGCCGCCTTGCGCGGCGCCAGCAAGACCGAGGGCCACGGCTGCGGTCAAGGCGAGGGTGGTCCCGTTGGGACGTCCGACCAGCCGCGACAACCCGCCCTCGCGCGCTGCCGGGAGCGCCCAAAGCATCGCGACCATGGGCCACCGGCTCAGGGCTCCGATTGCGATGATCGGGCCCCAGGCCGAGCCGCTTGCCAGGATCGCCGACAGCGCGCTCCAGCGAAGAAGCACCGACAGGATGAGAGCAAGCGCGCCGTAGCTGCCGATCCGGCTGTCCTTCATGATCTCCAGCCGACGCTCGGTCGTGCCTCCGCCCCAAAGCCCGTCCGCGCTGTCAGCCAGCCCGTCCTCGTGCAGGCCCCCTGTGAGGATGGCTTGCGCCGCCAGGGCGAGCCCGGCCGCCGCGCCCGTCGGGAGCCCGGCCCGGACGGAGCCGATGGCCACGCCAGCGGACAGCAGGCCCATGAGGCCGCCGACGACGGGCCAGGCCCAGGCCGACGCTGCTCCTCGGGGCTGGATCTGCCATGGCGCCGGCAGGCGGCTCAGCAGCATGAGCGCCTCGGCCACATCGGACCGGCGAACTAGTTCCGAGTAGGGCATCCCTGACTTCCCTTCGCTTGGCGAAGCTCTAGGCATGGAGGGATTTGAACGCAACGAGGACGCCCATGGCCCCCTTCACGACCCTCGCCGAATTTCGCGAGGTTCTTGCCGCTGCCCCCGGCAGCGATCAGTTCGCCCGCGACCAAGCCGAGGCGCGCAACGAACGACTGACCAAGCCCTTGCGAGCATTGGGACGCCTCGACGATCTGGCAATCTGGATGGCCGGATGGCAGCGCACGCCCAAGCCGACCGTCGACCGGCCGCAGATCGCGATCTTTGCCGGCAATCACGGCGTGACGACGGCTCGGGCGGTCTCGGCCTATCCGGCGGAAGTCACCGAACAGATGGTGCTCAACTTCCAGGCTGGCGGCGCGGCGATCAACCAGATCGCCCGCAGCGTCGGGGCCCGCCTAACGGTCCATGCCATCGACCTCCATCGGCCGACGGCCGACTTCACCCAAGGCCCTGCCATGACCGAGGAGGAGTGCGTGTCAGCCCTGCAGATCGGCTGGAAGGCCGTGGAGGACGGGACCGATCTGTTCGTCGCGGGCGAGATGGGGATCGGCAACACCACGGCAGCGGCGGCCATCGCCACGGCCCTGTTCGGCGGATCACCATGCGACTGGGTGGGGCGTGGGACCGGCGTAGACGAGTCGGGCCTGCTCCGAAAGGTCGAGGCGGTCGAAGCCGGGCTGGCCGTCAATCCGGGCGCACGCACGAATGCCCTGGAGGCCCTGCGCTGCTTGGGCGGCCGGGAGATCGCGGCCATGGCGGGATCGATCGCCCGAGCCCGCGTGGACTCCATCCCCGTGATCCTCGACGGCTTTATCTGCACCGCGGCGGCGGCCGTGCTGGCACGCGCTGTTCCGGGCGCGCTCGATCACGTGCAGGCCGGCCATCAGAGCGCCGAGGCCGCGCACCGCAACATGCTGCTGCGGCTGGAGCTGGACCCGTTGCTGACCTTGGGGATGCGATTGGGCGAAGGGTCGGGAGCCGCTGTTGCCATCTCCGTGGTCCGCGCGGCGGTGGCCTGCCAATCTGGGATGGCCAGCTTCGACGAGGCAGGCGTCACCGGCTGACAACACGACCACGGCCTGGGCGGCAGTCGCCTGAACAGCGACACCGCCCCCATTCATGGAAGCGCCGAGAGCAGGTGGACGGCCTGGGCGGATCAGCTTCCGGGAATGACCAGGACCTCGGTCCGGCCCCGCCGCACGTAGTTCAGGGCGTTCTCCCCGATGGCGGTCACCTGACCACCGTCCAGGCTATCGCCCACCCCGACCCGCAGGTAACGGCCGTTGCCCAGGCGAACCAGGGCGCGCCGGGCGTTGGGCTGGCCATAAACCCCGATCAGGTTCATTTCGCGCAGCGCCATCGCATCGGCGTAGGTCGCGGCCTGGGCCACCGAAGCAGCTGTGGGGCCCGAGGGTACGGCGGCTGCGGAACTGGCCACTTCGGGCTCTCCGCTTTCAGCCTGCTCATTGGATTGCAGGTTGCGGGTGCCCACGCCGCCTGCGGACGCTTGTTCCGCTGCCTGCTGCCGGGGCGCTGCCGCTCGGGACGCCACCTCCCTTTGGTTTCGCACGACACGGTCGAAGTTCTGGGGACGCGTGCCCGGAACGCGAGCCGCGGCCACGGCGCGGCCCGTCGCGCCGGCGAGAGGGTCGGGCGCGTTGGCGACGATAGTGGCCAGCGTGGACTGGATGTCCGGAGCCGGAGCTTCGGCCGGTGCCTCAGCGGGAGGCGAGGCATCAGGCTCGGTTGCGCCTGCAGCCAGGGCCTGAGCCACGGCATCCGTCACGTCCGGCGAAGCTGGCAGGTCCGGAACGAGGCCTTCGGGGCGCGGGTCGGGCACTGGTCCGTCGAAAGCGGCCAGAGCTTCCTCGGCTGGTGCCTCGGGCGCAAGGTCCTTGGGCCGGGGGAGTGGACGCAGCCCGACCAAGCTGACTGAGCCGGGGGCGACGGTCGCGGCGTCCTTCGCAGGAGTGGCAGGAGCGTCGTCTTCGGCTGCCATCGCGCCGTCAACCGCTTCCGGTGTCAGGGCCACGAAGGCCTCACCCGGATCCAGAGGACGCTCGGGGCGCAGGCGAGGCTGGACCGACGGGGCGTCGGCCATGGCGTTGACCCAGCGCGACGCGGCGGGAGGAGTGTCGGGCTGGGAGGACGGTTGCGGCTCGGGGGCGGGGGCTTCCACCACGACGCGAGCGTCAGACGAGGCGTCGGGGTTTTGCGTAGGCGCGGGTGCTGCCTCGGCCACAGCGGTGTCGGGCGCTCCAGTTGCCGGAGGAATGTCCGCTAGCGGGATGAACGACGGATCCGGAGCAATGGCCGCCAAGGCGGGAAGCTGGCCTGCCCGCGTGACCACGGACCCGTCGGATGGAATGGTGCTCACAGGCGAGTCACCGAGCACCGGCATCGACGGCAGACTTGGAGCGGCCGATCCGACCCCGGAGGGTGCTGTAGCGCTCGGGGCCTCCGCAGGGAACGCGGTGGCGCCTTCGGCCGCGCCCGCCGTGTCGGCATCCCCCGGCAACTCTGCGATGGCGGCAGCGACCGCAGCGGCTGCGGCTTGGTTGGCCGCAGCGCTGGGCTGCACGGCGGGAGCCGTGGACTGCTCGACTGGTCCTGCCTCGGCCGTGTCCTGCTGAGCCGGCGTGTCGCTGTCCAACTTGGGCGCGTCAGCCGTCTCCTGAGGAGGCTCCGCGGCCGTAGTGGCGGCCTGACCCGTGTCGGATGAGTCGCGCCGCAACAGGCCAGCCAGCCCCTGCTCGGAGACCGAGGCCAGTACAGCGACGGCAGCCATCGCGATCAGCAGGATGACCGTCAGAATGAGCGCGAGGAACCGAGGTCTTCCGTTCGGGCGGTCCGCAGGTTCAGGCTTCCGCGCGCCAAATACGGTCATGCGCGCCGCTTCGGAGGTCGCCGAGCCGGCGGCCTGGCCAGACGCGGCGTCCCGACGGGTCACCATTGGCGCGCTCGCGATCGGGGGGCGTGAGCCCACATCCTCTTGTGCGCGAACCGGGGCAGGAGCGACGGGAGGTTCTCGTCGGGCAGGAGCAGCCATCGATGGAGCCGCCGGAGGCACCCTTGGGTCCCTGCGGGCAGCGGGCGAGGGTGCGCTGAGCGCCCACCCGCCTTCCGGGGCCTTGATCAACCCTTGGGGGCCCTGAAGCGGTGGGGGCAGGGGACGCTTGTCGGCCGGACCGACCCGACGGGTCTCGGTCGAGCCACCCAGTGCCGGCGCGTCGCCCTCTCGCCCCTCCCGGGGGGAAGGCTTTGCGCGAGACGCAAAGATCGGCTGTGGCACGCCCGTGGCGGACAGCGGAGCGGGCGGCGCCGTCATCGCGACCGTGGGCGGAGCTTCCTGAGGCGCCGGCCTCTCGGGCGGGGGCCCTGCAGGATCGTCTTCCGGCTCCGTTGTCATGATAAGCGAAGCCGGTTCCGGGGCAGGTGCCGGAACGTCCAGAACCCGATCCGACGGCCGGGCGATCTGCGGGGTATCATCATCACTCGACGGATCATCCGGGAGGACTTCGGATGTCACCGTCTCAACGCGTGGCGTTGATGGCAGGAGATCCGGGGGAGATGCGGCCGTCTCCTCTTCCAGCTCCGCAGGGGCCAGAGCTGCCGAGGGAACAGGGTCGGGCGTCGTGTCGCGCGTCACGGGCTGGTCGCCCAGGATGCTCGCGGCCAGCCTGGTCGGTCCGAAGAAAACTTCTCCGTCGAACTTACCTTCGGGGGCCAGAGCTGCAAAGCAGAGCGGCTGGAATCCGTGCTCGGCAGCGAACGCCTCGGCCTCCTCCAGGGTTTCGCGGGCGACTGCGGCCACATAGGTCCGGGTGCCGTCGCTGGCGTGGTCCACGACGAGATCGCTCACCGCATAAGGCGTGGCCCCGTCCAGCGCGGCCAGCACGTCCGATCGGCTCGCCTGGGGGTTGTCCAGGGTCAGATAGCGGATCTGCTCGTCGGGGAGGACGATCTTTGTCCCGTCCCAAGGCGCTCCTACGGCAAGGCCGGCCCGGCGCAGCGCAGCAAGCTCGCCTGCCAAGTCGCAAGAATCCAACGGCACTTCACCCAGCAGAGCCCAGCCGTCGGGGCTGCGGTGCAGAAGGCGGATCCCGTCGAACGACAGGGAAAGGGCGAAATCTGGGGTCATGGCCGGGCCTTAGCATCGCTCGACGAAGGGCGGAACAACTTTGGGATGCGTCACTCTGCTACAGCAGCTTCCCGCGCATTTCGAGACGAAAGTCATGTTTCGCTCGCCAAGGATCGACTTGCGGGCTGCGTCATAGGATCGGATGCATGGCATCAAGCAAAAGGAGTCCTTCATGCCCTCGATCCTCAAGGCCGCTCTGCCTGCAATGGTTCTGGCCGTCATGCCCCTGACGCTGACGGCGCAGCAGGTGACGGCTGGCTTCCCCGCCCGCACCATTCAGGTGGTGGGCGAAGGGCGTGCCAGCACGGCCCCGGACATGGCCCGGATCTCGCTCGGGGTATCGCATCAGGCCAAGACGGCAGGCGAGGCGATGGACGCGATGGCCCAGGGCACTTCGGCTGTGCTGGCGCGGCTCGGTACGGAAGGCATATCGCAGAACGACATCCAGACGGGCCAGCTGATGCTCGAGCCGTCCTATAACTACAACACCCCTGACGGAAACCCGGAGATGACGGGCTTTGTCGCGACGCAGATGCTGGACGTGACGGTGCGCGACATCGGCAAGCTGGGAGAGGTGCTGGACGCGGTGGTCACCGACGGAGCGAACCGCGTGAACGGCGTCTCCTTTGACGTGGCCGATCCCCGGGCCGCAACCGACGAGGCGCGCCGCGATGCCGTCACCGATGCCCGGGACAGAGCGGCGCTCTACGCCGATGCGGCCGGGGTCGCTTTGGGCGAGGTGGTGACGATCAGCGAGTCGACGGTCTATTCGCCCCCCATGCCGATGTATGACGCCCGTGGCGTCGCCGGCGCGGGGGCCGAGGCTGTCCCCGTCGCGCCCGGATCGCTGAGCCTGATGACGAACGTCACCGTCACCTACGCCATTGCCGAATGAGTGTAGCGGGCCGGGAGCTCGAAGCCCCCGGCCCGCTTCTCAGGCGTTGAGAGCCTGGTCCAGATCGGCGATCAGGTCGCGCGAGTCCTCGATCCCGATGCTGAGGCGGACGGCATCGGGCAACACTCCAGCCGCATGTTGCTGATCCGCCGAAAGCTGGCGGTGCGTGGTCGATGCCGGGTGGATCACAAGGCTTCGCGCATCCCCAAGGTTGGCGACGTGTGAGAACAACTTGAGCGTGTTCACGAAGCGAACGCAGCCCTCGTAGCCAGCCTTGAGCTGCACGGTGAAGATCGCCCCAGCGCCCTTGGGGCAGATCCGGGCCGCCCGCGCAAAGTACGGAGAGGACTCGAGGCCGGCATAGGTGACGGCTTCCACCCGCGGGTCGGATTCGAGCCACCGTGCCACCGCCATCGCGTTCTTTACATGCTTCTCCATCCGCAGGCTCAGCGTCTCAATGCCCATCAGAGTGTAATGGGCGCCTTGCGGGTTCATAGTCATGCCAAGGTCACGCAGGCCGATGGCAATGCCATGAAAGGTGAAGGCCATCGGTCCGAAGGTCTCGTGGAACTTGAGGCCATGATAGGCCGGCTCGGGCTGCGCGAGCGAAGGGAACCGGTCCGAGGCCGACCAGTCGAACTGGCCCGAGTCCACCACACAGCCGCCAGTGACGGTGCCGTTCCCGGTCAGATACTTCGTGGTCGAATGGACGACGATCGTCGCGCCGTGCTCGATGGGGCGGCAGAGGTAAGGGCTGGCCGAGGTGTTGTCGACGATCAGGGGCACCCCAGCACTGCGGGCTGCGCGGGCCACCATGGGAAGGTCCGTGATGTGCCCGCCCGGATTGGTGATCGACTCGCAATACACTGCCCGAGTCTTGTCGTCGATCGCGGCGCGGATCGCCGCCTCGTCATCGATATCGACGAACTTCGCCTCCCAGCCGAACTTGCGGAAGACCTGTGTGAGCTGGGTGACCGTACCTCCGTAAAGGCGTGTGGACGCCACGACGTTGCAGCCGGGCTGCATCAAAGGGTAGAACGCCATGATCTGCGCGGCATGGCCGGACGAACAGCAGACCGCGCCCGCGCCACCCTCCAATGCCGCAATGCGGTTAGCCAGCGCCATCACCGTCGGGTTGGTCAGGCGGGAGTAGATGTAGCCGACCTCCTGAAGGTCGAAGAGCTTGGCCGCATGCTCCGCGTCGCGAAAGACATACGCCGTCGTCTGGTAGATCGGCACCTGACGTGCCCCGGTCGCCGGATCGGGCGCGGTGCCCGCGTGGACTTGCAAGGTATCGAAGTGAAGCGGTTTATCGGCCATCGTGGTTCTCCTTTAGGAAGGAGCTTAGACGACGGCAACTGTCCAATCAAAGGCGCCCTATTGCGGCAACCCACTCGGACGGGCGTCATCGATCACCATCCAAAGGGGAATGGTGGGCGACCCTGGAATCGAACCAGGCGTGGGTCTCCCCGGCGGAGTTACAGTCCGCTGCCGCACCTTGCAGCTCGTCGCCCGACGCGAGGCGGGAGATAGCCGCACCGTGCGGGGGGGTCAACCGGATTCCGTGGGTCCCGAACCGGTTGTTCTACCCCTTCATCATGGCAGTCCGGGCGAGGGTGGCCCGTCGCCTGTGCGTCCCAGGCCTTCCCCTTCGCGCCATCCGGCCTGCCAGACGCGGAACTGCTCCGTGCCGGCCGGATAGGGGTTGCTTTGCAGGGCCTGCCGCTTTCGGCCGGCCTCATGGCCCAGTCGCCAGGCTGCGGTCGTCGTGTCGTCGTCCATGCTGTCACCGACCTGTTTCGCTGATGGGAACCATAGGTGCCGAGAGGCGTCTGGACAGTCCGGAGCGCCTTGCGCGCAGTCGCGTCACGCGGCAAGGACGGTCAGGCCCGGCCAATGGAGGCGCCCATGAAGAAACCCCAATGGGTGATCGAGAAGGAGCGCGCCCGCCGCGCCTCTGCCCAGGAAACGATCTGGCTGTTCGGCCTTCATGCCGTCCGGGATGCCTTGCTGAATCCGCGTCGCAACCGCCTGCGGCTGATCCTGACGCCGAACGCGGCCGAGAAGCTGGGCGACGCTATCGCGGCGAGCGGGATGGTACCCGAGTTCAGCGACCCTCGTAAGTTCGCCGCGCCCCTCGACCCCGAGTCGGTGCATCAAGGCGCGGCGCTCGAAGTGAAGCCGCTCGACTGGGGCTCCCTGCGAGACGCTGCTTTGGCCGAGGGACCGGGGCCGGCCCGGATGGTCCTCCTCGACAGGGTCACAGACCCCCACAACGTCGGCGCGATCCTCCGCTCGGCCGAGGTGTTCGGCGCCCGTGCCGTCGTGGGCGTCGACCGGCATGCTGCCCCGGAGACAGGCTCGCTCGCCAAATCGGCGTCGGGCGCGCTGGAGCGGCAGCCCTATATCCGTGTCCGCAACTTGGCCGACGCCATGGAGGAGCTGCGGGACATGGGCTTCCTGCTGCTTGGCCTAGCTGGCGAAGGCGAGCGGACCATTGGGGCCGCCCTGCACGGCCGCCGCGATAGATCAGTCGCACTCGTGCTGGGTGCCGAGGGTCCGGGACTGCGGGAGAAGACCAGCGCAACCTGCGATGAACTGGTGCGGATCAGTGCGGCGGGAAGCTTCGGGTCGCTTAACGTCTCGAACGCTGCGGCCGTGGCGCTCTACGCCGCTTCTTCCGAGTCAGTCATTTCCACGACTTCGCCCTGATCACGAAGGCGTGATGAAAAAAGTTGAGTTGATGAGGAACAAATCCCGCGCTGGCGCGTCTTGATCATGACGCACATCTGGAACCTGTGCGTTTCGCTTCACTGTCCCTCGTTCCACACCTCGCGCCCGGGCCTTTGCCTGGGCGTTTTTTTTGGAGGGCCCTGTCCATGACCCCTGACGATGATCTTATCCGAGACGTACTCGGGCATGTTCGGACCATCGCCGTTGTTGGCTTTTCCGCGAACCCGGGTCGTCCCAGTCACGGCGTTGCGAGGTTCCTCCAGACCAGAGGCTATCGCGTGATTCCGGTCAACCCGGGCTTGGCTGGACAGACATGGCTGGGCGAAAAGGTGCACGGCTCGTTGGCGGAAATCAGCGAGCCAGTGGACATGGTCGATGTTTTCCGCCGAAGCGAAGAGGTGGCAGGGGTGACGAAACAGGCGCTCGCCCTAAGTCCTCTGCCCTATGTGATCTGGACCCAGCTTGGCGTGCGTGATGATGCAGCAGCAGAGGAGGCGCGTCAGCGAGGCGTACGAGTCATTCAGGACCGCTGCCCCGCCATCGAGATCCCCCGCCTTCGAATCGGGGAGTCCTGAGGACAGCATTCATCATGAAGCCCGCTGATGGGCTTCGGGTCCGAGTCTTCGCCTAAAATGTGTCAACAAGATGGCGAAGCCTCAGCTCCGCGCGGCTTTCTCATCAAGTCCTGAGCGACCCTCGCGCCGTTCGAGCTCGGCCTCGATATCCCCCAAGGTCACGTCCCGCGCCGCGCACATGACCAGCAGATGATAGAGGGTGTCTGCCGCTTCCGAGATCAGGCGCGCACGGTCACCTTTGATCGCCTCAACGATCGCCTCAATCGCCTCTTCCCCGAACTTCTGAGCGGCCTTTTCCGGCCCCTTGGCCAGCAGCTTGGCTGTCCAGGAGGACTCGGGGTCGGCCCCTTTGCGGGCCTCGATGGTGGCGGCAAGCGATTGCAGGCTCATGACAGGCGCACCGGGATCCCTGCCGCAGCCAGGTGAGCCTTGGCTTCCGGAATCGAGAATGTGCCGAAGTGGAAGATGGATGCCGCGAGAACCGCGCTCGCGTGGCCCTCGGTAACACCTTCGACTAGATGATCCAGCAGGCCCACGCCTCCCGAAGCGATGACCGGAATGTCCACCGCGTCGGCGACCGCACGGGTGAGGGGGATGTTGAACCCCGACTTGGTCCCGTCCCGGTCCATGGATGTCAGCAGGATCTCCCCAGCACCCTTGGCGGCCACCGTCCGCGCAAAGGCCACGGCATCGATGCCGGTCGGCTTGCGGCCGCCATGGGTGAAGATTTCCCACCGGCCGGGCTCCACGGTCTTGGCGTCGATCGCCACCACGATGCACTGGCTGCCGAAACGATCAGCAGAGCGGGCGACCACGTCGGGATCGGCCACCGCCGCGGAATTGAAGCTCACCTTGTCAGCCCCGGCGAGTAGGAGGGCGCGCACATCGTCGGGCGTGCGGACACCACCCCCGACCGTGAGCGGCATGAAGCAGCTTTCAGCGGTGCGCGTCACGAGGTCGAACATGGTGCCCCGGTTCTCGTGCGTGGCATGGATGTCCAAGAAGCAGAGCTCGTCCGCCCCGGCCGCGTCATAGGCCTTGGCTGCCGCGACCGGGTCGCCCGCATCCACGAGCGACACGAAGTTGACGCCTTTGACGACGCGTCCGTCAGCGACGTCGAGGCAAGGAATGATGCGGGTCTTGAGCATGATGGCCCTGATACACGGCCCTATTGGCTTCGACCAGCCCGGCCCGGCCCGTCCGACTCTTCCCGTGAAAGGCAACCGGAGAGCCGCCGTCTGAGCGTGTCAGGGCGTGATGGCCCAGCTCCGGATATCCTGGAGGCGGGGATCCTTGACGTGGATGGCATCCAGCATGGCGAACAGGACCTCGCCAAGGGGCTGGCCGATCGCATCGGCCCGGCGGATGAAATGCGGGCGCCAAGGCCGGAGCATCTGAAGAAGCTGGGCAGCATCATCGCGCAGGTAGAAGCCGTGGTTCTCCCCCCCGCGATAGTCGGCAGCGGCCACGGCAGGGCCGTCGTCCATCCCGCCCTTGCGGTTCCAGTCCCCGAGATACAGCACATGCCGCGCGGGGTGATCCGGCTCTCCGGGCCGCCAGCGAACCGAGAAGCGTCCAAGCGGCGCCTCGTTGTGGACGAGCCGTCCTTCCGCGCTGCATGCGGGCTGGCCGCAGCAGTCGCAGATCACGTCCTCCTCGATCTCGGGGATGACGACGATTTCCTGCCAGCGAATGGCCATCAGTCGCGAAGCAACCCGAGTGCGGTTCGCAGGTCCACGGCGCCGTCATAGAGCGCCCGTCCAACGATGGCGCCTGCAATGACACCGGTCGCCTTGAGCCGCGCCAGATCATCGAGCGAGGAGACGCCGCCGCTGGCGATCACGGGGATGGACACGCTCCGAGCGAGATCGGCCGTGGCCTCGACGTTCGGACCCTGCATCGCGCCGTCCCGCGAGATGTCCGTGTAAATGAGGGCTGCGATGCCGGCATCCTCATAGGCCCGTGCAAGGTCGGTGACCGTGGCCTCGGTCTCGAGAGCCCAACCGCGCGTCGCGATCTTGCCTCCCCGCGCATCGAGGCCCACGGCCACCTGCCCTGGATAGGCCCGGGCCACCTCGCGCACGAAGTTGGGGTTCTCCACGGCCGCAGTGCCGAGGATCACGCGCCGGAGACCCGCCGACAACCAGCGCTCCACCGTCGCGCGATCGCGGATGCCGCCGCCCAGTTGAGTGGGGACAGGGCAAGCGGCCAGAATCGATTCCACGGCCCTTGCATTGCGCGGCTCCCCTGCGAAGGCCCCATCTAGATCCACGAGATGCAGCCATTCGGCTCCGCCGTCCACAAAGGTGCGGGCCTGGGATGCGGGATCGTCGTTGAAGACCGTCGCCGCGTCCATCTCGCCCCGGAGGAGGCGCACGGCTTGACCGTTCTTCAGATCGATGGCGGGATATAGGATCATGGGAGAACTCGGGCGCAGGACGGGCCCCTGATCTCGCACGTGGGGGCGGGGAGTTCAATGCGCCCCCCTGCCTTGGGCTGGCTTAGGGGAACTGCTCGCTTGCCCTAGCGTTATCGCCCCCGCGCAACAGGGAGGATGGACATGCCCCGCATCGAGGCCGCCGACGGCACCGCTCTTTACGTCAAGGATTGGGGGCAGGGCCGCCCGGTCGTGCTGATCCACGGCTGGCCGCTCAACGCGGATTCGTGGGAGCATCAGGCTTACCATCTCGCGAAGGCAGGCCACCGCGTGGTAGCCTATGATCGACGCGGTTTCGGTCGGTCCGAGCAACCCTGGGCGGGCTACGACTACGACACCTTGTCCGACGACCTTGCCAGCGTGATCGACGCCCTGGGCCTTCAGGATGCGGCCATCGTCGGCTTCTCCATGGGAGGGGGAGAGGTGAGCCGCTACATGTCCCGGCATCAGGGCCGGAACGTCCGCAAGGCGGCACTCCTGGGCTCTATCGCCCCTTACCTTGTGCAGGCCACAGACAATCCCGACGGTGTGCCGAAGGACACGCTGCAGGGCATGCAGGCCGCCCTCGTGAAGGACCGGCCCGAGTTCCTGAAAGGGTTCTTCAAGAGCTTCTACGGTCAGGGTCTGCTGTCCGGCGTGAGCGAAGGCGTCCTGCATTGGTCGCTGCACATGGCCCTGCTGGCAAGCCCGAGGGCCACCATCGCCTGCATCGATGCGTGGCAGGAGGATTTCCGCGTCGACCTGGCAGCCTTCGACGTGCCGACGCTGGTCATCCACGGAACGTCCGATGCCATCGTTCCCATCGATCCGACAGGTCGGGCCGCAGCAAAAATCATACCGCAAGCCAAGCTGATCGAGTACGACGGCGCGCCGCACGGTTTCCTGGCGACCCATGCCGAACGAGCCACGCAGGATTTGCTCGACTTCTTGGCCTGAGTGGCGTCCCCCCTTAGGGGGTCCATTCGAGAAAGTTCTGGATCAGCCGCAGGCCGGTGGCTTGGCTCTTCTCCGGATGGAACTGGGTCGCGACCACGGTGTCGCGGCCCACGATGGCGGTGACGTCCCCGCTGTAGTCGACATGGGCCAGACGGTGCGCCGGATCCGACACCTTCATCTGCCAGCTATGGACGAAGTAGGCGTGATCGCCCGTGGCGATCCCGTCGAGCACCGGATGGGCACCCGTCACGACAAGGTCGTTCCACCCCATGTGCGGAACCTTCAATGATGGATCCGCAGGCTCGATCCGCACCACCTCGCCCGGAATGAGCCCCAGGCCGGAGACCGTCTCGAACTCGTGGCCCACGGAGGCGAGGAGTTGCATCCCGACGCAGATTCCGAACAGCGGCTTGCCCGCCCGGACCGCTTCCAGAATGGCCTCTTCGAGCCCCGGCACCCCGGCCAGAGCGCGGCGGCAATGAGGGAAGGCTCCGTCACCTGGAAGCACGATACGGTCGGCGCGGCGAACGACCTCCGGATCGTCCGTGACGTGGATCGGCTGTCCTTTCGCCATGCGGACAAAGGCCTTCTCGGCCGAATGTAGGTTCCCGACCCCGATATCAATCAAGGCGACGGTCACAGCGCACCCTTGGTTGAAGGCAGGGCGTCCTGCGCTCGGCTGTCGAACTCCACAGCCATTCGAAGCGCCTTTGCAAGGGCCTTGAACGCCGCCTCGGCGATATGGTGGCTGTTGACGCCACGGACCTTGTCCACGTGCAAGGTGATGCCTCCATGGGTCGAGAGCGCCTGGAAGAACTCCCGGACCAGTTCGGTGTCGAATGTTCCGATCTTGTGGGTCGGAAACTCCACCTCAAAGGCCAGCCATGGACGAGCGGACAGGTCCAGCGCGGCCTCGATACGGGCGTCGTCCATCACGAGAGCGAAGTGGCCGTAGCGTCGGATTCCCCGCTTGTCGCCTAGGGCGCGAACCAGGGCCTGCCCCAGTGCGATGCCCACATCCTCGACGGTGTGGTGGTCGTCGATATGCAGGTCGCCCTTGGCCCGGACCTCCATGTCGATCAGCGAATGCTTGGAAAGTTGGTCCAGCATGTGGTCAAAGAAGCCCACGCCTGTCAGGCAGTCCGACCGACCCGTTCCATCAAGGTTCACGGTCACGGTGATGTCGGTCTCGCGCGTCGTGCGCGTGATGGTGGCTTGCCGCATGCCCCGTCCTCTTGCTGTGGTCCCGATCGCATGGCCCGCGCGGGTCGAACCGTCAAGGCCGCAGGATTCAGGACTCGTTAAACCAACCGCGCCTAGCCTTGCCTCGACGCCTTCAGAAGGAGAGCGCGATGCAGGTCATGATTCTGGACGAGGATCCGGCTCTCCGGACGCAGATCGCGGCGGCCCTCACGCATGAGGGCTTCGACGTGCTTTCCTTCGGGCGCGTCCAGCCCGCCAAGGACGCGGCCCGCCTCGCCATCGTGGACGTCCTGGTGCTGGGCGAAGCCGTGGACGGCCGGCTGGCCCATGATGTCGCGCTCCTGGCCGAGTGGCGCAACCCAGGCCTAGGGGCGATTCTCCTGTCCGACCGCCAGGGAACCGAGTTTGACGAGCTGTTCGAACTGATCCCTTCGCTCCAAGCGGTCCTTGGCCGCCAGACGGACCCCCGCACCCTGGCCCAGCTTGCCTTGTCGGCGGTCCGGTCCCGATCCCGGCGTCATCGGAGCCCCGAGCCGGATCTGGCGGACGAACTTGAGGACGATCTCGCTGACATGGCCGAAGATCCAGCCACGGTGGGCGTCGTTCCGGGACCGCAGAACCCTGCCGATCGGATGGTTCCGTCGCCCGCCTGCCCGGCACGAACGGCCTCCGTCTCGGATCCTGTCGCGCCTGCTCCGGCGCCCCTGGACCTGATGCCCGGACAGATGCTCGCCGGGGCACGGTCGGAGTCTCGGGAAGAACCGGCGCTCAAACCTGCGTCGGTCTCCGATCCCGCAAGCACGGTTCTCAGCGCGGCCGAGACCCGCGGCCTCCTGTCCGACCTGGCTCGGCGTTATGCGACCATGAACGAGCAGCGGCCTGGCTTGGGAGGGCCGGCCCCGGCTCCCCAGCAGCCGCCAGCCGAGGCATCGGCACCTCCCGCGGTCACGCCGGCTGCCACTCTCCCGGCCTTCGAGCCCCTGCCGCCGGTCAGCCGCCCCGAACCGCCCGCGCGGATCGCCGGAGGCGGGCGGCGCCTCCATCTCGCCTGACTGCGCAAGCCGGGTTGTCCCCCGGCCGGACGCCGTGCGACGCTCCCAGTCGACCTGACTCCCTCAGAGGCCCCGCATGTCGCCTTGCGTCTTTGTCCAGATTCGCTGCCGCCCCGGCTCGACCTATCGGGTCGCAGAAGCCATCGCCCTCAAGGAGATCCACTCCGAGCTTTACTCGACGAGCGGCGACTGGGACCTGCTGATGAAGCTTTATGTCCCGGAGGATGCCGATATCGGCCACTTCATCAACGAGCAGCTGCTCGACATTCCCGACATCGAGCGATCGCTCACGACACTTACGTTCAAGGCCTTCTGAACTCGGGCCCCTGGTCCAGGGGGCGCGTGCGGAACCGTCAAGCCGTCCGGTTGAGGGTCACGAACAGGCGTACGCTCACTTCAACGCGCCGGCTGCCATCCCCTTGATGATGAACCGTTCCAGGATGATGCCGATCACCACGAGCGGCAGGATGGCGGCCGTCGACAGCGCCGCCATCGCCCACCAGTTGATACCTTGCGAACCCGTCTGCGATGCCACCATCACCGGCAGCGTGTTGGCGTGGGTCGAGGTCAGGAGCGCTGCGAAGAAGTATTCGTTCCAGGTTAGAACGAGGCTCAGGATGAAGGCCGCGACCATGCCTGGCAGCGCGATGGGCAGGATGATGGTCGCGAAGGCGCCCCAGATGGTCAGGCCATCGACCAGCGCGGCCTCCTCCAGTTCGGTGGGGATCCCGGCAAACTGGTCCCGCATGATCCAGATCACGATGGGCAGAACCATCAGGGTATAAAGCAGGATGAGTCCGATGCGCGTGTCCAGAAGGCCCAGGGCCTTGTAGAGCACCAGAAAGGGCAGGGCGAGCACGACCGGCGGCAGGATCAGCTGGCTCAGGAAGAAGAACGAGATGTCCGGGTTCCGCATCCAAGCCCAGCGGTACGAGAACCGCGAGAGCCCGTAGGCCGCGAGACTTCCCAGGATGACGGCGAGGGTGGAAGCCGTGACCGACACGATCAGGCTGTTCATGAACCGCTTCATGAACTCGGCCCGGGGCGAGGATTCGGTGCCGATTGTGTCCGGTGACATTCCTAGGGACCGCCAGCCCAGCCAAGACGGCTGGTAGTCCACGAACGGGACTAGGTGGCCCTGCATCACATTCGGGGCCATCTTGAAGCTCGTGGTGATCGTCCAATAGATCGGGAAAAGGCAGATGAGCGCCCAAAGGATCAGCGCGCTATAGACAGCGAGACTCCCGGTCCACCACTGGGCCCGATGCCGCAGGTCGGTCTCGCTATCGCGAAAGATCGGGGCTTCGGCGGTCTGCAAGGTCATCGTCGGCGCCTCAGGTCCTTGGCCGCGTGAAGCGGTCCGCGATCTTCATCAGGATGGTCATCGCGATCACAATCACGACCAGGTACACCATGGCGAGCAGCGTGCCGTAACCCACGTTGGACCGGTCGCGGTATTCGCGGAAGATGAAGCTGGTCACCGTATCGGTCGCGCCGCCCGGGCCCCCCGATGTCACGCTGATGACGATGTCCGCAAGCTTCAGCTTGAAGATGATGCGGATCAGGATCGCGGTCAGCGACACAGGGAGCATCAGCGGGAAAGTCACTTCCCAGAACCCGCGCCAGCCGGACGCTCCATCGACCCGAGCGGCCTCCTGCACTTCCTTCGGGATCGCCTGAAGACCCGCGAGCAGCATGATCATCATGAAAGGAATGTAGGTCCAGGCGTCCATGGCCATGATGGTCAGCTTGGCCACGAGGGGGTCGCCGAAGAAGGACGGGGTGTCCCAGCCCAGCGCACGCCCCAAGCGGGCCAGGGGACCGAAGCGCGGCTCGAGCATGGACTTGCCGATCATCCAGGACACCGCGACCGGCGACAGCATCAGGGGCAGCAGAAAGGCCACGCGAAAGAACTTCCGGGCCCGGATCTCGGCGTTGAGGAGGAGAGCCAAGCCGAACGCGATGGCGTACTCCACCACGATGGCGAGGCAATACCACCCCATGTTGCCCAGCGCGTTCCAGTAGAACGGGTCCGTCCACATCTGTCGGATGTTGTCCAGCCCGTTGAACTGCCGCCCGGTGGGCGAGCTCAGGTTCCAGTCCGACAGGGCGATCAGAAGGCCGAACAGGAGGGGGAACACCGTCAGGGCCACGACGAACAGCACGGCCGGCAGCACGAACAGCGCCCGCTTGCCCTGCTCCCCCCGGGTCAGGACCTGCCCCCAGCACAGGGCTATGGCCCAGGTGATGAAGGCATAAAGCGTGGGTCTCCAGGTCTCCAGGCCGAGGTCTATCACCCCCATGGCCTGCGCGGTCTGCAGGGCCGCCGCGAGGCAGAGCAGCAGGCCCGTGCCCCACATGAGCCCGCGCCCAAACGCGATCCGGCCGGGCGGCAGGTCGTCGGCCGTTACGACATGAAGGAGGTCGCCGGTGGTGCTCAACCTGATCCCCGTCGAGAGGGGCGGATGGGCGTCACGCCCTCCCGCCCGCATGGTGAAGGAGGCGCCCCGGGGCGGGGCGCCCGAGGGCTCAGTTCATGCCCAGCGATGCCTTGTAGAGCGCGATCTGGTTGTCGCGACCGATCTGGTCGGTGATCTTTTCCCAGGCGGCGGCGATGGCGTCCGCCGTCTCCTGCGCGCTGGCATACTGGCCCGACAGTCCTTTCACCAACTCGTCCTCGGCGATTGAGTAGTACTGGAAGATGCCGGGGATGCGTGGCTCGATGGCGCCGTTCGGGTGGTTGTAGCTGTCCTGGTTCGACCCGAGGTAATCCTCGACGAAGGCCCGATCGTAGCCCGCGGCCTCCCATTCATCGTACTGGAAGTGGGAGTTGCGGTAGGCTTGGAAGCCTGACGGGTAGGTCGCCATCCAGAGCGAGATGTCGCGGCCGCCCAGATGCGCCGCCGCCGACCAAGCCGCCTTACGCTTGAGCTCATCGCCCGAGACGCGGTTGGTGACGTAGATGCCCCAACCGAGATAGGCGAGGTTCGGGGCGAAGTTGCCGCCCTCGGGCTTATCCCACTGGCCTGTCGCAGCGTTGTAGACGTCCTCGCTTCCCGGGTTGATGGAGAAGCCAACCACGTCGCCAACCACCGATGTGTCCGAGGTGCGCGCGTTCGAGCCCACATCGCCCCACCAAGTAAGCATTCCGCCCGTGCCGCCCAGGAACTGTGAGAAGGCGGTCGTGTTCGGATCGGCGTTGATCTGATCGGGCGGATAGACCCCGGCGGCCTGCAGGTCCATCACGTCCTGGATCGCGCGCACCCAGGCCGGGTTGTTGATGCGCGGCTTCATTGTGTCGGGGTCGAACAGCCAAGCCGCGTCGTCCGGGTGCTTGGCATAAGCGGTCGCACGGTCCGCGAGGAAGTAGAAGCCGAAGCCGCCCCATTGGTACTTGAGCGGATCGAGGAAGCCATAGGCCTCGATGCCGGTGAGCGGGTCCATTTGGCCCTTCACCTTGACCGAGAAGTCGTTGACCTGCGACCACAGGGTCGGCGGCTCGGTCATGCCGGTCGCGGCAGTGATCGCTGGATCGGTGAAATAGTCCTTGCGGTAGGCAAAGGTGTGGCAGTCGCCGTCGATGGTGATGCGATAGGTCTTGCCGTCCCAGGTGCCGACGGGGGGCTGCAGGTAGCCCACGTAGTCGGCCATGTCGATCTGCTCCTTGACCCAGTCGGGCATCTCGTCGAGCAGCCCCCGTCCGGCCGTGTCGCCCTCGAAGGGTGCGCCCATCTCCACGATGTCGAAATCCACCGTGCCGGTGGCGATGGCCTGCTGAAGGCGCGGGTTGTAGTCGGCCTGCGCCAAATCGATCCAGTTGATCTTGGCTCCGGTGTAGTCCTCCCAGGATTTCAGGAAGCCACGGAACAGGATGTTGTGCAGGTTCTGGTTGTTGAGCCCCATGAAGGTCAGCTCAACGCCTGCGAACTCTCCTTCGGCGACGTTGGCGCGGGTGGGGCCGAGGCAGAGTTCCCCGACCTGCTGGAAATGTGCGTCAGTCGGGCTGCCCATGCCCACGCCCGGAATGGCCAGGATCTGCGCCCGCAGAGCGGCGGCGTCCTGGGCCGATGCGCCACGCGGCAGGCCCATGACGCTCAGCGCGCCCAGACCGGCCGCCCCCTTGAGCAAGCCGCGCCGCGACACCGCGGATCGCACGGCAAGTTCGAACATATTCGGCTTCATGTGGTCGTCTCCCCTTGGTCTCGGCCGCTTTCGAACCGGTCGTTTCCGCGCCCTTGCCCCGCCCCTTGAGGGGTCTTGTGGCGGTGGGCCGTCCGGTCCGGGCATCGCCGGATGGTCAGACCCTTCCCATGTTCCGTTCCCAAGTCAAGCAACCTGACATGCTAGTATGAAAGGGTCGATGGACAGGCTCGGCTGGCTTCGATACGACTTTGGGAAAAGGACACCGAGGAGGGGTGATGGCCGACGTCGCGATCCGTGACCTGCGCAAGACCTACGGGGGGCTCGAGGTCATCCATGGCGTCGATCTCGACATTCCGGACGGGCAGTTCGTGGTGCTTGTGGGCCCGTCGGGCTGCGGCAAGTCCACCCTCCTGCGGATGATCGCGGGGCTCGAGGGGATCACCTCGGGCCAGATCCGGATCGGCGACAGGGTCGTGAACAACCTGCCGCCTTCCGAACGGGACATCGCCATGGTGTTCCAGAACTATGCCCTCTACCCCCACAAGACCGTGGCCGCGAACATGGGCTTCGCGCTGAAGATGGCGCGGATGCCCAAGGAGGAGATCGCGCAGCGGGTCGGCCGCGCGGCCGACATCCTCGGGCTGGTGCCCTATCTGAACCGATACCCGCGCGCGCTGTCGGGCGGACAGCGGCAGCGGGTCGCTATGGGCCGGGCCATCGTGCGCGATCCCAAGGTCTTTCTGTTCGACGAGCCGTTGTCCAACCTCGACGCCAAGCTGCGCGTCCAGATGCGGACCGAGATCCGGGCCCTGCACCTGCGCCTCAAGACCACCACCGTCTATGTCACGCATGACCAGATCGAGGCCATGACCATGGCCGACCGGATCGTAGTCATGCGCGACGGGCATATCGTGCAGGCGGGCGCTCCGCTCGACCTGTACGACCGTCCGGTGAACACCTTCGTCGCGGGCTTCATCGGATCGCCTGCCATGAACCTGATCGAAGGCGTGGGGCAGGGCGGTTTCGTGGACATTGGCGGGATGCGGATGCCCGCCCCGGCTGCTGAGGGGCGCAAGATCATCTACGGCATCCGGCCCGAGCATTTCGAACTCGGCGGCAGCATCGAACGGCCCGGCGTCGAGGCGATGATCAAGGTCGTGGAGCCCACGGGCTCAGAAACCCACCTCGTGGCGGACCTGGGGGGCAACGAAGTCGTTGCCGTGTCGCGCGACCGGCTGGGCGTGAAGCCCGGCGACCGCATTCGCTTGCAGGCAAACCCGAACCGCGCGCATCTGTTCGATGCCGGAACGGGCGAGCGCATCAACTAAGGGGACGACATGCTCAAGGGGATCGATAACCGGCTCAACGCCGACGTGCTTTATGCGCTTCGCGCCATGGGACACGGGGATCTGCTGGTCATCTGCGACACCAACTTTCCGGCCGACAGCATCGCCCGCGAGACGGTGCTGGGCGAACTTCTGCACATGGAAAACCTTCGCGCGGCCGAGGCCATCGAGGCCATCCTTTCCGTCCTGCCTCTCGACACCTTCGTGGACGATTTCGCGGGCCGGATGGAGGTGGTGGGCGAGCCCTCCACTATTCCACCGGTCCAGATGGAGGTCCAGAACGCCATCGATGCCGCCGACGGCCGCAAGGAGCGGATGGTGAGCATCGAGCGCTTCGCGTTCTACGACAAGGCGCGGACCGCCTATGCAGTGATCCAGACCGGCGAGCGCCGCTTCTACGGATGCTTCATGCTCCGCAAGGGCGTGATCCCCCCGGAGAACTGATCCGATGCTGGGCCCCATCGTAATTCTTGGCGTCTTCGTCGCCGACACCGCATACCGCGCGGCCCGCCAGCCGCGGCTGGGCGAAACCGTCATGGGCGATTCTTTTGCGCTCGGACCCGGTGGAAAAGGGTCGAACCAGGCCGTCGCGGCCGCCAAGGCAGGGGGCAAGGTCCATTTCCTGTCCCGGCTGGCCAGGGACGCGTTCGGCGACCTCGCGCTCAGAACCTGGTCCGAGGCAGGCGTGACCCCCGAGGTGGCCTTCAGCGAGCAAGGCTATACCGGAGCCGCCTATATCTTTCTGGAAGCCGGAACCGGCAACAACGCCATCATCGTGTCGCCCGGCGTGGCAGGCGACATCTCCGAAGAGGACATCGACGCTCGGGCGGACCTTATCCGCCGGGCGTCCGTGTTCGTCACCCAGTTGGAGCAGCCTCTTCCGGCCGCGATCCGGGGCCTCCAACTGGCCAAGGAAGCCGGGGTCGTCACCATCCTGAACCCGGCCCCTGCTGCGCCCTTGCCGGACGGCATGCTCGCATTGTGCGATTGGGTCACTCCCAACGAGAGCGAGGCCGAGGCGCTGACCGGGCTCCTTGTCCATGACCCTATCACAGCCGAAGCGGCGGGACGGATGCTGATCCTCATGGGAGCGGGGGGCGCGGTCGTGACGCTGGGAGCCCAAGGCGCCGTGCTCGTGCCGGGCGATGGAGCCGCCCTGCACCTGCCCGCGATCCACGTCGGGCCGGTCGTGGAAACGACAGGCGCGGGCGACGCCTTCAACGGTGGTTTCGCGGTGGCTCTGTCGGAAGGACGCTCGCCAGCCGATGCGGTGAGGTTCGGCATCGCTACGGCAGGGATCTCGGTCACCCGGCCGGGGACGGCTCCAGCCATGCCCATGCGGGCCGAGATCGAGGCGCTTCTCTCCCGGCCGTCCTGACGCGGGAGCATCCCTCCTGCGGAGTGCGCCCTTGCGTCGGCCCGCTCCGGTGCCGCACATGGCGCATACGCTCCACACGCATGCCGGGTGACCGATGGATGAAGGCCACAGCCTGATCACCCTGCTTGTCACGGGGTTCGTTCTGGCCTTCGTACTGGGACTCGTGGCCAACCGCCTCCGGCTCGCCCCGCTTGTGGGCTACATTCTCGCCGGGGTCGTCGTCGGGCCATTCACGCCGGGCTTCGTGGCCGACGTCCATCTCGCGCCCCAACTGGCCGAGATCGGCGTGATCCTCCTGATGTTCGGCGTCGGGCTGCACTTTTCGCCCAAGGACCTTCTGGCCGTCCGCACCGTCGCCCTGCCCGGAGCGATCAGCCAGATCGCGGCGGCGACGGGGCTCGGCTGGCTTTTGGGCCTGGGCTTCGGGCTGGATCACGCAGAGGCCCTGCTGATGGGGTTCTCGGTATCGGTCGCATCGACGGTAGTGCTCATCCGGGCGCTCGACGAACGCCAGCAGGTCCGAAGCCCGACCGGCCGCTTGGCCGTAGGCTGGCTGATCGTCGAGGATCTGGTGATGGTCCTGGCGCTGGTCCTCCTCCCCATCGTCGCCGCGGCCGAGGGGGACGGGGGCTTGGCCGGCCTCTTGGTGCCGGCCGGGGCGGTGCTGCTCAAGGTGGCGGCGTTCGTGCTGCTGATGGCCGTGGTAGGCACACGGGTTCTGCCCGGGGCGCTGATCCTCATCGCGCACGAACGCTCGCGCGAGTTGTTCACGCTGGGCGTCCTCGCGATCGCCATGGGCATCGCGTGGCTGGCCTACGCCGTGTTCGCCGCCTCCTTCGCATTGGGCGCTTTCGTGGCGGGGCTGGTCCTTGCGGCCTCGCCCCTGGGCCACAGCGCGGCCGAACGATCCTTGCCGCTTCGGGATGCGTTCTCCGTCCTGTTCTTCGTGTCGGTGGGGATGCTGTTCGATCCGGGCATCCTGATCGAGAGGCCGGTCGCCGTGATCTGTCTTCTGGGCATAGTAGTCTTCGGCAAGGCGGTCGCCGCGCTGCTCATCACCTGGGCCTTCCGGCAGGACTGGCGCACGGGCCTTATCGTGGCGGCAAGCCTCGCCCAAGCAGGGGAGTTCACCTTCATCCTGGCGGGACTGGGCACCAGCCTGGGCGTTCTGTCGACCGGCACGCATGATCTTGTGCTCGCGGCCGCCCTCCTGTCGATCGCTATCAATCCATTCATGTTCAAGCTGGCCGACCGGTTGACGCCGGCAGCCATCGCATCCGCATGACCTGCGATCTTTGCGAACTATTCTCAATCCACTTGAATTGTTGCGACTAAGTCTCAATATCATGGCAGGATAGTATGAGGTGACAGGATGCCGCCCGCCCCGTTGCGTCGCAGGTCCGTGCTCATGGGCCTCGCGACCGTTCCTCTCGCGCCTCGCCTGGCCCATGCGCAGGCCGTGCGGGATGTCGTGGCGACGACCGGGATGATTGCCGACACCACGCGGGTCCTTGGCGCCGAGAGCGTTGCCGTCCGGGCCTTGATGGGGCCGGGGGTCGATCCGCATTCCTATCGGCAGACCCGGTCGGACATCGTGGCCTTGATCAACGCCGACCTGACCCTCTGGCACGGCCTGTTCCTCGAGGCTCAGATGGAGGACTTCTTCGGCGATCTGGCCTCCCGAAAGCCGGTGGTTGCCGTGGCGGACTCGCTGCCTCACGACCGGCTCCTTGGGCACGACCAGTATCCCGACCGGTTCGATCCCCATGTGTGGATGGACCCGAGCCTTTGGTCCATCGTGTCCGACACCATCGCGGAGGCCCTGCTGGCCAACGGGGCCGGCGCCGCCGTCGAGGCTGCCCTTGGCCCCTGGCAGTTGGAACTCGCGGCACTTGGCGCCTATGCGCAAGAGGTGCTCGCCACCGTCCCGGCAGAGCAAAGGGTGCTCGTGACCGCCCACGATGCCTTCAAGTATTTCGGCCGCGCCTTCGACTTCGAGGTTCAAGGTATCCAGGGCATCTCCACCGAAAGCGAGGCCGGAGTGGCCCGCATCGAGGCGCTCGTGAACCTGTTGGTGGAACGGCGAATCCGGGCGGTCTTCGTCGAAAGCTCCGTGTCCGACCGCGGACTGCGCGCCCTGCTCGAAGGTGCCGCCGCCCGAGGGCACGAGGTGGTCATCGGCGGTCAGCTCTTCTCGGACGCGATGGGGGAGGCCGGAACTTACGAGGGCACCTATCTCGGGATGATCGACCATAACGTGACGCTTGTCGCCCGCGCCCTAGGCGGCACTGCGCCACAGGGCGGGCGGATCGGGCAACTCGGAGCACAGTCATGAACGCCGTCGGCCGCTTTCCCGAATCCTTGCCCGCCCTGGCGGACAGCCCCTTGGCCGTGCGCGGGCTCTCCGCAAGCTATGGCGGCAAGCCGGCCGTCATCGACGCGGACGTCACGATCGTGCCCGGCACGCTCTCGGCCATCGTAGGGCCGAACGGCGCTGGCAAGTCCACCCTGATGAAGGCGGTGCTGGGCCTGGTCCCCAGGCAGACCGGTGACGTGACCGTCTTCGGCCAGCCGCTGACGCGGATGCGGCACCGCCTGGCCTATGTGCCGCAGCGGGCCTCCGTGGACTGGGATTTTCCTGTGCGCGTGCTGGATGTGGCGATGATGGGCCTGCATCGCGAACTGGGACTGCTGGGCCGCGTGAGGCCGCACCACCGCGCCCGTGCCGAAGCCGCGCTCGATCGCACCGGGACGCTCGACCTCGCGCGGCGCCAGATCGGGCAACTCTCCGGCGGCCAGCAGCAACGGGTGTTCCTGGCCCGCGCGTTGGCGCAGGGGGCCGACCTGTTCCTATTGGACGAGCCTTTCGCCGGTGTGGATGCGGCCACCGAAGCCACGATCATGAGCGTTCTCAAGTCGCTTCGGGACGAAGGAAAGTCCGTGGTCTGCGTTCACCACGATCTGTCCACGGTGGCCGACTACTTCGACCGGCTCCTGCTTCTGAACCGCCGCGTGCTGGCCGAGGGGCCGGTGGACCTCGTCCTCACCGACCGGAATCTCCAGGCAACCTACGGCGGCCGCCTGTCGGTGGCGCAACTTGCCGCCATCCGATGAGCGCCTTCCTCGACGCGCTGCTCCTGCGGACCGGCTATAACGCCGCGCTCGTGTCGGTCGGGGCCATGCTCCTTGGTCTCGCAGCCGGGGCCGCGGGCACCTTCATGGTGTTGCGCAAGCGGGCCCTGGTGGCTGATGCGATGGCCCATGCGACTCTGCCGGGCGTCGCCCTGGCTTTCCTGGCGATGGTAGGGCTCGGCGGGGAAGGGCGGGCGCTCTGGGGGCTGATGGTCGGGGCGGCGGGAACGGCGCTGCTCGGGCTTCTGGCCGTGGACCGGCTCACTGCTCGCACGCGCCTGCCCGAGGATGCAGCCATCGGCGCTGTCCTGTCGGTGACGTTCGGGGCGGGGGTCGTGCTTCTGACGGTGATCCAAACCATGTCCGCCGGCCAGCAGGCGGGGCTCGAGGGTTTCCTGCTTGGCTCCACCGCCGGGATGCTCCGGGCGGATGCGCTGACCATTGCAGCCGGAGGGCTGGTCGCCGGGGCCGTGATCTGGGTCCTGCGCCGGCCCATGACCATCGTCGCCTTCGATGAAGGCTTCGCGACGGCCACCGGCATCGATGTCGTTCGCGTGGACCGCATCGGAATGATTCTGGTGCTGTTCGTGACCGTCGCCGGGCTCAGGATCGTGGGGATCGTCCTGGTCGTGGCTCTCCTGATCATTCCGGCGGTCGCCGCGCGCTTCTGGACGGACCGGACGAGCGTTATGTTCTGGGTCGCGGCGCTGATTGGGGGATTGTCGGGCTGGCTCGGGACGGCCCTGTCGGCCGCAGCGCCCGGCCTGCCGGCCGGGCCGCTCGTGGTGTTGGTGGCGGCGACCATTTTCGCCCTGTCCCTCTTTCTGGCGCCCCGACGCGGAGTCGTGGCTCGCGCAGTTGCCGCCCGCTCCTCATCCGGTCGGCTCGATCCCTCCGAGGCAGCGCGGTGGATTGCCCTCCGACACATGGAGCCGACCTCGCCCCTCATAGACGAAGATGACGGCCGCACGCCGCTGTCCGCGCTTTTGCCGCCCGACCGGCTGGCTGCACTGGATCGGGGACCAGTCTGATGGGGCCAGGCTGATGGGAACCGAGTTTGTCCAGCTTTCGCTTTCTCCGATCCTGATCGGAATCTGCGCCGCGGTCGCCTGCGCGCTGCCGGGGAACTTCCTGCTCCTTCGCAGGCAGGCCCTACTGGGCGACGCGGTATCCCATGTCGTCCTGCCCGGGATCGTGGTGGGCTTCCTCCTCACCGGCACCGTGTCTGCCGGCCCGATGATGCTGGGGGCCATGGCCTCCGCTCTCCTCGCCGTCCTTCTCATCGAGACCGTCCGTCGCCTCGGCCGGGTCGAGCCGGGGGCCGCGATGGGAACGGTCTTCACCTCGATGTTCGCGGCCGGCGTGCTCCTCCTCGAGACGACGGGCGCGTCGGGCGTCCACCTCGACGTGGAGCATGCTCTGATGGGCAACCTGGAGTCCCTCATCTGGTTCGACGCGACGGGTTGGGGCTCGTTGCTCGACCCCGCGGCGCTTGCGGCGCTGCCGCCCGAACTGTTTCGAATGGCGCTAGCCATGACGGCCGCCATCCTGTTCCTTGCCGTCCTGCGTCGTCCCTTGGTCGCCTCGACCTTCGACGAGGGGTTTGCCCGCGCGACCGGGCAGCGGCCGTCATTGTTGAGTCTGGGGCTCGTGGCTCTCTCGGCCGCCTCGGCCGTCACCGCCTTCCAGGCCGTGGGTGCGATCATCGTCATCGCGATGTTCGTCGTCCCGCCAGCCACCGCGCGCCTCTTGACCGACCGTCTCTGGACGCAGGTTGGCCTCAGTGCGGTGATCGCCGCGCTGGCGGCCATTCTGGGTTATGTTCTGGCGGGCTACGGCCCGTTGTGGCTGGGCGGGCAGCACTCGGTCAGCGCCGCGGGCATGATCGCGGTGGTCTCGGGCCTGGGTCTCCTCCTCGCCGCCGCCTTTGGTCCGCGCCGCCATCGCCGCGAGGCTTTGCCAGAGGCGTGACGCGTTCCGCTTGGCCTTGGGCGTCCGAGGACTTAAGTGCTGACAGCAGCAACCAGGGCAGGGCCATGCCGGACGGGACCATCCTCATCGCCGGGACAACGCTGGACGGGCTGATCGCCTGCCCCGAATGCGATGCGCTTTACCGTGCGGCCGAGGTGCCGCCAGGGCAGCGCGCGGCCTGTGCACGCTGCCATACCGTGCTGATCTCGCCTCGCCGCCACGCAGGGATGGCGATCATCGCCTTGGCCTTGACGGCGGTGGTCCTGGTGATCGGCGCGCTCTGGTTCCCGTTCCTGCGGATCGAGGCGCGCGGCCTTTGGCAGGAGGCGACGCTGTGGAACGTCGCCACAAGCTTTGTCGGAGGGCCGTTGGTCGTCGTCTCGCTGGCCGTGACGGTGGCCATCGTGGTCCTGCCGCTGCTCCGGGCGATGCTCACGCTCTACACGCTTGTGCCCATCGTCTTCGACCGCCCGCCGCGTCCCCTGGCCGGCCGCGCCTTCCGGCTGGCCGAGGCCATGCGTCCCTGGTCCATGGCCGAGATCTTTGCCATCGGCTGTGCCGTGAGCCTCGTGAAGATTGCCGATCTCGCGCAGGTGACCCTGGGTGCGGCGTTCTGGATGTTCGCCGGGCTCGTGGTCGTCACGGTCGCGCAGGACCAACTCGTTGACCGGTGGTCGGTGTGGCGATCCATCAGCCCGAACTAACCCGTCTCACCGCTCGCGATGCGGGTCTTGTGGCCTGCCGCCGCTGCGCCCGAGTCTGGACCATGGGAACGCCGCGCTGCGGGCGCTGCGGCAGTCGTCTGGTGTCCCGCGATCCCAAGAGCATCAGCCGGGTCTGGGCGTGGTGGGCCCTGGGCGTCATGGCCTACATTCCCGCGAATGTCTGGCCCATGCTCAACACCCGCACGCTCTTCACCGTGCAGGAAAGCACGATCATCGGCGGCGCGGTGGAGCTGCTGCTCGACGGCAATGTGGGCATCTCCATCATCATCCTGGTGGCGAGCGTCGGCATCCCCATCGCCAAGTTCGTCTGCATCGCGTTTCTGGCGATGTCGGTCCGCGGTGGTTCGCGGACATCGCCGGAATTGCGGATGCGGCTTTACGAGATCGTCGAATACATCGGGCGCTGGTCCATGATCGACGTGTTCGTGGTTGCGATCCTCGCGTCGCTGGTGCAACTCAACGTGGTGGCCAACATAGACCCTGGCTCCGCCTCTCTCGCCTTCGCGCTTTCGGTGATCTTCACGATGCTCTCGGCCCAGGCTTTCGACCCCCGCATGATCTGGGACGGCATTGAGGCCGAAGCCCGCACGCACGCATGACCGATCAGGCTCCCCCGATCCCCGTGACCTCCACCCGGAGAAGCCTTTGGGAACGCGTGTCGGTCATCTGGCTGGTTCCGCTTGCCGCCCTTGCCATTGCGGTGGGGGTGGCGTGGCAGAACTTCGTCGACCAGGGTCCCCTCATCCAGATCGAGTTCGACGACGCCGCCGGCGTGGTCGCCCGCGAGACCGAGCTACGGTTCCGCAACGTGACCGTCGGCCTCGTGGAGCGGGTGCAGTTCACCACCGACCTGGACCGGGTGCTCGTGTCCGTGCGCATCGACCCCGACGTGGCGCCGTATGTCGACGAGAACGCGCAGTTCTGGGTCGTGCGGCCCGAGATCACGACCCAGCGGATCACCGGGCTCGAGACGGTCTTGTCGGGCGTCTTCATCGAAGGCCGTTGGGACAACCAGCGCGGCCAGCCGCAGGAGCGCTACCAGGGGCAGAGCAACCCGCCGCTCTTGGCCGCGGGGCAGGAAGGGCTTGAATTCACGCTCCGTTCCACCGACGGGACGCTGACCTCCGCGTCGCCTCTCATCTACAAAGGCGTGACCGTGGGGCAGGTGGGTGATCCCGTCGTCGGAGAGGACGGAATCTCCGTCACCGCGCCCGCGGTGATCTTCGAGCCCTACGACCGCCTCGTGACCGAGGCCACGGTGTTCTGGGATGCCTCGGGTTTCTCGCTGTCGGTGGGTTCAGCCGGGGCCGAGGTGGACTTCGACAGCCTGTCGTCCCTGATCGTCGGCGGGCTTGCCTTCGACACCTTCGTGTCCGGGGCCCTGCCGGCCAAAGATGGCGACGTGTTCGAGGCCTTCCTGTACGAGTCCTATGCCCGTGATTCGATCTACACCGACCCGAACTCTCCGGTGCTCGAGTTGCTGGTTGTTTTCTCGGGGAACATCGCAGGCCTGACGGTTGGCGCTCCCGTGGAGCTCGACGGCTTCCGGATCGGGGAAGTGACGGACGTGGACGGCCTCCTCGACCCCGAGCGGTTCGGCGACGATGAGGTGCATCTCCAGGCGGTCGTCGCCATCCAGCCGGCCCGCCTCGGCCTTGAGGGCGAGGAAGGGCGGAACGAGGTGCTGGGCGCGCTCCAGCAGCGGGTCACCGAAGGGTTGCGCGCGCAGCTCGCGACCGCAAGCCTGCTTGGTGGCCTCAAGGTCCAGCTCGTCACCGTGGCGGACGCTCCGCCGGCCGAGATCGACATCGCGGCCTTGCCCTATCCGCAGGTGCCGTCCATCGAGGCCGACATCTCGGACGTTGCCGGCCAGGCGCAGGACGTCCTGACCCGCGTGGCGAACCTGCCCATTGAGCAGCTGCTCGACTCGGCCATAGGCTTCCTCGACAACGCCTCTCTTCTCGTAGGTTCGCCCGAGACGCAGGCCGTCCCCGGGCAAGTCGGTGCGCTGCTGGGCGATCTGCGCAACGTGACCAACTCGCCCGAAGTCCAGGAGTTGCCAGAGCAGCTGGGGGAGACGCTGGGCGAGATCAACACCGCGGTCACGGAGCTGAGCACGCTCCTGACAAGCCTGCGCGAGCAGAACGTCACGAACCGCGTCCTGGCTGCCGTCGACTCGGCCAACCTGGCTCTTCAGCGCGTCAGCGAGGCGACGGAGGGCGTGCCCCAACTCGTGACGCGGCTCGAAGCCGTGGCCGCCAAGGCCGAGAACCTGCCGGTCGAGGAACTGCTGGCCGAGGTCACCGGCCTCTCGACGGACGCTCGGGCGCTGCTGGCGCAGCCCGGCCTCCAGAGCCTGCCCACCCAGCTTGGCACCCTGACCGAGGAGGCCGGAGCCACCCTGTCCCAGGCGCGCGCGATCCTTGCCGATCTTGACGAAGGGGAACTCGGGCTTCGGCTGTCTTCGGCGATCACGGCCGCCGAAGGGGCCGCACGCTCCATCCAGACCTCCGCCGAGGGGCTGCCGCAAATCGTCGAACGGATCGACGCTCTTGTAGCCAAGGCGAACGACCTGCCGGTCGAGGCGCTCGTGGCCGAGTTGACGACGCTGGCGGACAGCGCCAACACCCTGGTCTCATCTGACAGCACCCAGGCGCTTCCCGCCGATCTCTCGGCCGCCCTGTCGGAAGTCGAGGCCATCCTCCGCGAGGTACGCGAAGGCGGGGTTGTGACCAACGCCAACGCCACCCTCGAAGCAGCCCGCCGCGCCGCCGACAGCCTTCCCGCTCTTGTCGAACGGGCAAGCGGGTTGCTCGATCAAGCCGCCGTGACGCTCCAGGGCTTCGACCAGTCGTCAGGCATCGTGCGCGAGGCCCAGGCTGCCATCCGCGATGTGGCGGAAGCGGCCGGTGCCATCGCCGACCTCGCGCAAGCAATCGAACGCGACCCCAACTCCCTCATCTTCGGAGACTGACATGACGCTCCGTCCCTTGGTCCTGGTGACCTTCGCTCTCCTGGCGGCCTGCGGTCCGCGGCCCTTGCGCTTCACCGTGCCGCTTGCTGTCCCGCAGGAGCGGATCGGTATCGCCTTTTCCACTGTGGAACTGCTGGACGTCTCCCTCCCGGAATATGCCGAGGGCGCCGAGATCTTCGTTCAGGTGCCCGGAAACGCGCTGACCCAGGTGGCTCGCGCCCAGTGGGCTGACGATCCGGCGCGCGCCGTGACGCTGGACCTCGCCCGTGCGCTGGGCGCGGTGACCGGGGCCCGCGTGGCACCCGAGCCCTGGCCCTTCGAGGAGCCAGCCGAGGCTCAGGTCGATGTGCGCGTGGCCGAGATCGTGGCCGACGCGTCGGGCGTCTTCCTCATGCGCGGGCAGTTCTTCGTGGCCTCGCAGGACGGCTCGGGGCGCGACCGTGCGCGGGAGTTCCGGGTCAGCATCCCTCTGCCGCCCGAGGCCGGACCGGCCGCCATCGCCGCCGCGCGCGGACAGGCGACCCTGGCACTCGCGCAGGAGATCGCGGCCAACGGCCTGCGCTGATCGGGAAAAGCGTCGTGGGGAACTCAGGTTGGACAAGGATGGTGCCATGACACACGCATTCCCGCCGCGCCTGCTTCCGGTCTTGCCGGTGACCGGCTCGGATCTGGTCTACCCCGTCGCCCGCATCTTCTGCGTGGGTCGCAACTACGAGGCCCATGCGGCCGAGATGGGCAACCAAGTGGACCGCGAGGCGCCGTTCTGGTTCACCAAGTCCGCCTTCGCGCTGATCCCCTCGGACGGCATCCTGCCCTATCCTCCGGGCACGCAGGACCTGCATCACGAAGTCGAGCTCGTGCTCGCTCTGGGTGAGGGGGGCGACGTATGGGGTTTCGGCGTGGGCCTCGACATGACCCGGCGCGACCTGCAGGCCAAGGCCAAGGCCGCGGGAAAGCCTTGGGACACCGCCAAGGATTTCGAGGGCTCGGCCATCGTGGGGCCGCTCGTGCGGGGACGACCCGACCCCCAGGCGGTGCTGGCCCTGACGGTGAACGGAGTGACGCGGCAAGAGGCTCCTCTGTCCCAGATGGTGCATGGCATCGATGCCCTGCTCGGCCATGTTCGGGGCCTCTACAGCCCAGGGCCTGGCGACCTGATCATGACCGGCACGCCCGCCGGGGTCGGCCCGGTGGTGCCCGGTGACCGTCTGGAGGGCATGCTGGACGGCGTGCCCCCCGTGACGCTGCGGATCGCCTAGCCGTTCGACCCGAGCCAGTCGCGAAGTTTCGCTACGACCTCGGTCTCGGCGCCCACCACGTAGCTGTCGGACGGATAGCGCCGCCATGCACGTCATCGGCAAAGGCGCGCATGGCTTCGATCCGCATGGTTTGCAGCCGTTCCTGCTCCGAGCGGAAGTCGGCACAAACCTTGGCATGACGCGGCACCTTGCCTGCTGTCTGCCCCAGCACGTCGTCCGTGAACAGGTATTGCGCGTGCCCCTTGGCTCCCCCGCACATCGAGATCATGAACAGGCTCGTCCGTTCCGCGATGGCTTCGGTGATCTGCTGGGGCACCACTTCGATCTCCTTGGCGAACGCCCCTGCGTCCTCGTGGACCTTGCACTGCTCCGAGAGCAGCTTGGCGCTGTCGAGCGTCTTGCCCAAGGCCTTGAAGCCGCCCGTCTAGGTCCGCTTGGACGGCACGAGGCCGACATGCCCGCAGACCGCGATGTCGTTCTCGCTGAGCGCCCGCACAGTCCTGAGCGACCCCGAACAGTAGACTGCGTCCGCGCCGTCGCGGTAAAGCGGGAACGCCCATCGCAGCAAATCTGAGGTGTCCCCGATCTTGTAGAAATTGTCCCCCGGAATAGCGAAAGTCTTGGGCGCCACTTCGCTGAAACGCCGGTCCATGATCATCGATGGCGGTACAGATAGCAGTTCCACGCCTGCCTTCTCCGCCGCCTCGGCCTCGTCCATCGTTTCCACGCGCAGCATGACGAACTTGTGCCGCCCTCTCGCGGCGCACAGGTCCGCGACTGTCCAGCGCTGCGATGGCCCCATCAATCCACCTGCACGAGCACGCGCCCGCCCTCGGCGCGGGCGGGATAGGTCCGCAGGTTCACGCAGACGGGTGCACGCTTGGCCTGCCCGGTGCGATAGTCGAACTGCCCGTTGTGCTTGGGGCACTCGATCACGTAATCCATCACCAACCCGCCCGCGAGGTGGACGTTCTCGTGAGTGCATAGACCGTCCGTGCAGAAGAACTCGCCGTCGGGGCTTTGGTACAGGGCATAGGTCTTGCCGCCGTGATCCCAGCGCATCACGTCCTCGTCGTCGGTCGCGTACGCGTCGATCTACTGTGGCATCTCTGATCCCTTTCTTGGTGGGCGTCTCTTGGTTCGGCCAGGCGCGGGACCCGGCCGGCGTTGTGTTCCAGTGCGGGGCAGGCGACCGTGCCGTCCGTCATTCCGCGGCGACCGCGCCACCGAGCGCACTGACGTGGAAATCCTGGCGGTAGGGTTTGACCGTCGCCGGCAGCTCGCGCTTGATGAAATGGTCCTCGTAGCGAAGTTGCCCCTTCAGGGCCGGCCACACCTCGCGGAACGCCTCGGCGATGGACCGGTTCGGCGCGGGCATGTCGTGCTTGATGATCTCGTGGAGCCGGGGCAGGGCGTGATAAGGCACCATGGGAAACATGTGATGCTCCACGTGGTAGTTCATGTTCCAGTAGATGAACCGACTGATCGGGTTCATGTACACGGACCGCGAGTTCAGCCGATGGTCGATGACGTTATCCGCCAGCCCGCCGTGCTGCAGCAACCCCGTCATGACGTGATGCCAGGCGCCATAAAAGCGGGGCAGGCCCACAACGAGGAGCGGCAGGATCGAACCGGTCGCCAGCGCGAGCGCGATGGTCCCAGCCTATAGGACGACCCAGATGTGGGCGACTCGGACGACCTTGGGCTTCTCGGATTCGGGGATGTAGGTGGCCTCCTCGGGATGGAGGCGGCCGGTCGCGTTCAGCAGCATGCGGCCCCAGCCGTTCCAGGCATCGAGGAGGCCGAAGAAACTCGCCACCAGCTTGGCCATCTCGGGCGGGCGCATGATCGCGATCTCGGGGTCACGCCCGACGATGTAGGTGTCGGTGTGGTGACTCGCATGGGACGAACGCCAGGAATGCGGGTTCCGCACGATCATGAAGCAGGCGATCTGGTACACCCACTCGTTCATCCAGGGGGTCTTGAAGGCCGTCCCGTGCTGCGTCTCGTGCCAGCGCAAATCCGACGCCGACCCTTAAAGGACGCCATAGGCCAGCCAGAACGGCACGGACGGCCAGGGGTGCCCGTCCACCCAAAGCGCGATGGCAACTCCGGCCAGAGCGATCATGCTGCCCAGCCAAATCGCCGTGTCCCGAAGGGCTGGGCCGTCCCTGCGCTGCATCAGCTCCTTCATGGCCTTGCGCGGAACCTCGGTGTGGTACCGCTCCGCAGCGGCTAATCCGCTTTCGACTGCCCGCTGCCCATCGGGTCCGAGCAGACTGTAGTTCCGCTTCGCCATGCCTCTCCTCCTTCTGCCCACGGCTGCCCACCGATCCAGTGCGGTTGCTTTGCCGGACGATTCGGGGCTCTCCAACGATCCTGCTCGACAATTCGTCAGCGGACCTCGCAGATTCGATGCTAGGATGAGGTAAACACATCAGGGGGCCCAGTTCATGGCGCGTCGCCCGACAATACAGGATGTGGCCAAGGCCGCCGGAGTCAGCCAGGCGACCGTTGACCGCGTTCTCAATGGCCGCGAGCAGGTGCGGGAGGAAACGGCTCGTCGCGTCTACGATGCCGCGCGCCGGATCGGCTACCACGCAGCGCCCCTTAACGCTCAAAGGTTGCAGGCCGACCTTCCCGTGCTGCGGATGGGGGTGGTTCTGCACAAGGAACGTGAGGTCTTTTATCAGAACCTCGCTGCAGAGCTGGAGGCCGCAGCGGCCCGCGCGACGGGCCTCCGGGTCAAGCCTGTCATCGAGTTCGCTACTTCACAGTCGCCGGCCGACTTCGTCGCGCTGATGCAAGGAATGAGAGGACGGGCCGATGTCATTGCGGCGAGTGCCGTCACGCATCCGGATGTCACGGACGTCGTGGCGACTCTCAAGGCCGAGGGCATTCCGACCTTCGCACTTCTTAACGACTTCGCACCGGGAGTGCGGCAGAACTACCTTGGGCTGAACAACCTCAAGGTCGGCCGGATCGCGGCATCGCTGATAGGGATGGCTGCGCGCGGGCCGGGCAAGGTCGCGGTCTTCGTCGGCGGGCACCGCTGGCATGGGCACGAACTGCGCGAGGCTGGTTTCCGAAGCTGGTTCCGGGAATACGCCCCCCGGTTTCAGATTCTCGATACATTGGCGAACCTTGAGACCCGTCAGCTCACCTATGAGGCCACGCTCGACCTGCTTGCCCGCCACCCGGAGTTGCGGGGGATCTACGTGGCGGGCGGCAGGATGGAGGGCACCATCGCCGCCGTGCGGGAAGTTCGCAAGCCAAGCGAGGTTTGCCTTGTTGTGAACGAACTCACGCCCCAATCCCGAGGTGGATTGGTTGACGGGTTCGTAACAATGGTTATCGCCACGCCGCTTCCCCAGCTCTGCGACGATCTGGTTCGTCTCATGGCAGAAGCGGCAAAGGCCGGACCCTCGGAGGTGGCGGGGCAGCACTTCCTCCGACCGGAGTTGATCCTGCCCGAGTCTGTTTGATGGGATCATGTCATGAGCCTGAGGGCCAACATAGCAGGGATGTCGCATTCGACCGCGCTCCGAGTTGGCGGTCCGCATCATTCGGCTTCAGGGGACCCTTGGACCGACGCCGGAAAAGGGGCGCCGATCAACGGTGCCGCCGCGCGGGAGCGTGATCGGAATGCCTGATTTCGCTATTAACCACATGACGCTGGCACGGATGCCCTATCTGGGCCTTCTGGATACGGCCAAGGCCCTGGGCTGCATCGGGGTGGAGGTCCGCAACGACCTTCCCGGCCCCCTGTTCGACGGCCTCGCACCCGAAGCGGCGGGCGACCTTGCCAAGGAGAAGGGCCTCCGCATCCTGGCCCTGGCCGAGGTCAAGCGCTTCAACGACTGGGGCCCTGAGCGGCGGGCCGAAGCGGAAGCGTTGATGCGTGCCGCGCGTGCCTGCGGGGCCGAGGCCGTGGCCCTCATCCCGCGCAACGACAATGGCGGGATGGGCAACGGCGAAAGGCAGGCCAACCTGCGTCTCGCGCTGCTCGAACTCAAGCCCATGCTCGAGGATCACGACCTGATCGGGCTGGTGGAGCCGCTGGGCTTTCCGATCTGCGCGCTGCGGCACAAGGCCGAGGCCGTTGAGGCGATCGAGGCGCTGGACGCCACCGGGCGCTTCCGGCTGGTGCACGACACCTTCCACCACCACCTGGCCGGGGGTGGTCCGCTCTGGCCCGCCCATACGGGCGTCGTGCATGTCTTTGGCGTGGTCGAGCCCGGCCTTGCCGTGGAGGATATGGCCGACCGGCATCGGGTCCTGGTGGACGGCGCGGACCGGCTCGGCAACCTCGATCAACTGGCGGCGCTTCAGGCTGCGGGCTGGCGGGGACCCGTCAGCTTCGAGTGCTTCGCCCCCGAGGTCCATGCTGCGGCCGACCCGGTCGGCGCACTGCGCCGCTCCATGGACATCATCGCCGCCCGGCTCTCCGCCCAAGCGGCCTGAGCCGGGCCGCACGCATTGAGGTCCCCGCCCAGGGGACCTTCCGGCCCACATACGACAGGCGGCGTAGCCGGGCGCCGCATTTGGAGGTCCAGCAGTGAATAAGAAGATCCTCTTGGCCGCGGGAGTCGTCGGCGTGACCGCGGGATTCGTCGGCGTCATGTCCTCGGCCGGCGGCACCAAGACCGTCGGCGTCTCGATGTCCGCGTTCGACGACAACTTCCTGACCGTGCTGCGCAACGGCATGGTCGAGCATGCCGAAACGCTGGACGGTGTGGACCTCCAGATCGAAGACGCCGAGGATGACGTCGGCAAGCAGCTCAACCAGATCGAGAACTTCATCGCAGCTGGCGTGGATGCCATCGTCGTCAACGCCGTGGATACCTCGGCCACCCAGGCCATCTCCGACGCCGCTGCCGCCGCTGGCATTCCGCTCGTCTACGTCAACCGCCAGCCCATCAACATCGACACGCTGCCCGACAACCAGGCTTTCGTCGCCTCCGACGAGACCGAAGCCGGCACGCTGCAGGCCACCGAGGTCTGCCGCTTGTTGAAGGAGAACGGCGCGCCGCAAGCCAACCTGCTGGTCCTGCAGGGCGAGCTGTCGAACCAGGGCGCCGTGGTGCGGACCCAGATGATCCATGACACCGCCGCCACCCCCGACTGTTCGTTCATGAAGATCGTCGAGGAGCAGACGGGTAACTGGCAGCGTCAGCAGGGCGCCGACCTCATGGCGAACTGGATCACGGCGGGCGTGGAGTATGACGCCGTAGTCGCCAACAACGACGAGATGGCGATCGGCGCGATCCAAGCTCTCAAGTCGGCGGGCATCGCGATGGACTCCGTCGTCGTCGCCGGCATCGACGCCACCCAGGACGCGCTTGCGGCCATGCAGGCCGGCGACCTCGACGTGACGGTGTTCCAGGACGCAGCGGGGCAGGGCCGGGGGGCTGTCAACGCTGCGCTCGCGCTGGCCGGCGGGGAAGCGGTCGAGCAGAAGGTCTACATCCCCTTCCAGCTCGTCACGCCCGAGAACCTGCAGGATTACATGACGGCGAACTGAGGCCGTTCTCCAAGCCCGGGCCCCCGAGGGCGCCCGGAGAAGTGGGGCGGCCCCTAGGTCGCCCCGCCGCACAACCCCAAACCGGCAGGAGCAGATCCCCATGGCCGAACTCGCAATCAATCCCGGCCGAGCCGCCGCGCCGCAGCGGCGCCGCAACTGGCCCATGGAACTCAACGCACTTCTGGGCCTCGTCGCCATCGCCCTGATCTTCGAGATCGCCGGGTGGATGGTCCGTGGCGACAGCTTTCTCTTCAACTGGTCCCGCCTGTCGATCATGATCCTGCAGGTGTCCGTCATTGGGATCATCGCCGTGGGCGTGACCCAGGTGATCATCACGGGCGGTATCGACCTGTCCTCGGGCTCCATCGTCGGAGCCACCGCGATCATCGCCATGAGCTTTGCCCAGATGGGCACCCGGAACGGCCAGGACTTCACCGACGCGGTGTTCTGGAACCAGGGCTGGGTCGACCTGCCGGTTTTCATGCCGATCATCGTCGGCCTGTTTCTCGGCCTGCTCGCCGGCCTCATCAACGGCGCCGTGATCGCCTACACCAAGATCCCGCCGTTCATCGCGACGCTCGGCATGATGGTGACGGCCCGGGGGGTGGCCAAATGGTGGACCGAAGGGCAGGCGGTGTCGAACCCGACCGCCGATTTCGCGGCCATCGGCGCGGGCATGATGCCGGTCATTATCTTCGCCGGCATCGCCATCCTGTTCCAGCTGGTGCTGACCTACACGCTTTATGGTCGCCATACCTATGCGATCGGCTCGAACGCGGCGGCCGCCCGCATGGCCGGCATCAACGTGGAACGTCACCTCGTCACGGTTTATGCCATAGCGGGCATGCTGTCCGCCGTCGCCGGCCTCGTGGCCGGATCGCGGGCCCTGACCGCTCAGGCGGGCATGGGCGTCATGTACGAACTCGACGCCATCGCCATGGCGGTGATCGGGGGCGTGTCGCTGATCGGCGGCCGGGGCTCCATCATCGGAACCTTCATCGGCATGCTGATCTTTGGCGTGATCATCTCGGGCTTCACCTTCCTGCGCGTGGATGCCTACTATCAGGAGATGATCAAGGGTTTCATCATCGTGGCCGCCGTCGTGGCCGACATCTACCGGCAGAAGCGCCGCGGCATTGTGGACTGAGGAAACCAACATGGTCAAAACCGTTCTCAAGACCGAAGGTCTCACAAAGCACTACGGTGGCATCCAGGCCCTCGTGGACGCGGATTTCGAGGTCAAGGAAGGCGAGCACGTCGCCATCGTGGGCGACAACGGCGCCGGCAAGTCGACCTTCGTCCGCCAGATCACGGGCGTGGAGCAGCGCACCGCTGGCCGCATCTGGTTCGACGGCAACGAGGTGACCTTCGCGGGGCCGCTCGACGCCCGCGAGGCCGGGATGGAATGCGTGTTCCAAAACCTCGCGCTGGCCGATGACCTCGACGTACCCGCGAACCTGTTCCTGGGCCGCGAGAAGATTCTGCTCAACCTCGGGCCGTTCTCGATCCTGGACCGGCGCGGCATGCGCAAGGCGACCGAGGACGGGCTCAAGGCGACCGGAGTCCGCATCCCGCGGCTCGACTACGCCATCCGCCGCATGTCCGGCGGGCAGCGGCAGGGGGTGGCCATCGCCCGTTCGGCGACCTTCGCGTCCAAGATGATCATCATGGACGAACCCACGGCCGCCCTTGGTGTCCAGGAAACCGCGCAAGTCGAGAACATCATCCGCACGCTCAAGGCACGCGGGATCGCGCTCGTCCTCATCAGCCACAACCTGCGGCAGGTCTTCGACCTCGTGGACCGGATCGTGGTCTTCCGCCGGGGGCATATCGTCGCCAACCTCCGCAAGGACGAGACCGACGGCAACGACATCGTGGCCTACATCACGGGCGTAAAGACGCAGAACGTAGCCGCCGCCCTGATGTGACCCCTCGCCTGGGCCGTCATGGGCCCTGGCCTGCAAGAAGCGTTGGCCCCCGCGCAAGCGGGGGTCGATCATTAACAAGGATCTATCATGACAGTGAAATTCGGGCTTCTGGGCGCGGGCCGTATCGGCAAGGTGCATGCGCGGGCCATCCGCTCCGACGCCAATGCCGAGCTCGTGGCCGTGGCGGATGCCATCCCCGCCGCCGCCGAATCGCTGGCCCGCGACTATGGTTGCGACATCCGGACCATCGACCAGATCGAGCAGTCCTCCGACATCGACGCCGTGGTCATCTGCACCCCAACCGACACCCATGCCGACCTGATCGAGCGCTTCGCCCGCGCCGGCAAGGCCGTGTTCTGCGAAAAGCCGGTCGATCTGTCCGTGCAGCGCGTGCAGGACTGCCTGAAGGTCGTCAAGGACACGGGCGCGACCCTGATGGTGGGCTTCAATCGCCGGTTCGACCCTGACTTCATGGCCGTGAAAGCCGCCATCGACGAAGGCCATATCGGCGACGTGGAGATGGTCACCATCTCCTCCCGCGACCCCGGCGCGCCCCCGGCCGACTACATCAAGCGCTCGGGCGGCATCTTCCGCGACATGACGATCCACGACTTCGACATGGCCCGCTGGCTCCTGGGCGAGGAGCCCGAGACCGTCGTCGCGCAGGCCTCCGTCCTCACCGACCCGGAAATCGGCACCTTGGGCGACTTCGACTCCGTCAACGTCATCCTGCGCACCGCCTCGGGCCGTCAGGCCGTCATCACCAACTCGCGCCGTGCCACCTACGGCTACGACCAGCGCATCGAGGTTTTGGGGTCCAAGGGCGCGGTGTCGGCCGAGAACATGCGCGAGGCCAACATCGAGGTCGCGACCGAACAGGGCTTCACGCGTCCGCCCCTTCTCAATTTCTTCATGACCCGGTACATCGCGGCCTATGCCAACGAGATCGCGGGCTTCATCCGGGCCGTGAACTCCAAGGGCGTGACGCCAACGACCGGAGAGGACGGGCTCCAGGCGCTTGCCCTCGCGGACGCGGCGCTGAAGTCGGTTCAGGAAGGCCGCGCCGTCAAGGTTTCCGAGATCCTCGGTTGAAGGAGACGACCCCATGACCAAGCCGCTTGACGTCATCACCATTGGCCGGTCTTCGGTGGACCTGTACGGCGCCCAGGTGGGC
>NZ_VDFU01000019.1 GCF_006152115.1 Rubellimicrobium rubrum | reverse complement strand
CCAAACGGGGCCAGTCTCGCTGGCTTCCGGGGGAGAGCAACCAGACCGTTACCCGATGTTGAGAAACTCGGCCCTGAGCGCGCCATAGGCTTGGTTCGGCGTCTTTGATCGGCTCCAAAGGGGGCGAGTTCGCCCATCACCTTGGCCCCAGGTAGGCACCGGCGCCTTACTCCGGCGCCTTCAGCCGCTCAGGCCGGGGCTGGACCGCAGGTTGGAGCCGAGGCGACCAGACTGCGGGCAAGCCGGCGCAGGTTCTGGGCGGTGGCGGCCAAGAGGAACTCGTCACCAGCTCCGGTTGGACCACGCAGGCGCAGTCGCCGGAAGCCGAGGTTTCGCTTCAGGTGCGCAAACAGCATCTCCACCTTGCGCCGCTCGCAAGCGGACTTCTTGAACGCGGGCGTGCCTGCGAGTTGTCGGACGTGCTCGCGCTCATCCTCATGGACGTTGCGGGTGACCATGCGGGCCAGGCCTGTGGTGCATCGGGGCTTGAGCGCGCAGGGGCCACAGGACGTGGGCTTGGCCCGGTATTGCTTGAGCCCGCCAGGAACGACGTGGCCTGTGGTGGTCATCTCATGGCCGGCAGGACAGACATACAGGTCGCGGGAGCGGTCGAAGCTGAACTCGGCCCAGGTGAGCATCCCCTTGGTCTGCCTCTCGCGATCGAGCAGCGGCACATGAGGCTCGATCCCGCGTCCCATAAGCCAGCCCACCAACTGGCCCGACCCATAGGCCGAGTCCGCGGCGAGCCTGGAGGGCGTCAGGCCGAAGCGGCGGCGCGTGCGCTCGATCATCACGGGAGTGGAGGCGACCTCCTCCGACCAGCGGGCGGGCGTGGCCTCCACGTCTACGACAATCGCGCGCCTGAGATCCACGAGGGTGTTGACGGCATAGGCGAAGGAAACCTTGAGCGAGCCCTTCGAGGTCCAGGCTGCGGTGGGGTCGGTGAGCGACAGCGCCTTGGCTGGAGCGGGCTCGGTCGCCAAGCGCTCGGGTTGACCATCGACAACCGTCGTCTCGCCAGCCTGGGCCGAGGCCGCATCCAGCGCGGCCAGGTATTCCCGCACAGGGCGCCTGGCTCTGTCCGGGTCCGACCGCTCTGGAGGCAGCGTGGGCCCCTCGACCCGCTGGGCGTAGCTTGCGTCGGCCTTGATGACGCTCGCATCAACGGCGAAGCCCTCGCCGCCGACCAGGCCGGCCGACATGCAGGATCCGACCACTCGCTCGAACACGCGGCGGAACACCTCGGCCTCGCGGAAGCGGCCATGCCGCGCCTTGGAGAAGGTGGAGTGGTCCGGCACGGCGCCGTCCAGACCTAGTCGGCAAAACCAGCGATAGCCCAGGTTCAAGTGAACCTCGTCGCACAGCCTGCGCTCCGACCGGATCCCGTAGCAGGTGCCTACCAGGAGCATGCGGATCATCAGCTCAGGGTCGATCGAGGGCCGGCCCGTGCTGCTGTAGAAGGGCGCAAGCTCGGCCCGCAGCCAAGACAGGTCGAGCGCCCGGTCAATGCGTCGGAGGAGGTGGCCTGAAGGCACGTGCCGCTCGAGGCTGAACTCGTAGAAGAGTTGCGCCACTTCGACCTGATGTCCCATCATGGTCCCGCCCTCCCGTGCCCCTCACCTGACGGGATCATACCTCAGGAGAAGCAGGCGCGGAGTTTTTCAACGACTTTGTGATTTCTGCACAGATTTTTCAATCGCAGCGCCCCGACTGGCTAGCTTGTGCATATCTCAGGTGCGGAAGTAGTCGTTCAGGTCCTGCTTCAGTCCATTCCATCAGCAAAAACATAAGCTTGAGTGCAGTAGAATTTCGACACAGGCACCCTCAAGGTTGAGATGGTTTGTGAACTCACGTTCGTGGCCGTCCGACTGTCTCATTCTGGCAGGGAATGAGCTGCCAGCGTTCGCACCCGAGCCGACTTTCAACATTGAATAGCTGGGCGCTGCCTCTCGGGCCGGGAACCAGGATCATGAGATGAATGCCGGGTCCCCCTACACGACAGGCCAAGACTCTTTGAGCTGGAGTTCTCTCGAGCGGTTGGGGTCTTGCGCGGCGGCCCAACCCTACTCGAACATCCCCTTCGGTGTCTCCCCTCGGAGGAAGGGCTCGATGAAGCCCATCAGAAGATCAACCTGACCGATCACTGCCGTGTGGGAGGTGGCGGGCAGGATGGCAAGGCGCGAGGCGGGCAGTGGGTTCCCCATGTCGCCCATGGCGCCGCCGCCCAGGAGCCGGAACATGGCGACCGTGTGCTCAAGCGTGACCACATCAGCATCGCCGGCGATAAGGAGAACCGGTGCCCCCAGGTTGCGGACGTCTTCCTCCCAGGCCATGGGCTCGTGCTCGAGAGCAATCATCCTCTCCACGAACACCTCGAAGCCGTCCGGGTTGGGCGACATCTCGCGAAAGGCCGTCTCCATGGGTGTGCCCACGAACATCTCTGGCGACATCTGCGGCAGCATGACCTCGAACTCGGGCTGGAGGCCGCTCAGGTCATAGGACACCGAGGCCAGCACGAGCTGGTCCACCTTCTCGGGATGCCGAATAGCGAGTTGCAGGCCCACGGCGGCACCCATGAAATAGCCGACAATATCGGCCTTCTCGAGCTCAACTGCCTTCATGAACGCTGCGATGTCGTCAGCGAGGGTCGGATAGGTGATCGGCCGGTCAATGTCGTTCGTGCGGCCATGACCCTGCATCTCTACAGCGTAGACGCGGTGTGTTTCGGCCAGACGGGGGATGATGTCGCCCATGGCGGGGATGTTCATGTAGGCGCCATGCAGAACGACCAGCGGATCGCCCTCCCCGGAGACCTCATAGTACATCTGCATGCCATTGACCTCGACAGTCTCGGCAGCTGCGGATGTGGTGATCAGCGCGGCGCCAGCGACAAGGGCGGTACGGAACATGGGTCGTCTCCAGAAAGCGTCGTGATGGGAAGGGCTGACCAAGCTCATTCGTCGAGGAACCTGGAAAGGGGCGCGCGGATCACGCTAGGCCACACCGGAACACTAGGCGTGCAGAGACAGAAGGGTACCAAGCCGCGGCTCGCGCAGCCAGAGTCCACCCCACATGAAAACGCCAAGGTAGATCGAGAAGGGACCTTGCGAGAAGAGTGGCGAGTCCGCCCGGATCTGGGTCGCCATGGCGTCGCCTAAGGGGGCCCATCATCAGCATGGCACCAAGGAGCGCAGTCCGTCGCCAGAGGAAGACAAGGCTGAAGCCCGCTTCCATGACCCCGATCCAGAAGACGGGGACGTCTGGCCAGCCGAGGTCGGTCATGGTGTCAGTCGCGACCGCCATCCCTGCGAGCTTGGGGAACGCAACCGACCCGAGCATGAAGAGGGCAAAGACGGCGGACAAAACCCAGCCCACGATGGCCGTGAGGTCGCGAGAGGCGGGGGCATCAACGGTGGCAAAGGTCATGGTCGTGCTCCATTCCAGGGGAGGAGGGGGCCGGTCGCGCCGGCCCCTGCGCCTCTCAGGCCGCTGCCGCCATGCCCCAGGCCTTCATGGCGCGGTTCACGTCCATTCACATGATCGCGAAGCCGTTGCCATCAGGGTCGAAGACGTCGCGACTGACCATGAAGTCGCCGTGCTCCTGCCACTCCCCCTCACTGCCGCCATGGGCCAGCGCACGCTCTGCGAAGGTGTCGACCGCGGCGGCAAGGGCTGGGACAGCGCATGAAGCGCGCTCAGCGCGCCGTCGATTGCCACCGGCCCAGCGCCAGGTGCGGCTCTCATCGTCCTACAGGAGCACGCCGTCCGAAAACGGGTCGTTGTCCCAAAAGGTGAGAGGGCGCTCGGTGGGGGAGAGCGTGGCGCCCTCGTAATGCCAGAAGCCTCTCTCCCCGTCCGACAGCACCGCAGCCCCGGCAACCAGGTCGTCGCCCATGAAGACCAGGGAACGCCCCTCCGCCTCGGGCACCGGGTGCACCTCGTCGGCCACGGCTTCGAGCGAGTGGAACCGATGCGGGTATATCCTAGAGGAGAGAAGGATCTTGAAGTCACCGTTGAGGGCTACTTGGCTTCAATCCTCGGGCCAGCCCTGCATCGGGATTTTCTGGTGCCGCAGAAGGGACTCGAACCCCCGACCCCATCATTACGAATGACGTGCTCTACCAGCTGAGCTACTGCGGCGCCGGGGGGGCTTTAGCACCCCCCTCTGGCAGGGGGAAGCCCTAACTTGACGCTGTAGTGGCTGGACGCGAAGAACCAGCCTCTTCGGTGGTTACCACAGCCGGAACATCGGCGGGCTTGGGCTCGTCGCGCACCAGAAGGGGCAGCAGCTCGATCCCGCCCGGCAAGGTTGCCTCGGCTGGCGGGGTCTTCCAGCTTAGCGTATCGAAGGCGTGACAGTTGGCACAGATCGGCACCCATTGGGAGTGGATGCGACCACAGTTGTCGCACACCCACTGCGGGCCTCGCGGCGCGGCAAGCGCCCGGGTCAGCCACCCACGCACGACGGCCTCGTCCTCGCCCATCCCACGTGCGATGGCAGCCATCAGGGTAAGGTTGCGGCCCGTCGGCTGCTTCTCCGGCAGGTCGCCCAGGGCGCGGCGGGCCGTGGTGAAGTCGCTGGCGGCGATCAGCAGCTCGGCGACGAGCATCCGGTTCTCGGGATGCTCGGTGCGGATGGAGGTCAGAGCCTGGAAGCGCTTGACCCGCTCCTGCGGGGTTTCATCGGGAACGATCTCTGCAAAGGCAGCGGCAAGGTCCGGATGGGGCTGCACATCCCAGGCCTTGCGCAGCACCCGCGCCGCATAGCGCGCGTTTCCGGCCGCGATGTAGCTGCGCGCTGCCATGACGGCGGCCGGAATAAGGTCGGGGGACATGCGGTTGGCTTCAATCGCGGCCTCTCGGGCCTCGATGCTCTTGTTGTCGTCGATAACGTCGGCGGCTTGGGACAAAGCGAGCACGGCATCACGGCGCTTGTGGACGTCACGCGGCAGGGCCCCCGACTTGAGCTGCGCGCCCAAGGTCTTCCGGGCGCCTGCCCAATCGTGCGACTCGGCCTGCAATCGCAGGAGGATGTCCTGCGTCTCGGGATGGCGCGGGTTGATCTCAAAGGCCTTCTCGGCCAGCCGGAGCGCCGTCAGATCGTCGCCGGCCGCCAGCTTCTGGCGCAGCAGCCCTCGGATGCCGGCGAAGCGGGTGCGTTGGTGGCGAACCAGGACCTTGTAGGTTTCCTCGGCGCGAACGGTGTCGCCGGCCATTTCGGCGGCCTGAGCGACCAGCAGTTGGGTCAGCTCGGGCCGGTCGAGATAGCGCCCCGCCGTCGTGGCTCGGGACAGCGCGTTCCGCCCGTCCCCCGAGGCGAGCGCCACGGCAGCATCGGTGAGCGCATCAAGGCCCTTCCGTTCGCGACGGCGCGAAAAGTGATTCGAAAGCGCGTTGTTGTCACCGTTCAGGAAGCGGATCACCGCCCCGAGCACCCCCAGGAGCTTCAGGACCAGCCACGCCAGAACGACCAAAACCAGCAAGGCAATGGCGAGTTGGAGCGGGCTCAGGGTGAACTCGTAGCCCCCCATCGCAATGACGGCGCCGCCGCCCTGCTCCATGAGGTAGGCGCCGCCAATGGTGAGCCCGGCGACAACCGCCACGAAGACCAGGAGCTTGATAAGGGACCAGAGCATGGGCCGGAAGCCTTTCGGTTCTTGTTCTTGGGGGCCGTCAGTCGGCCGGTGTCATCGCGGGGGTAGGTTGGGCTTCGCCCAGATCGGCAAGGGCCGCTTCGGCCGCGACGCGGATGCGAGCCTGAGAGATCCAGTCCGCCATGGGCAGGCGGACCGGTTCCGGCAAGGACTCGACCTGTGACAGGGTCGAGGCAAGGTCGCCGCGCGACAGGGCCGACTCGGCACGCGACAGCACGGCGTCGGGATCGTCCCCTTCCCGTGGGGTCACGGACCGGACCGACAACTGGCCACGCAGGAAACCCAGCACGCCGTCGCCGTCGCTCAGCAGTCCCTCGTCGCGCGCAGCTGCCAGGGCAGTCCGTGCCGCCTCTGGGAAGGCATCCTGCAAGGCAGCCAGGGTCGGGACCCCTTCGGTAGCGGTTCGCGCCAGCGGTTCGGGCACCTCCGCGCCAGCGGCCTGCAGATCAGCCAGCGGAGCTTCCAGAGGCTGGCCTGCATCGATCGCCGCATTCAGGGCCGCCAGCGCCGAGCCGATCTTGGCCTGCGTCTCGGCCGTGGCAGCGCGAGCCTCTACTTCGGCCGTGGCCTCCTGTGCGGCGCGAGCCTGTTCGGCGGCCGTTGCGCTTGCGGCCTCGGCGGTGGCGAGACGGGCCTCGAGCTGGTCCAGGGCGGTTTGCACCTCGGCCAAGCTGGACCGGGTGTCGGCCAGTCCGGCCTCGGTTTCGGTGAGGCGCGGGTCGAGGGCCGCAGTCACCTCGTCCCGCAGCGCATCGGGGTCGATGGACGGGGCGGCAGGAGGTGCGGGGGTGGGCTCGGCCGGCGGGGCGTCCGGTGTGGCAAGGGAGCCCAAGGGCGCATCGCCGCCAGCAGGCGCTTCGGTCGGGCGGGCCTCGAGAGCTGCGATGCGTTCTTCCAGCGCTGTGGCGCGAGCCTCGGCGGCTTCCGTGGCCTGGGTCAGATCCTCACGAAGCGGCCCCAGGTCCGGAGCTTCGACAGTTCCCACCGCCTCGACAGGCTCTGGCACAGGAGCCTGCTCCAAGGCAGCCAAGCGCGCCTCGAAGTCGGTCAGGCGTCCCGACACATCGCTGATGGCGGCGTTGTCCGGCACGGGACGGGCTTCCAGTTCGGCAAGTCGCGCGTCCAGATCGGCGGGCAGACGGGCCGGGAATAGGCCCAGCCGGTCCTGGGCCAGCCAAGCGGCCCCAAAGCCCAGAGCGGCGGCGATCATGCCACCCAGAAGCAGCGCGCCGAAGCCGCCCCTGCGCCGAGGCGGCACCGGAGCCGTCCTGCCAGTCGGTGCCACCGAGGGAAATCCCGTCCCCGAGACACGGTCAGGCGTCTGGGGCCGGGCCGCTGCTCCAGTGGTTTCGGACGGTTCATCGACGGGGCGGCTGGCACCTGTTCCTACAGCCTCGGACGTGTCCTTGGCGTCCTGTAGCCGGTTGGGACCCATCGAATCCGTCGCGAGAGAGGCAGGCCTGATCGGGTCAGGCTCGACCGGATTGGGCATGACGGGCTCGGGGGTAACGTGTCGGGGTCGGTTCTCCGACACCGTGGAAACAAGCGGCTCTCCAAGCCTCAGGACGCCCAGACCTTCCTCGGATACGGCTTCGGCGCGGGATGCCTGATCGGCTTGCACTACCGGGTCCATGTTCGGGGCCATGGACTCCGGGGCGCGTTCTTCGGTGAAGGAGGCCACGGACGACTCCGAGGCAACGTCGTTGCGATCCGCCGGAGGGATGTCCGCGCTCCCTTCGGGGGCAACCTCTGCCCCGTCGTCGGGACCCGCCTTGCGCGCCATGTTCGTTCCTTCGTTAAAAGTCCATTCGGACCGGAATGCCGGACACTACCTAATCCGGTCTTTCGCCCCCCTCAAGGCGCGCTCCCGCAAGCCGGTCCAACCGCCCCAGCGTCGCCTCGACCATGGCCGCAGCATCCGGGCGGGTCGCCACTACCAGTGAGAGCGGCCGAAGCCCTTGCGCCGCCTCGGCTACCGCCTCGCTCATCGCCACGGCATGAACGGGAGCCCGCAGAGCCCAAGCTGCCAGAAGGACGGCGCTGCGGGGCGAAAAAAGGGGAGCAACCAAGGGAGAGGGCGCGTCCAGTGCGCGCCGTGCCTCTGGCGAGGGGCCGAGTGCCTCCTGCCGATAAACCACGACCTCGCTCGCGTCGATGCCTGCGGCTCTCAGTCGCGGAACCAGATCGCCCCGGGCGTGCTGACCACGAAGATGGAGCAAGGGACCAGGTGGCTGCGCTGCCAGGATCGTCTTCAGGAGGCCCTCGGCGTCTGGCCCCGCCTCAATGGCGTTCAACCCCCGTTCCCGGGCGGCTGCCGTCGTACGCGCCCCCACGCACCAGGCGGGCAAGCCCCCCAGCCCCAGATCCCCGGCCCGCTCGGCCCCCTTCTCAGAGGTGAGCAAAAGGGCGGCAGGCCTACCGTCCAGGGTGACGGAGATCGGATGGATATCCATGACCGGGCAGAGCAGCGCCGGGATGGGAGCTCCTCGCGCGGCCTCGCACTCCGCCAGAAAGCGCCGGGATGCATCGAGGGGCCGGGTGAGCAGCAGCGTCAGCGATCCGTCCATGCGCCGTTCATGCCCTGTCCTTGCCCCGCAGCCATGCCGATGCTACGCGCGGAAACCGGGCAGAGACCAGCCTTGCCGGCACCCGATCTGCGAGCGGAGGCACATGAACAGGCCGTTGACCTTTCTGGGCATCGAGTCGAGCTGCGACGACAGCGCGGCGGCCGTGCTGCGCGAAGGGCCGGCCGGCGCGCGCGTCCTGTCCTCCGTCGTGCGAAGCCAAGGGCTGTTGCACGCGGCCTTCGGCGGCGTCGTCCCTGAAATCGCCGCCCGCGCGCATGCCGAGGTGCTGGACCACTGCGTCGAAGCCGCGCTGGCCGAGGCAGGCATCGGCCTGCCCGAGATCGACGGCATCGCCGTCACTGCAGGACCGGGACTCATTGGCGGGGTGCTGGCCGGGGTGATGCTGGCCAAGGGGCTCGCGGCTGCAACGGGGCGTCCGCTCTGGGCCGTGAACCATCTGGCCGGCCACGCGCTGACGCCGCGGTTGACCGACGACCTCGCCTTTCCTTACCTGCTCCTGCTGGTGTCGGGGGGGCATTGCCAGTTCCTGATCGTGGAAGGCCCTGACCGTTTCCGCCGCTTGGGTGGCACCATCGACGATGCCCCCGGCGAGGCTTTCGACAAGGTGGCCAAGCTTCTTGGGCTGCCTCAGCCCGGAGGACCGTCCATCGAGCGGGAGGCCGCCAAAGGGGAGTCCCGGCGCATCAGCCTTCCCCGTCCCCTTCTCGACCGCGACGGCTGCGCCATGTCGTTCTCGGGCCTCAAGACCGCGGCCCTGCGCGCCCGTGACACACTCATGGCGGAGGCGGGCGGGCTGCGGGAAGCCGACCGGCGCGATCTGTGTGCGGCGTTCCAACTCGCCGTGGCCGATATCCTGGTCGAGAAGACCCGCCGCGCGCTCGGCCTATACAGGGACGTCGGCCCCAGGGTTCCGGCCATGGCAGTGGCCGGAGGCGTGGCAGCGAACACGGCCATTCGGTCGCGGCTTCTGGCGCTATGCGAGGGCATGGACGTCCATTTCGTGGCTCCGCCCTTGCCGCTCTGCACCGACAACGCCGCCATGATCGCCTGGGCCGGGATCGAGAGGGCACGCGCTGGCATCGATCCGGACTCCGCCATCATGGCCCGTCCGCGCTGGCCGCTCGACGCGTCCGCTGCGCCGCTCATCGGGGCGGGCCGCAAGGGCGCCAAGGCGTGAGCGGCATCGTCGTTGCGGGGGCTGGCGCTTTCGGCACGGCGCTGGCCTTGGCGCTTTGCGGTTCGCGCGAGGTGATGCTGTGGGGCCGGGACGCCGCAGCCGTGGCAGAGATGGAGCAGAGCCGGACCAACCCCCGCCTGCCGGGCGTGACGCTTCCGCCGGTTTTGACGCTGACTGCCGATCCCGAGTCCCTGGCCCGGGCCGATGTGCTGCTGCTGGCCATTCCCGCGCAGTCCCTGCGCGGCGTTCTGGCCGATCATGCTGGTGCGTTGGCCGGCAAGCCGCTGGTCGCCTGCGGCAAAGGCATCGACCTCGAAACCCTCGAAGGCCCGAGCGCCGCCATCCGTCGCGTCCTGCCGACCGCCCTGCCTCTTGTCCTCACCGGACCGAGCTTTGCCGCCGACATCGCGCGCGGCCTTCCCACGGCGCTCACGCTGGCCTGCGCGGACCCGGAGGCCGGGTCGCGGCTTCAGGCCCTGCTCGCCACGCCGGTCCTGCGGCTTTACCGGACGACCGATCTCGTGGGCGCGGAACTGGGCGGGGCCCTGAAGAACGTCGTGGCGATCGCCTGTGGCGCCTGCATCGGCGGTGGCTTCGGAGAGTCGGCACGGGCGGCTCTCCTCACGCGGGGGTTCGCGGAGATGCGGCGGCTGGCGCTACGGGTTGGGGCCGAGGAGACCACGTTGATGGGACTCTCGGGGCTGGGGGACCTTGTCCTCACCGCCACCTCGGAGTGTTCGCGCAACTACCGTTTCGGCCTGTCGCTGGGACGCCGCGAGGGCTTCGCGGCCGGGGTGACGGTCGAGGGCGCAGCGACGGCACAGGCGGCCATGCGGCTGGGCGACCGGTTGGGGCTGGAGTTGCCGGTCACCCAAGCGGTTGCCGGGCTCGTGAAAGGACAGACGGATGTCGGATCGGCCCTAAGAGGTCTGCTCGACCGGCCGCTCAAGGCCGAATAAGAGCGGACAGGGGACGAACGAAGGGGATCGCAGCATGGCCTACTGGCTCTTCAAGTCCGAGCCGGACGTCTTTGGCTGGAATGAACAGGTTGCCTTGGGCGCGACGGGCGGAGAGTGGCACGGCGTTCGCAATTACCAGGCCCGCAACAACATGCGGGCGATGGTGCCGGGCGACCGGGGCTTCTTTTACCACTCCCAGAAGGGGCGCGAGGTGGTGGGGATCGTCGAGGTGACCGCGCCCTGCCATCCCGACAGCACGGCGGACGATCCTCGCTGGGACTGCGTCGACGTTCGCGCCTTGCGGCCCCTCGTCCGTCCGGTGACGCTGGAGGCGATCCGGGCCGAGCCCAGGCTGGCTGAGATGGTCCTCGTGAAGAACAGCCGCTTGTCCGTCCAACCCGTCACCCCCGAGGAGTGGTGCCGGATTTGCGAGATGGGCGGCACGGAGCCCTGAGCGGGCCGGAGATCAGCAACCCGCGCCCACAGGACGGGTCTGACGGACAAGAACCCATCAACGTGGTCGCACCGACGCAGCACGTCGTCGAGGATTCGAAAAGGTGAATGGAGGGATCCCGCAGGACGGCGCGGGACCCCTCCCTCTCACCCGCGCTCCCACACGCGACGAAGGCTTTGGTCCGAACCGTCCTGGCTCGCGATCTGTCTAGCACGATCATGCCCCGTTGCCAAAGACCGAGCCCAAGGCATTCGAGGCAAATGCCGCGGAACTCCTGACGTCTAGCGTCAGGTCCTACGCCGCGCGGCCCAAAGGACCACCACTCCCGCAGCGGCCATAAGCAGGCCCCACCCGATCCAGGAGCCTTGATCAACCATGAAGCTCCGGGCCGGATAAGGAAACAGGCCGCTCCCCTGAGCGGCCCAAAGAAGGCCCGGCGCGATCATCAGCACGCCAAGAGCCGTGAGAATGGTCCGCATATCGCCTCGACTTCCAAAGTACCGAGCCTAGAGCCACGTCTCGCTTAGGCAAAGCGCCTCAGTAACGATAATGTTCGGGCTTGAAAGGGCCTTCGATGGCCACCCCGATGTAGTCGGCCTGATCCTTCTTGAGTTCGGTGAGCTTGGCCCCAATCTTCTTGAGGTGCAGCTTCGCCACCTTCTCGTCCAGGGACTTGGGCAGAATGTACACGCCCGGCGCATAGTCGCCCGGCTTTGTCCAAAGCTCGATCTGCGCCAGCACCTGGTTCGAGAACGACGCCGACATCACGAAGCTCGGGTGCCCCGTCGCGTTGCCGAGATTGAGGAGCCGTCCTTCGGACAGCAGAATGATCCGATTACCCGAAGGCATCTCGATCATGTCCACCTGTTCCTTGATGTTGGTCCATTTGTGATTGCGCAGCGCGGCCACCTGGATCTCGTTGTCGAAGTGGCCGATGTTGCCGACGATCGCCATATCCTTCATCTCGCGCATATGCTCGAGACGGATGACGTCCTTGTTGCCGGTCGTGGTGATGAATATATCGGCGGTCGCGACCTCGTCCTCGAGGATCGTCACCTCGTAGCCGTCCATCGCGGCCTGCAGCGCGCAGATCGGGTCGACTTCGGTCACCTTCACGCGGGCGCCCGCCCCGCGCAGGGAGGCGGCCGAGCCCTTGCCCACATCGCCGTAACCACAGACCACCGCGACCTTGCCGGCCATCATGGTGTCGGTGGCGCGACGAATGCCGTCCACGAGCGACTCTTTGCAGCCGTACTTGTTGTCGAACTTGGACTTGGTGACCGAGTCGTTGACGTTGATCGCCGGGAAAGGGAGCAGGCCCTTCTTGTGGAGATCATAAAGGCGCTTCACGCCCGTGGTCGTTTCCTCGCTGACGCCACGGATCGCGTCACGCTGCTGGGTGAACCAGCCGGGGCTTTCGGCAAGGCGCTTCCTGATCTGGTTGAACAGGCACACCTCCTCGTCCGAGGTCGGGACGGCGATCAGGTCCGTCTCACCGTTCTCGACGCGGGCGCCCAGGAGGATGTAGAGCGTCGCATCGCCGCCGTCGTCCAGAATCATGTTCGCGGTCCCTTCGGAGAACGCGAAGATCCGGTCGGTGTAGGTCCAGTACTCCTCCAGCGTTTCGCCCTTGATGGCGAAAACGGGGATGCCCCGCTCGGCGATGGCCGCCGCCGCGTGGTCCTGGGTGGAGAAGATGTTGCAGGACGCCCAGCGCACCTCGGCCCCCAGCGCCACCAGCGTCTCGATCAACACGGCGGTCTGGATGGTCATGTGGAGCGAGCCCGCGATCCGCGCGCCTTGCAGCGGCTTCGAGGCTCCGAACTCCTCGCGCAGCGCCATGAGGCCCGGCATCTCGGTCTCGGCGATGTCGAGTTCCTTGCGGCCGAAGGCGGCGAGGCCAAGATCCTTGACGATGTGTTCGGCGGGCATCTGTGGGTCCTTCCCTCACGACGGCTGTGGCGCGGGGACTTAGCACCGTGGGCCATTTTCGGCAATTGCTTGGCGAGCGAGCGGGCCTGCGCCTAGATCCTTGCACCCAGGCGGAGGACGATATGGTCAGGCGGGCGTGGCAGCGGATGCTTTCGGGACGGCGGCTCGACCTTCTCGACCCTACCCCCCTCGATATTGAGGTGGAGGATATCGCGCATGGGCTGGCCTTCGTGGCGCGCTGGAATGGCCAGACCCGGGGCGACTGGCCCTATTCGGTGGCCGAGCATTCCCTGCTGGTGGAGGAAATCTTTGGGGCGATCTGGGTCGCTCCTTCTCCGCGCTGGCGTCTGGCCGCGCTGCTCCATGACGCTCCGGAATACGTGATCGGGGACATGATTTCGCCGGTCAAGGCGGTGCTGGGCGAAGGTTACGGCGCGTTGGACGCCCGGCTTGCTGCCGCGGTGCATCTGCGCTTCGGCCTGCCTGCGAGCCTGCCCTCCGACATCAAGGGCGCGATCAAGCGTGCGGACAAGATAAGCGCCTGGCTGGAGGCCACACAGATCGCGGGCTTCTCGATGACCGAAGCCGACCGGCTTTTCGGGCGCCCGCCCGAGGGTGTCCTGCCTGGCCTGGTGCTGCGCCTCAGGCCGCCCATGGAGTCGCGCGCGGCCTTCCTTGCACGGCATGCGGAACTTGCGAGAGGCTGAATTCTCGCAGCACGGTCCCGGCTGAGCGGCGAGCACCTGGTCCCGTAGGCGCTCACGTCGCCGAAGCTTCGGGCCGCCAAGCGCTTGATGCTTATCAGATGAGCCAAGGAGTTTCACGTGAAACACCCGCTGCCCACCAGGCCCGCTGCTACTTGGGGCTGCGCTTGGCTAGGATTCGTTGAAGGGTCCGACGATGCATGCCCAAACGGCGCGCCGTTTCCGAGACGTTGCGATCGCACATCTCGTAGACGCGCTGGATATGCTCCCAGCGGACGCGGTCCGCGCTCATCGGGTTCTCGGGAGGTCCTGGCAACTCACCCCCTTGGGCCAGCAGCGCCTGGGTCACCTCTGCCGCGTCGGCAGGTTTGGACAGATAATCTATGGCGCCGATCTTCACGGCGGCCACGGCGCTGGCGATGGCGCCGTATCCGGTCAGCACGATTACACGGGCATCGTCGCGCCGCTCCCGCAGGCGCTCCACGACGTCGAGGCCATTCCCATCCCCTAGCCTCAGGTCCACCACGGCGTAGGCTGGCGGCTTGACGGAGATCGCGGCCAGGGCGGCTGCAACCGACCCGGCCATCTCCACCTCGAAGCCCCTTCGCTCCATGGCCCGGCCCAGGCGGCGCAGGAATGCCTCGTCGTCATCGACGAGAAGCAGGGAAGGATCGGGCCCGAGGTCAAGGCTCTCGGCCGCATGATCGGCGATCGGGATGGGGGCCTCTGGGGACATGGCCCGACAATAGGCCATGTCTCGGCCACGTCAACGCACCGGCGTCAGGCCTCGGCAACCCGCGCGAAGCACGCCAGCCTATCCGCCACCGCTTCGGGCGTTTCGTCCCGGTCCACGAAATCGACGAACCCCACCTCGGGCAGGACGAGATAGCTGAAGGTCGAATGGTCCACGAGGTAATACTCCGGGTCACCATCCTGCTTGGCATAGTAGACCCGATAAGCCTTTGCGGCAGCATCGACCTGTTCGGGGCTGCCTGTCAGGCCGATGACGCCCTCACCGAAGTTTTCCACATACCGTCCCACGACCTCGGGGGTGTCCCGGTCCGGGTCCACCGAGACGAAGACGGGCGACGCTTCGATTCCCTGCTCCTTGAGGATGTCGGCGGCCTGCGCATTGCGCGCCACATCGAGCGGGCAAACATCCGGGCAGGAGGCGAAGCCGAAATAAAGGATCGATGGCTTGGTGAATGTATCCTGGTCGGTGACAGTCTCGCCCGCCGCGTTCACCAAGGTGAAGGGCCCGCCAATATCGCCGCCCGCGACCTGACCCTCCCGGCAGGGGGCAAAGGCGTCGGCCTGACCGGCAAGCCGAGGAGCTAACGCCATTCCCGCCAGCCCTGCAACCGCGACGGCACTGGCCGCGATGGCGACGATCCTGGTCCGCATGCGTGGTCCTCCTAGCTGTCCGGAACGTTGATGGGTCCTGTGGGCCCATGTAACAATGCGCCGAACCGCCGCAAGGGAGGCCTACCCTGTCGGACCCCGACTCCCTCGGCCCCTGGCCCGATGCCCTTGGCCTGACACAGCGGCGCGACTGGGTGCCGCTCCGTACGCTGACCATCCTTCGCTGGCTCGCCATCGGGGGCCAGATCGCGGCCTTGGTTGTCGCCGTGCGGATCCTAGACTTGGGGATCGCCACGGGGGCGGCCTCTCTCGCCATCGGGGCCTCGATGGTGGTCAACCTCGTCGCGACCTTCACCGCCCCACGCACGCGGCGCCTGTCCGAGCGGGAAGCCACCCTGCTCCTCACCTTCGACATCCTGCAGCTCGGCCTTTTGCTCGCGCTGACGGGCGGGCTCAACAACCCCTTCGCCGTGCTGCTGCTCGCGCCGGTCACCATCGCGGCCAGCGTTCTGCACACGCGCACCACGCTTGTGCTGGGCGGCCTGACCTTGACCGTGATCACCGGCATAGCGACCTGGAACATTCCTGTCCTCACCCCGGAGGGCCCGCTGGAGTTGCCTCGCCTCTTTCTTTGGGGCTTCTGGGCGGCGCTCGTGATCGGGGTGGGCTTCCTGGGTCTTTATGCCCGAAGCGTCACCGCCGAGATCAACGCCATGAGCGAGGCTTTGGCCGCGACGCAGTTGGCGCTGGACCGCGCGCAACAGCTGTCCGCCCTGGACGGGGTCGTCGCGGCGGCGGCGCACGAACTGGGCACGCCCCTGGCCACCATCAAGCTCGTGTCCGGCGAGATGATCGAGGAACTCCGGGATCGCGCCGATTTCCAGCCGCTGCTGGAGGATGCCGAACTCCTCCATGCCCAGGCGGACCGATGCCGCGACATCCTGCGCGCCATGGGCCGGGCAGGGCAGCGCGACTCCTATCTGGACCGGGCACCGTTCGAGGCGGTCCTCCGCGAAGCGGCAGAGCCCCATCTCCGGCGCGGCAAGCAGGTCGAAATCGTCGTCGCCGAGGGCCGGCAGCCCGAGATCCCCCGTCGGCCCGAGATCGTCCATGGGCTGCGCAACCTCGTCCAGAACGCGGTCGATTTTTCTGCCAGCCGGGTCGAGATCCGCCTCGACTGGACGCCCGAGCGGCTGTCCATCCGGATCCGCGACAACGGACCGGGCTTCGAGCCGGCGCTCCTCGCTCGGATCGGCGACCCGTTCATGCGCGGCCGCACCCTGGCCCGTTCCCCGGACGAAGCCGGGCCGCGTCCGGGCTACGAAGGCATGGGACTCGGTCTTTTCATCGCCAAGACTCTTCTCGAGCGGACCGGGGCACGCCTGACCTTTGCCAATGACGCGGGCGGAGGCGCTGTCGTCGTGGTGGCTTGGGTCCCATCGAGCCTTGTGGCCCCGCCCGTGACAACGGCAAGCGGCGAGGTAGCCGGCCCAAGCCCTGCCTGATGCGGCTGTTGTCACGATCCGGGAGCGACAAGTGCCCATGTCGCGCCTGTTAAGCTTCACTTAACCAATATTCGCCAACCTCAAGTCAGTTCGAAAGCCAGGATGAGGCAGTGCTGCACTTGCTGGACATGGTCGGGGCGGGACTGTTCGCGATGATGGGAGCGGGAGCCATAGCCCTGCTTCTGGAGCGCCGCACCCCACCCTGTGCGAAGCCACCGGTCGAGCGGGACGCAGTGTTCCTGTTCGAAGGCGAGAGCCTCGTTGATGCCAGCCCGGCCGCCCGGCGGCTCCTGCGGACGCAGGGCCACAACGAAGTGGACCTGACGACGCTTCTGGCCCTTCTTGCCCGCAGTTTCGGTACCGACCTGCGACAACGGCTGGCTTCGCTGCCCCCGGCGGGCCGTCTCAGGCTTGCCTCGGCAGACGCCGGCACCCTCGAGGCGCGGGGCAATGCGGCCGCGCTCCAGCTGACGCTCCGGCTGGACGAGAAGGCCCTCGCCAGCTTCGAACGCCTGTCGGTCGACGCGGCCGAGGCCGAGCTCACGCTGCTCAGGGGTTTGGCCGAGAACGCGCCGCAACCCATCTGGATGCTTGATGCTCAAGGCGCACTGTCCTGGGCGAACTCCGCCTATCTGGCGCTGGCCGATCATGTCCGGACCCTCCGTCACGATGGCGCAAAGCCCGGCGCACCGGCACTGATCAGGCCCAATTGGCCCAAGGCGCCGCTGTTCGAGGTTCCGGCAGATCTGGCCGAAGGCGTCTCGGACCAGCGCCGGTTGGCGATCCCGATGCCGGACGGACGTGATCCGCTCTGGTACGAGGTGACCAGCGTCCGCCGCAGCGAAGGCAGCCTGCACTTCGCCACCGATGTCGGCGGTCTTGTCCTGGCCGAGTCGGCCCGGCACCATCTCGTGCAGACGCTGGCCAAGACCTTTGCGCAACTGCGCACGGGTTTGGCCGTCTTCGACAGGGAGCGGCGGCTGGCGCTGTTCAACCCAGCCTTCGTCGACCTGACGGGCCTGCCTGCCGCGTTCCTGAGCGAAAGACCGGTGGTGGCGACCGTGCTCGACCGCCTGCGCGAGGCCAAGATCCTGCCCGAGCCTCGGGATTATCGCAGCTGGCGCGAGAACGTTGCCGCCCTGGAGTCCGCGGCCGAACAGGGGCAGTACTGCGAGACATGGACCTTGCCTGCCGGCCAGACCTACCGGGTGACTGGGCGGCCCCATCCCGATGGGGCCCTGGCCTTCCTGTTCGAGGATATCAGCGACGAGATCGGCTTGACCCGCCGGTTCCGGACCGAGCTCGACATGACCCGGGCGGTGCTGGATGCGATGGATCAGGCGATCGCGGTGTTCTCGGCTACTGGTGTGCTCTCGCTCGCCAACTCCACCTACGAGGATCTTTGGGGTCTGTCGGCGGACGACTTGGCCAAGGCCGATCTGGACAGCGAGCTGACCCGCTGGGAAGCGGCCAGCCTGCCGCTCCCCCTCTGGCGGAGGCTACGCGAGGGGGTCGGAGCACCGGGCAGGACCGAAGGGACGGAGCTGACGCTGCGGCGCGGTGGAGGCCTGATCCTTCGCATGCTGCCGCTCCCTCGAGGGGGAACCCTGGTGACCTTCCGGCCTTGCCCCCCCGAGGCCAGGGAGGACGGTGCGGCCGGTTCCAGAGCGGACGCTGCTGGGCCTCAGGAGATGCCCATCAGCCCGGAACTGCTGATTTCGTCCCTTTAGGATGCAGCACGGCAGAACCTTGATCATTCGGTCCGGTCTGGGGCTGGTGAGCCGGAACGGGGCTGCATAATCTCAGGCGATGCTGCTGGCCGGACCACTCCCTCTTTCCACCGAAGCCGAAACGGCTCGCCTGGCCGCTTGGCTTGCGGGGCGCCTCGTTCCCGGGGACACGATCCTTCTCTCAGGGCCGGTCGGGGCCGGGAAGTCGGCCTTTGCCCGCGCGCTGATCCGCGCGCGACTTGAGGATCCCGTGGCGGAAATTCCTTCGCCCACCTTCACCCTCGTGCAGACTTATGAGGATGGCCGGGACACGATCTGGCACGCCGACCTATATCGCCTGTCCCATCCCGACGAGGTGGCGGAACTGGGCTTGCTGGCTGCGATGGAGGAAGCGATCTGCCTGATCGAATGGCCCGACCGCCTGGGCCCCTACATGCCATCTTCGGCCCTCCGTCTGGAGCTTGCGCCGACGGGCGAGAACTCGCGATCCGCAACCCTGTCGGGGCCTTCGGGCTGGGCCCCTCGCCTGGAGACCCTCGATGGCTGATCTGTCCACTACCGCCCAAATGGCTGATCCGTGCGCCGCCTTCCTGGCCGCCTCGCCCGCCGCGGGGTGGTCGCGCGCGGCCTTGGCCGGGGATGCCTCGGGGCGGCGGTATGAACGGCTGACCTCGCCCGACGGACGTACGGCGATCCTGATGGACGCCCGAGGGGAACCGGCCTCCCTGAGCCCCTTCCTGCGGATCGGCGCACATCTGCGGAGCATCGGCCTTTGCGCGCCCGAGGTGCTGGCCCAGGATGCGGGCCTTGTCCTTCTCGAGGATCTGGGGCCCTGGCACATGGCGGCCTGGCTTGGACAGCGTCCCACGGAATCCGAACTCCTTTGCGATGTCGCGATCGACGTTCTGGTCCGCCTGCAAGCCTCGCGGCCACCGGAGGGTCTGGTGGCCTTGACCCCAATCCGAGCCGCCGGAATGATCGCTCCTCTGTGGGATTACTACACCCCCGGCACGGACCCGCGCGCCGCAGCCGAGATCACCGGACGCCTGCGAGAGGCCTTGGAAAGCCATGCCTCCGACGCCCCTGTGCTGGCCCTGCGCGACTACCACGCCGAGAACCTCGTCTGGCGTCCGGACCGTGCGGGAACCGACCGGATGGGCCTCCTCGACTTCCAGGACGCCGTGTTGGCCCCGCCAGAATACGATCTGGCCTCGCTTTTGCGCGACGCGCGCCGCGACACGGACGCCGCGCTGCGGGCCAGGATGATTCGCCGCTTCGCCGACCTCACAGGCCGTGACGAGGCTCACGTCGCCGCAGCTGCGGCCATCCTGGGGCTTCAGCGCAACCTGCGCATCCTCGGTGTCTTTGCCCGTCTGGCAGGGGAAAGGGGCAAGCCCGGCTACCTGCGCCTGCTGCCCCGCGTTTGGAACCATGTGCAAGGTGATCTTGCCCATCCGGCGCTCCGGCCATTGGAACCGCTGATCCGCGCCGCCGTGCCAGCGCCGCCTGTCCCCGCATGAGCCCCCGCGCCGCCATGATCTTCGCCGCGGGCCTGGGAACCCGCATGGGCGCTCTCACCGCTGACCGGCCGAAGCCGCTGATCGAGGTGGCGGGGCGCCCGTTGATCGATCAGGCGCTGACCCATGCGAAGGATGCGGGCGCAGAGCCGATCGTGGTCAACGTCCACTACCGTGCCGACCAGATGCGCGGCTATCTCGCGGACAAGGGCGTGCTGGTCGCCGATGAGACCGAGCGCCTGCTCGAAACCGGCGGGGGCCTCAAGGCGGCGCTGCCGCTTCTTGGGCCGGGTCCTGTCTGGACGCTCAACAGCGACGCCGCCTGGGCCGGGCCGAATCCTCTGGTCGATCTGGCTGCCGCGTGGAGGCCGGAGATGGAAGCGCTGCTTCTGCTCGTTCCCACGGACCGGGCGCTGGGCTACCGGGGCGCGGGTGACTTCGACCTTGACCCCACGGGGTGTCTCGCGCGCGGGGCGGGTCAGGTCTATACCGGCGCGCAGATCCTGCGCACCGAAGGCTTGGCCGAGATTTCCGAACCCGTGTTTTCCCTGAACCGCCTTTGGGACCGGGCCGCAGCGCGGGGCGGCCTTCATGGCATCGTCTACGACGGCCATTGGTGCGACGTGGGCCGGCCAGAGAACCTGGCCTTGGCCGAACGACTCGTAACCGCGGAGGACTGAGATGTTCGAGTCCCCCGGCCCACGTCTGTTCGCCCTCCCGCCAGGCACCGACTTTGCGACCGAGATGCTGCGTGGTCTTGCCGAGCGTCTCGACGGCGGTCCGCCCGAGGCTTGGGCGCGGGTCACGATCCATGTCCCCACCCGCCGGATGCAGCGCCGCCTCCGCGAGGTGTTCGATGCGGGGCCTGCGCGCATGGTGCCGCGGATCCGTCTGATCAACGATGTGGCGCAGGACCCGATCGGGGCGGACCTGCCGCCCCCTGTTCCGGCGCTGCGGCGCAGGCTGGAGCTGTCGCAGCTCATCGCGGCCCTGCTCGCGCGCGAGCCGGACCTCGCCCCACGCGCCCGTCTTTTCGACCTGTCGGACAGCCTTGCGGACCTCATGGAGGAGATGCAGGGCGAAGGCGTGGCCCCTTCGGCCATCGCGGGTCTCGACGTTGCGGATCTCTCCGGGCATTGGGCCCGGTCGCTGCGCTTCCTGCAGATTCTCGAGCCCTGGTTCGACGCCGAAGGGGCGCCGGACGGCGAGGCTCGGATGCGCCGGGTGATGGAGCGGCTAGAGCGGCGCTGGCTGACCGAGCCGCCCGACGGGCCGGTGATCGTCGCGGGCGCCACTGGATCCCGCGGAGGGACCATGCGGTTCATGGAGGCCGTCGCGCGCCTGCCGCAAGGGGCCGTGGTCCTTCCAGGCTTCGACCCGGAGTTGCCCGGGCCTATCTGGGAGCGGCTGGACGGGCCTCTGACCGGGGAGGATCATCCCCAGTACCTTTACGCTGGCCTGTTACGCCGGCTGCGTCTGGCTCCGGCCGAAGTGCGATCCTGGTCGGCGACGCCTGCCCCGAACGCCCTGCGGAACCGGCTCGTCTCCCTTTCGCTGCGGCCGCCGCCTGTCACAGACCAATGGCTGTCCGAAGGACCTCTCTTGGGCGATCTGGCCCCCGCCTGCGACCGGATCACGCTGATCGAAGCCCCCTCGCCGCGCGCCGAGGCCGAGGCCATCGCGCTTCGGATGCGGCAGGCCATCGAGGACGGGCAGACCTGCGCCCTCGTGACGCCCGATCGCGTCCTGACGCGGGCGGTCGCCGCTGCGCTGGACCGCTGGGGCGTGGCGCCGGACGACAGTGCGGGCGAGCCGCTGCCCTTGTCGCCTCCGGGGCGCCTCCTTAGGCAGGTCGCGGACCTGCGCGGCGCACGTCTTACCGGCGAGGGGCTGCTGTCCTTGCTGAAGCACCCGCTTTGCCATGCAGGAAGCGAGCGCGGCCCGCACCTCCGGCGCACGCACGACTTGGAACTGTCGCTGCGTCGTCGGGGCCCGCCGATGCCCGACGGCGGGACCATCCGCGCCTTTGCGGCGGCACGGCTCGGGCAGGATCACGGGATCGGCCCTTGGGCCGACTGGCTGGCGGGGCTGCTCGACCGCTTCCGCCCGCGCGAGGAGCGGATGCTGGCGGACCATGTCGCCGATCACCTGGCCTTGGCCGAGCTTGTGTCGATGGGCCCTGGGACGACCGGCTCGCCGCCGCTCTGGCAGGAAGCCCCTGGCCGGGAGGCACGGCGGGTCTGCGACCAGCTCGCCCGTCATGCGGACGCGGGGGGCCGGCTGTCGCCTCGCGACTATGCGAGCCTGTTCGACGGTGTCCTGAACACCGCCGAGGTGCGCGAACGCGACCGGGGCCATCCGCAGGCGCTGATCTGGGGCACCCTGGAGGCGCGGGCGCAGACTGCGGATCTCGTGATCCTGGGTGGCATGAACGAAGGCGTCTGGCCTCCAGCCGCGTCCACGGACCCCTGGCTCAACCGCCGCATGCGCGAGACGGCGGGCCTGCCGCTTCCCGAACGGCGCATCGGGCAGGCCGCTCTCGATTACATGCTGGCCTTGGGGGCGCCCGAGGCCTGGATCACGCGAGCCGTCCGCACCGACGAGGCGCCGACCGTGCCCTCGCGCTGGCTGAACCGCCTGCTCAACCTCCTGGAAGGGCTCCCGCACCAGAGCGGTCCCGAGGCCGTCGCAGCCATGAAGGAGCGGGGCGACCGCTGGCTGGCCCGCTCCGCCGCCCTTTCGCGGCCGCTGCACCGCGAGGAAGCCGCCCCTCGGCCATCGCCTCGACCGCCACCGGAGCATCGCCCCAGACGCATCTCGGTCACCGCCATCGAGCGGCTTCGGCGCGATCCCTATTCGGTCTATGCCGAATCGGTGCTGCGCCTGCCTGCGCTTGATCCCCTGACGGCCGCGCCGGATGCGCCGCTGCGCGGGACGGTGATGCACAAGGCCCTTGAAAGGTTCGTGAGCGCCGGAATTGCTCCCGACCGGTCCGACGCCTCCGCACAACTGCTGCAGATGGCTTCCGACGTCTTCGAGAAGGACTGCGCCTGGCCGGTCATGCGACGCCTCTGGCTCGCTCATTTGGCCCGTGTGACCCCCGATTTCCTGGAAAAGGAAGTCGAGCGTCGCACGAAAGCCACACCCCAGCTATTCGAGACCAAGGGCGAAATCGAGGTTCCGGGCCTGGGCATCACCTTGGTCGCAAAGGCCGACCGGATCGACATCACGCCCGACCGGCAAGCCGTGATCCTCGACTACAAGACCGGGCAGGTGCCGACGGAAAAGCAGCAGAAGCAGTTCGCCAAGCAGCTTCTCCTCATGACAGCCATGGCCGAACGGGGCGCGTTCGGGGCCTTGGGCGCGATGAAGGTCTCCGAGGCGTTCTTCGTGGGCCTGGGCTCCAACCCCAAGGTCACGCCCGCGCCGCTTGCGGAGGTCACCCCCGATCAGGTCTGGGACGAGCTCCAGACACTTTTGCGGGCCTGGATGGAGCCCGCCCGCGGCTTCTCGGCCCGCATGGCGGTGGAACGAGAGGACTGGGAAGGGGACTATGACCATCTTGCCAGATACGGCGAATGGGATCATGCGACCCCCGTGACGCCGGAGGACATGGTCTGATAGCGTCCCCCTTGACGCGACCCAGGACACCGCCCTCCGCCGCATGACCGCTCCCCGTCCATCCTTCCTGGCCGACCACCCGGCGGCCGAGCGGCAGCGCCAGGCCGCAGACCCGCGTGCGTCGACGTGGCTGTCGGCCAATGCGGGCTCGGGCAAGACGCGGGTGCTGACCGATCGGGTCGCGCGGCTCCTGCTCGCGGGCGTGGACCCGGCTAACATCCTTTGCCTTACCTACACCAAGGCCGCCGCAGCCGAGATGCAGACCCGCCTCTTCAAGCGCCTGGGCGGCTGGGCCATGAAGGAGGACGAAAGGCTCATCGCCGAGCTGCGCGGCCTGGGCCTGACCGAAGGGCTGGAACCGGTGAACTTGGCCGAGGCGCGCAGGCTCTTCGCGCAGGCGCTCGAAACGCCAGGCGGCCTCAAGATCCAGACCATTCACGCGTTCTGTGCCTCGCTCCTGCGGCGCTTCCCCTTGGAAGCTGGGGTGTCGCCCCAGTTCCGCGAGCTCGATGATCGCGGCATGGCGCTCCTGCGCGCCGAGGTGGCCGAGGACATGGCCGTCGGGCCGCAGGCGCATCTGGTGGATGCCGTGGCGCGGCATCTGTCTGGCGACGCCTTCGAGCGGATGCTGACCGAGATCGCGGGCAAGCGTGACGCCTTCTGGCCCGGCCCTGCCGAGTCCGACCTGCGGGGCCTCCTTGCGTTGCCCGATGGCATGACGGAGGAGACGCTCCTCACCTGCATCGAGGCTGCCGAGCGCCGGCAGCTTCTCCGCGATTTGGTGGCCCTGTGCGGGACCGGCGGGGTCAACGACCAGAAGGCCGCGCGGGCGCTGGCCCGGGTCTGCGAGCATGCGCCCTTTCGGCTCGAATCGTTGGCCGAGTTGGAGAAGTGGTTCCTTTACGGCGAGAGCGCCGAGAAGAACGGCCCCTTCACCGCCAAGCTTGGCGCGTTCCCCACCAAGGCGCTGCGCGGCAAGGACCCGGATCTGGTCGAGCGCCTGGAAGAACTCATGCGCGAGGTAGAGGCCGCCCGTGACCTCCGCCTTTGCCTGCAGGCCCATGCGCGCAATCGCGACCTCCACGCCTTTGCGGCAGCCTTTGTCGAGGCCTACGAGCGCAGGAAGCTGGCCCGGGGGCTTCTGGACTTCGACGATCTCATCGCGCGCGCGCGCAACCTGCTGACCGATCCGGCGGTGGCGCAATGGGTGCTCTGGCGGCTTGATGGCGGGATCGACCACATCCTCGTTGACGAGGCGCAAGACACCTCGCCCGGCCAGTGGGCGGTGATCGAACGGTTGGCGGACGAATTCGCGTCCGGGGAAGGGCGCGATCCCCAGCGCCACCGGACCGTCTTCGTCGTGGGCGACCGCAAGCAGTCCATCTTCTCGTTCCAGGGGGCGGACGCCGAAGGCTTTGACCGAATGCAGGCGCATTTCGGCGAGCGGCTGGGCCGGATCGGTCAGACGCTCCAGTCCACTGCCCTGGAATACTCCTTTCGCTCCTCCGAAGCGGTCCTGCGCGTCGTGGATGCGACCTTCCGGGACCATGAGGGTCTGGGGGACGAGGCGCCCCACCATCTGGCGTTCCGGGCCGGGATGCCGGGCCGCGTGGACCTGTGGGAGCCGGTCGCCAAGGTGGAACGTGCCAAGGACGAGCGATCCTGGACCGATCCCGTCGACTCGGTGGACCCGGAGGACGCCTCCCTGGTTCTCGCCCGACGCATCGCCGGCGCGGTCGAGGAGATCCTGCGTGACGGCACGCTGCCCGTCGAGGTGGACGGCATCTGGATGCGCCGGCCAGTGACGCCCGGCGACGTGATGATCCTCGTGCAGCGCCGGAGCGCCCTGTTTTCGGCCATCATCCGCGAACTGAAGAAGCGCAATCTCGATGTCGCCGGGGCCGACCGGCTCAAGCTGCGCGCCGAACTCGCCGTACGCGACATCGAGGCGGTCTTGCGCTTCCTGGCGCTGCCGGACGACTCCCTGTCGCTGGCGTGCGCGCTCAGAAGCCCGCTGTTCGGCTGGACGGAAAAACAGCTCTATGCTCTCGCCCAACCCCGGCCCGAGGGGCAGAGCCTGTGGGATGCGCTCTGGGCCCGGGGAGAGTCCGAGGCCCGCGCCATCCTCAAGGACCTGCGGGAAAAGGCCGACTTCCTGCGGCCCTACGACCTCGTGAACCGCCTGCTGTTACGGCATGACGGGCGACGGCGGCTCATCGCCCGGCTCGGCCCCGAAGCCGAGGACGGCATCGATGCCTTCCTGTCGCAGGCCCTGACCTACGAGGCCGAGGCCGTGCCGTCGCTGACGGGTTTCCTGGAATGGCGCGGGCAGGACGAGGTGGAGGTGAAGCGCCAGATGGACGCGGCGGGGGACCGCATCCGGGTGATGACGGTCCACGGCTCCAAGGGTCTCGAAGCGCCCATCGTGTTTCTGCCCGATTGCGCCAAGCGCACCGCGCCGCCGCTCTCGCCGCTTTACTCAATGCCGGGTGGCAAGCACGTTCTCTGGGCCTGCGCCAAGGACGACATGCCCGGCGCCATGCGGGCAAGGAAGGCGGCCCTAATCGAGGCCCAGGAGCGCGAAAGGCAGCGGCTTCTTTACGTCGCGATGACTCGGGCGGAGTCCTGGCTCGTGGTCTGCGCGGCCGGGGAATGTGGCGGAGCGGCCGACAGCTGGCACGGCGCGGTGCGCGAGGGCCTGGTCCGGCTGGACGCCCCCGAGCACCCGTTCTTCGATGAACCCGGCGGTCGTCGTTATGGCGGCGGGTGGGACCACCTGCCCATCGCACCACGCCGGGCCCGAAAGCAGCCGTCCGCACCTGTTCCCGCACCGGTGTTCGGTCCGGTTCCCGCTCCGGGAACCCGCATGCTGGCCCGCGCGCCTTCGGACCTGGGCGGGGCCAAGATCCTGGACGGGGAAGACGCGGACCAGGATCCCGAAGCCGTCCGCGCCCGGTCGCTGGCCCGGGGCCACCTTATGCACCTTGCGCTCGAGCACTTGCCGCGCACCTCACCGGACACGGTGCTGGCCCTCTTGGCCGCGACGGAGGAGGCCGCGCTGGCCGGCGACCTGGGCGAGATCGTCATCGAAGCCGAGGCCCTGATCGCTAATCCCGATCTGGCGCCGCTGTTCGGCCCCGGCACCCTGGCCGAAGCCGAGGTCAGCGCCGCCGTCGAAGGGCTGGGCCGGCTTCATGGCCTGATCGACCGTCTGATCGTCACACCCGAGGCGGTCACGGCCATCGACTTCAAGACCAATCGCGTCGTACCCGAAAGCCCGGACCAGGTGCCCGAAAGCATCCTGCGCCAGCTTGGCGCCTATGCGGCGATGCTGGCCGCGCTCTATCCCGGGCGGGAGGTCCGGACGGCGGTGCTCTGGACGCGACACGCCCGGCTCATGGAATTGCCATCCTCCCTCGTCATGACAGCCCTGCAGCGAGCGGTTGACCCGCCGGGGCTCGCGACTTGACGCCTGCCTGGGGCATCCATACCTTCGTTCTCCGACCCCCTGCACCGGTTCAGCCACGGCCCCGGTGCCCTTGAAGGAGAGCCGTCATGGCCACCGTTCCCGTCACCGATGCAACCTTCGACGCCGAGGTCCGCAATTCCTCGGTTCCCGTCGTGGTGGATTTCTGGGCCGAATGGTGCGGTCCCTGCCGGATGATCGGTCCGGCCTTGGAGGAACTGGCGGTCCAGTATGGCGACCGCGTAAAGATCGCCAAGATCAACGTGGATGAGAATCCCGATGCTGCCGCCAAGCTGGGCGTGCGCGGAATTCCGGCGCTGTTCGTCTTCAAGGACGGGCAGGTGGTCTCCAACCGCGCGGGCGCCGCGCCCAAGGCCGCGCTGCAGGCCTGGATCGAATCGGCCATCTGATGGCTGGCGATGATTTCCCCGGCTGGCACGGCACGACGATCCTTGCGGTGCGCAAGAACGGTCGGGTCGTGGTCGCCGGGGATGGTCAGGTCTCGCTTGGCCAGACCGTGATCAAGGGGACGGCGCGCAAGGTGCGCCGCCTCACGCCCGGCGGTCATCAGGTCGTCGCAGGCTTTGCCGGGAGCACCGCGGATGCCTTCACCCTCCTTGAACGGCTCGAGGCCAAGCTCGAAGCGTCACCGGGCCAGCTTGCCCGGGCGGCGGTCGAACTGGCCAAGGATTGGCGGACCGACAAGTATCTCCAGAAGCTCGAGGCCATGCTGATCGTCACCGACGGCAGCACCCTTCTGGTCGTGACCGGCGCGGGCGACGTGCTGGAGCCCGAGAACGACGTGGCCGCCATCGGTTCGGGCGGCAACTACGCCCTTGCCGCCGCACGAGCCCTCATGGACACGGACCTCGACGCCGAGGCCGTTGCCCGCAAGGCCATGGCCATCGCGGCCGAGATCTGCGTGTACACCAACGGCAATCTCACGGTCGAAGCCCTACCGTCATGAACGCGCCCGTCACGTCGGACGACCTGCGCGCCGCCGTGGCGGCCGGGGTTCTGTCCGAGGAGCAGGCGGCACGTCTCGTCGCGCTGTCCCATAGCCGCCGCGGCGCACGCGAAAGTGCTACCGCCGGCGACGAGCCTTTCGAGCTGTTCAAAGGCTTCAACGAAATCTTCATCGTCACGGGCCTCGTCATTCTGACTTTAGGCTGGCTTGGCGTCGTCGCGCTCTGGGCCGCGGCCACCATCGACCCGTCGGACAACCCCGCTTGGTTAGTCGCACAGGTAGCCTTGGCCGGCGCTGCGATCCTTTGGGCCCTGTCCGAATACTTCGTTCGGCGGAGGAGGATGGTCGCCCCGGCCATCACGCTTGCGGTGCTCTGGGCGGGAAACGCGGCTTTAGGCTTCATCGGCGGACAGGCCGGAGAGACGCTGCTGCTGGGAGCCGCCGCGAGCCAAGCCGGCTTCATCGTGTTCCCCTACGGGACCCTGACGATTCCCCTGGCCCTGACCACCTTGGCGGTGGGCGCGTACTGGCTCCGCTTCCGTGTGCCCTTCGCTATGGCCATGATCGCGCTCGGCCTGTTCGCGACGGCCCTGGTGCTCGCCGCCGCACGCGCGGGTACCCCAAGCTCTCCCGCGGACCTGTTTCTCCTGTCGGGCAGCGGCCCCTTTGCTTGGATCACCCTGCTGCTCGGCCTAGGGGTCTTTGCGGTCGCCATGGCCTTCGACATGTCCGACCCACACCGGGTCACACGCCGGGCAGCAAACGGGTTCTGGCTGCATGTGGTGGCAGCGCCTGCCTTGGTGAACACCGTGGCGCTGACCCTTCTGTCGCAGGGAACGGCGCAGGCGAACGTGATCCTGTCCCTTTTCCTGGCCTTCATCGCCCTGGTCGCTGTGGTGATCGACCGCCGCTCCTTCCTGATCGCGGGGGTGGGGTACTGTGTCACGCTGGCGGGCACGGTCTTCGGCGGTAGCGGCAGCGCCTTCACCGTTCTGGTCCTTGGGGTCGTCCTCTTGCTGCTCGGCGCTTTTTGGGAGCGTATCCGCAGGCGTCTGCTGCATCTGTTGCCGTTGCCGGTTCACCGGCTGCCTCCGGCCGCGTGATCGCTCCTTGAGCCTGTCGTACCCAGCGCCCATCTGGGCTTTGACCCATCATTCGACCCAAAGGCCACCATGACCGACCTGACCCCCCGCGAGATCGTCTCCGAACTCGACCGCTTCATCATCGGGCAGGATGCCGCAAAACGGGCCGTGGCCGTCGCGCTGCGGAGCCGCTGGCGGCGCAAGCAGCTCGCCCCCGACCTCGCGCAGGAGGTGACGCCCAAGAACATCCTGATGATCGGGCCGACCGGTGTCGGCAAGACCGAGATCTCCCGCCGCCTGGCGCGGCTGGCCAGGGCCCCCTTTCTCAAGGTCGAGGCCACCAAGTTCACCGAGGTGGGCTATGTCGGCCGGGACGTGGAGCAGATCGTCCGCGATCTCATGGACGCCGCCATCGTCCAGACGCGCGAACAGATGCGCGAGGATGTGAGAAGCCGGGCATTCCAGGCCGCCGAAGATCGCGTCATCACCGCCATCGCCGGAGAGGATGCCCGCCCCGGCACCCGCGAGGCCTTTCGCCGCAAGCTGAAGGCCGGAGAGTTGGATGACACCGTCATCGAGCTCGAGGTGAACGACACGTCCAGCCCCATGGGTCTGCCACCCGGCCTCGACCTGCCGGGCAGCCAGGGCCTTGCGATGGCGAGCCTGGGCGATCTGTTCGGCAAGGCGCTCCGCCGCACGACGCGCAAGCGCACCACCGTGGCAGAGAGCTATGACATCCTCCTGAACGAGGAAGCCGACAAGCTCTTGGACGATGAAACAGTGACGCGCGCCGCGCTCGAGGCGGTGGAGCAGAACGGCATCGTCTTCCTGGACGAGATCGACAAGGTCTGCGCCCGCGCCGAGACGCGCGGGGCCGATGTGAGCCGCGAAGGCGTGCAGCGCGACCTCCTGCCCTTGATCGAGGGCACCACGGTCTCCACGAAATACGGCCCCGTGAAAACCGACCACATCCTGTTCATCGCCTCGGGGGCGTTTCACATCGCCAAGCCGTCGGACCTTCTTCCCGAGTTGCAGGGCCGGCTGCCCATCCGGGTCGAGCTGCAGCCGCTGACCGAAGGGGACTTCGTTCGCATCCTGACCGAAACCGAGAACGCTCTGACACGCCAGTATGCGGGCCTGATGGCCACCGAGGGCGTCGAGGTTACCTTCACGGAGGACGGCATCGCCGCCCTCGCCCGCATCGCCGCCGAGGTGAACCGCAGCGTGGAGAATATCGGTGCCCGCCGGCTCTATACGGTCATGGAGCGCGTCTTCGAGGATCTGAGCTTCGCAGCCCCGGACCGCGGTGGCGACAAGGTCACGGTCGACTCTACCTTCGTGGAAAAGCACCTGGGTGCCTTGATGGCTCGCGCGGACCTTGGCCGCTATGTGCTCTGAGCGAGGCGGGTCGGGGCCATGCCGGACAAGGACTCCCAGGAGCTCTTGGGGTCCGTAAGGTCTCGTGCGAACCAGGCCGTCTCGATCACCTCGAAGGATGGCGTAGCGAAGGCCGCGTAGCGGTCCACTTGGACATGCCCGGCCTCAAGGGTCAGGAAGTTGAGGGTGTTGGCCTCGTTCCGCAGGCGCGTGGACAGCCCGGTGCCCGCTTGAACCAGCAGGATCCCCGGCGCGGCGGTCAGGGGGGCCACGTGCGCGTTGTGCAGATGACCCGTCAGGACGATATCGGCCCCCGCCTGTACCAACGCCTCCACGCCTTTGCCCGAGTGACGCATGAGCCGCTTGTCCGAGCCCACGGGGTGCTCGGGCGGGTGGTGCATCACGACCACCAGCGTTTTCTGCGGGTTCTCGTCATGGGACGCGGCAATCGCCCGAAGCTGTGACCGGCCGATCCGTCCCGCCTGATGGGCGTAGCGGTTCACGGTATTGAGGCCGATGACGGTGACCTCCTCGTCCTCGTGGCGCGGGCAGAGGTCGTGGTGGATCAGGCTGCGATAACGCCCCCACGGGTCGAGAAGCCGAACCACCATGTTGTCCAGCGATACGTCGTGGTTCCCGGGCACGGCCAGCCAAGGCGAGCGAAGTCGGTCAAGGAACCGGGCCGCTTCAACGAACTGGCTTCGCCTGGCACGCTGCGTGAAGTCACCCGAGATCACCACGAGATCAGGGGACAAGCCGGCCGCCAGCGCGATCAAGGGTTCGAGCAGATCGGGCCGGGTGCGTCCGAAATGAAGATCGGACAGGTGGAGAATCCGCCTCATGCCGCCGCCCCGGTGGACTCGGGTGCGTTCTCCGCCCCTGAGGCGGCCTCGGCGGGCGCAAAGACCTCGATGGCATCGTGACGCATCTTCAGCCGGAGCGGGGTCTTCATGCGGATCTTCTCGCCGTCGCACGCCACGGTCAGGTGACGCGAGCGGGTGGCGATGGTCACGTCCTCGGCGCAGACCAGGTCGAAATCGCGTCCTTCGCGCATGCTCCGCCGCACGAGGCGGAACGCCTTGTTGAACATCCCGACACGGCCGGTGTCATGCGCCACGAACACCGCGAAGCGTCCCTGGGCCACGCAGTCCACCCCGGCGAGACCGAAGCTCTCGAGCTGGTAGGCGGACCGGGCCACGAACAGCAGCGGCGTTCGGACCCGGATCTCTTGGCCATCAGCCTGCATGTTGAGGAACAGGGGCCGCTGGAAGCGCACGAAGGTCTTGACGGCGGACCAGTGCGCCGCGATCCGGCGCCGCCCCCAGCGGGCGTACACGTCCTCGCGGGCGCGCAGGATGGCGGGATAGATGCCAAGGCTGATATTGTTCAGGAAAACGTGGCCGTTGACGTCCCCGACCGACACCGACCTTGTCAGACCGTCAAGGATCACCCGGGCGGCGCCCGCCGGATCCTCGGGGATGCCCAAGCCCCGCGCGAAGTAGTTGAAGGTCCCGAGGGGCAGAACACCGAAGTGGCGTCCCGAGCCGGCGACGGCTCCGGCCACGGTCATGATGGTTCCATCCCCACCTGCTGCGATGATGGCGTCGAACCCGTCCCGCACGGCTTGACGGGCGGCGTCGTTGATGTCCTCGCCCTTGACCCGCCGTAGCTCGGCCCGCTGGCCCAGCACCTCCATGGCAGCCTTGATCGCATCCGCCTCGCGGCTGTTCCGGCCTGAGCCTTCGTTGCAGATCACGCAGATCCGGTTGGGAGCGACGTGGGTCGTTTGATCTGGCATGATAAGTCCGTGGCTTGGCGCGACGTGCGCTGCAGCGCAACGCCGCCCGGCCGCAGAAGGTTTCCGCAGGTCAGGGTGCCCGAAGGTACACGTAGAGCGCGCCTTCCCCACCGTGGCGTCGATGGGCTGGCGCGACCTGCAGCACAGCCGCGGACAGGGGCGCCAGCGCGAGCCACCGCGGCACGTCGTGCCGGAGCCGCCCGGCCCGCGCCGGCATGGGCGCAAACTCGTCGCTGACCCGCCCCTTTCCGGTGATGACCAGAACCAGCCGACGTCCGGATGCACGAGAGCCCAAGATGAAGGACGCAAGCGCGGGATGCGCCTCGGCCACTGTCATGCCGTGCAGGTCGATCCGTCCCTCGGGCCTGAGCTTGCCCTTGGTCATCCTGCCATACTGTCCGGCATCCATGCGAAGCGGCATGCGCCCAAGACCTTCCACGAGGCCCGGCAGCAGATCGTTCGACCGGCGGTGATCCACCTTCTGCCCCAGACGGAAGGGCCCGACCTTGGGACTTGCTGGTACCGGGCTGGGGGCAGAGACGGGGTCTGGCACCCGGGGCGAGGGCGACGGGATCGGCTGCGGCCCATGCAACGGCACGGCGCTTCCTTTCACGCGATCCCACAGCTCGCGATCCTCCGGGGAAAGTCGACGACTCACGAGGGTCCCTCAGCCTTGGCCCGCGGGAGTTCGGCGTGCTGCGCCGGGAGCAGCACCACGATGCGGCCCCCTGCACGGACACGGCCGGCCTTCAGGCCCGCGTCGGGTCCCGTGCCGAAGAAGATGTCCGCCCGCTGCGCCCCCGTGATCGCACTTCCGGTGTCCTGGGCCACCATGAGGCGACAGAATGGCTCAGGGCCTTGCACCTCGATCCACACGGGGCCCCCAAGGGGAACGGCGGCGGGGTCCACCGCCACGCTCCGCAAGGGAGTCACCGGGCGGTTCATCGTCCCCAAGGGACCCTGGTCGGCTGGAACCTCGGAGATCTCTCGGAAGAAGACGAAGGACGCATTCGTCCGCAGCACCTGCCCCGCCTCCGCCGGGTGATCAGCGAGCCAGGCCTTGACCACATCGGCCGATGCCTCTTCCGGCCGGACCGCGCCACGCTCGATCAGGGCACGCCCGATGGAACTGTAGGGATGGCGGTTGGACCCGGCGTAGCCGAGCCGGATGATCCGCCCATCCGGCAACCGGATACGGCCCGAGCCCTGGACCTGGAGGAAGAACGCCTCGACCGGGTCGTCCAGCCAGGCGATCTCCAGACCCTGTCCGACCAATGCGCCGTCTTCGATCTGCCCGCGAGTCAGCCACGGTTCCGACTTGGGAAGCTCCGGCGGCAGACCATAGAGGGGAACATGGAAGCGGTCCGAGCGTACAAGGGCACCATGAAGTTCCGGTTCGTAGTAGCCGGTGAACAGCGACGGGACATCATCCTCGATCAGAACCGGTCGAAAGGTCGCCTCGAAGAACGCCTTGGCTTCCGTGGGCCGCACCCCACGGGCCTTTGCGCAGACCCGGGCCCAATCGTCCCCCCGCATGTCCCCGCAGGATTCGCAGAACACGCTTAAGGCCGAAGCATGATCGTCCTCGGCCCAGCCTCTGAGGTTGGAAAACTCCAGACCGGTGACCCGGCGGCCCGCCGAAGCGGCCATGGGGGACAAGGCCGGCGCGCCGGTAGCCCCTGCGCGCCCCGCCGTCATTCGCTTGTGGCGACCAGGATCCAGTTGGGATCGTTCGATCCCATCGTCCGGGCGAAGGTCCAGACATCCTTCTGCCGCTTGATCTCGGTGGGTGATCCCTCGATCACGGTCCCTGCGCTGTCACGCACCACCGAGGTCAGCTCGCCCACGAAGCGGACCGAAACCTCGCCCTCGCGGGTGACCTTGTCGAAGGTCGCGTCCCGCAGCGCCAGGTCGCTTACGCCCACGAAGGTTGCCTCGACGCGGTAGCCGTTGCGGTTCCGCTCCTCCACCACCTGCGCCAAGGCGTTGTAGACATCGTCGGACAGAAACGGCTTCACCGAGGCGAGGTCGCCACGTTCAAAGGCCATGAGGATCATCTCGTAGGCGGCGCGGGCGCCCTGGAGGAACTCACGCACGTTGAACGACGAGTCAGCCCCCTTCATTGCCGCGAGCGAGCGAGCGGCCTCGGAGTCCTCGGGCACATGGTCGGTGATGTCGCGGTCGGGCCGCCCCTCGATCACTTCGAGTTCGGGTCGGGACCGGCGGGTCGGGTTCTCGGGGATCGCAACGGGGGGCTTCTCGAACCCCTCCCGGCTGCCCAGCACGCTGCGAAGCCGGAGGATCAGGAAGATGGCGATTCCGGCTAGAACCAGGAGCTGGATGATGGGAGAGTTCATGAAGTTCCTCGTGGCCGGAGCGGGGCCGCCCATAGCGGGACGACCTCGGGTCACCTATGTATGCCGGGGGTGGGATCAAGTCCATGCGCTGTCAGGGGATAGCCGGACCGCTTGGATCCTGCTGAAACGGAGGTTGCTCATGGCGCGTCTGCTCGTCGCGGCCCTTGTGCTGGCCGAGATCGCCAGCTTCGTGATCGTCGGCCAGTGGGCCGGGGTGCTGGGCACCTTGTTGCTTGTGGTCTTGGCGGCACTGCTTGGCGTCGCTCTCCTGCGCCGGCAAGGTGGTGAGGCGCTGGCACAAATGCGCGGCACGCTGCGAACCGGTCGCGATCCGCGCCCAGCCCTGCTTCGTGGTGGCTTTCGGCTCGTGGCGGCACTCCTGCTGATCGTGCCGGGCTTCCTGGGCGATGTCGTGGCCCTTCTGCTGCTCCTGCCGCCCGTCCAGCGGGCCCTGGCCAAGCGCTTTGCCCGGCACGGGGCCCGCATCGTGGCAGTGCGCACGGAAAGCTTCACTGCGGCCCCTCATGAGGCGCGACCACAGCGCGACCGCGTGGTGGATGCCGAATGGGAGGAGGTCCCGCCCCATCAGCGCCCAACTCATCGCCCTTCGGGATGGACCCGCCACTGACGTATCGGGACAGGCCATCCGCGGCCACCGCTGGGCTGCGTGGCATTGAGACGCCCATTCGGGGATGCTAGGGGAACGCGGCAGAACACCTGCTTGCGATCCCCGGGAGGACCCCCATGCAAGACACGCCCGAGACCCCTGAAGGGGCCTCCCCCACGCCGGCCGCCACCCCGCGGATCAGCCAGCGCATCCTGACGCAGTATGTCCGCGACCTGTCGTTCGAGAACGTTCTTGCCCGCAAGGGCGTGACCGGTGACCTCACCCCCGAGATCGCCGTGCAGGTCAGCCTGGATGGCCGCAAGCGTGGCGGCGAGAACCAGTACGAAGTCACGACCAAGCTCACCGCGACCTCCAAGACCAAGGCGAACGGCGACGTTCTTTTCATGCTCGAGATCGAGTATGTGGGCGTCTTCCAGATCGAGGGCGTGCCTGAGGCCCAGATGCACCCGTATCTGCTGATCGAGTGCCCGCGCATCACCTTCCCGTTCCTGCGGCGCATCGTCAGCGACGTGACGCGCGACGGGGGCTTCCCACCCCTGAACCTCGAGATGATCGACTTCGTGGCGCTTTACCGCAACGAGCTGGCCCGCCGGGCCCAGACCCAGGCGGCGCCCAGGCTCGACGCCTGAACCTGAAACGCCGCGCCGATGGCGCGGCGCTTTCTCAGCCGCGCGACCACAGCGCGCCGTCCCCCAACCCCGCCACGAAGGCCGTATGGGCTGCGGCTTCCTCTTCGGTCAGAAGGGAGGGGAGGGCGCGCGGCCGTGGACGGGGACGCCACTGGCTGTCCACCTGCGCGGCGGCTTCGGACCGGGCGGGCGTGGTGGACACAGCTTGCAAGCCGAAATCAGGCTGCCGCCCGCCAATCAGCTCCAGATAGACCTCGGCCAGGATCTCGCTGTCAAGAAGCGCGCCGTGGAGCGTCCGGGCCGAGTTGTCGATGCCGAATCTCCGGCAGAGAGCATCGAGCGACGCTGGCGATCCCGGGAACTTACGGCGCGCCATCAGCACGGTGTCGATGGCGCGGTCCATTGGCATCGGGGGGTAGCCCAGCCGTCCCAACTCGTGGTTCAGGAATTTCATGTCGAAGGAGGCGTTGTGGATGACAAGCTTCGCGTCGCCGATGAAATCCACGAAGTCCTGGGCCACCTTGGCAAAAACGGGCTTGTCCCGCAGGAAGTCGTCTCCCAGGCCATGGACCGCGAAGGCTTCGGGCGGCATGGACCGTTCGGGGTTGATGTAGACGTGGAAATGCCGCTTGGTCGGCATGTGGTTGAACAGTTCCACCGCCCCGATCTCCACGATCCGGTCGCCCGTCTCGGGCTCGAAGCCCGTGGTTTCGGTGTCGAGGACGATCTCGCGCATCAGCGGTCCCTTCGGTTATGGGCTCCGAGGCTGCCCCGGATCTCGGACACGATCTGTCGCACGGCGGCCCGGGCTCCCTCAAGAGTTTCGGTCGGCACGATCCAGCGAGCCCGCGCGCGCTTGTCTCGGTCGGGCATCTGACGCGACAGAAGCAACTCCGCCCCCGCGCGGTCGAGTCCGGGACGGGCAAGGAGCCGCGCCATCTGAGTTTCGGGCGATGCCGAAGCCACGACGACTGCATCGCATTCCGTGTCGATACCGCGCTCGTAAAGCAGCGGCACGTCCAGAACGACGATGTCGCCGTCCTCACGAGCCAGAAAATGGTCTCGGTCGTCAGCCACCAGCGGATGAACGATGGCTTCCAGCCGCGGAAAAAGCGATGGGTCCGCCTCCAGCGCCAAGCGCAGCGCGGGTCGATCCACCCCGGCCTCCGTCACCGCCATGGGCACCAGCCGCGCCACGCCGGAGACCGCCGCGCCCCCCCGGGCGTAAAGAGAATGGACCGCCGCATCGGCATCCCAGACGGCCAGCCCTTCGTCGCGGAACATCGCAGCGGTGGTCGACTTGCCCATGCCGATGGAGCCGGTCAGCCCCAGGACGAAGCCCATCAGGCCAGAACGGCGGCGCGCAGCGCGTCGTCCACCTGTGGCCGGAGTCCGAACCACCTCTCAAAAGCCGGAGCGGCCTGATGAAGCAGCATCCCCAGGCCGTCGACACCCTGGGCCCCAGCCTTGCGCGCTTGCTGCAGAAGGCGCGTTTCCAAGGGGGAGTAGACCAGATCGGTCACAACCTGCCCGGGGCGCAAGCCGTCGAGCGGAACCCGCAGCTCGGGGTTGCCCAGCATGCCGAGTGACGTGGTGTTCACCACCATCGTGCCTTCCTCGACGGCGTTCCCCGCCTTGACCCAATCGAAGACGCGGATCCGGTCGCCGAACTCGTCGCGCAGTCCCTCGGCCGTGGCGCGGGTGCGATTGGTGAGCAGGATCTCGGGCGCTCCGGCCTCGAGAAGCGTGACAATCACCGCCCGTGCCGCGCCTCCGGCGCCAAGCACCGTGGCTGCTCCCGTGGAGGGATCCCAACCGGGCGCTCCTTGGCGCACCGAATTGAGGAACCCTTCGCCATCCGTGTTATCCGCCAGGATGCGGTTTCCTTCGAAGACGAGAAGGTTGGCCGCCCCGATCTGCCGGGCGCGGTCGGTCGCCTCGTCGGCCAGGGACAGCGCTGCCATCTTGTGCGGGATGGTGACGTTCACCCCCCGGAACCCCGCCCTGGGCAGGATACGGAGAACCTGCTCGAGATCACCCTCGCCGATCTCCATGGCCACATAATCGCCTGCGATCCCATGACGGGCCAGCCAGTGGCGGTGCAGGCGGGGCGACCGCGAATGCGCGATAGGGCGCCCGACGACGCCGGCCAGGGGAAATCCATGGGTCATGACGGAATGCTCCCGCGCAGCGAAAGGAAAGACAAGAGGGGCAGCAAGGGCAGGCCCAGGATCGTGAAATGGTCCCCGTCGATCCGTGTGAAGAGCCGTATGCCCTCTGCCTCGATCTGATAGGCGCCGACCGAATGCCGGACGCGCTCCCAGCTGCGGGCAAGGTAGCCGTCGATCCATTCGTCCGACAGCCGCCCCATGGTGAGCCGAGCCTCGGACACATGGCGCCAGACCGGTTCCTCGCCCTGATAGATCACGGCGGCGGAGTGGAGCCGATGCGTTTGGCCCATCAGGTCGTGAAGCTGCGCACGCGCCTCTTGGGGCGTGGCGGGCTTGGAAAAGAGCCGGCCGTCGCAGGACAGGGTCTGGTCGCATCCCAGGGTGAGGGCCTCGGGCCGACGGGGCGCGACCCGCGCGGCCTTCATCTCGGCCAGGGCGTCGGCGATGTCGCGCGGCGGCGCGCCCTCGGCCGTCAACGCCTCCTTCAGGGCGTCCTCGTCCACCCGGGGTACCAGAACGTCGAACTCCAGGCCGGCGGCCTTGAGCATTGTGGCCCGCGTGGAAGAGCCGGAAGCGAGCACGAGATTTTCGCGCGGCATGTGGACAACCCTGCGGGCAATTGGGGACGGAACGCGGGACAATCTGGACGACTCGGCGGGCAGGGGGAAGGGGTGCGCGCGACTCATGCCCCCGGTTCCTTCTCCAGCCCGAGTCCCCCACCGTGGATGAGGATAACTCCGGCCTGGGGACGACTCGGATTCATCGCATGCGCGGTCTCTGGCCGTTGGCTCGGGAATCCCAGTAAACATGCCGGTTGAACCGGTAATCGTGCCTTTGCCACACGCAAGACCTGTTGATTCGCCTGTGGACGGTTCTGGGGGCCAGGCAGCGACCGTGCTGTTTTCCACAGTACAACCGCCATCCACTTCCCTTCTCCTCCGGAGTCTAAGAAAAGGAAGAAGCGCCATCATGGGACACGCATGCTCGACTGGCTTCCTGCCCTGTATCTCTGGATCAAGGCCGCGCATGTGGTCGCGATGGTCGCCTGGATGGCGGGCCTGTTCTATCTGCCCCGGCTTTTCGTCTACCATGCGGAGCGGGCCACACCCGGTTCGGAGCTGGACCAGACATTCCGGGTCATGGAGGACAAGCTCCTCCGCCTGATCATGCGACCGGCAATGATCGCAACCTGGACACTTGGCCTCGTGCTCGTGGCTTCGGGCGGCTGGTGGACCTCCGGGTGGCTTTGGGTGAAGCTTGCGGGGGTGGCCGCCTTGACGGGGTTCCACGAATGGTGCCGGGCCCGGACCCGCGATTTCGCTGCAGGCGGCAATACCCGCACGGGCCGGACCTTCCGCATCGCCAACGAAGTGCCGACGCTGCTCCTCCTCATCATCGTCGTCATGGTGATCGTGAAGCCGTTCTAGGCAGCCGATTGACGGCCTCGCTGGGAATGCTTATCTGTGATCTGCCCTCCCGTCCGGGAACGGCATTTCACGCGCATAGCTTCGTCCCGACCGCCGCCCTGCTGGGCTGTTCGCGGTCGTGCAGGACCATCAGGATTTCCATGACCCAAGACCGTCTCAACCTTGCCGACCTCAAGGCCCAGAGCCCCAAGGACCTTCTGGCCCTGGCCGAGGAGCTCGAGATCGAGAACGCCTCGACCATGCGCAAGGGCGACATGATGTTCGCCATCCTCAAGGAGCGCGCGGACGAGGAATGGGTCATCGGCGGCGACGGCGTCCTCGAGGTGCTGCAGGACGGCTTCGGCTTCCTCCGCAGCCCCGAGGCGAACTACCTTCCCGGCCCCGATGACATCTACGTCTCGCCCGAGATGATCCGGCAGTATTCGCTCCGCACCGGCGACACCGTGTCCGGCGTCATCCAGGAGCCCAACGACAACGAGCGCTACTTCGCCTTGATGAGCGTGGAGCGCATCAACTTCGAGGAGCCCGAGCGCGCCCGCCACAAGGTCGCCTTCGAGAACCTGACGCCGCTCTACCCCGACCAGCGCCTGCAGATGGAGATCGAGACCGATCCCACGCTCAAGGACCGCTCGGGCCGCATCATCGACCTCGTGGCCCCCATCGGAAAGGGCCAGCGCGGCCTGATCGTGGCGCCGCCCCGCACCGGCAAGACGGTGCTCCTGCAGAACATCGCGCATTCGATCGCGCAGAACCACCCGGAGGTCTACCTGATCGTGCTGCTCATCGACGAGCGGCCCGAGGAGGTTACCGACATGCAGCGCTCCGTGAAGGGCGAGGTCATCTCCTCCACCTTCGACGAGCCCGCGACGCGCCACGTGGCCGTGGCCGAGATGGTGATCGAGAAGGCCAAGCGCCTTGTCGAACACAAGCGCGACGTGGTGATCCTTCTCGACTCGATCACCCGCCTGGGCCGCGCCTACAACACGGTCGTGCCATCCTCGGGCAAGGTGCTGACCGGCGGTGTGGATGCGAACGCCCTCCAGCGGCCCAAGCGCTTCTTCGGTGCGGCCCGCAACATCGAGGAAGGCGGCTCGCTCACCATCATCGCCACCGCGCTGATCGACACCGGCAGCCGGATGGACGAGGTCATCTTCGAAGAGTTCAAGGGCACCGGTAACTCGGAGATCGTCCTCGACCGCAAGGTCGCCGACAAGCGCGTCTTCCCGGCGATGGACATCCTCAAGTCCGGCACCCGGAAGGAGGACCTGCTGGTCGAGAAGGCGGACCTCGCCAAGACCTACGTCCTGCGTCGGATCCTCAACCCGATGGGCACCACCGACGCCATCGAGTTCCTGATCTCCAAGCTCAAGCAGACGAAGACGAACTCGGACTTCTTCGACTCGATGAACGCCTGACGCGCCGGCCATGGACACGATCTTCGCCCTGGCCACCGCGCCCGGCCGGGCGGGGATCGCGGTCCTCCGCATCTCGGGGCCGGCGGCGCATTCTGCCGCGGCCGCCCTGGCCGGGGAACTGCCCCAGCATGGCCGTTCCCTCCGCACCCTGCGCGACCCTTCCGGGGAGGCTCTGGATCAGGCCTTGGTCCTGACCTTCGCACCCCAGCGCAGCTTCACCGGCGAGGCTGTGGTCGAGCTTCATTGCCACGGCGCGCCCGCGGTGGTCGCGGCCATCCTCAGGACCTTGGCCTCGCAACCTGGCCTCCGCTCCGCCGAAGCGGGCGAGTTCACCCGTCGGGCGTTGGAAAATGGCCGTCTCGACCTCGCGCAGGTCGAAGGGCTGGCGGATCTGCTGTCCGCCGAGACGGAAGGCCAGCGCCGTCAGGCCATGCGCGTCTTTGCTGGCGCCCTGGGCCGCAAGGCCGAGGAGTGGCGCGCCCGCCTTCTCCGCGCCGTGGCGCTGGTCGAGGCCACCATCGACTTCTCCGACGAGGATGTGCCCGAGGACGTCTGGCCCGAGGTCCTGGAACTCGTCGTCCTTCTTGAGGAGGAACTCCGCACCGAAGCCCAGGGCGCCCGCATCGCCGAACGCTTGCGCGAGGGCTTCGAGGTCGCCATCGTCGGCGCCCCGAATGTGGGCAAGTCCACGCTCCTCAACCGGCTTGCCGGGCGCGAAGCCGCCATCACCTCCGAAATCGCTGGCACCACCCGCGACGTGATCGAGGTGCGCATGGACCTGTCCGGCCTTCCCGTCACCCTGATCGACACCGCAGGCCTTCGCGAGGCACAGGACCCCATCGAGGCGATCGGCATCGAGCGCGCCCGCGCCCGCGCCGCGATGGCCGACCTCCGCGTCCATCTGCACCTCGCGGGCGAGACGGCCCCGGAGCCCGGCCCGGACGACCTCGTCGTCCTTGCCAAGGCCGACCTCGCCACTGGCCCCGGTCTCGCCATCTCCGGTCGGACCGGCGACGGCATCGACGCCCTAGTAGCCGAAATCGGTCGCCGCCTGTCCGACCGCACCACTGGCCTCGGCGTCGGCTTGCGCGAACGTCACGCCCGCGCCATGCTCGACGCCGCGAACCTCCTTGACGAAACCCGCGCTCTCATCGACATCGGCGCGGCGGTGGAGATCGTCGCCGAAACCCTTCGCCGCGCCCTGCGCCAACTCGACGCCCTTGTGGGGCGCGTCGGGGTGGAGGATATACTCGGCGAAATCTTCTCGAGCTTCTGCATCGGTAAGTGAGGCGGTGTTTCACGTGGAACAGGGTTACGACGTCATCGTGGTGGGCGGCGGCCATGCCGGCTGCGAGGCTGCGCATGCGTCGGCCCGCGCAGGCGCGCGCACCCTCCTTCTCAGCCTTAGGCTCGCCTCCGTGGGCGTCATGTCCTGCAACCCGGCCATCGGGGGCCTCGGCAAGGGCCACTTGGTTCGCGAGGTCGATGCCCTCGACGGTATCATGGGCCGCATGGCCGACCGGGCTGGCATCCAGTTCCGCCTCCTGAACCGGTCCAAGGGTCCGGCCGTCCAGGGCCCCCGGACCCAGGCTGACCGCAAGCTCTATCGAGAGGCCGTGCAGGCCGAACTGGCTGCCTGTCCGAACTTGGACCTCCTCGAAGGCGAGGCCGCCGACCTGATCGTCGAAGGGGATCGCGTGCGCGGTGTCGCCCTGGCCGACGGATCGCAGATCCCCGCCAAGGCCGTGGTCCTGACCACCGGCACCTTCCTGAACGGCGTAATCCACGTGGGCGACCGCTCTCGCCCCGGCGGCCGAGTGGGTGAGCCGCCTTCCAAGGCACTCGCCGACCGCCTCTATGGCATGGACCTTCCCATGGGCCGCCTCAAGACCGGGACGCCGCCGCGCCTCGATGGCCGGACCATCGCCTGGGACAGGCTGGAACGGCAGGAGGGCGACGACGACCCTGCGATGCTGAGCTTCCTCAGCGATGGTCCGATGGTTCCGCAGATTGCCTGTGGCATCACGCACACGAACGCCCGTACACATGACATCATCCGCGCGAACCTCGACCGGTCGGCGATGTATGGCGGCCATATTCAAGGCGTGGGCCCACGCTACTGCCCGTCCATCGAGGACAAGGTGGTGCGCTTCGCCGACAAGGACTCGCACCAGATCTTCCTCGAGCCCGAGGGTCTGGACGACCCGACCGTTTATCCGAACGGCATCTCCACCTCGCTTCCCGCCGAGGTGCAGGAGGATTACGTCCGCTCCATCGAGGGCCTGGAACACGCCGTCATCACCCAGCCTGGCTACGCGATCGAGTACGACTACGTCGACCCGCGCGCCCTCACGCTGTCGCTGGAGGTCAGGGCTCTGCCCGGCCTTTACCTGGCGGGCCAGATCAACGGCACGACGGGTTACGAGGAAGCCGCCGCCCAGGGTCTTGTCGCGGGGCTCAATGCCGCGCGGGCCTCTCAGGATAAGGCCGCGGCCGAGTTCAGCCGATCAGGCTCGTATATCGGCGTCATGATCGACGACCTGACCTCGCGCGGGGTGGCGGAACCGTACCGGATGTTCACGTCGCGGGCCGAGTTCCGCCTGTCCCTCCGGGTCGACAACGCCGACCAGCGGCTGACGCCCGAGGGGCGTGAGTGGGGCTGCGTGGGTGACAGCCGCTGGCAGGCGTTCAGCATCAAGACCGAGGCGCTGGATGCCACGCGCGCTGCCCTTCGTGCCTGCCGGTTCACCGCCCGCCGGATCGCTTCGGCCGGCCTCAACCTCAATCCGGACGGAGAGTCGCGCGACGGTCTCCAGACCCTCGCCCTTACCGATGCGACCTGGGAGCATCTGGCCAGGCTGGATCCTGCGCTGCCCCTGCCTGCAACGCCCATCCGCGACCAGATCAAGCGCGAGGCACAGTACGCCACCTACCTCGACCGGCAGGAGCGCGACATTGCCCAACTCCGGCGCGAGGAGGCGACACGGCTGCCAGAGGACTTCGACTATGCGGCTGTTCCCGGCCTGTCCATCGAGCTTCGCCAAAAGCTGGAGCGGCAGCGACCGGCCACGCTTCGCCATGCAGCCGAGATCGACGGCATGACTCCGTCGGCGCTGCTCCTCCTGACCGCCCGGCTGCGCAAGCGGGCAGACGGCCTTGCCGCATGACCACGACCCGCGATCTAGCCGGACTCGATCTGTCCCCGGTCACGCTGGAACGGCTGGACGCCTTGGATTCTCTGGTCCGTCGGTGGACGGAAAAGATCAACCTGATCTCGCCTGCCACGGTTCCCGACCTCTGGACGCGGCACATTCTCGACTCGGCCCAACTTTGGCCGCTCTCCCCGGTGGGGGCAAAGGCTTGGGCCGACCTGGGCGCGGGGGGCGGGTTCCCAGGCCTCGTCATTGCCATCCTGGCAACCGAGGCCGGGTCGCCCAAGGTGACGCTCATCGAAAGCGACGGACGCAAATGCGCCTTCCTGCGCACTGCCGTGCGGGAACTGGGCCTTTCTGCCCTGATCCTCGACCAGCGGGTCGAGACAGCCCCCCCACAGGCTGCCGATGTCGTCTCCGCACGCGCGCTTGCGCCCTTGGCGACGCTGCTGCCGTTCGTCGCCCGGCATCTCGCCCCTGGCGGTACCGCGCTCCTTCCCAAGGGCCGCGATCATGCCGCCGAACTGGATGCGGCACGGACCGCAGGCTGGCGTTTCGAGGTCGAGGCGGTGCCGAGCCGAACCGATCCAGCCGCTCGCATTCTTCGCCTCACGGGACTGGCCCATGGCTGAACAGCGCAAGGCCGCCAGGATCATCGCCGTCGCCAACCAAAAGGGCGGCGTCGGCAAGACCACCACCGCGATCAACCTGGGGGCTGCCCTGGCCCGCCGGGACCGCCGCGTGCTTCTCGTGGACCTCGATCCGCAGGGTAATGCGTCAACCGGGCTGGGCATCCCGCCCGAAGACCGAAACGTGACCTCGTTTGAGTTCCTGCTGGGCGAGGCCAGTCCTCAGGACGCCGTGCACGAAACCGCGACTCCCAATCTTCTCCTGATCCCGGCGACCTCGGATCTGAGCGGGGCCGATCTGGAGCTGGGTGACCGCCAGGGCCGCACGACGCTCCTGCGCGGCGCTCTGCGCCAGCCGCTGATGGGCGAACTTGCGCTCGATTATATCCTGATCGACTGTCCGCCGTCCCTGAACGTGCTGACCATCAACGCCCTGGTCGCGGCCCAGTCGGTGCTTGTCCCGTTGCAAAGCGAGTTCTTCGCCCTTGAGGGACTGTCCCAGCTCATGCTGACGATCCGTGAGGTCCGGCAGACTGCCAATCCCAGCCTTCGGATCGAGGGGGTGGCCCTCACCATGGTCGACCGGCGCACCAGCCTGGCCCAGATGGTCGAGGCCGACGCCCGCGAAAACCTTGGTGACCTCGTGTTCCAGACAGTGATCCCCCGCAACGTCCGGCTGAGCGAGGCGCCGTCCCACGCCCAGTCCGTCCTCGACTACGATCCATCCTCGTCCGGCGCCGCCGCCTATCGCGCGCTCGCCGCCGAACTCATGTCGCGCGAATCCTGAGAGAGCCATGGCCGAGAAACCCCTCGTGAAACGCGGCCTCGGACGCGGCCTGTCCGCGCTGATGGCGGATCTCGGCACAGACCTCGCCAAGGAGGCGGCCCCGCCGCCCGAGCCCCCGCGCAGCCCGGACCGCATGATGCCCATCGAGGCGCTCCGGCCCAATCCCGATCAGCCCCGCCGCACCTTCGAGCCCGATGCGCTCGAGGAACTGGCGGCGTCGCTTAGGACCAAAGGCGTCATCCAGCCCCTGATCGTCCGCCCTGACCCCAAGGAGCCGTCTGCCTGGCAGATCGTGGCCGGCGAACGCCGCTGGCGCGCCGCCCAAAAGGCAGGCTTGTCCGAACTGCCTGTCATCGTCCGGAACTACGACGATGCCGAACTCCTCGAGATCGCTATCATCGAGAACATCCAGCGCGACGACCTCAATCCTATCGACGAGGGCGCAGCCTATCGCAGCCTGATCGACCGTTTCGGCCACAGCCAGGAGCAGGTGGCCAGCGCCCTCGGCAAAAGCCGCAGCCATGTCGCGAACCAGATGCGTCTTCTGCAGCTTCCCAAGGAAGTGCAGCAGATGGTGTCCGACCGTGCCATCAGCGCGGGCCACGCCCGTCCGCTGATCGGCCATCCCCGCGCATTGGACCTGGCCCGCCGCATCGCGGAAAAGGGTCTTTCGGCGCGTGACGCCGAACGCATCGCCAAGCAGCCCGAGGGCGACGCCAAGCGTTCCGCCAGGAACGGGAAGGACGCAGACACCCGCGCCATGGAGGGCGAACTCTCCGCCGCGCTGGGGCTGGCCGTACGGATCGATCAGGTTGGCAAGGGCCAGGGTGGGCGCTTGACCCTCACCTACAAGACGCTGGATCAGTTGGACGAGGTGATCCGCCGCCTGTCCGCGGGCTGATCCTCAGGCGAGAAGCTCGCGCAGCACGGCATTGAGGACCGGCCGCCCGGCTGTGGTGGCGCAGAGCCGTCCCTCGCGGATGTCCACGAGCCCCATATCAGCCAGCGAGTCCGTCCGTCCTACGAGGCCGTCCAGCATCCGGAGCCGATCCATCTCCACGCCTTCGGCCAGTCGCAATCCCATCATCAGGCGTTCCTCGGCGGCTTCCAGCGCCCTCAGGTTCTCCCGCTGGCTCTCGCCTGAGCCATTCTGCTCGACCATCTGGAGCCAGCGCCCCGGCGTCCGTTCCGTTTCGATCGCGGCCCGCACACCGTCCACCGTCAGCCGCCCATGCGCGCCCGGTCCGATGCCGACCCAGTCGCCACCCTGCCAGTAGACGAGGTTATGGCGGCTCTCCTGTCCGGGTGCCGCATGGTTCGACACCTCATAAGCGGGGAGCCCCGCCGCTTCGGTCAGGCGTTGCGTGATGTCCCACATGTCGGCCGCGCGATCCTCATCGGGCAGGCCCCGCAGCTTGCCCGCCGCGAAACGGTCCCCGAAGGCCGTCCCATCCTCGATCGTCAGCTGGTACAAGGACAGATGGCCTGCGGCGAGGCCCAGAGCCTGACTCAGCTCCGCCGCCCAGTCGTCCGGGGTCTGGCCTTGCCGTGCATAGATGAGATCCAGGCTGACCCGTTCGAAGCTGTCGCGCGCCATCCCAAAGGCTTGCACGGCCTCCTCCGCCGAATGAAGCCGCCCCAGAGCCCGGAGGTCTCGGTCGTTCAGGGCCTGCACCCCCAGCGAAAGCCGGTTCACTCCGGCCGCGTGGTAGCCCCGGAATCGGCCCGCTTCGACGGAGGTCGGGTTGGCCTCCATGGTGATCTCGATGTCGTTCGAAAAGCCCCAGGCAGCCCGCGCGGCCCCGACCACCGCCTCGACCGTTTCGGGTTCCATGAGCGAAGGCGTGCCCCCGCCGAGGAAGATCGAGCGGAGCACCCGCCCCGGCACCTCTCGGGCGGCGCGGGCGATCTCGGCTTCATAGGCCCGCGCCCAACGCACTTGATCGATCGTCCGAGCCACATGGCTGTTGAAGTCGCAGTAAGGGCACTTGGCTTGGCAGAACGGCCAATGGACGTACAGCGCGAAGCCCCCGGCTTCCCAGTCCTTCGCCCGCGTTCCGGCCTCGGGCATCAGGCGTGCGCCGTCAGCCAAGGCAGGCGGCCTCGAAGGCGCGGATCGACTGGCCCCGGTGGCTCATCGCGTTCTTCTCCTCAGCCGTCATCTCCGCAAAGGCCCTGTCATGTCCGTCGGGAACGAAGATGGGGTCGTATCCGTGCCCCTGCACCCCGCGCGGCGGCCAGATCACGCGACCGTTGACCTCGCCCCGGAAGCTTTCCTCGTGCCCATCGGGCCAAGCCAGCACGAGGACGGACACGAACCGGGCCCGCCAGGGCTCGGCCGCACCAGCGGCGACCAGCGCCTCGTGCGTGCGTTCCATCGCCAGCATGAAATCGCGGCCATTGGGCGTTTCCGCCCAGTCCGCCGTCCGCACGCCGGGTGCGCCGCCCAAGGCCTCGACTTCGATGCCGGAGTCGTCGGCAAGCGCCGGCAGGTCCAACGCCTGTGCCGCCGCATGCGCCTTGATCCGGGCATTGCCCAGGAAGGTATCCTCGGTCTCCTCCGGCTCGGGCAGCCCGTGGTCCTTGTTCGAGGTGATCTCGATTCCACGCGGGCCCAGCAGCGCCCGCATTTCCTCGAGCTTGCCCTTGTTGCCGGTGGCCACCACCAGATGCGAGCCGGTCAGACGCCGCATCAGGCGACCGCCGTCAGCTGCGCCTGCGCCAGAATCCCGTTGCCCTGAGCGGCGAGATCCAGCAGCACCGCCATCTGCTCGCGCGAGAAAGTCGAGCCTTCCGCGCTCATCTGCACCTCGATCATGCGCTCGCCCGTCATCACGACGTTGGCATCGACGCCCGCCTCGCTGTCTTCCGGATAGTCGAGGTCCAGCACCGGCTGTCCGGCATAAAGCCCAACCGAAACCGCAGAGACTGGATGATCCAGAGGGTTGCGCTGAATCGCGTTGGCCTTGAGCAGCCGGTTCACGGCCAGCCGCAGCGCCACCCAGCCGCCGGTGATCGCGGCGCAGCGCGTGCCGCCATCGGCTTGGATCACGTCGCAGTCCACGGTGATCTGCCGTTCGCCCAAGGCCACGAGATCGGTTCCGGCGCGCAGGCTGCGTCCAATCAGGCGCTGGATTTCCTGCGTCCGGCCCGAGGGACCGTCCTTCACTTCGCGGCGCATCCGCGTGTTGGTGGCGCGCGGCAGCATTCCGTATTCGGCCGTGACCCAACCTTTGCCGGTGTTCTTGAGGAAGGGCGGCACCCGCTCTTCCAGCGAAGCCGTGCAGATCACATGCGTGTTCCCCAGGCGGATGAGGCAGGAGCCTTCGGCATGCCGGTTGACGTGGGGCTCGATGGAGAGGGGACGCAACGCGTCGGTCTGGCGGCCGGAGGGGCGCATGGAAACTCCTTTGGATGGTCGGCTCAGGCCCCTACATGAGACGGGCCGTCCCGCCAACCCGCCTGTCCGCGTCCCGTTGACGCCCACCGGTGCCCTGCTTACATGCGTTCGCCCCGGAGACCTTGCAGGCCCATGCCCGACCGCTCGACCGTCATGGAGGAAATGAACGACCGCTCGCGCGAGGTCTTCCGCCGCGTGGTCGAGGCCTATCTGGAAACGGGTCAGCCGATCGGCTCGCGCAGCCTGACCCGGAGCATGTCACAGCAGGTGAGCGCCGCCACGATCCGCAACGTGATGCAGGACCTAGAAGAGTTGGGCTTGCTGGGTCATCCCCATGTGAGCGCCGGCCGCGTGCCGACCCAGGCAGGCTTGCGCCTGTTCGTGGACGGCCTTCTCGAGGTCGGTCCCATGGCCGGCGAGGACCGGGAGCGGCTGGAGTCGACGGTCGCGAGCCCATCGGGCCGACGCAACGCCGACGTGACCGACGCCCTCGACCGGGTGGGCGCCGCCCTGTCCGGGCTGACCCGCGGCGCGAGCCTCGTGCTCGCCCCCAAGCGCGATGGGGCGCCGATCCGCCATGTGGAGTTCGTCTCGCTCGGGCCCGACCGGGCTCTCGTGGTCCTCGTCTTCGCCGACGGCCATGTAGAGAACCGGGTCTTCGTCCCGCCACCAGGCCAGACCCCGTCCTCCATGCGCGAGGCGGCCAATTTCCTGAACGCGTTGGCCGAAGGACGAACCCTGGCGGAACTCCACGCCGCCATCGCGCGCGAGATGGAGCAACGCCGGCAGGAACTCGATGCCTTGGCGCAGGCCATGGTCGAAAGCGGCCTGGCTACCTGGGCCGACGAACAGCATGGCGCGCCCGAGCGGCTGATCGTGCGCGGCGCCGGCAACCTGCTCGACAGGCCCGAGTCGCAGGCCGACCTCGACCGCGTGCGCTCGCTCATGGACGACCTCGAGCGCAAGAGCGACATCGCGAGTTTCCTTGAACTCGCACAAGGCGCCGAGGGCGTGCGCATCTTCATCGGATCCGAGAACAAGCTCTTCTCGCTCTCGGGTTCATCTCTCGTGGTGTCGCCCTATATGAACGCCGACCGTACCATCGTCGGGGCCATCGGCGTCATAGGCCCCACGCGGCTCAACTACGGGCGCATCGTCCCCATCGTGGACTATACGGCGCAGCTCGTGGGCCGCCTCCTCTCCGAACGATCCTGAAGGATATCCGAATGTCCGACCGACCCGACCCCCAGACGCTGGCCTCCGAAGACCTCAGGTCGCTCGACGACCTGGCCGCCGAGGCTGACGCCGAGGAACAGGCGCATGCCTATCTCCTGGCCGAACTCGACGCCCTGAGGGCAGAGCGCGAGGACCTCAAGGACCGCGTCCTGAGGCAGTTGGCCGAAACCGAGAACATGCGCAAGCGTGCCGAGCGGGACCGCCGCGAAGCGGAGCAGTACGGCGCCACCCGGCTCGCCCGCGATCTTCTCCCCATCTACGACAACCTGCGCCGCGCTCTCGACGCCGTCACCCCGGAGCAGCGCGAGGCGAACGCCGCGCTGCTGGAAGGCATCGACCTGACCATGCGCGAGGTGGTCAACGTCTTCTCGCGGCATGGCATCACGGTGATCGCGCCCCAGGTGGGGGATCGCTTCGACCCGGCTGTCCATCAGGCCATGTTCGAAGCGCCGCTGCCGGGGACCCGGGCGGGCGACATCATCCAGGTCGCAACCGAAGGTTTCATGCTCTACGACCGCCTGCTGCGTCCCGCGCAGGTGGGCGTGTCCTCCATGCCGGCTTCGTAGGTCGGGGCGAACTCCGGCCTTCGCCCCCCTGCAGGGGCTAGGAAACCCACGCCGGTCAGCTGCCGCGTGGGTTTTCCGATGTCTCGAGCATCTCCCTAAGCTCATAGATCAGCGCCAGGGCCTCGCGCGGGCTCAGGTCGTCCACCGGCACCGCGCGCAGCCGCTCCTCCAGGGGCGATGGCTCCCGCGCCTGTTCCGCATCGACCCCGCGGGCAAAAAGAGGCAACTCTTCCTCCAGGGTTCGGGGACCCCCCTCGCGTGCGCGGGCCTCCAGCCCGCGCAACACGGCCCTTGCGCGTGCGACCACCTTTGGGGGCAGGCCGGCAAGCTTGGCGACCTGCACGCCATAGCTGCGGTCCGCCGCCCCGTCGCGGACCTCATGCAGGAACACGACCTCGCCCTCCCAGTCTGCCACCGCCACATGAGCGTTGGATGCGCATGGCAGGGATGCGGCGAGCGTGGCCAGTTCATGGTAGTGCGTGGCAAAGATGGCCCGACAGCGGTTCACCCCTTCCAGGTGCTCCAGCACCGCCCAGGCGATCGACAATCCGTCCCAAGTCGCCGTGCCGCGCCCGATCTCATCCAGCAGCACGAGGCTTCGGTCGTCGGCCCGGTGCAGGATCGCCGCCGTTTCAACCATCTCCACCATGAAGGTCGACCGCCCGCGCGCCAGGTCATCCGACGCGCCCACCCGGCTGAACAGTCGGCTCACCAGCCCCAGTTCCAGCCGTTCGGCCGGCACGAAGCTTCCGGCCTGCGCCAGCACGGCCAGAAGCGCAGCTTGCCGCAGATACGTGCTCTTGCCACCCATGTTGGGCCCGGTCAGCAGCCGGATCAGGCGGTCCGACAGGTCGCAGTCGTTGGCCACGAAGGCCTGCCCCTGTCGCCGCAGCGCGGCTTCCACCACCGGGTGACGGCCCCCTCGGACGCGGAACACGCGCGACGTGTCCAGGATGGGCCGGGTCCACCCCTCCTGCACGGCCAGATCGGCCAACGCTGCCGCGACATCCACCTCGGCCAACGCTCCGGCCACGCGGGCCAGGGCCGCCGCCTCTGACAATACCGCCCCGCGCAACTCGGCAAAGATGCGTCGCTCGATGGCCAGCGCCTCCTCGCCCGCATTCAGGAGCCTCGCCTCGGTCTCGCTCAGGGCCTGCGTCGCGAAGCGCACCGCGGACCCCGTGGTCTGGCGGTGGTGGAACACCGTGTCGAAGGGTGGACGTCTCAGCTTGTCGGCCTGGGCCGTGGTGACCTCGACGACATAGCCCAGCGTGCCGTTGTGCCTGATCTTGAGCGAGGCCACGCCGGTCTGCTCGGCATACTCGGCCTGCATGGCCGCGATGACCGCCCGCCCCTCGTCCCGCAGCCGCCGCGCCTGATCGAGGTCCCCCGCGAACCCGGTGGCTACGAAGCCGCCATCACGCGCGAGCGTCGGCGGTGAGGCCACGAGCGCCTCGTCCAGCAACCCGGTCAGCCCCTCGGGCCGGGCAAGCCCGCGCGCGGCCCGGACCAGCAAAGGGGGCAGGTCGGCGCAGTCGAGCAAATCAGCCAGCCGCTCCGCCACACGCAGCGCATCCCGCAGCGAGCCCAGATCCCGAGGACCGCCGCGGTCCAGCGCGAGACGCGACAGCGCCCTGTCCATGTCAGGTGCGCCCCGTAGGGCGTCCCGCAGCGCTTGTCCAAGGTCGGGCCGCTCGACGAGGACCTCTATGGCATCGAGCCTGGCCCCGATGACCTCTGAAAGGCGCGATGGAGCGGCCAGCCGCGCCTCGAGCTGCCTTGCCCCGGCAGCCGTCACGGTCCGGTCGATGCAGGCCAGCAGGGATCCCTGCCGCCCGCCGCCCAGCGCCCGTGTCAACTCCAGGGAGTTTCGGGTGGCAGCGTCGATCTCCATCACCTCGCCTTCCGCTTCCCGAACCGGTGGGCTGAGATGCGGCCGCGCGCCTTTCTGCGTCAGGTCGAGGTAGTCGACCAGGGCCGCCATGGCGCCGACCTCGGCTCGCCCGAACGCCCCCCAGCCGTCCAGCGTCGCAACGCCGAACCACGCCAGGAGCCGCCGCGTCCCCGACAGCGGGTCGAAGGCCGCTCGTGGCAACGGGGTCAGCTGCGCTCCGGCCCCCTCGGCGGTCGGCGACAACTCCCGTTCTTGCTCGTCGCAGACCAGAAGCTCCCGGGGAGCCAGCCGCGCGAGTTCGGCCTCTAGGCTGCCGCTCGGGCAGGCCTTGACCCCGAAGGCTCCGGTCGAGATGTCGGCCCAGGCCAGGGCCGCGTCATCCTTGAGACGCGCATAGGCGGCCAGGAAGTTCGGCCGCCGTGCTTCCAGCAACGCGTCTTCGGTCAGCGTGCCCGGCGTAACCAGTCGCACGACATCGCGCCGCACCACGGACTTGGATCCACGCTTCTTGGCCTCTGCCGGATCCTCGAGCTGCTCGGCCACAGCGACGCGAAAGCCCTTGCGGATCAACTGGAGCAGGTAGCCCTCGGCTGTGGAAACCGGGACACCACACATGGGGATGTCCCGCCCCAAGTGCTGCCCCCGCTTGGTGAGCGCGATGTCGAGCGCCTGGGCCGCCTGTTCGGCGTCCTCGAAGAACATCTCGTAGAAGTCGCCCATCCGGTAGAACAGGAGCGCGTCCGGGTGCCGCCCCTTGATCTCCAGATATTGCGCCATCATCGGTGTCACGGCGCCCGTGTCAGGCCCTGTACCGTCCATCGTCCTGTCCCCCGCGAACCGCTTGCAACGCTAGGCCCTTGCGCGCCGCCGGGCCAGACCCCGCCGTTCCCCGTTGCGGCGGGCGTGGCCGTCGCGCAATCTCGGGCCGAACAGGGGGGACATCATGGCACGCGCACGCATCACGCCCGAGGAGGCGCTGGCCTTCCATCGCGAACCGCATCCCGGCAAATGGGAGATCCAGGCCACCAAGCCCATGACGACCCAGCGCGACCTGTCGCTGGCCTATTCGCCCGGCGTGGCGATCCCTTGCCTTGCCATTCGCGACGACCCGGGCCTGGCTTATGACCTGACCAACAAGGGCAACCTCGTGGCCGTCATCTCCAACGGCACCGCCGTCCTGGGCCTGGGCAACCTGGGCGCGCTGGCTTCCAAGCCGGTGATGGAGGGCAAGTCCGTCCTGTTCAAACGCTTCGCCGACATCAACAGCATCGACCTGGAACTCGATACCGAGGACGTGGATGCCTTTTGCAACGCAGTCCGCCTTCTCGGCCCCTCGTTTGGCGGCATCAACCTTGAAGACATCAAGGCACCCGAGTGCTTCATCATTGAAAGCCGCCTCAAGGAGGAAATGGACATCCCCGTCTTCCACGACGACCAGCATGGGACGGCGGTGATCTGCGCGGCAGGCCTTATCAACGCGCTGCATCTGACGGGCAAGCAGCTCAAGGATTGCCGCATCGTCCTGAACGGCGCGGGCGCGGCCGGGATCGCCTGCATCGAGCTGCTGAAATCCATGGGCGCCGACCCCCGGAACTGCATCGTCTGCGACACCAAGGGCGTGATCTACCAAGGGCGCACCGATGGCATGAATCAGTGGAAGTCCGGCCACGCCATCCAGACCGATCTTCGTACCCTAGAGGAGGCCATGCAGGGCGCTGACGTCTTCCTCGGCGTGTCCGCCAAGGGCGCGGTGACGCCCGAGATGGTGGCGTCCATGGCGCGCGACCCGGTGATCTTTGCGATGGCCAACCCCGACCCCGAGATCACCCCCGAGGAGGCCCATGCCGTCCGGCCCGACGCCATCGTCGCCACAGGACGGTCGGACTATCCCAACCAGGTCAACAACGTCCTGGGCTTCCCCTACCTGTTCCGGGGCGCGCTCGATATCCGGGCCCGCGCCATCAACGATGCCATGAAGATCGCCTGCGCCGAGGCGCTGGCCGCGCTGGCGCGCGAGGACGTGCCCGACGAGGTCGCCTTGGCCTATGGAAAGAAGCTGGCCTTCGGGCGCGACTACATCATTCCCACGCCTTTCGACCCGCGCCTGATCCACCGCGTCCCGCCCGCGGTGGCCGCAGCCGGGATGCGCAGCGGGGTCGCCCGCAGGCCCATCGAGGACGCCGAGGCCTATGACGCCCAGCTCCGGTCCCGCCTTGACCCGACCGCCAGCGTCCTGCGCGGCATCCACGCTCGGGCGCGTGCCGCCCAAGCCGTCATGATCTTCGCCGAAGGCGACGACCCGCGTGTGCTTAGGGCCGCCGTGAACTACCAACGGAGCGGCTGTGGACGGGCCGTTGTGGTCGGCCGATCGGGCGACGTGAAGGAAAAGCTTACCATTGAAGGCATGGCGGATGCTGTGGGCGAGATCGAGGTCGTGAACGCCGCCAACACCCCGCATCTCGAAACCTACAAGGCCTTCCTGTATCGCCGCTTGCAGCGACGTGGTTTCGACGGAGAGGACATCCACCGTCTGGCCGCCCGGGACCGCCATGTCTTTGCAGCGCTGATGCTGGCGCATGGCCACGGCGATGGCCTCGTGACCGGGGCCACGCGCAAGTCCGCCCATGTCATGGACCTGATCGGCCATGTCTTCGATGTGGACACCACGAGCGGCGTCGTCGGCGTCACAGCGGTCCTGCACCGGGGACGCATCGTGCTCATCGCCGACACGCTGGTGCAGGAATGGCCGATGGAGCGCGACCTCGCCCTCATCGCCCGGCGCGGCGCGCAGGTCGCCCGCGACCTTGGACTCACCCCCCGCGTGGCGTTCCTCAGCTTCTCCACCTTCGGGCACCCGGTGTCCGAGAGAGCCACCAAGATGCACCTCGCCCCGCGCGTGCTGGACGAGGAAGGCGCTGACTTCGAGTACGAGGGAGAGATGACCGTCGACGTGGCGCTGAATCCCAAGGCGCAGGAGGCCTATCCGTTCCAGCGGCTCACCGGCCCCGCAAACGTGCTTGTCATGCCGGCCCGCCACTCGGCCTCCATCAGCGTGAAGCTCATGCAGGAGATGGCCGGGGCGACGGTGATCGGCCCCATCCTCGCCGGCGTGGATCGTCCGATCCAGCTCTGCTCCACCGTGTCGACCGCCAGCGACGTGCTCAACATGGCGATGATGGCCGCCGCGCAGTTGGAACGGCCGGAGGCGCAACCATGACCGTTTGGAACCTCGGCAGCATCAACGCCGACCATGTCTATGCCCTTCCTCACATCCCTGGGCCGGGAGAGACGCTCGCCGCACGCAGCTTGACCACTGGGCTTGGCGGCAAGGGAGCAAACATGTCGGTAGCCTGTGCACGGGCTGGTGGCAATATAAGACATATCGGCGCGGTCGGCCCAGAGGGTGGCTGGATGGTCGAGCGTCTGCGCAGCTATGGCGTGGACACGGGTGCCATCGTGACGCTCGACAGCCCGTCGGGCCATGCGATCATCGCCGTGGATGATGCGGCCGAGAACATGATCATCGTTTACCCCGGGACGAACCGGCAGGTTCCCATTACGCATATCGACACCCAGCTTGCGGGAGCGCGGGCTGGTGACCTGTTCCTGACCCAGAACGAGACCAATCATCAGGTGGAGGCCGCCCGCTCGGCCCGGATCCGTGGGCTTCGCGTAGCCTATGCCGCCGCCCCGTTCGAGGCCGGTGCAGTGCGGGCCATCCTACCCTTTGCCGATCTGCTTGTTCTTAATGAGGTCGAGGCCGAGCAGTTGCGGAAGGCCACGGGGCAGGGTCCGGGAAGCCTCGGGGTCGCCGATGTGATCGTCACTCTGGGACCCGAGGGTTGCCTCTGGCTCCGAAACCATGAGGAGGCCCGATTTCCCTCTGTCCGGGTGACCGCCGTGGACACGACAGGGGCGGGCGACACCTTCACGGGCTACCTTCTGGCTGGCCTCGATGCGGGGCAGGCGATGCCGGCAGCCATCGATCTTGCAACCCGGGCCGCTGCGCTCAAGGTCACGCGCCACGGGGCGGCTGATGCGATCCCCGCACGCTACGAAGCCGAAGCCTTTCAAGAAAACTGAGGTGCAACCCGGGTTTGGGAAGGCCGGGGTGACGTGCCCCGGCCTCGTGGACTGCCCTTGATCGCAGCGGCCTTTGTAAGGACCGGTGACGTTTTCAGCCCTTGGCCCGCGCGTTCCGCACCGCCACCAGCCGGAGCCGCAGCGCGTTCAGGCGGATGAAGCCTTCCGCGTCCTTCTGGTCGTAGGCGCCCGCGTCCTCCTCGAAGGTCACGTGCTTTTCGGAATACAGCGAGTGGTCCGACCACCGTGCGACCGTCCGGACCGAGCCCTTGAAAAGCTTGACCCGCACTGTCCCGCCCACATGCTCTTGCGACTTATCGATGAGGGCCTGCAGCATCTCCCGCTCGGGGCTGAACCAGAAGCCATTGTAGATCAGCTCCGCATAGCGCGGCATGATCGAGTCCTTTAGATGCCCAGCACCCGCATCCAGCGTGATCTGCTCGATCCCCCGATGTGCCTCGAGCAGGATCGTCCCGCCGGGCGTCTCGTAGGCGCCGCGCGACTTCATTCCCACGAAGCGGTTCTCCACGAGGTCGAGCCGTCCCACGCCATGCTTGCCGCCCAGCTCGTTGAGCTTCGCGAGCAACGCCGCGGGCGACAGCCGCTCGCCGTTCACCGAAACGGCGTCGCCACACTCGAAGCCGATCTCGACCATCTCGGGGGTATTGGGGGCCTCCTCGGGGTCCACGGTGCGCTGCCAAACATAGGCGGGCGGCTCGTCGGCCGGGTTCTCCAGCACCTTCCCCTCGGAGGACGTGTGCAGCAGGTTCGCATCGACCGAGAACGGCGCCTCGCCCCGCTTGTCCTTGGCGATGGGAATCTGGTTCGCCTCGGCGAACTCCAGCAGCTTCGTCCGCGAGGTCAGATCCCACAGCCGCCAGGGCGCGATGACCTTGAGCGCCGGGTTCAGCGCCGCGACGCCCAGCTCGAACCGCACTTGGTCGTTGCCCTTGCCGGTCGCGCCATGCGCTACCGCGTCCGCGCCCGTCTCGGCGGCGATCTCCGCAAGCCGCTTGGCGATCAGGGGCCGCGCGATGGAGGTCCCGAGCAGGTAAAGCCCCTCATAGACCGCGTTCGCGCGGAACATCGGGAACACGAAGTCCCGCACGAACTCCTCGCGCAGGTCCTCAATGTGGATGTTCTCGGACCGGATGCCCAGCAGCTCCGCCTTGGCGCGCGCCGGTTCCAACTCCTCGCCCTGGCCCAGGTCGGCGGTGAAGGTCACGACCTCGCAGCCGTACTCCGTCTGGAGCCACTTCAGGATGATCGAGGTGTCGAGCCCGCCGGAATAGGCGAGGACGACCTTCTTGGGGGCAGGCGCGGTCATGGCACGACTCCGTGAGCAGGTTTTGCGCGCCCTAGCGGGTTTCACGCAGGCGAACAAGGCAGCCCCATGACCGCGCGCGGGGCGGCTCTCCGCAGGCCGTGCTGTCTACGGGTCGACCCGTGGGCGAGACATCGACGCGCTTCGGATCTTGGGGTCCGCTACTGCCGCGATCGGCGGCCGGACCGGTCAGCCAAGGGGACCCTTCAGGGGTGTTGAACTATCGTCGTACCCCTCAGGCCCAGTCGATGGCGTACCGCCCCTTTTCTGTCCGAAGGACGCGCCGAAGAAAGTCCCGCTCTGCCGGATTGGGCAGGAGGTCGAGGGCCACGGCGGGCGGCGCCCAGAGTGGTGCGTGGGCCTGCTCCGGAGGCGGCCCGATCCTCCGGGATGGACGTGCCAGCCAGACATGGCAGATCTTCTCCGCCCAAAGATCATAGTCGGGCATATAGGCGAACCGCTTGTAGGCCCCGAGCCGCCTTGCCCCTGCTATGGTCCATCCGGTCTCCTCGAACACCTCCCGATGAAGCGCACGCAAGGGGGACTCGCCGGGATCGATCCCTCCGCCGGGAAGCTGTATCTCGGACTCGGGCTCGGCCTGGAGTGTCAGGAGCAGGGTCCCGTCGCGCCACAGTATCGCATAGGCCCCCGGCCTGCGCCTGTAAGTCCGTCCCCGCTCCACCGCTCCGCCCCAGCGCCGCATCGCCAACCCCTTCAAACCTCGTGCCTTGCGTCCTATATTGTGGCCCGATCCCCTCTCCGGCCAGACGCGCCCTCTCCTTTGTTGGAGCCGTCGGCATTCTTCGCTAAAGGATTTCCCATGAGCCTCGGCGCCCGACTTGCCTGGGACGACACCGTCCTGCCCTTTCAACTCGACGCTTCGGACATCCGGGGCCGCGTGGCGCGCCTTGATGGAACGCTGGAGAAGGTCCTGTCGCAGCATGATTATCCCCCCGCCATCGAGGCCCTGGTGGCCGAGACGGCCCTTCTGGCCGCGCTGATCGGGCCTACGGTCAAGCTGCGCTGGAAGCTGTCGATCCAGGTTCGTGGCGACGGCCCGGCCCGGATCATCGCGGCCGATTACTACGCTCCCGAATTCGAAGGCGAGCCGGCGCGCATCCGGGCCTGGGCGAGCTTCGACCCCGCTCGTCTGGACGGGACCGGTGAGCCGTTCCGTCAAATCGGCAAGGGATATTTCGCGATCCTCATCGACCAGGGGCAGGGGACCAGCCCCTACCAGGGCATCACTCCGCTCGCGGGCGGATCGCTGGCCGCGTGCGCCGAGACCTATTTCGCGCAGTCCGAGCAGCTGCCGACGCGCTTCGCGCTGTCCTTCGGCCGGTCCCGGCTCAACGGCGAAACCGAGGAGCGGTGGCGCGCGGGTGGTGTCATGATGCAGCACATGCCCAAGATCGGCATGGGCGTCGCCGCTGCCGAAGGCACGGGCGAGAACGGGCTTTTGCATCACAGCGACATCCTTGATGGTGAAGAGGGGGAGAACTGGTCCCGCGCCAACATCCTTCTCGACACGGTGGAGGATTTGGAGCTGGTAGGGCCGCAGGTGCAGCCCACCGACCTTCTCGTGCGGCTGTTCCACGAGGAAGGCCCGCGCATCTTCAGCGCGCATCCCGTGGGCTTCGGCTGCTCCTGCAGCGAGGACAAGGTACGCCAGTCGCTGTCGATCTATTCGGCCAAGGACATCGGCCACATGACGACGGATGAGGGCATCGTGACAGCCGACTGCCAGTTCTGCGGCGCGCATTACGAGTTCGAGCCCAACACACTGGGCTTCGAAGCGACGGTTCCGGCGGGCGCGAGTGCATCCCTCTGAGGCCGAGGTCCTTTTGCGTCGGGCGTTGGCGGTTCCCCGGGCCGCCTCGTCCGACTTCGATCTCGATCCCGGCCTACCCCGCCCGACGGGCCGGGAACTCCGGCCTGCCGCAGTCCTGCTGGCAGTAGACTTGGCGGGAGCCGAGGCGCAGGTGATCCTGACCAAGCGCTCGGCTCATCTGCGCCATCACCCCGGCCAGATCGCGCTGCCGGGGGGCAAGCTGGACGGCACAGAGGACGCGGCGGCGGCGGCCCTGCGGGAAGCGCACGAGGAAGTGGGCCTGCCGTCAGGGCAGGTCGAGGTTCTGGGCACCTACGGTCCGCACGAGACTGTGACGGCCTTTTCCGTGACGGCCGTCCTGGCCCTGATCCGCACCCCATTCGTAGCCAGGCCCGAGGCAGGCGAGGTCGCCGAGGTGTTCTTCGTGCCCTTGTCGCATCTGGTCAGGCTCGACAACTTCCGCATCGAAGGCCGCCGCTGGCAGGGACGGCACCGACGCTATTGGGTTGTCCCGTTCGGCCCCTATTACATCTGGGGAGCGACGGCCCGGCTTCTGCGCGGGCTTGCCGAACGAATGGAGACTGTCCGTGACTGACATGACCGACGCCTTGGCTCCGCTGCTGGCCGATGAGGCCGCGCAGCGCGTCCTGTCCATGCTGGGAGAGGGCGGCCATCGGTCCTGGATCGTCGGAGGCGCCGTCCGCGATGCGCTTTTGGGCCGTCCCTTGGGTGACATCGACATCACGACGGATGCGGCTCCTCACCGGGTCATGGAATTGGCCGAGGCGGCGGGGCTCCGGCCCGTGCCGACCGGCCTCGATCATGGCACGGTCACCGTGCTGGCCGGTCGCCCGGTGGAGGTCACGACGCTGCGCCGTGACGTCGAAACCGATGGCCGCCATGCCGTCGTCGCGTTCGGAACCGATCCGGCCGAGGACGCCCGCCGCCGAGACTTCACCATGAATGCGCTCTACCTTTCGGCGGACGGGACGCTGCTCGATCCGATGGGAGGGCTCCCGGATCTGGCGGCACGGCGCGTCCGGTTCGTTGGCCATCCCGGAACGCGCATCCGGGAGGATTACCTCCGCTCGTTGCGCTACTTCCGCTTCCATGCCTGTCACGGCGATCCAGAGGAAGGGCTCGATCCTGACGCTCTGGATGCCGTCGCGCGCAACCTCGATGGCTTGGACACCCTGTCGCGCGAACGGGTCGGGCAGGAGATGCTCCGGCTTCTGGCTGCTCCCGATCCCGCGCCGGCGGTGGCGGCCATGCGTGCTACGGGAACGCTGGCCCGTATCCTTCCGGGCGCCGGGGACGGACTCCTGGGTCCCCTGGTGCACATCGAGGGCGAGGCCGGGCTTCCTCCGGACCCCCTGCGGCGGCTGGCTGCAATCGGCGGCGAGGAGCCCGTGGATCGGCTCCGGCTGTCGCGCGCTCAGGGCAACCGTCTGGCCCGCCTCCTCGAAGGGATGAGCACCGTGACCAGTCCGGGCGAACTCGGTTATCGGCTCGGGGCCGAGGATGCCCTCGACATCCTGGCACTGAGAGCAGCGCTGTCGAATGCGCTCATGACGGCGGAGGACGCCGATCGCGCGCGCCAGGGTGCAGCGCAGCGCTTTCCCCTGTCTGCGGCCGACCTCGCCCCCTTGTCCGGCAGCGCCCTCGGCCAGCGCCTTCGGACGCTGGAGCAGGCGTGGATCGACTCAGGCTTCGGCCTCCGCCCTGAGGCGCTGCTGAGCCTGCCGTAAGGGCCCTGCCTGAAAAAGCGGCTGCTTCCGTTTCCCTGCTGCCCGGGCCGATCTATATCCGCCGAGCCACCCCGATCCTCATGGCCCGTTCCGCCCTGCCCAGGCGGCGGCCCGTTTTGCGTGCCCCATGTTCCGCTTCTTCGAAAAGCTCGTCGATCCCTTCGCGGCCCATGCGGCGGTCAATGACCCGCCACGTCGGCTTTGGCCATTCCTGCGGTCCTTCATGGGACCGTTCCGCGGCGTGTTCTGGGCCACGGGCCTGGCCGCGGCCGGCGTAGCTTTCATCGAACTCTGGCTGATCTCCTATTCGGGCCAGTTGATCGACACCCTGACAGCCGCCGATCCCGACACCGCCCTGCGGGAGCACGGGCTGGAGCTTCTCCTGGTGGCGGGCTTCGTGCTGCTGGTGCGTCCTGTGGTGTTCGGCCTTCAGGCGCTGCTCCTGAACAACGCCATCCTCCCGAATTTCGGCACGCTGATCCGCTGGCGGTCCCATGGACACGTCCTGCGCCAGTCCGTGGGCTGGTTCGAGGACGACTTTGCCGGCCGCCTCGCCAGCCGGGTCATGCAGGCTCCAAGCTCGGCGGGCGATGCCGTCTATCAAATGTTCGACGCCATCGCCTATGCGATCTCCTACATTTTGGGAGCCGGGATTCTCCTTTGGACGGCTGACCCCAGACTCCTGATCCCGCTGTCGTTCTGGCTTATTCCCTATGGCGCGCTGGTGGTCTGGACAGTCCGCCGCATGGGTCCTGCCTCCAAGGCCGCCTCCGAGGCCCGCAGCACCCTGACGGGCCGGGTCGTGGACGCCTACACCAACATCCATTCGGTGAAGATGTTCGCGCAGGGCGACCGCGAACTGGCCCAGGCCCGCGACGCTATGGCACGCACCCGCACCACCTTTCAGCGCGAGATGCGGCTTTTCACGATCATGGACCTGTGCCTGACGCTCCTGAACGGCATCCTGATCGTGGGCGTCACCGGCTGGGCCATCTGGCTCTGGACGGCAGGGGCAGCCTCGGTCGGGGTGGTCGCCGCCGCATCCGCGCTCGTGCTGCGGCTGTCGAACATGTCGGGCTGGATCATGATGTCCGTGTCGCAGTTCTTCGAGGCCCTGGGCGTTGTCGGAGAAGGCATGGACAGCATCGCGCAGCCCATCACCCTTCTGGACTCTGCCTGGGCCAAGCCTCTCCGGGTCGATGAGGGGCGCATCGAGTTCCGTGAGGTGTCCCATCACTACGGGAAGGACAGCGGTGGCCTCGATGACTTGGACCTGCGGATCCAGCCGCGCCAGAAGGTGGGCCTTGTGGGCCGGTCAGGGGCAGGGAAGTCCACCTTGGTCAAGCTTCTCCTGCGCTTCTATGACGCCGAGCGTGGCGCGATTGTAATCGACGGCCAAGACGTCCGCGCCGTGACGCAGGACTCCCTACGCGCCGCGATCGGCATGGTGCAGCAGGACAGCTCCCTCCTTCACCGCTCGGTACGAGAGAATCTCCTCTACGGGCGTCCTGACGCGACCGAGGCCGAGATGATCGACGCCGCCCGGCAGGCTGAGGCGCACGACTTCATCCTTCGGCTCGAGGACGGTGAGGGGAATCGGGGCTACGACGCCAAGGTGGGAGAGCGCGGGGTCAAGCTGTCGGGTGGGCAGCGGCAGCGGATCGCCCTGGCCCGCGTCATCCTGAAGGACGCTCCGATCCTGGTGATGGACGAGGCGACCTCGGCCCTCGACTCCGAGGTCGAGGCAGCGATCCAGGAAACGCTGGCTTCCATGATGGAAGGCAAGACGGTGATCGCCATCGCGCACCGCCTGTCCACCATCGCCCGCATGGACCGGATCGTCGTCATCGACGGGGGCCGGATCGTGGAGGACGGCGCCCATGACGCGCTGCTCGCCCAAGGCGGAATCTATGCCCGACTTTGGAACCGTCAGTCCGGCGGCTTCCTTGCACTCGATCCCGACCTGACGGAGGCTGCCGAATGACCGATGCCAGCGAGCCGCACCCCATACGCCCGAACTGGGCCGAGTGGTTCGCCCGCCTGATCCCGCCGTTCGACGAAACCCCGGTTCCCCGGCCGCCCCAAACCCTTTGGGCCTTCTTCCAGTGGTGCCTGCGCGGATCCTTCCCGGTTCTGATGGTGGCTTCCGTGGTCAGCGTGCTGGCCGGAACCGCCGAGGTGGTCTCGGCGATCCTGCTCGGGACGGTGATCGACTTGGCCTCCGAAAGCAGCCCCGGGACGCTCTGGTCGGACCATGTCGTGCTCTTTTCCGCCATTGCCGTGTTCCTGGTCGTGCTGAGGCCGCTCACCTTCGGTGCGTCCGCGATGTTCCAGTCGGTGGTGATCGGTCCATCGCTCAACGTGCTGGTGCTGTCGCGCCTGCATCGCTGGACGCTGGGACAGGACATCACCTTCTTCGACAACGACTTTGCGGGACGCATCGCGCAGAAGCAGATGCAGACCGGCCGGGCGGTGACCGAGTCCACGGTGGAGTTCATCAACACCATCGTCTTTGCCCTGTCCTCGGTCATCGCCACCCTGCTGCTGGTCATCACCATCGACTGGCGGGTGGGCCTGGTGCTGGGCTTGTGGTTCGCGGGCTACCTGTTCTACATCAGCCGCTTCCTGCCGCGCATCCGCAAGCGGGCCGAAGGACGGGCCGCTGCCCGCGCCGTGGTCACCGGGCAGGTGGTGGACACCATCACCAACATGCGGACCGTCAAGCTCTTTGCCCATGCCGAGGCCGAGGACGAGGCCGCGATCCGGGCCATGGACCGCTACCGCGAGCAGACGCTCGACTATGGCACGATCTCCACAAGCTTCCGGTTCGGCCTCATGGTCATCGCGGGGCTCCTGCCAGTCCTGATGGTGGGGCTGACGCTCCATTTCTGGACGCAAGGCACCGCCACGCCGGGAGACATCGCGGCGACCGGCACGGTGGCGCTGCGGATCGCGCAGATGACCGGCTGGGTCAGCTTCGCGCTCATGGGCCTTTATGCCAACGTGGGCGAGGTCGAGGATGGCATGAACACCCTTGCCCACAACCACACCATGGCCGACGCCCCCGACGCCGTTCCGCTGCGGAACGCCGAAGGTCTCCGCTTCGACAACGTGAACTTCATCTATGGACGGGACGGCGACGAGGACGAAGGAGGCGGGCTTCACAACCTGGACCTGACCATCGCCCCGCGTGAGAAGATCGGCCTCGTGGGGGCGTCGGGCGCCGGCAAGTCCACATTAGTGGCGCTGCTGCTGCGGCTTTACGACGTGGAGCGGGGGCGCATTACCGTGGGCGGGCAGGATGTCCGTCACGTCACGCAGGAGTCACTCCGCAAGGCCATCGGCATGGTCACGCAGGAAACGGCGATGTTCAACCGCTCGGCCCGCGACAATATCCGCTACGGCCGTCCCGACGCTACCGACGAGGAGGTCATCGCCGCCGCCAGGGCCGCACGGGCGCACGACTTCATCCTGACCCTCGAGGACTTCAAGGGACGGACAGGCTATGACGCCCATCTGGGCGAGCGGGGCGTGAAGCTCTCGGGCGGCCAGCGCCAGCGGATCGCGCTTGCCCGCGCCATGCTCAAGGACGCGCCCATCCTCGTGCTCGACGAGGCGACATCGGCCTTGGACAGCGAGGTCGAAGCTGAGATCCAGGCTGCTTTGGAGGACGCCATGGTCGGCAAGACGGTGATCGCCATCGCGCACCGCCTGTCCACCATCGCCAGCATGGACCGGATCGTCGTCATGGACGCCGGAACCATCGTGGAGGAAGGCACTCACGAAGCGCTCCTGGCCCGTGGCGGCCTGTACGCGCGCTACTGGAACCGCCAGTCGGGCGGTTTCCTGGTGATGGAAGCCGAAGCCGCCGAATAGCCTGTGCGGCGCCCTGCCCGCTTGCGTCGGGCCGCCTGCCTGCTCATGTAGGCGGTCTTGTCATCTCAGGCCGCGCCATGACCGTCCTTCCCGACCCAGCCACCCTGCGCGTGGCAACCCTTACCCATCATGGCCAAGGTCGGCTCGAGGACGGGCGCTTGGTGCCCCGCACCCTCCCGGGCGAGGAGGTCGAGCCCCGACCGGACGGCACCTGGCGGATCCGCACGCCCTCCGCCGACCGGGTGGGACCGCCCTGCCCGCACTTCAACAGCTGCGGCGGCTGCGCCATGCAGCACGCCTCGGACACCTTCGTGGCCGAGTGGAAGGCCGGGATCGTGCGAGGTGCCCTCGCAGGCCAAGGGATCGAAGGCGAGGTCGCTCACATCCTGACCTCTCCGCCGCAAAGCCGCCGTCGGGCGCGCCTTGCTGCGCGGCGCCTCAAGAAAGGCGCTCTCCTGGGCTTTCACGCCCGGGCTTCGGATACGGTGATCGACAACCCAAACTGCAGGATCCTGACCCCCGGCCTCATGGCGCTGCGACCCGCGCTTCTGGACCTGACTGCCTTGGCCGCGTCGCGCTCCCGCGAGATCGGCCTCACCATCACTGACAGCCCGGTCGGAGCGGACGTAGTGTTAGAAGACGGGCGAGACCTCGACGTGGCGCTGCGCCAAGATGCTGCCGCCTGGGCCGCGCGGGCCGGCGTGGCACGTTTCACGTGGAACAATGAGCTTGTGTTCCTCCGCGAGGGACCCTGGCAGGCCATGGGTCGCGCCCGTGTCGTTCCCCCACCGGGTGCCTTCCTTCAGGCCACGCGCGAGGGCGAAGCGGCCCTGGTTTCCCTGGTTCGGGAAGCGACGCGGGATGCGGCCCGCGTGGCCGACCTATTCGCCGGAGTGGGGACCTTTGCTCTGGCCTTGGCCGAAACAGCCGAAGTACATGCCGTCGAAGGCGAGGCGGCCATGCTGGACGCTCTTCAGAAAGGCTGGCGTGGCGCCCCTGGCCTACGACGCGTCACCACGGAAGCGCGCGATCTTTTCCGTCGCCCGCTCCTTGCCCAGGACCTGAAGCGCTTTGACGCGGCTGTGATCGATCCTCCTCGAGCGGGGGCCGAAGCACAGGTGCGGGAACTGGCGAACGCCCACGTCCCGGTGGTGGCGTATGTATCCTGTCATCCGGCAAGCTTCGCCCGCGATGCCAAGACCCTCCTTGGGGCAGGCTACCGCATGGACCCCATCACCGTCGTCGATCAGTTCCGCTGGTCCCCGCATGTGGAGTTGGCGACACGATTCTCGCTCGGCTGAGTTCACGACCCCTCGCGGGGTTGTGGATAATCAGGTATGTTGCTGTCGAACGGCGCTAGACCGGACAGGCGACAGTGATGATTTCCAGACGATCCCTCCTTGCGGGTGGCGTGGCCTTGGCGGCGTTGGCCGGCTGCGGGACACCATCCAAGTTCCGCAATTACCAGGGTCCCCAGGTGACGAGCCTGATGGCCTTCAAAGCGCAGCGACGCCTTTACGTCATGCATGGGAACACGGCCCTGCATGTCTATCCCTTCGAATTGGGGGGTGACCCTATCGGTCCCAAGATGTGGGAAGGCGACGGGCGGACGCCGGAAGGCGCCTACGTCATCAACCGCCGGAACCCGAACTCCAGCTATCACCTGTCGATCGGGATATCCTATCCGAACGAGACCGATCTCGCCCGTGCCGAGGCACTGGGAGTGCGACCCGGCGGTGATATCTTCATCCATGGCACCCCGCGCGAGATGCGCCGGAACCAAGACTGGACCGCTGGCTGCATCGCCGTGACCAACCGCGAGATGGAAGACATCTACGCCATGGTCCCTGACGGAACGCCGATCTTCATCTATCCCTGAGTTTCAGAAGGCGGGGTCTGACCCCGCCTTGTAGCGGCCGCGTCAGGCAGCCAGGACCATTGTCCACCAGATCTTACCGGATTCCTCTTGGAACCACGCCAGGCCAAGCCGGTTGGCGCTACGGTTCAGGATAACGTCGCGCGTCTGCGGGTCCTGCATCCAGGCGGAAAGCGTCTGCAACTCGTCCTCGTAGGTTTCCGAGATCACCTCTCCGACGAGGGTCCCGCGATAACCCACCCGCTGGAGCCGGTCCACCGGCGACGAGCCGTCCGATCCGAAATGCCAGGGTCGGTTCTGTACCGCCATGTCGCGGCTGTGGGTCGCGGCAGCGGCCGTCAGCGCCGGATCGAGCGTCACCGGAGCGGCCCCGGCCGCCTGCCGCAGCGAATTGACCGAGTCGGCCATGCGGTAGCCGATCTCGGCCTCCATTTCAGGCGTGATGCGGTAGAAGGTTGGCAGGGGCAGTCCATCGGCGCCGACCAGCGGCCGAGCCGGACGTCCGCCTCCACATGCCGACAGCCCCATCAGGGCCAAGCCCGCCATCACCGCCCTGCGCTGCATCGAGAAATCCTTCGGCCTCTGTCCTGGCGGCCTCCTTAGCGGCGTGGGCGAGGGGTTTCAAACACGATCGGTGTCGAAGAACGCTTCTGACGAGACCTTGAGTTGAGGCCGACGCGCAGCGACTGTAACGCTCCGCTCACGAACTTGACACACGAGGCAGGCGATATGTCGGACGGCAAGGGAATCACGCGGAGAGGCATGCTGGGGGCAGGGATGGCGATGCTGGGCGCGGGCCTGGCGGCACCGGTTCTGGCGCAGCAGGCCAACTCCACCGAGATGGAACGCGAAATCTCCCAGTCGCAGCGCCATAACATCTCGGCGTTCCGGACGATCAACTGGCAGGATCATTTCGCAACTACCACGGGCGGTGTGATCATCTGCGACATCAAGTCCCGTGCGCTCCATTTCTGGAGCGAGGATCAGTCGGTCTACCGGCTGTATCCGACCTCGGTCCCCGCCACCGACGAGCTTACGCGACTGGGCGACACCCAGGTGGTGGACAAGGTCGTCGCGCCGCCGTGGCGGCCGACCCCTTCCATGCGCGAACGCAATCCCGAATGGCCCGAGTTCGTCCCCGGCGGCGACGCCCTGAACCCTCTGGGCCCCTATGCGCTCTATCTGAGCTGGCAATACTACCGGATCCACGGAACCCACGACACCCGCAAGATCGGTCGGCGTTCCTCGAACGGGTGCATCGGTCTTTACAACGAGCACATCACCGAGCTGTTCCAACTGGCGCAGGTCGGCACGCAGGTGAAGCTCATCTAGGCACGGCACGAGCAGCCCTTCACCGCCAGCTTGGCGCGGGCGGTGAAGGGTCAGAGCCGCGCGATCCCCTCCAGCAGTCGCTCCAGAACCTGGGCAGTCGGACCTTCGACGGAAACCTCAAGGCCGCGCTCGTCGGGTGCAAGTGCCTCCAGGGTGCCATACTGGCTTTGAAGCAGGGCCGGGGGCATGAAGTGCCCTTGTCGGGCGTCCAGTCGCGTCCGGACCAGGGCCGGGTCGCCCACGAGGTGGACAAACACCAGACCCGGCACCCGGTCGCGCAGTCGGTCACGGTAGCGCCTCCGCAGGGCCGAGCAGGCAGCGACCACCGGCGGATCGGGCTGAGCCATGGCAGTTCCGACCCGGTCCAGCCAAGGCCAGCGGTCGTCGTCGGTCAGCGGATGTCCCGCAGCCATTCTGGCCCGATTCGAGTCCGGGTGGAGGTCATCGCCTTCGATGAACGACCCGCCCAGCGCCTCGGCCAGAAGGCTGCCGGTCCGGGTCTTTCCGACCCCCGACACGCCCATCACCACGAAACGGCCGGTCCTGACGTTCATCGCGCCTCCTAGCGGCGCAGATAACCCGCAGCCGTCATCTCCTGTAGCGCGATCCGCTGTGCAGCCGCCAGCGCCTCGTCGGCGGTCTTGCGCCCCGACACCGCTGCCGCGAACTCGCGTCCCACGGCCGTGCCCAGACCCTGGAACTCGGGGATGGCGACGAACTGGATCCCCACATACGGCACCGGCTCCACGGTCGGGTTTTCCGGATCGGCCAGCGTGATCGAACGAAGCGTGATCGGCGCAAAGGGCGCGGCTGCCAGATAGTCCGGGTTCTCGTAGAGAGAGGTTCGGGTGCCCGGTGGGGCGGCAGTCCAGCCGTCACGTTCGGCCACCAGCGCCGTGTACTCGCGTGAGGTGGCCCAGGCCACGAACAGCTGTGCCTCCGAGATGGCGTCCGAGGACGCCGGTATGGCCAGTGACCACGCCCACAGCCAATTGGCCCGCTTGCTCCGGCCCGCATCAGGCGCAAGGGCAAACCCCACCCGGTCGGCCACACTGGACTGATCGGGATCGACGAGGACGGAGGCCGCCACCGTGGCGTCGATGGCCAGAGCGCACCGTCCGTCCCGATACAGCCCAAGGATTTCGTTGAAGCCCCTGGTTTCGGGCTCTGGAGGTCCCAAGGCCATGAGAGCGAGGTAGAGATCAAGCGTGGCCCGCCATTCTGGCGTATCGAACTGCGGACGCCATGCCTCGTCGAACCACCTGGCTCCCATCGAATTGGCCATGGCAGTGATCAGGGCCATGTTCTCGCCCCAGCCCGGCTCACCGCGCAGGCATATGCCGTAGATCCCGTTCTCGGGATCGTGCAGATCGTCTGCGATCCGCTTGACCTCTTCCCAGGTCGGAGCCTCGGGCAGGCTCAGCCCTCCCTCAGCCAGCAAGTCGGTGCGAACGATCGTCATTGCCGACTCGCCGTAGAACGGAGCGGCATAAAGTCGGCCATCCACTGACAGGGCCCGCCGGATCGGAGGCAGAAGATCGTCAAGGTCATACTCGGGCGGCAGATCCTCGAAGGGGACGAGCCACCCGCCCCTTGCCCAGATCGGCACTTCGTAGGTTCCCAGGGTCAGCACGTCGAAGCGGCTCCCCAGAGCGATCTCGGCCGCCACCTGTTCGCGCAGCGCGCCCTCGCCCAACGTGACCCAGTCAAGCTGGATGTCCGGGTTCGCCGCCGTGAACTCCTCGGACAGGGTCTGCATGCGGATCATGTCCGGGTTGTCCACCGTCGCGATGGTCAGCGTCACAGGCTCCTGCGCGCTGATCGGACCGGCAGCACAGACCAGCCAAGTCAGGCACGCTCGGACGTTCCGCATGGCTCCCCCTCGCACCTCTTCGGGTGCCTCGCCGGCAGGGCCAAATCCCTACCAAGTCAGACGCTAGTCCGAGTCCGAGGTTCGTCCATAAGTTGTGTGTCTGATACCCGACATAAGTCTCGGTTCAGATCCAGCCGCCCATGTTGCGCAGGATCGCCCCTTCGATGGCGTCCAGATGCGCTGGATCGTCATTGAGGCAGGGGATGTAGGTGAACTGCTCCCCGCCCGCGTGCTCGAAGGCTTCGCGGATCTCGCCCTCGATCTCTTCCAGCGTCTCGATGCAGTCGGCCGAGAAGGCAGGCGCGCAGACAGCGAGGCGCTTCACGCCTTCTTCCTTCACCAGTCGCGCCACTTCCTCGACGGTATAGGGCTTGAGCCATTCCTCGGGACCGAAGACGCTCTGGAACGTCGTGCGGATCTTGGCCTTTTCCCAGCCCAGCGTCTCGCGCAGCAGACGCGTCGTCTTCTGGCACTGGCAATGGTAGGGGTCGCCCTGCATGAGGTAGCGTCGCGGCATCCCGTGGTAGGAACAGATCAGTAGTTCCGGCTCCTGCTCCGCCCTGGACCAGCCCCGCTTTACCGAAGCGGCAAGCGCCTCGATGTAGGCGGGATCGTCGAAGTAGGGGTCCATGACGCGGGCGATGGGCTGCCAGGGTTCGGCCATCAGCGCGCGGAAGAACTGGTCGCAGGCGGTGGCCGATGTGGCGCCCGCATACTGGGGATAGAGCGGAACGAAGAGGATGCGCTGGCATCCTTCCTCCACCATCCGGTGCAGCACCGCCTGCGTAGAGGGGTTGCCGTAGCGCATGCAGAATTCGACCCGGACCTGATCGCCCAAGCGCGCGGCCAGACGCTCCCGAAGTCCTTCAGTCTGTGCCCGGGTGATGATGAGGAGCGGGCTCTCGTTCCGCTCCTTGTCCCAGATCTTGCGGTAGTTGGCGCCCGAGGTGAACGGTCGCTTGGCCAGGATCACGGTCTGCAGCAGGGGCTGCCACTTCCAGGACGGGTAGTCGATCACCCGCTTGTCGGACAGGAACTCGCTCAGATAGCGGCGCATCGACCAGTAGCCGGTGTCGTCGGGCGTCCCAAGATTGGCCAGCAGGATGCCGATCCGGGCTGGCTGGACGGCCGGATGCCCGTCGGGGGCATGGGCGGGCACGGCGGGCGGCAAAGGCGTCAGGGCGTTCATGATGTCTCCCGAAACAGCGCCCGGCACATTGCCGGGCTGACGGGGCAGGGGCAAGGGACGATGCGCCGCAACCCCTGCCCCAACCTTTCAAATCTTCGCGGACTCAGCCTTCGCTTTCGCGGCGGGCCTGCTCCAGCGCGTCTCCAAGGGATCGAACGGCCGAGCCGGGACGCAGGGCCTTGGGCTGGTTGGGTGCGGGCGCCCAGGCCGACAGCGTGACCACTTCGAAATGCGCCACTGCCCGTCCGTCTCTGACAGGATAGCGCGCCATGGCCCCGCCGATCACCGAGCGGCGCGTGAAGCGCCGGACACGACCGAGGAGGGCGTTGGCTTCTCCCATGGCACGCAGATCGCGCATGAGAGCCAAGGCATCAGGGTAGCTCACGTCGAAGGGCATGGAGTCCGCCACCGGTAGCGCCAGCCCCACCCGTCCCAGCAGATTGCCCAGATCCCGGATCTCGCCCATGGGGGCCACGCGCGGGCTGAGGCCTCCGGTCGCCTCCACCTCGGCTTCGGTCAGAACCGCGCGAAGTTCCGCCAGGGTGGAACCGCCAAACGTCGTGGCCAGCAGAAGCCCGTCCGGCGCAAGCGCCCGGCCCGCCTGAACAAGCTGCCCCACGGGATCGTTGGCCCAATGCAGGCACAGGTCGTGGACCACGAGGTCGTGCGCCCCGGTCTTAAGGTCCAGCGTCTCATCGTCGGCGACGAACCTCGCGTGGGGCAGGCGGTCCGCCCAGACCTGAGGGAACGGCGTTACGACCGCCGGCGCCGCGAACCGCCTGTTAACCTCGGCGAGTCTTTCCTGCACCTCGGCGGCCACGGCCTCGCGCAGGAAGAAGGCGCTGGCCCGTTGTCGATGTCGCAGGAGGGCGGAACGGTCGGTGATCTGGGCCATGCCGCCCATGTAGGAGAGCGGGACCATGTTGGAAAGCGCACGGGACGTGGCCATAGCCTCGCTAGTGGCGTTGCGCCGCGCGGTCTACCCGCCGGCCTGCGTGGCCTGCGGGGCGCTGACCGACTCCGAGTTCGCGCTCTGCGGCCCGTGCTGGCGTGAGGCGGGGTTCCTGCTGGGCGCCCTGGTCTGCGACAGTTGTGGGGTTCCCCTACCCGGTCAGGACGATGGTCCCGTCCAATGCGACGACTGCCTGCGTCGGCCCAAGCCCTGGAGCCGTGGCCGCGCCACCCTGCCCTACCGCGGCACCGGCCGCAGGCTCGCGCTCGCGCTCAAACACGCTGACCGCTCCGACCTTGCCAAACCGATGGGACGCTGGCTCGCCGCTGCGGCCCGACCGCTGCTCAGCGACGAGCCTGTGCTTGTGCCGGTGCCCCACCACTGGACGCGCCTTCTGCGACGCAAGCACAATCAGGCGCAGCTTCTTGCGTCCGAGGCTGGACGCCACCTCGGCTGCCCTGTCCTGCCCGATGCCTTGGTGCGACGGAGAGCCACCAAGTCCCTGGGCCATGGCGGGCGCGAGGCGCGGGCCGCTGCACTGACGGACGCCATTATGGCGCATCCGCGTCGCGGAGCCGCTCTCCGCGGCCGTGCCGTGCTGCTCGTGGATGACGTGATGACCTCGGGCGCGACGCTTTCGGCCTGCGCCGAAGCCGCGACTCTGGCCGGCGCGGCGGATGTGCGGGTGCTTGTCCTCGCCCGGGCGATCCTCGAACCCTAGAACCCGACCCTGCGGGGCCCTAGGTTGGACTGTGACACCTACCGGAGCCCAACCATGGCAACCATCGAGATCTACACGTCCCCGACCTGCGGCTACTGCCACGCAGCCAAGCGCCTCCTGGCCCAGAAGGGCGCGAGCTACACCGAGGTGGACGTGGTTCGCGACCCATCCCGCCGCCCCGAGATGATGAAGCGGGCGAACGGCCGCCATACGGTGCCGCAGATCTTCATCGACGGGCGGCATGTCGGCGGATGCGACGACCTTTACGCGCTGGAAGAGGCTGGCAAGCTGGACCCGATGCTCGCGGGGACTGCCCCGGCCTGATGCGCGCGGCGCTGCTCCAGATCTCGTCGTCCGACGACCCCCGCGACAACCTCGCGCGGCTTCGGCCCATGGTCGTGGACGCGGTCGAAGCGGGGGCGCAACTCGTCTGCACGCCAGAGGTCACGAACTGCGTGGCGCCCCGGGGCCGTCTTTTCGAGGTCGCCACGACCGAGGAGGATGATCCTGTCCTTTGTGGCCTGCGCGAAGAGGCAGCCAGGCGGCAGGTCTGGATCGCTATGGGATCGCTGGCCGTGCGGACGGACGACGCGGACGGGCGACTGGCGAACCGATCGGTCCTGATCGGGCCGGACGGGGCCATCGCGGCGCGGTACGACAAGATCCACATGTTCGACGTGGATGTGTCGGCCACAGAAACCTGGCGCGAGTCGCAGGGCTTCCGGCCCGGAGGCCAGGCCGTCGTCGCTCCCCTGCCCTTCGCGACGCTCGGGCTCGCCATCTGCTATGACCTGCGGTTTCCCCACCTGTTCCGGGCCTTGGCCAAGGCCGGCGCGCAGGTTATCCTGGTTCCTGCCGCCTTCACGCGACCCACGGGCGAGGCGCATTGGGAGGTCCTCCTGCGCGCCCGTGCCATCGAGACGGGGTGCTTCGTCCTCGCGGCCGCTCAGACGGGCGAACACGCAGGCGGGCGCCAGACCCATGGCCATTCCCTCGCCGTCGCGCCGTGGGGCGAGGTGCTGGCCGATGCGGGCCGCGAGCCAGGGGTGACGGTCGTGGATCTCGATCTGGCCCGGGTCGAGGAGGCGAGGCGACGCATCCCCTCGCTCCTCCATGACCGCCCGTTCGACGGTCCTAGTCCCTGACGCTTGCCGTCACGTAGTTCACGGACAGGTCGCGTTCGGACAGCCGCCAACTCCAGGCCACCGGATTGAACACCATCCCCATCCGGTCGATGGGCGTCAGATCCGCCTTTTGCAGGAGGTCGAACAACTCGTCAGGGCGGATGAACTTCTTCCAGTCATGCGTGCCCCGGGGCAGCCAGCGCATCACCTGCTCGGCGCCGATGATCGCCATGACATAGCTGCGCGGGTTGCGGTTGATCGTGGAGCAGACATGGAGCCCGCCGGGCCTGAGCAGGTCGTGGATCGAGCGCAGGTAATCGCCGGGATCGGCCACATGCTCGATCACTTCCATGTTCAGCACAACATCGAAGTCCTCGCGCGCTTCGGCCAGGGCTTCGGCCGTTGCGTGCCGGTAATCGATGGGAAGGCCCGACTGCTCGGCGTGGAGCCGCGCGACCGGGATGTTTCGGGCCGCCGCATCGGCACCCACGACATCGGCCCCCATCCGGGCCATGGGTTCGCTCAGCAGCCCACCGCCGCACCCGATGTCGAGGATGCGCAGACCCGCGAAGGGCTTGTCACGGTGCCGATCCCGCCCGAAGCGGGCCGCGACCTGGGTCACGATATAGTCAAGTCGGACCGGATTGAGCATGTGGAGCGGCTTGAACTTGCCTTGGGGATCCCACCATTCCGCGGCCATCCGCTCGAACTTCTCCACCTCGACGGCATCGATGCTGCGACCGGACGCCCCCTTTCCAGCCGTTCCGTCAGCGCGCATATCCATGGCGTCTCCCCTCGCATCCGATCCCAAAGGAATGATATAGCCCGGTCATGGACAAGGTCTCCGCGCCCCTTTCTGCTCGCTTCGCGCCGCATCCGGCCCTTTATCCGGGCCAGGAGCCGTTTGCGACCCATGCGCTCGAGGTGGGCGACGGCCATCGTCTGTATGTGGAGGAGTGCGGCAACCCGGACGGGCTTCCGGTGGTCGTGCTTCATGGCGGTCCCGGCGGCGGATGCAGCCCGGCGATGCGCCGCTATTTCGACCCGCGCGTCTATCGCGTGGTGCTGTTCGACCAGCGCGGCTGCGGCCGTTCGCGCCCCCATGCCTCGGTCGAGGCGAACACCACTTGGCACCTCGTGGCCGACATCGAACGTATCCGCGAAAAGCTGGGCATCGGGGCCTGGGCCTGCGTCTTCGGTGGTTCCTGGGGGGCGACCTTGGCGCTGCTTTACGCGCAATCCCACCCAGAACGGGTGCGGGCCCTCGTGCTCCGGGGCGTCTTCTTGATGACGCAGGGCGAGCTCGACTGGTTCTACGGCGGCGGCGCGGGCGCCTTCTGGCCCGACCTGTGGGAGCGCTTTACCGCCGCCATCCCCGACGAGGAGCGCGGCGACCTCATCCAGGCCTACCACCGCCGCCTGTTCTCGGGCGATCTGCGCGAAGAGGTCCGCTTCGCCCGCGCCTGGGCCGGCTGGGAGAATGCCCTGGCCTCGATCGACAGCGAGGGACCGGGCGGCACCCACGCGACAACCGGCGCGCCCCTGGGCGGCTTCGACGCGCCCGCGGACTATGCCCGCGCCTTCTCACGGATCGAGAACCACTTCTTCGCCCATGGCGGCTTTCTGCGGCCTGAACAGGCCATCCTCGCCAACATGCACCGCATCGCCCACATCCCCGGCGTGATCGTGCAAGGGCGCTATGACATGATCTGCCCGCCTTCCTCGGCCTGGGCCCTGTCCCGCGCCTGGCCCGCCGCCAAGCTCGAGATGATCGCCAAGGCCGGCCACGCCCTAAGCGAGCCTGGGATCACAGCGGCCCTGGTCCGTGCCATGGATGTCCTAGGCGACCGGCTCCTTCCCGCCCGAAGACAGGCCGCGACATGATCACGCGCCGGCGCCCTGCCCCTCCGCTGCGCCGCCTCGACTCACGGGTGAGCCGCCGCGGACTGCTGGGGGCGGGCGTGCTGGCCGGGGTTCTGGCGGCGAGCGGCGTGCCCCTGCAGGCGCGGTCGCGGGGGGGAACCCTTCGGCTGGGTCTCTCGCAGGCGCTGCCGCGGGGCGACTGGGCCCGAGCGCCAGCCGTGCTGGCCCAGGGTGCGGTCTACGATACCCTCACCGAGATCGGGCCCACTGGCGAACTGGTCGGGGAACTCGCCCAAGGTTGGGAGGCTGCGCCCGGCGCGAAGCGATGGCATGTCGTGCTGCGCCGGGATGCTGTTTTCCATGACGGCACGCCGCTTCGCGCCGAGGATGTCCTCGCCTCCTTGGCACGCCATCGTGACGGCGTGCTGGCCCATGTGGCTGCCATGGAGCCTCAGGGGAACCAAGCTCTTCTGGTGAGCCTGCGCGAAGGGGATCCGGACTTCCCTCTCCTGCTGGCTGATCCCCGGCTGATCATAGGGCCCGAAGGGCGCTTCGACGGGACAGGCACCGGCCTTTACCGCGTCGCTGCCTCACAGCCCGTGGATGGTCTGCGATTAGAGCGGGTGACATCCCACTGGAAGGACGGACGGGCCGGGTGGTTCGATGCGATCGAGGCCATGACGCTTCCCGATCCTGTGCAGCGCCTCGGAGCCTTGCTGGCTGCCGAGGTGGACGTGGTCGATCCCCTGCCCCCGGATCTCGTCCAAGAGGGTCTGGCCGCCGGGATGGGCATTGCGGCCGTGCAGGGCAACCGCCAGCTTCACGCCCGCCTTCCCCACGGCGCTGATCCGGCCTTGGCTGCTCACCTGCCGCACGCGCTGAATCGCGAGGCGCTTGCCTCGGCGTGGGGGGGCAAACCGGCTGCCGACCATCCGCTCGGACCCTTGCACCCTGCCCTGTCCGCGCTGCCTCCACCGGCCTTCGATCCAAAAGCCGCAGCGGCCCTGGCAGGCGCCGTTCCTGTGCTGACGGCCTGGGAAGGACGCCCGACCGAGGACGCCACCTTCCGCCGGGCTCTGGCCGGTCCTTGGTCGTCCCTCCGCCATGACCCTGCCCTGCTCGGTCACTTGGCTGCCGCCCGAGTCACCGAAGGCCCGGAGCGGGCCGCCCATTACGCCGCAGCGCAAGCCCACTGCGCCAGCGCTGCGCCAGTGGTCGTGGTAGCGCATGTGCCGGCCGTTACGCTTTACGACCCAAGCCTTGTCCATGACGCGGTGTCGCCGCTGGCTCCGCTGGACGGCGGCCGTCTGGCGGAACGCTGGTGGCGCGTCTAAATCTCTTGCATCGGGGATCGGGCCCGCCTATATGCGCCTTGAAAGCGGCGCGCTGGCCTCCACCCCCGGCGCCCACCGGCAGACTATCGACGGGCCGCGCGCCCGTTTTTTGTTTTCAGGACTGCCCAATCATCATGTCCGACCTCATCGCCAAGACCGCCATAGACAAGCGCCTCGCCCAGATCGTGGAGCCCGTGGCTGCCGACCTGGGCCTCGAACTCGTGCGCCTGCGCCTCATGAGTGGCCAGCACCCGACCTTGCAGATCATGGCCCAGAAGCCCGACGGCACCATGGAAGTGGATGACTGCGCCCGGCTTTCGACGGCCGTGTCCGCCGTTCTCGATGTCGAGGACCCGATCACCGACGCCTACACGCTGGAAGTGTCGAGTCCCGGCATCGACCGCCCGCTGACCCGCCTCAAGGACTTCGAGACCTGGGCCGGACACGAGGTCAAGCTGGAACTGTCCGAACCCGTGGACAACCGCAAGCGCTTCAAGGGAGTGCTCCAGGGTACCGAGGGGGGCGAGGTTCTTCTCGAGATCGAGCAGGGCCCCGAACACGTGACGATCGGGCTCAACTTCGAATGGATCGCAGATGCCAAGCTGGTCCTGACGGACGATCTTATCCGCGAAACGCTGCGCGGCCGCCGCGATGCAGGCCAGATCGACGAGGCGCAGTTCGACGCCGTCGAAACAATCATCGATGGGGAGGAAGAGGCTGAAGCCCCCGCCCCGAGCCCAGAGGAGAAACACTGATGGCCATCACCTCCGCGAACCAGTTGGAGCTTCTCCAGACCGCCGAGGCGGTCGCACGCGAGAAGATGATCGACCCTGGCCTCGTGGTGGAGGCGATGGAGGAGTCGCTCGCCCGTGCCGCGAAGTCCCGCTACGGGGCCGAGATGGACATCCGCGTCAAGATCGACCGCAAGACCGGCCGCGCGAGCTTCACCCGTGTCCGCACCGTGGTCGAGGATGACGCGGTCGAGAACTATCAGGCCCAGGTGACCGTACAACAGGCCAAGCAGCACCTCGCTGATCCCAAGGTCGGCGATGAGATCATCGACGAGGTTCCGCCCGTGGACCTGGGCCGGATCGCGGCGCAGTCTGCCAAGCAGGTCATCCTCCAGAAGGTCCGCGAGGCCGAGCGCGACCGCCAGTTCGAGGAATTTAAGGACCGCGTCGGCACCATCATCAACGCCACCGTCAAGCGCGAGGAATACGGCAACGTCATCGTCGACGTGGGCGCGGGCGAAGCCATCCTGCGCCGCAACGAGAAGATCGGCCGAGAAGCCTATCGCCCCGGCGACCGTATCCGCGCCTTCGTCAAGGATGTGCGCCGCGAGGTCCGGGGTCCGCAGATCTTCCTGAGCCGCACCGCGCCCGAGTTCATGGCCGAGCTCTTCAAGATGGAGGTGCCCGAGATCTACGAGGGCGTCATCGAGATCAAGGCCGTGGCGCGCGATCCCGGAAGCCGCGCCAAGATCGCCGTGATTTCCTACGACAACTCGATCGATCCCGTCGGCGCCTGCGTCGGCATGCGCGGCAGCCGGGTGCAGGCCGTCGTGAACGAACTCCAGGGCGAGAAGATCGACATCATTCCGTGGAACGAGGATGTCCCGACCTTCCTCGTGAACGCGCTGCAGCCCGCCGAAGTGTCCAAGGTCGTCATCGACGACGATGCCGAGCGCATCGAGGTCGTGGTCCCCGAGGAGCAGCTTTCGCTGGCGATCGGACGTCGTGGTCAGAACGTGCGTCTGGCCTCGCTGCTCACCGGCCTGAACATCGACATCCTCACCGAAGAGGAAGAATCCAAGCGCCGCCAGGCCGAGTTCGACGAACGCACTAAGCTCTTCGTTCTGGCCCTGGACCTTGATGAGTTCTTTGCCCAGCTGCTGGTGGCCGAAGGCTTCCGGACGCTGGAGGAGGTGGCCTATGTCGATCAGGAGGATCTGCTGGCCATCGACGGCGTGGACGAGTCCACCGCCGGCGAACTGCAGGCCCGCGCCCGCGACCACATCGAGGCCGAACGAAAGAAGGTTCTCGACCGCGCCCGCGCTTTGGGAGTGGAGGAGTCGCTGATCAACTTCCCGGGCCTGACCCCGCCCATGATCGAGGCCTTGTCCCAGGATGACGTGAAGACCCTCGAGGACTTTGCGACGCTGGCGGACTGGGAATTGGCGGGCGGTTGGACCGAAGTGGACGGCCAGCGTGTAAAGGACACCGGCATCCTCGAAAAGTTCGACCTCGGCCTCGAGGAGGCGCGCAACATGGTCATGTCCGCGCGGGTGGCCCTGGGCTGGATCGATCCCGAAGAGCTCGGCCTGGACGTGCAAGAGGAGGCGGAGGAGGTCTGACCTCCTCCGGTATGCTCATGACGCGCGGCGGCGCCAAGATAGACCGCGAGGAGCCCGAGCGGCGTTGCCTCGTCACCAACGAAACCGGGCCCAAGTCTGGCCTTGTCCGGTTCGTGGTGGGACCGGACAACTCGGTCGTGCCCGATATCTCCGGAAAACTTCCTGGGAGAGGGCTGTATGTCACGGCTTCCCGTCCCATATTGGAACAGGCGAGGACGGGCCAGTTCGCCCGCGCGGCCAAGGCGTCCGTCATCGTTCCCGAAGGTCTTGCGGACGAGGTAGAACGTCAGTTGGCCGCTCGGGTCGTCGACCTTGTATCGCTCGCCCGCAAGGCCGGAGTTGCCATAGCGGGTTTCGAGAAGGTGAAGGAAGCCCTGGCCCTCGCGGGTGAGGGTCTCGGCAAGAGAGCCTGGTCCAAGGTCCGCGTCCTCCTCCAGGCCTCCGATGGCTCGGAACGGGGCAAGGCCAAGCTCTGGACGCCCGAAGGTGCGCGCTACTTCAATTGCCTCACGAGCGAGGAATTGGGGCAGGCGTTCGGTCGCCAGACCGTGATCCATGCGGCTTTGGCGTCTGGCGCCTTGGCCGATCGTGTTGTAGAGGAGGCCGCGAAACTCCGTGGCCTGAGAGAACTGGAGGACGGCGACCGCGCCGCTCCCTGAGGAACAGATACCCTTCATGAACGATACCGGCGACAAGAAACCCCTTGGCCTTCGCGCTCCCGGCGCCCGGCCCGGCAACGTGAAGCAAAGCTTCTCGCATGGCCGGACCAAGAACGTTGTCGTCGAGACCAAGGCTCGCAAGCGGGTCGTGGCGACGCCCACCCCGCCTGCAGCCGGGGGAACGGCCACGCGCGCCAGTGCGATCCTGGGTGATCCGGCCAAGCGCCCTGCTGGCATTTCGGATGCTGAGCTTGAGCGTCGCATGAAGGCGTTGGCGGCGGGTCGGGCTCGGG
>NZ_VDFU01000018.1 GCF_006152115.1 Rubellimicrobium rubrum | reverse complement strand
ACGACTGGCTCGACGGCCGCGACGGCGCCGATAGCCTCCTGGGCGGATCAGGAACAGACGTCCTCGTGGGCCGGTCGGGCACCGACCGCATGAACGGCGGCGCCGACCGCGACCTGTACTATGGCGGGGTGGAGAACGTCCGCGACGTGTTCGTGTTCAGCGCGCTGACCGACGGCGCGGTGGGCTCGCGCCGCGATGCCGTGCATGACTTCGTGAGCGGCGTGGACGACATCGACTTGAGCGCCATCGACGCCCGCACCTCTTCGACCTCCACCAACGAGGCGTTCGCGTTCTCGGGCCAGACGGCGGCCGCCAACTCGGTCTGGTGGACCGCCACGTCGGAAGGCGTGCTGCTGCGCGCCGATGCGACCGGCGACGGCGTGGCCGACATGGAGGTCATGCTGCGCGGCCTCACCACCTTCGCGTCCGGCGACGTGATCCTTTAAACGGGAAGCGCCGTGGTCTGACGCACGGTGCGGAGCGCAAAGCTCGACTGCAGGCCTCGCACACCCGGCAGGGTGGCGAGGCTTTTGCGATGAATGCGGGCGAAATCCTCGGTGTCCAGGGCCGCCACCTTGAGGAGGTAGTCCGCCGTCCCTGCCATGAGGTGGCATTCCAGCACCTCGGGCACGCGCGCGACCGCCTTCTCGAAGGCGTCCAGCACCTCGTCGGCCTGGCCCGACAGGGTGATCTCCACGAAGACGGTCGTCGTCCGCCCGAGCCGCTTCGGGTCCAGCAGCGCCACATAGCCTGCGATGTAGCCCTCCTCCTCCAGCCGTTGCACGCGGCGATGGCTCGCGGAGGGCGACAGTCCCACACGCTCCGACAGGTCCTGGTTCGACAGGCGGCCCTGCTTCTGCAGGGTCTCCAGGATGCGTCGGTCGATGGCGTCGAGCGGCATGGCGCAATCTTCTCCGGCCAAGAGGGAACTCGGTAGCAGTTTCTGCGTCACGACCGGTAATGGCAAGGCGATCTTGCCACCCTTTTGCGACGCGCCAGCGCGAGGATCCTCCAAACAAGGAGGTTCCCCCATGCGCATCGGCTGCCCCAAGGAGATCAAGCCCCAGGAGTTCCGGGTGGGCCTTACGCCCCACGCCGCGCGCGAGGTCATAGCCCACGGCCATGAGGTCGTGGTCGAGGCGGGCGCCGGGGTCGGCGCGGGCTTCGCGGACGAGGATTATGTCGCGCAGGGCGCGCGCATCGCCACCACCGCCGAGGAGGTCTTTGCCGGGGCCGACCTCATCATCAAGGTGAAGGAGCCCCAGGCCGCCGAGCGGAAGCGCCTGCGCGAGGGGCAGGTGCTGTTCACCTATCTCCACCTCGCGCCCGACCCGGAGCAGGCCCGCGACCTTCTTGATTCGGGGGCGACCTGCATCGCCTACGAGACCGTCACCGACGCGCAGGGCGGGCTGCCGCTGCTGGCCCCCATGTCCGAGGTGGCGGGCAAGCTCGCGCCGCAGGTCGGCGCCTGGACGCTGCAGAAGGCCAATGGCGGGCGGGGCGTCCTTCTGGGCGGCATTCCGGGCGTCCAGCCGGGCCGCGTCGTCGTGATCGGCGGCGGCGTTGTCGGCACGCAGGCCGCGCGCGTGGCGGCGGGCATGGGGGCCGAGGTGCTGGTGCTCGACCGCTCCCTGCCCCGGCTGCGCCATCTGGACGAGGTCTTCGGGCGCGACTTCCGCACCGCCCATGCCAGCGCGGGCGTCCTGGCCGAAGCGGTGGCCGAGGCCGACCTCGTGATCGGGGCGGTGCTGATCCCCGGCGCGGCGGCCCCCAAGCTGGTGAGCCGGGCGCAACTCTCCACCATGAAGCGGGGCGCGGCCATCGTGGACGTCGCCATCGACCAGGGTGGCTGCTTCGAGACCTCGCGCGCCACCACCCACGAGCACCCGATCTACGAGGTGGATGGGGTGATGCACTACTGCGTCGCCAACATGCCCGGCGCGGTCGCCCGGACCTCCACCCTGGGCCTGGGCAACGCCACCCTGCCCTTCCTCCTCGCGCTGGCCGACAAGGGCTGGCAGGGCGCGCTGGCCGCCGACCCGCATCTGCGGAACGGTCTCAACGTCCATGCGGGGCGCATCGCCCATCCCGCCGTCGCCGAGGCGCTGGGGCTGCCCCTGGCCGAGGCCCCCATCGCCGCCTGAGGGCCCAAAGTCCGCGCAGACGGTCCGGAAGCTCTGGAGGAGGTCCTCCTCAAGGGCGGCGCGGGCGGCCTCCTCGCCCTCCGGTCCGATGCGGAGGGCCGGGAGGCGCGCGGTCCGGGCGCGCAATGCTTGGTCGAAGGCCGCGAGGAGCCGAGGCTCGCCCCAGGGGGCCGCGGCGGGCCAGAGCGACTGGAGACGAACCGTGAACTCGCGCGCGCCCCGCAGCGGATCGGGACGCGGCGGCGCGAGGCGCGGCACCGGCAGGCCCATCACGCGCAGCGACACGGTGCGCGGCGGATCGCGGCGAAGGGCGTCCAGGATTTCGAGCATGGCGGGCTCCGGGCTGAGGCACGGACAGCCTGCCAATGCGGCGTCAAGGTCCTGCGACGGCACCGCGCGTTGCGCGGGCCGCCTTTATGCTGGACGTCCCCGGCGGCGGGCGCGGATCACTCGGCGGGGCTGGGCATCATCCCGCCCGAAGCGCCGGGCGATGTGGGCGAGGCCGCCGAGGCGGGCGCGACCGTGGTGCGGCCCGTGGCCAGGAGGTTGCGGATGTCGGTCAGCAGCTCCTCCTGCGTGGGACCCTTGGGGGCGCCGGGGACCTCTTCTCCGCGTCGGGCTGCTGCATCCTTGATCCGGTTGATGGCCTTGACCAGCAGGAAGACCACGAAGGCGATGATGAGGAAGTTGATCACCGCCGTCAGGAACGAGCCATAGGCAAAGACCGCCGCGCCCGAGTCCTTGGCCGTCTGCAGGCCCGCCCCTTCGGGGACGCTGCCGGCCATGACGAAGTACAGGTTGGTGAAGTCGATGCCGCCGACGATGAGGCCGAGGATCGGGTTGACGATGTCATCCACGAGGCTGCTGACGATGGCCGTGAAGGCCGCGCCGATGATGATCCCCACGGCCAGGTCCATCACGTTGCCCTTGGCGATGAAGTCGCGAAACTCCTTGATCATGGCACTCGCTCCCTGTTCGTGCTGACCTTGGGTCAATTGTGCAGAAGCACTGTTCGCTTTTCCACGATTTTCTTGGCCCCCGCGCCGCACTAGGTGCGAACCCGTCAACGACGCCCAAAGGAGCGCCCCATGGCCGACCTGTCCGCCTTTCCGATCACCCGCAAATGGCCGGTGGAGGACCCAACGAAGCTCCAGCTGTTTTCCTATCCGACGCCCAACGGGCAGAAGGTGTCCTGCATGCTGGAGGAAACGGGCCTGCCCTACGAGGCGCACCGGGTGACGCTGGAGGACGCCAATGTGCGGTCCCCCGAGTTCCTGTCGCTGAACCCCAACAACAAGATCCCCGCGATCATCGACCCCGACGGGCCGGGCGGGCAGCCGCTGGCGCTGTTCGAGAGCGGGGCGATCCTGCTCTATCTGGCGGAAAAGACGGGGATGTTCCTGGGCGCCACGCCCGCCGACCGCATGACGGTGATCCAGTGGGTCATGTGGCAGATGGGCGGCCTGGGGCCGATGCTGGGGCAGATGGGCTTCTTCGTGAAGTTCGCCGGCAAGGACATCGAAGACCCCCGCCCGCGCGAGCGCTTCGTGACCGAGGCCAAGCGGCTGCTGAACGTGCTGGACACGCGGCTGGAGGGCCGGGAGTGGGTCGCGGGCGAGTATTCGATCGCGGACATGGCGATCGGGCCCTGGCTCGGGACGCTCGATTTCTATGGGGCCAAGCCGCTGGTGGGCTGGGACGGGCTGGTGAACGTCCCGGCCTATGTGGACCGCTTCTTTGCGCGGCCCGCGGCGCAAGCGGCCAAGAACATCCCGCCGCGCTGAGGTGACGGGGGCGGCGCGGGCCGCCCCTGTTCGCGTCAGGTGCGCAGCGTCGCGCCCGTGGCCTTGGATACCTTGTCCACGATCCGGGCGCTGACCTGCTCGATCTCCGTGTCGGTCAGCGTGGCGGTTCTGGGCTGCAGGCGCACGGTCAGGGCCAGGGACTTCTTGCCCTCGGGTAGGCTGCCGCCCTGGAAGGCGTCGAAGACCCGGACTTCGGCGATCAGCGCCTTGTCGGCCCCCTGCGCGGCCTGGACCAGCGCCTGCGCCTCGATGCGGGCGTCCACCACGAAGGCGAAGTCGCGCTCCACCGCCTGGAGGTCGCTGGTGTCAAGCCTGGGCCGGGCGCGGCCGGAGGCGCGGGGCAGCGGGATCGCGTCGGGCCACAGGGTGAAAGCCACGGCGGGGCCTTTCACGTCCAGCGCCTTGAGGACGCGGGGGTGAAGCTCGCCGAATTCGGCCAGGACGGTCTTGGGGCCGAGCGTGACGACGCCGTGGCGGCCGGGGTGCCACCACGCGCTGCCCTCGCGGCGGATCTGGAGCTTGGCGGGCGCGCCCAGAGTGGACAGCAGCGCCTCGAGGTCGGCCTTGGCGTCGAACAGGTCGAAGGCGCGGCCCGGCCCATGGACGCCGCGTGCGGAGTCCCGGCCCACGAGAAGGCCCGCCACCTCGCGGCGCTGCTCGCCCGGTTCGCCGCCGGTGAAGGCCTCGCTGGCCTCGAACAGGGCGAGGTCGTTGAACCCGCGCGCCTGGTTCCGCTGGGCGGCCTTGAGGAGGCCGGGCAGCAGCGAGGGGCGCAGGTCCGACAGGTCCGAGGCGATGGGGTTGCCGATGCGCCGCGCCTCGTCCCCGCCGCCGAACAGGGCGGCGGCGCTCTGCTCGATGAAGGCGTAGGTGACGCATTCGTTGTAGCCCAGCGCCGCCAGCGTCCGCTTGGCCGTGCCCAGCCGGGCCTGCGCCGGGGTGAGGACGGGCTTGGGTATCGCGGAGCCCCCGTTGTCCAGCGGCTCGCCCCGGAGGCGGGTGAGCGAGGCCACGCGCGCGACCTCCTCCACGATGTCGGCGTCGCCCTGGACGTCGGGACGCCAGGACGGGACATGGGCGCGGTCGCCCTCGACCCGGAAGCCCAGCGCCTGAAGGATGCGGCGCTGGTCCCCCTCGGGCAGATCGAGGCCCACAAGGCGGCGCAGGCGATCGGGGTCGAAGCGGTAGGCGCGCGCCGTGTCGGGGACCGCGCCCGCGACGGTGACGTTCGACGCCTCGCCGCCCGCGATGGACTGGATCATCGCCACGGCGCGGTCGAGCCCCTCCTCGGCAAAGGCCGGGTCCACGCCGCGTTCGAACCGGTAGCGGGCGTCCGAGGTGATCTTCTGCGCGCGCCCTGTGGCGGCGATGCGGAGCGGGTCCCAGAGGGCGGATTCGACAAGCACGTTGACCGTGTCTTCGGTCACGCCCGTATCGAGGCCGCCCATGATCCCGGCGAGGCTTTGGGGGCCCTTGTCGTCGGCGATGACCATCTGGCCCGCCGCCAGGGCGTAGGTCTTGCCGTCGAGCGCGACCAGCGTCTCACCGTCCCGCGCGGGGCGCACGGTGAGGCCGCCCGCCAGCTTGTCCGCGTCGAAGACGTGCAGCGGGCGGTTCAGGTCGAAGGTGAACAGGTTCGTGACGTCCACGAGAAAGCTGATGGGCCGGAGCCCGATGGCGCGAAGGCGGGCCTGCAGCCAGTCGGGGCTGGGCCCGTTGCGGACGCCCCGGATCAGGCGCGCGGCGAAGAGCGGGCAGCCGCCCTCCAGCGCCGGATCGAGCGTGATCGCGACGGGGTTGTCGAAGCGCCCCTCGACCGCGACGGGCGGGAGGGGCCTCAGGGTGCCCAGGCCCCGCGCGGCGAGGTCGCGGGCGATGCCGTGGACGCCCAGCGCGTCGGGGCGGTTGGGGGTGATCTTGATCTCGATCACCGGGTCCACGCGGGCCGGGTCGTTCGCGGCCAGCCAGTCGGCGAAGCTATCCCCGACCTCGCCCGAGGGCAGCTCGATGATGCCGTCATGCTCCTCGGAGAGTTCCAGCTCGCGTTCGGAGGCCATCATGCCAAAGCTTTCGACGCCCCGGATCTTGCCCACGCCGATGGTCGTGTCGATACCGGGGACGTAGGTGCCGGGGCTGGCGAGGACCACCGTGATCCCGGCCCGCGCGTTGGGCGCGCCGCAGACGATCTGCTGGACGCCGTCCTTGGTCTGCACCTGGCAGACGCGCAACTTGTCGGCGTTCGGGTGCTGCTGGGCGTCGAGGACCTTGGCGATCGTGAAGGGGCGAAGCTGCGCGGCGGGGTCGTGGATGCCCTCGACCTCGAGCCCGAGGTCGGTCAGCGCGTCCGCGATCTCGGGGACCGAGGCAGTGGTGTCGAGGTGGTCGCGGAGCCAGGAGAGGGTGAATTTCATGCGCAGGGCCTTCCGGTCGGGTCGGCGGTTCCTAGCGCGGGGGACGGGGGACGTCCAGTTGGGCGGGGGAGGGCCGGTGGGTGCGCTTCAGCGCACCAAAGGTCCGGGCGCAGAGTGGTGCGCTGAAGCGCACCCTACGCCTGCTAGGCGCTCCGCCCCCGCGACGTCGGGCTCCGGCGCGGCGAAGAGCCGCTCGAAGAACGCGAGCCGTGCGGGCATGATCGCCTCCACGCCGCGCGCCACCTCCGGGGGCAGGCGGTCGGGATGCCTGAGGTGGGCGTAGGCGAAGAGCGCAGACTCGGCGAGATCCTCGCCCTCTGGGTCTGCGGCGGCGTATTCGGTGATGAACGCTCCGTCCGCCGCCTGCGCCTGCCGCCACTCCTCGCTTTGGGCCCACGCCGCGTCGAGCGTCGCGTGAACCGCCTCGTGGAACACCGTCTCTTCCAGGTCATGGGTGGCGATACGCGCGCGGACGTTGTCGGCGTACACGACAAAGAAGTGGCCCAAGTGCTCGCCGAAGGCCGTGTGATCGCCGGAATGGATGACGACATGCGACAACGTCCGCCGCATGACCGCCGGAAGGCGACCGATAGGCCCGACAAGCAGGGCCGCCACCGCCTCTGCATCCGCCTGCGTCCCCACCGAGGGGTGGACCCAAACACCGACCTCGGTGTCATCCGCGAAGGCCACGGCGAAGGTGTGGACGCCCTCCACCATGAGCTCGTCGGTGTCGAGCGCGCCCGGCATCTCCTGGGTGGCCTGCCCTAAGGTGCGCAGGCAGCCGAACACGGCCGGGTCGTCCGCCGCGATGAACTCGATGTCGTTCGACACGACCGAGTTGGGGAACAGCGGTTCGGCCATCGCTTCGCTGGCCCACAAGCAGGCGGCAAGCGCAGGGATGGCAGCGATGGACTTCGGCATGACGGACTCCAACAAGCGCGGCGTGCTGCTCTCGACTTTGAGCGCGCAGCGTCATCCAAGTTGGCCGCGAAGCGGGGTCAAGCCCTGCAGTGCAGCTCGGGGCAGGATATCCGTCTGTTCTACTGAGGCAAAGAACTCGGCTCCCTCACAAGGATGGAGTGTCCGGGCTGCTAGCTGACACGCGCTGCTGACACCGCGACCTGCGCCTATGACGTGAAGGAGCAGGTAACCGCTACCAGCATAATCGCCGACGCGACGTTCCGTTTTCGAATGTGTCATGTCTCCAGTAGCTTGACATGACCTTACTCTCCAATGACGGCAGGTGAGCAGGGCAGGCAATACTAGGCTCTACGACCTGCCCGCCAGTCCCGGCACCTCCAGCGCCCCAAACCCATAGTGCCGGAGCCACCGCAGGTCGCTCTCGAAGAAGGCGCGCAGGTCGGGGATGCCGTATTTCAGCATGGCGATGCGGTCGATGCCCATGCCGAAGGCGAAGCCCTGCCACTGGGCGGGGTCGATGCCGCCAGCAGTCAGGACCTTGGGGTGGACCATGCCGCTGCCCAGGATTTCCAGCCAGCTGTCGCCTTCGCCCAGCTTGAGCGTCCCGCCTTCCCAGGAGCAGCGGATGTCGACCTCGGCCGAGGGCTCGGTGAAGGGGAAGTGCGAGGCGCGGAAGCGGAGGTCCACGCGGTCCACCTCGAAGAAGGCCTTGATGAACTCCTCAAGGGTCCATTTCAGGTTCGCCATGGTAATGTCGCGGCCGATGGCCAGCCCTTCGACCTGATGGAACATCGGGGAATGGGTCTGGTCGTAGTCGGCGCGGAACACCCGGCCGGGGGCGATCACGCGGATCGGCGCGCCCTGGGCCAGCATGGCGCGGATCTGCACGGGGCTCGTGTGGGTGCGCAGGACATGGGGCGGGCGGTTATCACCCTCGGCGCGATGCATGTAGAAGGTGTCGTGCTCCTGCCGGGCAGGATGCTCGGGCGCGATGTTGAGCGCGTCGAAGTTGTGCCAGTCATCCTCGACCTGCGGACCCTCGGCCACGGCATAGCCCATGGCGGCGAAGATCTGCGTGACCTCCTCGGTGACCTGGGTGATCGGGTGGATGGTGCCCATGCGGCGGGGCCGGACGGGCAGCGTCACGTCCAGCCATTCGGCCCGGAGCCGTTCATCGAGAGCGGCGTCCTGGAGCGCGGCCTTCTTGGCGGCAATGGCCGAGGCCACCTCGTCCCGCAGGGCGTTGAGAACCGGGGCGACGGTCAGGCGCTGTTCGGGTGGCATGGAGCCCAGTTCGCGCATCTGCAGCGCGATCTCACCTTTCTTGCCCAGGGCGGCGAGGCGGACCTCCTCGAGCGCGCTTTCGTCGGCGGCCGTGCCGATGGCGTTCAGATACTTGTCCCGCAGATCGTCCATGCGCCCCACCCTGTGCCGGTCGGGGTCGGTTACCGTCCCTGCCGGGGGCGCGCAAGACCGTGAACCGGCGACCGGAACGGAGGGCCACAGCCGAGGGTTGTTCCGGTTGACATGGAGCCGTCGCAGTCTAATCTCGACCTTGTTGATCGAGATTAAAAGCCCCCACCGAAATGGTCCGGTCGGGGGCAAGGAGGTCCGGATGCTGCTGGGTCATCTGATGGTGGGTGTTCTGGGGGGGCTTGGGGCGGCAGCGGCGGCGCTGTTCGCCGGGCAGCCGGGCTGGATGGCCGTGCTGGCCTATCTGGTGCTGGGCAACCTGGCCTGGGTGGCGAGCCTGCTGCTCCACATGGCGTGGGACAGCGTCCGACAAGCGGCCCGCCAGCCTGTCCGCGCTGCCATCCGCGCGCAGCCTAGGGGTCAGATCCGGCTGAAACCCCTGAATGTCGGCCGATAATGGCCTGATCAGGCCAGTTTACGCCGAGGCAGGCCTGTGGGGTGCACCCCCGCATTGAAGTCCCTACAGGGTCCGTTAACTCGGAGGATCATGGGCCGCCGACTGGTCCGATTTCGCAATCCCGGTCCAACATCACGGAGGACCGACCATGGTTCATCATCTCGTGGTTGGCGTGCATGTCGGCCTGACCAGTGCGAGCGCCGCTCTCGTGTTCGGGGCGACGTGGTGGCAGGCAGCGCTTCTTTACATCCTGGGCCTGAACCTGGGCCTGCTGGGCAGCGCCGTCCTGGACTGGCTGGACGCCGGGAATGGCCCGAGCGGCTGGTCCCATGACAGGCGGGCCGAGAACCGCGATCAGGTCTGGGCCGAGTTCTAACAAGAAGGGCGCCGGAGTGTTCCTCCGACGCCCACTGATCTGCTACGGATCAGCTACTGCTTACGCTGGCAGGGCCGCGCGGGCCTTGTCGGCGATGGCGTTGAACGCTTCGGGTTCGTGGACGGCGAGATCGGCGAGGACCTTGCGGTCAACCTCGATGCCGGCGAGCGACAGGCCGTTGATGAAGCGCGAATAGGTCAGGCTGGCGTCGAAGGCGCGGACGGCGGCGTTGATCCGCTGGATCCAGAGCGCGCGGAAGTCCCGCTTGCGGACGCGGCGGTCGCGGGTGGCGTACTGGTTCGCCTTGTCCACAGCCTGCTTCGCGACCTTGAAGGTGCGGCGGCGGTGATCGTAGTAGCCCTTGGCGGCCTCGAGGACCTTCTTGTGGCGACGGTGGGTGACGGGACCGGTCTTGGTACGGGACATCTATCCGTCTCCTCTCAGCGGGCGTAGGGCATGTAGGACTTGATGATCTTCGTGTCCTGCTCGGACAAGACCGTGGTTCCCCGCGCCTGACGGATGAACTTGGTGGTCCGCTTGATCATGCCGTGACGCTTGCCGGTCTGGCCGGCCTTGATCAGGCCGGAGGCGGTCACCTTGAAGCGCTTCTTGGCGCTCGACTTGGTCTTCATCTTGGGCATTTTCGGCTCCTTGCATGAGCGTGGCGCACGGTGAGGCAATGCCACTTGGCCAGCCGTGCGATAGTTCGGAGCGCGCCCTATAGAATGGCGCGCGGCAGAGGGCAAGACCTCACTCGGGCTCGCCTTCGTAGATCAGGCGTTCCTGGCAGGGGGCGACGCGCAGGATGTTCGTGGAGCCGGGCGTGTTGAACGGCACGCCTGCGGTGACGACGATGCGGTCGGTGGGCGCGGCATAATCCTGCTGCACCGCCGCATGAATCGCGGCCAGCACGGCGTGCTTGAAGCGGTCCACCGGATCCGACACCACGCAGTCCACGCCCCAGGACAGGGACAGCCGGCGGGCCGTGGCCTCGACGGAGGTGAGGGCGATGATCGGCACGCGCGGACGTTCGCGCGCGACGAGGAGCGCGGTGGTGCCGGATTCGGAGAAGCAGGCGATGGCCTTGACGTCGGTGGTTTCCGCGATCTCGCGGGCAGCGGCGACGATGCCGTCGGCCACGGTCCTGCGCTCGGCCATGCGCGAGGCTTCGATGATCTGGGTGTAGGTCGGGTCGGATTCGACCTCGCGGGCGACGGCGTCCATGGTCGCCACGGCTTCGCGCGGGAAGCTGCCCGCGGCGGATTCGGCCGACAGCATGATCGCGTCCGCGCCCTCGTAGATGGCGGTGGCCACGTCCGACACCTCGGCCCGCGTGGGCACGGGGGACTCGATCATGGATTCGAGCATCTGGGTGGCCACGATCACCGGCTTGGCGGCGGCGCGGCACTTGCGGACGAGCCGCTTCTGGATGGGCGGCACGTTCTGGACGGGCAATTCGACCCCGAGGTCGCCGCGCGCGACCATGATCCCGTCGGACACGGCGAGGATCTCGTCGAAGGATTTGACCGCGGCGGGCTTTTCGATCTTGCTGAGGATCGCGGCGCGGCCCTTGCACAGGGTGCGGGCCTCCTCCACGTCGGCGGCGCGCTGCACGAAGCTGAGCGCCAGCCAGTCCACGCCCAGTTCGCAGACGAATTCGAGGTCGCGGCGATCCTTGTCCGACAGCGCGGCCAGGGGGAGCACCACGTCGGGCACGTTCACGCCCTTGCGGTTGGAGATGGTGCCGCCCACCGTCACCGTGCAGTTGGCATAGTCCGCGCCGCAATCCACGACCTTGAGGCGGATCTTGCCGTCGTTGACGAGCAGCGAGGCCCCGGGTTCGAGCGCGTCGAAGATCTCCTTGTGGGGAAGCTGGACGCGGGTCACGTCGCCCGGCGCGGGATCGAGGTCGAGCCGGAAGGCCGCGCCCACCGCCAGTTCGGCCGAGCCCTCGCCGCCGAAGACCCCGACGCGAAGCTTGGGGCCCTGCAGGTCGGCCAGGATGCCGATGGGCTGACCCGACTCGGCCTCCACTTCGCGGATGATGCGGTGGCGGGCGGCCACGTCCTCATGGCCGCCATGGCTCATGTTGAGGCGAAAGACGTCGGCGCCGGCCTCGTGGAGGGCGCGGATCACCTCCTTGCTGGAGGAGGCGGGGCCCAGCGTGGCCACGATCTTGACCTTGCGGTGACGTCTCATGCGGATCTCCTTCGGCCGGACCGACCTGATAGCGCTAACAGCGCGGCTGTCTGCGCCGCGGCTTATGGCGCGATTTCCTTCGCGCGACAACTGGCCTATGGGAAGGCCCCATGACCCTGCGCGCCGACCCCCTCCTCACCCATCCGGCTTACGAAATCGTGGATGCGGAGGCGTCCGGTCCCTGGCCAGGGCCCTGGGTGGTGACCTGCGACCACGCCTCGAACGCAGTGCCCGACTGGGTCGCGGGGGGCGATCTCGGCCTGCCCGCTTGGGATATGGCGCGGCATATCGCCTATGACGTGGGGGCGGCGGGGCTCGCGCGGGCGCTGGCGCGCCATCTGGGCAGCCCGGCAATCCTGGCCCGCTTCTCGCGCCTTGTGATCGACCCCAACCGGGGCGAGGACGACCCGACCATGCTGATGCGCCTGTACGACGGCTCGGTCATTCCGGCCAACCGGCGGCTGACGCCCGAGGATGTGGAGGCCCGGCTCGACCGGCTGTACCGTCCCTACCATGCCGCGCTGGACGGGCTTCTTGGGGCGCGCAAGGACCCGGCGATCCTGGCGATCCACAGCTTCACCCCGCAGCTCAAGGGCCGCCCGCCCCGCCCCTGGCAGGTGGCCGTGCTGCATTCGCATCGCGACGGGCGGCTGGCCCAGCCCGTGCTGCGGCGGCTTGGGGCCGAGGCGGACCTGTGCGTGGGGGACAACCAGCCCTATTCGGGCCATCTGCCCGGCGACAGCATCGACCGCCACGCGCTGGGGCCCGGACGGCTGAATGTTCTGGTGGAACTGCGCAACGACCTGATCGCCACGCCCGAGGAGCAGGAGACCTGGGCCGCGCGCCTGGCTCCGATCCTGCAGGACGCCCTTTCCGAAGCCCGGAGGACCCCCCATGGATGACGCCACCCGCACCGAGATCGAGGCCGCCGCCTTTCGCGCGCTGCGTGCCCACCTGCTGCAGGCCCGGCCGGACGTGCAGAACATCGACCTGATGACGATGGCCGGGTTCTGCCGCAATTGCCTGAGCCGCTGGATGGGGGAAGCCGCCGCCGACCGTGGCGTTCCCATGACCAAGGACGAGGCGCGGGAGTTGTTCTATGGAATGCCCTATGCGGACTGGGTCGCCGCCCACCAGACCGAGGCGGACGCGTCCAAGCAGGCGGCCTTCCGCGAGGCCTTCGCCGCCAATGTGGAAAAGACAGACGGGTCCTGACGGGCCCATCGCCGCGCGGCGGGGACAGCGCGCCCTTGGCCGAAGGAAAGGCTCATCGACACAGGGCTAGCGGCGTGGACCTGAGCGCCACGCGGGCCGTGGACCCGATCGACCCCCAATCGAAGCACGGGTCGTCCCCTTTGTAACAGAACCATGAAGACTAGACTTACCCCCTGGTCACATCGGTCTGGAGGGTTGCCTGTGGTGGACGGGACGGGGGAAGGTCTTTCAGGAGAAGCGCGGTTCGGACCACGCTCCGGGTCCGGGTCGCAGCTCCGCTGGCAGGTCGTCTTGCGGCGCGTCGCCGGCGCGGTGTTCGTTCTTTGGGCGCTGGGCTTGGTTCAGACCCTGATCCCCTTCCAGGCCAACGGCGAGCGTGTCTGGGTCCTTGATCCCGACCAGGAGATCGGAATTCTTACCTGGGTGTCGATCCTGGGGCATTTCGCGGCCGCCATCCTGCTGTTCCTGAACGGACAGGCCGCGATGGACCTGGGCAAGCCCAAAGCGTCGCTGTGGTTCGTCTTGGCCATGCTCTTTGTCGCCCTGTCCTTTGACGAGTTCTATGGCCTTCATGAGCGGTTCTCCGTGCACTTCAGGGAGCAAATCGACGGAACCGGCCTCTTGTTCTTTGCCTGGGCCCTGCCGGCCGGCCTCCTGAGCCTTGCCGGCCTGATCCTGCTGATGCCGTTCCTGCAGTCGCTCGGCCGCCGGACCAGTTCGCTGATGATCGCCTCCGCGCTCCTGTTCCTTTCGGGCGCCGTGGGCGTCGAGATGATAAGCGGCAGCGTCATGGAGGAAGCCGGCCTGAACGGACAGGGCTACCGCCTGCTCACGAGCCTGGAAGAAGGGCTGGAACTGTCGGGCATCCTGCTGTTCATCCACGCGCTGTTCGATCACCGTGACAGGACCCCACGCTGAGCGGGATCTCAGGCGTGCCACTGGCGGATCGTTCGCCACATGATCAGCGGAATCTCGCCAATTCTTCGACAAACGAAGACCATGTTCCGAAGATTTCTCGAAACCTTTTGTCCAACTCGCGCGTTTGTGGGTCGGTCCGCTTGCGGGCCCTCTGGTCCTGTCCTGGTTTGTTGGAAGTGTCATGTTCATGACTTCTCTGGTGGCGGCCCTGGCCTCCTTGTCGGCTCCTCGGTTCCGCGCACGGCGCACCGAGACGCAGCCCGATCTGGAGGGCATCCTCGACGAGCTGTTCGCGGTTTGGCCCCTTGGGGCGGAGGAAGAGCAGGACGTAAGGGCGCGCTACACCCGCCACTGAGGGCAGGATCCCGTGGTGCGGGAGGACGCGGCCCTGGGGGCCGCGCAACCGTCGTGTCTCAGACCGCCGCCTTGCGGCTTTCCTCGATGTAGATCTCGCGCAGGCGGGTGGCGACGGGGCCGGGCTTGCCGGTTCCCAGGTCGCGGCCGTCGATGCGCACCACTGGCATCACAAAGGTCGTGGCCGAGGTGATGAAGGCCTCGTCGGCGGCCAGCGCCTCGTCGAGGGTAAAGGGGCGCTCCTCCACCTTCATCTGCGCTTCCTGCGCGAAGCGGAGGACCGCCGCGCGGGTGATGCCGGACAGGATGTGGTTCCCAAGGTCGCGGGTGACGATGGTCTGGCCCTTGACGATGTAGGCGTTGTTCGAGGTGCCTTCGGTGATGGCGCCATCCTCGACCATCCAGGCGTCGTCGGCGCCCGCCGCCTTGGCCATCATCTTGCCCATGGACGGATACAGGAGCTGCACGGTCTTGATGTCCCGCCGCGCCCAGCGCTGGTCGGGGATGGAGATGACTTTCATGCCGGTCTTCGCAAGGGGGCTGTCGGCGAGGCCGGGCTTGGCTTGGGTGAACAGCACGAGCGTCGGCGGCACCGAGGCGTCGGGGTACGCGAAGTCGCGTTCCGAGGGCGCGCCGCGCGTGACCTGGAGATAGACCATCCCGTCCTCGATGCCGTTGCGGGCGACGAGCTCGCGGTGGATGGCGAGCAGATCCTCGTCGGAGGCGGGGGACGCCATGTCGAGTTCGGACAAGGAGCGACGGAGGCGGGCCGTGTGGCCGTCGAAGTCCACGAGCTTGCCGCCGAGGACGGAGGTCACCTCGTAGACGCCGTCGGCCATCAGGAAGCCGCGGTCGAAGACCGAGACCTTGGCCTCGGATTCCGGCAGGTACTCGCCGTTGACGTAGACGATGCGGCTCATGCTCACCCCCACAGATCCGCCTCGGGCGGATGGACCCCCGCCTCGGAGTAGCCGAGCGGGCGCGGGCGGTCCTGCGCGAGAAGGAGCGGCCCGTCAAGGTCGGCCAGGTCGCAGCCCTGCGCCACAAGGACGGCGGGCGCCATGGCGAGAGAAGTGCCCACCATGCAGCCCACCATGACCCTGAAGCCCATCGCGCGGGCCTCGTCCCGCAGGGCCAGCGCCTCGGTCAGCCCCCCGGTCTTGTCGAGCTTGATGTTGGCCATGTCGTAGCGGCCCCGCAGCCGCGGCAGGGAGGCGCGGTCGTGGCAGCTCTCGTCTGCGCAGACCGGCAGGGGGCGGGCCATGTCGCCCAGCGCCTCGTCCCGCCCGGCGGGAAGGGGCTGCTCCACCGCCTCCACGCCCAGCCGGAGGAGATGGGGGGCGAGGTCGGCGTAGACGTCCGGCGTCCAGCCTTCATTGGCGTCCACGATCAGGCGGGACCGGGGGGCGCCGCGCCGCACGGCCTCGAGCCGGGGCATATCGGAGGAGGTGCCGAGCTTGATCTTGAGAAGGGGGCGCCCGGCGTTGGCGCGGGCCTGCGCCTCCATCGCCTCGGGCGTGTCTAGCGACAGGGTGAAGGCTGTGACGACCGGCCCCGGCGCGGGCAGGCCCAGGAGGTCCCAGACCCGCACCCCGGCCCGCTTGGCCGCCCAGTCCCAAAGCGCGCAATCGGCGGCGTTCCGTGCCGCGCCGGGCGGGAGGAGATCCTGGAGCGCCTCACGCGTCAGGTCGGGGGGCAGCGCGGCGATGGCCTGGGCCACGCCCTCGGCCGTTTCTCCGTAACGGGCGTAGGGGACGCATTCCCCCCAGCCCGTCACGCCGTCGCGCGTCACCCGCGCAGTGACGACCCGGGCCTCGGTCTTGGAGCCCCGGCTGATGGTGAAAGTTCCGGCGATGCGGAACGCCTCGATGGCGGCGGTGAACATGGGGCTCCCCCTCGGGCTGGCGTCGTCGGGGTTGTCCTAAGGGAGCGCAGGCCCTGGGACCAGCAGTGCGTCACGCGCCCCGGTCGATCTCGTGCATGGACCAGAGATAGCCGACCCAGGCCCCCTTCACGAGCCGCAGCACCGCGAGCGTCAGCACGGTCACCGACAAGGTCAGGATCACAGCCAGGGTCAGGGGGTCGGGGCGCAGGGCGACAAAGCTCCAGCCCAGGATGGGGATGAGGAGGAGGCCCACGACGCTGATGGTGATGAAGGCGGGCCCGTCCGCGGCGCGGTAGCGGCCCAAGGGCTCACCGCAGGCCAGGCATTCCGGCATGATCCGCAGGAAGCCCGCGAAGAGGTGCCCTTCGCCGCAGTTCGGGCAGCGGCCCAGAACGCCGCGCCACATGGCCGGCCCGCTGTCGCGCCTCACGTCCTCTGCCATGATGCACCTTTCCCGCGATAGCCTTGGACAGGGAACGCCGGGGTGCCGGAGGCGTTCCAGGCCCCCTGCCCTTCCGGGGCGTGCTGGGCTAGGATGACGGGCATGGACCCCGCCCTTCTTCACGCCCGTGCCGCGCTCGACTGGCTCCTGGAGCTTGGCGCCGACGAGGCGATCGGGGAGGAGCCGGTCAACCGCTACGCGCTGGAGGCGCGGTCCGCCAAACCGGCCCAAGCCGCGCCGCCGGTGGCCGCGCCCTTCGTCGCCAGCGCCCCGGCGGACCCGGTCGCCGCGGCCCGTGCGCTGGCCGAGGGCGCGGGGGACCTGCCGGCGCTTGCCGCAGCCATGGACGGCTTCGATTGCGAGCTGAAGCCCGGCGCGCGCAGCTTCGTCTTTGCCGACGGCACGGCGGGCGCGCCGCTGATGGTGGTGGGCGAGGCGCCAGGGCGGGACGAGGACATCCAGGGCAAGCCCTTTGTCGGCGCGGCGGGGCAGCTTCTGGACCGGATGCTCGCGGCCATCGGGCGCGATCGCGCGGACCCGGACCCGGCCCGCGCCGTCTACATCACCAACGTCCTGCCGTGGCGCCCGCCGGGGAACCGCCGCCCCGAGACGCCCGAGATCGACCGCTGGCGGCCCTTTCTGCACCGTCATGTGGAGTTGGCCGCCCCGCGCGTCCTGCTGATCCTGGGCAACTCGCCCGCGCTGGCGCTTTTGAACCGGGGTGGGATCACCCAGATCCGGGGCCAGTGGACCGAGGCCGCCGGGCGGCCTGCCCTGCCGTCGTTCCATCCGAGCTACCTGCTGCGGAACCCGCCCGCCAAGCGCGAGGCCTGGGCGGATCTCCTGGCTCTCAACGCGCGGCTTCGCGCCCCCTCCTGAGAAGGACTTTCATGTCGCGGATTGACGAATCGCTGCCTTTTCATCCCGTTCGCATCGCGCTTCTGACCGTGTCGGACACCCGGACGCCGGGCACGGATCGGTCGGGCGACACGCTGGCCGCGCGGATCGAGGAGGCCGGGCACGTGCTGGCCGCACGGGCGATCCTGCCCGACGAGCGGGGGCAGATCGCGGGGCAGCTGCGCCACTGGGTGGCGGACCCGGAGATCGACGTGGTGATCTCCACGGGCGGCACGGGGCTCACGGGGCGGGACGTGACGGTGGAAGCGCATCGCGACGTCTACGAGAAGGAGATCGAGGCCTTTGGGACGATCTTCGCGCTCGTGTCCTATGAAACCATCGGGACCAGCGCCGTGCAGAGCCGCGCCACGGGGGGCGTGGCCAACGGCACCTACCTGTTCGCGCTGCCCGGAAGTCCCGGCGCCTGTCGCGACGCCTGGGACCGCATCCTGAAGCTGCAGCTCGACAGCCGGCACATGCCCTGCAACTTCGTGGAGATCATGCCACGGCTGGGCGAGGGCCGGACGGGCTGAATGCGGACAGGCTGAGGCTCAGCCGGCCGTGCAGCCCTGGATATCGACGGCTTGGCCCTGGGCCAGCACCGTGATCCGCAGGTCCGAACGGTCCAGGGCCACCGGGCCGCCGTCCCGCGCCAGCGCTTGGGCGGTCGCCACCAGGGTGCCGCCCTGCCGTTCAGCCCGAGGCTCGGACACCCAAAGGCCGGGATCGCCCGACTCTATCACCACCGCTTCCTCGGGGCCGAGAGGGGGCATGGACAGGCGCACCGTCAGGCCCAGGCCGTCCGGGTCGGGGGTCACGGCGCAGGTGGCCTGTGCGCCCGCTTCCTCGGCGGTGAAGGGGCGGTCCACCAGCGCCGCGGCGATGGCGGGGTCGCGGCCCCCGGCGGCTGGCAGGTCGGCCGCGAAGGACAGGCGCACGGGCACGCAGATCTGGTCGCAAACGCCGATCTCGACGGCGCCGGCCAAATGCGCGGGCCCCTTGGCCGGGTCGATCGACAGCTCGACCGGGATCGTCACGGCGTCGTGGTAGCCGATGGAGCGCATGCCGTTGAAATGGAACACCTCCGGGACCGGCCAGCGCGCCTCGGCCCCGTCGATGCCGGTGGACGCCTCGAAGTCGAGGATGGGGGCGAGCCCCGCCGACCCAGGGGCGCGCCAGTAGGTCTTCCAGCCGGGCGCGAGGACCAGCCGCAGCGCCGCCATGTGCCGCCCGTCGGCCGTCCGCCAGCCCGGCAGCACCTCGATCCGGGCAAGGTCGTCGGGAATCCCCTCGGCCCTTGCCGGAGGAACGGAGAGGAGGAACGCCAAGGCGGAGAGGGTCAGGAGGGCTTTCATGCCCCCTTCATTCCAGAGCTACGCCGGAGGGCAAAGTCACCTTCCCGAGAACCGGCCCGTTCGGCGGACAAGCTCGCGCAACCGTGGCCGGGACGTGACGGCACCCTGAAAGGGTCGCCCTTGAAGGCCCCCGCCGGTCGCCCCACCATTGGTGCATGAACACCCCCTACGCCTCCCTCGCCGGCAAGCTCCTGATCGCGATGCCCGCCATGGGCGACCCCCGCTTCGAGCGGAGCGTGGTCTACCTGTGCGCGCACGGCGAGGACGGGGCCATGGGCATCATCGTCAACAAGCCCGTGACCGAACTCCGCTTTGCCGACCTGCTGGCGCAACTGGGCATCCCCCGGCCCGACAAGGGCGCGCGCGACATCCGCGTGCATTTCGGCGGACCGGTCGAAGGCGGGCGGGGCTTTGTGCTCCACTCGGGCGACTACGAGGGCGACGGCGGCAGCATGAGGATCGACGAGGACGTGTCGATGACCGCCACTCTCGACATCCTGCGCCGCATCGCGGCGGGCCAAGGGCCCAAGTCGTCGATGCTGGCGCTGGGCTATGCGGGCTGGGGGCCCGGCCAGCTGGAGCAGGAGATCGGCCAGAACGCCTGGCTCACCGGCCCGGCCCGGAGCGAGATCCTGTTCGGCCGCGCCAACGAGCACAAGTGGACCGCCGCTCTTAAGGCCATCGGGGTGGACCCGCAAACGCTGTCGTCGTCCGCCGGGCACGCGTAAGGGGGTCAGCCCTCTGCGGCCAGCGCCCGAAGGATGGCGAGGGCGCTCTCGCTCGACCAGTCGGCCTCGCCTTGCAGGCGGGCGACCTCCTGCCCCTCGCGGTTCAGGATCACCGTGACCGGCAGGCCCAGGACGCCCATGGCGCGGGCGAGCTGCTGCGACGGGTCGCGCCAGGCGGGAAGGCTTTCGGCGCCCACCTCGGCCAGGAACTGCTCCTGCTCGATGGGGTCGTTGCGGCCCGTGGCGATGGTGGCCACGCGCACGCCTTCGTCGCCCAGCTCTGCCTGGAGCGCGGCGAGCGTCGGCATCTCCTCGCGGCAGGGGGCGCACCAGGTGGCCCAGAAATTGACCACCACCACCTCGCCCTTGAGGTCGGAAAGCGTCGTCTCGGCCCCGCCGTCGCCTTCGAAGACGGCCTCGGGCACCTCCTGAGGCTCCTCGTGGATCGCGAGCTTCCTCATGTCGCCTTCCTGCAGGGCTGCGAGGTCCTGCGCGAGCGCGCCGTTTGCGGCGAGCAGCGCCCCCGTGTAGAGAGCCGCGACAAGAGCACGCATGAATAACCTCCGAGGACGCATGGCCGACAAATCCGCAAACGCGATGTGGGGCGGGCGCTTCGCCTCCGGTCCGGACGCCATCATGGAGGCGATCAACGCTTCCATCGGCTTCGACCAACGGCTCGCCGCCCAGGATATCGCGGGCTCGCGGGCCCATGCGGCCATGCTGGCCGCCGTGGGCATCCTTACGGATAGCGATGCCGAGGCGATCCGGGAAGGGCTGCTCACCGTTCTGTCAGAGATCGAGGCGGGGACGTTCCGCTTTTCCACCGCGCTCGAGGACATCCACATGAACGTGGAGTCGCGGTTGGGCGAGCTGATCGGGGAGCCCGCCAAGCGGCTCCACACGGCGCGGAGCCGCAACGACCAGGTGGCGGTGGACTTCCGGCTCTGGGTCCGGGACCAGTGCGACGCGGCGGAAGGGGCGCTGGTGGCGCTGCAACGCGCGCTCTTGGCGCAGGCCGAGGCGGGGGCCGAGTGGGTGATGCCGGGCTTCACCCACCTCCAGTCGGCGCAGCCGGTCACCTGGGGCCATCACATGATGGCTTATGTGGAGATGCTGGGCCGCGACCGCGGGCGGTTCGCGGATGCGCGCAAGCGGATGAACGAAAGCCCGCTCGGGTCCGCGGCGCTGGCGGGCACGTCCTTCCCGATCGACCGGGCGATGACGGCGCGGGAGCTGGGCTTCGACCGGCCGATGGCGAACAGCCTCGACGCTGTGTCGGACCGGGACTTCGCGCTGGAGTTCCTGGGCGCCGCGAGCATCTGCGCCATGCATCTGAGCCGGCTGGCCGAGGAGCTGGTGATCTGGTCTACGGCGCAGTTCCGCTTCGTGCGACTGTCGGACCGGTTCTCCACGGGATCGTCCATCATGCCGCAGAAGCGGAACCCGGATGCCGCCGAGCTGGTGCGGGCCAAGACGGGGCGGGTCTTCGGGGCGTCGGTCGCGCTGCTGACGATCATGAAGGGGCTGCCGCTCGCCTATTCCAAGGACATGCAAGAAGATAAAGAGCAGGTCTTCGACGCGGCGGACAGCCTGATGCTGGCGCTGGCGGCGACGACGGGGATGATGACCGATCTGCGGCCCGACCCCGAGCGGATGCGCGCGGCGGCGGGGGCGGGCTTTGCCACGGCGACGGACCTTGCCGACTGGCTGGTGCGCGCCAAGGGGATGCCCTTCCGCGAGGCGCATCACGTGACGGGGGCGCTGGTCGCCCGGGCCGAGGCCAAGGGCGTGGACCTGCCCGACCTCTCGCTGGACGAGATGCGGGCGGTTCACGAGGGCATCACCGACGATGTCTTCGCCGTGCTGGGCGTGGACAACTCCGTCCGCAGCCGCACCTCCTATGGCGGCACCTCGCCCGTCCGGGTGAGGGAGCAGATCGCCCGATGGACGGAGCAACTGGGATGAGACTCGCGGCCCTCGTGACCCTTCTCGCCTTGGCCGCCTGCGGGGCGGACGGTCCGCCGATGCGGCCCAATGGCAGCGTCGGCGTGGGGGTCGGCACGGGCGGCGTCTTCATGGACGCGGGCGTCGGGCTTTCGAACGGCAGCGTGTCGGTCGGCCTCGGGCTCTGACGGGTCCGGATGCCTGACCGGCGCGGCATCTGACAGGCGCGGCATCGGGGCCGTGCCCGGCTTTCGCCGGAAGCCGGTCCGGTCTAAGAGGGCGCGCCAAAGGAGACGCCCATGGACCACTTCCTGACCCGCGACGGTGAACTCTGGGCCGAGGACGTGCCGCTGTCGGAGATTGCGGCCGCCGTGGGCACGCCCGTCTATGTCTATTCCTCGGCCACGCTGCTGCGTCACCTGAGCCTGTTCGACGAGGCGCTGAAGGGGATGCCGCACCTTGTGTGCTTCGCGGTCAAGGCATTGTCGAACGTCGCGGTCCTGAAGCTCCTGGGCGAGGAAGGGGCGGGCATGGACGTGGTGTCCGAGGGCGAATACCGCCGCGCCAAGGCCGCGGGCGTTCCAGGCGAGCGGATCGTATTTTCCGGCGTGGGCAAGACGCGGGGCGAGATGCGGACGGCGCTCCTGGGCGGTATCCGGCAGTTCAACCTGGAATCCGAGCCCGAGATGCGGGCGCTGAGCGAGGTCGCGACCTCCCTGGGCGTCGTCGCGCCGATAGCGATCCGGGTGAACCCGGACGTGGATGCCAAGACCCATGCCAAGATCGCCACCGGCAAGAGCGAGAACAAGTTCGGCATCCCCATTGCCAAGGCTCGCGAGGCCTACCGGGAGGCGGCGTCGCTGCCGGGCCTGAAGGTCGTGGGGATCGACGTGCATATCGGATCGCAACTGACCGACCTTGCCCCGTTCGAGGCGGCCTACCGCAAGGTGGCCGAGCTGACCGAGGCGCTGCGCGCGGACGGGCACGACATCTACCGGCTCGACCTCGGCGGGGGGCTGGGCATCCCCTATACCCGGTCCAACGAGGTGCCGCCGCTGCCCTCGGAATACGGCGAGGTGATCCGGCGGACGGTGGGCCATCTGGACTGCGAGATCGAGATCGAACCCGGACGACTTATCGCAGGCAACGCGGGTGTTCTCCTTTCGCGTGTGATCTATGTGAAGGAAGGCGAAGGACGCGACTTCCTGATCCTGGATGCAGCCATGAACGACCTCGTGCGCCCGGCCATGTACGACGCGCATCACGACATCGTCCCGGTAATCGAGCCCGCGCCCGGCGCGGAGCCGCGCGCCTTCGACGTGGTGGGGCCGGTCTGCGAGACGGGCGACACCTTTGCGCGGGGGCGGCCGCTACCTGCGTTCGGGGAAGGGGACCTCGTCGCCTTCCGCTCGGCCGGGGCCTATGGGGCGGTGATGGCGAGCGAGTACAACTCGCGACCGCTGATCCCCGAAGTGCTGGTCCAGCGGGATCAATTCGCCGTCATACGCCCCCGGACGAGCTATGACGACATGATCGGGAGGGATAGCATCCCCGCATGGCTGTGACGCCCCCGCCAGGCCCGACCACCCGACCTGACCGGGGTTCAGCCCCGGCGCTTCCCGTGCATCTTGGCCGTCAGGTGACCCTGACCCGCATCGGCCTGACGGCCGAGCGGCTGGCCCGCGCCTTCTGGCCGCTCTGGACGGTGCTGGCGCTGACGGCGGCGCTGCTGATGACCGGCTGGCAGGACGAGTTGCCGCTGGAGGCGGTCTGGAGCGCGTCGGTGGTGCTGGCGCTGGGCGCGGGCGCGGCGCTGGCCTGGGGCCTGTGGCGGTTCCGCATCCCCGGCCGCCCCGAGGCCGTGGAGCGTCTGGACGCCACCATGCCGGGCCGGCCGCTGGCCGCGCTGCGCGACGCGCAGGCGGTGGGCGCGAACGATCCGGCCTCGCGCGCGGTGTGGGACGCGCACCTTGCCCGGATGGCCAAGCGGGCGCAGGGCGCCAGGGCCCCTGCCCCCGATCTGCGGCTGGCGGCGCGCGATCCCTTTGGCCTGCGCTATGTCGCGCTGATCCTTTTGGCGGCGGGCCTGCTGTTCGGATCCGCGTGGCGCGCGGCCGAGGTGCCGGGCCTGGGCGGCACCGGGCCTAGACAGGACCTGGCGCAGGGCCCGGTCTGGGAGGGCTGGATCGCGCCCCCGGCCTATACCGGCAAGCCGCAGCTTTACCTGGCCGACCTGCCGCCGGGCCTCATCGAGGTGCCCAAGGGAAGCCGCGTGACCATCCGCCTTTACGGCGAGGTGGGGGCGCTCACCCTGGGCGAGACCGTGTCGGGCCGCATCGGCGAGGTCGAAAGCGCCACCGCGTCCGAGCATGCCTTTGACGTGACCCAGCCGGGCCGCATCCAGATCGACGGCAGCGGCGGGGCGGAATGGGAGGTGGGCCTGTTGCCCGACGCCCTCCCCCGCGTGGAGGTGAGCGGCCCCGTCGAGGCCGACGCGATGGGCGAGATGGCCCAACCCTTCCGCGCGAGCGACGACTATGGCGTGGCCGCGGGCACCGCCACCGTCGCGCTCGACGTCGCGGCGGTGGAACGGGTGCATGGCCTTGCCACCGAGCCCGACGCGCGCGCGCCCCTCGTGCTAGACCTGCCGATCCCCTTTACCGGCGACCGGGCGGAGTTCGAGGAACGGCTCGTCGAGAACCTGTCCGAGCATCCTTACGCCAACCTGCCGGTCACGCTGACGCTGACGGTCAGCGACGCGGCGGGCCAGCAGGCCTCGTCCGAACCGGTGTCGATGACGCTGCCGGGGCGGCGCTTCTTCCAGCCCGTGGCCCGCGCCGTCATCGAGCAGCGTCGCGACCTGTTGTGGTCGCGCGACAACGCCCGCCGGGTGACGCAGATCCTGCGCGCCGTGGCCAACCACCCCGAGGAGCTGTTCCCTGACCGCGCCCTGTACCTGCGCCTGAGCTACACGATCCGCCGCCTCGATGCGCTGGCCGATGCCGGCACCATGACCCCCGAGGAGCAGGACGAGATCGCCAAGGCGCTGTGGGATCTGGCCCTGCAACTCGAGGACGGCACGCTGCGCGACGCGCGCGAGCGGCTGGAGCGGGCGCAGGAGCGGCTGTCGGAGGCCATGCGCAACGGCGCCTCTCAGGAAGAGATCGCCGAGCTGATGCAGGAGCTGCGCGAGGCGACCGACGATTATCTCAACATGCTGGCGCAGAACGCCGAGCCGCAGGAGGGCCAGGGCACCGACGAGCCCCAGACCTCGCAGGGGGAGAACCAGCAGGTCACGCAGGACCAGATCCAGGCGCTCATGGACCGCATCCAGGAGCTGATGGAGGAAGGCCGCATGGCCGAGGCCGAGCAGCTCATGGAGCAGCTCAACGAGCTGATGCAGAACCTTCAGGTCACGCAGGGCGAGGGTCAGGGCGACGGCCCGCGCACGCCGGGCCAGCAATCCATGCAGGATCTGCAGGAGTCGCTGCGCGAGCAGCAGGAGCTGTCGGACGAGGCGTTCCGCGATCTTCAGGAGCAGTTCAACCAAGGCCAGCCCGGACAGCAAGGCCAACAAGGACAGCAGGGCCAACAGGGGCAGCAGCCCGGACAGCCGGGCCAGCAGCAGGGCCAGGGCCAGCCGGGTCAGGGCCAGCAGCCGGGCCAACCCCAGGGCGGACAGGGCCAGCAGGGCCAGGACCAGCAAGGTCAGGGCCAGGGCAGCGGCGGACAGGAGGGCGACCTCGCCGATCGGCAGCAGGCGCTGCGTGACGAGATCGCCCGTCAGCGCGGCGAGCTCCCGGGCCTGACCGGCGAGGCCGCCGAGGAGGCCCGCCGTGCGCTGGGCGACGCCGAAGGCGCGATGGACGACGCCGAGGAGGCGCTGCGGAGCGGCGACCTGGGCGAGGCCTTGGACCGGCAGGCCGACGCCATGGACGCGCTGCGCGAAGGGATGCGGAACCTGGGCGAGGCCATGGCCGAGAATGGCCGCACGCCAGAGGAGCCCAACCAGCAAGCCGGCCAGGGCGAGGAGCAGGGCGGACGCCCGGCGCCGGGCCGCCGCGATCCGCTGGGCCGCCAGTTGGGCGAAGGCGGCGACTACGGCACCGACCAGACCTACAGCGAAGGCGAGGACGTATACCGCCGCGCCGAGGAACTGCTGGGCGAGATCCGCCGCCGCGCGGCCGAGCAGGAGCGCCCGAAGATCGAGCTCGATTACCTCAAGCGCCTGCTGGAGCGGTTCTGACCGTCTATTCGGCGGCCGGTGCCTCGGCTTCGGCAGGGAGGTTCCCCGACAGGAAGCCCTGGACCTGCCCGTCGAGCCAATCGCGGCCCCGGTCAACCGCGGCGGCGTAGGGATCGAGCACCGCCGCCGCCTGTGGCAGCGCCGCGACGATCTGGGGACGCAGGGCATAAAGCAGGGCCAGCAGGGCGATCACCAGGAGCGCGCCCCAGACCCCGGCTCCAAAGCCCGAGCGGCGGCGCGGGGCGGCGACCGGCGTCGGTCGTGCACCGGCCCGGTCGTTCGAACTCCGCAGGGCGGCGTTGACCTGGGCCACGTCCAGCTCGGCAGGACGCGCCGGGCGCGCGGGCCGCGACGATGCGGATTCGACGATCGTCGGCCGGGGCGCCTCCTCCTGAGGCGGTAGCGGTCGCGGAACCGCCGTGGGGACGGGACGGTCGCTGATCGTCGCCAGCGGAGCCATGGGCGCGAGGCGGTCGGCGTCCTCGGCGGCGCGGGCCTCGACCTCCAGGGCGGCCTCGGAGCGCAGGATGTCGGCGATCTCGGGCGACACGCTCGGGCGCTGGCTGGGCAGAGGCGGGGGGGCGACCCGGACCTCCTCGACGTCGTCGAACTCCTCGTCGTCGTCGGTGACGACCGGGACGCGGTCCCAGGGTTCATCGCGGGCGGGCTCGGGGGTAGGCTCGGGGGTAGGCTCGGGAGCGGGAGCAGCATCCGGGCCGCCGTCCTTGGAGGACGTGGCGAGGGTGCCGGGCACCTCGAACCAGGTGTGCCCACAGGCCGAGCACTGCACGTCGCGCCCGCTGAGGGGCACCGCCTCGGGCGGCACCTCGTACTGCGCGCTGCAATTGGGGCAGATCAGCCGCATTCGCCGTCCCTCTGTTTTCTCGTGGTGCCGTTACCTTAACGGTCCCTTGCAGCCGCGCCAAGGATGCGCGGGAGCGTGCATTGAAACCCCCGGGCCCTTGCGGCAGAAGGGCCCCCGAGGGCGCGGACGGGCCCATGGTCTGGAGCGGGCCCGGTGATCGAACTGCAAGGCGTGGGTTACGGCTATGGCGGGCGGGCGTTGTTCTCGGACCTGTCGATGGCGCTCGCGCCCGGGTCGTTCCATTTCCTGACCGGCCCTTCGGGGGCGGGCAAGACCACCCTGCTCAAGCTCTGCTATGCCGAGCTTCGCGCGACCGAGGGGCGGGTGTCGCTTTGGGGGCGCGACGCGCGGGGCATGGACCGGGACGCCGTGGCCCTGGTGCGCCGGCGCATCGGCGTGGTGCATCAGGATTGCCAGTTCCTCGATCACCTGCCGGTGGCCGAGAACATCCTGCTGCCCCTGATCGTCGCCGGACGGCAGGACGAAGGAGAGCGGAACCTCCGCGAGCTGCTGGCCTGGGTCGGCCTGACCGAGCAGGCTGGGCAGTACCCGCCCGAATTGTCCGGAGGCGAGCGGCAGCGCGCCGCCCTGGCCCGCGCCGTGATCACCTCGCCGGAGGTGATCCTGGCGGACGAGCCCACGGGGAACCTTGACTGGGAGATGTCGCAGCGCCTGCTCACCCTGCTCGTGGAGCTCAACCGCATGGGCAAGTCGGTGCTGATCGCCACGCACGACCTCAACCTGATCCGCGCCTCCAAGGCGCAGGTCGCCACGCGCACCCTGCGGCTGCGGAACGGACGGCTCCAGCAGGCGGGGGCCGACCTTTGAGCCGCCTGGGGCGCATCCTGGGGACGATCCTGCGGCTGCTGGCCCACGTCCTGGCCTTGATGCTGCGGCAGGTGCGACGCTTCTTCGCGTTTCTCGCGGGCGATCCGCAGGCCGATCGCGCCGTGCCGCCCACGGGGTTCACGGCCTCGCTGACGCTGTTCACCGCCGGGGCGATGGCGTTCCTGGCCGTGTTCGCGCTGGCGCTGGCGCTCGCGACCGGGCGGATGGCCGAGCAATGGGGGGACCAGCTCGCCCGGACGGCGACGCTGCGCCTGCCCGCCTTGGAGGAGGTGGAGGCCCGGACGGCCACCGCCTTGCGCATCCTCGACCAGACACCCGGCGTGGCCGAAGCGCGCGCGCTCACCACCGAGGAAAACCAGGCCCTGCTGGAGCCTTGGCTTGGCCCCGACCTGCCGCTCGGGTCGCTGCCGGTCCCGCAGCTCATCGAGGTCACGCTGGACGGAGAGGACTTCGACGCCGCGGGCCTGCGCGCCCGCCTGGAGGGCGAGTTGCCGGGCGCGGTGCTGGACGACCACACCCGTTGGCGCGCCCCGCTGTTCGAGGCGGCGAGCCGGCTCCGGGCGCTGGGGCTGCTGTCGCTGCTGCTGATCGCGGCCTCCACGGGCGCGATGATCACCCTGGCGGCGCAGGCGGCGCTGGCCGCCAATGCGCAGGTGATCCGGGTGCTGCGGCTGGTGGGCGCGCGGGACATCTACATCGCCCGAGCCTTTGTGCGTCGCTTCACCCTGCGCGCGGCCTGGGGCGCGGCGGGGGGGACGATCGCCGGGGTCGTCGCGGTGCTGCTCCTGCCCTCGGCCGACACGGCGGGCGGGTTCCTGACCGGGCTCGGCTTCCAGGGGGCGGGATGGCTCGCGCCGGTCCTCATCCCGCCGTTGGCCGCCATCATGGCCTTTGCCGCCACCCGCGCGGCGGCGCTGCGCATGCTGAGGACGCAATCATGACCGGACGGGCCCGTCCCCTGCGGGGGCTGCTGTTCAAGCTGGTGATCTATGGCGCCATGCCGTTCGTCGGGCTGGCCTACCTGCCCTGGGCCCTGCTCAGCCGAGACGGCGCAGTCGCGGCCTGCCATGCCTGGTGCCGGCTGGTCCGCTGGGCCGCGCGCGTCATCGTGGGGATCGAGACCGAAGTGCGGGGCACGCCCCCGACCGGAGAGGTGCTGGTCGCCGCCAAGCACCAGAGCTTCCTCGACATCATCCTGATCTACGGGTCCGTCCCGCGCGGCAAGTTCATCATGAAGAAGGAGCTGGTCTGGGCCCCGGTCCTGGGCCAGTTCGCGCTGCGGATCGGCTGCATCCCGGTGGACCGCGGCAAGCGCGGGCAGGCGATCCGGCAGATGCTGGCCGATGTGTCGGCGGGCCGGGCCGATCCGGGGCAGCTCATCATCTATCCGCAGGGCACGCGGCTCGCCCCTGGGGTGAAGGCCCCCTACAAGCCGGGCACGGCGGCGCTGTACCAGGAGATGGGGCAGCCCTGCATGCCGGTGGCCTGCAACGTGGGCCTGTTCTGGCCCCGGGCGGGCAACGCCCTGCGACCGGGCCGAGCCGTGGTCGAGTTCCTGCCCGCGATCCCGCCGGGCCTTCCTTCGACCGAGTTCTTGCGGCGGCTGGAGGAGGCAGTGGAGCCCGCCTCCGACCGGCTCATGGCCGAGGCGGGGTTCCGGCCGGTCACGGCCTGAGGCGCGGGCGCCCGGCCCGCCCCACCGTCAGGCGGCGAGGCCCTTGGAGCCCATGCCGAGGAACTTGCGGCGGCGCGCGTCGCGAAGCTCGCGACCCGGCTTGCCCACGAGATCGGCGAGGCTTTGTTGCACCGCCTCGCCCACGGCCTGGATCGTGGCGTGCGTGTCGCGATGGCCGCCGCCCAAAGGCTCGCGGACGATGGCGTCGATCACTCCCAGACGATCGAGGTCCTGGGCGGTGAGCCGCAGCGCCTCGGCGGCCTCGCGCATCTTCTCGCTGTCCTTCCACAGGATGGAAGCGCAGCCCTCGGGCGAGATGACCGAATAGATGGAATGTTCGAGCATCAGGACGCGGTTCGCGGTGGCGAAGGCCACGGCCCCGCCGGACCCGCCCTCACCGATCACCACGCTGACCAGCGGCACTTCGAGGGCGAGGCAGGTCTCGGTGGCGCGGGCGATGGCCTCGGCTTGACCGCGCTCCTCGGCGCCCTTGCCGGGATAGGCGCCGGGCGTGTCCACCAGCGTCACGACCGGCAGGCCGAAGCGGTTGGCGAGTTCCATGAGGCGGATGGCCTTGCGGTAGCCCTCGGGCCGGGCCATGCCGAAGTTGTGCTCGATGCGGCTCCGGGTGTCGTGGCCCTTTTCGTGGCCGATGACGACGATGGGCTGCGCGCCGATCCGGGCGAGGCCGCCCATCACCGCGTGGTCGTCCGCGAAGTTCCGGTCCCCGGCCAGCGGCGTGTAGTCGGTCAGCAGCCCGTCGATGTAGTCCTTGCAATGGGGACGGTCGGGGTGGCGCGCGACCTGGCACTTCTGCCAGGCGTTCAGGCCGCCATAAAGCTGGCCCAGCATGTCCTGGGCCTTGCGGTCGAGGCCCGCGGCCTCCTTCTCGACGTCCATGCCGGGGTTCGCGCGTGCGAGCGCCCGCAGTTCCTCGGCCTTGCCCTCGATCTCGGCCAGGGGTTTCTCGAAGTCGAGGTAGTTCATGGAGCGCTCTCCCGATGGGTCGATGACCGGATATGGCGAAGGACCGCGCCGGATGCAACTCGGAGCGAGGGGGCCGGCCGAGGGCCGCGTTGCATCGCGAGGGCCCAGGGCGCAGTGTCGCGCCAATCCCTTCCCTGCCCCGGAGCGTCCCATGCCCCCTCGCCTACCTTTGGTCCTGCCCCTGGTCGCCGCGGTTCTGGCGGGGATGCCGGCCTTGGCGCAGGAGGGCGGCGCACCCGCCAAGGACGGGGGGCCGGAGGCGGTCGACTTCGGCACCGACTCCTCGGAATGGGCGATGGACGGGGAATGCGACGACCGGCGCTTTGCGGGCGATGGGATGGCGACCTCGCTGAGCTGGATCAACGTGGGGCGGGACGCGACGGACTGCCGCGCCCTTGTCGGCAGCGGAGGCCTTCGCCTGTGGAACTGGGCCGAGGCCCTGGCCGCCACCCAGTGCGACGCCATCGACTTTGGCGACGACACGGGCGAGTTCGCGGACGACGGCGAATGCGACGACATCCGCTTCGAAGGGCCCGCCTCGGCCTCGGGTGTCAGCACCGCTAGCGTGGGCAAGGACGCGGGCGACTGCTCGCGGTTGTGCGCCTTTGGCGTGATCGCGCGCCGGGATCACTGACAGGCAGGGCGGCGTTCAATCAGGCCGCGGCGGTACGCCATTCCACGAGGCCGTCACCGCAGGCGCAGGTGTCCCGGCCCGAGCAGCCGTCGCAGGCCGACTCCGCCTCCAAGGCGTCGGGCACCGAGGCCACCCCCTCGGGAGCGAAGCGGCAGCAGTCCCGCCCGGCATGCTTGGCGGCGTAAAGCGCCGAGTCGGCCCGCATCAGCAGCGCGTCGAGATCAGCCCGCCTGCCGCCCCAGGCGCCGCCGATGCTGACCGTCACCGCGACGCTTCCACCCAGGGGCAGGGCAAAGGGGTCTGCCCGGATGACCTCGCCCAGGTGGCGGGCCAGATGGCGCATGGCCTTGGGCGACCCGCCCGGCAAGAAGATCGCCAGCTCCTCGCCACCCAAGCGGGCCAGGATGCCCTTGGACGGGACGATGCCGGTCAGGCGGGCGCCCAGGTTTCGCAGCACGGCATCGCCGGCGGGGTGGCCGTGCGTGTCGTTGACCTGCTTGAAGTGGTCGAGGTCGAGCAGGAGCAGCGCCCCGCCCCGTCCGTGCAAGGACCCCGCGACGGCCCTGTGGAAGCCACGGCGGTTCAGCAGCCCGGTGAGCGCGTCGCGGTCGGCAGCCTCGGCCAGATGCCGCCGCTCGATCTCCAGGCGGCGCTCACGCTCCAGCAGGGCGCTGACCACCAGGATGCCCAGTGTTTCGAGGGGCAGGAACACGGGAAGGGTGGTGTGAAGGAACGTCCAGGCCAGGTCGGGCGGAAGCAGGGCGATGCCGATCCAATGAAGCGTGGCCAGGGCAGCCAGCCGCAGGAGGTCCCGCGCGTCCCGCCGGCCCGAGGTGGCGTTTCGCATGCCCCAGGCAAGCCCGGCCAGACCGGCCAGCAGGATGCCCATCATGCCGGCGAACGCGCCGGCCCCGCCCATCCAGCCCCGCATCCCCGCAGCCATGGCGGTGGTGACCAGCATGCCGCCAGGCCCGAGGAAGGCCCCGGCCAGGACGACGGGCACGTTGCGCATATCCATGAAGACGCCATCGGCGATGACGACCGGATCGAACATGGCCTGGATCGAGACGGCCCCGAAGACCGCGCCGACGATGACCTGGGCCAGCCAGGGACGGCGGCAGGCCTTTCGAATGACCCCGTAGGCGACGGCGACGAGTGCGATGATGGCTATGGTGCCCAGGAAATCCTGGATAGCCCCGGCGGCTGAAGTCATCTGTCCCACATGCCTTGCCTGTTGCCGGTCTGTTTAGAAGGGCAGACTTACCAAGGCATTAATCCTGCGGTCCGCTGGTTTACACGAGGGTGACGATCCGCCCCGTCTCCATGCCCCGCCAGTTGCGCTGGACCCCGGCGGTGAGGCGCTGGACGACGGGATGCCCGGCCTCCAGCACGCCCAGGCGGGACAGGATGGCCGCAATCGTGGCCTCGGAGGCGCGGGTGGCGCCGTCGGCGATCTTGAGCGCGACGCCGAAGCCCTGTTCGGGCAGGATCGCGACGAAGACGCCTTCGGCCCCGGTCTTGATGGCCGCGCGCCCCTCGCAGGCGCGCATGAGGTCGGTGCAGGCCCGCCCCTCGCCCGCGACCAGTTCGGGATAGGCGATCATGGCGGCCGTCAGGCGTTGCTGCGCCTGCGCCCGCGCGCCACTGCGCGATCCGGCCGAAGCGAAGGACGCCATGGACCGCGCGAGCCCGGCCAGGGTGCCCGCGAAGTTCGGGGCCGAGCAGCCGTCCACGCCCCAGCCCGCCGAGGTTTCGTCGGTCGTTTCTTCAAAGGCGGCGCGGACGGCCTGCTGGACGGGGTGGTCGATCTCCACGTATTCGGGGCCTGCGCCGAGGTGGCGGGTCAGCGTCAGGAACCCGGCATGCTTGCCCGAGCAGTTGTTGTGGATCTGGCAGGGCCGCTCGCCCGCGCGGACCAGCGTCTCGGCGGTCGGACGGTCCGAGGGCATGTGGGAGCCGCAGCGCAGGTCGGATTCGGCCAGGCCCAGCTCGGACAGCCAAGCCGAAACCCGCTGCGTGTGCATCGCCGCGCCCTGGTGCGAGGCGCAGGCCAGGGCCAGCCGGTCCTCGGTCAGGCCCATGGCGTCGGCGGCCCCGGATTCGAGCAGCGGCAGCGCCTGGACCATCTTGGAGGAGGAGCGGGGGAAAATGATCGCCTCGGGATCGCCCCAGGCCATCACAACCTCCCCACCCGCATCGACCACGACGGCGTGGCCACGGTGGACCGATTCCAGGAGCCCGCCCCGCCACACCTCGACCAGTTCGACCGCCGCCATTCCGCCCTCCGCCGCTGAAAACACCCGCAGGGACGTGAGCGGACAGGGGTTTGCCCCCACGCCATGCGGTGCTATGGGGGCGTCTATCGGGTTGAATGAGCCCCTGCCAGCCGCAAACGGCACCGGAACCGGGTCGGGCGGCACCGGGCGCAGGCGGGCTTGGATTTGGAGGCTGACGAACAATGACCAAGACCCTGTCGCGGCTCGGGGCCATCGCCCTCGCCGCTCTGGCCGCAGGCGGCGCCTGGGCGCAGCAGACGACGAACCGCGTGGCGGCCAGTACCGACTGGTCCGTGTTCCAGGAAACCGACCCGACCGAGTGCTTCTCGGTTTCGGCGCCCAAGTCCCAGGAGAACACCCGCGACGGCCAGCCCGTCGAGGTGTCGCGGGGCGAGACGCTGCTTTTCGTCTTCTACCGCCCCTCCGAGAACGTGAATGGCCAGGTGACCTTCACCGGCGGCTATCCGTTCGCCGACAACTCCACCGTCACGCTGGACGTGGGCGGCACGCAGTTCCAGCTGTTCACCGAGGGCGAATGGGCTTGGCCCGCGGGCCCCGAGGATGACGTCCGCATCGTGGACGCGCTCAAGAACGGGTCCGAGGCGACGCTGACCGGCCAGTCGGGCCGCGGCACCGTCACGCGCGACACCTTCTCGCTGCTGGGGTTCACCTCGGCCCTCGAGGAAGCGCAGAGCCGCTGCACCTCCTGACGCGCGTCGAGCCGTCGCAAGCGTTCCGGGCCGGTTTCCCTTGGAAGCCGGCCTTTTCGTTGCTATGTGCGGAGCCTTCCCCGCCCGAGGCCGCCATGACGCTTTCCGCCCCCATCACGCAGCACGTGCACACCATTCCGCGCAAGGCTCCGGACGGACCGGCGAACCTGATCGGGCTGACGCGCGACGGGATGCGTGAGGCGTTCGTCGCCGCCGGGACGCCCGAGAAGCAGGCGAAGATGCGCGTGAACCAGGTCTGGCAGTGGATCTACCACTGGGGCGTGCGCGACTTTGCCCAAATGACCAACCTGGCCAAGGACTACCGCGCACTGCTGGCGCAGCACTTCGTCATCGCGCTGCCCGAGATCGTGTCGAAGCAGGTGTCGTCGGACGGCACCCGCAAGTACCTCGTCCGCATCGCGGGCGGGCACGAGGTGGAGACGGTCTACATCCCCGAGGAAGACCGGGGGACGCTCTGCGTGTCCTCGCAGGTGGGCTGCACGCTGACCTGTTCGTTCTGCCATACGGGCACGCAGAAGCTGGTGCGGAACCTGACCGCCGGAGAGATCGTAGGCCAGGTCATGCTGGTGCGCGACGACCTGGGCGAATGGCCGGTGCCGGGCGCGCCCAAGGACGAGACGCGCCTGCTGTCGAACATCGTGCTGATGGGCATGGGCGAGCCGCTCTACAACTTCGACGCGGTGCGCGACGCCATGAAGATTTCCATGGACGCCGAGGGGCTGCAACTGTCGCGCCGCCGGATCACGCTCAGCACCTCGGGCGTCGTGCCCGAGATCGCACGCACGGCGACCGAGATCGGCTGCAACCTTGCCATCTCGTTCCACGCGACCACCGATGCGGTTCGCGACGTGCTGGTGCCGATCAACAAGCGCTGGAACATCGCCACGCTGCTCGATGCGCTGCGCGAGTATCCGAACCTCTCGAACTCCGAGCGGATCACCTTCGAATACGTGATGCTGGACGGGGTGAACGACAGCGACGAGGACGCGAGGCGGCTCGTGACGCTGATCGAGGGCATCCCGGCTAAGATCAACCTGATCCCCTTCAACGAATGGCCCGGCGCGCCGTACAAGCGCAGCAGCAACAACCGTATCCGGGCCTTTGCGGACATCATCTACAAGGCGGGCTACGCCTCGCCCATCCGGACGCCGCGGGGCGAGGACATCATGGCTGCCTGCGGGCAGCTCAAGTCCGCGACCGAACGCGCGCGCAAGTCGCGGGACGCAATCGCGGCCGAGGCGGGGCTTCCCCCGGCCTGAGGGCTGGAAGGAGCGCCCGCCCTCCGCTAGAAGCGGTCCCATCCAGGGGAGGGCCAGGCCATGCAGATCACGCTCAACAAGATCGCTTTCGACGTGAAGCCGGTGGACGGCGTGCTGCGCGCCGCGCTGATGGCCGATCCGGCGATCCTGAGGGCCTCTGTGCGCCCCGTCTGGGCCTGGAACAAGGCCGAAGGCACGGGCCGGTTCCTCGTCACCCCCTTGCCCGACCAAGCGCTGCCGCTACCCACGGGGGTGACCGTCTTCGTTCCCAAGGTCGCGACCAACGGCGCGGGCCCGCAGAAGGCCGAAGGCCCGACCACCAAGATGGGCGAGCGGTTCCTTGAAACGGTGGGCGCCAAGAACTTTGGACAGGTCATGCAGGCCATCGCGCGAGTCACCGGCGTGCCCAAGAAGAAGCTGCCTCTCGACGTGTTCCAGCCGCTCAATGACAAGGGCGACTACACGGTCCTGATGCAGACCGACTTTTCGGCTCTGGAGCTGTCGAACGCGAGCCGCAACCTGTCGGCTTATGTGTTCCTGCCGGGGCTGGTGAGCTTTGCCCACTCCATGACCGAGCGCGTCGAGGGCGCGCCCCTGCCGGGCTCCATCCGGCCGGGCTTCGTGATCCCGCCGGGCACTCAGGCTGCCACAACGATGCGCCGCCTTGCCGTCGCCACCCGGCTCAACGAGCTTCAGGCCGAACTGGGCGGGACCAAGCCCGCCGACTTGGCCCTGGACGACCCGCGCCGCATCACGATCGCCAAGCTCGGGGCCGAGTGGAAGGTGCTACAGCCCAAGCCCGCCAAGGCCGCCTGAGACCCGCAGGGGCTCGGCCGGGGCCCGTTACCGGGGCTCCGGCCAGACGGTCGTGTCGTGGTCCGGGTGCTGGCGGTTCGTGGCCTTGACCTGCTGGATGACGCCCTCAGGGTCGTCGGCGTCGATGGGCTGTCCGGGCAGGTCGGGCAGATGGACGGCCCAGGGAACCTGCGTCTCGGTGCCGTACTGGATGACGGGGGTGACGAGGTCGGGCCGGTCCAGCGACCCGGCCATGACGCCAAGCCCCGGATCGTGGGGGTAGTCGAAGATCAGGGGCGTGCCGCAGTCCCGGCAAAAGCCGCGCCGCGCCATGTCCGAGCTGTGGAACCAGGCGATCTCGCCTCGAGTGACGCGGAAGGCCGATTTCGGCACGGGGCAGATCACCGCGAAGGGGCCGCCGACCGCCTTTTGGCACATCCGGCAGTGGCAGGCATGCACGCGGTCGGGCTCGCCTTCGAAGGCGTAGCGCACCGCGCCGCACTGGCATCCACCGGTCATCGTCACGGGATCGGACATGGGACACCCCCGGAGGGAAGGGCCGGACACGACGCGCGCCCGGCCCCAAGGTCGTATCAGGCCAGCAGCGCCTGCGCCTCTGCGGGCGACAGGGCTGCGGGGCGCTCGCAGGTCGTGGACATGTCCACGAAACGCCGCTCCTCGCCGGACCGCAGGATGCCGGTCATCACGTCCACCACATGCACCGCGAGGTCGATGTCGCAGCGGTGCTTGCGCCCGTCCTCGATGGCCGTGACCATGTCCGCAAGGCCCGCACCGCGCCAGTTGGCCAGCGTGCGGCCGTCGTTGGTGGTGAAGTTGGACTGGCCGAAGGGGTGATCGGTCGCGGGCAGCGCCTCGATGTCGCCCTCGCCGCCGATCTCCACGGTGCCGCCGAAGAAGTTCGGGTCGGGCACGAAGAGGGACGCCTCCTCGCCATACAGCTCCATGTTGGCGTGGCGGTTCTTCCAGACGTCCCAGGACGCGCCCAGAGTGACGGTCGCGCCGTTCTGGAATTCCAGGATCGCGTGGACGTCCGTCTGCGTCGTGACCTGGAGCACCTCGCCGTTGCGCGGGCCGTTCTGGATGGTCCGGGCCGGGAAGCCTGCCTTGGCCATGGCCGTCACCGACTTCACCGGCCCGATGAGCTGGACGAGGTTGGTGATGTAGTAGGGGCCCATGTCGAGGACCGGCCCGCCGCCCGGGGCATAGAAGAAGTCCGGGTTGGGGTGCCACTTCTCCATCCCGTGGCCCATGACGTGGGCCGTGCCGCCCAGCACCTTGCCCACGCGGCCTTCGTCGATGGCGGCGCGCGCCTGCTGGTGGGAGCCGCCGAGGAAGGTGTCCGGGGCCGAGCCCACGCGGAGGTTCTTGCTGGCCGCAAGCTCGCGCAGGCGCTCGCCCTCCTCAAGGGTGAGGACGATGGGCTTTTCCGAATAGGCGTGCTTGCCGGCCTCGAGAATCTGGCGGCTGACCTCGTAGTGGACGGCCGGAACGGTGAGGTTCACGATCACGTCGATGTCCGAGGCGGCGAGGAGTTCCTCGACCGTGTGGGCGCGGACGTTGAACTCAGCCGCGCGGCTGCGCGCGTTGTCCATGTTGATGTCCGCCACGGCCCGGAGGTCGAGGGCTTTGAAGGACGGGGCGAGCTTGAGATAGGCCGCGGAGATGTTGCCGCAGCCGATGATGCCGACGCCGAGCTTTGCCATGTTGTCAGTTCCTTACCAGGCTTGGACGGCTTCGAGCGAGCGGCGCGCGAAGCGGGCGTGGTCCGAGGGGTTGTCGTGCTCGATCACGAAATGGTCGATGCCCTGGGCGTCGAGTTCGGCCTTGATCGCGGGCCAGGTCTGGGTGCCGTGGCCCACATCGGCCCAGCCGTCCTCCTCGGCGTTCTCGCCCTGAGGCGCGATGTCCTTGACGTGGACGGCGCGGACGCGGCCCGAGAAGCGGCGCAGCGTCTCCACGGGGTCGAGGCCCGCGCGCGTGACCCAGCCCAGGTCGAGTTCGAGGTCGAGGCCAGACTCCACGATCAGGTCCATGGGCGTCGTGCCGCCCAGGTCGGCGAAGTCCCAGTCATGGTTGTGCCAGCCGACGGCAAAGCCTTCGTCGCGAATGGGCGCCAGGGCGGAGGCAAGGCGCTGCGCGATGCTGCGCCAGCTGTCGAGGTCGGTGCCGCGCAGGTCGGGCGCCATCCAGGGGATGAAGACCTTCTGGACGCCCAACGTGCGGGCGACCTCCAGCGTGCGGGCGGGGTCGCCTTCGACCATGTCTAGGCCGAAATGGCCGGAGGGCATCGACAGGCCGTTGCGGTCCAGGCCCGCCTTGAGCGCGTCGAGGTCGCCATACAGGCCGCCATAGCCCTCGACGGCCTTGTAGCCGGCCTGGGACAGCATCGCGAGCGTGTCGTCAATGGGCGGGAAGTTGCGCGAGCAGTAAAGCTGGTACGCGATCGTGGGCATGAGAGATCCTTCAGGAAGGGCGAGCCGTGGTCGCCGAATGGAGGTCGCGAAGGGTGAAGCGCGGCTGCTGCGCCGGGTCGTCCGGCGTGAAGGCCAGCCGCGAGGTCACGCCGGGGCCGAGATGGATGGCGTTGCGGTCCCACCGCCCGGGCACGCTGGCCTCGGCGGTGACGAAAAAGGCCATGGCACGCGCGGTCACGGCCAGGGTCCAGCGGTCCCCGTCGCGCGTGACCTGATGGTCGAGGCCGGGATTGGGCAGGTCGTAGGCCTTCCAAGGCAGAGGGGCGAAGATGTCCCCCGCGCGGGAGCCGTCCGACGCCTCCCAGCCGAAGGTCAGCACCTCCTGCTCGGCCAACGCGTCGGCGGGCACGAGGAACAGCCGCTCCGCGCTCTGGCCCAGGGTGCCGGTGGCACGGCCGATCTCGCGCGCGGCCCCGCTGAGGGCGGTGGCGTAAGCGGTCACGGTGATCTCGACCGGGTCAGGCCGGTCGCTGACGCCAACGAGCGCGATCCCCTCGGGCCCCGGCACGGCCGTCACCAGCACGGGCGCGAAGAAGCCGCGCGCCATGTGATGCAGCACCTTCCAGCCGCCGCCATGATCGAGCGACGACCAGGAGCAGACGGGCCAGGTGTCGTTGAGCTGCCAGTAGAGCGCGCCCTGGCAGTGGGGCTTCTTGGCCCGCCAGTCGGTCACGGCGGTCTTGATGGCGATGCCCTGCTGGACCTGCGACAGCCAGACGAAGTCCTCGAACCGCTCGGGCCAGCGGAAGTAGCGAAACAGCGTCGAGGCGATCCGCGGGTTCCCCCCGGGGCCCCCGTCCGGGGAGTTGTTGCGCTGGTGGGCCTCGAGCACCGGCGAGGCGATGTTCCAATCCTCGGGGCCCGCGAAGCGGCGGATCACCTCCATGGATGGGTAGGACTGGAACCCGAACTCGGAGCAGAAGCGCGGAGCGACATCGCGGTAGTGCTCGAAGGGCTTGCCTTCGTGCCAGACGCTCCAGAAATGCATGTCGCCCGAGCCGTCCTCGTGCCAGGCGTCGCGGAAGTTGAGATGCCCTGGCGAGGGTGAGGACGGCCACCAGTTGGCGGTGGGGTCGGTCTGCTTCAGCGCCGTCTCGATGGTGCGGTTCAGGCGGTCGTAGCTGACGAGGTAGCGGTCGCGGTCGTTCCTGGACTCGGGGAACCAGGTCAGCGCGCCGATCAGTTCGTTGTCGCCGCACCAGAGCGCGAGGCAGGCGTGGTGATGGATGCGAGCGACGTTCTCGCGCACCTCGGCGTCCACCTCGGCCAGGAAGTCGGGCGTGGAGGGGTACAGGTTGCAGGAGAACATGAAGTCCTGCCAGACCATCAGGCCCAGTTCGTCGCAGGCGTCGTAGAAGCTGTCCGGCTCGTAGCGGCCGCCGCCCCAGACGCGGATCATGTTCATGTGGACGTCGGCGGCGGACTGGAGGAGGTCGCGCGTGGCAGCCTCGGTGATCCGGCCACGGAGCGCGTCCGTGGGGATCCAGTTGGCCCCCTTGGCAAAGACGGGCCGGCCGTTGACGCGGAAGCCGAAGCTGAGCCCCGCTGCATCGGGCTCGGCCACCAGCTCCACCCGGCGCAGGCCGATGCGGCGGCGGACGACGTCGCCGCCGATCCGGACCTCCAGGTCGTGGAGGGTCTGGGGCCCCTGCCCCGCCGGCCACCAGAGCGAGGGGTTCTCCACGTCGAAGATCACGGCCACGCCGCCATCCTCGAGCACCCCTTCGGCGGTCTGTCCGGCGAAGGTGATGCGGAAGGGGCTGCCGTCGGCGTTCTCGGCCCAGGCGGTCACGGTCAGGGCGACGCGGCCCTCCTCGTGCTCCTGCGCAACGGCGACGCGTTCGATGCGGGGGGCGCCCGCCTCTTCGAGCCAGATGCCGCCGGCGATCCCGAACGGCACCAGCGCGATGTTCCAGTCCCAGCCCCAGTCGCAGGCGACCTTGCGGAGCATGTTGCCATGCGGGATCGGGTTGTTCTGATGGATGTAGGGCACCGGGAAAGGCTGCGCGGCAGCCCGGGCAGCGGCTTCGGCGGGGGCCGGGTGGAAGGTGATCGCGATCTCGTTCCGCCCCGGACGGGCGACGCCGCCCAGGTCCACGCGCCAGGTCCGGAAGGCATTGGCGGCGCGCAGCACCTCGGTCCCGTTCACCCGCACGGTCGCCACGGTGTCGAGCCCGTCGATGGCCAGCACGACCTCGGCCTCGGTCAGCTCGATCCAGCGGCGGATCGTCCATTCGCGGTCTGCGATCCAGCGGAGCCGAAGCTCGTTCCGGCCCCAGTAGGGCTCGGGGATCAGATGAGATTCGTGAAGGGCGGTGATGCCGTCGCCCGGCACGCGCATGGGGCAGGCATATTCGCCCGATGCGTCGGCCAGCGTCCAGGCCCCTGACAGGTCCTGGATCGCCGATTCTGGGATGGTCACAAACGTTCTTCCGTCTTGGCGTCGAACAGGGAGGCCTTGGCCGGGTCGAGCCCGATGGGCAAGCGATCGCCCGGCGCGAGCCGCGCCTGCCCGTCCATGCGGATGCGGAACGGCTTGCCCGCCAGGGTCGCCCAGACCAGCGTGTCGGCGCCCATGGGCTCCACGAGTTCCACCGCCACCTCGCCATGGATGGGTGCGGCGTTGATCATGGCGCCCGTGGCGACATGCTCGGGCCGGATGCCCAGGATGGCGGGCCGGTCGGCCACCTGCGGGGCGGCGAGCCGGTAGCCGTCCAGGGCGATGTCGAGATCGTTGGCGCGGAAGCGGCCCTTCTCGTAGTGGCCCTCGATGAAGTTCATCGCCGGGCTGCCGATGAAGTCGGCCACGTACTTGTTCTGCGGACGGTTGTAGATCTCGTCGGGGCTGCCCAGCTGCATGATCTGGCCGCCCTTCATGATCGCGATCCGGTCGGCCAGGGTCATGGCCTCGACCTGGTCGTGGGTCACGTAGATCATGGTGTTGGTGAGGTTGTGGTGCAGCCTCTTGATCTCGACCCGCAGGTCGGCACGGAGCTTGGCGTCGAGGTTGGACAGCGGCTCGTCGAACAGGAACACGTCCACGTCGCGCACCAGGGCGCGTCCGATGGCCACGCGCTGCCTTTGGCCGCCGGACAACTGGGCGGGCTTGCGGTCGAGAAGCGGCTCGATCTGCAGGATCTTGGCGGCGCGGGCGATCCGCTGGTCGATATCGGCCTTGGGAACGCGGGCGTTCTTGAGGCCGAAGCTCAGGTTCCCGCGCACCGTCATCTGCGGGTAAAGCGCGTAGGACTGGAACACCATGCCGATGCCGCGCTCGCTGGGCTCGAGCCAGGTGACGTTGCGGCCCTTGATGTGGATCTGGCCGTCGGTGGGCTCCAGGAGGCCGGCGATGCAGTTCAGCAGCGTGGACTTGCCGCAGCCCGAGGAGCCCAGGAGCACCAGGAACTCCCCGTCCCCGATGTCGAGGTTGAGGTTCTGGAGCACCTGGACGGCGCCGAACTGAAGGGACAGGTCCCGGATCGAGACCGATGAGTTGGGAGCGAGCATGATCAGCCTTTCACGGCGCCCGCGGCGATGCCGCGCACGAAGAGCTTGCCGGACGCGAAGTAGATGACGAGGGGAACAAGGCCGGTCAGCAGCGTCGCCGCCATGTTGACGTTGTATTCCTTCACGCCCTGCACCGAGTTGACGATGTTGTTGAGCTGCACCGTCATCGGGTAGCGCTCGTTGTTGCTGTAGATCACGCCGAACAGGAAGTCGTTCCAGATGCCGGTGACCTGCAGGATGACCGCGACCACGAAGATCGGCAGCGACATCGGCAGCATGATCCGGAAGAAGATGCCCCAGAAGCCCGCCCCGTCCACGCGGGCGGCCTTGAACAGCTCCTGCGGGACGCTCGTGAAGTAGTTGCGGAACAGGAGCGTCAGGATCGGCATCCCGAAGATCGTGTGGACCAGCACCAGCCCCCAGAGCGATCCGAAGAGCCCGATCTTTCCGAGCAGGATGGCGATCGGGTAGATCATCACCTGATAGGGGATGAAGGCGCCCAGGATCAGGATGGTGAAGAACACCTCGGATCCCTTGAATTTCCAGTTGGCCAGCGCGTAGCCGTTCACGCTCGCCACCGCGATGGAGATGAGCACCGAGGGCACGAGGATGAAGACCGAGTTCCAGAAGCCCCGGCTCAGGCCGTCGCAGTTGATGCCGGTGCAGGCCTCGGCCCAGGCCTTGACCCAGGGCTCGAAGGTGATCTCCATCGGCGGGGCGAAGATGTTGCCCGTCCGGATCTCGGGCATGCCCTTGAGCGAGGTCATCACCATGACCCAGAGGGGCAGCAGGTAATAGACCGACACCAGGATCAGCGTGCCATAGATGAAGATGTTGCTGCGGGAGAAGGCCCGGCGGGGCCGCGCGCCGCGCGGTCCTTCGAGCAGGCCCACGCCGCCCGTCCGTGTCTTGACCGCATCGATGGCGGCGATCGAGGCGAGATCCGCGGGATTAGACACGCTTCTTCCCTCCGTATTCGAGATAGGCCCAGGGGATCAGGATGATGATGACCGACAGGAGCATCATCGAGGAGGCCGCGAAGCCCTGGCCCAGGTTCTGGGCGCCGAACATCGAGTCCATCACGTATTTGGCGGGGACCTCGGACGAGCCGCCGGGCCCGCCGCCGGTCTGCGCCACCACGAGGTCGTAAAGCTTGATGATGCCCGAGGCGATCAGCACGAGGCAGGTCACGAAGACCGGCCGCATCATCGGTATGATGACGAACAGGTAGGTCTTCCAGGTGGGGATGCCCTCGACCCGCGAAGCTTTCCAAATGTCCTCGTCAATGCCGCGCAACCCCGCGAGCATGATGCACATCGACAGGCCGGTGCCGTGCCAGATGCCGGCGATCAGCAGCCCGAAGATGACGAGGTCGGGGTTGTAGAGCGGGTTGAACTCGAAGCTTTCCCAACCCAGCGAGCGGACGACGTTCTGGATGCCGTAGTCGGGGTTGAGCAGCCACTGCCAGACAAGGCCGGTCACGATGAAGGACAGCGCGAAGGGATAAAGGATGATCGTGCGGAACACGTCCTCGCCCCGGATCTTGCGGTCGAGGAGCGCGGCCAGGAGGAAGCCCAGCACCAGCGTCAGCACCATGGCGCAGATGCCGTAGATCGCGAGGTTTTGGATGGACACCAGCCATTTGGGCGTGGACCAGAGCCGTTCGTACTGGTCGAGGCCCACGAACTGGAGGCGGGGCAGCATCCCGGATCTGGTGAAGGAATAGACCACCGTCCACAGGGTGCAGCCGACGAAGATCACGAGCGCCGTCAGCACCATCGGGATTGCGGCGATCTTGGAAGCGAGGTTGCGGAACACCCGCAGGGGGCGACGCGCGGGCGCGCCGGTCGCGGGTCTGGGGACGGCGGTCTGGGCCTGGTCCGTCACGGCCATCTTGGGATCCTCCCGGTCGGTGGGGCCCGGCCCCAGGGACGTCCGGCCGGGGCGCGATGGCCCCGGCCGGCACGAGGTGCTCAGGTCACTCGGCGTTGGCGATGATCTCGGCGAAGCGCGCCTGCGCGTCGGTCGCGCTCATGTCGGTCGCCCAGAACTCGGTCATCAGGTCGTTGATCTGCTGCGACGTGTCCGGCGTGACCAGCATGTTGGTATCCGGCACGGTGTTGCCGGCGGCCAGGATCTCCAGACCTTTCTTCATGCAGTCGTTCGCGTCGGCGAGATCAACGTCGCCGCGCACGGGCAGCGAGCCCTTGGCGAGGTTGAAGCTGACCTGCACATCGGGCGAGACCAGGAGCGATGCCAGTTCCTTCTGCGCGGCCTCGACCTCGGGGTCGTCCTGCTTGGGGAAGTAGAAGGCGTCGCCGCCGGTCGAGATGATCTCGTTCACGCCAAGGCCGGGGAGGCAGGTGTAGTCCTGACCCGCGACCATGTTGGCCATGGCGAAGTCGCCCTGCGCCCAGTCGCCCATGATCTGGCCCGCGGCTTCGCCGGTGATCACGAGGTTGGTGGCCTGCTGCCATTCCTGCACGTTCGATCCGCGGGCGAGTTCGCGCGCCTGGGCCGCGGCTTCGAAGACGGCCGTGAACTCGGGGCCGTTGACGACCGATTCGTCATGGTCCTGGTAGACGGCGAGCCAGGGCTCCTTGCCGGCCAGCGCGATGGCCATCACCTGGAAGGCACCCGAGGACTGCCAGGGCTGGCCGCCCAACGCGAGCGGGATCTTGCCGGCGGCGCGGACCTCATCGGCGGTGTCCACGAACTCCTGCCAGGTGGTCGGCACGGTCAGGCCCAGGTCTGTATAGACCTTGTTGTTGAGCCACATCCACTGCCAGGAGTGGATGTTCACCGGGGCGCAGTAAACGCGGCCCTCGATGGTGCAGGCGTCCAGCAGCGACGGCGGGTTGACGAGATCTTTCCAGCCCTCGGCCTCGGCCACGTCGGTCAGATCGAGAAGAAGGCCGGCTTCCATCAGCTCTTCGGCCTGGCGGCCGTGGTTGAACTGGAAGGCGTCCATCGGGTCGCCGCCCAGGATGCGCGAGATCATGATCGGACGGGCGGTGTCGCCCCCGCCAGCGATGGCGTTGTCCACCCAAGTATGCGTGCCGGTGGCGTTGAGCGCTTCGGCGAACTTCGACACGGCGTTGGCTTCGCCGCCCGAGGTCCACCAATGGCTGACTTCGAGTTCGACGGCGCCCGCGGTGGTGCCGGCAACAGCGGCGCACAGGGCAGTCGCCCCCAGCAGGCTGGTGGTCAGTTTCACGTTTTTATCCTCCCGTGTGGAAAACGTCTCGTTTCCTATAACGATTTAGGAGTATGACGAATCAGACGCGGCTGACAAGCGGGATTCGCGCGCCGTGTGCTGGAGGAGAGAAAACGTGAGCGACATGGCGGCGGAGGACCCCCCTCCTCCCCAGGTGGAGGAGCGGCCCGAGAAGCCGACTCTCAAGACGATCGCGCGCCGCACCGGGCTGGCGGTCGCGACGGTGTCGCGTGCCCTGGCGGATGCCCCGGACCTGCGGACCGACACCAAGGCGCTGGTCCGCCGCGTCGCGGACGAGCTCGGCTATGTGCCCAACCGGGCGGGGCTGCGCCTTCGCACGGGGCGGACGCAGGTCATCAGCCTCGTCATGTCCACCGAGCACGACATGATGAACAACACGGCGCGGCTCATCTCCTCCTTGGCGGGAACGCTGCGCGAGACGCCCTTCCACCTGAACGTCAGCTACTTCTTCCCCGGAGAGGATGCGCTCCGGTCCATCCAGCACATCGTGGAGATGGGCCTCGCCGATGCGGTGATCTTCAACCAGACCCAGCCCGCCGACCCGCGCGTGGCCTGGCTCATGGCCCAGCGGTTCCCTTTCGCGACCCATGGGCGGACGCACTGGGCGGGCCAGCATGCCTGGGCGGATTTCGACAACAGGGCCTTCGGGGCCATCGCCGTCCACAAGCTGGCGCGGGCGGGGCGGCGGCGCATCGTGGTGATCGCCCCGCCGCTGAACCAGAACTACGCGCAGGACATGGTGGCGGGCGTCATGCAGGCCGGGGCCGAGACAGGAGCCGAGGTGCGCGTGCTGCCCGACGTGTCGAGCGACGCGGCCTCGGCCGTCGTTCAGGCTGGGATGGCGCTAGCGCTGGCCGAGGGGGTTGACGGCCTTGTCTGCGCTTCGACCAACTCGGCCATGGCCTCCGTCGCCGCTCTCGAGGCGCATGGCCTTCGGCTCGGCCGCGAGATCGACCTCGTGGCCAAGGAAGCTATTCCTTTCCTGACGCTCTTCCGGCGCGAGATCATCGCCATCCGGGAGGACGTGGCGCGGGCGGGCTCGGTGCTTGCGCGCGCCGCGATCCGCGCCATCCGCGAACCCGAGGCCTTGCCGCTTCAGGACCTCGAAGTACCCCAGGACGACCAAGACCACTGAAAGGACCACGATGACCAGCCAGATCAAGGGCCCGGCGATTTTTCTCGCGCAGTTCGCAGGCGACGAGGCGCCCTTCAACACGCTTCAGGGCATGGCCGGATGGGCCGCCTCGCTCGGCTACAAGGGGGTTCAGATCCCGACCTTCGACGGCCGCCTCTTCAACCTCGACCGCGCGGCCGAGAGCCAGGACTACTGCGACGAGGTCAAGGGCATCTGCGCCGAGGCGGGCGTGGAGATCACGGAGCTTTCGACCCACCTCCAGAGCCAGCTCGTGGCGGTGAACCCGGCCTACGACCTCGCCTTCGACGCCTTTGCGCCGGCGCATCTGCACAAGAACCCCAAGGGGCGGCAGGAATGGGCCGTGGACCAGGTCAGGAAGGGCGCCACCGCGTCCCGCCGCATGGGACTGAACCGGCATGTGGGCTTCACCGGCTCGCTCGCCTTCCCGTTCCTCTACCCCTGGCCCCAGCGGCCCGAGGGTCTGATCGAGGAAGCCTTCGCGGAGCTTGGGCGCCGCTGGCGGCCGATCCTCGATGTGTATGCCGAGAACGGCGTGTCCTACGGCTACGAGATCCATCCCGGCGAGGACGTCTTCGACGGCGCGACCTTCGAGATGTTCCTTGATGCCGTGGGCGGGCATGTCGCGGCGACCATCAACTACGACCCCAGCCACTTCGTGCTGCAGCAGCTCGACTACCTGGCCTTCATCGACATCTACCACGAGCGGATCAGCTCGTTCCACGTCAAGGACGCCGAGTTCAACCCGGACGGGCGGCAGGGCGTCTATTCGGGCTATCAGCCCTGGATCAACCGCGCGGGGCGCTTCCGGTCCCTGGGCGACGGGCAGGTGGACTTCAGCGGCATCTTCTCCAAGCTCACGCAGTACGGCTACGACGGCTGGGCTGTGCTGGAATGGGAATGCGCGATCAAGTCGCCCGAGCAGGGCGCGGCCGAGGGCGCGCCCTTCATCGCGTCGCACCTGATCGACCGGGCCGCCAAGGCCTTTGACGACTTCGCCGGGGCGGAGCGGGACGACGTCGCCATCAAGACGATGCTGGGACTTTGAACGGAGGGACGACCATGGCGCAACGACGCCTGAGACTGGGCATGGTGGGCGGGGGCCGCGGGGCCTTCATCGGGGCCGTCCACCGCATCGCGAGCCGCATCGACGACCGCTGGCACCTCGTGGCCGGGGCGCTGTCCTCGGATCCCGAGCGGGCGCGGCTGTCGGCCGAGGACCTGAACATCGCGCCCGACCGCGCTTATTCCGACTTCCGCGAGATGGCGCGGGCCGAAGCGGCGCGCGAGGACGGCATCGACGCGGTCAGCATCGTGACCCCGAACCACATGCACGCCGGGCCCGCCATCGCGTTCCTCGAGGCGGGCATCAACGTCATCTGCGACAAGCCGCTGGCCGCGACGCCCGAGCAGGCGCAGCAGATCGCGGCGGCCGTTCAAGCCTCCAAGGCCCGGTTCATCCTCACGCACAACTACACGGGCTATCCGCTGATGCGGCAGGCCCGGGAGATGATCGAGCGGGGCGACCTGGGCGAGATCCGGCTGATCCAGGCCGAATACGCGCAGGACTGGCTGACCGAGAGCGTGGAAACGGCGGGCGACAACAAGCAGGCCGCCTGGCGCACCAACCCCGAGATGGCGGGCGCGGGCGCGCTGGGGGACATCGGCACCCATGCCTTCAACCTCCTGAGCTTCGTGACGGGGCTGAAGGTCGAGGCGCTGCTCGCGGACCTGCAAAGCTTTGGCGCGGGGCGGCAGGTGGATGACAACGCCCATGTGCTCCTGCGCTTCGCGAACGGCGCGCGGGGCACGCTCTGGGCATCGCAGGTCGCCCCGGGCAACGAGAACGGCCTGCGGCTGCGGATCTACGGCACCAAGGCCGGGATCGAGTGGTCGCAGGAGAACCCGAACGTCATGACCTTTGCCCCCCTGGGCCAGCCCAAGCAGATCGTCACGCGGGGCGGCGCGGGGCTCGGGACGGGCGGCAACCGCTGGACCCGCATCCCCCCGGGGCACCCCGAAGGGTACCTCGAAGGGTTCGCGACGATCTACACGGATGCCGCCGACCTGATCCTGGGCACGGGGGACGGAGCGCTCCTCCCGACCATCGAGTCGGGGCTGGACGGCATGTGGTTCATCGGCGCCTGCCAGCGGTCGTCCCAGGCCGGGGGCGAGTGGGTCTCGCGCTAGGCCCCTGGGCCGGGCGGCGGAGGCCCGGCCCTCAGCTTCCGTCGCCCGCCTGGTCCGGAGCGCCGGGCCGGGGGGCATCCCCTCCCGAGCGGCCGGGAAGCGCGTCGCGCTTCTCGGTGCGGCAGGCCCAGGTCCGCATCGCCTCGAGCGCCTCCTCGGCCGTTTCCACGCAGCGGAACAGGTCGAGATCCTCGGCGGCGATGGTGCCCGACTCGGCCAAGGCCTCCCAGTCGATGATCCGCCCCCAGTAGTCCTTTCCGAACAGCAGGAACGGCACCTTGGCCATGCGGCCGGTCTGGATCAGGGTCAGCGCCTCGAACATCTCGTCGAGCGTCCCGAAGCCGCCCGGAAAGACGCAGACCGCCTCGGCCCGCATCAGGAAGTGCATCTTCCGGATCGCGAAGTAGTGGAAGTTGAAGCACAACTCGGGCGTGACATAGGCGTTGGGCGCCTGCTCGTGCGGGAGCACGATGTTGAGGCCGATGCTGCGCCCGCCCGCCTCCTGCGCGCCGCGGTTTCCCGCCTCCATCACGCCGGGACCGCCCCCGGTGACGATGACGGCCCGGCGTCCCCGGCTTTCGACCAGCGACGCCTCGGTCACCAGATAGGCAAAGCGCCGCGCCTCCTCGTAATACTTGGACAGGGAGGCCAGCATGGGCGTCCGGGCCTGGGCGGCATGGGCCGCGTCGGGGATGCGCGCGCCGCCGAACAGGACGACCGTGGTTTCCACCCCCGCCTCGTCCAGCATGAGCTGCGGCTTGAGAAGCTCCAGTTGCAGGCGCACGGCCCGCAGGTCCTCGCGCAGGAGGAAGTCGTCATCCGCGAAGGCCAGCCGGTAGGTGGCGGACTGGGTCTGCGGCGTGACCGGGACCTGGGCCACGGTCTCCTTGTCCTCGACGCTGTCGCGCATGGGATGGCGGAGAGGCGGCTCCTCCGTCAGGCCGGTGTCGGATACGGTGTCGGGCTCGGTAGCGGCGGGGGTGTCGTCGGTCATGGTCGTGTCCTGTGGTGATGGCCGGGGACATGGCACGGATCGGAGGAAAACCAAACCCGCCCCGGCATCGGCGCTGATTGCGCGCCAGCACCCCCGGCCCTATGACGCCCCGACGCCAAACCGGAGGTTCTGCCCATGTCCCACGCTGCCCTCGAAGCCGCCATCGAAGCCGCCTGGGAGGACCGCGCCTCCCTTACGCCCCAGACCCGGGGCGAGGCCCGCGATGCCGTGGAAGCCACGCTCGATGCGCTGGACAGCGGAACGCTCCGGCTGGCCGAGCGGGGCGCGGACGGGCAGTGGACCGTGAACCAGTGGGCCAAGAAGGCGGTGCTGCTGGGCTTCCGCCTGAACGACATGGTGCCGATGGAGGGGGGGCCGCAGGGCTCGGCCTGGTGGGACAAGGTGGATACCAAGTTCAAGGGCTGGGACGAGGCGCGCTGGCGCGAGGCGGGTTTCCGGGCCGTGCCGGGCGCGATCGTGCGGCGGTCGGCCTTTGTGGGCCGCGGCGCGATCCTGATGCCGTCCTTCGTGAACCTTGGCGCCTATGTCGGCGAAGGGACGATGGTGGACACCTGGGCCACCGTGGGCTCCTGCGCTCAGATCGGAGCCAACGTCCACCTGTCGGGCGGCGTGGGCATCGGCGGCGTGCTGGAGCCCATGCAGGCGGGCCCGACCATCATCGAGGACAACTGCTTCATCGGCGCGCGGTCCGAGGTGGTGGAGGGCTGCATCGTGCGCGAGGGGTCGGTCCTCGGCATGGGCGTGTTCATCGGCAAGTCCACCAAGATCGTGGACCGCGCCACCGGCGAGGTGACCTACGGCGAGGTGCCGCCCTATTCCGTGGTCGTGGCCGGGTCGATGCCGTCATCGGGCGGCATCAACCTGTACTGCGCGGTGATCGTGAAGCGCGTGGACGCCCAGACCCGGTCCAAGACCGGCATCAACGACCTCCTGCGGGACTGATCGCCCGTCAGGCCGCCAGCACCTGGGCCATGACCTGGCCCAGGTCACGCTCCTGGAACGGCTTCTGGAGCAGGGGCTGGCCCGCAAAGCCGGCCGGCACGCCCGCTGCGCCGTAGCCGGTCGCAAAGGCGAAGGGGATGCCGCGGCGGCGCAGTTCCTCGGCCACCGGGGTGGTCATCTCGCCTGCGAGGTTGACGTCCAGAAGCGCCGCATCGACGGATTCCGCGCCCAGAAGCTCGATGGCGCGGCTGACGCGGGCGGCGGGGCCGATCACCGTGGCGCCCATGTCGGTCAGGATGTCCTCGATCAGCATGGCGACGATCATCTCGTCCTCCACGACAAGGATCCGCTTGCCGGCAAATCCCCCATTCGCCCCTGCGGGTCCTTCTTCCGTCATCCGGCATCCTCCGTCGGCAATGGCGCGTCCACGCGGCACATAACACCTGTGGACAGATAGTCGATGACCACTTCGCCGCCAAGCTCGGCCGCGAGGCCCTGCTGGATCAGGCGCGAGCCGAAGCCCCGTCGCGCGGGCGGCGGCACCGGGGGGCCGTTCCGTTCGACCCAGGACAGGCGCAGGCGACGGCCTTGGGGCAGGTCCGCCACGGTCCAGGACAGATCGACCTGGCCCCCGGAGATCGACAGCGCGCCGTACTTGGCCGCGTTGGTGGCCAGCTCGTGCAGGGCCATGGCCACGGCCAGAGCCATCTGCGGGGGGAGCCAGACCCCCCGGCCCTCTAGGGCGATCCGGTCGGGGCCGCCGGCGAAGGGCTGGACCGCACGGCGGGCGATGTCGCACAACTGGGCGCCTTCCCAGCTTTCCTGGGTCAGCACGTCATGGGCGCGGGCCAGCGACAGGAGGCGCGCCTCAAAGGCGTTGCGCACGGTCGGGTCCACCTGCCCCAGGCGAAAGGACTGGATGGCCAGGGACTGCACGACGGCCAGGGTGTTCTTGACGCGGTGGTTGAGTTCGTTGACCAGAAGGGCCTGCTTCTCCTCCGCGCGCCGGCGCTCGCTGATGTCGAGGACGGACCCCACGTCGCCCAGATAGGCGCCGTCCGGGGCCAGGCGGGGGCTGGCCGTGTCGATGACCCAGGCATAGCTGCCATCCGCGCGGGCCAGGCGGTACTCCGTCTGGAACGGGCGGCGCGCGGCGCGGGCGGCGGTAACGATCGCCTCGGTTCGGGGGCGGTCATCGGGATGGATCGCCATCAGGACGTTCCGGTCCATGGCCTGGGACAGGTGGCTGCCCGTGAACTCCTGCCAGATGCGGTTGACATAGGTGCAGCGCCCGTCGGCGTCGCTGGTCCAGATCATCACCGGCGCGCTGTCGGCCATGGCGCGGAACCGGCCCTCGCTTTCGCGGAGCGATTCCTCGGCCTGCCGCTGGGCCGTGATATCGCGCGAGATCGCCAGGAGGCGCGCGGGCCGCCCGTCGTCGCCCACGATGGGGGACACCACCACGTCCCAGAACCGGGGGGTGCCTCGAACGGTCCGAGCCTCCTCGCGGAAGCGGCCGAGCCGCCCCTCCCGCGCATGGGCAAGGGCAGCTTCGACCTGCGGCTTGGCGTCGTCCGGCCAGATGTCGGGCCAGTAGCGCCCCTCCAGTAGGCTGAAGTCGTCCACCTGCATCACGCGCTGGCCCCCGGTGCTCATGAAGCGGAGCCGGCCATCGAGATCGAGGAGCTTGATGCAGTCATCCGAGATTTCGAGGATGTCTCGGGTGAGGGCCTCGTTGCTGCGGAGGGCCCGAAGGGCGCGCGACGCTTCCATGGCGGCGCAGGTGCGCTCGGCGACGTCACGGATCAATTCGACCTCGGCCTCGGACCAGACGCGGGGGCTGGCCGAATGGACGAACAGAACCGCCGCGAGCGTTCGGGCCCGCAGCACCGGGGCCGCCACATGGGCGCGCACACCCAGTTCCGCATGGGCGGCCCGTTCCCTGGGGCCGATCCGGGGATCGCCGTTGGCGTCGGCCACCGCCGCCGCCTCGCCGCGCCGAAGGGAGGTCGCGATCCAGGGGCCGAACGCATCGAGCCGATGCGCGCCCACGGCCGAGGCGACCCCGGCCGTCCAATCGCGGGTCACCGTCAGGACTTCGCCCGTGGCGTCGGCCCGCGCGAAGCCGCAGCGCAGGACGCCGAGATGCGGCCCAAGGCGGGCTGCGGCGGCCTCGGCGATGGCGTCCGAGTCGTCGAGCGCCCCCAGCACATCGCCCAGATCCGCCAGCCACGCCTTGCGGGACAGCATCTCGCGCCGGGGCGCGTCCGTGGCGTTCTGGACCGGTCCGTTCCCCAGATCCTGCGGGACAAGGGTGCACAGGACACCGCAGGGCCGGCCGGCCTCGTCGAGCACGGGCCCTGCGGACAGGATGGCCCGACCCCGCCGGGGGCCGAGATGGACCGTCGCGATCCGACCCTCGCCCGCCGAGGCGGCCCCGATCTGGGTCAGGAGCCCCTCGCCCAGGTCGCGCCAGACCTCGCTCGCGGGGGAGCCGGGGCGGACCTGCCGCGCCAGCAGCGCCTCGAAGGCTGCGTTGCCGAACCCGGTCAGATCGGCGCCCCAGCCGACCCACATGGGCACGGGCGCGGCCAGCGCGGCGCGGACCACGGCCCGGATCGCGGGATCTCCGTCGCCGGCAACGCCGGGCGGGAGCCCCTGCGGCTCCGACCCATGGAGCCCGGCGGCGGGGGACACGGCCGGTGACGGCATGACCCCGCCTCCCGAAGCGGAAAGACTGAGGTCGGCTCGGGTCATCCGGATCTGCGCATGGTTGCCATGACCAACCGACATAGTCCGGCCCGAGGCAGCAACAAACCTATACTATCGTCGTCCGATCCGGGGCTCCGTCCCCGCGCGGAGGCGGGCGATGTTGGGACTGTGCCGCCACAGCACCAACGCTGCCAGCCCGATGCCCAGGACCGCCACGGCTCCCCAGCCCAGCGACACCGCCCAGACCGGGGCCAGCACCGCCGCGACCAGCGCCGCAAGGGAGGAGATCCGGGTGATGAAGGCCGTGGCCAGCCAGGTCAGGCAGGCCGCAATCCCCACGGGCCAGGCTACTGCCAGCAGGACCCCCAGGAAGGTGGCCACGCCTTTGCCCCCCTGGAACCGGAGCCAGATGGGGAAGCAGTGGCCCAGGAACGCCGCGAAGCCCGCGACCTGCGCCGCGTCCTCGGCCGCGAGCGCCCGCGCCAGCAGAACCGCAACCGCGCCTTTGCCTCCATCGAGCAGCAGCGTCGCCGCCGCCGCGCCCTTGCTGCCGGTTCGCAGGACGTTGGTGGCGCCGATGTTGCCCGATCCGATGGCCCGCACGTCGCCCAAGCCTGCGGCGCGGGTGATCAGCACGCCGAAGGGCACGGAGCCCAAGAAATAGCCGAACACGGCCCAAAGCAGCAGCACGCCCAGGGGCGACACGAGATCCGGCATCATCCCTCCCACACGCGGTGGCCCGCGACCCAGGTGCCCCGGACACGCCCCTGCAGGCGGGCTCCGTCAAAGGGCGTGTTCTTGGACTTCGACCTCATCTTCCAGCGGTCGAGCACGAAGGGCGCATGGAGATCGAAAAGCACGAGATCCGCCGGAGCGCCCACCACCAACCGCCCGGTAGGCAGGCCCAGGCGGCGCGACGGGTTCAGCGATAGCGCCCGGAACAGTTGCGGCAGTCCGATCCGGCCGCCATGCACCAGACGCAGCGCGGCCGGGAGCAGCGTTTCCAGGCCCACGGCGCCCGGGGCGGCGGCCTCGAAGGGGAGGCGCTTGGATTCCTCGTCCTGCGGCGTGTGCATGGAGCAGAGCACGTCGATGAGGCCGGAGGCCAGCGCCTCCACGGCGGCCTCGCGGTCCTCCTCCTGCCGGAGCGGGGGGACGAGCTTGAAGAAGGTGCGGTAGTCGCCGACGTCGAAGTCGTTGAGCGTGAGATGATGGACCGACACGCCCGCCGTGACGTCGAGCCCCTGGGCCTTGGCCCGCGCCAGCGCCGGAAGGGCGGCGGCGGTCGTGACCTGATCCGCATGGAGCCGCGCGCCCGTCATCTCGGCCAGGGCGAGGTCGCGTTCCAGCCCCAGACGCTCGGCCATGGGGGAAACGGCGGGAAGGCCACGAAGGGAGGCGAACTTGCCCGAGGTCATCACCGCGCCGCGCGACAGGCCCGGGTCCTGCACATGGCTCACCACCAGCGCGCCCAGTCCCTTGGCATAGGTCAGGGCGCGGCCGAAGACGCGGGTGTCCTCGACCACGCGGTCGCCATCGGTGAAGGCGACCGCGCCCGCGTCCCGGAGGAAGGCGATCTCGGTCATCTCGCGCCCCTCACGGCCCTTGGTCAGGGCGGCCATGGGCAGGACGCGGACGGGGCTGTCCTGGGCGGCGCGGCGGGCCACGAACTCCAGGATCTCGGGCGTGTCGATGGCAGGAGCCGTGTCGGGGCGCGTTACGATGGTGGTCACGCCCCCGGCTGCCGCGGACAGTCCCGCGGTGCGGAAGCTTTCCTTGTGACGCTCTCCGGGCTCGGAGACCTTGACGCCCCAGTCCACGATGCCGGGGGCGAGGTGCCGTCCGCCTCCGTCCACCACCTCGGCAAATCGCTCGAGGCTTTCGGGCGCCGCAGGAAGACGTTCGGCGATGGCACCATCCCGCAGGACCAGCGCGCCTGGGGTTTCGGTCCCGGCCTCGGGGTCGATCAGGATGACGTTGTGGATCAGCGTCGTCATGCGGGGGATCCGCCCATGCCTGTCATCACTGCCGTCCCCTGCCGCCGCGTCCCCCTCCCCTATACCGCGCCGGGGTCGCCTCGCAAGGCGGGCGCGGCCGGACCCGCGCGACCGGCCCAAGCACGAGGGCGCGAGGAACGGAACCCGCGGCCAGCCAGAACATTATATGAACACAACGATGAGCGGAGCATCAGGATCATGGCCGACGCGAACACCAAGACCCACCCCGAGGGGAACGCCGAGAAGGACCCGCATGACTGGGTGACCGGCGACGAGCCGATGACGGGGGCGCAGGCGTCCTACCTCAAGACGCTCTGCGAGGAGACCGACGAGGAGTTCAACGAGAACCTGACCAAGGCCGAAGCTTCGGAGATGATCGACCGGCTTCGCGACAAGTCGCCCCGGCTGAAGCACGACTGAGCCGTCACGGGCGCGCGAACCGGCGCCCCCGAAGCGTCAGACCTCCTCGCCCAGCGCCGCCCGCCCCCGCGTGGCGCGCAGGTTCTGGGCCAGGAGGTCCATCGCGGCCATGCGGACCGCGACCCCCATCTCCACCTGCGTCTGGATGACCGAGCGGTTGATGTCGTCGGCGATGGTGCCGTCGATCTCCACGCCCCGGTTCATGGGGCCGGGGTGCATGACGATGGCGTCCGGGGCGGCGTGGCCCAGCTTTTCGGCGTCCAGCCCGTAACGGTGGAAGTACTCCCGCTCGGACGGGACAAAGCCGCCGTCCATCCGTTCGCGCTGGAGGCGGAGCATCATCACCACGTCCACGCCCTGAAGCCCTTCCTCCATGTCGTGAAACACCTCGCAGCCGAAGGCGTCGATGCCGGGCGGCATGAGCGTGGGCGGGGCCACGAGGCGGATGCGGTTCTCCATCTTGTGCAGCAGCAGGATGTTGGACCGGGCGACGCGGCTATGCGCGATGTCGCCGCAGATCGCGATGCTCAGGCGGTGGAGCCGCCCCTTGGCACGCCGGATGGTGAGCGCATCAAGGAGCGCCTGGGTCGGATGCTCGTGGCGCCCGTCCCCGGCGTTCAGGACCGCGCAGTTCTGAAGCTTCTGCGCCAGCAGGTCCACCGCGCCGGACATGGGGTGGCGCACCACCAGGAGGTCCGGGCGCATGGCGTTCAGCGTCAGCGCGGTGTCGATCAGCGTTTCGCCCTTCTTCACCGACGACGCGGCGATGCCCATGTTCATCACCTCGGCCCCGAGCTTCTTGCCCGCGATCTCGAAGGAGGACTGCGTGCGGGTCGAGGGCTCGAAGAACATGTTGACCTGCGTGAGACCCCGAAGCGCGTCCCCGCCGGGCAAGCCCTTGCGGTTCCGTTCGGCATAGGTGTCCGCGAGGTCGAGAAGGGTGGTGATCTCGACCGGATGCAGGGGCTCGATGCCGAGGAGGTGGGGTTGGTGGAAGGGCATGGGCGGGCCTCCTCGGGCTGGGTCGCCCGTCCTTTACGTCAGCCGGACCACGCCTGCCAGAGGAGCCGCGTGGCGAGCGCGACGGAGACGACGACCAGGAGCGGCCGGATCATCCGGGCGCCGATCCGCACGGCAAGGCGGGAGCCCACCTGTGCCCCCGCGAACTGCGCCGCGCCCATGCAGAGGCCGACGAGCCACCATGGGGAGGCGACAAAGGCGAAGACCAGCAGGGAGCCGAGGTTCGAGGCAAAGTTGAGGAGCTTGGTGTGCGCCGTGGCCTTGAGGAGGCCGTAGCCGCGCAATGACACGAAAGCCATCATGTAGAAGCTACCCGTCCCCGGCCCCAGCACGCCGTCATAGAAGGCGAGGCCCGGCACGGCGGTGGCGTTGAAGGCCGGCGACGCCATGCGCTCGGCCCGGTCCTCGTCGTCGAGGCCTTTTCGAAAGCCGAAGTAGAGCGCGACTCCGATGAGGAGGAGCGGGAGCGCGGCGCGGATCGCCTCGGCGGGCAGGTGGGATGCGAGGAGAGCGCCGCCGCCTGCCGCCAGCGCGGCCAGGAGCGCGGGGCCGGCCTGGGAGCGGGGCTCCACCTGCCCCGCGCGGGCATAATGCAGCGCGGCCGAGGCGGTGCCGAACATGCCCTGCAACTTGTTCGTCGCGAGTGCGGTAACCGGGGGCGCGCCGGCGAGCAGGATTGCAGGAAGCGCGAGCAGGCCACCGCCGCCCGCAATGGAGTCGATGACGCCCGCGACAAAGGCGGCGAGGACGAGGAGGAGCAGGACTTCGGGTCCGATGGGGAGCATCAGGCGAACTCGCTCCGCGCATAGCCCTGAAGGTAGAGAAGCGCGGTGAGGTCGCCGTGGTTCACCCGAAGGCGGCACTGCTCCTGCACGGCAGGCTTGGCGTGGAGCGCGACGCCCGCCCCCGCGAGGCGCAGCATCCCAAGGTCGTTGGCACCGTCGCCCACCGCCAGCACGTCCTGAGGGCCGATCCCGAGGCGCTGGGTCACCTCCTCCAGCGTCGCGACCTTGGCCTCGCGGCCCAAGATGGGCTCGGCCACCTCTCCGGTGAGATGGCCGTCCTGCGCCAGGAGCGTGTTGGCGCGGGCTTCGTGGAAGCCGAGATGGGCGGCGACCGGGCGGGCAAATCCGAGGAAGCCCCCGGAGACGAGGACCGAGTGCGCGCCATGCGCCTTCATGGTGGACAGGAGCGCGGCGCCCCCCGGCATGTAGGTGATGCGCTCGGCCAAGACCTGATCGATCACGGCCTCCGGCAGGTCCCGGAGCAGACCCACGCGTTCCCGCAGCGCCCCTTCGAAGCCGATCTCACCGTTCATCGCCCTCGCGGTGATGGCCGCGACACGCTCCCCTACCCCCGCCACGGCGGCGAGTTCGTCGATGCATTCCTGCTGGATCATGGTCGAATCCATGTCAGCCAGGAGCATCCGCTTGCGCCGGTTCACGGCGGGCTGGACGAGCAGGTCCACGTCCTGCGCCTGCAACGCCTCCCAGCGGGCCCACAGGTCGGCGGGCTCGTCGGCAATGTCGAATTCGGCGGCTTCAGCCTGGGACAGCCAACGGATGGCGCTGCCGGTCCAGGCGGCGCGCAGATCCTCGGCCAGCGATGCGGGCAGGCCGCCGGGCGCGGCGATCAGGGTAACGACTTGCATACGAAGTTTCCGATCGTAGTCGCGGCCCCCGGCACGGAGGTGCGTTTGCGGCGCCTTAGACCCATTTCGCGTCTTGCGGAACCCCGGCCCGCTTCCCTATGCCTTGTGGCGGGACACCCCTCCCCAACGAGGGGCTGCTGATCTGGAAGGATAGCCACATGGCGTCTGAACTGCCGCAGGCCACGCCTGCGAACCCGCGCTTTTCCTCGGGCCCCTGCGCCAAACCCCCCACCTGGAACCTCGATGCGCTGAAGAACGCCAGCCTTGGCCGGTCGCATCGCGCCGCCGAGGGCAAGGCGCGGCTGAAGCGCGCCATCGACCTCACGCGCGAGGTGCTGGCGGTGCCGGACACCCACCGCATCGGCATCGTGCCAGCGTCCGATACGGGCGCGGTCGAGATGGCGATGTGGACGATTCTGGGCGAGCGCCCCGTCGAGATGGTCGCCTGGGAGTCCTTCGGCGAGGGCTGGGTCACGGACGCCGTGAAGCAGCTCAAGCTGGATGCGCGGGTGCACCGGGCGGATTACGGGCAGATCGTGGATATGGCGGCGCTCGATTACGACCGGGACGTGGTGTTCACCTGGAATGGCACGACCTCGGGCGTGCGGGTGGCGTCGGGGGATGTGATCCCGGCGGGACGCGGCGGCCTCACGATCTGCGACGCGACCTCGGCGGCCTTTGCGCAGGACCTGCCCTGGGACAAGCTGGATGTGACGACCTTCTCCTGGCAGAAGGTGATGGGTGGCGAGGCGGCGCATGGCGTCCTGGTCCTCGGGCCTCGCGCGGTGGAGCGGCTGGAGTCGTTCACGCCGGACCGGCCGCTGCCCAAGATCTTCCGGCTCACGAGCAAGGGCAAGCTGATCGAGGGGATCTTCCAGGGCGAGACGATCAACACGCCGTCGATGCTTTGCGTCGAGGACTGGATCGTGTCGATGGAGTGGGGCAAGGCCCTCGGTGGCCTCCCGGCGCTGATCGCGCGGGCGGATGCGAACGCGCAGGCCGTGTGGGACTTCTGCGACAGCCGCGACTGGATCGCGAACCTGGCCGAGGACCCCGCGACCCGGTCGAACACCTCGGTCTGTCTCAGGTTCACCGACCCGCGCATCACGGACGGCGCGGCCTTTGCCAAGGCTGTCGCCAAGCGGCTGGAGCAGGCGGGCGCGGCTTGGGATGTGGGCGCCTATCGCGACGCCCCTCCGGGCCTGCGGGTCTGGTGCGGTGCGACCGTGGAACTGGCCGACGTGCAGGCGATGCTGCCCTGGCTCGACTGGGCGTTCCACGCCGAGATCGAGAAGCTGGCCCAAGCCGCCTGAGAGCGCCAGTGGCGGGCGGACGACCCCGCCCTACCCCATCGCGAACATCATCGGGCGGGCTTCAGCCCGCCAGCCCCGACACCCCATTCATGGAGCCCCTCATGGCCCCCCGCGTGCTCATCTCCGACGAACTCTCCCCGGCTGCCGTCCAGATCTTCAAGGATCGCGGCGTCGAGGTGGACTACCAACCCAAGCTCGGCAAGGACAAGGACGCGCTCCTTGCCGTGATCGGCAACTATGACGGCCTCGCCATCCGCTCGGCCACCAAGGCCACCGAAAAGCTGCTCGCCTCGGCCTCGAACCTCAAGGTGATCGGACGCGCGGGCATCGGCGTGGACAACGTGGATATCCCGGCGGCGTCCAAGAAGGGCATCATCGTGATGAACACGCCCTTCGGGAACTCCATCACCACCGCCGAGCATGCCATCGCCATGATGATGGCCGTCGCCCGCCAGATCCCCGAGGCGAACGCCAGCACCCACGCGGGCAAGTGGGAGAAGTCCCGCTTCATGGGCGTGGAGTTGACCGGCAAGACGCTGGGCGTGATCGGCGCGGGCAACATCGGCGGCATCGTCTGCGACCGGGCGCGCGGCCTCAAGATGAAGGTCATCGCCTTCGACCCCTTCCTGGGCGAGGAGCGGGCGAATCAACTGGGCGTCGAGAAGGTGGAGCTGGAGGACCTGCTGCGTCGCGCGGACTTCATCACCCTGCATGTGCCGCTGACCGACCAGACCCGCAACATCCTGTCGCGCGAGGCCATCGCCAAGCTGAAGCCCGGCGTGCGGATCGTCAACTGCGCGCGCGGCGGTCTCGTGGACGAGGAGGCGCTGGCCGAGGCGCTGAAGTCCGGCCATGTCGCGGGCGCGGCCTTCGACGTCTTTGCCGTGGAGCCCGCGACGGACTCGCCGCTCTTCGGCCTGCCCAACGTCGTGGTGACGCCGCACCTTGGCGCCTCGACCACCGAGGCGCAGGAGAACGTGGCGCTTCAGGTGGCCGAGCAGATGTCGGACTACCTGCTGACCGGCGCGGTGACGAACGCGCTCAACATGCCGTCCGTGACCGCCGATGAGGCCCGCGTCATGGGCCCCTGGATCAAGCTCGCGGGGCATCTGGGCAACTTCGTGGGCCAGATGACCGACGAGCCGATCAAGGCGATCAACGTGCTGTATGACGGGATCACCTCGACCATGAACCTTGCCGCGCTGAACTGCGCGGTGATCGCGGGGATCATGCGGCGGGCGAACCCGGACGTGAACCTCGTGTCGGCCCCCGTGATCGCGCGGGAACGGGGCATCCAGATCTCCACCACCCGTCAGGACCAGTCGGGCATGTTCGAGGGTTATATCAAGGTGACCGTGGTCACCGAGGCCCGCGAGCGGTCGGTCGCCGGGACCGTCTTCTCGGACGGCAAGCCGCGCTTCATCCAGATCAAGGGCATCACCGTGGACGCTGAGATCGGGGCGAACATGGTCTACACCACCAACGAGGACGTGCCGGGCATCATCGGGACGCTGGGCCAGACCATGGGCCAGAACGGCGTCAACATCGCGAACTTCACCCTGGGCCGCTCGGCCCGCGGGGGCGAGGCCATCGCAATCCTTTACGTGGACGACCCGGTGCCGGAGCCCGTGCTAGACAAGCTTCGCGGTACGGGCATGTTCCAGCAGGTCAAGGCGCTCGCCTTCGACATGGCCTGAGGCGTCGCGGGGGGATCCCGGCCGGGGTTCCCCCTTTTCGTCAGTAGCCGGTCATCTCCAGGTAGCCCACGCCCGCGTGGGAGCCGGTGACCGTCACGGGCCCCTCCCAGTAGGGGACCGAGGTCGCCATCCAGGCCTGCGGGTTGATCGCCCGCACGGTCACGTCGAGGTTCCGGTCGGGCAGGGTCACGCGCCACTCCACCGGCACCTCGCGCTCGGCCACCGTCGCGTCATCTTGGGGCTCGGCGGCGAAGGCCCCGTTGGGGAAGGGGGTTGGCGTGCCGTCGGGCTCGATCCAGGTCGCGGCGGTGAAGGGCTCGCCCTCGTCGGCGCGCAGGCGGAAGCCCATGAGCTTCTCGCCCGACTCGAAGGACAGCGAGAACCAATCCCACCCCACTTGCCGGTCCGCCAGCGGCTGCGAGGACCATTCGCGGTCGAGCCAGGCGTTGCCGGTGACCGGGACGTCGCCCGAAGGAAGGTGCAGGACCCCCTCCAGGGCGAAGAAGGGCTGTGAGTAGTAGTGGCTGGCCTGCCCGTCCTCGGACTTCACGCTGTAGCCCTGATCGCCCTGGAGCACGATGGGCCCTTGCGCGGTGAGCGTGACGTCGTAACCGAAGTCCGGCCCCTGGGCGCTTAGGGTGGCCGTTTCGAGGTCGTCGCCCGCGAGCCGCCATTCGTCGATCCAGGCCTCGAAGGGGTCCGCGACCACCCCCGCCTGCCCGGTGCCGCCCCGCGCGAGGCGTTCGGTGACGAAGTGCCCCTCGGGCGTGGTGACGGCGGCGTGGCCCATCCAGACCTGCGCTTCCTCCGACCCGCCGGGGGCGAGGGCGCTGCGGAACAGGGTCCATTGGAGGCCGTAGGGCGTCCCGTCCTCGGCCTGCAGGTTGGCGGTGACATACCACCATTCGATGCGGAAAGCCGGATGCGCGCCATGGTCGGCCGGGAAGGCGAACTCGGTCCCCGGCTGCGGAAGGGCATAGCCCTCGATGCTGGTGCCAAGGCCCGCGAAGCCCTGCGCCTGCGCGGCGAGCGGCCAAAGGGCCAGCAGAAGCGCCCTAGCGTTCATCCGAAAAGACCTTGAGCAGGATCGAAGGCGGCACCCGGGCGAGGCGCAGGGCGGGCCAGGCTGCCGCCAGCGCGGCGGCCAGGAGCGCGAGGGCAAACAGGCGCAGCCAGTCCAGCGGGAAGAGGAACATGGGAAGCTTCCAGCCAAAGGCCTCCACGTTCACGACCGCCAGCAGCACCCAGGCCAGCGCGAGCCCGAGGGGCAGCGCCGCGAGCGCCGTCAGCGCCGACAGGCCCACGGCCCGCACGAGTTCCAGCCGCCCCAAGGTCGCGCGGCGGGTGCCCAGCGCCCAGACGGGGGCCAGCTGCGGCAGGCGGATGCTGGCCAGCGTGAGGAGCGACATCAGCAGCGCAAAGCCCGCGACCGCCAGCGTCAGGACATTAAGCGCGCCCGTCACCGTGAAGGTCCGTTCGAAGATGCCGAGCGAGATGGCCTTGAGGTTCGCCTGGTTCACCACCCGCTCTGGGTCGAGGCCGAGATCGCTTACCAGCCGCTCGGACAGGGCCGGCACCTCCTCGGGGGGGACGCGCAGGCCGAAGCTGAGCGGGACGACCTCGGGGAAGGTGTCGCGGAACAGCCGCTCGGTCAGGATCGCCTGCCCGACGGGGTTCCCGTAGTCGCCGTAGATGCCGAGGATGGGGAGGGTGAGCGCCTCGGTGACGGCCAGGGGATCGCCCACCGACAGGCCCGCGCGGCGGGCCAGCTGCTCGTTGACGAGGACCCCCTCCCCTGCCGCCAGCCGGTCCCAAGGGTCGGGCGCGGCGTTCAGGAAGCGCCAGTTCTCGCGGTAGGTCGGGTCGTCGCGCAGGATCTGCACCTCGGATGGCAGGCCCGAGAGGGTCCGTTCCACCGAGGCAATGGGGAGGGCGCGCACCCCTTCAGGCAGGGTGGCCAACATCGCTTCGGCCTGCTCGGGGGTCGAGACGCCGACGTAAAGCTCGGGCGCGAGGCGCTGGTCGAGGAAGTCCACAAAGGTCTGGCGGAAGCTCGAGACCATCGTGGAAACGCCGACGTTCGCCGCCATGGCGAGGAGGAGCGCCATCAGGGCCAGCGACAGCCCGGGCAGCTCGGCCCGGCTGTCGGCCCAGATCCACTGTGGCAGCGGCTGCCGCGCGAAGCGTTGGCCCAAGGCCAGTACCCGGTCGAGAAGGAGCGGTAAGAGCAGCGCCCCTCCGATCATCAGGCAGCCCAGCGTCGCGAAGCCCGCGACGAGACCCCGCCCCCAGAGCCCGATAGCCAGGGCGGCGAGCAGCAGGGCGACCCCGGCGATCCCCTGACGCAGCGCGCGGCGCGCGGCCCAGCGGGCCCCGGCGCGGCGGGTGCTCCCGGCCAGGAGCGGCGTCGTGGCCAGCCTGCGAAAGGCGCTGGCGGCGGCAGCGGCCGTCCCCGCGAGCGCGATGGTCATGCCCGACAGCGCCCAGAGCGGACGGAAGCGAAGCGTGCCCGCCACCTCGGCCCCATAAAGGCCTCGCAGGGTGCCCGCCACGTCCGGCAGCAGCGCCGCAGCGATCAGGTAGCCCATGGCCAGCCCCAGCGCGCCCGCGACCAAGGCCAGCAGCGCGAGTTCCAGCGCCATCAGACCGATCAGGACAGTCAGCGGCATTCCCATGGCGCGCAGGGTGCGAACGGTCGCGCGCCGCTGCTCGAAGGCGAGGCCCACCGCGCCGTGGACAATGAACAGCCCGACCGCGAAGCTCAGGAGGCCGAAGGCGGTGAGGTTGAGGTGGAAGGAGTCCGTCAACGCGCCCACATCCGTGTCGTCTTGGGGCACCACGAGGCGCAGGGCGGGCGCGACCTCGGCCAGCGGAGCCTGCCGCAAGGGCTGGTCAGGGGCGAGGATCAGGCTCGTGAAGCCCTGCACCCCCAGGATGCGCTGGGCGGTGCGGATGTCGGTGAGAACGGCGCCGGGGGCGGCGTCCTCGGAGGCGATGAGCGTCGCGCCGGTGTCGGGCAGGTCGGCTAGCACCTCCTCGCGCCCCAGCAGCGCGCCGCTCTCGGACAGGAAGGCCTGGAGGTCGGCGGTGTCGGCCTCCTCGACGGGGCCGGTATCGACCGGGGTGGTCAGGGGGTCGATGCCGAGGAGGCGCGCGTCGCCCAGCCGCCCTTCGACGACGGGGCTCGCCAGCCAGCCCGCGCGGCGCAGGGCGACCCAGGTGGCCTGGTCGATCACGCCCCCCTCGGGCGGGAGGAGGCGCGACAGGCGGCCCTCGCCGAGGGTGTCGGCGGCTTCGGCGTAGGAGGCGCGGGCCTCGGCGTTGATGGCCTGCACGCCGGACCAGAGCGCGGTTGCGAGCGCGAGGCCCGCGACCAGGGTGAAGAGTTGGAGCAGGTGACGCCGCCAATGGGACAGGAGCGCCTGAAGGCCCGCTCCGATCACGCGACCCGCCCCCCGCGCAGGTGGACGCGGGTGTCCATCCGCTCGGCCACCTGCTCCGAATGGGTGACGGTCAGGAGCGCGGCCCCCGTCTCGGCCACCAGTTGCATCATGAGGTCGAGCACCGCCCCCGACGACGCCTCGTCGAGGTTGCCCGTGGGCTCGTCGGCCAGCACGAGGATCGGGCGGGCAGCCAGGGTCCGGGCAATGGCGACGCGCTGCTGCTGCCCGCCCGACAGCTCCTCGGGGTATTTGTGCAGATGGGGCGCGAGGCACAGCCGCTCCGCCAGTTCCTGCTCCCAGGCCGGGTCGCGGTTGCCCTTGAGCCGGGCCTGGAAGGCGATGTTCGCGCCCGCGTCAAGGGAGGGGACGAGGTTGAATTGCTGGAACACCACCCCCACCGACTCGCGGCGGAGCTGGGCGCGGCCCCGGTCGTCCAGCGTGGTGACCTCGGTGTCGCCTAGCCGGATCGAGCCGCCGTCGGGCCGGTCCAGGCCGCCGATGAGATGCAGGAGCGTGCTCTTGCCGCTGCCAGACTCTCCGGTCAGGGCCAGGGTGCAGCCACGGGACAGGTCGAGGTCGGCCCCCCGCAGCACCGGGACGGGCCCGTCGGGGCCCATGAAGCTCTTCTCGACGCCCCGGACGGTCAGGAGCGCAGGCACCTCGGTCAAGCCGAGGCGGGAGCCAAGGCCCGGGCCCGCCCCTTCAGGGCTGCGAAGCATGTCGCGAGCATGAGTCCTGCGGCCGAAACGATCCAGAACACGCCCTCCTCTCCGGTCACGGCGAGGATAGGCCGCAGCACGATGGGGCCAAGGGTGCTGCCCAGCAGCGCCATGGTCAGGATCGCCGCAGTCATGCGGGCGTCCTCGCCCAGGATGCCGATGGCCCAGACATAGTAGGCCGGGAAGATCAGGCCGATGAAGGCCCCTGCGACGACATAGCCGACCGCCGGAGCGCCAAGCACGGCGACAGCCATGGCGAGCCCCGCCCCCCCGGCCCCGATCACGAAAAGACGATCTGACGGAATCCGATGTGCCAGCCAGTAGAGCGAGACCCGCGACAGCAGGTAGGCCACGAAGAACCCCGAGGTGAGCTGCGCCGCCGCCTGGGCCGAGAGGCCCACCCCGATCAGCGCCGAGGCCCCGAAGCCGATCGAGATCCCCTCCACCAGACCGTTCGCGAAGATGAACAGGGTGACGAGAAGCCTGCGCTGGCTCAGGTCGGGAAGGCCGCGTGCGGCGGGGGCCTCGTCCGGCTCGGCCAGGGTCAGCGCGAAGAGCGCCAGCGCCGTGGTGCCCAGGAAGACCGCGCCGGGCCGCCCCCCGGCCAGCAGGAACGCCAGCGGCGACAGGATCGCGCCCAGGCCGTAGACCGCGTTCACGAGGCCCACCATGCCGGGCCCCCGCTCGCCGAACCCCGCCAGGAACCGGCGGTTGACCGAGGTGGTGAGCAGCCCGAACCCGAAGCCCGTGACCACGGCGGCGGCCAGCGTCAGCCCCCAGGTTCCCGCCACCGACAGGAGCATGGCGCCCAGCCCCAAGGCCAGGAGCCCCGTCCGCGAGCCCAGGCCCGGAATCCCGAAGACGCCCGAAAGGACTGCAAGGAAGGCCCCCGCCCCGTTCGCGGACAGGAGCAGGCCCCCCTCGCCCTCGCCCAGGCCGAACCGTTCGGACCAGATGGGAAGGGCCACGCCATAAAGCGCGGGAAGCGTGCCCGCGACGAAGAAGGCCAGCGCCCCCGACAGGAACAGGCGCGAGCCGAAGCCCGGGGCGGAGGTCACGGGTTGGGCGATGGAGGTCAAGATCGGAGCGTCCTCGAGGGGGAGTGCGGCCGGGTTCTGGCGCATCGGCGGCGGGAGTTCCAGAGAACCCGCGATGGCCCGAAGCGTTCCGGGGCCGTCCCCGCGCGGAACGCAGCGCAGCCCCCCGCGTTTGGAAGAGGCCCCTGCAGGGGGCAAGGCCCGCCCCGGCGTGGCCGCGGAACCCGGCGAGGAGGACGGCAACATGGTAGGTTCGCACAACAAGAGCGGTCAGGGGCAGCTTCCCGGCCGGCAGACCGAGGTGCCCAACGCGGGCGAGGATTTCCCGGCGGAGCACGACCTGAAGCGGGCCAAGGACCTGCCCGAGAGCGTCCGCGCCCGTCTTCAGGAGACCGACATCCAGGAGGATGCGCGGGGCCTTCGCGACACCGGCGACCTGAGCGCCCCCATGGGCGACAACCAGGAGGCCCGGACAAGGGGCACGCACCAGGAGGACTAAGCCACGAACCCTGAGCGCGGCCCGGCTCAGAACCCCTTCGCGGAGGCCGCCGGAAGGGCCGCGAACCAGTCGGCATAGGGCGTCGTCCGGGCCATCCGGCGATTGAGGTCCGGCGCGCCGTCCGTCCACCAGACCGGCCCGCGTTCCCCCAGGGCGCGCTTGGCCGCGTCCACGCGGGCGCGGGCCTTTTCAAGGGCTTCGGGGTCACCCATGGCGTCCCGGACCGCACGGCGGGCCGCCATCAGGTCACGAACCAGCGCCTCGCGACGGTCCGGGTCGAGCGAAGGGTCCGACATCCGCCAGAGCCGCCCCCGGACCACGAAGTAGCGGCCGTCCGGGGTGACGGGATACCTCATGTCCAGTCGAGAACGACCTTGCCACTTTGGCCCGACAGCATGGCCTCGAAGCCCTGGCGGTAGTCGGCGGCCTTGAAGCGGTGGGTGATGACCTTCCGCACGTCGAGGCCGTTTTCGAGCATGGCGATCATCTTGTACCAGGTCTCGAAGATCTCACGGCCATAGACCCCCTTGATGGTGAGGGCCTTGAGGACGATGCGGCTCCAGTCCACCGGGCTCTTTCCGGGCGGGATGCCCAGAAGCGCGATGCGCCCGCCCATGACGAGAGACTCGACCATCTGGTCGAGCGCGGCCTGAGAGCCCGACATTTCCAGCCCCACGTCGAAGCCCTGGACCATGTGGAGGCGGGACATCACGTCCTTCAGGTCCTCGGTCGCGACGTTCACCGGCGTCACGTCCGCCACCTGCGCGGCGAGGTCGAGCCGCAGGGGGTTCACGTCGGTGATGACGACATGCCGCGCGCCCACGTGGCGGGCCACCGCCGCCGCCATGATGCCGATGGGCCCCGCGCCGGTGATCAGGACATCCTCGCCGATCAGATCGAAGCTGAGCGCTGTGTGGACGGCGTTGCCCAAGGGGTCGAGGATCGCCCCGATCTCGTCGTCGATGGTGTCGGGAAGGGGGACCGCGTTGAAGGCCGGAAGGCGGAGGTATTCCGCGAAGGAGCCGGGCTCGTTGACGCCGATGCCGCGCGTCTCGGGGTCGAGATGGAAGCGGCCCGACCGGCTCTGGCGCGAGGTCTTGCCGATCAGGTGCCCCTCTCCGCTGACGCGCTGGCCGACATGGAGGTCGGTCACGTCGCGGCCCAGCGCCACGATCTCTCCGGCGAACTCGTGGCCGGTGACAAGCGGGGTGGGCACGGTGCGGGCGGCCCAAGCGTCCCAGTTCCAGATATGGATGTCGGTGCCGCAGATGCCGGTCTTATGGACCTTGATCAGCACGTCGTCGGGTCCGATCTCGGGCTCGGAGACGTCCCGGAGGTCGAGACCCTCGCCCGGGCCTTCCTTGACCAGCGCCTTCATATGATGACTCCCGTCTCGCGTCCGGCCTTGGCAAAGGCATGCAGCGCCTGATCAAGGTCACGGATGGTCAGGTCGGCGCTCATCTGCGTGCGGATGCGCGCGCGACCCTGCGGCACGACCGGGTAGAAGAAGCCCGTCGCCAGCACCCCATGGTCGAGGAGCCGGCGCGCCATCTCCTGCGCGAGGCGGGCGTCATGCAGCATGACAGGCACGATGGGATGCTCGCCGGGCAGGAGGTCGAAGCCCAGCGCCTTGAGGCCCTGCCGCCAGCGCCGCGCGTTGGTCGCAAGCTGCTCCCGGCGACCCTCGCCTTCCTCGCCCTCCACGAGGTCGAGCGCCGCCAGCGCCGCGCCGGTGATGGCGGGCGGCAGGGCGTTGGAAAAGAGGTAGGGCCGTGCCCGCTGGCGCAGGAGGTCGATGACCGGCTGCGGCCCGGCGACGAAGCCGCCCAGCGCCCCGCCCAGCGCCTTGCCGAACGTGCCGGTGATGATGTCGGCCTGGACACCGGCACGGGACGGGGTGCCCCTCCCCGCCTCGCCCACGAAGCCCGTCGCGTGGCAATCGTCCACCATGAGGAGCGCGCCGTAGCGGTCCGCCAGGTCGCGCATCGCCGCGAGGTCGGCAAAGAACCCGTCCATGCTGAACACGCCATCGACAGCGACCAGGATGTGCCGGGCCCCGCCCTCGCGCGCGGCGCGAAGCTGGCGTTCGAGGTCGTCCATGTCGTTGTTGGCAAAGCGGAAGCGGCGCGCCTTGGACAGCCGGATGCCGTCGATGATCGACGCATGGTTCAGGCTGTCCGACACCACCGCGTCCGCGTCGGTCAGCAGCGGCTCGAACAGCGCGCCGTTCGCGTCAAAGGCGGCGGCGAAGAGGATGGCGTCGTCGAGGCCAAGATACTGGGCCACCCGCGCTTCCAGCGCCTTGTGGAGGTCCTGCGTGCCGCAGATGAACCGGACGGAGGCCAGGCCGTAGCCACGATCCTCCATGGCCTGCGCGGCGGCGGCCTTGAGCGTGGGATGGTCGGCCAGCCCGAGATAGTTGTTCGAGCACAGGTTCAGCACCTCGCGCCCGTCCACCGTCACCCGCGCCCGCTGGGGCGAGGCGATCACCGCCTCGGTCTTCCAGAGCCCCTCGGCGCGGATGCCGTCGAGCCGGGACCGGATCTCGTCTAGAAAGTCGCTCATGCACCACACTCCTTGCTGGGCCTAACTAGGCGGGCGCCCCGCGCGAACCAAGGTCCTTCCCGAACCAAGGGCCATGCGGGTCGCGCCCGGACGTCTCCCCAGCTTGGCCCCGACCTTGGCCCTTTCAATCGGGCCCGTTTGCGCCTATGTGCCCGGAATCCCCCCGGGCCGCCCAGGGGGACGGGCCTTGCTGGACGACATCCCGGCTTGCGCCGTCACACGAACCCTACAGGAGATCCTCCGATGTCGATCACCGCCGAAGACAAGGCCCGCATCCTCACCGATTTCGCCACCAAGCCCGGCGACACCGGTTCGCCCGAGGTGCAGGTCGCGATCCTGAGCTCGCGCATCGCCACGCTGACCGAGCACTTCAAGACGCACAAGAAGGACAACCACGGCCGCCGTGGCCTTCTGATGATGGTGGCCCAGCGCCGCCGCCTCCTTGACTACCTCAAGGGCAAGGACGAAGGCCGCTACCAGTCCCTGATCGAGCGTCTGGGCCTGCGCCGCTAAGAGTTCACGAGCCGCGCCCCCCGAAACCAAACGCGGGGGGCGCGGTTTCCTTTTCCAAGGGGTGCCGGCCGGGCTCGACCGCCGCCTCGCAGACACAGAGCCAGGGGCAATGCGGCCCCTCCGAAAACCCGCCCCCTCGGACGAGAGAATGAATGGGGGCAAGAGGCGCGAAGGCGCGCCGGAAGGACATGCGATGTTCAACGAATTCAAGAAATCGATCCAGTGGGGCAGCGAGACGCTCACGCTGGAAACGGGCAAGGTCGCCCGCCAGGCCGATGGCAGCGTCATCGCCACGCTGGGCGAGACCTCGGTCATGGCCAACGTGACCTTCGCCAAGGCGGCGAAGCCGGGCCAGGACTTCTTCCCCCTGACCGTGCACTACCAGGAAAAGTTCTACGCCGCCGGCAAGATCCCGGGCGGCTACTTCAAGCGCGAGGCGCGCCCCTCCGAAAAGGAGACGCTGACGTCGCGCCTGATCGACCGTCCGATCCGGCCGCTCTTCGTCGAGGGCTTCCGCAACGAGGTGCTCGTGATGTGCACCGTGCTGAGCCATGATCTCGTGAACGAGCCCGACGTGGTGGCGATGATCGCGGCCTCGGCGGCGCTGACGCTGTCGGGCGCGCCCTTCCGTGGGCCCATCGGCGCCGCGCGCGTGGGCTTCGTGAACGGCCAATACGTGCTCAACCCGTCCGTGGACGACATGCAGGCCCTGCGCTCGAACCCCGAGCAGCGCCTCGACCTCGTGGTGGCCGGCACCAAGGACGCGGTCATGATGGTCGAGTCCGAAGCCTACGAGCTTTCGGAAGAAGAGATGCTGGGCGCGGTGGTCTTTGCCCACCAGCAGATCCAGCCGGTGATCGACCTGATCATCGATCTCGCCGAAGAGGCCGCCAAGGAGCCCTTCGACTTCGAGCCGGTGGACTATTCGGCGCTTTCGGCCCGCGTGAAGTCCCTGGGCGAGGCGCGCATGCGCGAAGCGTTCGCTATTCGCATCAAGCAGGACCGCGTTGCCGCCATCGACGCCGCCATCGACGAGATCAAGGCGGGCCTGACCGACGAGGAGCGGGCCGACCCGAACCTCTGGCCGGCGCTCAAGGCCCTCGAGTCGAGCGTCCTGCGCGGCGACATCGTGAAGAACGGCCGTCGCATCGACGGGCGCTCGCTGGACGTGGTCCGGCCCATCGTGTCCGAAACCGGGCTCCTGCCCCGGACCCATGGCTCGGCGCTGTTCACGCGCGGCGAGACGCAGGCCCTTGTCGTGACCACATTGGGCACGGGCGACGACGAGCAGTTCGTGGACGCGCTGCACGGCAACTCCAAGCAGAACTTCCTGCTGCACTACAACTTCCCCCCCTACTCGGTGGGCGAAGTGGGCCGCGTGGGCTCTCCGGGCCGCCGCGAGATCGGGCACGGCAAGCTCGCTTGGCGGGCGCTGCAGGCGGTCCTGCCGCCGGCGACCGAGTTCCCCTACACCATCCGCCTGGTTTCCGAGATCACCGAGTCCAACGGCTCCTCCTCGATGGCCTCGGTTTGCGGCGGGTCGCTGTCGATGATGGACGCGGGCGTGCCCCTCAAGGCGCCGGTCGCGGGCGTGGCCATGGGCCTCGTGATGGAGGACGACGGCTCCTGGGCCGTGCTGACCGACATCCTGGGTGACGAAGACCACCTCGGCGACATGGATTTCAAGGTCGCGGGCACCGAAGCGGGGATCACCTCGCTCCAGATGGACATCAAGATCGCGGGCATCACGCCCGAGATCATGGGCAAGGCGCTGGAGCAGGCCAAGGCTGGCCGGCTGCACATCCTGAGCGAGATGTCCAAGGCCCTCACCTCGGCCAACAGCTTCTCGGAGTACGCCCCGCGCATCGAGACCATGACCATCCCGACCGACAAGATCCGGGAAGTCATCGGCTCGGGCGGCAAGGTCATCCGCGAGATCGTGGAAACCTCGGGCGCCAAGGTGGACATCAGCGACGACGGCACGATCAAGATCGCGTCTTCGAACGGCGATGCCATCAAGAAGGCCTATGACATGATCTATTCGATCGTGGCGGAGCCCGAAGAAGGCGGCGTCTACAAGGGCACGGTCGTCAAGATCGTGGACTTCGGCGCCTTCGTGAACTTCTTCGGCAAGCGCGACGGCCTCGTGCATGTCAGCCAGATCGAGAACCGCCGCCTGAACCATCCGTCGGATGCGCTCAAGGAAGGCCAGGAGGTCTGGGTCAAGCTCCTGGGTTTTGACGATCGCGGCAAGGTCCGCCTGTCCATGAAGGTCGTGGACCAGGAGACCGGCAAGGAAATGGCCAAGGAAGAGGCGCCGGTCGCCGAGTGATCGGGCCAAACCTTCAATGACGGATCAACCCCGGCCATGTGCCGGGGTTTTTCATGTCAGGAGACCCTTTCGGCGGGCGAACTCCAGGGCACGCAGGCAAGGCTCGGTCCGCCCCGAGATGGCCTGGGCCTTGGCCCGCGATTTGCGCGCATAGCTCTGGCCCGTCTTGGCCGCCGCGCTGCCGCGCGCCAGTTTCGCCTCGAACTCCTGCCTGGAGCGGGTGAAGTAGTGATTCATCTGGAGATGTCGGCAAGACAGGACAGCTGGGTCCTTCCGACCCCGGTAGTCCGTCCTCACGCCCTGGTCGTTCACCGTCTCGTCGCCATGGCTGCGCGTGCGGGCGCGGTGGACGCTCAGGGCCGTCACTTCGCAAGGATCGAGCACCAACTTGAAGTTCAGCTCGACCGACAGGTCGGCGCAGCGGTCGCGGTAGCCTTCGACGATGGTGCGGGTCGGGGTCTCGTTGCCGCAGAAGCCGAAATGCACCCAGGGCAGCGACACGTTCGGGTGCCCACCGGTCGCCTGCAGCGCGGCCTCGATGCTGTCGGCCTCCACCGGGACCAGAAACTCGTCGATGTCGAGAAAGGTCATGCGCGCGAACGCGCCACCGAAGCACTGCAGGGCATGGGCATAGGCGAGGATCTGGGGATGGAGCGGCCGGCCCGTGTCCTGGTCGGCCCCCGCAAGCCGCCAGGGCAGCAGCGTCAGCCGGTCCGGCCCCAGCGTGTCATGCAGGACTCTGGCGCCGTCATCAGTGCTGCCGTTATCATAGACGATGAAGCGCCTCACCCCGCCCGCCAGATGGAAGAGCGCCCATTCCCGCAGATAGGGTCCCTCGTTGCGTATGATCGCCACCACCGCGAGTCCCCCGCGCCCCGGCTCGGGCTCGGGCGGGACGACGATCAGATCGCGGATCGGGCGCGGCGTGCTCCAGGGCAGGCGCATCAGTCCAGAACTCCGTCGCGGTCGTAGCCCAGGCCCAGCAGCGCCGAGACCGGGGATGCACAGGACAGCCGGACACCCTCGCGGCCTGCGACCTCGCGCGCTAGGGCGAATCCCGCAAGGATGCGCGGCATCCCCTTCACGAGGCCCGACGGCGCAGCCTTCCCGGCTTCCTCGTAGAAACGCGGCTGGGCGTCGGCATTGCCGAGGTCGATCCCGGCCAGCAGGATCGCGGCGGGGCCCGCGGCCAGCGCCACTTGAAGGGCGGTGAAGGCCACCGTGCCGGTGATGATCACCCCCCGGTCGGGGTCGCGCGACAGGGCCGCCCCGTTTGCGCCACGCGCAAGGATGCCATCGAGAGCCGGATCGTCGAGATCGCGGCGGGCCGCGCCCAAGGGGCGGCGCAGGTTGTCGATCAGCGCGACGCGCCGACCGCGGAGCAGGTCCGCGTTGTGTTCGGCCAGCGCCCGCATCGCGGCGGCCGACAGCATCAACGGCACCTCGCGCGGAAGGCTGGCCAGCATCGGGGCATGGCGCATGACAAACCGTTCGTCCTCTACCGCGACGGCAAGGGGCGGCAGCCGCGCGGCAAGGCTCGCAGCCCCGTTCAGGAGGATGGTGGCACCACTCTCCAAGCGTTCGGGGTGCTGACGGGCGAGGGAAGGGCCGGAGCCGACGATCGCGATCCGGGCCATGCCGGGCGGCACGATGTCGGCAAAGCGCGACAGGGTCAGCAGGTCCCTGCCCCGCCACCGCACGCGGCCCGAGAGGCGGTCGATGGCCAGGCCCGGCCAAAGATCGCCCCGATGCGCCCGGCCCGGCCCGAGCAGCAGGGCGGCCAGCCGGACAAGGTGGCGAACGGGACGGCGGTCGGACATGAGAGTGGCCATGATAGGGCTGGCTGCGGACCCGGGCACCTTAGCCATGATGCCTGGGCGATGGCCAGACGCCCCCGATGTGACCTTGGGAACACAGGCTCTCGGGGCGACGGTCCGGGCGATTGCCGATCAGGGCCTCAGACTGTAGCCTTCCGCCCACCGGCGGTCCGCGCTTGCGAAACTGCCTGTTTACCCTTTCGAAACCGCAGCATGCCAAAGGGGAGTCACGCTGATGCTGACCCGCCGCCGTTTCATTGCGTCCTCGGCGCTGGTCCTTGCCGCCGGCCAGGTCGCCGCGCAGGAACTCGTCTCGGCCGCGGCGCCGCTGATCGAGGATCCCGGTCCCCTGCGGCTCGACATCGGACCGCAGGCCGTTCAGGCGTCCATGTCGCTGCCGCCCGCCTTCGACGGGGACTTCGAGATTCCCGACCGTTACCGCGCCCGCGTGGTTCAGGTAGCCCCCGGCCTCGTGCCCAACGACATCCACATCGTCCCGCAAAGCTACCACCTCTACTTCATCCTCCCCGGGGGCTACGCCATCCGCTATGGCGTGGCCGTGGGAACGGAAGGGCTGGACTGGCACGGGCAGGCCGTGATCGGGCGCAAGGTCGAATGGCCCTCCTGGCGGCCTACCGACGAGATGATCGAGCGGCACCCCGAACGCTACGAGAAATACGCCGACGGGATGCCTGGGGGCCCGGACAACCCGCTGGGGGCGAGGGCGCTCTACTTCTTCCAGGGCGACCGGGACACAGCCATCCGGATCCACGGCACGCTCGACCCGAGCTCGATCGGGCATCAGGCGTCGAACGGCTGCTTCCGCATGTACAACAGCCACGTCATCGACCTATTCAACCGCGTGCCGCTCGGATCCCGGGCCTACGCCTACTGAGGGTCGCGCATCGGCAACGGTCCTGCGAAATTCGCAATCTGCCCGCATGACGTAACGATCTTTGGCCTTGCCCTGGGGTAGAACGACCCCGAGCAGAAAACAAAAGACAACAGGCCATCATGACGACTCGTCGAAGCTTTCTCGTCGCTGCGGCGGCGAGCCTTCTTGCCGCGCCCGCCCTCGCGCAGCAGGTCGTGCGTATCCCGAACGACTGGCTGCCCACCGAGGTGGAGATCAAGCCGGGCGTCCCGGTCGGAGAGATCCACGTGGACGTGCCGGGCACCTGGCTTTACCTCACGGTGGCCGACGGACTGGCCCGGCGCTACAAGATCGCGGTCGGCGCGCCGGGGCGCAACTTCAACGGCGTGGCCCATGTGGCGCGCAAGGCCGAATGGCCGGCCTGGCGTCCGACGGCCGAGATGATCGCCTATGAACCCCAGGTTTACGGCAAATTTAGCACCGGCCTGCCCGGTGGGCACGCGATGAACCCCCTGGGGGCGCGGGCGCTGTATCTGTATCAGGATGGGCGCGACACGATGTTCCGCATCCATGGCACTCCGCAGCCCTGGACGATGGGGCAAAGCTTCTCCTCGGGCTGCCCGCGTCTCATCAACGAACACATGATCGACCTTTACGACCGGGTGCCGGTCGGCACGCGGGTCGTCTCCCTCGCCGAGGCGTGACGGGGCCCTGACCGGACCCCGCCTGGCCCCTCAGGCCGGAAGCTTGACCTTGCGCAGGTAGGGCAGCACCGTCTCGAAGTCGCCGAACTTGGCGCGGGCGTCGTCGTTCGACACCGCGACGGGGATGATCACGTCATCGCCGGGCTGCCAGTCGGCGGGCGTGGCGATTCCGTTCTTGGCGGCCGCCTGCAGCGCGTCCACGGCGCGCAGGATCTCGGAGAAGTTGCGGCCCACGCTCATCGGGTAGGTCATCGACAGCTTCAGCTTCTTGTCGGGCCCGATGATGAAGACGCTGCGCACCGTCGCGGTGTCGTTGGGGGTGCGTCCCTCGGGCAGGTAGGCCTCGGCCGGGAGCATGTCGAAGGCCTTGGAGACGGCGAGGTCGTGGTCCGCCGCGATGGGAAAGGTCGGCTCGGCGCTGCCGGCGATCTTGATGTCCTGCTTCCAGCGGACGTGCTCCTCGACCCCGTCCACGGAAATGCCCAGCACCTTCACGCCGCGCTTCTTCCATTCCGCGTCCAGACGGGCCACGGCCCCGAACTCGGTGGTGCAGACGGGGGTGAAGTCCTTGGGATGGCTGAAGATCACCGCCCAGGAGTCGCCCACCCAGTCATGCAGGTGGATCGTGCCCTGATCGGTCTCGACCGCCAGGTTCGGGATGGTGTCGTTGATACGCAGGCCCATGTCGTGGCTCCCCAAGGTCATGTCGCGGCCCGGCTTGGCCGGATGCACGTCGCGTCAATATAGTCAGAGGGAGCCAAGCGCGCCACGGGTGCGGGGAGAACGAAATGATCGAAAAGAAGCGGTTTTACATCGGTGGCTCCTGGGTGGAGTCGCGGGACGGGCGCGAGCATGCCGTCATCGACCCCTCGACCGAGGAAGCGGCGGTCACGATCACCCTGGCCGGGCCGCAGGACGTGGACGCCGCCGTGGCGAGCGCCAAGGCCGCCCTGCCCGGCTGGTCGATGACCGACCCGCAGGAACGCCGCACCCTCGTGGAGCGCATCCTGGCCGAATACCACCGGCGCGAGAGGGACTTCGCCGAGGCGATCAGCCTGGAGATGGGCGCGCCCATCGACTTTGCGCTGGCCGAGCAGGCCCCGTCCTTTTCCTGGCACGTCGAGAACTTCCTGACCGCCTTCGACCACATCGAATGGCTGAAGCCGCTCGGCCCCCATGCGCCGCAGACGCGCATCGCCCTGGAGCCCATCGGCGTCGTGGGCCTCATCACGCCCTGGAACTGGCCCGCGAACCAGATCGCGCTCAAGGTCATCCCGGCGTTGCTGGCGGGCTGCACCTCGGTCCTCAAGCCGTCCGAGCAGGCCCCGCTGTCGGCCGTGGTGGTGGCCGAGATGCTGCACGAGGCGGGAGTGCCGCCCGGCGTCTTCAACATGATCCAAGGCGATGGCGCGAGTGCCGGGACGCGGCTCAGCACGCATCCGGACGTGGAGATGATCTCCTTCACGGGCTCCACCCGAGCCGGGCGGGCGATCACGGTCGCTGCCGCCGACACCTTCAAGCGCGTCACGCTGGAACTGGGCGGCAAGGGGGCGAACCTCGTCTTTGCCGATGCCGACGAGCGCGCGGTGGAGCGGGGCGTGCGGCACGTCATGCAGAACACCGGCCAAAGCTGCAACGCGCCCACCCGCATGCTGGTCGAAAGGCCGGTCTACGAGCGGGCCATCGAGACCGCCCGCGCCGTGGCCGAGGCGACAATGGTCAGCCCCGCATCCGAGAAGGGCCGCCACATCGGCCCGGTGGTGAACGCGCGCCAATGGGAGCATGTCCAGGGCCTGATCCAGAAGGGGATCGAGGAAGGGGCGCGGCTCGTCGCCGGGGGGCCGGGGCGGCCCGAGCACCTGAACCGGGGCTTCTTCGTGCGGCCCACGGTCTTTGCCGACGTCACGCCCGGCATGAGCATCGAAAGGACCGAGATCTTCGGCCCCGTCCTGTCCATGATGCCCTTCGACACCGAGGAAGAGGCGCTGCGGATCGCGAACGACACCGATTACGGGCTGACCAACTATGTCCAGACCGGCGACGAGGAGCGGCGGCACCGCTTGGCCCGGCAACTCAGGGCCGGGATGATCGAGATGAACGGCACGTCGCGCGGACGCGGCGCGCCCTTCGGCGGCACCAAGGCTTCGGGACGCGCCCGCGAGGGTGGCGTCTGGGGCATCGAGGAGTTCCTGGAGGTCAAGGCCATCTCGGGCTGGTAGGTGGCACGTCGCAGGGAACCGACCGGGCCTCCTCGCATTCCCGCACAGAGATCGTTCGCTTGGGTGGGCTTGGGGCCAGCCGCCCCGTCGCCCTATGTCGGCGCATCGGAAACGCGGAGGATGCGATGACGGACAAGATCAACGGGCTGCACCACGTCACGATGCTCGCGTCGGGCGCGTCGGCCAACAACGCCTTCTACACCGAGGCCCTGGGCCTGCGGCGGGTGAAGACCACGGTGAACTTCGATGCGCCGGACGTCTACCACCTGTATTTCGGCGACGAACTGGGACGGCCCGGCACGGTGATGACCTCGTTCCCCTTTCCCAATGCCGCGCGCGGCCGGAGGGGCACGGGCGAGGCGTCGCTCACCGCCTTTGCCGTCCCGGTCGGAAGCTTGCCGGCCTGGGAGGAGCGGCTGGCCCCCTTGGGCCCGACGACCCGCGAGATCGTGCTGGGCGACGAGCGGCTGCTGATCGAGGGGCCCGACGGCGAAAGCCTGGCCCTTGTGGAGGTCGCCCAGGACGCGCGCACCCCCTGGACCGAGAACGGCGTCGGCGTCGAGATGGGCATCCGGGGCTTCCATTCCGTGACGCTCACGTTGCAGGACATCGGCGCCACCGCCGACCTCCTGCGCCTGATGGGCTACCGGGAGGAGGGGCGCGAGGGTCCGGTCACGCGGATGCGGCTCGCGCAGGGCAACGGCGCGCAGATCGTGGACCTGCACGAGGATCCGACCGTCCGGCCCGCGCTCCAGAGCGCCGGATCGGTCCACCACATCGCCTTCTCGGTTGCGGACAAGGCCACCCAGGCCGAGGTGAGGCGAGAGTTGGCTGCGGCAGGCTTCCAGGCCACGCCCTCGATCGACCGCGACTACTTCTGGGCCATCTACTTCCGCAGCCCCGGCGGCGTGCTGTTCGAGATCGCCACCGACGAGCCCGGCTTCACCCGCGACGAGGCCGCCGAGGTCCTGGGGACCGCGCTCAAGCTTCCCCAGCAGCACGCGCATCTGCACGACCGGCTGGTCCAGCACCTGGAGCCGCTGGAGGGCCTGTCGTGATCGCAGCCCGCAGCGAGGGGCAGGCGGGCGGCCCCCTCCTGCTCACCTTCCACGGCACGGGGGGTGACGAGGGGCAGTTCCACGGCCTCGGGCCCCGGCTCCTGCCGGGGGCGCATGTCGTCTCGCCGCGCGGCGAGGTGAACGAGCAGGGCATGCTCCGCTTCTTCCGCCGCTCGGCCGAGGGCATCTACGATATGGAGGACCTGGCGCGCCGCACCGTCGCCATGGCCGACTTCGTCGCAGGCGAGATCGCGCGCACCGGGGCAAGCCGGGTCGTGGGCCTGGGCTATTCGAACGGGGCGAACATCCTGGCCTCGGTCCTGGCCGCGCGGCCGGATCTGTTCACGGAGGCGGTGCTGCTGCACCCGCTCATCCCCTTCACGCCCCCGGACGCGCCGGGGCTGGAGGGGCGGCGGGTGCTGATCACCGCCGGGCAGCGCGATCCGATCTGCCCGCCGCAGCTGACCATGCGGCTGTCGGACTGGCTCGAAACCCAGGGCGCGCTCGTCACTCTGCACTGGCACGCCGACGGGCACGGGATCGACCCGTCCGAATGGCAGGCCATGCAGGAATTCCTGGCCTAGCGCGACTCCCAGAAGACCCCGGCGGGCGGGATCAGGATGGTGCCGGCCCAGGGCAGAGGTTCGGGCGCGTAGTTGAAGACGAAGCGGTGGCGGGCCGTGTCGCGGACCCGCAGCCCGTCCGGCAGGTCCAGGGTCTCGATTCCAGCCTCGGCGCACAGACCCCGGACGATGCCGTCGAAGGTCGCGTCATCGGGCCACCCCGCAAGGTAGCGCACGCGGCCGTTCCCCAGGATCGCGGGCCGCCCATCCAGGGTGCGCCACGCAACCGGCGCGTCCCCTTCCAGATGCTCGAACCAGTGGAGGAAGCGCCCTCCGTTCTCCAGCGGCACCTCGGCCCCCGGCGGCAGGCTTTCGGCCAGCGTCACCCGGGCATCAAGGCCGGGAAGGTCGGGGCCGAGGGGCACGCGGATCGCCAGCTCCTCCGTCTTGGTGTCGGTACGCGGCCCGACCAGGGCTAGCCCTTCGTAGCGCGCCAGCGCCTCGCGGAGCGGGTCCGACAGCCGCATGAGGCCGGGTGCGAGGACGAGCTTGTAGGCCGACAGGTCCGCCGCATCGGGCGGCAGGATGTCCACCGACAGCCCCGCGCGCCGCAGCGCCCGGTAGGCGGCAAAGGCCAGGCGCCAGAAGTCGAAGTCGCGGCCCTGCGGCTGCACCTCCCAGGCCCAGGCGCTTTCGTAGTCGAACACGAGCGCGACCGGCGCGGGCGCGAGGTCGATCTCGGGCATCCGCTCCAGTTCCTGCGCGACCTCGGCGGCCTCAAGGAGGCCCGGCGCGGGCTCCGAGTCGGGGCGCAGGAGGCCCGCATGCATCTGTTCCTGCGCGAAGGGGGCCTGCCGCCAGCGGAAGTAGCTGACGACCTCGGCTCCATGGGCAAAGGCCTCCCATGTCCAGAGGCGGACCATGCCGGGGAGGGGGGCGGGGTTCCAGGGCGCCCAGTTCACGGGGCCCGGCTGCTGCTCCATGACCCACCAGCGGCCCCGGCCCACGGCACGGTACAGGTCGTGGTGGAAGGCCTGGTTGTCCGGGTCGCCCTGGCGAAGGAATGTCTGCTTGCGCTCGGGTTCGTTCTCGATCCGGTCGGACAGGAAGCCGATGGGGTAGCTGTCCCAGCTTGCCGCATCGAGGTCCGCGCCCACCGCGAAATGGTCGAAATCGGTGACCCGGCCCATGTAGTTGTGCAGGATCGGCGCGTCGGAGTGCCTTCGGATCTCCTCGACCTGCACGCGGTTGAACTCCACCACCATCTCCGAGGCGAAGCGGCGGAAGGCGAGCGACAGCGACGGGTTGGGCTCGGTCACGGTCCCGTTCGGCAGGTCCACCTGCGACCAGTCCGTGACCTCCATGGACCAGAACACGTTGCCCCAGGCGCGGTTCAGCGCGTCGGTGCTCTGGTAGCGCTGCGCGAGCCAGTCGCGGAACGCGGCGCGCGCGGCGTCGGAGTAACTGTGGACCGTGTCGTGGCAGGCGTATTCGTTGTCGGTCTGCCAGGCAGCCACATGGGGGTCGCGCCCGTAGCGCTCGGCCATCAGCCGCACGATCCGGCGGCACTCCTCGCGGTAGCCCGCGTGGCTGAAGTCGTAATGCCGGCGCGAGCCGAACTTGCGGGGGCTCCCGTGGCGGTCCACGGGCAGCATGTCGGGGTGCTTCTCGACCATCCAGATCGGCGGCGTGGCCGTGGGTGTGCCCAGGACGACCTTCAGCCCCGCCGCGCCCAGGGTCGCGATGGCGCGGTCGAGCCAGTGCCAGTCGAAGCGGCCCGGCGCGGGCTCCATCCGCGACCAGGCGAACTCTCCGATGCGGACCCACCGGATGCCCGCCTCGGCCATGCGCCGCGCGTCCTCGGCCCAGACGGCTTCGTCCCAGTGCTCGGGGTAGTAGCAGACGCCGAGCGATCGTTTCAAAGGATCACCTTGGGCTCCGGGATGCCCTTGTGGCCGGTCTCGATGGCAAAGGTCCGTCCGATCTCGGGCATGGCGGCCAGATCCGACTGCGGGATGCCGGCGGCGGCGGTGGTGACGAACAGGGTCGACATTCCTTCACCCCCAAAGGCCGGGCAGGTGCTCTGCTTGGCGGGGACGGCGAACTCCTCCAGCGGCTGGCCGTCGCGCCCGTAGCCCGCGACCTTGCCCGAACCCCAGAAGGCGATCCAGACATTGCCCTCGGCGTCGAAGACCGCCCCGTCCGGGTTCAGGTCCGTGCCCCGGAAGTCGAGGAACATCTCCCGCTCGCCGGTCGGAAAGCCGTCGGCCTCGGCCAACCGCTGGCACCAGACGATCTGGGTTTCCGTGTCGGTGTACACGACGTGGGTGCCCGAGGGATCGAAGCAGATCGCGTTGGGGATCTGCACCTTGGGCACGAGCTGGCGCACCTCGCCCCGGTAGTAGCGCCAGATCGCGCCCGCCTCGGGCTCTGCCTTGAGGCCCATGGTCCCGATCCAGAAGCCGCCCCAGGGATCGGCGCGCCCGTCGTTGGACCGAACGGCGGGGTTGGCCTCGTCGAGGCCCGCGACCGTCTCGGACCGCCCGCTGTCCAGGTGAAAGCGCACCAGAGCGCCCTTCTGGGCCACAAGGATCGTGTCGCGGTCGATCCATCCGGCGGCCGAGGACAGCTCGGTCAGCCGGTGCCGCCGTTCGCCCGCGAACAGCATCCGACCCAGGATGTCGAACCACAGAAGCTCCCCCCGCTCGGGGTGCCAGAGAGCCCCCTCGCCCAGAAGGCAGACCGTCTGGTCGTGGACCCGTGCCGTCGTCATGCTGCCCCCCTGGCGGCGTCGAAGGCCGCGACGATGTGCCTGGCGCGCTCGCTCACCTCGTCCGCCGACAAGCCGGGCGTGTAGAGCGCAGTGCCGATGCCAAAGCCGTCCGCGCTGGCCTTGATCCAGGCCGCGAAGTTGTCGGCGCTGGCCCCGCCCACGCCATAGACCAGCGTGCCTTTGGGCAGAACCGCCCGGATCGCCTTGAGCCCGTCAGGGCCGAGAAGGCTGCCCGGAAAGATCTTGAGGCCCGTGGCCCCGGCCTTGAGGGCGGCGAAGCATTCCGTGGGCGTCATCACGCCCGGCCAGCTTTCCATTCCGGCGGCGACGGTTGCCCGGATGACCTCCGGGTCGCAGTTGGGCGAGACGACGATCTGACCACCGACCTCGCGCACCCGGCCCACATCCTCGGCGGTCAGCACCGTCCCGGCCCCGACCTTGGCGCGGTCGCCCAGAGTCTGAACCATCTGGCCGATGGAGACGAAGGGATCGGGCGAGTTCAGCGGCACCTCGATGGTGGTGATCCCAGCGGCCACGAGCGCCTCTCCGATGGGGACGGCTTCGGGCGGGGTGATCCCGCGCAGGATGGCGATGATGGGGCGGCTCATTGGCTTCTCCTCCAGGCTTCGGTGAGGCCCGCGAGCGTGGCCTGCGTGGCGTCGGCCTCCTCGGGCGCGACGCCTTGGGCTTGCAGCGCGGCGCGCCAAGTGTCCATGAGGTCGCCCGCGCCCATCAGCGCCACGCGGGCCCCCAGCCACCAGCCCCGCGCGCCCGCAAGGTCGGCGCCGATCAGCAGGCCCGAGAGCCGCGCCTTGGCGGCGGATGGCTGGAGGCCCTTGAGCAGCGACTCGGCCCGGATCGCGAACAGCCGGTTCATCAGCGCCTCGGGCCGGGCCAGCCCCTCGGCCACGCCGCCCAGGAAGGCCTCGTCGTCCCACTGCTCGGTCGCCACGCTGTGGCGCAGGACGGTGTGGCCGGACAGCGCGGCGAAGACCTCTCCGGTCAGGGAAGTGCGGAAGGCCACGATTTCCCCGGCGCTGACGCTGATCCACTTGGGATGCGTGCCGGGGAGCAGGAGCGTTCCGTCCCAGCCGGGGTTGAGCGCGAGGAAGCCCGCGACCTTGGTCTCCTCGCCGCGCATGACGTCGGCGGGGTCGTTCTGGCACAGGCCGGGAATGATGCCAAAGGACAGGCCCGGCGTGGTCGTGGGGGCCATGGTGAGCCCGGTCGGCAGCGGGTGGCCGGGCACGCGGGCGTAGGGGGCCTCAGTCCAGCCCTGACGCGCGCCGACCATGCCGCAGGCCACGACGCGCCGGGGTCCGTCGCCCCAGCCGCCGATCAGGTCAAGGAGCGCGGGCTCGAACTCCGCGGGCGCGAGCTTGCCCATGCCCTTGTCCGAGGCGGCCTCGTCCAGCACGGTCCCTTGGGCCGTCATCGCCCAGGCCCGGACGTTCGATGTGCCCCAGTCGACTGCGATCCAGTCGGGCGTTTCCGTCATCCTGCGCCTGCCCTTCCTTTGGCCCCGGTCGGAGGGGCAAGGCCCGTCCCCGGTCCGGGGCAACTTTGGGCGGCCAGCCCGGAAAGGCAAGGCCCCCGGCCATCGCGACCCGTGATGGACGCGTCCACAAGGACGCCGGTTGACAGGACCGGGCGGCGGTCGCAGGGAAGCGGGATGACCCAGCGTTCGGCTCTCCTCACCCCCGTCCTCCTGTCCGGTTGCCTCGTGGTGCTGATGGGCTTCGCCATCCGCGCCTCCTTCGGGGTGTTCCAGCTTCCCATCGCGACGGAGTTCGGCTGGCCCCGGGCCGAGTTCAGCCTCGCCATCGCGATCCAGAATCTCGCCTGGGGGTTCGGCGCCCCCCTTTTCGGGGCGCTGGCCGAAAAGATCGGCGACCGCCGGGCGATCGTGCTGGGCGCGCTGGCCTATGCGGCGGGCCTTGTGCTGTCGGCCGGGGCGACGCTGCCGATCCAGCATCAGCTTTACGAGGTGCTGGTGGGTTTGGGCATCGCCGGGACGGGCTTTGGCGTGGTGCTGGCCGTTGTAGGGCGGGCCTCCTCGGCCGAGAACCGCTCCATGTCGCTGGCCATCGTCACCGCGGCCGGATCCGCCGGTCAGGTGATCGGGCCGCCGGTGGCCGAGGGGCTGCTGGCGCTGATGCCTTGGCAAGGCGTGTTCCTGACCTTTGCCGGGCTGATCCTGGCGGTGCTGCTGGTCCTCCCCTGGATGCGCTCGCCCGCGCCTGCCTCCAAGGCCGAGCTGCAGGAGAGCATGGGCAAGGTCGTCGCAGGGGCGCTGCGGGACCCGAGCTTCGGGCTGATCTTCCTGGGCTTCTTTTCCTGCGGCTACCAGCTCGCCTTCGTCACCGCGCATTTCCCGGCCTTCGTGACCGAGATGTGCGGACCGATCATGCCCGGCGGCGTGCTGCACTCCCTCGGGATCACGACGACGAGCGCGCTGGGCGCGGTCGCGATCTCGATCATCGGGCTGGGGAACATCGCCGGAACGCTCGCGGCGGGCTGGGCGGGCAAGCGCTACACCAAGAAATACCTGCTGGCCGGGGTCTACACCGGGCGGACCATCGCGGCGGCCTGGTTCATCCTGACGCCGATGACGCCCACGACCGTCCTGGTCTTCTCGGCGGTGATGGGGAGCCTGTGGCTCGCCACCGTGCCGCTGACCTCAGGCCTCGTCGCGCATCTTTATGGCCTGCGCTACATGGGCACGCTGTATGGCATCGTGTTTCTGAGCCACCAGATCGGCGCCTTCGTGGGCGTCTGGCTGGGCGGGCGGCTCTATGACGCCTTTGGCAGCTACGACGCCGTGTGGTGGATCGGGGTCGCAGTGGGAGCCTTCAGCGCCATCGTCCACCTGCCGATCCGCGAGATCGCGCGCCCAGCGGCGGCGGTCCCGGCGGAATAGATCAGGCCCGCGCCGCTCTCCAGGCGGTCAGGATATGGCGGCTCACCATCAGGTCGAGATGGGCCCCGCCGCCGTTCTTGAACAGCGTGATCTCATTGTCCGAGCCGCGCCGCATCGCGTCCATCTCGTAGAAGTCCGCGACGACCGCGTCTGGGGCGATGGCACCCGAGGTGATGGGGATGTGGAACTCCCCCGTTTCTCCGGCCGTCTTGCGCGAGTCGCAGAACAGCCGGGCGCGGGCCAGCGCCCGGTCGTCGGCCTCGCGCATGTCGGGGCGGTAGGCGCCGATCAGGTCGAGGTGCTGGCCCGGTTGCAGCCAATCGCCTCGGATCAGCGGCTCGGTGGACATGGTGGCGCTCGTGACAATGTCGGCCCCGCGCATGGCTGCCTCGAGGTCCGTCGCGACTTCCAGGCCGGGATGCGCGGCGGCCAGCCGCTCGGCTCCGGCGGGGCTGCGGTTCCAGACGGTGAAGCGCGCGTCGGGAAAGCCCGCGCGGTAGGCGTCGATCAGCGTGCCCGCGACCGTCCCCGCGCCCACGATCAGGATTTTGCGCGACTCTGGCCGGGCGAGCCTGAGCGCACCGAGGAGCGAGTCGCCCGCCGTCTTCCACTTGGTCACGAGGGCGAAGTCGATGACAGCCTCAAGGGTGCCGGCCTCGTCGGACATGAGGTTCACCGCGCCGCCGATGGTCGGCTTGCCTTGCGCGGCGTTGCTTGGGAACACCGTGGCCGCCTTGACCGCGATCCCGAGCCCGTCGATCCAGGCCGAGCGGTTGAGCAGCGTGTCGCCCCCGCGCCGCAGGATCACGTCCTCCAGAAGCGGGCGGCCCCGCCGGTGCCCCTCCTCGATGGCGCGGGCGACGGACAGCCAGTCGAGCGCGGCCTCACCCTCCTCAAAGGTGACGGTGTCAAAGCTCATGCGGCCTCTCCGGCGGTCAGCAGCCCCTCGGCCACGAGGCGGTCGGCAAAGGCGTCCGGCCCCTCGAAAAGGTGCGTGTGCCAGCCCCGCGCGGCGGCGGCCTCGATGTTCTCGGGGCGGTCGTCGGTGAACAGCAGCGCGCCGGGGGCGACCCCGCTTTCCCGCTCCAGGGTCTCGTAGATGGCGGGCTCGGGCTTGGCCTGCCGGAGGTGGCCCGAGACGAAGGCCCGGTCGAACTCCGAGAGGAACGGATAGTGCCGCAGCGCTTCGGCAAAGGTTTCGCGTCCGAAGTTGCTGAGTGCGAAGACCGGCACGCCCTTGGCCCGCAGTGCGCGCAGCAGGCGGACGGAGCGCGGGATCTCGGGGCTTGCCATCTCGATCCAGCGGCCGTGCCAGTGGTTGATCTCCTCGGCCCAGTCGGGATGTTCGCGGGCGAGCGCCGAAACCTCGTCCTCCCAGACCGCGCCCAGGTCCACGCGTTCGTTCATGGCGTGGATCGCCACGGCCTTGAAGAAGGCGCGGCGGCGCGGCTCGCCCACCACGCGGTCGTAGAACCGCTCGGGGTTCCATTCGATCAGCACGTTTCCGATGTCGAAGACGACGGCCTCAAGCCTCGCCATGCGCTGCCCCCCGCTCGATGGGCGCGACGCGGCCGGTCCGCGTCTCGCGCCAGAGCACATAGAGCCCCGCCCCGAGGATGAGCGCAATCCCCGTCCAGGCCACGGCGTCGGGCCATGTCCCGAAGACCAGCACGCCCCAGACGACCGCCATGGGCATGGCCGAGTATTCGAAGGGCGCGACCAGCGCCGCCTCGCAGGTGCGGTAAGCCTGCGAGATCATCAGCCCGCCCAGGGACACCGCGACCCCGGTGGCCAGGAAGAAGGGCCAGTCCGGGACCTCGGGCCAAGTCCAGGCCCGCAGGAGGAAGGCCAGCGACGCGTTGTCGGAGCCGCCGAAGCGGCCATCGCCCACCGTCAGGCCCATGAGGCAGGAGACGGCGATGAAGCCCGCCTGCGTCCAGAAGCTCATGCCCAGCGCGCCTTCGGTCGGGGCCATGCGGCGGGTCAAGATCTGCGTGCCGGCGTAGGCCAGCGCCGAGGCGAGGACAAGAAGCGCCGCAGGCTGGATCGCCCCTGCGCCGGGGCGCACCATGACCACGACGCCCAGGAGCCCCACCCCCACCGCGGCCCAGCGTCGCGGGCCCACCCGTTCGCCCAGGAGGGGAACGGACAGCGCCGTGAGGAGCAGCGGCGCCACGAAGAAGATCGCCACCCCGTCCGCCAGCGGCAGCGACGCGAGGCCTACGAAGTAGGTCAGGTTGCTGAGCAGCACGCAGGACACGCGGGCGAGGTGCCAGCCCGGATGGCGCGTGCGGACCCCGGCCCAGAGCGCGCCCGGCCCATGCGCCACGGCGGCAAGGATCAGCACCACGACCATCCCGATGAGCGCGCGGGTCAGCACCACCTGATGGAGCGGGTAGCCCCCCGACAGCGCCTTGATCGCCATGTCATTGACCGACAGGACGAGGCTGCCCCCAAGGGCGAGCGAGATGCCCCGAAGGGCGGTGCGCGAGTCCGACATGCGCGGCAGGCTGGCTGCCCCGGGGCCCCGGCGTCTGGTCCGCGACCGACGCGCCGGGGTGCCGTTGCGCCCCCTGCCCCGGCGTCAGCGTGCCCGCAACGCGCGGTCCAGCGCATCAAGGAAGCGGCTCCGGTCCGCGTTGGAGAAGGCCCGCCCGCCGCCCTGCCGGAACGGGTCCGCTGCCCGCAGGTCCGCGGCGAGGTCGCGTGCCGCAAGCGCCGGGCCGATGTTGCGCGTGGTCAGCGCCTCGCCATTCGGCTTCACGACCTGCCCCCCGGCCTCGATCACGCGGGCGGCCAGCGGCAGGTCCGTGGTGATGGCCACGTCGCCGGGCTGCACGCGGCCAGCGATCCACATGTCGGCCACGTCCGCGCCCGCGGACACCACGACGACCTCGGCCCCCGGATAGGCCGAGGGCCGGATGCCGCCATTCGAGACCATGACGACCTTGGCCCCATGGCGCAGGCCGACGCGCAGGGCCTCGGCCTTGACCGGGCAGGCGTCGGCATCCACGAAAAGCGTCGCCATCATCCGCCCCCGATCAGCACGCCCGCCGCGAAGACGAGCGCGCCCCCCAGCACCACCTGGAACGCCGCGCGCAGGAACGGCGTCTGCATGTAGCGGTTCTGGATCCAGACGATGGCCCAAAGCTCCACGAACACCACGAGGATAGCGACCGTGGTGGCCGTCCAGAAGTCCGGGATGAGGTAGGGCAGCGCATGGCCCATCCCGCCCAGGGTGGTCATCACCCCGGTGGACACCCCCCGCTTCCACGCCGAGCCCCGGCCCGAGATCACGCCGTCGTCCGAGGCGACCTCGGTGAAGCCCATGGAGATGCCCGCGCCGATCGAGGCCGCCGCCCCCACGAGGAAGGTCGTCCAAGGGTCGCGGGTCGCGAAGGCCGTGGCAAAGATCGGCGCGAGAGTGGAAACCGAGCCGTCCATCAGCCCCGCAAGGCCCGGCTGCACCCAGGTCAGCACGAACTGCCGGTGCGCGCTCTGGTCCTCGGATTCGCGGGCCTGCGCGGTCAGGTGCTCCTCGGCCAGGGCGTCGGCCCGCTGGACATGGCCCGCCTCGGCGGCGGCGAGCGCCCCGAGGAGGTCACGGGTCCGCGCGTCGGTGGCCCGCTTCGCGGCGGCGGCATAGAAGCTGCCCGCGGCCTCCTCCATCTGGTGCGCGATCGCCCGGATGCGGTCGAGCCCGAGGTCGGGATCGAGCCAGACGGGGCTGCGGGCGTAGCTTCCGGCCACGTGCTCGCGCCGCAGGAGCGGGATCACCTCGCCGAAGCGGGCGCGATGGAGTTCGATCAGGCGGTGTCGGTGGCCGTCCTCCTCGGCGGCCATGCCTTCGAAGACAGCGGCCGACGCGGGAAAGTCGGCCCGCAGCCTCTCCGCGAAGGTGCGGTAGATGCGGCCGTCGTCCTCCTCGTTGGAGATGGCGAGGGCAAGGATCTCCTGTTCGGAGAGGTCGTCGAAGTGGCGGCGGGATGAGAATCGGCTCAGCATGGCCAGATTTTTAGAACGGTTCTAATATCTGGCAAGGCCCGGTTCCTTGGCAATACTCAGTCGAGCCGCCGGATCAGCAACTGGTTCGCCGCGCCGCGCTTGGTTTCGAAGATCTTGAGGTCCTGCACGAGGTCCGACAGCTTCTTGCGCCCGTAGGTCCGGGTGTCGAAGTCGGGGTTGGCTGCAGTGATGTACTGGCCCAGTGGGCCCAGGGCGTACCATTCCTCCTCCTGGTCGATGGCATCCATGGCCCGCAGGATGATGTCGCGTGCCTCCGTGAGCGGAGCCTTGGGCCGGCTGGGCGAAGCCGGGGGCGGCGCCTCGGCGGGTGCGGGCTTCTCGCCGGGGGGCGTGGGCTTGGGCGCGGGCGCCGTGCCGCCCAGGTTTTCGATGAAGATGAAGCGTTTGCAGACGCGCCGGAACGCTTCGGGCGTCTTTTGCTGGCCGATGCCATAGACATCGAGCCCCTGTTCGCGGATGCGGGACGCGAGGCGCGTGAAGTCGCTGTCCGAGGACACCAGCACGAAGGCGTCGAAGCGGCCCGTATGCATCAGGTCCATGGCATCGATGACGAGCGAGATGTCCGAGGAGTTCTTGCCCACCGTGTAGGCGGGCGAATGCAGCGGCACGAGCCCGTGCTCGGCCTGGACCTTGTTCCAGCCCGCCATCTGCTGGGAGGAGAAGTCGCCGTAGCAGCGGCGGACGCTGGCCTCGCCAATGGCGGCAATCTCCTCGAAGATGGAGCCGGCGTAGCGGGGCGAGGTGTTGTCCGCATCGATGAGCACGGCAAGAAGCGGGCGGTCGTGGTCGGGCATGGGAGCCTCCTGGAGTTGGGCGCGACACTGCCCCAGGCGGGTGGCAGGGGAAAGGGCGAGGGCCCTCGCCAGAGGGACGACCCACGCTAGCCTTGCAAGGAAACACCGGAAGGATCGCTTCGTTGCAGGGATTCGACACGCTCCAGGCTTCGCTGAACCGGGCCGTGGCGCTGAACCGCCCCGGCCAGACCTGGCCGCATGTGGTCGTGGTCCTGCCCTCGCTGTCGCTGGGCGAGGCGGTGCTCGCTCATTACGGGTCCCGCCTGCCCGCATTGGAGCATCGTTACCTCGCGGCCTTCTTCATGCTGCACCGACTGCCGAACTGCGAGGTGATCTATGTCAGCACCCTCGCGCCCTCGGAGGAGGTGATGGAGTACTGCGCGTCCCTTCTGCCCCCGGGGAGTGACGCCCTGGCGCGGTTCCACTGCTTCGCCCTGGGCGACACCTCCATGCGCGGGGTGGCCGAGAAGCTGCTCGACCGCCCGGACGTGATCGCTGCCATCCGCGACCGGATCGGGGGCCGCCCGGCCTTCCTAGAGCCCTGGAACGTCACGGAGGCCGAGGCGCGGCTCGCTCTTGAACTTGGGGTGCCGGTGAATGGCTCGGACCCCGGGCTCTGGCCCCTGGGCTTCAAGGGCGCGGGCCGCCGATTGATGCGCGAGGCGGGCGTGCCCCTGCCTGCCGGGCGCGAGGAGCTTGTGGGCGTGGAGGACACGCTGGACGCCATTCTGTCGATGCGAGCGGAGGACCCGGCCCTTCGGCGCGTCATCATCAAGCACGACGACAGCGCCGCGGGGGACGGCAACCGTGTCGTGGATCTTTCGGACAGCCCCACCGACGATGCCCTGCGTGGACGACTCGAAGCCTTCGGCCCGGCTTATTGGGAGGAGATGGCCAAGGGCGGCATCGTGGAGGAGATGGTCGCGGGCGAGCGCTTCACCTCGCCGTCCGTTCAGGTCGATATCCTTCCCGACGGGGTCGTGGAGGTCCTGGCCACCCACGAGCAGGAGTTGGGCGGCGAGGACGGGCAGGTCTATGTCGGCTGCCGCTTTCCGGCCGACCCCGCCTATGCGCCCGAACTGGCCCAGCATGGGTGGCGCGTGGGCGAGGCGCTGGCCAAGGCGGGCGCGCTGGGCCGCTTCGCGCTCGACTTCGCGGCGGTGGAGAGTGGGGGCGAATGGCGGGTGGTCGCCCTGGAGATCAACCTGCGGAAAGGCGGGACCACGCACCCCTATGCCTGCCTGCGCAACCTCGTCCCCGGCCGCTACGACGAGGAGGCCGGGGTCTGGCAGGCGGATGCCGGTGGAACCCGCGCCTATGTGGCGAACGACAACGTCATGGACCCGGCCTGGGTCGGCCTCCCGCCCGCCGAGGTCATCGGACGCGTGCGCGAGGCCGGGCTCCAGTTCGACCCCGTGCAGGGCACGGGTGTCGTCCTCCTCATGCTGTCAGGCCTGTCGATCGACGGCCGCTTCGCCGCCGTGGCGATCGGGCGGGACGAGGCCGAGGCACAACGGCTCAAGGACGCCGTGCCCCGGGCCTTGGGAGCGTCTTAGTACACCACGACGCCGCGGATGCTTTCGCCGCGTTTCATGAGATCGAAGCCGTCGTTGATGCGGTCGAGGGGCATGGTGTGGGTGATCATGGGGTCGATGGCGATCTTGCCCTCCATGTACCAGTCCACCATCTTCGGGACATCCGTGCGGCCGCGCGCGCCGCCGAAGGCCGTGCCTTTCCAGGTGCGCCCGGTGACGAG
>NZ_VDFU01000017.1 GCF_006152115.1 Rubellimicrobium rubrum | reverse complement strand
TCCTCATCGCCCATATACGCCTCCTCACCCGCCGCATCGCAAGCCATTGCGCATGCTGAAAGAGTTCCGAGCCAGGCTCTTAGGGAAAAGTAGTCTGTTTAACATGCCCCCGAAGCGCCCCGGGCCGCCTCTGATCATGCCACATGGCAAAGGAACGCCCACACAAGACATCAGGCTCGGCAAGTTCACGCCATCTGCTGGATAGGCCTCGGGTCTGCCGCCTAGAAGCCCTGATAATACCACCTTTCAGGCCCGGTCTGGTGAGGAAATCCGCTCCCCACCAGCAAAGGCATGATCGATGGCTGCCAAAGCCGCAGACACCCGCACACTCGCTGAATACCTCGTCAACGGTCATTGGGACGATGAAGGCTATCCATCGCACCATTTCACCGGCAGCACGATCTCGGTCAATCTGACAGGGCTGACCGAGGCAGGCCAAAGCCTGGCCCGCAAAGCCATGACAGCCTGGGAAGCCGTGGCAGACCTCGACTTCCAGGAGGTCGCCTCCGGCGGTCAGATCAAGTTCGACGACAGCGACGTGGACAGCGCCCGCACCGAAGTGACGGGGATCGAAGATGGCACCATCAACAGCGCCACGATCAACATCGGCACCAACTACCTCGAAAGCGGAGCAAAGGTCGGCGACTACGCCTTCCGGACCTACATTCACGAACTCGGACATGCGCTGGGCCTAGGCCATGCCGGGACTTACGGCGTGAATGCCAACTATGATGAAGCCCTGTTCAAGAACGACAGCTGGCAGCAGACGGTCATGTCCTACTTCGATCAGCAGGAGAACACGGACGTCAAGCTGGACAAGGCCCACCCTGTCACCCCGATGATGGCCGACATCATGGCCATCCAAAAGATGTACGGCGCCGCGACAGGTGGGCCGACGGGAGGCCACACAAGGTACGGGGTAGACTCGAATATCAATAGCTACCTCAATGACTTCTTTGGCAGCAAGACAGGCAGCCTAGCCGCGGATGCGATGACGATCTACGACGCGGGCGGCATCGACACCATCGATTTCAGCAACGACACCAAGGCACAGGACGTCAAGCTAGCGGGCGGAGCGTTCTCCAACGTCTACGGGCTTCGTGGCAACCTTGGCATCGCGCACGGCACGGTCATCGAAAACTTCGTCGCGGGCAGCGGCTGGGACCATGTACTGGGCAACGACGCGGGCAACCGCATCAGGCTCGGTGCCGGCGCCGATGAGGCCAAGGGGCTCGGTGGCAACGACGAACTTCTGGGTGAGGCCGGCTCCGACCGCCTCGAGGGCGGCACGGGAGCGGACCGTCTGACAGGCGGCGACGGAGCTGACCAGCTTTTCGGAGGCGCAGGCGGGGACATGCTCGTGGGCGGCCGCCAAGGGGACCGCTTGGAGGGCGGCTTGGGCAATGACAGGCTGTCGGGCGGCTTCGGGGCCGACAGGTTCGTCTTCGCCAACGGCCACGACACGGTCACTGACTTCCAGAACGATCAGGACACCGTCGTCCTTGATGATGCGCTCTGGGGAGGAAGGGATCTGGCCAGCGGCAAGGTGCTGGCCTTTGCCTCTGTCGATGGCGACGGCATCCTCTTCAAATTCGGCAATGACCATACCTTGCGGATCGAGAACGTCACGAACATCGCCGCACTTGGCGACGACCTGTTCATCGTGTGAACCCGTGTAGAAGGGGCCACCGCGACGTCCTCAGGCCTCGAGGATGTCGCGGTGGAAACGCCACAGGAACAGGAGCCCGGCCAGCCCGGTGACAAGCGCCACCCCGAACACATAAGCCGGCGACACATAGGACGGCTCGTAGCCGTGATAGAACCCGCTCCGCACCTCGCCGATGATGTGCACCAGTGGGTTCCAGGCCAGATAGCTGCGCCACTCGGGCGCCAGAGAGTCGACCAGGAACATCACGCCCGAGATGAACAACAGCGGCCGGGTAAGCACGGACCACGCCGTCGACCAGAGCGGGAACATCGACATCAGGAAACAGTTCAGCGTGCCGACTCCGGCCGCGAGGGCTGCGGCCATGGCGAAGCCCAGGACCACATGCTGCGGGACCAGTTGCGTGCCCGTGTCCATCAGCAATCGCAGCCCTGCAAGCACCAGATAGGCTACAAGCAGCTGGGTCATCAGGTTCAGCACGTAGCGCGCCACAAGCGCGTCCAACACCGTCACCCGGGGGTAGGCCAGAAGCTGGCGCGAGTAGCTCAGCGACTGGGCGACCTTCTGGCTGACGTTGACGAAGACATAGAACGGCAGCAGCCCGGTTGCGTAGAAGATCGCGAAATTCGTGCCCAGCGCGGGGCTCCGGAACCCCACGGTCATGAAGATCCACGTCATCAGCGCGATGCCTGCGATCGGCTCCACGATGCTCCAGATGTAGCCGCCAGGCCTGCGTCCATAGGTGCTCGTCATTTCCCGCAGCACCAGCGCGGCGACCACACGGCTCGTGGCGAACGGCATCTGCCGGTGGATGGATCGAAGCCGGGTGGGGTCAGGGGAAAGGGTCATCGGCAAGCCAGGGGAACCGGGAAGGGCAGCGTGCCATCATGGGCCCACGGGGCGCCGGACGCAAGGCAACGCGCGGTGCCGTCAGTCTTCGGGAAGGTCGCCGGACTAGGTTCGGCCCGCCAACCCTGCCCCAAAGGACCGCCCATGACCGCGACCTCGCCCCTTCTCGCCCTGCCCTATCTCCAGCCGGCCCAAGCCCAGAAGCACGTTACCCACAACGAAGCGCTCCAGGTGCTCGACGCCGTGGTGCAGCTGCGGGTGCAAGGCTGGAGCGCCACCCTCCCGCCCGTCTCGCCCGCGGCCGGAGACGTCTGGGAGGTCGGGGCTGGCGCGAGCGGGATCTGGGCAGGGCAAGGCGGCCGGCTCGCGCTTTGGGACGGGACGGGCTGGCAGTTCCTTGTGCCTCGCGAAGGGTGGCGGGCCTGGGATCAGGCCGGGCAAAGCCTCCGGGTTCATGTAGGAGGGAGTTGGCGTTCGCTGGTAGCGTCCCTTCAGAACATGGAAGGGCTCGGGATCGGAGCCTCCTGGGACAGTTCGACGCGTCTGGCCGTCGCGTCCGAAGGCTCGCTCCTGACCCACCGCGGCTCTCGCCATCAGCTTCGCGTCAACAAGGCGGCCGCCCCCGACACCGCAAGCCTCCTGTTCCAGTCAAACTGGACCGGTCACGCCGAACTGGGCCTCGCTGGCGGCCTCGACTTCTCGCTCAAGGTCAGCGACGGGGCGGCTTGGACCAGCGCGCTGACGGTGGCCCGCGCCACGGGCGTCGTGACGCTTCCGGCCGGCGCGGTGATCAATGGGACGCTAAAGGGAACGGCAGTCCAGACCGGCCCTGTCGATGCGACAGCGGGGCGCCTGCTCACGGCCGGCGCTTTCGGCCTGGGTGGTCCTCTGCCCGCGATCGCCAATGCCGGGGTGACGGACGGCACCATCGTTCCCGGCCTTTACGCCTATGACACGACGGCAGGAAGCAGCGGCGGACCCGCTTCGGTCATGCGAGGAACCCTGCTCCATTCGCAGCGTGGCGCGGCGTTGGGCGAGACCCAGCTTCTCGTGGCCGAGGCCGGGTCCACCGCAGGGGTCTATGCGGGCCTTGTCTTTGGGCGCTCCCGATCGGGCGGGGCCTGGAGTGCCTGGGCCTGCGGCTCCGTGCAGGACAGCAGCACGGGATCGAACGGGCGCTGCCAAAGGCAGCAGGACGGCACCCAGACCTGCTGGCACACGGTGACAACCTCCGCCACAGCCGAAACGGTCTGGACCTTTCCCCAGGGCTTTGCATCCTCGACCGGGCTGATCGTGACCATGGGCGTGAACGGCGCGGCGCTGACCGCCCTGGCCGCGCGCCATACCGCAAAATCCCCTACGTCGGTCAGCCTGTCGGTCGTGAACACGTCCGGTGTCCGCGTGGCCACCAGCCTCGATGTCATGGCGGTGGGCCGCTGGTACTGAGGCTCGATGCGTTTTTCCGCATGCTGTGACCGCCGACGGGTTTTCGGGCCGTGTCACACCCGGTATGCATGGGACCGGGACGGCCGCTGTGCAAGCGGGCGCAAAGGGTTGGGACCGAGGGCCGGATGTCAAAGAACGTGTTCCGTCTGGGACTTGGTGCGCTGGTCTGCGCGGCACTCACGGGATGTGCCCTGCCGCGCGGCGCGGCCTTCGAGTCCGAGGTACTTCGGGCCCGCAGCGAGTCCGGGGGCGAAGCGGTCCGCGACTTCGCCGTGGAGGGGGTCACCCGCGACGCTCTGGCGCGCTTTGCCTCCTGGCCCATCCCGGCCGAGGAGCAGTTGGGCTGGATCGGCCGTCAGGACGGCCCGGCCAATCGGATCATTGCGGCGGGCGACGTCCTGGCGATCACCCTCTGGAACACCGAGGACAACTCCCTCCTGACCGCACCCGGCCAACGTGCGATCACCATGGAAGCGGTGACCGTCTCCTCGACCGGTGAGGTCTTCATGCCCTACATCGGGGACATCCGCGTCGCCGGCATGAGTCCCGATCATGCGCGCGATGCCATCGAGGCCCGCTTCATCGAGGTCACGCCTTCGGCGCAGGTCCAGCTCGAGGTCGCGGAAAGCCGGGGCACCCTGGTCAACCTCGTGGGCGGCGTGGATAGGCCTGGTGCCTATCCCATGCGGGACCAGAGCTATACGGTGCTGTCGCTGATCGCCGAAGGCGGTGGCGTGCCGCCCAACATGAATAACCCGCAGATCCGCCTGATGCGGGGGGACGCGATCTACGGCACATCCATCGACCGTCTGTACTCCGAGCCCGGACTCGACACCACGCTGCGCCCCGGTGACAAGGTGATCGTCGAGCCCGACGAGCGTTTCTTCCTGTCGCTCGGTGCAGCAGGAAGCGAAGCGGTTCATCCCTTCCCCCGAGACGAGATCAGCGCCCTCGAAGCGATCTCGATTATCGGGGGCGTCACGGACTCGCGCGCGAACCCCAGAGGAATCCTGGTGCTGCGGGAGTACCCGGCCTCAGCCGTGCGGGCCGATGGGACTGGCCCCGCCCAGGAACGCGTCGTCTTCACCTTGGACCTGACCACGGCGGACGGGCTGTTCAGCGCGGGGGAGTTCCCCATCCAGGCAGGCGACCTCGTTTACGCTACGGAAAGCCGGGTCACCTCGGCCCAGACGGTGTTCTCCATCCTGGGCAGCACCGTGGGACTGGCAAACCGGGTCGGAAACCTGAGCAACTAGGGGCCTCTCGCTTGACGGAAGATGACGGGCGGTCCACAGGGCCGGGTCTGCCGCAACGGAGACCCCGATGATCGTGCTGCGCAACCTGTCCAAGATCTTCGTGCTGGAAGGGCACCGCAAGACCGTTCTGGACAGCGTCAACGCCGTCTTCCCCTCAAAGGTGAGCGTCGCGCTCCTGGGCCGCAACGGGGCGGGCAAGAGCACGCTTCTCAAGATGATCTCGGGCGCGATGGATGTCTCGGGCGGCGAGATCCTGACGGACGGCCAGATCTCCTTTCCGGTGGGCTATGCCGGCTCGTTCCATCCCGACCTGACTGGGGCGCAGAACACGCGTTTCGTGGCCCGCATCTACGGCGTGGATACCGACGCCCTCATCGCGTATGTGGAGGACTTCGCCGAACTGGGGCAAAGCTTTCACCTGCCGGTGCGCAGCTATTCGTCAGGGATGAGGTCGCGTCTGGCCTTCGGGGTGTCGATGGGCATCAACTTCGACACCTACCTGATCGATGAGGTCACCGCGGTAGGTGACGCTGCTTTCAAGAAGAAGTCGCGGCTCGTCTTCCAAGAGCGGATGAAGAGTTCGGGGGCCCTGTTCGTGAGCCATTCCCTCGGCCAAGTGAAGGAGATGTGCCAAGCTGGCGCGGTGCTCGAGGATGGGCAACTTCATTACTATGACGACGTGCGGGACGCCATCGCGCATCATCTTCGGAACCTGAACGCCTGAGAAGACGCCCCCATCCGCGCTAGCGGACGGGGGCTGAAAGGCCGTCAGCCCTGCATCTGCTGGCGGAAGCTGCGCAGCATCACGAGATGGCTGTCGATGCCGGTCACGCCGACCATGGAAGCACCGCGCGCCATCGGGTCCTGGCCTTCCTCGGCATACTGCTCGTGGATGGGGCGCGCTTCTTCGTGACCCGTGATCTGGGCATCGATATAGGCCATGTCGAACGCATCGCCCTGAGCCTGCTGGAGTTGCTCGAGGATCTGGGCATGATCCTCGCGCAGCGGGATCTGGGCTCCTTCGCTGCCGAAGGCGCGCGCGACGGCTTGCTGCTCAGCCACTTCGAGTTCCGCGAAGGCCTTGACGTTGTCGCTTTGTCCCTGCTGCTGAGCAAGCTGGCTCGTCTGCATAAGGAACATGCCCCCTTCGAGGGCGGCCATCTTGGCCTCGTCCATGGCGCCGGCGGCAGCGCCTTCCGCCGGGGCCGCCTCTTGAGCCGTAAGGGCGCGAGCGGCGGGCAGGAAACTGGCGACAGCGACGCCGCCCGCGAGAAGTTGTCTACGGTCCATGGTGACCTCCCTAAGAGTGAATGGCGGCACAACAACGGGGCGGTCGCATGGTTCCGCATGCGCGCGCGCCTTGGGCGAGGTCACGCCTGCAGGTTCGACAGCACCGCCAAGGGTTCGTCGCGTGGAGCCTGGGCCAGCCGCGCCAGCATGGCCTCGGCGTCGGCCCGGCCTTGGGCCGCGCGCTGCGCCAGCGAAGATCGCGAGAAATCCAACGCCTTCAGCGACCTCTGATGGGCGGGCGGATGGTGAACGACATGAGCCAGGACGGCAGAGGGCGCTTCGGGATCGGCCCGACGCCACAAGGCTCGTTCCCGCGCCAGCCCTTCGACACGCTTACGTGACTGAAACGCGAAGCCCAGGTCCTGTGCTCGGGTGAGCGATCCATCCAGGCTTTTGGGGCTGTCCCCTTCGGGCGAGTACAGATCCGAGGCGATGACCAGCCAAGGATCCTTCAGCTCTCCCGCGAGCACTCGATCGAGGGGCAGGTTGTTCGCAAGGCCGCCGTCCCACAGCCGGCGTCCGTCCAGCTCGACCGGGGGGAACAGCGGCGGTAGTGCCGTGGCGGCCAGAACGTGCTGGGCGGTGATGCTGTCGTGGCGGTTGTCCCACCAGACCTCCTCGCCCCGCTCGATGTCCAGGGCCAGCAGGGACATGCGGACGGTCCCGTCATTCACCCGACCCCAGTCCACAAGCCGGTCGAGCATGGCCGCCAGCGGCCCGTGATCCTGCAGCGACACGTCTGGCGGCATGAACGGAAGAGCCGACAGGAGCCCCGGCAGCCGCAGATGCGAAAGTCCGGGACGGCCGGCAAGCAGCGCATGGAGTCCAAACAGGTTGCTCCACCGCGCCCGTACCTCGCGCGGCATGAGGCCGATCCAGGGTGCATCAGTCTGCCGGGTCTCGGCCCAGAACTCCCTCAGGCGGTCGAGCCGGGTCTCAGGCGGGTTGCCCAGCAGGATCGCCGCCGTGACAGCGCCTATCGAACATCCAACGAACCAGTCGGGTTCGACGCGGGGCAGGACGGCCTGGCAGACGCCCTGGTGATAGGCGCCGAGCGCGTTTCCTCCCCCGAGGACGAGCGCCGTCCGGAATCCCTCGATCAGTTCCCGACGCAGCATCTCTGCCCTCCCCGTGGTCCCGTGCCGAACGGCATGGGCCGGGTGAGGTTCCGGAAATGAGCGCAGTCGTCCTGGTCTTTCCTAGGGCCAACCCGAGCACCGGACAGCGCCCGCATCAGTCGTAGAGCGAGGGCCGGGCAGGCAGAACCAGTTGCGTCCTACCTTGCGCCATGCCTCGGGCGATCTGCTCGGCCACCGAAGTCGCGCAGAAGCCGTCCCAGGCCGATGGACCGATCGGGACGCCTGTGGCCACCGATCGCACCCAAGCCTGCATCTGGTCGCGGTAGGCTTGTGCAAAGCGGGGCACCCAGTTGTCGGGAAAGCCGAATCCCTGTCGGCCGTCGCTGTTCACGAGCGCCAGCGCCGGAGCCGCCATGGCCACGGTCCCCCGGCGCCCGACCAGTTCAGCGTGGACATGATAGCCATAGGCGGCATTGATGAAGACCTCGGACGAGACGATCTCGCTCCGAGAGGTTTCCATGGTGATCATCAAAGGCTCGCCGCCCGGAGCCGCATGGATGCTGGCCGACACCATCTCCGCCCCCAGCAGCCAGCGGCTGGCGTCGATCTCGTGCACGAACGAGTTGGTGATGGGCATGGGCCCGGTGAACCAATCAGGCGCGCCGGGATTGCGGTGGATGTTGTGCAACAAGACCGGAGCGCCGATCAGGCCTTTATCAGCCGCTGCCTTCATCTCCAGGTAGGCTCCGTCGAAGCGTCGCATGTAGCCCATCTGGACGAGGCGGCGGCCAAGCGCCACCTCGGCCTCGACCACCTGCCAGCCCTCCGCTGCCGTGGGAGCTATGGGTTTTTCGAGAAGAACGGGCTTGCCCACCCGGAGGCAGGCCAGCGCGAGCGGCGCATGGGTGGCGTCGGGAGAGGCGATGACTACGGCGCGGATGCCAGGGTCGGCGATCAGCGCAAGCGGGTCGGAAAAGGTCCGAGCCTCGCCCGCCGCTTGGACAGCCCGCGATGGGTCCGCATCGCAGACGGCGGCAAGATGCGCTCCGCCTGTGGAATCGCGCAGCAGACGGGCGTGGTACGCCCCCATCACCCCCGCGCCGATGACACCGACGCCGAGGCTCATGCCACGTCCATCCAGGCCTGCGCCCTGGATGAGGCATGCACTGCCTCCACGAGGGACTGGATGCGCAGCCCCTTGCGGAAGTTGAACGGCTCGGGGGCTTTTCCGGCTAGCGCGTCCAAGTAACCTGCCACTTCGATGGCCTTCAGGTCGTTGAAGCCGATCTGGTGGCCGGCCGCGACGCAGAAACGGCCATAAGGCGGATGATCCGGCGCGGCCTCGATCCGGCGGAAGCCGCGGCGACCCGCAGGGTCGTCGGCCGAGTAGAAGTGAAGCTCGTTGAACCGTTCCTGCGTGAACAGCAGCGCACCCTTGGTCCCGTACACCTCGAAATCGTGCTGCATCTTGCGGCCCATGGCGATCCAGGACGCCTCGATGCTGCCCGACGCCCCATTGGCGAAGCGCACGAAGGCCCGGCCGATGTCGTCCACCTCAACAGCCTTGTGCCCCCCCTGGCCGTCGGGGCGTTGGTCGATGACGGTCAGGGTATCGCCCATGAGCCGGGAGATCGGCCCGAGCAGGAACTCCGCCGTGGCCAACGCATGAGAGCCGATGTCGGCAAAGGCCCCTCCCCCGGCGGGGTCGTGACGGAAGCCCCAGACGCCGTTCGGATCGGCCATGTAGTCTTCGGCATGGATGCCGCGGTAGCTGCGGATCTCGCCCAGCTCCCCGGCGGCGATCATGTCCCGGGCGAGGATCAGCATGGGATTGCAGAGATAGTTGAATCCCACCTGGGTCTTGCGGCCGGCGGCCTCGGCGGCCTCGGCCATCTCGCGGGCGTCCTGCGCCAACGGGGCCAAGGGCTTCTCGCAGTAGACATGCTTCCCGGCGGCGAGCGCGGCCAACGCCATGTCCTTGTGAAGGGCATTCGGCGCGGTGATGTTCACGACGTCGATCTCGGGGCTCGACACCATGGCGCGCCAGTCATCGGTCGCCCGCGCAAAGCCCAAGGTTTCGGCGGCGTTGCGCGCGAGGTCCGGACTCGCATCCGCGAGGGTGTGCAACTCCACCCGGAAGGGCAGGTCGAACACCTTCTCGGCTGCTCCGTAGCCGAAGGCGTGCGCCTTGCCCATGAAGCCCGAGCCGATCAGGCCGACGCGGAGGACGGGTTTAGTCATGTGAAGTCCCTGTTCACAATGAGCGAGGGGCCAAGCCGCCCCGCGTATTGATCGAGCACGTATCGCACCGGCTCCACCGATCATGGCTTCGACATGGCGGGGCGACCGATGCCCATTGGGGTAACGAACAGATTGCCGAACGCAAGGCGCCGCAAAGCGGGCGTTCGACCATCCGGGGAAACGGCCTGTCGCGTGGCATCCTCGGGACGAGGCATGGCGCACCCCTTTTCCCCGTGGCAAAGATCGGCCCGAACCCGCGCGGGACCTGCGCGGACCGGACGCCTTTGCAGGGAGCACCAAAGAATGAAGGCCAGGCTCGGAATCTCCCCCATATGCTGGTGGAACGACGACCTCGTGGAGTTGTCGGACGATGTGAGCCTGGAAGAGTGCCTGCGCCAGGCCTCGCAGGCCGGCTACACCGGCATGGAGACCGGCCGCCGCTTCCCGATGGACATCGACGAGCTTGGCCCCATCCTGGGCCGCTACGGAATCAGCGTCTGCGGGGGCTGGTTCTCGGGCACGATCCTGGACGGCGACATCGAGGAGAACAAGGATCGCATCCGCGCGCAGATGGACCTGTTCATCGCCGCCAAGGCCCCTTGCATCGTCTATGGCGAGGTGGCACGCTCCATTCAGGGTGAAAGGTCCAGGCCACTGGCGACGAAGCCCAGGCTTTCGGATGACGAGATGAAGGTCTATGCGCACCGCATGACAGAGTTCGGCGAGTGGTGCGCCGATCAGGGCATGCCTCTGGCCTACCATCACCACATGGCGGCAGTCGTTGAGACCGAGGCCGAGCTTGACCTGTTCATGGCCAACTCGGGCGAAGGCATTTCGCTCCTGTATGACGCGGGCCACATGGCCTTTGCGGGCGGCGACGTCCTGCGGGTGATCGACAAGCACCATACGCGAATCTCCCATGTGCACACCAAGGACGTGCGGATGGAGGTGATCGACAGCCTCGACCGCAGCCGGGAGTCATTTCTCGACGCCGTGGTGAAAGGAGCCTTCACCGTCCCGGGCGACGGCTCGCTCGATTTCGAGGCCATCGTGAAGCGGCTGGCGTCCCACGGCTACGAGGGCTGGTTCGTGGTCGAGGCCGAGCAGGATCCCAAGAAGGCTCCACCGCTCGAATGGTCGACCAAGGGCAACCAAGAGCTGCACCGCGTCATGGCGCTGGCAGGCTACGAGGTCGTTCGTTGACCGGGACCGGAGTCCGGGCGCATTGCTTCAAGGCACCCTGGTGCCGACGCTTGAGCTGACTTTGGTCACGATGTCCCAGGGCTCCTGCGCACTCTGACGAGTTGCCTGGCCGAAGCACCCCCGACGCCCTCTTGCTCGCCGGGTTAAGTTTCGGCCTTCTGTTCCCACATCGCTCCTTTGAAGCTTGCTGCCACGCTTGCGTCTCGTCAGGCCGCCTGGGGGTTCCGGGCACCCTTTGCTGCGTGGCCGCGCCGAACCTCGTCGAGAAGCGTCAGGCAAAGCCGTCTCTCCGACTGCTCCAGGCCAAGGTCGTCAGTCACGATCGCGAACTGGAGACGCAGCCAGGCGTCGTTCAACTCCGCCTCGATGCAGCGGGCACGCACCGGATCGGCCATCCGAGAGGCCATGTCGCAGAACAGGCTGCGCGCCTTCAGGATGCGGGCCTTGCCCACCACAGCGTCACGACGTCGGTGCTCGGCCATCAAACGCTCTCCGTTGTTGACGGGGCTGAGCCTAATTCGCGACCATCGCACGGCAAGGTTGCATAGGTTAAGGCGTCGCCTTTTCCGATGTGACTTCCTCCAAGACCACGGGGGCCATCCGGCCGCTCGGCCATGGAGGAACCAGCCGTGTCCATGCTCCGCCAGCACCCGCATGCCCGCTTGGACGATCACCAAGCGACCGCTTTCGACAACGACGTGCTTGAGCTGCGGCCAGCCTTGCGGGCCTTCGCACGCCGGCTATTGCGGCAGGAGACCGAGGTGGACGATCTCGTCCAGGACACCATCCTGAAGGCCCTGTCGGCCCGAGATAGTTTTCAGTACGGCACCAATCTCAAGGCTTGGCTGTTCACGATCATGCGCAACACCTTCAACACGCGCTGGCGCCGGGCCCGCCGAGAGACGATGCCCGGCAGCGAGGTGATCGAGCTTGGCGCCGTCACGCCATCCACTCAGGCCGACCATCTCTGGGCGCGCGAGACGATGGAGCGGCTCCTCAACGATCTCACGCCTGCGCACCGCGAGATCCTGATCCTGATCCCCGTCCTGGGTCTTGGCTACGAGGACGCAGCCGAGATCTGCCATTGCTCGGTCGGAACGGTCAAGAGCCGCCTGAACCGCGCCCGCGTGGCTCTCGCAGCCCTGGTGGACGAGGACCGTTCCTGAATGCAACAGGGCGTCAGAGCCTCATTCCCGCTCCGCGGCAGCAGGCTCCCCGGCACCCCCGTTGGCATCCAGATGACGTCCTTCATGGCCGAGATGAAGGTAGTTCCCGTTGTACAGCGACGCAGCCTTCAGCGCATCGAGGTCATGAATGACCAGGATGCGGTCCCGGATCTCCACCAGGCCGTCCTCCCGCACGGCTTGGAAGGTGCGGCTGACATGCACGGTCGAGAGGCCCGTGATGTCGGCGATCATCGTCTGGGTCAGCGGAAACTCGCAACTCAGGCCATCGGATCGCCCGGCGGCCTGCAGACGCAGATAGATCTCGCAGAGCAGGTGCGTGATCCGTTCGAAGGCGGTTCGCTGGCCCAGATTCACCAGCCATTCCCTTTGAGTCGCCGTATTGACCAGCGATTCCCACCACAGGGCCTGAAGCAGCCGCGGATTGCCGAGCGTGACCTCCTCCAGCAGTTCCCGCGAGATCTGAGCGACGGTGACCGGTGTGACCGCCGCGATGAAATGATCCATCTCGCGCAGGATGAACACGTTCAGGTCGCAGACGTCACCTGGGATGAACAGGCCCAGCACCTGACGGCGCCCATCCTCGAGGTACTTGTAGCGGCAGGCCCAACCCTCCACGACCAGTCGCATCACGCGGGGTTCGTCCCCTTCGCGCACGATATCATCCTTGGCACGGTAGCGTTGGTGACGCTCATCGAACAGCCGGAGCGCACCAGCCCGATCGTCAGCGGACAGGCGCGTATAGCGCTCGAGCTTGTGAATCAGCGGATTGTGGATCGATGGTTGACTGGTTCTGCGCATGTGACGCAACCCTTCACGAAAGCTCGTCAGCGCACGATAACTTATGTTGAAGATGGGCTGCCCTGAAAAGTCGCAACGCCTGAACAAAGCGATGCAAGGACAGGATGGGCCGCAGTAAGTCATGCTGAGGGTGGCCAGACCGTGAACGGCTCGTTGACCCAAGACGATTTGGAGGCCGGCCAACTCCGCACCCTGCTCCGGGCCACGAGCGGGGTCCATTTCCGCCTGAGCGCCGACGGCGCGCTGATGACTCATCTGTCAGGGCGGGACATCGACGAAACCCTCACCGTTCCGATCGATGACTGGCTGGAGCGCTTCATTCCGCCAAAGGATCGGGATCTGGTACGCCGCACCCTGGCGCGGGGGAGGCAGGAACGTTGCGCCCTGGACCTGGAGCACCGTGTCCTGCGACCCGACGGAACTCTGCGTTGGCTTCAGTCCTGGTTGATCCCGCTGCCTGGCCCTGGCGGAGAGGTACTGGGGTGGATCGGTGCGGCCCGGGACGTCACCGCCCGGCACGAGGCTGAGGTGCAATTGGCTGAACGCGAGGAACGGCTCCGTCTGGCGCTGGGAGTGGCGGGACTGGGCAGCTGGGACTGGGACCTCGACAGCGGCCGGGTGACCTGGTCCGCAGAGCATCTGGCCCTGCTGGGCTATGTTCCGGGCCAAGTGATCCCAAGCTTTGAGGCATGGGCCGCCCGGGTCCATCCTGATGACCTTGTCGCGGTCCAGGCCAGGATCACCGAAGCGCGCGACAACGGCCTGCGATACGAGGCCGAGTTCCGCGTCCTGCCCGGCGAGGGCGCAACGCGCTGGTGCCGCGCGCAAGGCCGTTTCCTTTACGATGCGACCGGCCGCCCGGTCCGCATGCTGGGCGTCATGCAGGACGTGACACCGGAAAAGGAAGCCGAAGCCCGGCAGCGGCTCCTGTTGGCCGAGTTGCAGCACCGCGTGCGCAACACCATGGCGGTGATCCGGTCCATCGTCCGCCGCAGCGCCCAATCGGCTACGAGCAAGGATGACTACGCCACGCATCTGGAGGGCCGCCTAAGCGCCCTGACCCGCGCGCAGAGCGCTCTTACCCGGGCCCCCAGCGGCAACGTCGACCTAGAGGCCATTCTGCGGGACGAGTTCCAAGCCGCCGCGATGGGCGCGGACCGCCTGGTCCTGTCAGGACCGCCCGTGCGTCTTTCGGCCCGCCAGGCCGAAACGATGGCCCTCGTGGTCCATGAACTCACCACGAACGCCATCAAGCACGGCGCCTTCGCCATCCCGCACGGCACCGTGGCCGTTGTCTGGTCGATCTCGGACGGCGATCCGTCCAGGGTGCTGCTGCGCTGGACCGAGACTGGCGGGCGGCGCTCGGGCTCGCCGCGGCGCAAGGGCTTCGGCACCGAGTTGCTGGAAAGGATGCTGCCTTACAGTCTGGGTGCGCAGTCGCGTCTCCAGTACCGGCCCGAAGGATTCGGGTGCGAGATCGAGCTTCCCTTATCGGCTACGCCCGATTGACCGCAGGCCCAAGGACGGTTGCGCCGGACGGCCCGACAGGCCACCACTGGCGCGGATCAACCGAACCGGACCGCGCCCTTGCTCAGCGACCGCAAGAACCAGCATCTCGACATCGTCCTGGACGGCCGAGGCCGTGGCGCGGCCCGGACGGGCTTCGACACGATCGCCTTTGCCCATGTCGCCTTGCCCGAACTCCACATGGACGAGATCGACCTGTCCACGTCCTTTCTGGGCCGGCGTATCGGCGGGCCCCTGCTGGTCAGTTCCATGACCGGCGGACCCGCGCGTGCAGATACGATCAACCGGCATCTGGCGACGGCTTGCGCGGCACTGAACCTCCCCCTCGCCGTGGGATCGCAGCGCGTCGCCATCGAAGCCGGAGAGGTTGGCGGCTTGGGAACCGAGTTGCGCGCGCTGGCCCCGAACGTGCCGCTCCTGGCGAACATCGGGGCGGCCCAGTTCAACACCGGCTTCGGAGCCGACGAGGCGCGGCAGGCCGTGGACATGATCGGGGCCGACGCTCTCATCATTCATCTCAATCCCTTGCAGGAAGCCGTTCAGCCCGAGGGCGACCGCGACTGGCGGGGCCTTCTGCACCGCATCGAGGAGGTGGCGCGCAGGCTTCCGGTACCGGTGGTGGCCAAGGAGGTAGGCTCCGGCATCTCGGGGCCGACGGCGCGCAGGCTCTGGGATGCGGGCGTGCATGTGATCGACGTGGCGGGCGCGGGCGGCACGAGCTGGGCGGCTGTGGAGGCCGAACGGGCGCAGACCCCGCGGCAGGCGGCGGTCGCCCGCGCCTTCTCCGGCTGGGGCCTGCCGACGGCACGGGCCATTGCCGAGGTCCGGGCCGCCTGCCCGGATGCGGTGGTGATCGGATCTGGAGGCATCCGCGACGGCGTCGATGCGGCCAAGGCCATTCGACTAGGCGCCGACATCGTAGGCCAGGCCTCGGGCCTGCTCGAAGCCGCGACCCAATCCGCCGAGGCGGTCGTCGAGCATTTCGAGACCGTGCTCGCCCAACTTCGGGTGGCCTGCTTCTGCACGGGCTCGGCCGACCTCGGGCAGTTGCGCCGGGCTGCCCTGCTGGAGCCCTAGGCCCTCAGCAGGTGCCGGGCGGCGCGACGGCCCGAGATGACGGCTCCCTCTAGGGTTGCCGGCAGACCTGTCCGCACATGATCTCCGGCCAAGGCCACGTTCCGCCACGCTGTCCCTACCGCTGGGCGGCGCGATGCGCCTTCGGGCGACTGGTCGAAGGTCGCCGCCCGTTCGCGCAGGAGGCGGCGGGCCAGCGGCGCGGCGCTCCCAAGGTCGAGGGCACGCGCGACCTCGCGCCAGAGCACGCCCAATGCCTCGTCCCGCTCCATGGGCCAGACAGGTGTGTCCTCAGCCGCCGAGACGGTGACCGAGAGCACGTCGCCCCGGCGGAACACCCACTGGGCGTTCGAGGACAGGAGCCCGAGCAGAGGCGGCGCATCCATGGCGAGATCGCGGTCCACCCGAAAATGCGCGTTCAGGATGGCCGGTCCGGGGGCAGGCCGCGGGAGGTTGGGCAAGAGATCCGCCAAGGCAGCCGGAGGCACCGCCAGGACCACGGCATCCTCTTGCCCCAGCGCCACTCGTAGCCCATCGGCAAAGACCAGCCCCTCGGCGCGACCGTCTGTCAGCACAAGCCCGGCCAGAGAGGCCCTAAGATTCAAGGCGACGCCCCTGGCGCGCAGATGATCGAGAGCCGGGTCGATCAGAGCGGACCCGAGTCCTTCGGGGGCCAGGACGGGACGGCAGGCGGCGGCCCCTCGAAAGAAGCTCCGCACCAGCGCCGCGCGCAGCAGCGCCGCCGACCCGCGCTCGGGGGCCATGTTGAGCACCGCCGTGGACATGGGCGACCAGAAAGACTGCCACATCGGCCCCCGATCCCGCACCGCCTCGGCCACGGTGCGGTCCTGCCGGGCGACTAGCAGTCCCGCCACCCCGGCCAGCGCCGCGGTCGGGGTCACGCCGGGCGGACGGGCATCGGACCGCATGGCCGCAAGCGGCGTCCGGGGCACGCGGACGGTCCAGCGCTGCCCGTTCTCCAGGTCGACGAACGGAAAGGCCGCCTCGGGGAGCGTGTCCAGCCGGTCGGTCGCGCCGATCCTGCGCGCATGCGACAGGACCGCCCGGTTCCCGGACAGGATCAGGTGATTGCCGTTGTCGATGCGGCGGTCCAGCACCGCGTCATGGTAGCTTCGGCAACGCCCGCCCGCCTTGGCCGAGGCTTCGTGGATCGTGACGCGGCAGCCCGCCTCGACCAGATCGAGCGCGGCCGCCAGCCCCGCAAGGCCCGCCCCGATGACGTGGGCATGCCTCGTCACTGCCCGGCCAGGCTCCTTGCCGCGCAGGTGATCCCGTCGGCCGCCTTACGCCAGCCTGGGCGGCGTTCGGGCGGACGCGTCCAATCCGCCTCCATGTCGGACAAAAGCCGGTCGTACGGTCCCATCATCATGAGGGCGGGCAGGATGCGGACCCAGGCGTGACCGCGCGCGGCCGACTGGGCCCGGCGGAACTGGGCGCGCGCGACTTGGCCCAACTGCCGCCGCGCCTCGGGCAGGGCCGGATGCGACCAGGCCAGATGGGGGTCGGACGGCACGCCCGCACTCTGTAGAACGGTCGATGGCAGATAAAGCCGCCCGAGGCCCGCATCCTCCTCCACGTCTCGAAGGATGTTGGTGATCTGCATGGCGCGTGCCAGGGACAGGCCGAAGCGCCGGGACGCGTCCCCCCTCCAGGCACCGAAGACCCGCATCGACAGCAGCCCCACCGCTCCGGCCACGCAGCGCACATACCGCTCAAGTCGGACCGGATCGGGAGCAACCATTCCTTCCGCGTCCATTCGCATGCCTTCGAGGATCAAATCGAATTCATGCCGAGGCAGCGCGTAACGATCCACCGCGCGGGCCAACTCCTCGCCGACGGGGGTACGGGGAACCCGACGGAAGATGCGCTCCACCTCGTCTGACCAATCGGCCAAGGCCTCGACCTTATCCTGCGGCGCCATCATGCCGTCGGCGATGTCGTCCACGATCCGGCAAAAGGCGTAGACTGCAAAGATCGCCTCGCGCCGCCGACGAGGGAGAACGCGCATACCAGCCGCGAAGGAGGTCCCCGACTCGGTGACGATGCGGCGCACCTCCTGTCGCGGGGGAAACTCGGTCAGCGCAGGGATCGCGGTCACGCCCTTTCCTTTCCAGCCGGCTCCAGCGCGCGCGCCGCTCCGCGCGGGCCCATGGCGGCCCAGGCCCCGACAAGTCCCGCGCGCGCGAACTCCGACCCCGAGGGTGCCACCCGTCCTGCGATGGGATCGGCGCGCCGCAGCCGCGCCGACAGCCGCCGGGCCAGCCATAGGATCGACGCGGCCTCGCCGGCCAGACGTCGCGAAGCGAGGGAGGCGGGCAGACCCTCGGCCCCGTCGAGCAGCGCGTCGCAACGATCAAGCGTCCGGTCCACGACCCGGCGCAGCGCCGGCGACATCGCTGGGGCCGTCAGATCCTCGGGTCGCGCCCCCTCCTCGCCCATCCAGACAAGTGGCAGGTAGCGGCGGGATAGGTGCAGGTGATCGGCTTTCAGATCCTGCAGATGGTTCAGCACCTGCAACGCCGTGCAAAGGCGATCGCTCATCGTCCAGGCCGCCCGGCTTTCCCCATGTAGGTCGAGAAGGAATCGCCCCACCGGATTCGCCGAATCATCGCAGTAGGCCAGAAGGTCGCTCCAAGTGTCGCAGGTTCCTCCGCCGGCATCCCAGCGAAAGGCCGCAAGAAGCTGACGGGCGTGGCTTGCGGGCTCGGGCCGGTCGAGCGCGGCCAGTGCCCGTCCGTCCGGAGACCCGTCCGGATCGCCATCCAGGCCGCTCTCATGCCAAGCGAGCCGTAGCAGCTTGTCCTCCTTGGACAAATGAACGTCATCGGCAATGTCGTCGGCAGCCCGCGCGAAGCGGTAGAACAGGTGCACAATTCCGCGAAGATCATGCCTTATCAGCATGGAACCGACCGGGAAATTCTCCTTGGCGCTCATGCCGAAGCCCCAGTCGCAATCGTTTTTTCCTGGTGACGAGAGCGCATCTCGATTTAGTTCCATCCGCAGGGGCCGTGGGGATCAATCCCCGCGCAAGACAGAATGGGGTCCAGCCGTGTTTTGGCAAACGAAAAGCGCGTGCATGGCGGCGGCGGTCGGCCTCGCTGCGGGGCCGGTCGGGGCGGCCGACCTGCAGATCGAGGTCGCGGGACTGCGCAACGCCGATGGGACGGTCTATGCCGCCGTCTGCACCGAAGACCAGTTCCTGCAGCCCGCCTGCACCTATTTCGGCAGCGCCCCCGCCACGAACGGGATCATCTCGGTGACGGGGGTGCCGCCCGGCACCTATGCCGTTCAGGTGATCCACGACGAGAACGGCAACCAGACCCTCGACCGCCCCGGGCTCCTGCCGACCGAGGGGATGGGCTTCTCGCGCGATGCACCGATGCGATTCGGGCCGCCGCGGTGGCGCGACGCGTCCTTCGCGCTCGATGAACCGGGCGCCACCGTGCGGCTTTCCATGAGGTACTTTCAGTGAGATTGATGCGGACGCGCCCGAGAAGCGGCCGACGGGTCGTAGTGATCGGCGCAGGCCCCGGAGGCTTGGCGACAGCGATGCTGGCGAGGGCCGCGGGCGCCGAGGTCACGGTGATCGAACGCGGCGACCGCGTGGGCGGCCGCACGGCCGGTATCGAGCAGGACGGCTACGTCTTCGACACTGGTCCCACCTTCTTTCTCTACCCCGAGATCCTGCGCGAGATCTTTGCCGCCTGCGGGCGGGATCTGGACATCGAAGTGCCGATGGTGCGCCTCGATCCGATGTACCGGCTGCTGTTCGAGGATGGGCGGCGCTTTGACGCCAGTGCGGACATGGAGCGGCTCAAGGCCGAGGTGGCCAGGATCGACCCGGCCGATGCTGCGGGCGTGGAGCCCTACTTCGCCGACAACCTCCGCAAGTTCGAGGCGTTCAGGCCGATCCTCCAGAAGCCGTTCCAGAACCTGGGGGCCTTTGCCGACCCGGCCATGTTGAAGTCACTCCCGATGCTGCGGCCCTGGGCGACGGTGGACAGCGACCTGTCCCGCTGGTTCAAGAACCCGCTGGTGCGGCTCGCCTTCTCGTTCCAGTCGAAGTACCTGGGCATGTCGCCCTTCAAATGTCCGTCGCTGTTCACGATCCTGGCGCATATCGAATACGCGCACGGGGTCTGGCACCCCATCGGCGGCTGCAACGCGATCCCTAGGGCTATGGCACGCGTCCTGGCCGATATGGGCGTGGAGGTACGTCTGTCCGAGGCGGTCGAGGACATGCAGTTCGAAGGCCGCCGCGCCACCGGCGTGCGGACCGCGCAAGGCACCTACCCGGCCGATGCGGTCGTGGTGAACGCCGATTTCGCCCATGCGATGAAGCGACTGGTGCCGAACCGGCTTCGCCGACGCTGGACGGACGAGCGGATCGACGGCAAGTCCTTCTCCTGCTCGACATTCATGCTCTACCTGGGGCTCGACACCACGTTGCCGGGCCTGGCGCATCATACCATCTGCCTGAGCCGGGAGTATGACCGGAACATCCGGGAGATCGAGGAGGGCAAGGCCCCGACGGATCCCTCCATCTATGTCCAGAATGCGAGCGTCAGCGACCCGACACTCGCGCCGCCGGGTCACTCGGCGCTGTACGTTCTGGTCCCGGTGGGGAACCTTCGGGCCGGGGTGGACTGGCAGGCGCTGGCGCCCTCGTATCGCTCCATGGTGCTCGACCGCCTCGCAATGTTCCTGGGCCACGACATCCGCCCCCATATACGGACCGAGCGGATGCTGACGCCGAACGACTGGGAGGAGATGGGCATCCATCTGGGCGCGACGTTCAACCTGGCGCACAACCTGGGCCAGATGCTGCACAGGCGGCCCCGGAACCGCTTCGAGGACGTGGACGGCGTCTACCTCACCGGTGGCGGCACCCATCCGGGCAGCGGCCTGCCCACGATCTTCGAGTCGGCGCGGATCGCGACCAAGCTCTTGGCCAGGGATATCGGACTGGACGCGTCGCGCGTCCCGGAAAGCGCATTAGCGGAGGCGGCGGAATGAGGATCGGGGGAACGGGGATCATCGGCGGGGGCCTGGGGGGGCTGGCCGCCGCCTGCACGCTGGCGGCGCGCGGTCACAAGGTCACGTTGTTCGAGAAGAACGCCTGGCTTGGCGGCAAGGCTGCCGTTCTGGAGGAACAGGGCTTCCGCTTTGACATGGGGCCGACCATCCTGACCATGCCTCGCGTGCTGGAACGCATCTTCGCCGAAGCGGGGCGGAACCTGTCCGATTACCTGGACCTCGTCCGGCTCGATCCGCAATGGCGGTGCTTCTACGACGACGGCACGGTGCTCGACCTTCGCAACGACCCGGCCCAGGCGCGGCAGGCCATTGGCGCGATCAGCCCGCAGGACCAGAAGGGGTTCGACGACTTCATGGCCGTGGCGCGGCGCCTCGCGGACGTGTCCGACAAGTTCTTCTTCTGGAAGTCCGTCGAGGACCTGAAGGACACCATGAACCTCAAGGCCAACATGAGCCTTGAGACGCTGTCGGACGTGCTGTCGCTGCGGATGCACCGGACGGTCGCGGGCCAGATCAAGCGCAACGTTGCCGATCCGCGCGTCCGGCAGATGCTGGAGCACTTCATCCAGTACGTGGGGTCGTCCCCCCTCGGCGCGCCGGCGGTGCTTTGCGGGATCGCGCAGATGCAGTTGGGCGAAGGCGTCTGGTATCCCATGGGCGGAACTCGGGCGGTGCCGCTGGCCCTCACGCGGCTGGCCGAGGAACTGGGCGTGGACTTCCGCACCGGCGTGGACGTGACCCGCATCCACACCGAGGATGGGCAAGCTAAGGCGCTGGTGACCGCCGAAGGCGAGCGGTTCGAGTTCGACCGGGTCGTGTCGAACATGGATTCGGTGCGGACCTACAAGGAGCTGATCGGCGGCACCGCCTGGAACAGCTTCTCGCGCGGGCGGACCCGCGAGGCCGCCTGCTCGGGCGTGGTTCTGTATCTTGGGCTGAGCAAGGCCTATGAACACCTGGCGCACCACAACTTCGTCTTTTCCCGCGACCCGGAGGAGGAGTTCGGCGCGATCTATGACAAGGGCGAACCCGCGCCCGACCCCACCGCCTACATCGCCGCGCCCGCACGGACTGAGCCGGGCGTGGCCCCTGAGGGCGGCGAGGCGCTCTACATCCTCGTCCACACGCCCTACCTGCGCGACAGGCACGACTGGTCCAAGATGCTTCCCGCCTACCGTCGCACGATCCTCGACAAGCTGGCCCGCGCGGCCGGAATGGGCGACCTCGAGGAGCGGATCGTGGTCGAGCGGACGCTGACGCCCCAGGACATCCACGACCGCTACAAGGTGCTGAACGGGGCGATCTACGGGCTCGCGTCGCACGGCAAGGTGCTGGGCGCGTTCAAGCCGGGCAACCGTTCGCGTCAGGTGAAGGGGCTCTACCTCGCGGGGGGCTCGGCCCATCCGGGGCCCGGGATGCCGATGGCGCTCATGTCCGGCTGGATCGCGGCGGACACGCTCCACCAGGACGCCACCTCCAACGCCGCGCACGTCGCGGCCCAGTGAAGACGATCATGCGCAACCGGGCGGTGGCGCAGGATCCGATGGCCCTACGCCATCCGCAGATGACGCGGTTCTTCGCCGCCGTGATGGCTCGTCAGATGGCCGCATCGTTCCGCGCGGTGCGGCTGGCACGGCCCGGGCTGTCCGACCTGCCGCAGGACCGCCCGCTGGTCGTTTATTCCAATCACCCTTCCTGGTGGGATCCAGCCTTCTTCATGGTGCTCCACCCCCGTCTGTTTCCCGACCGCGAAGGGTATGGCCCGATGGAGGCCGCGATGCTGGACCGCTACAGGTTCTTCCGCCGCATCGGCATCTTCGGGGTGGATGCCGGAAGCCGGTCGGGAGCGGCACGGTTCCTTGCCACCTCGCAGGCGATCCTCGCGGACCCGCGACGGATGATCTGGATCACCGCACAAGGCCGCTTCGCCGATCCGCGGCAAAGGCCGCTCGACATCCGCTCCGGGGTGGCCCACCTGCTGGCCAGGATGCCACAGGCGGTCGCGGTGCCGCTGGCGCTGGAATACCCGTTCTGGAGCGAGAAGCGGCCCGAAGCGCTGGCGGCCTTCGGTGCTCCGCTGGACGGAGCGGCCGACGCGGCGGCTTGGGCGCCACGGCTGGAACGGGCGCTGACCGAAACCTCGGACCGGCTGGCCACCCTTGCAATGGCCCGCGACCCCTCGGCCTTCGTGAACCTTCTGCCCGGCCGGGCGGGGGTCGGTGGCGTGTATGAAGCGTGGCAAAGGCTACGGTCCATGGCGCGGGGGGAACGGCACGTGCCCGATCACATGGCGGAGGGCGGTTGATGCTTTTCCTCGCCGTCCTCGCACTGGTGCTGGCGGGCCTTTATGCCGTCATGACGGCCCTGAACTTGGCGGCCTATCGTCCACCACCCCCGCAGGGCGACGGACGGCCGCATCTGTCGGTCCTGATCCCAGCCCGGGACGAGGCGGCTAATATCGGACCGCTCCTCGACTCCGTTCTGGCCTCCTGCGGCGTGGATTTGGATATCGTGGTGCTCGACGACGGCTCCTCGGACGGCACCGGGCGGATCGTCCGGGATTGGGCCGCCCGAGACCCTCGCGTCCGCCTGATCGAGGGGGCGCCGCTGCCTCGGGGCTGGGTAGGCAAGCAGCATGCCTGCTGGCAGTTGTCGCTGGCCGCCCGGAGCCCCCTTCTGGTCTTCATCGACGCCGATGTTCGGGTGCATCCCGATGGGCTGTACCGACTGGCCAGCTTCGTCCAGGCCCGCGGCCTGGGACTGGCCAGCGGCTTTCCCAGGCAGATCGCGATCACGCTGGGCGAGCGCATCGCCATTCCTCAGATGCTCGTGGTCCTTTTGGGCTATCTTCCCATCTTGGCTTCCCGCCGACACCCGACCGACCCACGGTTCGCAGCGGCGTGCGGGCAGCTCCTGGCGGTCACGCGCTCGGCCTACGACGCCAGCGGCGGACATGCCGGTATCCGGGGAACGATCCACGACGGCATCCAGCTTGCCCGCGCGGTCAGGGCGGCTGGGTTCGCCACGGACCTGTGCGACCTGACCGGCCTTGCCGTCTGCCGCATGTATTCGACATGGACCGATCTTTGGGCCGGGTTCTCAAAGAACGCGCGCGAAGGCATGGCGACCGCCCGAGCGCTGCCGGTCTGGACGCTGCTGCTGGGGGGCGGTCACATCCTGCCCCTCCTGCTCCTGCCATTCGCGAGCGGGGCCGCCTTCTGGCTGGCGCTTCTCGCGGCGGCGCTTGTCTGGACCGCGGCAGGGGCCGTGGCCGTTCGGGCCCGGATGTCCTGGCTGTCCGTCCTCCTGCACCCGGTGGGCGTGGCCCTCACGCTGCTGATCCAGTGGAACGCGCTGATCAAGGGGCCGAGCCGCCGGCCCGCGGTGTGGAGAGGGCGCAGCTACGACCTATGAGCGGATTCCCTTGGCATAGGGTGTTCCACCCACTCTGCGGCGCGGACCCCCTGACCCTGCTCAGACTCGTGCTGCGGAACGGACCGCCCTCGCTTGGGGGCACCCCTGCCTATGTGGTGGCTCTTGCCACGTCGCTCGTGCGGCTGCCGTTCACGGTTCTCGACCTTGTCATGGAGGCACTGGCGCCAACCCGCATCGTTCCGCCGGTCTTCATCGTAGGCTATCCCAGAAGCGGCACCACGCACCTTCACAACCTCATGGCCGCCTCGGGGGTGTTCGCGACAGCGCCCCCCGTCCTGGCCGCCATGCCATGGGAGGCACGGACGCTGGCCCCAGTCGCCAAGATATTCATCGACCCTTACCTGCCCCGCACCCGGCTGATCGACGGCGTCGCCATGAGCCCCGAAGCCCCGACCGAGGATGAGGTCGGGCTCGCCAATCTGGGGCTCGCCTCGTACTTCCATGCCGTCTACTTTCCGAGCCATTTCGCCGAGGATTATCGCGACGGCTTGTCCAGCCCGGCGCCCGAGGGTCGGCGGCGCGCGATCCGCCGTTATGTCCGCGCTCTGGGACGGCGGGCCCGAGGGCGGCCCCTTCTGCTCAAGAATCCCGCCTACACGGCGCAGGTCGGAACATTGCTCGACCTGTTCCCGAACGCCCGGGTGGTTCACATCCACCGCGACCCGCGCGCGGTCTTCGACTCCTCCCGGCGCGCCCTGCGGCGCACGATGGACGAGCTGGCCGTCCAAAGCTTTGCCGAAGCCGACATCGACAGCGCGGTGCTGGAAACCTACCCCCTGGTGATGCGAGCCTTGCGTGAACAGGCCGCCCCCCTGTCCCGCCGACAGTTCGCCGAAGTGGCTTTCGAGGACCTCACTGCGGATCCCCGGCGGGTCCTGCGGCGGCTCTGGCAACAACTCGACCTGCCTGCCCGGCCCGACAGCATGGCGCGGATCGAGGCGCATCTGGCTCAGGTCGCGGGATTCCAGCCGGAAGGGGCGCGGCTGGACGCGGTGGACCTGCGCCACCTTCGGAGCGCTTGGCCCGAGGAGCTGGCCCTGTACGGCCGCTAGGTCAGCGCAGCAGGAACCGGATGACCCGATTGACCGTGGGGCCGAAGGGCGGACGCGCCAGCCGGGCGGGCATGAGGCGCGACGCCACCATGATGCTGCGCGGTCGCGTGAAGGTCAGGAACCCTTCCTCGCCGTGATAGGTGCCCATGCCGGATTCTCCCGCGCCGCCGAACGGCAACGCATGGGCAGCCACATGCAGGAGGCAGTCATTGACCAGGGCTCCGCCGGACCGCACCCGCGCCACCACGCCTTCGCAGGCGGCACGGTCGCGTCCCAACACATACAGGGCCAACGGACAGGGCCGGGCGTTCACGAACCGCTCGGCATCCGCAACATCATCGTAAGGGATCAGCGGAAGGATCGGCCCGAAAATCTCCTCGCGCATCAGCGGGGAGTCAGGGTCCGGGTCGAGCACCGCCCAGGCCCCCATCCGGGGGGCTCCCGGCATCGGGTCCATCAGTGGAAGGGCACTCTCTCCGTCCAGCAGGCGGTGCAGCCGATCTCGGTCGGGCGCGCGGAGGATCGCTGCATAGTCGGACCCGTCAGGGTCCGGATAGAGCGCCCGGGTCGCGCGGGCCAGTGCCTCCCTCACCTCGGTCATCCGGGCGCGGGGCACTAGGGCATAGTCGGGCGCGACGCAGGTCTGACCCGCCGAGAAGAGCTTTCCCGCCATCAGCGACCGGGCGGCCTCATCAAGGTCGAGGTCCGGCAAGAGGATGGCGGGGGACTTTCCACCCAACTCCAACGTGACGGGCACGAGGTTCCGGGCCGCCGCAGCAAGAACCCGGCGTCCGGTCTCGGTCGAGCCGGTGAAGAACAACCCGTCGAGCGGAAGTTCGGTCACGGCACTGGCCACCTCCGCGCCGCCTTTCACGACGCGGACGAGATCCGGGGGCAACGCCCCCTCAATGATCCGGCCCAGGAGTTCCGAGGTGCGGGGCGTCCACTCCGACGGCTTGAGCAGCACCCGGTTCCCGCCCGCCAGGGCCGCCACGAGCGGCAGGAGAGTCAGCTGAATGGGATAGTTCCAAGGACCGATGATCCCCACGCGACCCAGCGGCACCCGCTCGACCCGGCCCGACGCGCCCAGGAACTCGGGCGGGAGGCCGACACGACGAGGCTTCATCCAGCGCTTCAGCCGCTTCACCGTCCAATCGATGTTGGCCAGCACCAGCCCCACCTCGGCGATCATCGTCTCACTGCGAGGCCGTCCGCCAAAATCGGCGTCCACGGCAGCCGCCAGCGGCTCCGCAGCCTCCTTCACCGCGCGGCGGAGCGCGGCCAGATGCAGCCGCCGCTCCGCAAGGTCGGGCACCGGCGCCGTCAGGGCCTGAAAGGCGTCGCCGACTAGGTTCCCTGCGCTGAGATCATGCTCACCATCCATGCGACAGCCCGTCCCCTTCCTGTGGATTCCGAAACGCCAGGAATGGGCGTCAGCCAAGACCGGCTCTCCGGTCGGATAGGGATGGAAGCTAGTTCCTCGCCAGCATCGGGGCAACGTGCCTCCGGGCCCGAGCGCGTGAGACAAGGGCGGCATCCCCCGCCCGGCGAGCGAGTTGCGGCAAGCCGAATCAGTCCCGTGCAAGCTGGAACCGGACCGGGAGGTGGACGTTCATCAGGCCTAACCGGTCCGGCACGGCCACTGGCCTCGGACCGCGCAACCGGAGGAATGATTGCCATGGGTCTCTTTACCAAGGACATCAACACGCTTGACGACCTGTTCGTACACCAGCTTCAGGACATCTATTACGCCGAGAACCAGATCACGAAGGCTCTGCCGACGATGATCGCCAAGGCGACAGATCCGGGGCTCCGCTCTGGCTTCCAGCAGCATCTCATCGAGACGCAGAACCAGATCAAGCGGCTGGAGCAGGTGTTCCAGATGCACGGGCAGACCCCCAAGGCGGTGGACTGCCCGGCGATCGACGGCATCATCAAGGAAGCCAACGAGGTCATCGGTGAAGTGGCCGACAAGGAAGTGCTCGACGCCGCTCTCGTCGCCTCGGCCCAGGCCGTGGAGCACTACGAAATCACCCGCTACGGCACGCTGATCGCGTGGGCAAAGCAACTGGGGCGTGACGACTGCGCGTCCGTGCTGCAGCAGAACCTCGACGAGGAATATGCCACCGACAAGAAGCTGACCGCGATGGCCGAAGCCAAGGTCAACGTCCGCGCTGCCTGAAACGTCAGAATAGTATGAATGAAGGGCCGGTGGGAGCGATCCCGCCGGCCCTTTCGCATCTATGTCGCCTGTCTGGTGATGCCGGCTGAATTACCGGCTCCTTGCGTGGCATCCGCGGCGTTTGCCCGGGCGGAGGCCAGCCCCGCCCGGATAGTCCAAGCGGTCAGGCCTGCCCCGATCCGGGCTCGGCCTGCTTGCGGTGCTGCTCGGCCAGCATGCCAGCGGGGGTGATGTTGGCGATGGCGCTCTGGAGCTTGTTCTTCCAGCCCGCGACCACGTCGCCTTCGCCGTTCATCATCGCGTCCCAGCCGACCTTGGCCACCATCGCCGGATCGTCCTTCTTGCCGGAGCCCACCTTGGTATCCTCCATGTCGGCGCGGTCAAAGAATTCGGTTTCGGTCGCGCCGGGCATCAGGTCGGTCACGGTGACGCCGCTGTCCTTGATCTCGTTGCGGAGCGCAAAGGCGAAGGAGTTTATGAATGCCTTGGTGCCGTTATAGACGGCCTGGAAGCTCCCCGGCATGAAGCCCGCGATGGAGCCGGTGATCAGGATGCGGCCCTGCCGACGCGCCACCATGTCGCGCGCCACCTTCTGGATCAGGTAGATGGTGCCGGTGATGTTGGTGTCGACGACGTGGCGGGCGTCGGTAAAATCCTGATCCAGGAACCCATGGCCGAGGCCGTGTCCGGCATTCGCCATGAGAACTTCAACCGGGCGGCCCCGAGCGGCGGCATAGAGCTTGTCCACGCCGTCCAGGGTGGAAAGGTCGGCCTCGATGGCCTCGACCTCGGCCCCAAGGGCGCGGAAATCGTTCGCCGCTTCGTGGATCTTGGACTGATCGGCCGCGATGACGAGGTCGTGGCCGTTCTCGGCGCAAAGCTTGGCCAGTTCGTAGCCGATGCCGGACGATGCGCCGGTGACGATGGCGAGGGGACGGGACATGAAGGGATCTCCTGGGGGGATGTTTCGGGAATGCGGCGTCATGCCGTGTCGGCACGACCCTGCACGATCACGCTTCCAACGCCCTGCTCGGGCCTGACGTTCCCATCGGGAACCGAGCCGCGCGCGGCGTGTTTGCCGGGAAAGCAAGGACGGGAGCCAAGCCATGGCCGAGACCACGACCGATCACGACACCATTCGCACATGGGCCGAAAGCAAGGGCGGCAAGCCAGCCGCCGTGGATCGGACCCATTCCGACAAGGATGTGGGCCTGATCCGCATCATGTTCCCGGATGCCCCGAACTCGCATCACGACAACCTCGTGGAGATCTCCTGGGAGGAGTTCTTCGAGGAGTTCGACGCCAAGGATCTGGCGCTGCTCTTCGACGAGAAGAGCCTGTTCAACAAGCTGGTCGGCCGCGACACCGCCGAGAAGCGCGAGCATGGGGATCACGCCGCCGCGCGTCACAAGTAGGCACAGGCGCCGATCCGCCGCTTCACTGTCGGAGAACCTGCGGCAGGACAAGTTCCACCGCCCACGGCCCCGCAGGTCCGATTCCGCCAAGATGTTGCCCCTCCTACCGAAATGATCGGAGCAAACGTGGAACTTACCCGCAGCCGGTCCGTTGGCGTGGGCGGTCGCCATGGGACGGCGGCGTAGGGTCGGGAACGCGAATGAGATTGGTGGTGTTCGGGCTCGCCGTAAGCTCCTCCTGGGGCAATGGCCACGCGACCCTGTGGCGTGGCCTGATCGGCGCGCTGACGCGGCTCGGTCACGAGGTCGTCTTTTTCGAGCGCGACGTTCCCTACTACGCCGAGACGCGCGACCTCACCTCCCTCCCCGACGGAGCGGAGCTGGTCCTGTATCCCGATTGGGCGTCCGTGCGGTCGCGTGCCCGGCTCGAGGTCCAGCAGGCCGATGCGGTCATGGTCACGTCCTTCTGCCCGGACGGACCACAAGCGTCGGAACTGGCTTGGGACGCTGCTAGGGGTCTCACCGTCTTCTACGACATGGATACCCCGGTGACCCTGCGCCGCCTTGAGATCGGGGAGACGGTGGACTTCCTGCCGGCGCAGGGCCTCGCGGGATTCGATCTCGTGCTGAGTTATACCGGAGGTGTGGCGCTCGACCTGCTGCGAACGCGGCTCGGGGCGCGGCGGACGGCTCCGCTTTATGGCCATGTGGACCCAACAACGCATCGCCCGGGCATTTCCGACCCGGCTTTTCGGGGGGATCTGTCCTACCTCGGCACCTACGCCGCCGACCGTCAGGCTGCTTTGACCATGCTGTTCATCGAACCCGCCCGGCAGACGTCCGACCGGCGCTTCGTCCTGGCGGGAACGGGCTATCCGACGGACTTTCCCTGGACGGACAACATCTTCTTCGTGAAGCACCTGCCTCCCCCGGATCACCCGGCCTTCTTCGCGTCGTCGCGGCTCACGCTCAACGTCACGCGCGAAGCGATGGCCTCTATGGGCTGGTGCCCCTCTGGACGGCTTTTCGAAGCGGCGGCCTGCGGCATCCCGGTCCTCAGCGATAGCTGGGAGGGCTTGGACGAGTTCTTCACGCCCGGCGTCGAGATCCTGACGGCCACGACCACCGCAGATGCGCTGGCGGCGCTGGAGATGCCGGATGCCGAACTGGCCCGCATCGCCAGGGCTGCGCGCGAGCGTGTGTTGGCCGAGCACAGTTCCGACGCACGCGCCGCCGAACTCGTGCAGCTCTTGGGCGCAAGCCATGGCGCTGCCAGACATCAATCAGAAGGACGAGTTGCATGTGGGGAATAATTCCCGCCGCGGGGAACGGCACGCGGATTCAGCCTCTCGCCTTTTCCAAGGAACTTCTGCCCGTGGGCGGGCGCCTGTCCGGCGATGGCCGCAGCCGTCCCAAGGCCGTGAGCGAGTTCCTGGTGGACCGGATGGCCTTGGCAGGGGCGAGCAAGGTCTGCTTCGTGATCTCGCCCCACAAGGCCGATATCCTGAAGTACTACGGCGGCCACTGCGACATCGTGGAGATTGCCTATGTCGTCCAACCCGAAGCGTCGGGCCTGTGCGACGCCATCTTCCGCGCCCATCCGGTGATCCCGCACAACGAGCCGGTGCTCGTGGGACTGCCGGATACGATCTGGTTTCCCGACGACGCACTGCGCGCCCTGCCGGATGACCGCCTGTCATTCCTGCTGTTCCCGGTGGAGCAGCCCCAGTTCTTCGACGCGGTGGTGACCGACGCCGACGGCCGGGTGCTGTCGATCGACGTAAAGTCCCCCGATGTCCGCACCAACTGGATCTGGGGCGCGTTCAAGATGCCCGGCCACATCTTCCACGAGTTGCGGGAGTTCTGGCTGTCACGCCCCGAACGCGACGAGTACATCGGCACGCTCATCAACGCCTGGATCGCCCAAGGCGGCAGGGCGCAAGGGGTGCGGGCAGGCACGCTCTATGCGGATGTCGGAACCCTCGAAGGCTACCGGCTGGCCATGGAGCTCCTGAGCCCGGAACCCGTGCGGGCCGCGCTCTGAACCATGGACGGGATCCTTGAACGGCTGGTTCGAGGGGAGCGGCTGCCCGAGCGCGTGGTTCTGGTGGTGGCCCACCCGGACGACGAGACGCTAGCGCTCGCCAGTCGCATGAACAGGATGGACGACCTTTGCATCGTTCACCTGACCGATGGATCGCCCCGCGACATGCAGGATGCGCGCCGTGTCGGGGCGGAGACCGTGGAAGAGTATGCCGAGCTGCGCCGGCAAGAGCTGCGGGCCGCCATGGCGGTCCTGGACGCGACGCCCGAGCTGCGCTGCTGCTGGCATCCCGACAAGGAGGCCATCCTGCATGGCGCGGCCATCGTGGAGCAGTTGGTCCGCTATCTTTGGGATGCCGAGGTCGTGGTGACCCATTCCTACGAGCACGGTCATCCCGACCACGACACGGCAGCGCTTTGCGTGGCCTTGGCCTGCCGGCACCTCGAAGCGCAGGGCCGTCCGGCCCCGCGGCATCTTGAGTTCCCGAGCTACCACTTGCGCGACGGCCGGACTGTCTTTGGGTCCTTTTGGACCGATCCGAACGCCCCCGAGGTAAAGATCCCTCTGTCGCCCGAGGACCAGGACCGACGCAGGCGCAGCCTCGCCTGCTTCGAAAGTCAGATGGGCTTCCTGAACCAGGTTCCGCACTGGGAGGAATGGCTGCGGCCCGCACCAGCCTATGATTTCCGCGCGCCGGCCCCCCCGGGGTCGGCCTTGTACGACGGTTGGGGCTGGAACATGACCCTGACCGAGTGGAGGCGCCATGCGGACACACTGCTGGATCAGGCGTCGCCGTGACCCTGACGGTCCTGAGCGTGTCCTATCCGCTCGCCCCCGTGACTGCCGATCCAGTGGGCGGAGCCGAGCAGGTGCTGTCCCGGCTCGACCGGGCCCTGGTAGCGGCCGGTCACCGCTCCATCGTGATCGCGCCCGAGGGGTCCCGCGTGGCAGGCGAGTTGCGGTCCGTTCCGGCGATTGCGGGCCCGATCTCCGACACCGAGGCGGAGCATGTGCGCGCTGCCGTCCGCGACCGGATCGCCGAGGCGATGACGCGCGACCGGCTGGATGTGATTCACCTGCACGGGATCGATTTCCACCGCTACCTGCCGCCCAGCGGCCCGCCGGTGCTGGTGACTCTCCACCTGCCGCTCGACTGGTATCCGCCCGATGCCCTGTGCTCGGCCCGGTCGCGCACCCATCTCCATCCGGTCTCGGCGGCGCAGGCGGCGACGGCTCCGACAGGCGCACGGATCGAGGCTCCCATCGAGAATGGCGTGGAGATCCCCGACCTGAAGGTCCGCAGGCGGAGCTTCGCGTTTGCCCTGGGCCGCATCTGCCCCGAGAAGGGTTTCGATGACGCGCTGGCTTCGGCCGAGATGGCCCATGTGCCGCTGTTGATCGCCGGTACCGTGTTCCCCTACCCCGACCATCAGCGGCACTTCCACGAGGCAGTCGAGCCGCATCTGGGCTGGCGCCGCCGCTGGATCGGCGCTGTCGAAGGGCGCTGCAAGCAGCAGCTTCTAGCTGCGGCCCGCTGCGTGCTGATCCCCAGCAAGGCGCGCGAAACGTCATCCCTAGTTGCCATGGAGGCCATGGCCGCAGGAACCCCGGTCATCGCCTATCCCAGTGGCGCTCTGACCGAGATCGTGGAGGATGGACGCACCGGGTTCCTGGTGGAGAGCGTGAACGGCCTCGCGGATGCCATGCGCCGCATCGATCGGATCGATCCCGAGGTCTGCCGGGCAACGGCACGGGCACGCTTCTCGGCTCAGCGCATGGTGGCCCGCTACCTCGAACGCTACGCCGAACTGGCGGGCTGATCCGGCACATTCCCGCCGCACCGGAACGAGCCATGGAACCTCACGGCCTCGCGAGCGTTTGTACCCCAACGAATGTAGAAGCGTCCGGGGGCACCGCGATCAACGTCCAACTGTACCTGCTCCGCCATGCCACCCATGCGGATTTCGGGCGTAGGCTTACCGGCCGGGCCCCGGGCGTTCCCCTGACCCCCGAGGGCGAGCGGCAGGCTGCCGTCCTGGGACGCCGCCTTGCCCCCGAAGCGCTGACCGAGATCCAGACCAGCCCGCGCGAGCGTGCCCGCGCGACCGCCGAGGCCGTGGCCCGGGCCAGCGGCGCATCCGTCACGGTAGTGGATGCGCTGGACGAGATCGACTTCGGCGACTGGACCGGGGCGGAGTTCGCCGCCCTGAATGGCCAGCCCCTTTGGGACGACTGGAACACCCGCCGCGCCCTGGTCCGCATCCCCAGCGGCGAGAGCATGGACGAGGCCGCCGGCCGCATCGCCCGGCATGTGGACGCCCTTGCTGCGTCGGGCACCGGCGGGCGGATCGCTCTGGTCACCCATTGCGACATGATCCGCGCCCTTGTGGCCCGGGTGCTGGGCCTGTCCTTTGACAACATCCTGCGCTTCGAGATCGGCCCGGCCTCCGTCAGCCGCCTGGAGGCTGGGCCCTGGGGCGCGCGGGTGCTTTCCCTCAATGAAACCACTGGAATGACTGCATGAAGGACGTGCCTGACCCTGGCGACGACGATCTTGCCCGCCGCATCGAGGCCCTGGGCCCTTGGTTTCACAACCTGCGTCTCGGCGGCATCGAGACGGCGCCGGGTCACTTCCTGGGCGACTTTCCCCGGACCAAGTTCGAACGCTTCGCCCATGCGATCCCGGAGGACCTGAGCGGCAAGTCCGTGCTCGACATCGGCTGCAACGCCGGGTTCTACGCCTTGGAAATGAAGCGCCGCGGGGCGTCGCGCGTGCTCGGGATCGACCATGACGAGCACTACCTTCGGCAGGCCCGCCTTGCCGCCGAGGTGGAGGGCATGGACATCGAGTTCCGGCAGCTCGAGGTCTATGACGTGGGCGCGCTGGGCGAACGCTTCGACGTCGTCATCTTCATGGGCGTGCTTTACCATCTGCGGCACCCCCTCCTCGCGCTCGACCTGATCCGGGAGCATGTCGCGGGTGACATGATGATCTTCCAATCGCTCCTGCGCGGGCCCGAGGAGGTCATGGAAGTGCCGAAGGAGGCCCCATTTTCCGAGGAGGCCATGTTCGAGGCGACCGGTTATCCCGCCATGTACTTCATCGAGCACCTTTATGCCGACGACTGGACCAACTGGTGGGCCCCGAACCGCGCCGGGGTCGAGGCCATGCTGAGGGCGGCGGGCTTCAGCATCGAGACCCGCGCCTCCGAGGACGTCTATATCTGCCGCCGCGCGGAGGTGCCCTATTCGCAATGGGGCGCGGGCGCGGCCTATCCGGCGAGGGGGCCGCGATGATCGAATCCGTGATGTTCTGGAACGAGCCCAACAACAAGTCCCACTGGGACCCGGCCATCGACCCGGACTGGTCGCAGTTCGCGACCATGATCAACCTCGCAGGCCAAGCCGTTGCGGATGTGAACCCCGACGTGACGCGGGTGCTGGGCGGGATCTCTCCCATCGACCCGAATTACATCCTGCGGCTAAAAGGGATGGGCGTTCTCGACAATGTGGACGTGGTAGCGGTCCATGGCTTCCCGCTCGACTGGAATCTGTGGCAGATCGGCGAATGGCCCGCCAAGGTCGCCGAGATCGAGGCCGTGGCCCCCGACCACCCCGTCTGGGTAAGCGAGGTCGGCGTGGGCTCCTTCGGCGCCGAGGAGGTTCAGGTCTTCGGCGTCCAGAAGACCGCCGAACTGCTCGTCGGCCGCGTGCCCCGTGCCTACTGGTACTCCCTCTTCGACTTGCCACGCGAGTGGGAGGCCACGACGCGCCACAAGGAGGCCGAGGGGTCGAGCTACTACCGCCATTTCTACATGGGCCTCATCCGCGAGGACGGGACCCCAAAGCCGAGCCTTGAGGCCTATGCGCCCTATGCCGACCGGATGGGGATCATGCAGTGGTTCCACTACGAGGACCCACGCCTGCCCAACGCCGTGGCCTGGCTCAAGCGGTTGGGCGTGCGGCACCTGCGGACGGGCCTGTCCTGGGCCGACAGCTTCCGGCCCAACGCTCTCGACTGGTTCGACCGCCAGATGGAGGCGCTGCAGGACTTCGACGTGATGGCGACCTTCTGCTTCACGCCCGAACATCTGGGTGTGGAGCCCCACCACACGAGTCCCCCGCGCGATCCGCAGCAGTTCGCCGACTTCTGCGCCGCCATGGTCGAACGTTACGCGCCGGCGACGCCGGTCAAGCTGCATTCCGCAGGGAGGGGTTGAGATGCCTGACGGACACCTGACCCGCGAGGGGATCAACATCGCCATCGTGGGCGTCGGCAACTGCGCGAGTTCGCTCGTGCAGGGGATCGCCATGTACCGCGACAATGACCGCAACGAGCATACGGGCCTGATGCATTGGGACCTGGGCGGCTACCGTCCCGGCGATATCCGCGTGGTGGCGGCCTGGGACATCGACCGTCGCAAGATCGGGCAGGACGTGTCACGCGCGATCTTCGAGCGTCCCAACTGCACCCTGATCTTCTGCGCCGACGTGCCCGAGACCGGCGCCAAGGTCCGGATGGGCAAGATCCTCGACGGCTTCGCGCCCCATATGGCCGAGCAGCCGGAGCACCGGACCTTCCTCCGGTCCGACCTGCCCGAGCCCTCCAAGGAGGAGGTCGTGCAGGCGCTGCGCGAGACCGGTGCCCATGTCCTGATGAACTACCTGCCCGTGGGCAGCCAGAAGGCGACCGAGTTCTACGCCGAATGCGCGCTGGAAGCGGGCGTGGCCTTCGTCAACAACATTCCCGTCTTCATTGCCAGCGACCCCGCCTGGGCCAAGCGCTTCGCCGACGCGGGCGTCCCGATCATCGGCGATGACATCAAGGCGCAGGTCGGCGCCACAATCGTCCACCGTGTTTTGACCGACCTCTTCGCCAAGCGTGGCGTGCGGCTGGAGCGGACCTACCAGCTCAACACCGGCGGCAACACCGACTTCCTCAACATGCGCGAGCGTGACCGCCTCGCCTCCAAGAAGATCTCCAAGACCGAGGCCGTGCAGGCCGTGGCCGCCCAACGCCTCGACTGGGAGAACATCCATGTCGGTCCCTCGGACTATGTTCCCTGGCAGAACGACAACAAAGTCGCCTTCATCCGGCTCGAAGGCACCATGTTCGGCGGCGTCCCCATGAACATGGAGGTCCGCTTGTCGGTCGAGGACTCTCCGAACTCCGCCGGCGTGGCCATCGACATGATCCGTTGCGCCAAGGTCGCGCGCGACCGCGGCCTTTCCGGTCCTATCGAGGCGCCCGCCGCCTTCTTCTGCAAGCACCCGCCACGGCAGATGAACGACGACGACGCCTATCAGGCGGTCGAGGACTTCATTCGCGAGGTCTGACCCCGGTCAGGCCCTCGCCAGGATCTCTCGGTCGAGGAGGTTCATCAGATCCCCGAAGTAGCCCTCGCTCCGCGCGGGCTGCGTCGGGTCCGAGGTGATGACGGCCGTGATCCCGACCTCGGGCGCGGCGGCGATGATCTGGCCGCCGTAGCCCCGCGCGATGGCGACCCGGCCGCGTGGAGCATCGCCCAGGAACCAGCCATAGCCGTAGTCGAGGCCCGAGAACGGTGAACGGGTCACCGGGGTGAGGCTCGCCTCGACCCACTCGGGCGACAGGACCTGCTGCCCGTCCCAAGTGCCGCCCTGTCGCAGCATCTCTCCGATCCGCAGCATGGCACGGGGGCTCAGCGCCATCTCGTTGCCGCCGAGGTAGTAGCCCTGAGGGTCGCGCGTCCAGGGTGCGACCTCGATGCCCAGCGGCTCGCCGAGCCAAGCGCGGGCCAGCGTCAAGAGGCTTTCGCCGGACGCCTCGGCCAGAGCTGCCCCAAGGATGTGGAAGCTGCCCGTGGAGTACAGCATCCGCCCGCCAGGCTCGGCCACGAAGGGACGAGACAGCGCATCGGCCACCCAGTTCGACGACGAGACCCATTCGCCGTAGTTCGGCCCCGAGGTCCGCTCCAGCCCCGCCCGCAGGGTCACGAGGTTTTCCATGGTCAGGTTGGCCACACGCGGGTCGGCGCCATCGGGGACAAGCCCCGGGGCGGCTTCGGCCAGGGTGGTCTGCACCGAGGGGATCACACCGCGGTCGATGGCAGCTCCCAGAAGCAAGGCCACGATGGACTTGGAAACCGATTTGACGTTGGTCAGCTGCTCCAATCCCGGCCCCCGGATCGCCTCGGCCAGCACCGTCTCGCCGTTCCGGGCCACAAGGATCGAGTGCAATTGCGGCAAAGCCCGCGCGGCCTCGGCGGCGCTGGTCCATGAATCGGACTGCGCCAGGGCCGGCGTGGCGAACGAAGCGGCCAGGCTCGCGAGCACGGTGCGGCGGGTCGGACGGGCCATGGATACTCCTGTCAAGGGACAGGGTCCAAGATGATCGTCCGGCCGCGGCCGTCCAGTCAACCGACGGTGAGGATCGCGTGTCCGGGAAGGGGCTTGGCGTTTAGGAGGGCTGGTCCAGATGCGCTGCGGCCCACATGGCGGCCTGGGTGCGGTTCTTGGCCCCGATCTTTTCGTAGCAGGCTCTCAGATGCACCTTCACGGTCGTCTCGCAAATGCCCAGCTCGTTCGCGATGTCCTTGTTGGACCCTCCAGCCACCAGCCTTGACAGGATGCGGCTTTCCTGGGGCGAAAGGTTGAGGGGACGCGAGCGTGCGCCGCCCCGTTGCCGCCCGCTGATCGCCGCGCCAGGGGGAAAGATGATCTCGCTCGGCGTGCGATGCTGGGGCGTCATGACGGCGAAGCCAGCCTGCACGACACGCACCGCACCCACCAGAGTGTCGGCGGCGCTGTCGTCGGAGATGATCGCGCTGACGTCCCGCCAAAGAACGGCCCGCAGCTCCTCGTACCGATCCGCCGGGACGACGAGGATGATCGGAGCCTGTGGAGACCGGGCCCGCACCGTCCGGATGTCCTGGAGGATCTGTCCGAAGACTTCCCCGTCGTGGAGCAGGATCACGTCGGTTACATCCGGTCCAGGCAATTCGTCCAGGCTCTCGCAGCAGGCCCGGACATCGATGGACGCGGATGAAAGAAACTTGGCCAGCATTTCCCGATAAAGACGAATACCACTTACGACAACGACTCCCATTCCGTGCACCATTTTCTTCTAACAACACAGTAGAAACGGCTGACATAACTTTTCGTCAGAGGCTTAGAAGTTAATCGAACCCTACCACGGACTGGGCATCCTGAGGAGTAGGTAAGAACCTGCCCTTTTCGCCAGTCCGTCGCTCTTGCCCTCTGATGCGAACCGCTTGTAACGCTGAGGAGCGACAGGATCGCCCGTCTTGGGCGCTACTCCCTCGGTATTAGTACGACTGCGCCCCGTCCCACGGACTTCCTTATGCTACCGTGATCATTACGTAACAGTGCGTTACGACCGGGGGTTCTTTGATGAGTTCGGTTACGCTGTCCGTGTTCGACACGGAGCTTTTTCATTTCTCGCGCATCCTGAAGCAAAGCCTGACCTCGCTGGGCCGCGAGGCCCTGGTAAGGCTGGACAGCCGCCAGGCCTGCTTGTGCCTGGGCAGCCGGGGCCAGCCCGACCCGCGCCGGTGGTCCTCGGCCCTGCGACGGGCGGAGCGGGTCGAGGTGAACCCCGGCCCGGTGGAGAGCGTGCGACCCATGCCAGCCGAAGACAAGGGCTGGATCGAACGGGCCGGTCACGACGCGGATGCCTGGTCCGCCTATGAGATCCGGTTCGCGTCGGGTGTCGTCGATCAGGTCGCCTTGCTGTGCGATGGCGACCAGGGGGAGAGCCTTTGCGAAGGCGTGTTGCGCGCCATCTGGTCGATGCTGCGCGAAAGCTGCCTGCGGGAGTTCACCGGAAGCCGCAGGGCCGCGGCGGATGCGCTGCTTTGGACGATCTCGCATCGGTTCGGCGCGGCTGTCATGGTGCTTGATGAGCATGCGCACATCCTGCAAACCAACCGCGTTGGGGCCGATCTCCTGGCCGAGCGTCGTCTCCTGCGCAGCGTGTCCGATGGCCTGTCCGCAGCCACGCCGTCCGACACCCGTGCGTTGCGCCAGGCGGTATCGGAATGCGTGGCCGGACACAGCGGCGCGTCCGAAGTCATTCTGCTGATCGATGATCCCGACGGCCCGGGACGCCTGCCCCTCTCGCTGACCCGTTTCGACGGCGGCGATGGTGCGTCTCTCGCGGTTCTGGTGATCCCGCAGCGACCCGATCCCAAGCGGATCGAGAAGCTTGCGCAGATCATGGGCCTTACGCCGGCCGAGGCGCGGGTCGCATCGCTCATGCAGCTTGGCCTGCCCAACAGAGAGGCCGCCTTCATCGCCGGCATCAAGGAGCAGACGTTCAACACCTACGCAAAGCGCGTTCTGTCCAAGCTGAACGTCGGCTGCAGGGCCGAGGCCGCGCAAATGCTCACCTGGCAGGCGGGTCTCGGCCTCGCGTCCTGAGCAGACCGGTGATCCCTGATCCCGAGGGCAAGGCGGCCGGCACAGGTTCGCAGTGTCGACCGCCCGCGCGGCGGGACTTTCAGGGGCAAGGGACTATCTGGCTCCGGCATGACAGTGCTGGTCGAAGACATCCTTACGCAGGCCGGCCCCGGCCCGTTCCAACGTCGCCTCCTGGGCATCTTCGGCTTCGTATGGGCCGCCGATGCCATGCAGGTGCTCGCGGTGGGCTTTACCGCCGCTTCGGTCGCACAGACCTTTGGGCTCACGGTGCCCGAGGCCTTGCAGACCGGAACCCTGTTCTTCCTGGGCATGCTCATCGGGGCCAGCGGCTTCGGGCGTCTGGCCGACCGTTACGGACGCAGGCGGGTGCTGCTGGTCACGGTGGCCTGCGATGCCGTGTTCGGTCTCCTGTCCGTGTTCGCCCCGTCCTTTGGCGCCCTGCTGCTGCTCCGGTTCCTGACGGGCGTTGCGGTGGGCGGCACCCTGCCCGTGGACTATGCGCTGATGGCCGAGTTCCTGCCCCCCGCCAACAGGGGCCGATGGCTCGTCATGCTCGAGGGGTTCTGGGCGATCGGCACTATTGCCGTGGCCGTCGCGGCCTGGATCGCGAGCGTGGCGGGGGTCGAGGACGCTTGGCGCATCATCTTCGCCGTCACCGCCCTGCCCGCCCTGATCGGCGTCTGGCTGCGCTTCTGGGTGCCAGAGTCACCCATGTTCCTCGTTCGGACTGGCCGGGCGGCTGAGGCCAAGGCGGTCCTGGACCGCGTCCTTCGCACGAACGGGAAGGCACTCCTAGAGGCCGGAGCCACGGTCGCCGCTCCTCCGCCTCCGGCTGCGACGGGGCTGTTCTCGCCCGCGCTGCGACGGCGAAGCCTGCTGATGCTGCTGGTCTGGTTCCTGGTCTCGATCTCGTATTACGGGGTGTTCACCTGGATGCCGGCCCGCCTGGCCGGCGAAGGCTTTGGCTTCGTGCGCGGATACGGCTTCCTTGTCGTCGTGGCCTTGGCCCAGGTGCCGGGCTATGCGCTCGCGGCCTATGGCGTCGAGGCCTGGGGCCGCAAGCCGACGTTGATCGGTTTCCTGCTCCTCAGTGCGGCCGCGTGCCTGCTCTTCGTGGTGGCGCGCGATTCCTATACTTTGGGCGCGTCCATCCTGGTGATGAGCTTCGCCCTGCTGGGCACCTGGGGATCGCTCTATGCGTTCACGCCCGAACTCTATCCGACCGAGAGCCGGGCGACGGGGATGGGGGCGGCCAGCGCGATGGCCCGATTGGGGGGCCTGCTGGCGCCGTCCGCCCTGGCCCTGCTGGTGGCGCAAAGCTTTGCGGCCGCCGTCGGCCTTTTTGCCGCCTTCCTGCTACTTGGTGCAGTGGCCGCGTCCTTGATCGATCAGGAAACACGGCAGCAGCCGCTCGCCTGACCGCCCTCTGCCAAGAGGTCCAAGTTCGGGGCGCTAGTCCGACCTTTCGGTCTGCTCCCCGTCGCCGTCGGCCGGGGCACCCGTCATGCCAAGCCCCGCAAGACCCAGTCCCGCCGGACCGCCCGCTGCGACCAGACCGCCCGCCGGAAGGAGTCCGCCGTCAAGCGACCCCGCCCTTTCCTGGTTCTCGGTCACGCCCGGCTGGTCGAACATGTCGCTGCCGACTTCCTGGCTGGCCTGCCGCCAGTGGTCCTCGTCGCGCCCATGCGGGCGGCCTTCCTGCTCCCAGATGGCGTGGGCACGCTCCCGGATGCGTTGCTCGCGATCATCGGCCATCGCCTCGCCTCCTCTTCCCTGATCTCATCAGATGAACCGCGAAGCGATCCAGGCGTTCCATGAACCCGGAGACTCGTCCAAGACCTGGCCCCGAGCGCCGAGCGCATGCCCATGAAATCGGAGCATCGATGACGGACACGGAGCCTTCGTGGCTAACGGACTGGCTGGCTGAGCCGCTTGGGACGGACGCGGCTTTGGCTCGCTTCGACGGACTGCCCGGCATCGGGCCGGGCCACCTGATCGGCCTGTGGCAGGGCCGGACGCTGCCGACCGGACACCCCTTCGACAGCCTGCTCGAGGGTTTGGGCTGGTATGGCAAGTCCATCGAGGACTCCGATCGCGTCCATCCCCTCCTCTTCCGTCGTTCCTCGGGGCGGATCGTCGCCCTGAACCCGGCTTTGATGCCCACGGCCGTCGCCCTTCACCGGCCCGGGTTCGCCCGCAGCCTGCCGGTCCGTCTGGCCTTTGCCGCGCTTGAGCCCGTTCTCCGGGCAAGGAGGCACGGCGCAACGCTTGGCCTGCGCGACTTTCGCGGGCGACAGGGCACCGCGCTGATCTACCATGAGCAGCCGATCACCGATCACCTTCGCCTGGCCGGCCCGGATCGTCTGGTCGGACTCATGGAGCGGAACGGCATGGCAAACCCGTTCTTCTTCCATCTCGCCCGAGTCGGGCCACCGTGGAACGGCTGAAGCAAAGGAAACATCCCAGTGAAGATCACGCGCATCGAGACCTTCTACGTGCCGCCGCGCTGGCTGTTCGTCCGCATCGAGGCCGATGACGGCCACTTCGGCTGGGGCGAGGCCAGCCTCGAGGGCTATGCCGAGGCGGTGGACGGCGCCTTCGAGGCGCTCAGGGATCGTTTCATCGGCCATGACCCGCGGCGGATCGAGGATATCTGGCAGGTCGCCTACCGGGGCGGCTTCTATCGCGGCGGGCCGGTCCTCATGTCGGCGCTGTCCGGGCTGGACCAAGCCTTGTGGGACCTCAAGGGCCGGGCCTGTGGCCTGCCGGCCTGGGACATGCTGGGTGGCCTCGTCCGGGACCGCATCCGCGCCTATGCCTGGATCGGCGGCGACCGCCCGCACGAGATCGCCGCTGCCGCCCGTGCCCGCCGCGAGCAGGGGTTCGGGGCCGTGAAGATGAACGCGACCGCCGAACTGGACTTCCTGGGCACACCCAAGCTCTTGGCCGAGGTGGTGGAGCGGGTACAGGCGGCCCAGGCCGAGGGCGTGGATGTCGGGCTCGACTTCCATGGTCGCGTGCACCGCCCCATGGCCAAGCAACTCGCGAAGCTGCTCGAACCGCTGGGCCTGCTGTTCATCGAGGAGCCGCTTCTGTCCGAGAACCCCGAGGGGCTGGAGCAGATCGCCAGACTGGTCTCGACCCCCATCGCGCTGGGCGAAAGGCTCTACTCGCGCTGGGACTTCAAACCATTCCTGGAGCGGGGCGCGGTCGACATCATCCAGCCCGACCTGTCGCATGCGGGCGGCCTGAGCGAATGCCGCCGGATCGCCGCGATGGCCGAAGCCTACGACGTCGCGGTCGCGCCGCATTGCCCCTTGGGGCCTTTGTCGCTGGCCGCCTGCCTCCAGCTTGCCGGATGTGCGCCGAACGTGGCGCTCCAGGAGATGAGCCTAGGCATCCATTACAATGTCGGCCACGACTTGCTGACCTTTGTCACCAACCCTCAGGTGCTGACGCCAGTGGACGGGTTCCTTCCCATTCCGACCGGACCGGGTCTTGGGGTCGAAATCGACGAGGCTGCGGTCCGAGAGGCTCATGCCACGCCGCACCGCTGGCGCAATCCGGTCTGGCGCGCCCGCGACGGCAGCTTTGCCGAGTGGTGACGCGAATCGGAGCGCAAGGGCCGTGCTGGTCGGCACCGGACGGGATGTGACCGGCCGGGTCGATCGGCTGTGGCAGCCCTGCCGCAAATGACCCCTCTTCGTGGGGGAGGCGCAACAGCTTTGGCCGGATGCGCAGCCCGATCTTGACGAGGACATTCTCGTCTGCCCTTCGCCCGGTTAAGGATGGCCTGGGGGCAAACGAGCAGACTCCTCGGAGATAACAAGAATGATTCCCACTATCGCGGCCACGAGCCGCCTCGGTCGGCGTGACCTCCTGGGCGCCTTGGGCGCCGGGCTCGCCTTGCCGCTTCTGTCCGGTTGCGGCGGCGGATACGAACCCCTGCCCTCCCCATGGCGACCGGGCAGCCGCTTGGACGGCATGGTTTCCACCATCGATCCCTATCTCGACATCACCAACTCCAACACCGGAGATCGGGTGGCGCTGCGCTTCGCCGATGATGGCGACTACGATCGCCGGGCCTTGCGCCGGCTGAACTGGATCTTTCGCGACTGGCGCGAGAACAAGGATCCCGAGATCGACCCGCGCCTGTTCTGGGCGTTGGCCGCCATCTCGAACGCGGCCCGAGAGGAAGGCCATTCCGGCCAGATCACCCTGCTGTCGGGGTTCCGGACCAAGCGCACCAACAATATGCTGCGCAGCAAGGGGGCGGGAGCCGCATCGAACAGCTACCACACCCGCCGGCGCGCCGCCGACATCCGGCTGGAGGGTACCACGGTCGAGCAGATCGCCGACTACGCCGAGTGGCTGCAGATCGGCGGCGTCGGTCGTTACTATGGGTCGAACTTCACCCATGTGGATTCGGGCCCCAGCCGCACTTGGACCGCCTGAGGCTTACAGGCCCACGCTGTTCGGCAGGATGACGAGATTCCGGATCACAATGCTTAGGGGCCGCTTCGGCATGAACAGGACTGCGTGGGCCACCTCCTCAGGGTGCCTTGCGAGCGCCTCCTCCATCTTGGCCTTGGGCCAGTGGTCGAGGAGCGCCGTCAGCACGGGACCGGACAGCACCGCGCCGACGCGCTGTCCGTGCTTTGACACCCGCCGGCGAACCGTCTGGACAATGGTCCGCACCGCGAACTTGGAGTCGGTGTAGATCGGCTCCCCCATGGGCTACCGGCCTTGTCGTGATGACGTCGCCCGTCCCGCGCTCGCAAGGGGGCAGAACTTGAGATCGAGGCTCAGAGCCTCGGGAATGCTTGCGAACAGTTTGACCCGGCGTACGCCGCCCCGCCCATCAGCTCCCCCCGTGGGCATCACGATGGTGGCAGTCCCTGCTCCGAACAGCGCGCCACGGCAGCTCAGGTCGAGGACGGGGCTGAACACCCCGAGCTCGGGAAGTTCGGCGGTCCGGCGAGGAACGTGTCGGCCAGTTGGATGACACGGCTGCGCAAGGGAACCGGCATGGCTGGACTGACGTGGCTGATCCAGGTGTTCGGCAGCTTCGGCCCGGTCATCACGAGATTGCCCGGCCCGAACTCCCCGAGGTAGCCGCGTCCCGTCGTGGCGACCACGTAGTGGATCCCGGATTCCGGGTGGAAGTGCCAGCGGGCGGCCCTGCAAGGGTAGCCTTGGTTCCAGGCGGTGAAGGCTTCGCCTCGGCCGATCTGGACAACCTCAAGTTCCGGCGTCACGCCGCCCCTCCTCCCTGGGCACGGCGCGACTCGGCGCATGCAGCCGTCGCCGTTGGAGCATCCTGCCTGGTTTCGGTGGTGATCAAGGACAAGGTCCTTCGAGCCGGGCCCGCTGCAACGTTTCAGGCACCCGACTGATGCTTTCTTGACGCCCCCTCCCTGCCCCAAGGCGAAATCCTTGCGATTGGGACGACGGAGCGCGTTTGGACCTGCCATGCGCTGGGCCTCCGGGTCCTTCTCAGACCTTCCCAGAGCCGCACGCCCGCTCTCGATCAGAAGGATCGTCTGACAGTCCGAACAAGCCAGGAGCCGGAGACGGCGGAGTCCGATCCGGAGCGGCTGGGAACTCCCCTCTCGCCGATAGTCTGTCGATGCCTGTAGGATGGACAACCCTCAGCCGCGCCTCATGCGCCCGTTGCTCGTCGCAGCAGCATCTCCTTTGATCGATGAGCACAGTTCCTGAGCACGATTCTGCCCAGAACGCGACCCGAGCCTGGGCCGAGCCAGGGAACGCAATACCTTAACATCACGCCGGTCGGCATGGCAGGCGTCACGGCAACAGGCTCGGCTGGATCTCGGCCGAGAAAGCCTCTCGGCCTGCGCCCAAGGGCGCTGGTCCAATCAGAATCGGGGCTCCGACATGATCCGTGCTACTGCATACTTGGCCGTGATCGGCTTGGCCATGATGGACCCGATGGGTGCCGGGCCGGATCTGCCGGTTTATGATCTTGCGATGGACCAGCCGCAGCACTCCGCCGACGGGGGTGTGGCAGACCGGGATCGCAGCATCGTCCCGGTCCGGGCGGACAGCCTCGCCCAGTGGGCTCTGCACGAAGAAGCGCCCTACCGCATGCCGGCGCTGCAGCCGAAGGCCGGACCGGACAATGCAGCTCACGGTGGAGTGTCCCGGCCGCGCGCCCGACCGTTCGTCACCCTCGACCCGCTCGTGGTTCTCGCGGCGGATCCGTCCTTTGGTCCCAAGGCCCGGCCGGCCGAGCCTTTGTTCCGCCCTCAGGCACGGCCAGCCGACCTTCTGGTGCCGGACCCGCCGACGAGCTTGTCCGGGGCGGACGATCTTCTGTGCATGGCGGTCGCGATCTACCACGAGGCTCGCGACCAGCCCTTGGACGGCCAACTGGCTGTGGCCTCTGTGATCCTCAACCGGACCGGAAGCCCCGCCCGCTGGGGTGACAGTCCCTGTGCCGTCGTCCAACCCATCCAGTTCTCTTTCCTGACCAGCGAGGCCCGCTTTCCTCCGATCGACGAACCCGAGGCTTGGGCGGTCGCTGTGGAAATGGCGCGCGAGGCGATCGAACGGGGGCCCAGTCCGGTCGTCGGGGGAGCCGACCACTACCATACCCCAGCCGTCGATCCCTCGTGGGATGAGGACATGATGCGGATCATCCGGATCGACGATCACATCTTCTATACGGACGCGACCTCCCACGGCTGACGGGAGCGCGTGGTTTAGCTCGTGGGTTGGGCACCCCGCCCGGCTTTGAGGCCTGAATGGGACGGCACCCGGCTGTTCGATTCGGCCACCTTGCGACGATCCAGTCCTGATCCAAGAGGGTATTCGGGGGCATCCTGCGCCACCCAGCTTTTGCAGCATTGCCCCTGACCCTCGACCGCGCTGAAGGCGTTTCGTGGATCCCTCATCCTTCGATCCCTTGGGTTTACGGATATTTCTTTGGGGAATCACGAGAACTCCCCAACAAAGACACGAAAGCTCCGTGGTTCACCCGCGAATGGGCGCAGCAAGGCAGGGCGACACTTCGCCGGCCGCGACCCATAGCCCAGGAGGCCCCGACCATGATGCATCGCCTTTCACTGATCGCCGTGCTGGCTGCCGCCGCACTGCCTGCCAAGGCGGCTGACGTGTCCTACGACTTGATCAACAACAGCGACCTCACGCTGGTCTATTTCTATACGTCTCCGGTGTCGGACCCAGAGTGGAGCGAGGATTTCCTGGGCGACAACGTGCTCGCCTCGGGTGAAAGCGGCACAGTGACCCTGTTCGACGCCAGTTCGACCTGCGCCTTCGACGTGAAGTTCGTGTTCGAGGACGGACAAGAGCTGACCGATCAGGTCGATGTCTGCGAGATGGCCAGCTACACGATCCAGAACGCACAGTAGGTTCAGGAGCGCCGAGCGGCTCCTGCCCGGCGCCTTTGACGTCGAGGCACCGGGACTACGGGTCCTGGTGCTTGGCTTCCTATGATCAAACGCCCTCTGCAGACTGACAGGGGAGGGCATTGTCCAGCATCCCCAGGGGGCCGCCCGCGCCCGCGCGGGGGCCGAAAGGGCGGTCAGCCCCTCGGCTTCTTCGACGGCGCGGAACGTCGCCCACCATAGGACTTGCTGGTCACAGCACCCTCCCGGTCAACTCTGGGAGCCGCTTGAGTTCGGGCCGCAGGGGTCTTGCGCCCTGCTTCCTGGGGCTTGGAGCTGGCGGGCCGGGTGGACCCGTCGTGAGGGGCGGTTTCACGCGGCTCGGATCCGGATTCGCCGCCCATGAATTCGGACCGCGGGGGCTGCGAGGGGCGCCCCTCGCTCTGGCCATCGCGCGACGGGCGGCGATCGGTCATGCGAGGGGGGCGGCTCGAACGCTCCAGCACGGGCTCGCCTTCCAGGCGACGCATCACCAGATCAGGCCCGATCTCGAAACTCGTGCCGAACAGATGGGCAACGGCCTTGGAGATCTGGACGAAGCTCTGGTCCCCCTGGATGCGGATCGCCCCGACCGAGTCCTTGGTGATATCTACGGCCCCGCAGATCTTGGGCAAGAGCCAACGCGCCTCGGCCCGCTGTTCGTGGCCAGCGGACAGGGAGAACCAGACCGCATCGCCGAACGCACCCCGATCGCGGGGCGCCGTGGAGGCCGGGGTGGCAGCGTCCGTCAGTTCCTCGGGTGCGGAGCGCCCCTCGCGCCAAAGGCGGATGAAGGCCGCTGCGACCCGCTCGGGGCCGAAGCGTTCGAGCAGAGCGGGGGCAAGGCCCGTGTCCTCGTCAGGCTCCGCGGCCAGGGCGGGATGCTCCAGCAGACGGACGTCGTCTTTTTCGCGCACCTCGTCGGCCGAAGGCGCCCGGCCCCAGTCGGCCACCACTTTTGCCCCCTGCAGGAGCCGCTGGGCCTTCTTGTATTCGGCTGGGGTCACGATCAGCGCCGACACCCCCTTGGCCCCTGCGCGGCCGGTGCGACCAGAGCGGTGCAGCAGCGTTTCGGAGTTCGTCGGGAGGTCCGCATGAATGACAAGATCAAGGCCCGGCAAGTCGATCCCGCGTGCCGCCACGTCCGTCGCGATGCACACCCGCGCCCGGCCGTCCCGCAGCGCCTGCAGCGCGTGGGTACGCTCCTGCTGGCTCAACTCTCCGGACAGCGCCACGACCTGAAATCCCCGGTTGGTCATCCGTGCCAGAAGATGGTTCACGTTCACGCGGGTCTTGCAGAAGACGATGGCCGTGCGCGCCTCGTAGAAGCGCAGCATGTTGAAAATCGCATGCTCGCGGTCGCGCGGCGTCACGCTCAGCGCACGATACTCGATATCGACGTGCTGCCTCGCTTCGCCGCCCGTCTGGATGCGCAGCGCATCGGTCTGGAAGGTGCGCGCCAGGTCCTCGATGGCGCGGGGCACGGTGGCCGAGAACATGAGCGTGCGCCGCTCGGCCGGAGCAGCCTGCAGGATGAATTCCAGATCTTCGCGGAAGCCCAGGTCGAGCATCTCGTCCGCTTCGTCCAGCACGGCGGCCTTCAGCCCCGACAGGTCGAGGCTGCCCCGCTCGATATGGTCGCGCAGGCGGCCCGGCGTGCCCACGACGATGTGCGGACCACGCTCCAGCGCGCGGCGTTCGGTGCGGTAGTCCATGCCACCGACGCAGGTTGCGACCTGCCCGCCCGCTTCGCCGTAAAGCCAGCCCAGCTCGCGGGCGACCTGAAGCGCCAGTTCCCGCGTGGGGGCGATGGCCAGGGCCAAGGGCGTGCTTACGGGCTTCAGCCGCTCGTCGTCGGCCAGGATCTCGGGCGCGATGGCAAGCCCGAAGGCCACCGTCTTGCCCGATCCGGTCTGCGCGGAGACGAGCATGTCGCGGCCCGAGGCGTCGGAGGCGAGGACGGCCTCCTGCACGGGGGTGAGGCTGTCATAGCCTTTGGCAGAAAGCGCCGCAGCGAGCGGCGCAGCAATCTTGAGATCGGTCATGGTCTTCGCCAGGAAAGGGGGTGGCCTGCACCCGATGAGCGGCGACCTTTTCCCTTTCGCGGCTAGGCCTCCCTGCGCCCGCCGCCCCGGAGTCCTGGAGCCGAACGCCGCCCCTAACCGCTAAGCCCAGGGAAGTCAAAGCCGAAGACGCCGTAAATGCGCACACCGGCCAAAATTGCGGCCACAGCCCTGCCAGAAACGCCGGGATCTGCCACAATCAGACAGCCCGGTGGGTGATCCGGCCACCGCAAATCGTCAGCGCCACCGAAAGGCTGTCCACCTCGTTGGCGGGGGTGGCCTCAATGTCGCCGGACAGCAGCACCATATCCGCCAGCAGGCCCGCGCGCAGCCGTCCGGTCCGATCCTCCACGTGGGCGGCCCAGGCGCCCCGACTCGTGTAGGCAGCCAGCGTGTCCATCAAGCCGATCCGCTCGTCGAGCAAGTCATCGGTCCAGGGCGTCCGGCATAGGGCGGCCCGGATGCCGCGCAGGACGGCCACATCCGAGACCGGCCAGTCCGAGGCAAAGACCAAGGGCGCGTCGAGCGTCCGCCAGCGATAGGCGTCCGTCCAGCGATGGCGCGGGATCTGACTGACCGAAGGCTCGAGCGGCAGGTCCATCGCTCCCGGCGGATGCGGTGGCTGGACCGACGCCACAACGCCCAAGGCCCGCAACCGGGGCACGTCGTCGGGATGGATCAACTCGATGTGCTCGATGCGGTGGCGGCTGTCGCGCGGGCCGTTCGCGGCACGAGCGGCCTCGTAGCCGTCCAGCACGACACGGACCGCGCCGTCGCCGATGGCATGAACCGCGATCTGCAGGCCCCGGCGATCCGCCTCGGTAGCGATCTTGGCAAAACGTGCGGGGTCGAACAGCGGCTCGCCACGCCAGCCAGGCCGACCGGGGTAATCCTCGGTCACCACGGCCGTTCCGCTGTCGATCACCCCGTCCATAAACATCTTGACGAAGCCCGATGTCAGCCAGTCGCCCTGCCAGTCCCGCGCCATAGCGTCGGCCTTGTCGAGCAGGCCAAGCTTCATCCAGGGCTTGAAATGGAAGGCCACCTTGACCCGGACCGGCAGGCGGCCCGCATCCTCAAGCTCCCGCAGCAGTTGGAGTGTGTAAAGGTTGCCGTCCATGTTCACCGCGCTGGTGATGCCGTGCGCAGCCAGATGTTCAAGACCTGCCGACAGCATCGCACGGTCGGCGGCGCGCTCCTCGGGCGTGGGTGCCGGGTCGGGTTCGCCCCCGGTCGCGAGTCCCAGGCCCGCCCGCACGATGCCCGCCATCGCCATGACCGGATCGAAGGCCGGCCGCTCGCGCAACTCACCGGTGGCGAGGCCGTCCGATCCCATCACGACCTCGGACCCTGGCGGCGTCGCGGCACCCCCGAGCAGCCCGGCGGCCGTCAGGGCGGCGGTGTTGGCCCAGACGGTATGGTGGTCGCCCGAGACCATGGCGAATGGGCGGTCGGGCAGGATGCGATCCAGATCCGCGCGCGTCGTTGGTCGTCCGAACACCGCATAATCCGTGCCTTGGGCGACCAGCATCCCTTCCCTGGGCCGCGCAGCGGCAAAGGCGCGAACGGCAGCCGTGACCGCGTCGGTTCCCATGACGCCGGTCAGCTGAAGGTGCCCAAGCTCGGCCCCACCCTGAAAGACATGGCAATGGTTCTCGAAAAAACCGGGCAGAAGCGTGGCCCCACGGGCGTCGATGACCTCGGTCAGGGGACCGTGCAGGGCCTCCACCTCGGCGGACCGTCCCACATGGATGATGCGGCCCTCTGCGACGGCCACGGCCTCGGCCCGGGGCGCGACCTCATCCATGGTGAGCACTCGGGCGCTGGTGATGATCACGTCGGCGGTCATGGAACCTCGGGGGTCGGAAAGGGCTGCACCAGACAGATCAGGCGTTGGCCGACCGCGCAACCTGTCCGTCGTCGAGCGGGCAAGCGACACTTAGGAACCGGGCTGCCACCACCCGGGTGCTACCGTCATTGGCCGAGTCCAAGGATCAGCGCACAAGATCCTGCACGAGGTCGAGTTCGGGAAAGCAGGTTGGGGAACGGCCCGACGCTTCCTGCCAACGACCGATCGACCGGCGGGTCTTGAAGCCCGGCAGCCCATCGGCCCCGCCGACGTCATGCCCGAGCGTTTCAAGAGCGCGCTGCATCGCCGCAACGTCGGATCGGACAAGTCCGCCGACATCGTCCCAGGATGCCGCAAAGTCGCCCGAGCCGTACTGGATGCGGTCACCCACATGGCCCACGAAAAGGGCATAAAGGTCGCTCGTGTTGTAGTCCTTCAGAACATAGAAGTTCGGCGTCACCAGAAAGGCCGGTCCATGCCGACCCGCGGGCATCAGCAGAAACCCCTCGGCCTGCTGCTCGTGTTCTGGGAACGCCCGTCCGCCAATCCGGCGGATGCCCATTCCTTCCCATTCGGCGATCGGACGGCCTTGGTCGGGCCCCTCCAAAGAGCAGGACACCGAGGAGGGAACCGTGACCTCGAACCCCCAGTCACGTCCCTTTACCCAGCCGTGCCGCGAGAGGTAGTTGCCGATGGATGCGATGGTGTCGGCGTCCGAGTTCCAGATGTCGGCCTGCCCATCGCCGTCGCCATCCGCTGCAAAGTCGAGCACGCTCGACGGCATGAACTGCGGCTGCCCCAGAGCGCCGGCCCAGCTGCTTCTCATGTCGCCCGCCGCGACGCTCCCTCCTTCGACGATCCGAAGTGCCGCGATGAGCTCGTCGGTGAAGTAGTCGGGGCGGGCTCCCATGAAGCCCCTGGTTCCCAGCACCTCGAAGGCGTCGTTCGGAATGGGCACGCGGCCGTAGCCGCTCTCGCGGCCCCAGATGGCCAGGATGATACGGCCGGGAACGCCTGTGGCCTGTTCCACGGCATCAAGCGTCGCCGCGTGCCGCGACGCCATCTGCCGCCCGACCGCTGCCGCGCCCTCGACCGCGCCGCGGCTGAAATAGTCGGCGGGCGAATTGAACTCGGCCTGGTGCTGCCGCTGCGGGGTCTGACCCGACGTTCCGGGCGGAAAAAGGTCGGGGAGATCCCAGTCCAGCGCGACGCCCCCGAGCGCAGTGTCGAAGGTTGCCCGCGTCACCCCTTCGGCCCGCGCGCGGGGCCAGACCGTCTGCTCAAGCCAGGCTCGAAACTGCTGCTCGACGTCGACGCGGTCCTGACCGAGGGCGGGACCGGTCAAAAGGGACAAGGACAGGACAAGGGCGACGCGAAGGGTCAAGGGGCGGCTCCGGGCTGGCAGGTCATCGTCGGTCCAGCGGCCTCGGGCCCCATCGCAGGTTTCGCGGGATCTGTCCGTGACCACAGACCTTGGATCAGGCCACGGAACACATCCCACTCTCAAGACCGATCGTCACGGTCCGCCCTGAAACCCCTGGACACGGATCGGCCGAGCCCGGGCGCTTGCAATCGCGTCAGCGGGATCAGGCGGCCTCGGCCGTCACCCGTTCCACCGCGCTCAGAACCTCGGCGGTCGCCGTCTGGTGCACCATGTGCCCCGTGCCCGGCAGGCAGGCGAAGCTGCTTTGCGGGATCTCCCGGTGCAGGCGGGCCGACTGGTTGCGAACGGTGACCATCCGGTCCCCTTCGCCGGCAATGATGGCGACCGGCATGTTCAGGCGGGCATAGCGGTCCTTAGCGACAGCCGCGCAGGGGATCATGAGCCCGGTTTCCTCGGCGCTGGCCCGGAGGTGCGACGGGCGCAGGGCCATGTCGCGAGGGAACTGCTTGAACTTGTCCGGCGTGGGCGCCGGCCCGAAGATCTTGCGCATCATGACCGGCCAAACCAGGCGGGCGATCAGCGGCGACACGGTATGGCGCAGCACATCGCCTACGACGGGAATGGCCGGCAGCGACATGGGCACGACATCCAGGCGGGCCGACGGGTAGAAATAGCCCCCTTCCAGCACGAGACTGCCCGCGACGTCGGGATGACGCTCGGCCATTGCCACCGCCACAGCAGCGGCCCAGGAGTGACCAAGGACAGTGGCCTGGGCAACCTCCAGCTGTCGGAGGGCAGCGGCGAGGAGGTCCGCCTGCGCGTCCGGGGTCCACAACGTGCCACGCGGCCGCGTGCTGTAGCCGTAGCCGGGACGGTCAAAGACGATGACGCGGTGCGTCCGGGCGGCCTCGTCCACCAGTCCGCTCGAAAGGAAGTCCTGGATCATTCCGCCGTTGCCGTGCAGCAGCACGAGCACGGGGCCGGTACCGCGATCGATGTAGTGCAGGCGTACGCCATCGACTTCGAGGAATTGGCCGATCGGCGGGTAACGGCGTTCGGCCGCCTTCGCGTTCCGCTGGTTCAGCACCGCCAGGGCCCCGAGGGTGGCAAGTCCAAGCGCGCCCAGAACCGCCGGCCGGGCCAGCTCCTTCACGGTCTTGTTCTCAGATAGACCGCGCGACAGAGCCGCAAGACGGGAGGAATGCTTGGTGTCGGGTTTCGTATGGGAATGAGCGTTCATGCCGGGCCTCTGAGCAGGGGGGAGGCGGCTCGGGGATGTCCGTTTATGCCGCACTGCAGCACAACCCGCCAAGGTGGCAGAGGTTCCTGCCTGCGGCCCAAGCAAGCGAAAGTCCGGCGCGGACCGACGTCAGCCCGATCGCATGAAGGCGGCATACAGAAGGATTACGAGGAAGAGCGCAACAGCAATGGCGATCAGCCCGCTCAGCGGCTCGTCCATGCCCATCCAGGGCAAAAGCCATCCCCCAAGAGCATTGACCGAGGTTATTGCAATCAGGAACGCCGTCACGCCAAACAGCAACTCTTTCACAACACGGCCCGCAAGGTTCAGGTGACCTGAATCGCAGGCTGCCACCCACTCGGATCCCATCCTAGTTGATCTTACGTTAGGTCAAGCCCTGCTGGCCTAGTCCTTGATGGAGTTGGAGAACGACACGGCCGCATTGAGAAGCTGCGCCCCGACGTCCGTGTCATCGCCGGCGTGATGCAACGCCATCAGTTCACTTTGCAGCCAGTCGAGGATCACGGTCTGGGGAGCCCGGTCAGAGGCGGCTTCAAGACTTTCCTCAAGCCGGGAGCACGCCGCGCGCAGTTCCCGAGACGAGGTCTCGAGCTGCCGCAACATCAGCATGTACAGCAGTCGATCCCGTTGCGCCGTCATCAAGCCGTAGCGTCCCCAATCCCCGTCACGACCCTTGGGACGGCATTTAACTGAGTCAATCCAACTTGCAACTGTGAATTGTTTCTCAGGGACGCACTGTGACCAGCCTCTCACGGTCCCGCTGGCCATCCAGCCAAATGGCCCGGATGCGCTGGGCCGTAGGGGTGTTCAATGCATGCCGGCTCCCAAGGAACAGCGACCGACGCTTCGGGGAACGCGGACCCGAGGAGCAACTCTGAAGGTCCCGTGACCCTCCGCAGCCGAGCGCGCCTGTCGGGGATAACCATGCGCGGTCGTCGTGCCGGACAGGATGGCAGCCTGCTTCCTTGCAACGCTGGGCATTCAGGACCGCGCCCCGAACAGGCCGCCCTGAACATCTGCGCGAGGTGGCCCGGGACGTGGCTGACCCCTGCGACGTCGCGTGATAAAGCCTGCAGTTGACCGATCCGGCTCGAGTACGAGCCGACACAGGCGACCCAAGGCTCATGGATCACACGGAACTGGACATCGGCGGCCCCAAGGCCGGCCCCCGCGCGCGACCGCGCCGAGCCGTCGCCGAAGCGTTGGAACGGCTGCTGCGAGCCCATGTCGCCTTCCGGGTTCATCGGGAGCGGGAGGGCCTCCACGACATCCTGCGCCCCGCCCGAGAGACGGAAACCGACATGATCCAGGCGGTCTTCGGGCATTGCGGCGTTCCGCTGCCGGACAGCCTGCTCGCGATCTACCGGCGGACGCTCGGGGTGGGAAATCCGGTGTCCCCTCTCCCCGTCCTGTCGGTGCCGTTCCTGCGAGCCGCCCTCCCTGACGAGGGCTTCGGACATCCCGTGGTGGGACTGGCTACCTTCGAGGAGGATCTGGGGCTCTACCGGGACGAGCCCACCTTTGAGCGTCCCCCGTTCCTGCCTCTGGGCCAAGCTGGCCCCTTGGGCCTGACGGTCAGCCGGAACGGTTTGTGGTCGCTGAAAAGCTACGCAGGACAGGGAGCTTCGCCGGAGCCCCAAGACTTTCGCCTGATCTTCGAAGCGGCGTTCCCGACCTATGTGGATCAGACGGTTCTTCTGTGGGCCAACGACCTCGCGGGCGATCTGGTAAGGATTCGCGACCTCGACGTAACTCAGGGCGTCGGGCTGGCCGCCATGCCCGCGGCACTGCTGGAGGCGCGCGACCATCTGTTGGTTCCGCGATCCCTGACGCCCCGAACCTGGGGCGAGGTCGAGCCCCTGGATCATCCCGACCTGCTGCGAGCCGGTCCCCGCAGCGAGGGATCGGACACCGCTGCCCCCTTGGGATCCGCTACGGCCATCGTGGGGTTGCCTTATGGCGGATTCGCCCTGGTGGCCGGTCGGATCGGACTCGGAACCCTGCTGCGCCTGCAGCCCGTCCATGACAATCCGTACGATCCGAACGCGGTCGAAGTGTGGTACGACGATGAAGAGCCGGTTCGCGTGGGCTTCGTGGAGCGGCAGGATGCTCCGAACTACAGGGCCCTCCCCGACGGTCCTTCAGCGTGGCGGCTGCGGGTAACGGACCGCTCAGAGCATGCGCTTCTCGCGAGACTGGAACGATTCCGACCCGCGAGCGCGGTCGACGACACTGATGCATCCGGGCCCAAGGCGCGTGCCGAGGGTGACCATGACTTGTTTCGCAGAAGGGGATAATCGGCGTTGCCGCCCCAAGCCGACCCCTTTGCGGATCACCCGATCCAGGCCAGATACGCAGTGATGGTGAGAACCGAGCCCAAGGTCGAGGCCAGCACGACGCCCGAGGTGGTGGTGGCATCCCTCCGATAGAGTTCGGCCAGCATGAAGGGGCCGGTTCCGGTGGGCAGCGCCGCGAGAAGGACCGCTGTCTGGGTCATCGCCGGTGACAACCCGAACACGCCGACCGCAAGGGTCCAGGTGACGGCCGGCTGGAGCAGCAGCTTGAAGGCCACAAGAAGAGCCGTGGACCTGGTGTCGCGCTTCAGGCCTGCGCTTTGCGCATCGGCAAGGAACAGGCCTAGCGCCACTAAGGCACAAGGCGATGCCGCACCGCCCAGGAGGCGCAGGAAGCTCTCGGCCGGCCCAGGCAGGCTTAGGCCCGCGAGGGGAACAAGGCTTCCCAGGACCGGGGCGACCAGCAAAGGATTGCGCAGCAGGGATCGGCCCACCTTGGCCACGAGGCGAACCGGGCGCGACTCTGGCTGGAGGCTGATCTCGATCATCACGATGGCCACGGCGAACAGGACGCAGACCGTCAGGATCGTGGCGATCAACGTCGGTCCCAAGGCATCGCGGCCCAGCGCCACCATCGCGAGCGGAAAGCCCAGGAAACCGGTGTTCGCATACCCGGCGTTCAAGCCGTCGAGAACCGCGTCGGTCAAAGGGCGGGACTGGCGCAATCGCAGCATCAGGGTCAGGCCGAAGACGACCCCCGATCCAAGGCCAAAGGCCGCGACGAAACCAGGCTGCCAAAGATCCGCCCATCGCGCATGGGCCATGATGTCGAACAGCAGAGCCGGCAGCGCGAGGGAGACCACGAAGCGGCTCAGCTCCGTCGTGGCCGCGGCGCCAAGCGCGCCCAACCGCCGGGCCAGCCATCCGGCCAGGATGAGCGCGAAGATGGGCAGGACGACGGACAGGGTGGACAGCATGAAAGGCAGCCGATCTGGGACGGTGGGCCGGGCTTAACGGGTCGGACCGGCATGATCCAATCCTGTTCGCGGTCGCACAGACCACGCTTTGGATAGCCGGTCACCATCCCGGGCCACTTGCAGAGTGCCGAACCCGAAGCGACCGGCCGTTGACGAGCAGCACGGCTTATCGGGAATGCAGGCCCTTTCGCATTACGGAAAAGATTGGCCGCTCCTTGTCCAGCCTTGTTCGTCATCTGTCAGAAAGGGTCGGACCGCCCCGGCTGCTCTGCCACCAGATGCCCACCCCCGACGTCCACGAGCCGGAGCCGTTCGGGAGGATCGCCAACGCGGCGCACAGGGCTTGGCGTCTCGGCCGCCATGCGGGGACGGGACGGCCGGACATGGCCGGGATCGGGGATCGGCACCGCCTCGATCAGGCGGCGGGTGTAAGGGTGGCGGGGATCGCCAAAGACCTGCGCACGGGTTCCCATCTCCATGATCTGGCCCAGGAACATCACCGCGACGCGGTCGGCGATGGAGTCCACCACCGCCATGTCATGCGAGATGAAAAGAAAGGCGACGCCGGTGTCCTCCTTCAACTCCTTGAGGAGTTGCAACACCCGCGCCTGCACGGAAACATCCAGCGCCGAGACGCTTTCGTCCGCGACGATCAGCTTGGGGCGCAGCGCCAGCGCGCGCGCGATGCAGATGCGCTGGCGCTGCCCGCCAGAGAACTCGTGCGGGTAGCGGTCGATCTGGGCGCGGGTCAGGCCCACCCGTTCGAACAGCCGCTCCACGGTGGCGCGGCGCTCCTCCTTTGTGCCGATGCCATGGATCACCAGCGGCTCGGCCACGAGGTCGCCTACCCGCATCCGGGGGTCGAGCGCGGCGGCGGGATCCTGGAACACGATCTGGGCATCGCGGCGCACGGCGCGGGTCACGTCGGACTGCCCGCGCAATCGGTGGCCCGCAAGGTCGATCTCGCCCTCGAACGGAACAAGGCCCGCGATGGTCTTGGCGATGGTGGATTTGCCGCAGCCGGACTCCCCCACCAGCGCGAAGGTCTCGCCGGCTTGGATTTGCAGCGACACGCCCTCGACCGCATGGACGCGGTGGGTCGTTCGGCCCAGCAGACCGTGTGCGATATCGAAACGCACCGTCAGATCGCGCAGGGTGCAGACCGGGGGCCTTTGTGCCGCCGGGTCTGTCAGGGCGCGCTGGCCCATGCGCGGGACGGCGGCAAGAAGCGCCTTGGTGTAATCCTTGGCTGGTGCGCCGAAGATCTGGGCGACCGGCCCCTCCTCGACCACCGCGCCGTCCTTCATGACGATCACGCGGTCGGCCATTTCGGCCACGACGCCCATGTCGTGGGTGATGAGGACGATAGCCGTGCCCATCTCGCTCCGGAGGTCCCGCAGCAGGTCCAGCACCTCGCGCTGCACCGTCACATCAAGGGCGGTCGTCGGCTCGTCCGCGATCAGCACGTCGGGGCGGAGCGCGATGGCCATGGCGATCATCACGCGCTGACGCATCCCGCCCGAGAGTTCGTGGGGAAACTGCCGGAGCCGCCGTTCCGGCTCGGAGAGCCGCACGGCCTTCAAAGCCTCGAGTGCCCTGCCCTGCGCTTCGCGGCGGGGCAGCGGCTCGTGGGCCTGAATGGCCTCGACCAGTTGCGCCCCGACGGTCATCACCGGGTTGAGCGAGGTCATCGGCTCCTGAAAGATCATGGCGATACGGTCGCCCCGGATGGCCCGCATCCGTGTTTCGGGCAGCCGCAGGAGGTCGGTGCCGGCCAGCCGCACCGCGCCGGCCGTCGCCCGCACGTTCGCGGGCAGGAGGCCCATCACGGCAAGCGAGGTAATAGACTTGCCCGACCCCGACTCGCCCGCGATGGCCAGCGTCTCCCCCCGCCGCAGCGCGAAGGAGATGCCTCGGACGAGCGGGCGGAGCCCCGTCTCGGTCGCGACCGAGACGGTGAGCCCCTCGACCGAGAGGACCGGGTCGGCGGGGGCCGTGCCAGCCCCCACCCGTGTCGCCTCGGCCAGCGTCATTCGAACACGGCCCGGGGGAAGTAGAAGCTCACCACCCAGTTGGGCATGTCCACGATCTCGGAAATCCGGAGATCACCGCAAACGGAGCAGAGCATGTAGGCATCGACCGCCGACAGGCCGCGGGTGGCGCAGAGATGGTCGATCATGTTCGCCACCGCGTCCCGCGCCCCGGCCATCAGGTCCGGGCCGATCCCGGTCGTAACCTCATAGCCCTTGGCGTCGAGATGCCGCGTCACCGGCCCGTCGGTCACGAAGCGCGGGGTCCGCAGGTTCGCGCCCTTCACCAGATCGAGCGTCAGGACAACGTCCATCGGGCTTTCGATGGCCGTGCCGCAGACCTCACCGTCACCCTGCGCCGCGTGGGTGTCGCCCACCGAGAACAGCGCGCCCGCCACCTCGACGGGCAGGTAGAGCGTCGTCCCCACCCCCATGTCGCGGATGTCGAGGTTGCCGCCCACCCGCCGGGGCGGCACCACCGTGTGGTGCCCGGGCTCGGCCAGCGCGTTGCCGATCGTGCCGGTGAAGGGCTTGAGCGGCACCCGCGCCTGCGTCCCCCACATCGCGGGGGCCATCGTCTGGGCGTCATACTCCCAGACGATCAGCGCGGGGTCCTTGAACTGGTCGGCGAGCAGCCCGAAGCCCGGGATGTTCGCCGTCCAGCCCCAGCCCGAGGGCGCGAAGCTGTCGAGCGTGATCTTGAGCGCGTCGCCGGGCTCGGCCCCTTCGACGTAGATCGGCCCGGAGACCGGGTTGATCTTGCCGAAGTCGAGGTCGATCACGTCCTGCAGCACCGACTTGGGGCCAAGCTGGCCCGCCGAGCTGTCGTGGCAATGAAACAGGATGGTCGATCCGGGGGCCACCCTTTCGGCCGGAGCAAGCGAGTTGTCCCAGCCGAAGTGGCTCTGATGCCCGTGGATCGTGTAGTCGCAGGCTTTGCACATGATCCTTACTCGGTCACGTAGACGTAGTCGTAGTTGACGGGGATCGACACCGGATCGACATACAGGTTGTCGGCCCCACCCATGCGCGCGGACCGCATCGTGTAGCGCTCCTCGTTGAAGACGGGCGCCCAGACGGCGTCCTCCATGACTTTGGTGTATATGTCGGACCAGAGCGCGAGGCGCTGGTCGGCCATGGCCGGGTCGGACATGGAGTCGGCCTCGGTCGCCTTGGCGTCCAGTTCCTCGTTGCAGTACTTGGACCAGTTCCAGCCGCCCTCGACGGCGCCCGCGCAGCCCAGGATCGGATAGTAGAAGTTCGCCGGATCCGGGAAGTCCGCGATCCAGGCCATGCCGCCCGACCAGATCATAGGCGCGGTGCCCGCTCCGCCCGCCTCGATGACGTTGGCCTGAGCGAGGGATTGGATCGAGGCGGTGATACCCACCGCCGCAAGGTCCTGCTGGATCGCCTGCGCGATGCGCGGGTTGGGGTCGGTGTTCATCACGTAAAGCTCGGTCTCGATGCCGTCCGCGAGCCCGGCCTGGGCCAGCAGCTCCTTCGCGCCCTCGGGATCGTAGGCGTAGCCCTCGTAGCCTTCGGTGTAGCCCGGCATCGTGGGCGGCAGCGGCTGGTTCGCGGGGACCGCGCGGCCGTTGATGATCTGGGTGATCCGGTCCTTGTTGATGGCCATGTTGACGGCCTGCCGGACCTGGACGTTGTCGAAGGGCGGCTGTGTCACGTTCATGGTGATGTAGCCGGTGTGGAGCTGGCCGCCCTGCACCACCCGTTCCGCCTGCGCGGGATCGTTCATGACCTCCTGGAACTTGGCGGGCGGGATGCCGTCGCCGGGGACGTCGATCTCACCGTTCTGGAGCCGCAGCAGCGCGACCACGGGCTCCTGGCCGACCTCGAAGGTGATCTGGTCGAGATAGGGTACGCCCTCGCGCCAGTAGTCGGGGTTCTTCTCGAACACGAGGCGCTGGCCCAAGGTCCACTCGGCCAGACGGTAGGCCCCGGTGCCAACGGGCTGGCGTCCGAAGTCTTCGCCCGCCTCCTCGACCGCCTCGCGCGGGACCACCGACGCGAAGTTGAGAGCCATGACATGCAGGAAGGTCGCATCGGGCCGCGACAGCTTGATCTGCACGGTCTGCGGATCGACGGCGGTGACGCCCGACAGCTCGGTCGCCGAGCCGTCCATCATGGCGTCGAAGCCCTCGATCATGCCGAAGAAGCCCGCGCCGGGGGACTGGGTCGCCGGGTTGGTTACGCGGCTCAGCGAATAGGCCACATCCTCGGCGGTCATCTCGCGGCCGTTGTGGAACTTGACACCGGGGCGGAGCTTGAACGTGTAGGTCAGGCCGTCCTCGGAGATCTCGTAGCTCTCGGCCAGGCCGGGGCGCAGGTCGGTCGTGCCGGGAACGTAGTCCATCAGCCCGTCAAAGAGCGACTTGATCATCGACCAGTTCTGCCAGTCGTAGCCGATGGCCGGGTCGAGCGTCGCCACGTCATCCTTGTAGGTGATGGTGATCGCGCCGCCGGGCTTGGCGTTCGGGTCGGGCGTGTAGGTGTCCGTGGCTTGGGCGAAGGCAGGTGCCGCAAGGGCCGCCAGAAGCGCGGAGGAGGCGAGCAGTTTCTTCATTGTTGTCTCCCTGTTGGTTGTTCAGCGAAGTCGGATGCGCGGATCGATCAGCGGCGTGACGAGGTCCGCGAGAAGGTTGCCCAGGACGATGGCCACGGCAGACACCAGGGTGACCCCCATGATGATCGGGATGTCCACGCGCTGGATGGCCTGCCAGGCGAGTTGGCCGATGCCCGGCCAGCCGAAGACGCTTTCCACCACGACGATGCCGCCCATGAAGATGCCGATGTCGATGCCGATCATGGCGATGATGGGCAGGATCGCGTTGGGCAGGGCGTGGCGCAGGATCACGCGGCGGCGGGCCAGCCCCTTGGCGCGGGCGGTGCGGATGAAGTCCTGCCGCATCACCTCGACCATGGAGGACCGCATCATGCGCGAATACCACCCGGCCCCGAGGATCCCCAAGGTCAGCGAGGGCAGCACGAGATGCGCGAAGCTGCCGTAGCCGCTGATCGGCAGCCACTGGAGCTTCACCCCGAAGAGGTAGAGCATCAGCAGCCCCACCACGAACTGCGGGGCCGAGACGCCGACGAAGCTCGCGATCATCAGGCCGTTGTCCGCGACGGTGCCCCGGCGCAGCGCGGCGACGATGCCCATGGTGAGGCCCAGGACCAGCTCGCAGACGATGGCCCCGGCCATGAGCAGCAGCGTCGGAGGCAGCCGCGCCCAGATCAGCTCGGACACGTTGGACCGCTGGAGGTAGCTGCGCCCCAGCTCGAGATGCAGCAGGTTCCAGAGATAGCGCCCGTACTGGACCCAGAACGGCTGGTCGAGGCCGAGTTGCTGGCGGATGTTCTCGACCGTCTCCGCGGTGGCCGAACGCCCGGCTATCTGGCGCACGGGATCGGCGGGCAGGACATACAAGAGGAAGAAGGTGACCAGCGTCACGCCAAGGAGGATCAGCACCGACTCCACGAGCCGCCGGGCGAGATAGGCCGCCATCAGCTGCGCCCCCTCTGCGTCGGGTCGAGCACGTCGCGCAGCGCGTCCCCCAAGAGGTTGAAGGCCAGCGCCAGCAGCAGGATCGCCATACCCGGGAAGAACACGAGCCAGGGCGCGGCCTGGAAGTAGGTCTGGTTCTCGAAGATGATGTTGCCCCAGGACGGCTCGGGCGGCTGCACGCCGATGCCGAGGAAGCTCAGCGTCGCCTCCAGGAGCACTGTGGTGGAGATGCCGAGCGTTCCCCAGACGATGATCGTGGGCACGAGGTGCGGCAGGATGTGGAGCCACAGGATGCGCCCGTGCCCCGCCCCGATGGCGCGTTCGGCCGCGATGAAGTCGCGCTCGGCCAGCGAGGTCGTCTCGGTGTAAAGGACGCGGGCCACCTGCACCCAGTTCACCAGCGCGATGACCAGCGCCACGATCCACAGGGACGGCGTGAAGATCGCGGCGAGGCAGATGGCCAGGAGCAGCGCCGGGAACGCCATCATCAGGTCGGTGAAGCGCATGAGGATGCTGCCCAGCCAGCCCCGGAAATAACCGGCCGTGACCCCCACGAGGGTTCCCAGCAGCAGCGCCATGCCGTTCGCGACCACCCCGATCACCAGCGAGGTCCGCGCACCGTAAAGGATGCGCGTCAGCAGGTCCCGCCCGAGGAGGTCCGTCCCCAGATAGAACGGAGCCCCGGGGGGCATCGGCGCGCCCTCCAGCGTCAGCCCCTCGAAAAGCTGCTCGTCCCGTCCGAAGGGCGCGATCCAGGGCGCGGCGATGGCGGCCAGCACCGTTGCCAGGATGATGAGCAAGCCGAGAAGGGCGAGCGGACGGCGCGCGAGGCGGCCCAGCGCAGTGCGGCGGCGCGGCTCAGGAAGGGCGGCGTCTGACACGGCCAGCCTCCCCGTTCGCCACCACGCGCGCGGCCGCCTCCTCGATGGTCACGCGCCAGGACATGGCGAGGCGGCGAAGTTCGGCATAGGCCGCCTCGTCGTCCTGGCCGACGGACAGGATCGTCACCGCGCGGATCACCGTCTGCCGCTCGGCAAGCCGCGCCCGGAGCCCGTCGATCTCGGAGGCAAGAGCCTTGCGCGCCTCGAACCCTGCCCGCGCGATCAGGAGCGCGCTGTAAACGCCGCTATCGCCCACGGGCTTGAGGATCTGCGCGTCCGCGCCCATGCCCAGCGCCCACTCCACGCGCCCCGGCGTTTCGGAGCCGATCAGCGCGATCATGGGCATGGGGGCCTGCCCCGGCTTCCAGGGAAACTGCTCGTCATGACCCATGTCCACGTCGAAGAAGATGAAGTCCGCCCCGAGCGCCGAGGACGGCAGGTCGGGCCAGTGGGATTCGGCTTGGAGGCCGATGGCGGAAAGCTGACGCACCAGCGCCTGCACGGTCGGGTGCGGGCGATGGAGGATCACAGCCTGCGCGCCGCCAAGGTCGGGAACCCTGAGCCGCCTCACGGCGCCACCACGGCGAGCGACGGGCGCGTGATCGCGAAACGGTCACGCCGGGCAAGGTAAGGATCGGGCGGCACGGCCTCGCTGCGCTGGCGCAGCCGGAAGGCGCCGCTCTCGACTTGGGCGATGAGCACGGGCAACGTCGCATGATGCGTGGCCGGATCGATGGCCAGCCCCTCGCCCGCCATCGCGAGAAGCCGGTCCAGTTGGGCCTCGGGCTGGCGCGCAAGCCGCCGAGCCAGGAACATCACCGCAGCATGGGCGGCGGCCTCGAAGGAAGAGCCAGCCCCGGCACCGTCGCGGAAGTAGGGCCCGGCCGAGACCAGCCCTTCCGCCGCCTCGCCCAGGGCCGGCAACTCGCATTCGGTCAGGTTGCAGCTCAGGATCGGGCAGCGCTCCGGACCGTAGGCCGGGTCCTCGCACCCGAGCCGCGCCATCGCCCCAAGGAACGCGTAGGACGACACCCCGACGAGGTTGTTCAGCACGAAGTCCGGCCGGGTCGCCCGGATCTCGGCCACCATGCGGTCCACATCGGTGTCGCCCAGGGCAAGGTAACGCTCGGCCAGCACCTCGCCCCCGGCCTCGTTGATGAGGTCGCGGGCCACCCGGTTCATCTCCCAGCCCCAGATGTAGTTGGAGCCGGTCAGGACCCCCCGCCGCCCGAAGCGCGGAAAGGCCCAGCGCAGAAGCGGCACGAGGTGCTGGTTCGGGCAGGCATGGGTGTAGACGACCTGGCTCGAAGCCTCGAACCCCTCGTAGGGGCAGGGATACCAGAGGATGCCGCCCATCCGTTCCAGGGTCGGGATCACCTCCTTGCGGCTCCAGGAGGTGACGCAGCCCACCACGTGCCGCGCGCCCGAGGTCAGGATCTCGGCGCAGAGCGGGGCATAGGCGTCGGCCTCTCCGGCCGGATCGCGCTCCACGGGGACGAGCGTCAGGCCGAGGGCGGGATCGGCGTTGGCCTCCTCGATCGCACGAAGAGCCCCCATGCGGCAGGCCTCCGAGATCAGCCGATAGCTGCCGGACCGGGAGAACAGCAATCCAATCTCGACCTGCCGCATTGAGTCCCCAAAAACGAACAAGCCTCGCACCGCGCCTGAAGAGGAGGGCACGGTGCGAGGCTCGGATGCCATTCGGGCGATGCCCGATATCTGTTGCCATTGATCGGAGTGGCAGAGGCCACGTCAAGGTCCGACATGCCGGTCACCCGCGGCCCCTGACCAAATCTGCTCGATTCATGGGCTTGGTGCCCCGTCGGATGGCATTCGGATGATCGTTGGGCCGCATAAAGACAGCGACAGCGCCTTGCAGTCCGCTTTGCAGCCCTACGTTCTACAAACGTTATGTTCCGCTGCTTTTTCGGAGATCCCATGCATTTGCCGGTCGTCGGTGCCTTTGCATCCGTAGTGGGCCTCGCCGCATGAGATCGTCCCGCTCCGGAAACAGAGCAGTCAGGCGCGCCTGCGCCACTCCTAGCTCTGTCGGAGTTCGGCTCCGCAGCGCTCCTGGTTGCCGATCCGGGGGGCAGGCTGTCCCTGCAAGTAGCCTCATGGTCAAGTCTATGCTGCCATCTCAGCGGCGCGGGGCCGAAATGTGCTCCCATGGCCGGTTCGACCGGTTGTCGGGCCCGACATGGCTGAGCGAACGGCGTGGGATCAGTGTGACTGGAGTGCCCGACACGAGGCCGGCGATGCATCGGCACCGATCAGTGGGCACTGCACTAGGCGGCGACCTTGTCCCCTCAGGCTGCGAACCAGACTGGTCGCTCTCGCCCGTCGGCAATACAGCTTGCCCGGATGAATCGGCCGGCAACGGCGCGCCTGTCTGCCTTGGACCCGAGGCACCGGCATGACTTGGCAAGGCGCCTATTGCGGTCCCGCGCCCTCGCCAGCCGAGTTGATGTCCCGCTGGAACCTCGACCCGATCCTGCTGGCTGTCCTTGCCCTCCTCGCTCTTTGGGTCGGTCGAAGCCGCCCTGGCGTCGCGGCACTCGCAGTCCTTGTCCTGGCCTTCGTGTCGCCGCTATGCGCGCTGTCCTCGGCTCTCTTTTCGGCGCGGATCCTGCACCATGTCCTGCTCGTGGCCGTGGCCGCGCCTCTCCTTGCCCTGGCCCGGCCCGCCCAAGCGCCGCGTGGGGCAGGCCTCCCATTTCTCCTCGCCACGGCCGCTCTCTGGCTTTGGCACGCCCCTGCCCCCTACGACGCCGCCCTGTCCCACAAGGGGCTGTATGCGCTGATGCAGGCGAGCCTCCTGGGGACCGCCGTCCTGTTCTGGCGCGCGGCGTTTTCGCAGCCCGGAGGAGCGGGCGCTCTTTGGGTTCTCCTGTCCTACATGGCGATGGGCCTGCTCGGCGCCCTGATCGCCTTTGCGCCCCAGCCCCTTTACGCCACCCACGCGACCACGCCCCTCCTTTGGGACTTCACCGCACTGGCCGACCAGCAGCTCGCGGGATTCCTCATGTGGGTGCCTGCGGGACTGCCCTTCGCCTTCTGGGGTGCTCTCCTCGCACGGCGGGCCTGGGCTCAAGCGGAGGAGCCCGCGTGAGTTGGCTCCAAACGCTCGTTCCCCACATCAAGGTGTTCCATATCGGCTTCCTGTGCCTTTGGATGGCCGGGTTGCTGGCTTTGCCTCGGATGCTCGCGCGGCATGACCCGGCCATAGGGCAGGCCGATTTCGCCCGCATCCGTCATGCCACCCATTACGGCTATGTCTGGGTCATCACCCCGGCAGCCGTGCTGGCCATCGGCTCGGGGACGGTGCTCATCTTCCTGCGCGAGGTTTACACGGGCTGGATGTTCGCCAAGCTGGTCCTTGTCGCGGGACTGGTCGTGATCCACGCCTGGGTCGGCCACACCATCGTCACCGTCGCCGAGACCGAGGGCCGACACGACCCGCCGGGGCCGTTCCTGCCGAACCTCGCACTCGTCCTGGCCTCGCTCGGCGTCCTCGCCCTTGTGCTGTCCAAGCCAGAACTCGGGGAGTTGCCGATCCCCGCTTGGCTCAGTCAGCCGGTCGGGGGAGAGCTGCCCTTCGACGTCCCCAGCCGATAGTCGAAGACGAGCTTGCCCCCATGCCATCCCGTCGCCGAGACCACCAGGACCGCGAACCCGGACATGAGAAGCCCCCAGGGCAGCACCGCTTCGACATAGCCGGTGAGACGCCAGCCCCAGTTGAGGCCCAACAACGACAGCAGCATCACCGCGATCACGAAATGGGTCCAAGCCGCCGCCCGGATCCTGATGCCCGGCACCATGAGAAGCTCCATGGTCCCGGTGGCACCAGCCGCCAGTCCGAACAGGAATGCCGTGCCCGAAGCCCAGAGCGCCGCCCAGGCCCAGCGTTCGGCCCCCGACCACCAGAAGAGCGCGTCCGCTCCGAAGGCGCAGAAGGTGAGCGCCACCGGAAAGGCCACGCTCATGGCGTGAAGGGGATGGCCCCAGATCGCCACCCGACTCTCGGTTTCCTGAAATCCGGGAGCGTCATTAATCGGATCGTCGAACTCCCCCGCTTCCTTGGGGCCCTGTTCCATCGCCTGCGCCATCCGAGCCACTCCACCGTCGTTGCCCTGACAAGCCTAGCGCTCCTGCCCGCCTGCGTCGAACGCCTGTCCGCACTTCACCCCGCCGGACCCGCCGCAGAAACGATCGCGACGCTCTGGTGGGGGCTCCTGGCCGGGGCCACAGCAATCTTCCTTCTCGTCATGGCCCTGCTCCTTCCGGCGTTCCGCCGCCGAGAGCCCCGTGCCGCGCCGGACGACAGGCGTCAGCGGCTCTGGCTGTGGGGACTGGGGCTCGCCTTTCCTTCCGTGGTGCTTGCGACCCTCACCGGCTATGGCCTTGTCGTGGGCGAGCGCCTCCTGCCCCACGCGGCATCCGACCTCGTGACGGTCACGGCCGAGGCGCGGCAATGGGAATGGCGCTTCGGCTATGCCGACCGCCCCGGCCAGACCACAGAAAACGTGCTCCACATCCCCGCGGGCCGGCCTGTGGATGTGCAGATCACCAGCCTGGACGTCATCCACAGCTTCTGGGTGCCCCGCCTTGCCGGCAAGCTCGACGCCATCCCGGGCCATGTCAATGTCTTGCGCATCGAGGCCACGAGGCCAGGCACCTATCGCGGCCTGTCCGCCGAGTTCAGCGGCGAAGGCTATCTAGGCCATACATTCCGGGTGGAAGCCCACGACCCCGCCTCCTGGGGTGCCTTCCTGCGAGGAGACGCGCCCTGACGCCTTCACCGACCGATGCCGCCCCTGATGCACCGCCTGCACGGCCCCGCGCGACGGCGCTGCGGCTTCACCGCGCGCTCGAGCCCATCTACGCTGCGGACCCCCGTCTGCGTGGCTGGTTCACCACGAACAACAACAACGACATCGGTCGCATCTTCCTGATCACCGCGGCGCTGATGTTCGCTCTGGGCGGCGTGCTCGCCATGCTGATCCGCGCCCAACTCGCGAGCCCGCACTCGGCCTTCATGGGCCCGGAGGTCTACAACCAGGTCTTCACGATGCATGGCACCGTGATGATGTTCCTGTTCGCCATCCCCTTCTTCGAGGCGATGACCGTCTATCTCCTGCCGGGGATGCTCGGGACGCGCGACATGGCCTATCCGCGCCTCTCGGCCTATGGGTTCTGGTGCTACCTGATCGGCGCCGCCACCATGGTCGTGGCCCTCGTCCTCGGCCTCGCGCCGGCCGATGGCTGGTTCATGTATCCGCCGCTCACCTCTACCGAGTACTCGCCCGGCATCAACGCCGATGTCTGGCTCTTGGCCATCACCTTCATCGAGGTGTCGGCCATTGCCGCCGCCGTCGAGGTCGTCGTCACCGTGCTGCGTTACCGGGCCGCCGGCATGTCGCTGTCGCGAATGCCGATCTTTGCCTGGTACATCCTCGTGGTCGCCGTGATGATCCTCACGGCCTTCCCACCCATGATCCTGGGAAGCGTGCTGCTCGAGACCGAGCGAGCGCTGGATTGGCCTTTCTTTCAAGTCGACAAGGGCGGGGACGCCCTGCTCTGGCAGCACCTGTTCTGGCTGTTCGGGCATCCGGAGGTTTACATCATCTTCCTGCCCGCCGCCGGCATGATCGCCACGATCCTGCCGGTCATGGCCCGCACGACCCTGCTGGGCTACGGCTGGGTGGTCGGGGCTGCGGTCTCGCTCGCGGTGCTGAGCTTCGGGCTCTGGGTCCACCACATGTTCACGACCGGCATCCCCCATATGGGGCTCGCCTTCTTCTCGGCGGCCTCCACGCTGGTGGCAGTGCCCACGGCGGTGCAGATCTTCGCCTGGATCGGCACGCTCTGGAAGGGCCGGCCCGAGCTGCACCTGCCCATGCTCTGGATCCTCGGCTTCTTCGCCACCTTCGTGATCGGCGGGCTCACCGGGGTGATGCTGGCCGTGGTGCCGTTCAACTGGCAGGTCCACGATACTCATTTCGTGGTGGCCCACCTTCACTACGTCCTGATCGGCGGCTACGTGTTCCCGATGGTGGCGGCGGTATACTACTTTCTGCCGATCATCACGGGGCGCACTCGCTTCTTCAAGCTGGGCGAAGTCGCCTTCTGGCTGGTGGTGCCGGGCTTCCATGTCACCTTCCTGGCCGTCCATCTGGTCGGGCTTCTGGGAATGCGCCGTCGCATCTGGACCTACGCCCCCGAAGATGGCTGGGCGATCATCAACCTCGTGGCCTCCGTGGGCGGATTCGTGACAGCGATCGGCTTCGCCCTCATTGTCGTGGACATCGCCGTCAACGCGGCCGTCGCGAGCCGGGGACGCCGCAACCCTTGGGGCGCGGGCACCCTCGAATGGGCGACGGCCATTCCTTCCCCATCCTACAACGTGGCCTCCATCCCCGAGGTGCGGGGCCGCTACCCCCTCCACGACGACCCGGAGATCGCCGTCCGCATCGCTCGCGGCGAAGGCTACCTGTCCTGGCCCACGCGCAAGCGCCGCGAGACGCTGGTCGTCGGAACCTCCCGCGCAGAACCGCTCCAGGTGGCCGTGCTGCCGGGCAACGATGGCCTTCCCTTCGTCATGGCCGTGGCGACGGCGGTGGTGTTTCTGGCCCCGCTCTGGGACGCCTACCGCACCGCCGGGGTCGCCCTGCTCGTCGTCATCGCGCTCGCGCTCCGCTGGGCGTGGAGCAACGGGAGCACGCGCGACGAAGGTCCGTTGGATGCCGGCCGGGGAACCAGCCTTCCCTCGGCTTGGGAGGTTCCAGACCCGCCCGGCTGGTGGGGATCGCTGTTCCTGCTTCTGGCCGATGCCACCATGTTCGGCTCGCTGCTTTTCGGCTATGCCTTCCTTTGGACCGTGGCCCCAGCCTGGCCCCCGGCGTCCTACGTGGCGCCCGGCCTGTTGGACGTTCTCCTCGCGCTCGTCGGGGCGGCGGCCCTCGCTGCCGGACCACGGCTCGCAGCCCGAGCCCTCCTTGCCAGTCGCGGGCCTTGGATCGGTCTCCTTGTAGCTCTTGCTGGTGCGGGCGCGCTGACGGCCGCCGCCGCCTCGATCTGGGCCGCCCGCCCCGACCCGACCTCGCACGCCTACGACGCCACGCTCTGGCTTCTCGGCGGCTTTGTGGCGCTTCACACGACTTTGGCCGCGATCATCCTCGCCTATGTCTGCTTCCGGGTGGCGGCGGGATATGCCTCCTCCGTCCGCATCGGGGAAACACGGATCGCGCAGCTCTGGTGTGACTTCGCCGGCTCGACTGGCCTCGTCGCCCTTGCCGCGGCCTGGTTGCCGGGTGTCTTCGCATGAGGGACGTGCTTCGCCTTTCGGTGCCTCTGGCCCTATGGCTCGCGGGGTTCAGCGGCGTTTATGCGCTCCAGGGCCTGACCTGCTCGCGGCACTGGCCCGAAGACCTGCCCGCCCGACCTGCCCTGCTTGTCGGCTGGGCCTTGGCCGTCCTGCTCCAAGCCGTCCTGCTTTGGCTGATCTCGCGGGATCCGTCCCCGTCGCGCTTCGTCCAGGGCACGAGCCTTGCGCTTGCCGCCGTATCGCTCCTGGCCGCCGCCTGGACTTCGATGCCGGTCGCCTTGACCTCGACCTGCCTCTGAGCCGTCCAATGTCTGGGCCCTCGTGGGGGCGAGAGAAGTCTGCGGCCTAGGGGTCAGTGTCGGAACGGCCCGGGACCATCACGGCTTCATTTCTTGACTCGTGATCCATATCCATAATGATAGAAGAAAAGGGGAGGATGCCGCTCATGGCCGAGATCGTGCTGGCCAACGTGTCAAAGAGTTACGGAGCCGTTCCCGTCATCGAGGACGTCTCGCTTGCCATCGGCTCGGGCGAGTTCGTGGTGTTCCTGGGGCCATCCGGCTCGGGCAAGTCCACTCTCCTCCGGATGATCGCCGGACTTGAGACCATCGACTCGGGAACTCTGACGATCGGCGGGCAGCGATGCGAGCAGCTGCCACCGGGGCAGCGCGGCGTGGCCATGGTGTTCCAGAACTATGCCATCTACCCGCACATGACCGTGCGCGAAAACATGGCCTTCGGCCTGCGCAACATCAACCTGCCGCAGGCCGAGATCGCCAGCCGCGTCGCCGACGCGGCCCGCATCCTCGAGATCGGGGCCCTGCTGGACCGCCGCCCGGCCGAACTGTCTGGTGGTCAGAGGCAGCGCGTGGCCATCGGCCGAGCCATCGTGAAGGAACCGCGGGCCTTCCTCTTCGACGAGCCTTTGTCGAACCTTGATGCCGCTCTGCGGGTGAGGACACGGGTGGAACTGGCAGAGCTTCACCAGCGGCTCCGCTCGACCATGATCTATGTCACGCACGATCAGACCGAGGCCATGACCCTGGCCGACCGGATCGTGATCCTGAACGAACGGCGGATCGAGCAGATCGGCACCCCGCTCGAGGTCTACATGCGCCCCGTGTCCCGCTTCGTTGCCAGCTTCGTGGGAAGCCCGGCGATGAACTTCCTGGAGGTGGACGTCAGCCGTCGCGGCGCGGAGCGGCTCGTGACGCTGCCTTCTGGCGCGGCGCTGCCGGTGCCGATCGACCTTCCCAACGATGGTCGCTACGAGCTTGGGGTGCGGCCCGAGAACCTGCGCGTCGTCCCGAGCGGGGGCGACCTTGTCGGCGAGGCCGTCATTATCGAGCGTCTGGGCGACCGAACGCTGATCCATGTCCGCCTGGCCGACGGGCGCTCGCTCACGGCACAGGACTCGGGGCGGTCGAACGTGGCGCCGGGCGACCGGGTTGCTCTTGGGATCGACAGGGCCGAGATGCATCTGTTCGACGCGTCGGGCCGCGCCTGGCACCCTGCCCAAGCGCAGGCGGTCCGCGCGACCGAGACGGCCTGAGGAGCCCCGGCCGGTAGCGGAACCCCGCTGCCGGCCTCAGCCCTTGATGCCGGCCGACAGGGTGATGGCCTCGGTCACGCGGCGTTGGAACAGCAGATAGGCCAGCGCCACGGGCAGACCCGCGAGCACGGCGGCCGAAAGCTGCCGGGCATAGTACACCCCGAATGCGTCGTTCACCTGCGTGATCCCCACTGTGATGGTCATCGCCTCGGTCTTGGTGACGGCCAGGAATGGCCACAGGAACGCGTTCCACGCCCAGATGAAGTTGACGATGCAGAGCGCCGTCGTGACGCCCCAGTTCATCGGAATGTAGATGCGGGTCAGGATCCGCCATTCCGAAGCGTTGTCCATCACGGCCGCCTCGCGGAAATCCTTGGGCACGTTGTCGAAGAACTGCTTGTAGACGATGATCACGACCGGGTGGATCAGCTGCGGCAGGATGATCCCCGCCCAGGTGTTCAGAAGCCCAAGCCCCGCGACCAGCTCGAAGTGGTTGATGATCAGGACCTGCGTCGGGACCATGAAGCTGGCCAGAATGAGCCACCAGAGCAGCCGCCGCCCCGGAAACCGGAGCTGCGAGATCGCGTAACCGCACAGGAGCGACGATGCGACGGTGAGGATGGTCACCCCCAGCGCCGTCATAACGGAATTGAGGTACCAGCGGCCGATCTGGGTCTCGAACAGCGCGAATCTGTAATGTTCGAAGGTCAGCGTCTCGGGCCACAGCTCGATAAAGGGACGGACGGTCTCGTTCTCGGGCTTGAGCGAGGTGATGACGGCCCAATACATCGGAAAGGCCCAGATGACGGCAGCGGCCACGGTGAGGACCGAGATGATGCCGCCAGCGATGTTTAACCGACGCATCCGGGCTGCCGAAGGGGCGCCGGCCAGGGGCATGGCGGTCATCAGGCCCTCCCGCGGCTCAGCCGCATCAGCTGAAAATTGAGGACCGAGACGATCATGACGATCGCGAAAAGGACCACCGCGATGGCGGCGGCGCGCCCGCCTTGGTCACTTTGGAAGGCTCGTTGGAAGATGTAATAGACCATGACCATGTTGTCGTTCGGACGTCCGCCGGTCGAGAACAGGTACACCTGGTCAAAGATCTTGAGCTGCGCGATGAGCCCAATCGTCAGGACCAGCGCCGTCACGGGCCAAAGCAGCGGCCAGGTCACTCGGCGGAAGGTCGTCCAGCGGCTCGCATTGTCCAGCGCGGCCGCCTCGTAGATCTCCTTGGGAATGGCTCGAAGGCCCGACAGGAACAGCAGGACCGAGAAGCCGGAGGTCCACCAGATGGTCACGAGGGCCACGGCCGGCATGAACCAGGCCGTCGACTTGAAGATCGGCACGCGCTGGATGCCGAGGAGGTCGAAGACGTGCATCGCGATGCCGAACTGGAAATTCAGGGTCCAGTCCCAGATCAGGTACACGACCGATACGGGCAGGATGTAGGGCAGGAAGAAGAGGGCCAGCACCAGCGACTGCAGCCGACCACCGAGACGTTCGACACCCAGGGCGATGCCCAGGGCGGCAAAGGTTCCGGGTATCACGCTGAGGAGCACGAAATAGGCAGTGTTCCAGAAGGCGGTGTCGAAGCGGCGGTCGCTGGTCAGCCGGGTGTAGTTCTCGACGCCCACATACTCTCCCGGACCGATCAGAGGGGCGTCCGTGAAGCTCAGAAGGAACATCTTGATCGTGGGGTAGACGAAGACGAGCCCATAGATGGCGACGAACGGCGTCACCAATGCCAGCGCGATCAGCGTCTCCTTGGTCGTATGCCGCAGCATCCGCATCTCCTCGGAGGGCAGAGAAGGGTCCGGGGCGCGCGCGCGCGCGGGCTCGCCCCGGAGCACGGGTCAGTTCAAGTCGTTCAGTTCCTCGCGGATGGCTTCGACCGCCTCGGCCGGGTCCATCTCGCCGTTGAGCGTCGGCACGAAGTAGGTGGACATGACGTCGAAGATCGGCCCGGCGACGCCGGCCAGCGGCGTCTTGGGGTCGAAGATCATGTTGGCCGTCAGCGCGGAATAGGTCGCGTTGGGCTGCATCGCCTTGTAGTCCTCGGACTGGGTGACCGGCCCATAGGCCGGGATGTGCCCCGCGGTCGCCCAGAAGAGCGAATTCTTCGCCATCCAGCCGACCACTTCCAGCACGGCGGCGCGCTTCTCGGGCGTCATTTCCTTGCCTTGGTTGGCCGGGATCGCGAAGGAGTGGCTGTCGGCATAGGTCGTGGGCTGTTCGAAGATGACCGGCAACTCAACGGCACCCCACTCGAAGAGCTGGCCCTGGGATTGCAGGTCCATCATGGTGGGAACCTCCCACACGCCGTTGATCATCATGGCCGCCTCGCCCGAGGTGAACAGCGCCACCGTCGCGGGGTAGTCGGTGTAGGTGGACTGAAGCCCGGCTTCGGTCCAGCCGGCCAGGACCGAAAGGGCGTTCTGCAGCTTTTCGGCGTTGTCTCCGGCGAGGAACTCCCCGTCGGTCATTAACTCCCCGCCCTGCTGCCCCATCAGCGAATAGATGGTGCGGAACATGAAGTTGCCGTCTGCCGTGACGCTTCCCATCGGGAACTGCACGCCGGCGTCCTTGAGAGCCTGCAGGGTGGCCGTGAAGGCCTCCGCCGACTCGAGGCCCTTTGGCAATCCATCCTCGGTCAGGAGGCCCGCTTCGCCCAGGACGTCCTTGTTGTAGTAAAGGACGATGGGATGGGTGTCGAAGGGCACGGCATACTGCTTGCCGTCGCTCGTCACCGCGTCCAGCGTGGCCGGGTCGTAATCGGAGGGCGAAAGGCCCATGGCTTCCCAGTCGGCCGCCGTGATCTCTTGGAGGATGCCCTGCTGCACCGCGAGCGGGATGCGGCTGGCGTGGTAGGTCATGAGGTCGGGCGCCTCGCCGACAGCGGCGGAGGTCTGGACCTTGGAGTAGAAGGGTGTCCCCCACTCAAGCGTGGTGGCGTCGATGACGACCTCGCCCTGATGCTCGGCGTTGAACTGCTCGATGAGCTGCTTCATCCGGACGCCGTCGCCGCCCGACAGGAAGTCCCACCAGACGACCGTTTCCTGAGCAGCGGCCGAGCCGGCCATCAGGACAGCAACCCCGGCGACCGCGCCGAATCTCCACACTGCGTTCATGTGCTCCTCCCGTTTTCGCGGCGGTTGGCCGCATTGTTGCCAGCACTCTAACCGGTCGGCCATCATTCTCAACAGTTTTCATGCTACGTACTGGCCAGTCAGGTTTGCAGCCGGTCAGGCCGGGCGATTGGGGCCAGCTGAACCCGTTAGGCGAGTGGCAACTCAGCAGATTCGCCAGTATGCGGCTCGAAAATGCTGACTCCGATTGATCATACCTGAAAAGCTGTTACCGTCCACGGACCGAACCCGTCAGCGCGAAGGTAAAGGGCCATGTCCCGCGACTTCCTCATCGTGGACCCCGAGGAGGATCAGGCGGTGCTGCGGGCCTTCGCCTCCCCGGCGCGAGCCCGGATCCTCAAGCTCCTGCGCGCCGGCCCATTGAACGTCAACGACATCTCGACGGCGACCGGCCTACCGCAATCCAGCGTCTCGGCGAATATCCAAATCCTTGAGGAGGCCGGCCTCGTCCGGTCCGAGAACCAGCGCGCTCGCAAGGGGACGCAAAAGGTTTGCCACACACTCTTTGACGAGGTGCTGGTCACGTTCAAGGATCCGCCCCGGCCATCCGACTCCGACACCATCGAAACCGCCATGCCGCTCGGGCTCTACACAAGCTGTCAGGTGAGCGCGCCTTGCGGCCTCTGCTCGCCTCACGGTGTGGTGGGCCTTCTCGACGTGCCGGACAGCTTTCTCGACCCCGGCCGGATGGGAGCGGCGCTGGTTTGGTTCATGCGGGGCTACGTCGACTACCAGTTCCCCAACAACGCACGCCTCTTGGGTGGGGATGTGGCCGCCCTGGAGGTTGCCATGGAGCTTTCCTCCGAGGTGCCCGGAACCTCGCCCGACTGGCCATCGGACATCACCGTTTCGATCAACGGTATCGAGATCGGCACTTGGACCTCGCCCGGTGACTTCGGCGACAAGCGCGGAGTCTACACACCTGACTGGTGGAAGCTGAAAGGCAGCCAGTACGGCATGCTCAAGAGCTTCCGGGTAACGCCCGAAGGCTCCTTCGTAGATGGGGTCAAGATCTCGCCGGTGAGCATCAAGGACCTGAGCCTGGCGGACCACCGCTCCATCCGGCTCACGGTCGCGGTGCGCGAGGACGCCCGCCATCCCGGCGGCATCAACATCTTCGGGCGGGGCTTCGGCAACTACGATCAGGACATCATCCTGAGGGTGACCGCACGCCGGTGATACGACAGGGTGCTTGACCGCAGCATTCCACTTCCAGATAGATATCGGGTATCGCGATACAAAGAGTGCATCCAAGGCACGCCGGGAGGGGAAGAACGATGAACGTCATGGTTGAAGGCCAGGGCAGCGGGGCCGCGCAGGCGGGCGAGGTGCTGGCGGCCCGTGTCACCGCGCACCGGGATTACACGATCGCCAAGATCGACGACCGCATCTATTCCGGCTTCCTCGAGCATCTGGGCCGCGCCATCTATTCAGGCATCTATGAGCCCGGTCATCCCACGGCCGATGCCCAGGGGTTCCGAGGGGATGTCGCAGAGGTCGTCAAGGCGCTGCAAATGCCGTTCGTCCGGTACCCGGGCGGCAATTTCGTGTCCTCCTACAACTGGGAGGACGGCATCGGTCCCCGGGAGGACCGGCCCACGCGGCTCGATCTTGCCTGGCATACCTCGGAGTCGAACGAGATCGGCATCCACGAGTTCATGGACTGGTGCGAGATCGTGGACACCAAGCCCATGCTGGCGCTCAACCTCGGGTCGCGCGGCCTGGATGAGGCGCGCAACTTCGTCGAATACGTCAACGGGCCGACCGGCGCCTACTGGGGCGACCTGCGGAAGAAGAACGGGCGCGCAGAGCCTTGGAACTGCCGGCTCTGGTGCCTGGGCAACGAGATGGACGGCCCCTGGCAGATCGGCCAGAAGACCGCGCATGAATATGGCCGCTTGTCCGGGGAGGTCGCCAAGGCCCTCAGGGCCTTCGACAAGAGCCTGGAACTCGTGGTCTGTGGCTCGTCCAATCCCAAGATGCCCACCTACCCCGAATGGGAGCGCATCGTTCTCGAGCATACCTACGAGTCGGTCGATTACCTGTCGCTGCACATGTATTCGCAGAACAAGGCCAAGAACACCGCCGAGTACTTGGCGCTGAGCGAGACGCTGGACCGCTACATCGGCACCATCCAGTCGGTCATCAACGTGGTGAAGGCCAACAAGCGGTCCAAGCATGACGTTGCCATCTGCTTCGACGAATGGAACGTCTGGTATCACAGCCACGAGCAGGACAAGGCGATCCTGCAGGGCATGGAAGGGTGGCCCAAGGCGCCGCGCCTGCTTGAAGACATCTACAACTTCGAAGACGTCCTGCAGGTGGGGCTGACCCTCAACACCTTCATCCGCCGCGCCGACGTGGTGAAGATCGCCTGCATCGCGCAGATCGTGAACGTCATCGCGCCGATCATGACCGAGCCCGGCGGCCCCGTCTGGCGGCAGACGACCTATTGGCCCTTCCTCCTCACCTCGCTTTACGGGCGGGGAACGGCGCTGCGGCTGGCCGTCGCCTCGCCGACCTACGACACCGAAACGGCCGGCGAGGTACCCTACCTCGACATCGCGGGCGTGCAGGACGACGCCGGCCGGACGATCACGTTCTTCGCCGTGAACCGCCATCCGGATCGGGCGATCACGACCGCCGTCTCGCTGGAAGGCTTCGCAGCCGCCAAGGTCGTCGATCATCAGGTGATGACCCATCCCGACCTCAGGGCCGTCAACACGATGGAGCAGCCCGACCTGATTGCGCCCAAACCGGGCACTGGCGCGGCGGTCGAGGGTGGCATCCTGCATCTCACTCTGCCGCCCTACTCCTGGCAGATGATCAGGGTCGGCGTCTGACCTGCGTGACGGAAGGGACCGGCCCACCCCAGGGCCGGTCCTTCGACCAGACGTTGATGGTTGTTCCGGCCCTGCCAGCCCTGGGATCTGCAATCCGGACCGGCCCCACGGCAGCCGATCGCCCGCTCGGATGCAGGACGGCCGATCTGGCCGAGGGGTGCGCAGGGCAGAGACGCTCCTGACGAGTCGTCGCCTGCCCTACGCACGGCCCCGGGCTGCGGCAGCCAGCGCAGGCGTTCCTGCGACAGATCGGCTGATGCCGGTCTAATTGTCAGGCGGTAACGGATTGCAAACCCCGTAGCGGTCAAGGTGCCGGCGCACCGATCTCAGAACGAGGTTCGCATGACGGCACTGGTCCACCTGCTCGCGCCGGGAGCAATTCTTGTTCTCACGGCTGGCGGCGTCTGTGCGCAAGGCTATTCGCTGTTTACCGGAGGCAAGCTTCAGAGCAGCCGGCCGTCATTCTTCAACCAGTCGTCATCGGACCAGCCATCGTCCGACCCGACGCTGGAGCCGCAACCCCTGATCCGGGCTCGCGCGGAGATTCCCGACACCGCCGAAGCCGAGGAAGCGCGGGGCCGCGCCCAGAGCCTGTTTGTCGGACGGGCGACCGGCGGCATGTTCGCGCCATATGCGCCGCGGGATCGCAGGCCGTCAGGGTCAACAGGCGACGCCTACGCCTACGCTCCGACACTTGGAATCGATCCCCAGGCCGACATGATCCGCAGCCTCATCGCCCAGGCCGAAGCCGGTCGGGCCGGCTACGACGCGGTGCAATATGGCGCGACACGCAAGCCTGACCGACTTCCCACAGACATGACGCTGGGTGACATCTTCGCCTGGATCGACGCGACGCCCGGCCAGCCGCATGCGATCGGGCGGTATCAGTTCATCCCGTCGACGCTGGCGCGCCTTGTCGATATCCTTGGCGCCGGCCCTGATGACCGTTTCTCACCGTCGATGCAGGACCGCCTTGCCGACATCCTGTTGCACGAGGCCGGCCTCGTGGCCTACCGCTCGGGCGAGCTGACGCGGCACGGTTTCATGAACAACTTGGCCAAGATCTGGGCTGGGCTACCAAACTCTTCGGGTCGATCGCACTACGACGGCTATGCCGGCAATGCCGCAACCATGAGCTGGTCGCAGTTCGACAGCGAGATGGCGCGCATCTTTCAAGGATGAGCCTCGCAATCGGCGCGATGCATGGTCCTAAGCGCGATCCGCACCACTGCCCGGCACAGGCCCTGTCAAGGGGCTACTTGGGCCGCATCGTCTTGTGAGATGTTCCTCGACCGTCGCCAGGACGTGGACGGATCCTTGTGGCCCAGCCCCGGGCCGAAAAGCAGTTGAAGTGGGAGATCCAGACAGGCTCGGAGAGGAAGCGGGCCCCGGTCGACAACCTCGGTCTGTTCACGGACCCACTCAGCGCTTGGCTCCGTGCTGCCCCGCGGCGGCTCGGCTCACTGCCTGAGCCGTTCCCAAAGCCCTGGACATCCCTGAGGAGGAGGCCAGGGACAGGCGGAACCCCACCGCCGGGAGGATCACCCAGGCAAGGCCTTGAGGAACTGGAACCGGTCGCGCCGGAACCCCCCCTGCCCGGCCAGCCCCCTACCAGGCTCAGGCAAGGTTCCCTTGTCCGGCCGGCCCTGACATACCGGTCTCGGCTATTCAGGGAGCAGATATGTCAGCAATCTTCGCACAGGTCGTGGCCATGGTCGGCGGTTTGATGATCCTCATGCGTCGGCGGGGGGCCACGACGGGCGAGCCGGCCATCGGCAGCAGCCCGGCCATTCCAGCGGCTAAACCTCAGGGCATCCCGACACTGAAGATGCCGACGGCCAAAGGTTGGAGTGCGGGGCAGACCCCGACTGCCGCCCCAGGGCTTTCTGTGAACGCCTTCGCCACCGGCCTCAAGCATCCCCGCTGGATCCACGTCCTGCCGAACGGCGACGTGGTGACGGCCGAAGCCCTGGGCGTGCCCGGAGGGCCGATCACGACCCTGTTCGACTATGCGATCCACACAACCATGAAGCGGGCCGCCGCGGTGGGGGACAGCCCCAACCGGATCACCCTGTTGCGGGACGCGGATGGCGACGGCGCGGCCGAAGAGCGTCACGTCTTCATGGAAGGGCTGAACCATCCGCTCGGCATGGCGATGCTCGACGGGACTTTCTACGTCGGCAACACCGACGGGGTTTATGCCTACGACTATCCCGAGGGGGCGACCCGCATCAGGACGGCCGGCCGTAAGATCCTGGACGTCAAGCCCGCAGGTCACTGGACCCGGAGCCTGCTGCCCAGCCCTGATGGGCGCAAGCTGTATGTCGGGGTAGGCTCGCTCAGCAATATCGGCGAAAGCGGGCTGGACAAGGAGGTCGGTCGAGCCGCGATCTACGAAATCGACCTCGAGACCGGAGAAAGCCGTATCTTTGCCTCGGGCCTCCGCAACCCGGTGGGACTGGCGTGGGAGCCCACGACCGGAGCGCTTTGGACCGTGGTCAACGAACGCGACGGCTTGGGGGACGAGACCCCGCCGGACTACCTGACATCCGTCCGTGATGGTGGCTTCTATGGCTGGCCCTACTGCTATTGGGGCCAGACCGTCGATGATCGGGTGCCGCAGGATGCCGCGATGGTGGCCAAAGCCCTCAGTCCGGACTACGCGCTGGGCGGCCATACGGCGTCGCTTGGGCTGTGCTGGCTTCCGGCTGGAACGCTGCCCGGCTTCCCGGAGGGGATGGTCATCGGACAGCATGGGTCCTGGAACCGCTCGACCCTGAGCGGCTACAAGGTCGTGTTCATTCCGTTCGAGAATGGCCGGCCGTCTGGGCCGCCGCGGGACATCCTATCGGGCTTCCTCGCTCCCGACGAGAAGGTGTCCTATGGGCGCCCGGTCGGGGTTGCCATCGGTCCCGATGGCTCATTGCTGGTCGCGGACGATGTGGGAGACGTGATCTGGCGGGTGACCGGCGCAGGTGGTCCGGCCTGAGGCAGCCTATGGTGCCATGGCAGGAGGGAGCGGCCGGCCCCTCCGGGCCAAGATCCCTGATGGGCTGCCCCGGATCGGATCGTGCAGCCGGGCGCCGTTCAGCCCCACGCCCTGCGGCATCATCGTCTCCAAGCCCTTGGGGTCAGCCCGCTGCTGCTCCCGCCTGGCCGTTGCGCGCCAGGACCAGCCGTTCCAGTGCCGAAAAACCATCATGGATCAGCACCGCCAGCAGGCCGACGATCAGGCCACCCTGGAGGACAAAGGCGGTGTTGGCCGACAGCAGCCCCGCGATGATGACTTCGCCCAAGGTGCGGGCCGCGACCGTTGATCCGATTGTCGCGGTGCCCAGCGAGATCACGGTCGATAGCCGCACGCCCGCCAGAATGACGGGCAGCGCCAACGGTAGATCGACGCTCAACAGGCGCTGCCAGCCGGTCATCCCCATGCCCTTGGCGGCATCGGTCACCTTGGGTGGCAGGTTGGTCAACCCGGCCAAGGTGTTCTCGAAAATGGGCAGCAGCCCGTAAAGGAACAGCGCCACGAAGGTCGGCGCCGTGCCGAAGCCCAGCACGGGAACCGCTATCGCCAACACCGCCACCGGCGGGAATGTCTGCCCGACTTGGGCCAGTGCGCGAGACAGGGGCAGGAACTCGGCTCCGATCGGCCGCGTCACCAGGACCCCCAGTCCTACCGCGACGAGGGTGGAGGCCAGGATCGCGGCGCCGACGATGGCCAAGTGGTTCAGGGTCAGTTCGAGCAGACTGCCCTGGTTGTAGATCGGCGGCTGCCGAGGGCCGGCGAACAGGGCAAAGAGGCCGGCAAAGGTCTCGGGCCTCAGCAGAAGGGCGATCAGCAGGACCAGGGCAAGCAGGCGAAAGATCGATCCAACCTTCATCGCGGTCGTGCGGCCAATCGCGCAAGTTGGTCGAGGCTGATCCGCCCGACGATGTCGCCGTTGCGCCGCACGGGGGCCGCTGCCCGGCCGGACCAAAGCAGCTCGGCATAGGCGTCGCGCAGCGAACGGTCGGCGTCGATCGGCTCTCCCGTTGCTTGGCCGGGTTCGGCATGGTCGGACACGCGCGCCAACGACAAGAGCCGGAACGGCCGCTCGGCGGTCCCGATCAGTTCGGCGACAAAGGGTGTCGCGGGGTCCGCGATGATCGTCCGGGGCGGCGCAGCCTGCAGCAGCCTGCCCTTGTCCATGACGGCGATGGTATCGCCCAGATGGATGGCCTCGTTCATGTCATGTGTCACGAGCATGATCGTGGTGCCGAACCTGCGTTGGATGGTCAGCAGATCCTCCTGCGCCTTGGCACGGATCAGCGGGTCCAGGGCTCCGAACGGTTCGTCCATGAGCAGGATGTTGGGGCCGGCCGCGAGCGCGCGCGCGACGCCCACCCGCTGTTGCTGCCCCCCCGAGAGTTCATGGGGCATGCGGTCGCGAAACTCTTCCGGATCAAGACCGAACAGGTCCAAGAGCTCCTCTACCCGGTCCCTGATGCGCCCCCTGTTCCAGCCAAGGAGCTTCGGCACGGTGGCTATGTTCTGCCCCACCGTGCGATGGGGAAAAAGCCCAAGTCCCTGGATGGCGTAACCGATGCGGCGGCGTAGCTGAAAGGCGGGGATGCCGGCGATGTCGACGCCATCGATGCGGATAGCGCCCGAACTGGGCTCCACGAGCTTGTTGATCATTCGCACCAGGGTCGTCTTGCCCGAGCCGGAGGTTCCGACGACCGCACAGATCGTATGCGGCTGAATGGTGAGCGTCACCCGATCGACCACAGCCGTGCCTTCGTAGATCTTGGTGACATCCTCGATCTCGATCATCGGCGCCTCCGAACCGAACTCAGCTCGACCAGGGCGTCGAGCACCACCGCTGCGGCAAAGGACAGCGCAACCGTTGGCACGGTGCCCAGGAGCACCAAGTCCATCGCCGTCTGTCCGATGCCCTGGAACACGAAGACGCCGAACCCGCCCCCACCAATCAGGGCGGCGATGGTTGCCAGTCCGATGTTCTGCACCAGCACGATGCGGATGCCCGTCAGGATCACGGGAAACGCCAAGGGTAATTCGATGCCGAAGAACCGCTGTGAGCCGCTCATGCCCATGCCCTTGGCCGCATCGACGGCCGAGGCCGGCACGGCCTGAAGGCCCACGACCGTGTTCGACACCAGCGGCAGCAACGAATACGCAAAGAGCGCCACCATGGCGGGCGCTGTTCCGATGCCCGATATCCCGAGCGCCGCCGCCCCTGGCACGTTTGCGGCCACCCAGGCCAGCGGTGCGATCAGCAGGCCGAACAGCGCGATTGAAGGGATGGTCTGGACGATGTTGAGCCCATTGAGCACGACGGTTCGGAAAGCCTGCAGCTTGTGGCACAGCACGCCGATCGGCACGCCGACGAAAGCGGCCATCGCCACCGACCCGAACGCCAGAACCAGATGCGCCCGGGCCTCCTGCCAGAAGGCCGGGGCACGATTGGCATATTCCCTGAGGATCGACAGGTCGTCCCATGTGCCGCTCCACAGCAACAAGGCAACCGCCACGCCCACGGTGACCAGCGCCGTGATACGGAGCCAGGGCCCTGGCCGCAGCCGGATCAGCGCATCGGCAACGAGCAGCGCGAACGCCAGGACCAGCAGCCAGAACCCACCCGCAGGGGAAACACGGGCAAGCGTGTCCTCCGGGGGCGTGAGGTAGCGGGCTGACCACCCGATCGATATCGCCAGGCCAATCAAAGCGAGAACCCCCGCCACCAGCTTGACCGAGGGCGCAACGCGGAACAGCGCGCCCATGAAGCCAATCACCAGAGCACCGATCAGGACAGCCGACACGACACTGGGCAGCGCTTCCGCCAAGCCCCTTCCCTCTCCAGCCACGATGCGATTGGCCCGGAACAGGGCAAAAGGAAGCATGACGCCTGCAGCAGCGATCACCCCGATCAGCACCCCGAGCTTATCGAACACGAGCCAGTTTGGCCGACCGGCGGCCTTGGCAGTGCGGACGACGCTCATCGAGGCTCCGGAATGACGCGGACATGAGGGGCCGGCGTTTTCTTCATCGGTGCTGCAGACCATGGTCAGTGGCAAGACCAGGGTGGCCCATCGCATGGACAGGCCACCGAGGGGTACATCCTGAAAAGATAGACTATTCCAGAAAGCCGTTCTGCGTCAGGTAATCGGTCGCGACAGTCGCCGCGGCCTCGCCACCCACCTGCACGCGGCCGTTCAACCCCTGCAGCACTTCAAGGGTCAGTCCCTCGAACACCGGCTCGAGCAGGTTTTCGATCTGCGGATACTCCTCGAGCACCTCCTGTCGGATGATCGGCGCTGGCTGGTAGATGGGCTGCACGCCCTTGTCGTCCGTGAGAACCGTTAATCCGGACGGTGCGATGCCGCCGTCGGTGCCGTAGACCATGGCGGCGTTGACGCCATTGGTCTGCTGGGCCGCAGCCGCGATCGTGGCCGCCGTGTCGCCGCCAGACAGGGTCACCAGTTGGTCGGGCGACAGGGTGAAGCCGTAGATCTCCTGGAACTTCGGCAGGGCCGCCGGAGAGTTGACGAACTCGGCCGATGCGGCGAGCTTGGCCTCCCCTCCGCTGGACACCCACTTGGCAAAGTCGCTGAAGGTGCTGAGGCCATTGGCTTCCGCCACATCGTTACGGATGGCCACGCCCCAGGTGTTGTTGGCGGGCGAAGGCGTCAGCCAGACGATCTGGTTCGCCTCCAGATCAAGCCGCGCGGCTTCGGCATAGGCGCTTGCGGGATCGTTCCAGACAGGTTCATCCGCACGCTCGAAGAAGAAGGCCGCATTGCCCGTGTATTCGGGATAGATGTCGATCTCTCCCGCGATGATCGCCTCGCGGACGATGGGCGTTCCGCCAAGCTGGATGCGGTCCGTGACGGGGATATCCGCATTCTGAAGCACCTGAAGGATGATGTTGCCCAGCACACCTCCTTCGGTGTCGATCTTGGACGAAACCGCCACTTGGGCGTTCGCGGTGGTGGACACGGTGATGGCGGCAACGACGCTCAGGATCGTGGCAGTCAGACGCATAGGCTACTCCGGTTTTTCCTTGTCACGGTCCAGTGTGACGACAAACAGCCCTGCCCGTCGAGGAGGCATGATCACAGGCCGCAAGGTAGTGCTTTTTGTGAGAGCCGCATCTCGATCGGGAGGCCTGCATGTTAGACGATCTCCGGACTAGCCCGCCCGTCCTCCCTGACCCTGATCGTCAGCCTGCCAACGGCGAAAGAGACAGGGGCCGATCAACCAAGGGCAAGTCTTCGATGGTGAATGTCACAGCATCGCCTCTGGGCCGCCGCTGACCCTGGGTATGCTCTGAGCCTGGATTATGCTGCTCCACACCATGGTGGGCCATCCGACGAACAGTCGACCCGCATCAGCGCGTTCACAGCTCAGGCCCTGTTGAGCTTGCCCATTTGGCACCGGACCCGACGATGCCGGCGAAAACTCCTGCGTCAGGGCGTGCCGGTCCGGATGGATCTAGGACACGGTCGTGGATTGCGGTCCAAAGCTCGGGGAACCCAGAGCCCAGCGCCTGACATAGTGCCGGAACAGGGATTGATCCGGTTTCCAGACAACGGTGCAGGATGAGGGGAAGTCCGAGCAAGAACAGTCGGGGCACTGCATCGGCGCTGGGCAGCGTCGCGAGCGATCCGGCGCCTGTTGCCCTAGATCAGCCAGATGTCTCCTGCTGTCACGGCCGCCCCCGTTTGCAGGTCGGCCACCAGCGTCAGCCCACCCGCGCCGCTGCCGTTGCTGTCGAACCAGAGCTTCGTCGCATCCTTCTCCCAGATGAACCGGACGCCTCGCTCTGCCGTTCCTTGCAGGATGGCGTCGTCGGCGGCCTGGAACTGTGAGGCGGTGAGCCGCGCCCCGGCCAGCAGCCCGCCCCCGAAGGCGGAAGCGTCGATCTGGATGCGGTCGTTGTCGCCCGAGTTGTTGTGGAAGTCGGTGATGACGTCCCCGGCTTCCGCGCGGCTTGCAAAGACAAACACGTCATTGCCCACGCCCCCTGTCAGGCGGTCATGCCCAGCCCCGCCGAGCAGGGCATCGCTGCCCGCCAATCCAGAGAGCGAATTGGCGGCCCCGTTCCCCGTCAGGCGGTTCGCCAGACCGTTGCCCGCACCGTTGAGGGCTGACGTGCCAGTCAAGACCAAGTTCTCCACATTGGCGGCCAGAGCCGTCACGCCCACCGAAGCCTGCACCTGATCCGTCCCGCCCCCGGCCAGCTCCACGATAGTGTCACCCGCCGCGGCCAGAACATAGATGTCGCTCCCCGCCCCGCCCTCCAGCCGGTCCGTTCCCACTCCACCGTCGAGCCGGTCCGCCCCGCCCCCACCCAGGAGCGTGTCGTTGCCGCCCAGGCCCGCGAGGACGTCGCGGCCCGAGCCACCGACAAAGGTGTTGGCGCGCGCATCCCCGGTGACGACCTCGGGCGAGACATCCGTGACGCTGATGGTCAGGCTCTCGGTCCGAACTCCGCCCTGCCCATCGCTGACTTGGACTCGGATGACATGCGACGCGCTTTGTTCGAAGTCGAGCCGGAGCCCGTCGGCCACCACGACCTTGTTGCCTGAAAGGGTGAAGCGGCCACCGGCGCTGTTGAGCAGCGTGTAGGTGAACAAGGCCGAGTCCACGTCCTGTGCAGAAAGGGTGCCCACTACGGCGCCGTTGCTCGCGAACTCGCGCACGAGCGACGTCCCGAGGCTCAGGTCTGTGGGCGCGTCGTTCACCCCCCTGACCACGAGGTTGAAGCTTTGGCTGGCCGAGAGTGCCCCGTCGGAGGCGGTGATGCGCAGGCCCACTGTGCCGGCGAAGTCCTTGGGCGGGGTGCCCGAGAACGTCCGCGTGCTGGCGTTGAACGCGAGCCAGGAGGGCAGCGCCGCGCCATCGGCCAAGGCGGCCGTATAGGTCACTACGCTGTCCACATCCGTGGCCGCGGGCACCTGGAAGCTCCAAGCCCCAGCGTCCTCGACGCGGGTCTGGTCGGCAATGGCGTCCAGCACAGGGGCGTCGTTCACCGCGGCGATGACGAGGCCGAAGGTGGCAGACGACTTGAACACCCCGTCCGAGACCTCGATCTCGATGTTCAAGGCAGAGGCAGCATCAGCCGGGGGCGTGCCCGTGAAGGTGAGGGTGGCCGCATCGAAGCTGAGCCACGAGGGTAGGTCCTGTCCGCCTTCAAGCCTCGCCGCGTAGGTCAGGTCATCTCCTTCGGCATCCGTCGAGGCCGGCACCGTGAACGTGAAGGCCGTGTCCTCGGCAAAGGTTCTGTCGGCGACCTTGCCCACGACCGGCGCAGAGTTGACCACCGATCCGTCCGCATTCAGGATCGCGTCGGCAAAAAGCAACTGCTCGATGGAGAGAAGGGTATCGACACTGCCTTTCGGGCCACCGCTCATGTCAGTCACGGTTACCGAGCCATCGGCTAGCGGCTCGATGACGTAGCGTGCGACCGGATCTGCGAAGACCGCCGCATCCAGCCCCGCGCCCCCATCGAGCCAATCGTCGCCGGTTCCGCCGGAAAGGCTGTCGTTGCCTTCTCCTCCGAAGAGGGTGTCGTTTCCTGCATCCCCCTCCAGTCGGTCCCGGCCATCGGCACCGAAGAGCGTGTCGTTACCATCGCCACCATGAAGCGTGTCGTTCCCCACGGCGGTGCTGCCATCGGCCTGGATCAGATCCTCGTAGGACAGGCCGGTGGTGTCGGTCGCATCCGGGGCTGTCGTCCAAGTGATCTGGTCACCCACCCGCACGGGGATGTCGAACGCCCAGGCCCTTGCGGTCGGGTCGAGTCCGAACTGGATCAGCCAGGCTCGCCCCTCCTGTCCGGTGGTGGCATTGGCGACCAAACTCTGGGACACGGCATAGATCGGCGTTCCGGTCTCGTAGGTGATGCCGCCCACCGTAACGCCGTAGGCCAAGGTCTGCCCCGAAGCGTCCACATCGCTGCCGCCTTCGGACGAGACATCTTGAAACAGATCGTCGTCGTCTGCTGCTTCCATCACGACGGGACCGTTGATGTCGTGGACGGTGATGGTGCCGCTGGGACCGGCTAGGTCCGCTCCGCTGGCGTCAAAGGCGAACACGGCGAACTGCCGCGCTCCGGTTCCCAGGGGGTCGACATCGCCATACACCAGATCGTCACCGGCGCCTCCAAAGACGGTGTCGTGGCCGTAGCGGCCCCAGGCTTGGTCGTTGCCATCCCCGCCATCCACGAAGCGATCGTCGCCAAGGCCTCCATAGACGATATCCGCGCCGGAGTTCCCGAAAACGCTGTCGGAGCCACCCTCGCCAAAAAGGGTATCATCGTCCGTGCCGCCGTCCAGCCTGTCGTCACCCACGCCACCGATGAGGTGATCGGCCCCACCGGCGCCAATCATCACGTCGGCTCCGGTCCCGCCGAAAAGCATGTCATCACCGAAACCGCCATTCAGCGCATCATCCCCGTCGTCGCCATGGAGCCAGTCAACTCCGTCACCGCCAAGGAGTTCATCGCCCCCGCCCCCTCCGAAGATCTCATCATTGCCGGTGCCGCCGTTCAGATGGTCGTCATCGCTGCCGCCGAAGAGGAGGTCCTCGCCTTCGTCCGCCTTAAGGATGTCCTCTCCGTCCCAGCCGGCCAGAGTGTCGTTTCCCGTCCCGCCGGACAGCGAGTCGTCACCGATGTAGCCATCGATGAAGTCGTCGCCGTCCTCCCCAAGGACGGTGTCGGCGCCTTCTCCGCTCTGGAGATTGTCGTTCCCCTCGCCGCCCCACAGCGTGTCGTTGCCCAAGTACCCGATCAGCGTGTCGTGGCCGGCTTCGCCCCAAAGCGTATCGTCGCCGGCATCCCCGAGGATCTGATCGTCCCCGATGCCACCGACCAGACTGTCGTTGTTGACCGTTCCTTCGAGCAGCACGCTGTCCTCCTAGACTCCAGCCCCTTGCGGCCGGGCACCTGCAATACGCACCCTGACAGACCTTTGGAATGGCCGCCTGAACGATGCCGGGTGACGCCCGTCACCCTTTGTCGCAATGGCGTCGAGGACTAGTCTTATCCGTCCGGGGGCGATCTCCGAAAGCCATAGTGAATGAAGAGTTAATGCAGCCCTCAGCCGGGTGTCTGGTTCGTTCATCGGCCAAGGGTGAGGACCGTTCGAGCCGAGGGGCTGCCGCAGCCGGATGCAGGCCATCTGGTGTGGCGTCACGAGTGGCGGCCGCGCTAGCGCGTCTGCGCCAACCCGAGCCCCGGTCCATCCCCACTCGTGAGACTTGGATGAGCAGGTCTTTGGACCTTGCGCCAAGCGTCGTCCGGCCCAGCACGGCGCCGAAGTACAGTCCCGGAGGGGCATGTGACACACGTCCGTGGCGCCGACCCCTTGGCGGTCACGGGTCCGCAGGCGCGCATCGCCAACCTGGGCAGCGCCGCGAAGGACAACAAGGGAAGGAGCACGGCTGCGCCTGGCCCACTTTGTAGGCGCGCAGCGGGTTGCGAGCTTGAGGGGCCGAAGGTTTGTCGTCGTGAGGTGAGACAGGACCCACCGCTCAGACGCGAACCAAAAGGACGCTCGGCCGGCACTCCGGACAGGTAGAAAGGGAAGCCACTGGGACTGAACTGCTCTGCAGCAACTCATGCACTCGCCTGATGCAAGTGGCGGGGTTAGCAGACAAATGCGAGATCGTCTTGATCTCCCGAATGTCTACCGGTGTGAATCGGCGCTGAGCGCCCGCGTTTCAGCGACAGCAGCAGCCTGCCTCGGATCATAGTGCTATGCCTTATGAAGGGTCGGTCTGCGCTGGCGCCCCGCTGGACGATGCTGTGCATCCTGAAGCACGACAGGTCCGCTGTGGCCCGCCTTTCAACCACGGCGCAACCTTGGTCGGACGGAGCAGGAACCAAGGCCGCCCTCCTGTCGCAGTCCAAGCCTTAGACGTTTCAAGCCGGCGTGATCGCAACGGGGTCGGATGAGCCAAGATGCAGGGATGGGAGGGCCAGAACGCTTCAACCCCTTGATCGGAAGCGCCGGCCGCCAGGCGCTCTGCCCTCAGGTCAGACTGTTGAACTCCAGCGACAGCGCCGTGCCGGGCTCAGCGGCCGACCAGACGGGCTCGGCCCCGATCTGCTGCGCAAACGCCTCGATGAGCCTCATGCCGGTTCCGGAGCCGGGCAGTGCCTCCCGCGGCTCGGGTGGCAGGCCCTTGCCGCTGTCACAGACCCGCAGGCGCATGGTGCCATCCTCCTGGCGTTCCATTCTGATCTCGATGGCCCCACCGCGTCCGTCGAACGCGTGCTTGAGGCTGTTGGTGACGAACTCGTTAAGAATGAGGCCCAGCGACACGGCCTTATCGGGGCTGACCTCCATCTCCTCGATCGCGAACCCGAGCCGCACCGGTCCGGTCTGGGGTGGTCTCAGGTGAACGAGGTTCTCGACCAGTTCGGTGATGAAGGGGCGCACGGCTATGCGGTCAACGCTCCCGGCGATGTAGAGTTGCTCGTTGAGGAGCCGCAGCGTCTCCACCCGCTCCTTGACCGCCGCGAGCTCCCGGCGCGCGTTCTCGGACTGGGCCTGACGCATGCCCATGCGGAGCAGGCTCGTGACGATGGCAAACTGGTTCTTGACCCGGTGTTGCAGTTCCTGAAGCAGCTGCTGGTTGGTCTGGAGCGCCTGCTCCAGGCTGTGGGACTTGTGCAGACGGTCGATGACGGGGCCAAGGATGGTCGTATAGGTTTGCAGGAACGCGATGTCCTCCGGGCCGAACTCACGCGGCTCGCGGCTGTCCACCTGGAGGAGACCGTAAGGCCTTTTCCCAGGCAGGAAGATGGGCACGTTGACGAGGGCTAGGACGCCGTGCTCCTTCAGGAACTCGGGGATGTCGAAGCGGTCCTCGTGGTGGATATCCTTCATGATGACAGGCTCGGCGAGATCGATGGCGAAGGTCTCGGACGACCGCTCTCCCAGCGGCAAGCGCATCTGGCCAACGATGCCTGGCCTCCAACCCACACCCGCTTTGACCAGCAACTCCTCCTTCTCGGGCTGGATTTCCAGGATCTTCGCGAGGTCGGTGTCGAGCGTGTCGCCCACGATGCGGCAGGCCTCTTGGAGGACCTTGTCCAGATCGTCGCTGCGCAGAACCAGGTCGCCGAACTCCGCCAGCGCCTTCTGGCGGGCCACCATCTGCTCGCGATTGGCCATACCCTCAATCTCCGTGCGACTCCGGCAGGGTGGACAACGCGGGGCAAGCCGATCCGTGTTCCACAGCATGGCCCATCAATGCATCGCTGATCCCGATCGCCGCCCCCCCCCAAACCGGCTTCGCCCTGGCTTCATGTTGGCCGTTGCGGAGGAATGTCGGTGACGGACGGCGGACAGAGCACCCTGACCACTGGCTCAAGGTACGTGCCAGGCATCCGATCCTGGATGGGACTGCAATAAGGGCGGCCTGAGCGTGGAGCCATTCAGGCCTTCCCTCACCCGTCGTTCGACCCGATGGCGGGGAGGCTTCGACGCGACGCCATTCGTATGGCACGGGTCCGTACCTCGAATGCAAGCTGGCCCGTCATCATGGCTACGGGGCTTCACCCGTCAGGGGAGATGCCCGCCGGTAAGCGCGCCGCAGGTCCAGCCTAAGGCCGCCACGTCCGCCGCAGCACCACCATCACCTGCGGAACCCTTTTCGCCTTCAACCGAGTGACTTTACGAACTTCGGCTCATATTCATGGCTCAAGCAACGCATGCGATGCTGGGCCTGGCCGCGACGGAGGGTGCCGTAAACTTCAGATCCATCCTCGTTGCGCTGCTTTCGGTCGGGGCCGCCTTCGGCATTCGCCTGACGCTCGATCCTGTCCTCCAGGATCGGGCTCCCTTTCTGCTGTTCCTGCTGGCGGTCGTCGCCGCATCGGCCACCGGAGGGGCACGGGTCGGCATTCTGGCGACGGTGATATCCGCCGTGGCCGCGCTCTGGACCTTTGTGCCGCCCCGCGGTTCCCTGCTGCCCCAGTCGGCCGAGTTTACGCTGGAGGTCCTCGTCTTCGCTGCGGCCTCGCTCGCCGTGGCCCTCCTGGCCAGCCGAATGCGCATGGCGCGTCTTCGGGCCGAGGCTGGCGAGGCGCAGCAGCGGCAGGCGGAAGCCGAGGTGCGCCGCCTGAACCAGCATCTCGAGACCCTCATCTCCGAACGCACCGCCGAGCTGGAGGCCGCCAACAGCCAGCTTGAGGCGTTCTCCTACACCGTCTCCCACGATCTGCGGGCGCCCTTGCGTGGCATGGAAGGCTTTGCACGCATCCTGCTGGACGATTTCGGCGACTCCCTCGGCTCGCAGGGCAAGCGTTACGCCGAACGGATCGTCGCCGCAGCCGGACGGATGGAAGGTCTGATCAACAGCCTGCTCACGTTCAGCCGTCTGCAGCGGTCCGCAGTGGCGCTGAGAACGCTGGACCCGACCAGGATCGCGCGGTCCTGCGCCAAGGAGGTCGAGGCCGCCGCAGCAAGCTCTGCCGGCGACGTCACGATCCAGGTCGACGCACCCATTCCGTCCGTCATGGCCGAGCCCGTGATCCTCGGGCAGATCATCGCCAACCTGCTGACCAATGCGGCCAAGTTCCACAAGGAAGGCGAGCCGGCGCAGGTCCGGATCTGGGGCGAGACGCGCGGAAAGCGCGTGCGCATCTGGGTCGAGGACGCCGGCATCGGAATCGCGCCCGAGCATCAGGCCAAGATCTTTGGAGCCTTCGAGCGCCTGCACGGGCAGGAAACCTATCCCGGAACGGGGATTGGCTTAGCTATCGTCAAGACCGGCGCCGAGCGAATGGGCGGCACCGTCGGCGTGGAGTCGATGGCCGGCGTCGGCGCACGCTTCTGGATCGAGCTTGCCGCGGGCAGAACGGCCCAAGAGCGTGACGAGAGCCACGAGGTTGACCATGCATGAGTTGAGCACGATCCTTCTGGTCGAGGACAACGAGGACGATGCTGATCTCATTCTTTATGCCTTCAAGAAGTCCGGGATCGAGAACCCGGTGACCCGGGTGGCCCATGGCGATGCTGCGGTTCACTACATCGAGGGCACCGGACCCTTTGCGGATCGCGCTCTCCATCCGCTGCCGGCGCTCATTCTCCTGGACCTGAAACTGCCACGGCGCTCTGGCCTGGAGGTGCTGAAGGTCATCCGCGACAACGAGGTCGCCAGGCACACGCCGGTCGTCATCCTGACGTCGTCGGATCAGAACACCGACATCAAGCGGGCCTATGATCTCAGCGCCAACGCCTACCTCGTCAAGCCTGTCTCGCGTGACGCCTTGCTCGCTCTGGTGCAGACGCTGGAAGCGTTCTGGATCAAGCTCAACCGGGTGGTCGGACCATGAGCCCGCAACGCATCCGGGTCCTGACCGTTGACGATGAACCGGATGACCGGGCGATGGTCCGGCGAGAGGCGGAAGCGCAGTTCCCCAAAGGCGAGGTCATCGAGGCCGGCACGCGGGCGGAGTTCGAGGCAGCTCTTGCTGGTCCGCCGTTCGGTCTGGTCGTGACCGACCTCGAGCTCAAATGGGGCACGGGGCGCGAGGTCCTCGCCCGGGTGCGTGCGCTGCAACCGAGCTGCCCTGTCATCATGTTCACCGACTCCGGCGACGAGATGACCGCAGTCGAACTGATGAAGGCGGGACTCGACGATTACGTGGTCAAGTCCGCGCGCCAATTGGCCCGGTTGCGCGCGTCCATGAAGATCGTCGTCGAGGGCGCGCGCAATCGGGTCGCCCTTTCGGCCCGCGAGCGGCAGCTGGCGAACGCTCTCGAGCACGAGAAGACGATCGTGCGCGAACTCCACCACCGGGTGAAGAACAATCTCCAGACGATGATCAGCCTTCTGGGACTTCGCGCCCGCGCCCGGGGCGGCGAGCTCGCCGCTGAACTGAACGACCTCGCAGGACGGATGCGGGCCCTGGCCCTTGTCCAGTCCCGCATCTACGACACCGAGTCTCTCCAGCATGTCGACTTTGCGGGCGTGCTCAGCGATATGGCCGGCGAGCTCGCACGTATTCATGGCAACGGCCATGTGGAGCTCGCCCTCCACCTTGAAGGGCCGTTGGTTCTGGACGTCGCCCAGGCGATGCCTCTTGGTCTGCTCTGCTACGAGACAATCCTCAACGCGCTCGAGCACGCCTGGCCGGACCGCCAGGCCGGCAGGCTCGTGGTCGGGCTCCGAGCCACGGTCCCCACAGCCGAACTTCGGATCTCCGACAACGGCGTCGGTTTCCTGACGGGCAACACCCCGACAGGCCTTGGCACCCAGATCACCCGCGCCCTCGCCTTGGAAGCGGCGGTGCAGGTGGACATCCAGACGACGCCAGGGAGCGGCACGACAGTCGTCATGCGGCTGGCTCAATGACCCACAGAGACCGGAAAATGCAGGATCAGCGACGTTCAGTGCTCCTTGTCGAGGATGAAGCCCTTATCCGCATGATGCTTGCGGGCGAGTTCGAGGACGGGGGCTTCGAGGTGCATGAAGCCGGCAGCGCAGACAAGGCGGTCGCGCTGCTAGAGGCCGGTCTGGAGGTCACGGCTGTCGTGACCGATGTGCGAATGCCAGGAAGCATGGACGGCCTGGGGCTGACAGCGTGGCTCGCCGACCGCCGGCCTGGCCTGCCGGTGGTGATCATCTCGGGCTATGTCGCGGCCTCGGAGGCCGTTGGCCTCAACCCTGCCGTCGTCGCCGTGCTGTCGAAACCCTACAATCCGATCGACATCGTGACGTTGGTGAGCGGTCCGGTGTTCGGGGGCTCAGTAGAACCTTAGGCTTCGAAAGTCGGGCGCTGCTGGGTCCTTAGCTAGGCCCTGCCGCCGGGCAGTAGATCTGCGCGGGACTGCCATTGCAGCCTGGCCCAAGGTCCGTACCAAGCCGGGAACGACCGACGAAGGTCAGCTGGACCGGACCCGCAAAGCAGGCATCGGCCCCGCGTCGATGATTGCAAGCCGGTTGTTTCCAAGCCTTGGGCTGCTCCTGGCCAGCACACTGCGCTTCATGACAGTGGGGATCGGTACTGTCAGGTGCTTCACTCGGCTGGGCCGTCATGGCACCATCTCGGCGAGAAGGTCCGACGGTGACCCTTGACGCCGCATGATGCATCCAAGTCCTCCAACTCGCGCGACGACATCCTGCGCGCAAGCCGTCCCATCGGTCGGGCGATCTGGCGACACTGGAGCGGCACCCACCGGCGGTGTCTCATCGACGCCACGACGAAATGCATGAAGTTGCTGGGCGAGCGGCTCTCAGCCCGCCCCTTCGACCGCCAAACTGCCGAGCACCAGATCCAGGCCGGCCTCCTCAACCGCTTCACCACCCTAGCCATGCCCGAGATGGCATGCGTGGCATAAAGCTCAGGATGAGCGCGCCTAAAGCCGAGTTCCGCCACAGAGCTCACCCAGGATATCAGGTTGCTTTGCAGCATCCTAGCTAGCATGCGAGCATGTGGCGGAGACGAAGTCCGCCTAACTAACGTCCAGCGTAATCCTGAAACGTCCAGAATAGCCAAGCAGGCTTAGAGATTTGCTGCTTCCAACGTCCAGTCCCGTCCGCTACCGTCCGCCTGGTGCTGGCCAGGCCCGGAAACCTGGTCCAGTCTGACAGCAACTTTTCGGGCACTTGCCCCTGACCCTG
>NZ_VDFU01000016.1 GCF_006152115.1 Rubellimicrobium rubrum | reverse complement strand
ATGGCCCGCCACCTCGAACGGGCCGAAAACACCGCACGCCTGGTCAGCGTCCACTCGGAAACACGGCTCGATCGGCCCGACCGGCCCGGCTTCTACTGGGAACCGGCCCTGCGCGTCACCGGGAACCTGCCCGAGTTTCAAAGACGCGGGCTGGCGCAGACCGAGCGCGAGGCGACCAACGTCCTGATCACGGACCCGGCGAATCCGTCCTCGGTCCTGGGAACGCTGGCCCGCGCCCGCGAGAACATCAGGATCCTGCGCGACGTCCTCCCCCGCGAGAGCTGGGAGGCCATCAACGCGCTGCACGCACTCGCGTCCCGGCCGGGCGCGGCGGCCCCCCAGCGTCGGGACGCGCATCTGCGCGAAATCATCACCCATGCCCAAGCCATGGCGGGGCTGTTCCTCGGCTCGATGAACGAGGACGCGGGCTACGCCTTCCTCCGGCTGGGCCGCGCCGTGGAGCGCGGCGACTTCGTCACCCGTGTCCTGTTGGACTCGCTCAGCGGCTCCGAGGACAATGCCGCCGAATGGATCGGCGTGCTCAAGTCCTTGACCGCGTATCAGATGTACCGGCGCAGTGTGGGCGGACCGGTCACCCGGCCGGGCGTCGTCCGTTTCCTCGCCTGCTCCACCGTGTTCCCCCGAGCCCTCGCCTGCTGCGTGCAGGAGGCAGAGCGCGCGCTGGCGCGGCTGCCGGATGGAACGGCCATGACCGAACTCACGGCCAAGCTCTTTGCGATCCTGGCCGCCAACAGCGCCGTCGGGGACGAGCGCCGGCTTGCCAGCATCCTGAGGCTGGGTCAGGAGGAGCTGGACACCCTTCATGGCGCGCTCGTGGATGCATACTTCGCGCCGCCGCTCACGGAGCCCTCACCGCTCCAGGGACAAAAGCAGAGCGCCTGAGGGTCCGCCCTTCTAACGCAGCTGCCTTTCAGGCAGCGATCACAGAGCGGGACGGCCACGACAGATTCGGCCTGCTGGGGGAGCCGTCCGTCATCCCTGACGGATCCGCCGCAAGGAGCGATGGCGTTTACCACGATGCCTCCGGAGACGGGTCATTCCTTCCAGCGAATTAACCAGCAGCTACGATTTCCAGCCTGCCTGCCTTGATTCGGACAGGCATTTAAACAGTAGGCAAGCTCCCACGCGGAGAACTGCTTGCATGACCGCGGACCAGCAGAACCGGCCTTGCGGCATGCCAAGCAAGAGAACCGACATGCGTGTAACGCTCAAAATGAAGCTGGTCGCGACATTTGCGGCCCTGATCCTGATGTCCGGCGCCGGAATGTTGACGGCTATCGATAAGCTGGGGAGCCTGAACGACAGGGTCACCAGGATGGTCCAGGTGGAACTGAACCGCGCCCAGCAGTCCGAGGAGTTGATGACCCAGCAACTCCTGATCAAGCAGGCCGTTCGAGACGTCCTCCTTTCCGACACCGAGGCGCAGGAACAGACGGCGCGGGACGAGCTGTCGGCGGCCCGTGAAGCCCGCAAGTCCCTGATGCACCAACTTGAAACCACGTTCGATGACGAACGCGGGGTCGCCTTGGTGGCCACGTTCCGCGAGCGTAGCGTCCCGCTCACGCAAGCCAACGACCGCGCGATGGCGCTTTATGATGCCGATGACCAAGCCGGAGCGCGAGACGTCCTTCACGGCGAAGCAGCCAATAGCTGGGCGGCGGCCGAAGCGGCACTGCGTGAGCTGTTCGAGTACAATTATGAGGCTCTGGATAACGCCCAAACCGACGCCGCGGATCTTTACGCCAATGCGCGGACGCTGGTCATCGCCCTGCTGGTCGTCAGCGCCGTGCTGGGGGCCGCGAGCGCGACTTGGATCGTGCTCAGCATCTTTCGGGGCATGACGCGCGGTGTCGAGCTTGCGCGCAAGGTCGCTACCGGCGACCTGACCGAAAAGGCGGCGATCCGAAGCAACGACGAGGTGTCCGACCTCCTGAATGCCCTCAACACCATGGTCGAAGCGCTGCGCCGCGTGACCGAGGAGGCCTCGGCCAGCGCAGGTCAGGTCGCCTCGGGCTCGAGCGAGATGGCGGCGACCGCCGGACAGCTCAGCCAAGGCGCCACCGAACAGGCTGCCGCGACGGAGCAGGCCTCGGCCTCCGTCGAGCAGATGGCGGCCAACATCAAGCAGACCGCCCACAGCGCCGGCGAGACCGAGACCGTCGCGACCCAGTCGCTGGAAAGCGCCCGCGAGGTGATCAAGATGACCGAGGTTTCGATGGGCGCGATGACGACCATCGCCCAGCAGATCCTCGTCATGCAGGAGATTGCGCGCCAGACCGACCTCCTCGCGCTCAACGCCGCAGTAGAGGCCGCGCGGGCCGGGGAACACGGGCGGGGCTTTGCCGTCGTCGCCTCGGAGGTCCGCAAGCTGGCAGAGCGCAGCCAGAAGGCCGCGGCCGAAGTCAGCCGGCTTTCGGCCGACACCAAGGTCGGCACTGAAGTGGCCGGGCCCAAGCTTCAGCAGCTCGTCACCGACATCGAGCGGACCTCGCGACTGGTGGCCCAGATCAGCACGGCGAACCAAGAGCTGTCGATCGGAGCGTCCCAGGTCAATCAGGCCATCGATCAGCTCAACCAGGTCACGCAGGAAAACACCGCCGCCTCCGAACAGGTGTCCGCCACCGCCGAGACGCTGGCGACACAGGCCGAAGCCCTGCGAGGAGCGATGGCGTTCTTCCGGACCGCGCATGACCAGAACGCATCCCTGTCGCGGGACGAGGACCCGGTCCGATCGCCGGCTGACATGGGCCTCCTGCGCCGCAAGGGAGCCAATCCGAAGGGGCACATATCTCCCCGCGCAGCCGAAGCCATCCAGACGGATCGACACATGAGCGCTGCGGCCTGACCCGGCCGGCCAGCACCATCCTGCCCGGGGCGAACGTCCTCTGGCAGGGAACGCCCCCTGCGCCCAGCCATGATCCGCAGTGGCATCAAAGTCCGCGGCCAATTCATCAGCTGCGCGGTCAGCCGATCGGATACGGCGGAGGCGAGCCGCTCAATCAGGTCACCGGCGGCTCGACGCATGGTGGCTTAGGCCTGATGGAACAAGCCGGATGCAGCCCTGATCGCGAACAGGCCGATGTTCCAGACTCACGGAAACGGACGGCATCGGTCTGTGCCACGGAGGGCCGGACGGGAAACCGGTCTGGGCAGGGGGGTCACTCGGGTCGCCACCCTGTCTCATGGGGCGTAATGGCGAGGGTCTGCGGCAAGGCCGGTCCGAAAGCGATCATCCGGCCGGGTCGGAGTGGCGCATGATCCGACCCAGGATCTCTGCGATCCCTTCGTTGCTGTAGGGCTTGCTCAGGACATGGCTCGCGGGGATGCCGCTGTCGCGGGCGGCCTGCTCTGCGTCGTAGCCCGTGGCCAGCAGGTAGGGGATCGCACGTTCCTTCAACCGCTCGGCCACAGCGGCCGAGGTCTGCCCGCCCAGGTCGACGTCCAGGATGGCCAAGGCGATCGGACAGGCCTCGATATGCGCCAACGCCTCGGGGATGGTGCCGGCGATGAGCACGTCGTCCGCGCCAAGTCCTCTCAGGGCGTCCGCCGCGTTCATCGCGATGATCAGGTTGTCCTCCACCACCAGCACCGTGCCGGACAGCCGGATGGACGGCTGCGGGGGGGCTGGCACAAGGACGGGCCGCCGTGCCGGGAGCGCCCTGTCGGCCACGAACTCGACCTGCCGGGTGGGCAGGAGAAAGCAGGCGTTCAATCCTTCGGGCTCGTAGTCGATGCGCGCCTGACCGCCCAGTTCGTGGGGAATGGCCTGGGCGATGAGCGTGCTGCCGAACCCCACGCGTTCCGGACGGACCACGGGGGGACCTCCGCGCTCCCGCCATGTCCATTCCACCCCTTGCGGCGTGGGGGCAAAGGTGACTTCGATCGTGCCCTCCGGACGGCTCAGCGCCCCGTGCTTGGCCGAGTTGGTGACGAGTTCGTGGACCACCAGCGACAGGGTGGCCCCGTGCACCGCGGGAAGAAGCACGTTCCCCCCTTCGATTCCCACCCGATCGACGGGCCCGCCAAAGGCGGCCACCTCGTCCCGGATCAGATCCGCGAGAGAGAACCGGTCCCGCCGGGTGCGAGTCAGCTGGTCGTTGGCCCGCGCCAGGGACCGCAGCCGGCCCTTCACCTCGTCGGCGTAGGGAGTTCCGGCCGGGTCGGCCTGGGACACGATCCCCTCCACCAGCCCGAAGACGTTCCGGAGCCGGTGGTTGAGCTCGGAGATCATCACCTCCTGCTTGCGGCTGCGCTTCTGGCCCGCAAGGTTCTGGTCCGAGGTGAGCTTGAGCACGAGTTCCAGCAGGGTCACGCGCAGCACCTCGGCCGCGCGCCTCTCGGCGGGTGACCAGGGCGTGCTGTGGCCACGAATGATCTCACGCCAGGCCGAAAAACTCCGGCGCGGATGGATGCGGCCCTTGTCGGTGACCACCTTGGTGGGATCGCCGGCCCAGACGACATTCTGCGCCACCTCGCTCCGGAACAGCATCAGGAACCGGCGCGGATGGCGCTTGATGGGCAGTGCCATAAGACCGCCGATGCACCGCTCGGGCGAGACGGCGCCCGGGCAAGCCTGCTCCAGATGATCCGTGCAGAAGACCCGCCCCGCCGGAGCGCGGGCCAGATGACGCTCAAGACGCGCGAACTCCGCCTCGTCGGGAGCAAGGCCCTGGGCGCAGTAACGCTCCTCGCTCAGCAGGGCCAAGCCGTCGAAGTCGATGACGGCGCCAATCTCCTCCGCGATCCGGTCGAGCCCGCTTGCGAAATCGACACCGCTCTCGAACAGCATGACGAGCCGCTCGTGGAGGTCATGGGCCCTGCCGGCCTGGTCCCGTTCGAGTTGGTCCTCGCAAAGCGCGAGTTCGTAGGAAAAGAGCTGGATGAACAGCTCCACCGCCGAGCGCGTCTCGTAGTCGATGTGATGGGGCTCGGGGTGGTGGCAGGCCATCAGCCCCCACAGTTCGCCCATGCGGAGGATGGAGACCGACATGCTGGCCCGGACCGGCATGTTGCGAAGGTATTCGAGATGAATGGGCGAAACGGCCCGCGTCACGGACAGCGACAGGTCCACAGGGTGCCCTTCGGGGTCGCGATCCGGGATGATGGGGAACACGGGCGCATCGACGTCGGCGATGATCCGCAGCAGGCTGCGTCGGTAAAGATCCCGCGCCTGGGGCGGGATATCGCCCGCGGGAAAATGCAGGCCCAGATAGCTTTCCATCTTGTCGCTGCGGCTTTCGGCGATGACGACGCCGTTCTGATCGGGCCCGAACCGATAGACCATGACCCGTGCGAAGCCGGTCAGGAGAGCCATGCCCCGGGCGGCGGCCCGGCACATTTCCTCGACGGTCCGGCACCGGCGGACGCGCGCAATGAGAGGCTGCACCAGCGCGAGGTCGTCGCGCTTGCGCCCGCCCGTCTTGGACTCGAACTCGATGGCATAGCTGGATCCCACGCGATGCAGGGCGACGTCAAAGCTGCGCCCGTCCCCCAAAAGGTCCACGCCAAACAACCGACCGCTTTCGTCCCCGCTGCTCAGGGTCTGGAGCTTGCCGCGCAGATCATGCATCGCGTCGGGCGACAGATGATCCATCAGGCGCGCGCCGACGAGGCTGTGGGCATCAAGCCCGAGGATCACGCCGGTGTTGGTGGACACGTTCTGGATCACCCAGTCGTTCGACATCATCAACAAGCAGCCGAAGGACTGAACATGGCCCAGGAATTGGATCGGCTCGCGGGCGCATTCCGACAAATCGGGCAGTTGGCGCTCGCTCCCGGGCTGGGCGTCAGACATGCAAAACTCCTTCGGGCCGGAGAGCGGGGCCGGCCAGTGCCGCCAGATGCAGTTCGAACAAGGCGTCGGCATCCTGGACGATGCGATCGGCCTCGGGCCCGTGGGGCGAACGCCCGGCCAACTCCTCGCACAGCGCCCGCCAGGCGCCCTGGGGGGCAGCAAGCCCGAAGTATCGATCGGCAGCGGCAACGGCCGGGTTCGACGCCCCGAGCCAGCGGCGGCGCAGAACCTGCGTCCCCAGACTCGATCCCAAAAGCATGTAGAGCACCGCCGTCCCATGAAGCGGCCGTGCGCCACCGGACCCGACGGGCGTCCCGCCAAGGGCACGCAGATCGGCCCTGAGCGCATCAGCCATGCGCGACGCCAGAGCGGTCGCAGCGGCGGAGTGGCGGCTCGGGCGGCAACTCATGTCGCACAGGACCGTCAGTTGGGTCCGCAGGAAGGTGCGGAGGTCGTCAGGCTGCGTGAGATCGAGGGCAGAGTAGGCGCGATCGACGCAATCGTGCCTGAACGCCGTATCCGCGCGCAGACGGTCCCGCAATGAAGTCATGAAACGCTGCCGGCCCCGGTCTGAATCCTCAACGCTAGCCACTATAGGTCGACCCAAGCGAAGTGCGAGCCCTTCCATGCGGAAGTCACGCCGCTGACTTCACAGCTTCGCCAGCGTGCCGTGTTCCGGTCCGGGGGGTTATTGGCAGAAGCATGGCCCCAATCGAGCCGGATGTCCTTCTGCGAAGCGAGGCTTCTCACGTTTCGCAGACGGCGCGAGCAGGCGTCGGACGTGTTGCCCTCCGAGAGAACGTAGGACCGGCAATCGGGGCAAGAGAGTGTCGGGGGCAATAGTTCAGGGCAAGGATGCCGGTGGTATGCAATGCCTCTACAGCCGGATTGGCAGTGGCGTTCGCCTGACCGAGCGCACGCATGGTTCTTGATTGCCGTACTCACAAGACGACCGCGCCGGCCAGATGACCAGCCGGAGATCGAGGGCACCACACCCCCATCCGCGGATCTACCGCACCAAGCGTTATGCGAACAATGTGAGGCTGCCTGTCGAGCGCCGGACAGCAGACCTATTCGGGACAGGTCACATCACTCCGCTCATGATCGCGCCGCCGGAACGGGTGGCGGATCGAGCGTCGTGCTGCTTGAGCGAACAGAGCCTTCTGGTCGCTGGCGTGATGGGGTCCTGGACCATCGCAATGGGGTCCGGACCGACGCCGGGGCAATGATCTGGCCCGCGACCCTGGCATTTCGCCGGTTTCACCCCATATGTTAATGGCCGCCGGGGTTTTCCTATCGGCTCTTCCCGGAAGGAAATCCCATGGATGACGCCGTGCCCCTGCACGAGGACGGCGCCACGCGCCCGGCAACCAAGCACCAGACCGGACTGGGCTGGTCGGATTTCTTCCAGTCCCTTGGAGAAGGTGCGCCTAGCCAGCCCAAGCCCGTCCGCCCACCGGCGATCAGCCGGTTCGCCACCTCCGCCTGACGACCGTTTCCCTAGACAGGACAGCTCATGACCCGCACCAAGCCTGACGGCATCCAGGACACCATCAACATGCTCTTCCCCGAAGGGTCGAGCCCCCGGCACCAGCCGTCGATCGAGGGATTGGGCGCCAAGGCCGGCTTTCGACCGACGAAGTCACGCTTCGAGGCCAAGGCCGACGAGACTACCCGCATGGTGCGCGAGATGACCGATCAGGCCACCGAGCAGCGGCAGGCCAAGACCGTGGCGCTCCGGGCCGCGCGGCTCCAGAAGGAGTCGGAGGATCGCGAAGCGGCAGCGGCAGCTCCCGCTCGCAAGCCTGTGCGCGCCCGCAAGCCCAAGAGCGTACCCACCGTCTGACCTGCCTGGGGCCTGACATGTCCGGGCGGCGCGCGCCTCACATGCGAGCAGGTTGGCCAAGCGCCGCTCCGACGGGGGCTTCACACGGGGGCCGTCGTCAGGACCGGGCGTTGCGGCTTCGAAGCTGCAAGGCCCGGAGAAGCGTGTCGAACCGCTCGTCCATCGTCTCCTCACTGTCCGGAAGGGCGTAGATCCGCTTCAACGCAGGTCGAAGCATTACGTCAAGATGCGGAGGCCGGTCGGAGTAGCCTCCGTACCGATCGGCATGAATGGAATCCAGATGCGCCATGAGCGTCCTCGGTGTGCTGTCGGCGCTATCGTTCCCGTCGGTCGCACCGGCGGCCATCAGGGCCGTCGAACGCCAAACACCAATGGAGCACGTCAATCAACGCGGTTCGCAGGATGTCCTGCACGATGATGGACCTTCAGGGAATAGCACCGAACTAGATCATGTTATCGCCGGGTCAACGGCCCGGATCGCGATCCGGTTCACCGATCGAGACGATTTTCTTGAATCAGGCTTAAGCAACTGCGTCGATCAAGCCACAGGGGTCGCTCTCCGGAGTACGAAGAACGGGCCCATTCCCCAACGAAGCGGTCGACTCGGGGGGGCCTGTCCCCGATCGCGGTGAACGGTCCAGGAAAAGAAACGGGCACCTGGCTTGGGTTGCACGATACCTGATGCTCCAGCCTCGCAATTGCGTGATTGAGGCCCATCTATCAGGGACTGGCGCGGTACGTCCGCGCGAGGACATGGGGAACCCTAGCATGGGTACCGGCACAGCGATCACCTGCACGGACTACGTTCGACACGAGGACCAGCGGTCCCAGGCCCGTTGGGCCTATCAGAAGGCCCGCCGCCGCACCGCGAACCTCGACCGGGAGCCATTGCCGCCCGATGCGCCAGACATGAGCCCCGTGGAGGCCCGGTTCAGCCGTTTTGGCTGAACGGTAGGACCGCCCGTTCCCCTTCCAAGCGGAAAGCCCCAAAGCCGTGGCTGCGATCCTCCCAACCCAGCCTTCGAACGCTGTTGCAGCGCCACATTCCCAAGGTGAACCCATGACCACCCGAAGCACCAGATCCGTCGTGACATTCTCCCGCCCGTTCCGGATCGCGGGCTATGAGGACGACCTTCCGGCAGGCCAATACGAGATGGTTGTCGACGAGGACCTCCTCGAGGGTGTCAGCTTCGAATCCTACAGACGCACGGCCACCTATCTGCTGATCGGTGGGCCGGCCGGCGGCCTGGGTGTTGCCGAGATGCGCCCCGTGGACCCCAGGGACATGGATGCGGCCCTGGCCCGCGACCAGGCCGAGCCCGCGGCACCCTGAACGGGTCTGACGACCGCACCCAAGCGTCGGGTCAGGGCACCAGGATCGACCGGAAGATGCGATCCCGGCCGACCACGATCACATGCCGCATCGCTGCCTCGGCCGCGGGAACGTCGCGGGCCGCGATGGCTTCCACGATCCGGCTGTGGTCCCCGCTGACCTCGGACTGGATCACCGGGCTCTCGGCGGGCGAGCTGATCCAGAAGGATGACAGAAGCGCCGCCTCGATCAGGGCGCTTACCGAATGCATGAAGACGTTGCCCGAGGCCTTGGTGATCTGCCGGTGCAGTTCGATGTCGGCCGCCGCAAAGGACCGGCGGTCCGCGGCCTCCGACATGCGATGAACCGTCTGCCGCATCGCCGCGACAGCCCCAGGGTCGGCACGTTCGGCCGCGAGGCCCGCGGCGTAGGGCTCGATGGCAAGCCTCATCTCGCTCAGGTCGGCATAGAAGGCCCGGCCTGTCCCGCCTTCCATGTGCCAGCGCAGCACATCTGCGTCGAACATGTTCCAGTCGTCCCGGGGCCGCACCTTGGTCCCGACCCGGCTGCGCGCCACAAGAAGGCCCTTGGCGGTCAGGGTCTTGATGGCCTCGCGCAGGACTGTGCGGGATACCCCGAACCGACCCGCCAGTTCTTCGTCGCGCGGCAGCACCGAACCCTGCGGGGGCAGGCCCCGGATGATGTCGGCCCCGATCGCATCGACCACCTGGGCGTGGCTGTTGCGCGTGGGCTGCGCGTCGAGGGCCCTCCAGAGCGGCTGGGTCATTGCTCTCAGGCCGCCCGTCGCGCCGCGCCGATGGTGAGCAGGCCTTTCTGGAGAACGATGAACAGGAACAGCAGGAGGCCGATGACGATCTTGGTCCACCAGCTCGACAGCGTGCCGTCAAAGACGATGTAGGTCTGGATCAGCCCCATCGTCAGCACGCCGAACAGGGTGCCCAGCACCGTCCCGCTGCCCCCTGACAGGAGGGTGCCGCCGATCACCACGGCGGCGATGGCGTTGAGTTCCACCCCCACGGTGGCCAGAGGGTATCCCGCCGCCGTGTAGACCGCGAAGACGATCCCGGCGAGGCCCGCCATGAACCCCGAAAAGGCGTAGATAAGGACGGTGGTCTGCCCGATAGGCACGCCCATCATCCGCGCCGTGGCCTCGCCTCCGCCCAGGGCAAAGACGTTCGTCCCGAAGCGCGTCCGATGCGCGAGCAGCATCCCCCCAGCGACCGCGAGCAGCATCACCGCCCCGAGCAGCGTGAAGCGTCCCTTGCCGGGCATGAGCCAATAGGCCCTTTGGAGCGTTTCGAAGAACGGGTGGTCAATGGGGATCGAGTCCAGGGTCAGGAGGTAGGCAATCCCCCGGGCCAGGAACATGCCCGCCAGCGTCACGATGAAGGCGGGCATGGCAAGGCCGTGGATCAGCGCCCCCTGCGCGGCGCCGAAGGCGGTCGTCACCATCAGGAGCAGCGCGAAGGCGGCCAGGGGATGCATCCCCGTATCCCGCAGCAGCACCGCGATGAACACCCCCGAAAAGGCGATGACCGATCCCACCGACAGGTCGATCCCCCCTGACAGGATGACAAGGGTCATCCCCACCGCCGCGATACCCAGATAGGCGTTGTCGGTGAGCAGGTTGCCCACGACGCGGGTGGACAGGATGCGCGGGAACTGCAGCCAGCAGAGCAGGAAAGCCAGCACGAAGATCGCGATGGTCACATAAAGGGGAAGACGGCGCAGGTTCATCGGCCGGCCTCCTGCACAGGCCGAGGTGCGGCGCCGGTCTCGTCCGCGCGGCGGCGCCGCGCGAGAAGTCCGGCGGCGACGTCGCCCAGCCGGGGCGACTGGAGCATCAGGATCAGGAGCACGAGGATGGCCTTGATGACGAGGTTGAACTCGGGCGGGAACCCGGCAAGCAGGATGCCGGTGTTGATGGACTGGATGATCATCGCCCCGATCAGCGAGGCCAGGATCGAGAAGCGCCCGCCCAGGAGCGAGGTCCCACCGATGGCGACGGCCAGGATCGCGTCCAGTTCCAGCCAGAGGCCCGCGTTATTGGCGTCAGCCCCCCGGATGTCGCCCGTGACGATCAGGCCCGCCAGCGCCGCGCAAAGGCCCGAGATCATGTACACGGTCAGCAGCAGCACCGTGCTGTTGACACCGGCCAGACGGCTCGCCCGCAGGTTCACGCCGACGGATTCGATCAGCAGGCCCAGAGCCGTGCGCCGCACAACAAGGCCCACGACGATCCCGGCCAGAATCCAGGCCCAGGCCGGGACCGGCAGGCCCAGCACGGCGCCCGAGCCCAGAAAGGCGAAGCCCGCGTCGGAGAAGGTCAGGATCTGCCCCTCGGTGATAAGCTGGGCGATGCCGCGCCCCGCCACCATCAGGATCAGCGTGGCCACGATCGGCTGAATGCCGAGCACCGCGACGAGGAACCCGTTCCAGAGCCCGCAAAGGAGGCCCGCCCCCAGCGCCAGGAGCACCGCCACGCCAAGGCTCCAGCCCTGATCGACGGCAAAGGCGGCGCTGGCCCCGCAGATGGCCATGATAGCGCCGACCGACAGGTCGATCCCGCGCGTGGCGATGACAAGGGTCATGCCGATGGCCAGCAGCGCCACGGGCGCGCCGCGCTTCAGCACGTCGATGGGGCTCCCCACGAGGCGGTCGCCGCTGAGCCCCACGGACAGGAAGCTTGGGAAGAAGACCGTGACGAGCGCCAGCACCGCCGCGAGGGTCAGAAGCTGGGGGGCTACCCGTCGAAGGAGTCCGGTGCCGTTCATGCGCGAGCCTCCTGCTTGGCTTCGGGGGCCGCGATGGCGTTGACGATGGCCTCGGTGGTGATGGCCTGACCTGCCAGCTCCGCGACATGCCGCCGGTCGCGCACGACGATCACGCGGTCCGACACCGCGACCAGCTCCTCCAGTTCCGATGAGATCACCAAAAGCGACATGCCGCTCGAGACCATTTCGTTAATGAGACGAAGCACCTCGGCGTGCGCGCCGACGTCGATGCCGCGCGTGGGCTCGTCTAGGATCAGGAAGCGCGGGTTCATGGCAAGCCAGCGGGCCAGAATGACCTTCTGCTGGTTGCCCCCAGACAGGAGGCCCACGGGCTTCTCCGCGCCGGGTGTGCGGATGTCGAGCCGCCGGATATACTCATCGGCCATGCGGCGCTGCTCGGCACGCGGGATAGGGCGCGCCCAGCCCCGATGCGCCTGGAGCGCCAGCGCGATGTTCTCGCGCACGGTGAGGTCGCCGATGATGCCATCGGTCTTGCGGTCCTCGGGCGCGAAGCCAAAGCCCGCCGCGATGGCCCGCGCAGGCGTGGACAGGTCGAGCGGCCCTTTCGCGTCACGGACCGTCCCGGAGTCGGGGGCGGTTGCTCCGAAGAGCACCTCGGCCGTTTCCGTGCGGCCCGATCCCAGGAGCCCGGCCATGCCGATGACCTCGCCCGAGCGGATCGTCAGGTCGAAGGGGGTGATCCGGCCGCGACGACCCAGGCCCTCAGCCCGCAGCAGCTCCGCGCCCGCCTCGCGGCGGCCATGATTGTGGGAGGTCTCTTCGGCCAGTTCCCGGCCCAGCATCAGGTTGATGAGCCGGACGCGGTCGAGGCTTGCGGCCTCCGTCGTGGCGACATGACGGCCGTTCCGCAGCACCGTGATCCGGTCCGAGATGGCAAAGACCTGATCCAGGAAGTGCGACACAAAGACGATGCCCAGCCCCCTTTCCCGCAGCCCGCGCACGACGTCGAACAGCAGCGCGACCTCGCGGGCGTCCAGGCTCGCGGTCGGCTCGTCGAGGATCAGCACCTTGCCCGACAGATGCACCGCCCGGGCAATGGCGATGATCTGCTGCACGGCCACGGAGTAGGCGCCGAGATCGCGGTCGACGTCGATGCTCAGGCCGTAGCCATCCAGCATCTCGCGCGCCAAGGAACGCATGGCACGGCGGCTGACCAGACCCAGCCGACGAGGCTGCCGCCCCAGGGTCAGGTTCTCGGCCACGGTCAGGTTGGGCAGGAGGTTGACCTCCTGGTAGACGGTGCCGATGCCCAGTTCCTGCGCATGGGCGGTGCTTTGCGGGTCCACCGCCCGCCCATCGAGCAGGATCTCCCCGCCGTCCCGGCGATAGGCCCCCGTCAGGCACTTGATCAGCGTGGACTTGCCCGCGCCGTTCTCGCCCAGCAGGGCATGCACCTCGCCTGCGGCCAGACCGAACTCGACGTTGTCGAGCGCGACCGTGCCGGGAAAGCGCTTGGTCAGTCCTCGTGCATGCAGAAGCATGGCACCCTCCTTTTCCGGGCTGGGGCACGGCCGGCCAATTGAACCGTTACCGGAGCGGGACAGGGTCCCGCTCCGGTAACGGCAGCCGGGGCCGACGGCCGGGAGAAGCCGCCGGACCCTGGCCAAGCGGTCTTAGTAGCCGAGGCCCTTACGACGGTCGTACTCGCCCTGCGGATCATCCGCTTGGGTGTAGAGCTTGGACTCGGTCTGGATGAACTTCTCGGGCTCCGTGCCGTTGTCCCAATAGGCCTGCAGCGCGTCGAAGGCCGGGCCTGCCATGTTCGGCGTCAGCTCGACGGTGGCGTTCGCCTCACCGGCGGCCATGGCCTGGAAGATATCGGGCACGGCGTCGATGGAGACCACGAGGATGTCCTCGCCGGGCTTGAGGCCCGCTTCCTTGATGGCCTGGATCGCGCCCACGGCCATGTCGTCGTTGTGGGCGTACAGCGCGCAGATGTCGGCGCCGCCGTTCTCGGCCTGGAGGAAGGCCTCCATGACGGTCTTGCCTTGGGCGCGGGTGAAGTCGCCGGTCTGGGACTGGACGATCTCGATGTTGGCGTGGCCTTCGATGCCGTTCCGGAAGCCCTGGGCGCGGTCGATGGCGGGCGACGAGCCGGTCGTGCCCTGAAGCTCCACCACGCGGCAGGGCTCTTCGCCTACCTGCTCGGCAAGCCATTGGCCCGCGACCTCACCCTCGTGCACGAGGTCCGAGCCCACGGCGGTCAGGTAGAGCGAGGGGTCGCTGTCCACCATGCGGTCAAGCAGGACGACGGGGATCTCGGCTTCCTTGGCTTCTTCGAGAACGGCATCCCAGCCGGTCGCGACGACGGGCGCGAGCAGGATCGCGTCCACGCCCTGGGCCACGAACGACCGCACGGCCGCGATCTGGTTTTCCTGCTTCTGCTGGGCATCCGAGAACTGGAGGTCGATGCCGCGCGCCTCGGCCTCCTGCTGGGTTACGGTGGTCTCGGCCGCGCGCCAGCCCGACTCCGAACCGATCTGCGAAAAGCCGACCACCTGCGCGGACGCAGCCGTGCCCAGCACCAGCGCCGACGCGCTGGCGAGAAGTATCTTTGTCATTATGGGTATCCTCCCTTGGAGCCTTACGGCACCGCCGAGGATTAGTAATACAATATGAACAGTCAAGCTGAAATCGCCTGACCTGTCCTTAAACGCTACCTCGCACTCTGCCGCGCGGCCAAGGCGGATCTGACCAACCCCGACCTGTCGGTCCCGTCGGGCCCCGCCTTGCGACGGGTCCGTGTGTCCCTGTGCAACCGGTCGGCCTGATACCTGAATTTCGGACTCCGGCCGTTCACACGGATGTCACGCGCCTGACGCATGGCTGTGACCCGCCACCCCTAACCAGCCCATGCTGCCGCCAGCTCAGGTCAAGCCAGCTAGGAGCTACCATCGTGTCCAAGACCATCACCCAGCCCTCGCGCCGCCTTTTCCTTCAGGGCGCCGCCACGTCGGCGCTGGCCCTTCCCCTTTCGGGACTGTTCGGCCGTCGCGCCGACGCCATGATCCGGCTCGAGCCCATCGCATCGCCCTACGGCCCTGTCGCGCCGGTGCGGGACCAGACCACGGGCCTGCCGCTCCTGCAGCTTCCCCAGGGCTTCACCTACCAGTCCTTCGGCTGGTCCGGCGATCTCATGGCGGATGGCCGCCCGAACCCGACGAACCACGACGGCATGGCCGTGGTCCGTTCGCGGCTGGTGAACGGTCAAGCCGAACTCACTCTGATCCGCAACCACGAGGCGGGCGTGAACCCGCTTTACGGGCGCATCGAAGCCCCCGGCTTCTACGATCGGGGCACCGACCTCGTCGGCGAGGATGACGACGACAACCCAATCACCGGACCGGCCGCGGGCGGCACGACCAAGCTCGTGTTCACCGAAGGCCGCTTCACCGCCATCGAGCCCGCGCTCGGGGGCACCATCGTCAACTGCGCGGGCGGCCACACCCCTTGGGGCACCTGGATCACCTGCGAGGAGGACAAGACCGACTTCACCGAAATGGGCGGCGAGCCGCACGGTTATGCCTTCGAGGTTTCGCCCGAGACCGGCGAGACGAGCGGCATCCCGATCAAGGCCATGGGCCGCATGGACCACGAGGCCGTGGCCTTCGATCCGATCGGCGGCGCGATCTACCTGACCGAGGACGACCGCAACCAGGCGGGCCTTTACAAGTTCGTGCCCCGCGACCAGAGCCAGCGCCTGGGCTCGCTCGAACAGGGCGGAACGCTCTACATGGCCAAGGTCGTGGGCACCGAAAAGGCCGACCTCCTCAACCCGTCCATGGGCGACCAGCACCAGATCGAGTGGGTCGAGATCGAGGACCCGGACCTCGCGCCCCAGCCCTTCACCGAGGCCCCGTTCGAGGCGGACAACAAGGCCTCCGGACCGTTCGTGCAGGGGCGCGACCAAGGGGGGCTGCGGATGTCGCGGCTCGAAGGGATCTTCTACTCGGCCCGTGACCAGCGCATCTACATCGTGGACACCTCGTCGGGGCGCGAGATGGACCCCGCGTCCGAGAACCACGGCAAGGAAGGCTTCGGCGACGGCTCGGTCTGGACGCTGGACCCCGCAACGGACCGGCTGACCTGCATCTTCCAGTCCGAGAACCCGCAGGCCGGCAACAACTTCGACAACATCACCGTCAGCCCGCGCGGCGGCGTGCTGCTATGCGAGGACGGCGGCGGCGTGGAGGACGCGTTCGGCATGGGCGAGCGCCTGATGGGCCTGACCCCCGCGGGCGAGACCTACCTGTTCGCCAAGAACAACGTGCAACTCACCGCCGCCGACATCCGGCAGGCAGGCAAGTCAGCCGAGTTCGTCAAGGAAGGCGACTACCGGGACACCGAATGGGCGGGCGCGACCTTCGACCCCTCGGGCCAGTGGCTGTTCGTCAACCTTCAGTCCCCCGGCATCACCTTTGCGATCACCGGGCCATGGGAGCGCGGCCTGCTCTGAACTGCTTTCGTTGTAACGAGTTCCGGGCCGCCCCCTTTCGGGCGGCCCTTTGCGTTCAGGGATCCGTCCAGCCACCAATACAGAGGGATAATCCGGACGTCGGCGGACCTTGGCAAGCTCGCCCTCGACTCCCTTATTCACGCATGATACTGCACGTTCATGCACGATCATCCGCCACTTCCTTCGGGTCGCCGCCAACAGATCGCCAGCCGTCTCGTCCGGGGACAGGCCGTGGTGGCGGCCGCGCTCGCGCAGGAGTTCCGCGTTTCCGAGGACGCCATTCGGCGCGACCTGCGTGCGCTGGCGCAGGACGGGGTCTGCCAGCGCGTCTATGGCGGGGCGCTTCCGTTGTCGCCCGCCTCGACCCCCATCGCGGTCCGCTCCGCTGAGGATGGCGCTCGCAAGCGTGCTCTGGCACAGGCGGCGGCAAAGCTCATCCGCAAGGGTCAGACGATTTTTCTCGACACGGGCAGTACGACCCTGCGGCTGGCCGAACTCCTGCCGCAGGACTGCGGCCTGCGGGTGGTCACCAATTCGGTGCCTGCCGCCGCGGCCTTGATGGGCCGGAGCGACCTGTCGCTGATCATGGTCGGCGGTGGCGTGAACCCGACGGTCGGCGGCTGCGTCGATGCCCGCGCCTTGGCCGAGCTGGGCCGGTTCCGCTTCGACCTCTGCTTCTTGGGCGCCTGCGCCTTGTCCGTCCGCGACGGCCTGGGGGGGTTCGACATGGACGATGTGGAGGTCAAGGGCCGCCTTCTGGAGCTGAGCGCGGCCACGGCCCTGATGATGACCAACGCCAAGATCGGCACCGCCGCCCCTTTCGCCATCGGCCCCGTCACCGGCATCGCGCATCTCGTTCTGGAGCACGACGCACCGACCGAGGCCGTCCTGGCGCTGCGCGCAGCAGGCAGCGACGTCCGGATTGCCGAAGCCCCGCCTCGCTCTGCCCCCGCCCCATCTGCCCTGACCCCTGACCCGAGTGTGACATGACCTCTCTTGCCGATACCGCGCCCTCGTCCGCGAATAGTGCGGGCACGCGCCTCGCAACACGCTTGGCCTTTTTCGTCGCGGGCTTCGTCATGGCCTGCTGGGCTCCGCTCGTGCCCTTTGCCAAGTCCAATATCGGCGCCGACGAAGGGCAACTCGGGCTTCTTCTGCTATGCCTCGGACTGGGGTCGATCATCGCCATGCCGCTCACCGGCTGGATCAGCGCGCAGGTCGGCAGCAAGCCCATGATCCTGACCGGCGGCCTGGGGCTGGTGCTGGTCCTGCCGTTGCTGCCCGTCATCGACACCCCGCTCCTGCTCGGGGCGGCGCTCCTCCTGTTCGGGGCCTCGCTGGGGACCATCGATGTGGCGATGAACGTCCATGCCGTGGAGGTCGAAAAGGCCGCGACGACCCCGCTCATGTCGGGGTTCCACGCGATGTTCAGCGTCGGGGGCTTTGCCGGGGCAGGCGGCATCACGTTCCTGCTGTCCCAGGGGGCATCGCCGCTGGCTAGCGCATTGTGCGGCAGCGCGCTGGCCCTCGGGGCGATCCTTCTGGCTTGGCCGCGCCTCCTGAAGGTGCAGGGCGGAGAGCCTCCGGCCTTCGTGGCCCCGCGCGGGATCGTGCTGCTGCTGGCGGCGCTGGCGGGCCTTACCTTCCTTGTCGAAGGCGCCATCCTCGACTGGAGCGCGCTGCTCCTGCTGGGCCGGAATCTGGTCGACCCCGCGCAGGGCGGCCTGGGTTATATGCTGTTCTCCATTGCCATGACGGTGGGACGGCTCACGGGGGACCGCGTGGTCAGCGCCCTGGGCGACCGGCGCGTGCTGGTCTGGAGCGGCGTGCTGACCGTGGCCGGGTTCGTGCTGCTCCTGTCCGTGGACTGGACGGCCGGCGCGCTTCTGGGCTTCGTGCTGATCGGGCTGGGCGCCTCGAACATCGTCCCGGTGCTGTTCAGCCGCGCCGGACGCCAGACGGTGATGCCGGCGGGGCTGGCGGTGGCGGCCGTGACCACCACCGGCTACGCGGGCATCCTGGCCGGGCCGGCCGCCATGGGCTTCGTCTCGCACGTGACGAGCCTGACCTGGGCCTTCTGGATGCTGGCGGCGCTGATGCTCCTTGTGCCGGTCTTCGCCCGGTCGGCGACAAGGGGGTAGCCTTGCCCCATGGCCGGGTCAGGCCTCGACCTCGACCCGACCGATAGGATGCGAGCAGCAGGCCAAGATATAGCCTTCGGCGATGTCGTCGTCGCTGATCCCCCCGTTGTGGACCATCTTGACCTCGCCAGACGTCTTCCTGACCTTGCAGGTGCCGCAAAGCCCGAAGTTGCAGCTCGACGGGATGCGAAGCCCCGCGCCCTTTGCGATCTGAAGAACGGTGTCCGTTTCCTTGCAGGCCTTTGAGACGCCGCTCAGGGCGAAGACGAGTTCAGCCCCTGTCGTCGCGTCCGGCACGACGTCGTCGAAGATCTCGGGCTCTGACAGCGCGACCGGGTTGAAGGATTCCTGATGATAGCGGGCCATGTCGAAGCCCAGGGAGTTCAGGATATCGCGGACGCCGGTCATGAACCCCTCGGGGCCGCAACAGTAGACCTCGCGCTCGAGGTAGTCGCCGCACATGAGGCCGAGCATGAGCTGGTTCAGCGTGCCCCGATAGCCGGTCCAGACATCGTAGGGGTCGTTGCGCATGACCACGAAGTGGAGCTGGAGCCCGGTGACGCGGGTCGCCATGTATTCGAGCCGCTTGCGAAAGATCAGGTCCGCCGGGCGGTTGGCGCATTGGATGAAGCAGATGTCGGGCTGGTCGCCCCGCTCGAACAGCGTCGTCGTCATGGACATCATCGGGGTCACGCCGGACCCGGCCGAGATGAACAGGTACTTCCCGTCTGGCTGCGCGGGCAGGTGGAAGGAGCCAGCGGGTCCATAGGCCCTGAGGCGCATGCCGGGCCGCAGATGGTCGATCATCCAGCGCCCGGCCACCGAGTTGGGCTGCGCCTTCACGGTCACCGAGATGTAGCTGTTCGTGACCGGAGACGAGGAGATCGTGTAGGTCCGCTGCACCGTGCCACCGGGCAAAGGCAGATCGAGCGTAATGAACTGCCCGGCCCGGAAGTGGAACGTGGCCCCGGAGGGCGGCCGGAAGGAGAACGTCATCACGTCCGGTCCTTCCGGTATGACCATCACGCATTCGAGCGGCTCGCGATCGCTCCAGACCGGCGTGTCCTTGAGGGGCATGGGGATCATGGTTCGCTCCGCATCGGGTGTTTGTCCTCCGTCGTTCCTGGCTGTTCAACGCGGGGTTGGGCCGTGGCGCGGGGACGCGTCCCGGCCGCGACGCGCCCGCCCGGGCCCAGGGACCGCCAGCCCCCGTCCTGGATCACCCGAAGTTATGCCAGCCCGACCTGTGCCGGAGCCGGTCGTTGCGCACGATTTGCACCAGCGGCATGCGCCAGGGCGGTCGGGCCCCTGACGGCAGCCTCGAAGGTCCGGGCGTACCAATCCACGAATTGGAGCACCCCGCTTTCCTGCTTGGCGGAATAGGGGCCGGGCTCGTAGGCGGGCGAGGCGATGCCGATCTGGTTCTCCTCGACGACGCGGCGATCCTCGTCGTTGGTGTCGTTCCACACCTCGGTCAGGCGCTTCAGGTCATAGTCCCGCCCTTCCTGCGCGTCCTTGTGAACGAGCCAAGTGGTGGTCACCTCGGTCGCGTTCGCGTCGATGGGCAGCACGCGGAAATGCAGCACGTGATCCGACAGGAAGTGGTTCCAGGTGTTCGGGTAGTGGAAGAACAGCAGCGTTCCCGCATCGGCTAAAGGCATCCCCGGAAGGCCTCCGGCAACCGCGGCCTTGCCGTCCATGGTGTAGCTGATCGCATCCCCCGCGAGCGGAATGCGGACGAGCCGCCACTGCTCGTTCGGGGCAATGATGTAACGGGACGGCAGGCCCGCGGCCTCGCAGCGCGCAAGGTGCGCGGCCCCGCGCGGCGAGGTCTGGGCATCGTCCGCCCCTACGAGGTCCGGGTCGTCGTCGAACGTGCGGCACAGCGAAGGGTGGGAGCCCGCGCAATGGTAGCATTCGCGGTTGTTCTCAAGAACCAGCTTCCAGTTCGCCCGTTCGATGATGGTGCTCTGGTGGGCGACCTTGAGTTCGTCCAGCCGGTGCGGCGCGCCGTAGCGGTCCGCGGCGGCCTTGAGCGGAGCGAAGTCCGGCGCCGTGTCGGCAAGGCAGATGAAGACCATGCCCGCAGCGACCCCGGCATGAACGGGCTTGAGGCCGTGCTGCGATGGGTCGAACTCGGGCCCCATGTCCCGTGCCCACATCAGCTTGCCGTCAAGGTCGTAGGTCCACTGGTGATAGGGGCAGACAAGACGCGGCGCGGATCCTTTGGCTGCCGAGCAGATCCGGCTGCCCCGGTGGCGGCAACTGTTGTGGAAGGCCCGGATCGCCCCGTCCGAGCCCCGCACCACGACGATGGGATAGGCCCCGATCTGGAGCGTCACATACGAACCGGCCTTGGGCATCTCGGCCGCACTCGCGGCGAATATCCATTCCTTGGTCCAGATGGTCCTCAGGTCGGCCTCGTGCGCCTTGGGCGAGCAGTAGAAGTCCCGGGGCAGCGACGTTCCCGGGCGGCGAGCCCAAAGCTGGGACAGGAGGGCGGCTTCGTTCAGCATCGGCAGACCTGGAATGGAAGGGCTTCAACAAGGATCGTTGCCCGACGACGACGCGTGCCGGCCACGACGGCCGGTTCTGCCCGCTTCGGACAGCGGCGAGGGTCGCCGCCTTTTCAGGACCGCTCAACTGCAGAAATCTTCCGCTTTGCCATGACCGCTGGTAATGCCAGCGCAGCGCTGCCAGAGGGAACTAAGGAAATCTCATGACCACCATGCGCCGGAGTCTGTCGTCGCTCGGTGCCCTGGTGACGTTCGAGGCCGCAGCGCGCCTGGAAAGCTTCACTCTGGCGGCGGGCGAGCTGGGCGTGACGCAAGCAGCGGTGAGCCGGCAGATCAAGCTTCTGGAACAGGACCTGGGCACGCCTCTCTTCGCCCGGGGCCACCGGGGGGTCACGCTGACCCCGGCGGGCCGGCTCCTGGCATCGGCCGCCACAGGGGCCTTCGACCGGGTGACCGAGGCCATCGGCATGGTCCGGCGGCTCGCCGCGCCGGATTTGGTGACCGTCAGCGCGACTCTGGCCTTTGCGCATTTCTGGCTGATGCCGCGGCTGCCCGCCTTTCGCGCCGCGCATCCCGGCATCCGGCTACGCCTCGTGGCCGAAGACGCGAGCATCGACCTGCGCCAGTCCCCGCGCGACGTGCTGGTGCGCTATGGCCTTGCCCCCTTCGAGGACGGGCGCAGCATCGTCAGCTGTCCCGACGAGGTGTTTCCCGTGTGCGTGCCCGCGCTGGCCCGGACGGTCGGGAGCAGCCACTTCGACCTGTCGGCGCTGCCCCTGATCGACTTCGACCCGATCGATCCAACCTGGCTTGGCTGGCAGCAATGGGCCGACCGGACAGGGCAGCCCGGTCCATCCGCACGGGGTGACCTGCGGTTCAGTCATTACGCCGACACGGTCTATGCGGCACTGAACGGCGCGGGCGTGGCGCTAGGCTGGTCCCGGCTCATCACCGACCTGCTGGTTCAGGGGCAACTGGTCCGGCTTGGCGGCCAAAGCGTGGTCCCGGACGAACGATACCATGTCGTGGTGCCCCATGGCCGCGAACCGGGGCCGGCCGCCGCACGGTTCACCGACTGGCTGGCAGGGAACCTGACCCAGGCTCCAGAGGGCTGAAGCCCCCTGGACGCGGACGGGCCATGAGCCGCGCCTTAGCCCGTCATCACGAGCGTGCCGTTGAGAGCCGGCGCCCCCACGAACTGCTGCATCTGCTCGCGCGAGAGTTCCCAATGCGCGATCGCCAGGTCCGACGAGGCTTTCGGATCGCAGGCTTCGATCGCCTCGATCATGGCATCGTGCTGGTCGGCCGCGATGCTCTGCTGCTCGGCGAACCGAGGGGTGCTGGCGTTATAGAAGGTCATGCCGATGCGGGTATGATCGATCAGCAGGCGTGCGAGGCTAGGCATAAGGTATTCGTTGTCCGCCATCTCTCCGAGGATGGCGTGGAACCGTTCGTTCAGGGTGGCGCGCTCGGCCACGTCCCGGGCCGTGATGGCCGCCCGGAACCGGGCCTGCGTGGACTTGAGCCGATCGACCTGCGCGGCCGTCGCGTGCTGGGCCGCCAGTTCGGCCACGGACGCGTAGATCATGGGCGCGACCATGAAGAAGTTCCGCATGGTCTTGTGCGTCATGGGCGTGACCTGCGCCCCCCGGTTCTCCTGGATGGCGAGGAAGCCCTCGCCGGCCAACTGCCGGAAGATCTCGCGCAGGGGTGGCCGCGACATGCCGTAGGTTGCGGCAACCTCGGTCTCGTCGAGGTACGCGCCCGGCGCGAGGTCGCAGGTCAGGATCCGACGCTTGAGATCCTCGTAGCCGCGATTCTTTCTGCTGGAGCCTGTTGCCCGTTCTTCCACCACGCTCACCCCCGACCAGATCGACCAGACTTAGGCACCGGTCGGCATCCTGTCTATCGCGGTCCCGGCGTCATTCCGGCCGGCTTGGGCCTCGCGCCAGCGTAGGACCGGGTTGGCCCCGGCCCAGATGGCCCGGGCGGCACCCTGCGGGGTGGCTCCTGCCCCCGGTAGCAGGCTGTCGCGGCACCGCTCACGCCTATGGCCCGCTCGGCTGCCGCCATCCCGGACAATGTGCCTTTCACCGTGCCCAACCCGATCTGGCTGCAGGCCGCGAAGACGCTGCTCTTGCGCCGAGGTCGGATGAGGCAAAGCCATCCTCGCCTTACGCACCATGCCCTTCCATTCCGAAAACCGTCTCAGGCGTCCTTGTCCCGCCCCATATGTGCGGCTTTCCGCGTGGCGGCGTCCAAGGCCTGGGCGATGCTGCCCGAAAATCCGTTCGCCTCGGCCACCTCGAGCCCCGCCGCCGTCGTGCCGCGATAGGCCCGATAGGTTTCGACCAGGTCGGCGGCGGTCTCGATGCGGCCCCGCAACAATTCAGCCGCCTGGCAGACCACAGCCTCGACGGCCCGGCGCGCCACTGGTTCTGGCAGGCCGCTCGCTCTGGCATGGGCCAGCATGCCGGCGGCCATCAGGGCCGGGTAGGCCGCACCCGACCCGGACAGCGCCGTCAGGCTGTCGATCTGCGCCTCGGTCCCGATCTCGTCCTGCGTCCCGATGGTGGCCAGGACCGCCCGTACGACCACACGGTCCGCTTGGGTCACGTCGGCTGCGGCCAGCCAGGGAGTGTAGGACTGGCCATGCCCGGCGGCGGCGTTCGGCATGGCGCGGACGATGCGCCCGCCCGCGCCGGACAGCGCGGCCATGGGGATGCCGGCCATGAACGAAAGGACAAGCCGCCCGGGTGCATGCAGGGCCAAATCCCCATAATCCTCCGGCCTCACCGCCACGACCACCACTTCGACGCGGGCCACGAGGTCCGAGACATCCGAGGCCCAGGCCACGTCGGTCCGACCATGATAGTCGAGCCGAACCCCGCTGCGGTTGAGGAGCACGAGTTCCGGCCCCGCCACCAGCCCGCGCTCCAACACCGCCCGCCCGAGTGCGGAGCCCAGCCAGCCGGTGGCACCGATGATGCCAAGGCGCATCACGCCGTGCGTTCCGCGTCGGGGATGTACCCATGCCGGGCGTGGAACCGCGCCAGTTCTCCCGCTTCGGGCTTCCGGCCGGTGTAGATCTCGACATAGGTCGGGATGCGCCGCATCCGCTCGGCCAGCGTTTCCTGCGACTGCATGGAGATATAGCCTATCTGCACGAGGTAGATCGTCCGCGACCGCACATCGGCATCGAGGGGCGCATGCCCCCAGCGCTCCAGCATCGCGGTCAGGGCGGCGATACGGTCACGGTCGGCCGCGCCGACACGTTCGGTCATGACCGAAGACTGCAGCGCCCAGCTGCGGACGGCGAACTCGAAGCGCGTGTCGAAGGCTTGGGGGTCGAGAAAGCAGCCGATCACGTTCAGCATCGCCTCGGCTTCGGTGTCGGCATAGGCCTGGGCCGCAGCTATGAGATTTCCAGTGTTCCTGCCCGCCCAGCGGTCGGCCAAGGCCGAGAGCAGCTCCTCGCGATCCTTGAAGAACCAGTAGAAGCTCGTGCGTGAGATCTTCAGCTCGCTCGCCAAGGGCAGGATCTTCACGGCCTCCACGCCTCCGTCGATCAGCGCCCTGTAAGCGGCGTCGAGCCACATGTCGGCCGATCCTCGCCCTCCGGTGTCACTCAACGTACTCTCCCCTTCCGATCCGATGGGCGTCACCCGACGGCTACCAAGGCGCGGGCCCGATAGACGGGCCACATCACCGTTCACGAGTGACCCCGTTCTTCACAGGTGTGTACATTGGGGTCTAGCGCTTTGTCTTGCCCCTTTCCGACGCGGATGCTCCCATGACTCACGACCCGCTCCTCCAGCCTTTCCGGCTCAAGCACCTGACGCTGCGCAACCGGGTCATGATCACGAGCCATGAGCCGGCCTACCCGGAGGACGGAATGCCCAAGGAGCGTTATCGCGCCTACCATGTGGAGCGGGCCCGCGCGGGGATCGCGCTGACGATGACGGCGGGCTCAGCCTCGGTCGCGCGCGACAGCCCGCCGGTGTTCAACAACATCCTGGCCTGGAAGGACGAGGTCGTGGGCTGGATGCGCCAGCTCGTCGACGAATGTCACGACCATGGTGCTGCGGTGATGATCCAGCTCACCCATCTCGGGCGGCGTACGCGCTGGGACAAGGGCGACTGGCTGCCCGTGCTGGCGCCTTCCCATGAGCGCGAGGCCTCGCACCGCGCCTTCCCCAAGCGCTTGGAGGACTGGGACATCGTCCGCATCATCGGCGACTACGCGGATGCCGCCGAGCGCATGAAGGCCGCGGGCGTGGACGGCATCGAGTTCGAGGCCTACGGGCACCTCATGGACCAGTTCTGGTCGCCGCTGACCAACGACCTCGACGCGCCTTATGGGGGGTCCCTGGACAACCGCCTGCGTTTCACCTTCGACGTGCTGCGCGCCGTGCGCGAGCGCTGCGGGAGCGAGTTCATCGTAGGCATCCGCTACACCGGCGACGAGGGAACTCCGGGCGGGATCACCCGCGAGGACGGGCTCGAGATCTCGCGCCGTCTCCGCGACAGCGGGATGGTGGACTTCCTGAACGTCGTGCGGGGCCGGATCGACACGGACGCGGCGCTCACGGACGTGATCCCGATCCAGGGGATGCCCAGCGCCCCTCACCTCGACTTCGCGGGCGAGATCCGGGCGGCCACGGGGTTCCCGGTCTTCCACGCGGCGCGCATCAACGACGTGGCCACCGCGCGCCATGCCATCGCGAGCGGCAGGCTCGACATGGTGGGTCTCACCCGCGCGCACATGGCCGACCCGCACATCATGCGGAAGGTGCTCGAAGGGCGCGAGGACGACATCCGGCCCTGCGTGGGCGCGAACTACTGCCTCGACCGCATCTACCAGGGCGGGCACGCCTATTGCATCCACAACCCGGCTACGGGGCGCGAGACGACGATGCCCCACACCATTCCGGCGGCAAACCGGCGAAAGCGGATCACGGTGGTCGGCGCCGGTCCGGCAGGCCTCGAGGCCGCGCGCGTGGCGGCCGAGCGCGGGCACGCGGTCACCGTCTTCGAGGCCGCCGACCAGCCGGGTGGGCAGATCCGCCTCACCGCCCAGAGCGAACGCCGGCGCGAGATGATCTCCATCGTCGCCTGGCGCATGGCCCAGTGCGAGAAACGCGGCGTCCAGTTCCACTTCAACACCTTCGCCGATGCCGACACGATCCTCGCCACCGAGCCCGACGAGGTGATCGTCGCCACGGGCGGGCTGCCGCACACCGAGGTGCTGGCGGCGGGCAACGATCTCGTGGTTTCTGCCTGGGACATCCTGTCAGGTGACGCGCGGCCGGGGACGAACGTGCTGGTCTATGACGACGCAGGCGACCACGCGGGGCTGCAGGCGGCCGACATGATCGCGGCCACAGGCGCCAAGGTCGAAATCGTGACGCCCGACCGCGCCTTCGCGCCCGAGGTCATGGCCATGAACCTCGTGCCCTACATGCGAAGCCTCCAGCGGCGCGACACCACCTTCACCGTGACGTGGCGGCTGAAAACCGTGGAGCGGCAGGGCAACCAACTCGTGGCCACGCTGGGCTCGGACTACGGCGACATGACGCGAGGGCGGGTCGTGGACCAAGTAGTCGTGAACCACGGCACCCGGCCCCTGGACGAGGTCTACTTCGATCTGAAGGCGCTGTCCGCGAACGGCGGCGAGGTCGATTACGAGGCGCTGGCCACAGGTCAGCCGCAACAGGTCGCCAAGAACCCCGACGGCCGCTTCCGCCTGTTCCGCATCGGCGACGCCGTCGCCGCCCGCAACACCCATGCCGCCATCTACGACGCCCTGAGGCTGGTCAAGGACCTCTGAGCCAAGCGGGGATCAAGGATGCCGCGAAGGCCCCTGCAGCCGTGGCGGCGTCTACGCGGCGCAGGTCAGCCCGCCTGCAGGTTCGCCAACGGCGCCTCGATGCGGCAGACGACGCCGTCCGGCAGGAACTCCACCGTCACCGGGCCGCCAAGCTCGCCGGCCAGACCCTTCTGGATGAGCCGGGAGCCGAAGCCGGAGCGCGTGGGGGGTGTGACGGGGGGACCGCCTTGCTCCGCCCAGGTGAGGTGGAACATCGGCATCTCGTCCGTCGACACCGTCCAGGTCACCGCGACCGTGCCGGATTTGTTCGACAAGGCCCCGTACTTGGTGGCGTTGGTGGCCAATTCGTGCAGCGCGAGCGTCAGGCTCACGGCGGCCTGGGGCCGGAGACGCAGGTCCGGGCCCGACACCTCGAAGCGATGTTCGCTGTCGAAGGGCTGGAGGGCTGCCCGGACGACGGTCCCGAGTTGCGCCGTCTCCCAGCTTTCCCTGGTCAGCAGGTCATGCGCTGCCGCGAGCGCCATGAGACGCCCCTCGAAGGCGGCCCGCGTGTCCTGCGGCACCCGCGTGTCGCGCAGCGACTGGGTCGCGATGGATTGGACCACCGCGAGCGTGTTCTTCACCCGGTGGTTCAGTTCGTTGATGAGAAGCTCGCGCTGGCGCTCCTGCGCCTTGCGGCTGGAAATGTCCGAGAACGCCACGGCAAGGCCGCTGCCCTCCTTGGGCGAGACCCGCATCTCGATGAAGCGGTCGGGAAACACCACCGAGCGCGCCTCGAAGGTGACGGGGACCCGATCCTCCATGACCCGCTTCAGTTGCAGGTCGAATACCGAGCCCGCATGCGCGGGGAACGCCTCCCAGAGTTTTCGGCCCAGCACCGCGTCGCGCCCGATGCCGTAATACTGTTCGGCCGCCCGGTTGAAGAGCGTGATGCGCCACTCCCCGTCCACGGCGTAGAAGCAGTCGGTGACGCTGTCCATGACGGCCCGGAGGTGGCGCTCGCGCTGGCTCAGCAAGTTGGCCTGCTGCTTGGCCTCGGTGATGTCCTGCACGAAGCCGAAGTAGCCCTCGACCGTGCCATCCTCGCCGATGTTTGGGACATAGGTCGCCCGCACATGGCGCAGCTCCCCGCTGACATGCGGCACCTGGGCTTCGAACGAGGTGCGTTCGCCCGACAGGACGCGGTCCAGATGGGGCCTGGCCTGGGCAGAGGCCTCCGGCCCGATCACCTCCTCGACGCTCCGGCCTATCAGGTCCTCGCGCCGCCGCCCGAACCACTCCTCGTAGGCGCGGTTGACGAACTGGAAGCGCCGGTCCCGTCCAACCTGCGAGATGAATACCGGAAGGGCATCGGTGACCTGCTCCAGCCTCCGCTCTGCGGCCCCGCGCGCCACCGTCAGCTGGGCCAGTTCCAGCTTGGCCCGCAGCACGCTTTCGCGGGCAGCGGCGTCGGTTTCGGCAGCAGCGACGGCCCGCGCCGCGGCCTGGGCGGATTGCCGGGCCGAGGCGACGAGGATGAGGCAGACCACAGCGTAGGACGCCAATCCCGCCCAGATCGCCTGGCTCCCCTGCCCCAACGGCGAGGGGACCGCCAGATAGGCCAGACCAAGGATGGCCGACACCAAGGCTGCGAGACTTGCCGGTCCCACCCCGCCCATCACCGAACACAGGGCTACGGTGGGGATGAAGAACACGAATGGCAGGCCCGGCACCTGCTCCCAGAACGCGAGGCGGAGCACCACTGTGGCGACAGGGAAGGCCAAGGCAGCCACGTAACAGAGCAGGGCCCGGCGCCGTAAAGGCTGTGCCATCGGCGACCACAGGACGTGGCCTGTCGAACTGCTCACCTGCCGACCTCCTTCTTGGCCCCGGCCAAGCCCTGCAGCTTGGTGACCTGCGGCCGGACAATGTCAAGTCGTTGTACGCGAGAACAGTTATCAGGGGCGGGCTCTGGTTCGAGCCGCCCCCGCGTCGTCCGGGGCATAGGCTCCGCCAAGGTGGGACACCAGCAGGGCAGGATGGCCCCGGCAACACGCGGCCAGAGGACGTGGGCGCAGGTCGCGAACGTTTCGCATCGACCTGCGCGCGGACTCCCCTGGTTTCCGCGTGGGCGAGCACCGGTCCAGCCTTGATGCCCACACGGTGTCGCGTGCGGTGTCCAGAAGGCTCCCGACCCGCGAGGGCGACCGCCGGAGATGCCAAGCCCAGGGCGGCATCTCCGGCGTGCTGATGACCATGGCCGAAGCCGATGTGGGCGATCTCGTGGCCGAGGCTATGACCGCACGGAGTTCGCGGCAAACAGCCTGATCGACGGCACGCTCACGCTCCCCTACCCGCTCCATCGCCTCGCCACCGAACGCCTTCCCGGGCTCCGAGCAGACAGCCCATGAGACCGGCTCGTCCCCCTGGAATGACTGACGGCCAAGGACCTTCGGGAGCCCTGTGGCGTCAGGCGGCGTCGCTCAACGAGGCCATGTCGATGACGAAGCGGTAGCGCACGTCCGACCGCTCCATCCGCTCGTAAGCCTCGTTGATCTGGTCCATGCGGATCATCTCGACCTCCGGCAGGATGTTCGTCTCGGCACAGAAGTCGAGCATCTCCTGCGTCTCTCGGATGCCGCCGATGGGCGAGCCCGCGACGCGCCGCCGCCCGCCGAGGAGAGGCAGGGAGCTGAACTCGTCCATCGGTCCGACCTGCCCGACCAGCACCAGCGTGCCATCCACGTCCAGAAGCGGCAGGTAGGGGTTCAGGTCGTGCCGCACGGGCACCGTGTCGATGATGAGGTCAAAGCCCGAGGCGGCCCTCGTCATGGCCTCGGCGTCCGCCGACACGAGGAAGGCATCCGCCCCGAGGTCGCGCGCGTCCGCCTCCTTGTCGGGCGTGCGGCTCAGCACCGTGACATGCGCGCCCATGCCCGAGGCGAGCTTGACGGCCATATGGCCAAGACCCCCGAGTCCGATCACGCCCACGCGGCTCCCTGCGACGACGCCCCAGGTGCGCAGCGGCGAATAGGTGGTGATGCCTGCGCAAAGGAGGGGCGCGGCGCGCGCAAGGTCGAGCCCGTCCGGCACCCGCAGCACGAACTCCTCGCGCACGACGAGGTGGCGGGAGTAGCCGCCCTGCGTGGCCTCGCCGGTGATGCGGTCGCGGGCGCTGTAGGTGCCGGTGTTGCCTTCGCGGCAAAGCTGCTCCTCGCCCTTGCGGCACTGGTCGCAATGTTGGCAGCTGTCCACCATGCAGCCCACGGCCACGGCGTCGCCGACCTTGTAGCGGGTGACCTCGGGACCGACGGCGGTGACGCGGCCCACGATCTCGTGGCCGGGGACGACCGGATAGATGGTCCAAGGCCAGTCGCTGCGGGCTGTGTGCAGGTCCGAATGGCAGACCCCGCAGTAAAGGATGTCCATGGCGACGTCGTTGGGACGCAGGTCGCGGCGTTCGAAGGTGAAGGGCGCGAGGGGCGTCTCGGCGGATTGGGCTGCGTAGCCGGTGGTTCTCATGGCGTGCTTCCTTGTTGTCAGGGCCCCGGCAGGCCGTGATGCCGGGAGAGGCCGACCCGACCTGGGCCGGGCGTCGCGCCGACAAGGTTCCCCGGTGGACCGCGATTGTCGAGTGGTCGTGCGCTCTTCGCGCGGCGCTGGACCGCCTGGTGACGCGGGGGGTGGGCAACGAACGCGAGCGGCGGCTCATGGCGGGCGCTCTCGAGTCGGCCGAGCGCGCCAAGACGCTCGTGCAAAGGCTGCTGGCCTTTGCGCGCCGCCAGCCCCTGCAGCCGGTCGCAGTGGACGTGGGAGCGCTGGTCGATGACATGTCCAAGCTGATCGGCTCAACGCTGGGCCCCGCCATCGAGGTGCGGGTGGAGCCGGCCGCCGATCTGCCGCCGGCCAAGGCCGACCCCAACCAGCTCGAGATGGCGCTCCTCAACCTCGCAGTGAATGCCCGCGACGCCATGCCCGAGGGCGGCATCCTGACCGTCGCGGCCGCGCGAGCGAGCGTGCGCAACCGTGACGGCTTGGGGTTGAAGCAGGGCCACTATGTCCGCTTGTCGGTCAGCGACACCGGCACCGGGATGAACGAGGCCACCCTCGCCCGTGCTGTGGAGCCCTTCTTCTCGACCAAGGGGATCGGCCGTGGCACGGGCCTGGGCCTCAGCATGGTGCACGGGCTTGCCGCCCAGCTTGGGGGCGGGCTCCTGATCCGCAGCGCACTCGGCCGGGGCACGACCGTGGAGCTGTGGTTGCCCATCAGCGCCGAGCCGATCGATGCGACCGACAACGGCCGCGTCACGGCTCCGCCGGTTGCGTCGCGCGGACGGGCTCTCCTTGTGGACGACGAGGGTCTGGTGCGGATGAGCACGGCCGACATGCTGGCTGACCTGGGCTTCGACGTGCTGGAGGCCGGGCTCGCCGAGGATGCCATGCGGCTCCTCCGGGCAGGCGAAACGGTCGATCTGCTGGTCACCGACCACCTTATGCCAGGGATGAGCGGGGCAGATCTCGCTCGATCGGCACGAGAGATCAGGCCCGGAATGCCCGTGCTGGTCGTGTCAGGCTACGCCGAGGTCGACGGTCTTGCGCCCGACCTGCCCCGTCTCGTCAAGCCGTTCCGAATCGCAAAGCTCGCCGAAGCCGTCGCAGGCCTGATGCCAGTCCAGTCTGCCACGATGCGAGAGGAATAGGAGGCACCAGCACCTCCGCGTGTGCAACAGCCAAGGCTCGCCGATCCAGGGCAAGCACTCGGTGCCGAGGGGAGTCCGGTCTGCGATATGGGAGGTCACGCTTTGCAGATCATCCGAGAGCGGCAGATAAGATGCCGACGCCGCCACGCTGTCATCGAGGTGATCGGCACGCGCGATGCGCCAATGCACCATGGCTCGCCCATGCTCAATAGAGCTTGGCCGACCGCTGTTCAGCGCGCAACCTCACAACCGGCAGGTGATCACGCCCGTGGTCTGCCAAAACTCATGTTTCGCTCGGACCACTTGAAGCAGCCAAGTTCCTCATGAGCTGCTTTGAATGAGGCCCTCTCCAGCCAAGGGTATGTCCCACAGATCGCTTCGTTTCCAAATAAGAAACTCAATGTATCCCCCGCGACAACTCGCCGCAGGGTTGAAGCGATTGTTGATCGAAGCCGAGTGCGCCTTTACGAGTTGGCCTATAGAACGCGGCTGCATGGTCCCCGGTTCCACCCCCTTTGACCAAAAGTGAGATCACGATGGGCCACCCGCGTCGCGCCGACGATCGCCTATCCTGTGCCGCGTGCCCGGTCCGCTCGGCCGCCCTCTGCGCGGGCTGCACTGCGCCCGAGCTGGAAGCCTGGCAGGATCACCGCCGGGTGCGTCGGTACGAAGCCGGAGAGGCAGTCGGACATACGGGCGACAGGCTGAACGTGATGGCCACCGTGGTCGCGGGAAGCGCCACGCTGTCGCGGGGCCTGGAGGATGGCCGTACCCAGATCGTGGGCCTTCTTCTTCCGGCGAACCTCCTGGGGCGGCCCGGTGGGCAGCGTCTGGCCCATGACATCGTCGCCGCGACACCGCTCACGCTGTGCACTATCGGGGCACAGGACTTCGCTGGCCTGAGCGCCACGCAGCCAGGGGTGGCGGCACGCGTGCTGGACATGACGATGGCCGATCTCGAGGCCGCGCGGAGCTGGATGACGGTGCTGGGCCGCAAGACCGCGCGCGAGCGGGTGGCAAGCTTCCTCATGATGCTCGCGCATCGGGAGGTGGTGGCGGGGGCCGATCCCAACCGTCCCGTCGCGTTCGACCTGCCTCTCACGCGCGAGCAGATGGCCGACCACTTGGGCCTGACCATCGAGACGGTCAGCCGGCAGTTGACGACCCTGGCCCGCGAAGGGCTCCTCGCCCTGCCCACGCGTCGAGGCGTCCGGATCATCGACCTTGCGTGCCTTCTGGCCGAGACAGGCGACGACGCCGATGGCGGCCTGCCGACCTGATCCGACTTGGCGTGACCCCCTGGCGTGAATGTCCAAGCTGATGCGGGGGCCGAGACTTCAGGCTTCGCGCCATAAGTGATCGACGCGTGTCTGGTGGGCTCGTCCTCTGCTCGGCTGGGGCCATCGTCTCCGTGAAGTATCCGTCATGGCGTGCAGCCCGCGCGCAAGGCAAGCGGCGGGGCGGGGACCGGGCACCACAACTCCGGCCAGCCCAAACGTCGGCAGATCGCGATCATCCAAGCGAGGCACGCGTATGGTCCTCCTCCGGGCTCCCGGCGCAACAAGCCCGCTCGGATGCCCCGACCGATCATCATGTGCCGGGGTAGCGGGCTAAGCCGATCAGGTCCGCCGGTTGGCATGATAACGACGGTGGCCGCGCCGTTGATTGGGGGCCCTTGCGGTCCCGCAGCGCACCCGGACGTCGTAACACACTGGCACCCCGTCGACACGCCCGGTCCAGGTGGCTCACGAGGGCGCCCGGGGCCGCTGCCCCGGAACCGATCGCAATCGGATGTGCGAAGCACCGATCGCTCCTGCTCGGGCTCCGCTCCCAGACCGCGCAGGTCCCTCGGGGCCGACGAACAGGCCTGCGCTTCAGGCCTGTGCGGCCGTTTCCCGAGCCGCCTGACGGCCTTCGACGATCTTCTCCTTGGCCTCTTGCAGATCTTCGTGGTCGGGCTCCGGCGTCTCATGCACCGCCTCGGCCGCAGGTTCGAAGCGCAGTTCCGCGAAGACCGGGAAATGGTCGGAGCCGATGTTCGGAAGCCGCGCCAGGCGCAGGAGCGTGAAGGACGCTTCGAAGAAGATGTGGTCGAGAGGCCAGCGGAAGATCGGATACCCCGCGTGGAAGGTGTTGAACGTGCCCCGGCCCCGACGCGGGTCGAGCGTGCCGCTGATGCGCTGGAACAGCCGCGTCGTGTGCGACCACGCCACGTCGTTCAGGTCGCCCGCCACGATCGACGGGCGTCCGTCGGCGCGGATCTCGCGCCCGACCATAAGGATCTCGGCGTCGCGGGTCTCGGTGTCGGCCTGCACCTCGGGCGGGCGGGGATGGAGGCCGTAGAACTCGATCCAGTCGCCCGAGCGCAGCCGCACTCCGGTCCGCACGGACGGGATGTCGTCCTCCAGGAGGAAGCGCACCGTCGGGTCGCGAAGCTCCAGCTTGGAAAAGAAGTTCAGCCCATAGCAGTTGTCTTGGGGCTGCTTGAGGCGGTGGGGATAGACCGGGTCGAGGACCGAGAGCTTCTCGGTCCACCAGTCATCGGTCTCCACGACGAAAAGGATGTCGGGATCGAACTCGCGGATGAGGGAGATGAGCCTGTCGTCGATCCGGTTCTGCATAAGCACGTTGGACACCAGGACCCTGAGCACTCGACCCTCGTCGCCCGGCGGCGTGGGCTGGGCCGTGCGCACCTGCGTCGGGGCGAGCCGCGTATAGGGAAAGATCCGCCATGCCTGATAGGCCAGCGCGATCAGCAGGGCGCCGGTCAGCGCCATGTCCCACAAGCCTCCCGTGTCGGTCAGCGCGAACTGGAGGAGCAGGACGGCCAGAAGCCCGAAGGCGATCTGCATGCGTGGGAAGTCGGCGAAGCGGATCCACCAGCGGGCGCTCCGCAGACGGGACAGGATCGTGAGGCCGACAAGGAGGGCGCCGAGGATGAAGATGACGATCTGCATGCAGGTCTCCGCAGGTTTCCTACAAACCTAATCCGGCTGCCTGGATTGCCAAAGGCGTGTCCGGCCCGAACCTTCCAATCGAGGCTGGCGAGCCATGGCCGATGCCGTCGACCGCCTCCATCCAGCCGACCCGCCACCCCGGGCTACCGCCCAGCCGAGCGGGATGCTGGGTCCCGGGCCGCGGGAGCCCCGGGGCGAGCGCCCGTGAGGGTCCGACGATCCGCTCGGGCGATGCGGCGCTGCCGTCGGGGGCGATCTCGGGCTCCCGACGGCTTTGCGATGCGTGGTCCCGCCCACGCTGGGCGTGATCCGTGCCTTAGAGGACCAAGTCGTTCGCGCTGAGTGCGACGGCCCCCAGGTCGATCGCGAAATCGGCCTTTCCGTCACCGGTCACGTCGGCTGACAGGATTCCGTTCGCAAAGGCCAGGCGGCCCATGCCGCTGCCACCCCAGGCAAAGGCCTGGTCGCCCGAAAGCTTGGTGTTCGCATCGATGCCGCTGAGGTCGATGTGATCGACGCCCGACACGAAGTCGACGATCCGGTCCGCCCCGATGGTCCGGCTGTCGTAGCTGCTGGCGAAGACGAAGACGTCGCAGCCCTCGCCGCCCATGAGGTCGTCGCGACCTCCTGCGCCCACCAGCGTGTCGTCGCCTGCGCCGCCGGACAGCCGGTCATCGCCCGAACCGCCATCGAGCCAGTCGGCGCCATAGCCGCCCTCGACGCGGTCGGCTCCTGCCCGGCCAAACAGCTTGTCATCCCCGTCGAGGCCGAGAAGGACGTTGGCGGCCGCGTTGCCCAGGATCTGGTCGTGGCTGGCGCTTCCCGTGCCGTTGATGGCCTGGGTCCCGGACAGTTCGAGCTTTTCGGTATCGACGTTCAGCGTGAAGGACACCGCCGAGGTCACGCTATCGAAGCCCTTGCCGCCCTGCACCACGGTGCCGGCCTCGGTCACGGTGAACCGGTCGGCCGCGTCGGTGCCGGTCAGGATGCGGGAGGGTGGCTCCACCGGAGGCTGCACGATGGGAGGCTGCACGACGGGAGGCTGCACGACGGGCGGCTCGACCGGAATGAACGGACCGGGCTGCCCCCCGATGGGCGCGGTGCCGGTCGAGATCCCGAGATCGGTGACCTGCCCGTCGTGGCGCACGTCGATGCCGTAGACCGACACCTGCCCTTCGCCGCGCGATGTCTCCTCGTTGGTGCCGAGGTAAAGGCCGGCCTTGAAGTAGAACCGGTTGTCGTCCCAGCCCGGGCCGATGGTGATGGCGCTGGTGTAGGTGATGCCATCCGCCTTGAGCGTGAGCCGCAGATCGTGGCCCTTCACGTCCATCGTGTAGACGAAGGTCTCGTTCAGGTCGATCTTGGGCGTGTTCCCCTGGGCGTCCTTGAAGAGGTAAACGACGTCCTTGGACTGCGCCTCGTTGCGGCCGTTGACCCAGTAGACGCTGCCATTCTCCCAATAAAGGCGCACGAGCTGGTGGTCGCCGCCGTGGATCTGGCCCACCACCACCTTGGCGGCGCTGCCGTCCAACTTGGTGGGCACGAAATCCACCTGCATGGCCACCGCCATCGAGCCGCCTTCCTGCAGCGACCACTCCGCGTTGGTGGGGCTGGCGAAGGTGGGGTTGAGCTCGCGCAGTTCGGACCGGGCGTAGCGGGCGCCGCCGGTGGTGACGCCGTCGACGGGCGCACGCATCACCATGGCGCCATCGGTGCCGGTATGGAACCAGGTCCCGGTGTAGCCGCCGAGCTTCTTGATCTCGGCATAGCGCCCCGTGAGCCCGCCTTCCGCGTCCACAGGGAGTTGCAGCTTCCATTCGGAAAGGTCGAAATTGGCGCTGGGCACCGCGTTCGGTAGAAGAGTGGTCATGCGTCTGTCCCCTAAGGACGGATCCATACCCGACGGCATGGCCCGTCTTGTTGTTTGGATCGGACCCAGGACAGAAACAGTCGGGACCCGACCCGGCTGTTTGATTTTTAGATTGTGTTTTTCGGTGGCTTTTAAAGCGGCGGGAATGGTTCAAGATTGTGAACCACAGAATGCCGCCGCGCAGAAACCTCTTTCGGTTGCGATCAGAAACGCCCTGAAGGCATCGCAGCAGGGCCGGTTCCGCCACGCCCGGGTATCAGATTGTTAAGCGTTGTTAAGCGTCTTGGCCATATCGGGGCCGTTCCGGGGCCATGGTCCCGGACTGTCGCTTTCTCCGGGAGTCAGGGAGCCTCCGCTAATTGTCCATGATCTGCCTGCACTGACCGGCTTTCGCCTAGCCTTGCAAAAGGACACCGGGTTCCTTGTCCCAATAGGGAATCTTACCTGTCTATTAATTGCAAACAGGGGAAGGGCTTCAATTCTTCACAATCTCTTAAATTAAGAATTCGGCTTCATGCCCGCGGACTCGCTGCAGGGTATTGCGCGATTCATTGCCGATCATCCTGTGATTGCACCATCGGGGCTCTCCTCAAGCGGCCCGCGGCCATGGCGGGCAGAGGGCGGGACCTGCGATTCGCTCGGGATGGAGACCGGCCAAGAGCGGAAGCTTGCTTCTCAGAGTCGGGGGCGAACCGGGTCATGCCAACCGGGCGGGCCCTAGGGGGCCGTTGACCCGCCGCGGTCGTCACGCGCGCAGGGCAGTCGAGTCGCGACGGCAACGGAGCCTTCCGGCCTTGCGGGCGGGATCGGGACGACATCCAGCCACCGGACCGATGCCTGCCGCCCCAGGGCGGCAGACAGCGATGGTGGCCAGACCCAATCCGCGGCGTGGCGCGATCGAGACAAGAGGCACGCAGGTTCCGGCCCGGCCCACCCGGGGGTGGCCGGGCCTGGGGCGACCAGGCCTGCTCAGAGCAGGAAGTCACCCAGATCGAGTTGGCTCCGGCTTAGGTCCTCGATGACGATGGTGGTCTCGGACCCGAGCCGCAGCACGAGGTCGCCGTCCACCTGCCTTGCCGTTCGGATGATCGCCAGCGCCTCGGCCCGGCTCACGTCGTCCAACTCGATCCGGTCGGTGCCGTTCTGGAAGTCGGTGATGCGGTCCCAGCCGTCGCCGCGCTCGAACTCGAAGACGTCCGCGCCCGCTCCGCCTGCGAGGCGGTCGTTGCCCTTCCCCCCTTCGAGCCAGTCGGAGCCCAGGCCGCCATAAAGCACGTCCGCCCCCGAGCCGCCCTCCAGATCGTCGCGGCCCTCGCCTCCCCAAAGGCGGTCTGCGCCCGCGGCTCCCTCGATCTCGTCATGGCCCGCGCCGCCATACAGGAGGTCGTTGCCGGTGCCCCCTTCGAGGTCATCGTTCCCCGCCTCGCCCCAGAGCCTGTCGGCGCCGTCGCCGCCGTAAAGGTCATCCGAGCTGTCGCGGCCGTAGAGCCGGTCGTTGCCGTCCCGGCCCAGGATCTCGTCGGACCGCGAGGTGCCGGTAAGGGTGTTGGCGGCCGAGGTGCCGGTGATGCGTGCCATGTCGTGTCTCCTGTGTGTCGTTGGAATGGTGTGGGAAGAGCCGGATCAGTCCTCAGGCATCTCGCTCAGGACCGTGCCGGTGGCGGCCTCGATGCGCAGGTCCACCAAAAGGCCCTGCGGGCTCATCGCTTCGACCTCAATGACGCGGCCGCCGACGTCGATGTCGGCGACGTCGTAGCCACGCTCCTCCAGGTCGCCGATGATCGTCGAAAGCGCCGGGGCCGTGCCCGCCGGATCGGCGGGGGCCGTCTGCGCGCCTGCGGCGCCGGCAAGGGTTGCGGCCATCAGGGCCGCGAAGGGGAAGGCATGGGTCATGAACATTCTCTCCGTTGGGGGCGGCGTCGCCCTTGGTGCGAATCACCTTTCGCACGCCTTTGCTGACGCCGGCCTGATCAGGACTGTCAGCGCGCCGTCAGGTTCAGTCCGCTAGACCCGCTCCATGATGCGTGCCCTGCCCTTGACCCTCGTGCTCCTCCTCGCTCCGACCGTGCCCTCGGCCGACACCCATGACGCCGACCTCGCGCGTGCGGCGGTCGAGCGGGGCGAGATCCTGCCATTGTCCGCCATCCTCCCTGACCTCGAGGCCCGCTGGGGCGGGCAGGTGCTCGATGTCGAGATCGACGAGGAGGCGGGCCTGCGCGTCTACGAGTTGGAGATCCTGACCGCCGACGGGCGGCTCCTCGAAGTGGAGGTGAACGCCGTCACCGGCGAGCTCATCGACGTGGAGGCCGAAGCCGAGGACGACGTTGATGACGCCACCGAGGGCGGGAGCGACTGATGCGCGCCCTGCTGGTGGAGGACGACCCGCGCATCGCGCGCGACGTGGCGGCGGTGCTGGCCGGGGCGGGGTTCCGGGTCGAAACCGCGACGGACGGCGAGGAAGCCTGGTTTCGCGGCGGGACCGAGTCCTACGACCTCATCGTGCTGGACCTCGGCCTGTCGCGGATGGACGGGCTGTCGGTGCTCCGGCGCTGGCGGACCGAAGGCTGTGACGCCCCGGTCCTCGTGCTCACCGCACGGGGGAGCTGGACCGAGCGGGTCGAAGGCATCGAGGCCGGGGCCGACGACTACCTGCCCAAGCCCTTTCACATTGAGGAACTCGTGGCGCGCGCCCGCGCCCTTGTCCGGCGCGCCGCCGGGCGCAGCACCGCCGTGCAGGCCGCGGGCCGGCTCCGGCTCGACCTCAACCGCATGACCGTGTCGCTCGACGGCCAGCCGCTCGACCTCACGCCGCTCGAGTTCCGCCTCCTGGCCTATCTCGCGCTTCACCGCGACCGCCCGGTGCCGCCGACCGAACTGCTCGAGCACCTCTACGGCGACGACGACTCTCGCGAGGCCAATGCCTTGGAGGCCGCCGTGGCGCGCCTCCGGCGCAAGCTTGGTCCTGGCGTGATCGCGACGCGCCGTGGCTTCGGCTACCAGCTTGAGGGCGGCACGCCGTGAGGCGCGGCTCCATCCGGCTCCGGCTGCTGCTCGCCGGGGCCGTGGGCGTCACGCTGGCGCTCCTGCTCGCGATCTGGGGCCTCCTCCTGCTGTTCGACCGGCAGGTGGAGCGCGTGGCGCTGAGCGACCTCAACGACCGGCTGGAGCATCTGGCGACGGCGGTTGAACTCGGCTCCGACGGGCAACCGCTCCTCCCCGATCCGCCGCGCGACCCGCTCTATCAGAGGCCCTATTCGGGGCATTACTGGCAGATCGGGATGGGCGAGGCCGATCTGCGCTCCCGGTCGCTGTGGGACGCCGAGCTTCCGGTCCCGGACCTCGCGCCCGGCGGCACCTGGACCGGCAGCCTGAGCGGGCCGCAGGGCGAGCCGCTCCTTGTCCTTGCGCGCGCCCTCCGCCTCGAGACCGCGACCGGGGAAACGCCGCTGCGGATCGCTGTGGCCATCGACCGGGCCGAGCTCGACCAGATCCGGGCGGACTTCCGGCATGACCTGCTGCCCTATGCGGCCCTGCTCGGCCTTGGCCTTGTGGTCGCTGGGGCGGCGCAGGTGGCCGTCGGTCTGCGTCCTCTCTCGACCCTGGGCGCCCGCGTGGCCGCGCTGAACGCCGGGGCGCAGCGGATCGGCGCTGATGTGCCCGCCGAAGTGAGACCGCTCGCGGAGGAGATCGATGTCCTTCTGTCGGCCCGCGAAGCCGAGTTGGAGCGCGCCCGAGCCCGTGCGGGCGACCTTGCCCATGGCCTCAAGACACCCCTGCAGGCACTTCTGGGCGAGGCCGCGCGGCTTCGGGGGAACGGTTCGTCCGACGCGGCGGACGGCATCGAGGAGATCGCCTGGACGATGCGGGCCCATGTGGACCGTGAACTTGCCCGTGCCCGAACCGCCGCCCCTCGGGCCGACGCCATGAGCGACCCCGTGGCCGTCGCCGAAGCGGTCGCATCCGTCCTGCGCCGCACGCCGCGGGCGATGCAGGTTGCCGTCTCCGTGACGGGGCCCCGAGGACTCGCTGTCCGTCTCGATCGGGCCGACTTGACCGAGGCGCTTGGGGCGCTCGCCGAGAACGCGCTGCGGCACGCCCGCGCCACCGTGGAGATCGCCTGCCATCGCCGGAATGACAGGGTCGTCCTTTGCGTCCGCGATGACGGCCCGGGAGTTGCGCCCGACCGTCTCGACCAGTTGCCCGACCGTGGCCTGCGCCTCGATCAGCAGGGCGAGGGCACCGGCCTGGGCCTGGCCATCGCCGCCGAGATTGCAGCCAGCGCAGGCGGGTCGTTGACGCTGTGCAACCTCGACCAAGGGTTCGAGGCCGAGATGGTCCTGCCCGTCGCCGGACGGTCCTGACCTGTTTCAGGTTCCCTGCATCCGATACCTGAGCGGCGTCCATCCGGCTCGCATTAACATTTCGTTAATTCAATGCTGTCTTGAGTAGTAAAGAGCTGGTTAAGGGCTGGGGGCGTGAGCCATCGCGGGCCAAGGACCCGGCAACGGGCAGGGCACCCGGCTCGCCTGAGTGGTAGTACGAGGTCACATGCCGTTCCGATCGCCGTCGTCCCGCCTGCCTTGGGCTGTCACGCTGGCCTATGCGGGCCTGGCTGCCTGTTGGATCGGTCTGAGCGATCAGACGCTTTCCTTCATGATCACGGATCCCGCGCTGCTGGGTCAGGCGCAGACCGTAAAGGGCTGGGGCTTCGTGGCCGTGACCGCTGTGTTCCTTTATCTCGCCATGCGGTCCACGCTTCGTTGGCAACGGGTGGTGTTCGACGAGATCCGAACCGTGCGCGACCGTTTGACGCTGGCCCTTGCTGCAGCAGACGGCACGGTCTGGGAGCTGCGGCCCCGTGCGGGGGCAAGCCTCGCAGAAAGCCGGCTCGATGACCTCCAGGTCGCCACCTGTTCGTCGGGAGGCGCTTGGTCGGACGTGGCGGATCATTTTGCGGCCGTCGACACCAAGGACCGACAGCCGCTTTTGGATGCCTTCGACGCCGCGGTGCGATCGCCCGAGCCGCAGCCCTTTGCTGCTACGATCCGTGTCGCTCTGCCGGCAGGACCGCAGAGGGTGTTTCGCCTGCTTGGCCGCAGCATGGTCACGGATAAGGGCGAACGGCTGGTCGGGGTTGCCACCGACATCACCGCCCATGCACGGACCGAAACGTGGCTGCGCGAAGCCTTGGCCCAAGGGCGGCTGGCCACCTGGCGCTTCGACCTCCTCAACGATCGGATCGAATTCGACGAAACCTGGGCGAGCCTTCTCGGATTCACGCAGTCCGAACTCGAGCCTTTCTCCCTGGAGCGCTGGGCCACGCTGACCGAGCCGGAAGACGCCAACCGCTTCCTGACCGAGGTCCTGTCGTCCGTCACGCCCCAGGCACCGCAGCACGAGGGCGAATACCGCATGCGCCATCGCGATGGACAATGGATCACGGTGCTGTCCCGCTGCCACGTGACCGACTGGACGCCCGACGGCCGCCCGGCGGTGCTGACGGGGGTCAACGTCGATGTGACCGAGCTGCGCGAGTTGCAGGCCCGGGCGGAAGCCAGCGCGGCGGCGGCGCAACACAACGCCCTGCACGATGCGCTCACCGGCCTGCCAAACCGGGCCTTCTTCCTGACGGAACTGGAACGCACGGTCGCGGCGGCCCGCGCGGCGGAAACGGGCTTCGCCATCCTGTTCGTCGATCTCGACAACTTCAAGCAGATCAACGACAGCCTGGGTCACCACGCGGGCGACGATCTTCTTCAAGCCGTCGCCATGCGGCTGGGCTCGTTGCTGGGCGAAGGCGAGATGCTGGCCCGCCTTGCCGGCGACGAGTTCGTCCTCATCCTGAGAACGGCGGACCGGCAGGACGCGCGCGCCCGCGCCGCGACCGTCCATGAAGCGTTTCTGCGTCCCTTCCCGGCAGCAGCCCGCAGCATCTATGCCATGGCCAGCCTGGGCCTCGCACTGTTTCCCGAGGACGCGGCGGACGCGGGCGGCCTTTTGCAATGCGCCGATTTGGCGATGTACGGGGCCAAGGCGGACGGCCGCAACGCGGTCCGGCTCTTTGACGGGACGCTCAAGGCCGCGGCCGAGCGGCGGAGCCAGATCGCGCAGGCGTTGCAGCGCTCCCTGGATGGCGGCGGGTTCTCCCTCGCGCTCCAGCCCAAGTTCTCCCTCCGCGACGGTCAGGCGCTCGCCGGGGTGGAGGCGCTCCTGCGCTGGCGCGACGACGAGTTGGGCGAGGTGCCGCCCGCCGAGTTCATCCCCATCGCGGAAAGCTCCGGCCTGATCTCAAGCTTCGACGGCGTCACGGCCAAGCTCGTGAGCGATCTCACGCAGGCCTGGGAAGCGCGGGGCATCGACCTGCCCATCGCCTTCAACCTGTCGGCGGCCACGCTGTCCTCGGTGAAGGGCGCATTCCTGGGCGAGGTCTTCCTGCGCCTGGGGCTCAGGCCGGGCCGCACCACCATCGAGATCACGGAGTCCGCGATCATGGGGCATGTCTCCACCGCCCAGGCGGATATCGAGGGCCTCGTGAAGGCGGGGTTCCGCGTCGCGATCGACGACTTTGGAACGGGCTATTCCTCGCTTGCCTATCTCCAGGCGCTTCCCATCCAGGAGGTCAAGATCGACCGGAGCTTCGTGGCCCGCCTGGGTGGACCGGAGGAGCGGGGCTCTATCGCGATCATCCGGGCGGTGCTGGCCATCGCCGAGGCTCTCGGGCTCGAAACGGTGGCCGAAGGGGTCGAGACCGAGGCGCAGTTGGCCTGGCTCAAGACCCAGGGTTGCCATCGGGCCCAGGGCTTTCTGTTCTCTCGGCCGCTTCCCGTGGCCGAGTTCGAGGAACGCTATCTTTGCACGGCGGCCCGGCGCGCCGGTTGATGCGCGTCGGCCGGATCAGCCGCAGCGCTCACCCTTCGCATCGAAGGCATGGAGCCGCGCGGGGTCCGGCCAGAGCGTCACTCGGGCGCCCGCCCCAAGATCGAGGTTGCCCTGCACCCGGGCCAGCAGCACGCCGTTGCCCCGGGTTTCGCAATACAGATTCGTGTCGGATCCCAGACGCTCGACCACCTGAAGCTCCGCCGCAAGGCCCGGCAAGGCCGAGGGGGTCAGGCTCAGGCTTTCAGGTCGGATGCCCATGGTGGTGGCCCCCGCCGGAGCCGGCCAGACCGTGCCATCGGCCAGACGCAGGCCGCCGGGGACCGGTGTTCCTTCGACCATGTTCATCGTCGGCGACCCGATGAACCCAGCCACGAAGCGGTTGGCCGGGCGTTCATAAAGCTCCATCGGCGTGCCGATCTGCTGGATGCGGCCGCCGTTCATGACGACGATCCGGTCCGCAAGCGTCATGGCCTCGACCTGATCGTGGGTGACGTAGACGGTCGTGGCTCCGATTCGGCGATGCAGCCGCGCGATCTCGAGCCGCATCTCCACCCGCAGGGCGGCGTCGAGGTTCGACAGCGGCTCGTCGAACAGGAAGGCGGCCGGCTCGCGGACGATGGCGCGCCCCATGGCCACCCGTTGCCGCTGTCCGCCGGACAGGGCACGGGGGTAGCGTTCCAGAAGGCTCTGGAGGCCCAGCACCTCGGCCGCCCGGGCGACTGGCCCGGCCCTTTCGGACTTGGAACGGCGGGCGATCTCCATGGGAAAGCCCATGTTCCGCGCGACGGTCATGTGCGGGTAAAGCGCGTAGCTTTGGAACACCATGGCGATGTCACGGTCGCGCGGCGGCACCTCGTTCATGAGGCGCCCGCCGATGGACAGGGTGCCCAGCGTGATCGGCTCCAGTCCCGCGATCATCCGCAAGAGCGTGGACTTGCCACAACCCGACGGCCCCACGAGGACCACGAACTCCCCGTCGTTCACCACCAGATCGACGTCGCGGAGCACCTCGACACGCCCGTAGGCTTTGCCGATGCCGTTCATCTCGATGCGTGCCATGGATCAGCCCTTTACCGCGCCCGAGGTGAGGCCCTGGACGAGGTAGCGTTGAATGAATGCGAAGAAGAGGCAGGACGGGATCAGCGCCAGAACGCCCGCAGCCATCATCTGCCCCCAGTCGACCGAGAACTTCGACACGAAGTTGAGAAGCCCCACCGGGAAAGTCATGCGATCCTCGTCCCGGATGAGCATCAAAGCGAACAGGATCTCGCTCCAGGCGGCGGTGAAGACGAAGCCCAGCGTCGCACCAAGGCCCGGCAGCGTCAGCGGCAGGATGACCTTGCGCAGCGCCTGCATCCGCGTGCAGCCGTCCATCATGGCCGCCTCCTCCAGGTCCTTGGGGATGCCGTCGAAAAAGGACTGCATCAGGAAGATCGCGAAGGGGATGTTGAACGCCGTGTAGACGACGATCAGGCTGGGGAGCGTGTTGAGCAGCCCGAGCCCCGAGACGATCCGGTAGATCGGCGCGATGATCATGAGAAGCGGGAACATCTGCGTCAGCAGCAGCAGCGCCACGACCCCCCGCTTGCCCCGGAATTCGAAGCGCGAGAAGGCGTATCCACCCCCCGCCGCGATCACGGCGGTGATGGCCGCCGTGCTGAGCGACACGGTGACCGAGTTGCCGAAGAACCGCAGGAAGTCCGAGGCCAGCACGGCGCGGAAGTTGTCCCAGGTGGCCGCCGAGGGCCAGTACCGGGTCCCCTCGGTATAGATCAGCCGGTCGGGCGTCACAGCGATCTTGACGAGCCAGTAGAGCGGGAACAGCGCAAAGGCCACATAGGCCGCGATGGCCAGGTACTTGCCCGCGACCAGAACCGGGTTGGATCGACCGAGCACCGCCATCAGTGGCGCACCAGCCGCGACCGCACCGCCAGAAGGACTGCGGCGTAGATCATCAGGAGCACCAGCATCACGACGGCGATGGCCGAGGCGTGGCCGAAATCCAGCCGCCGGAACGCGGTGGTGAAGATGTAGGAGGACAGGATCTGCGTGGAGTTGGCCGGCCCGCCACCCGTCATCACAAAGATCAGGTCCGCGAAGTTGGCGATCCAGATCGCCCGGAGCATGACCGTGATCGCGATCATAGGGGCAAGAAAGGGCACGGTGATCTTGGTGAACTTCTGCCAGGCCGAGGCGCCGTCGATCTCGGCCGCCTCGTAAAGCTCGCCGGGGATGGCGGACAGCGCGGCCAGCAGCGTAATGGCGAAAAAGGGCACGCCGTACCAGACATTCGCCAGGATCGGCCCCCAGAGCGCCGTGTCGGGATTGCCCAGGATGTTGTAAGGCTCCTCGATGAAGCCCAGGGCGTAGAGCCAGTGGGGCACGGGCCCGATCACCGGGTTGAACAGCCAGGAAAAGGTGAGCGCGGTCAGGAAAGTCGGCACGGCCCAGGGCAGGAACACCAGCGCCTGTACGATCCGCTTGCCATGGAACTGGGTGTTCAGCAGAAGCGCGAGCCCGAGCCCTAGCGCGAACTGGAGCGCCACGCTCGCGCCCGTCCAGACCAGCGTGTTGCGGAAGGCCCGCCAGAACTGCGGATCGCCCCACAGGTCCTGGTAGTTCTCCAGCCCCACCCATCGGGCCGCGCCGGGGCGGAGCAGGTTGAATTCGCGGAACGAATAGCTGAGGCCGATGGCCAGCGGCACCAGCATGACGAGGCCGATCAGAAGGAGCGAGGGCACGAGATAAAGCCACGGCTCGACCACCAGCGCCACATAGGCGCGGGAAAAGCGCCCCCGGGTGTTCCCGGGGGCATGGGTCAGGGCCGCGCTCAATTGGACTCCTGGTACTTGGCGTATTCCGCCGTCAGGTATTCGGCCCACTGGTCCGCCATCTCCTGCGCCGTGATCTCGCCCAAGAGCGCCTGCTGCGCCGTCTCGATGGAAAGTTGATCTGCGAAATAGCCGAACCCTTCCAGATAGGAGGGCATCGTGAGCGGGATGTAGGTATCGGGGTTGTTCAGCTCCTCGAACCAGCCGGCGAACTGCTCGGTCCGGAAGAACGGGTCCTGGTCCGCGCCCTGATGGATCGGGATCACGCCGACCCGTTGGGCCCAGACCGAGTTCGACTCGGGCGAGGACAGGTGCGCCACGAGGCTCCAGGACTCATCCGGGAACTCGGTCGTGTTAAAGATCGACCAGCCGGCATAGCCGATCGTCGGGAACGCCCGCCCGCCCGGCCCCACCGGCATCGGCATCACGGCAAAGGTTTCAGCGTCCATCCGATCCGCGATGCCGATCAGCGCATCGGGGTCCTGGTCGAGGAAGGCGCAGGTGCCCGAGTAGAAGCCCGCCACGATCTCGTTGAAGCCCCAGTTGATGCTGTCGCGGGGCGCCGCCCCCGACTTGTAAAGGTCGATCAGCATCTGGAGCCCCGCGACCGAGCCGGGCTGGTTAATCGTGGACTGGCCGTCCTCGGTGAAGAACTCGGGGCTGTCGTTCATGGCGGCCGCGAACATCATCCAGCCGTTGGTGCCGCCCGGACCGCCGCGCAGGCAATAGCCCGACTTGCCCTCGATCTGGCTCACAGCGTTGGCGGCGGCCACGAACTCCTCCATGGTCTTGGGCGGCTCGGCCACGCCGGCCTGCTCCAGCAGATCCTTGTTGTAGAACATGGCCCGCAGGTAGAACCCGTAGGGGATCTGCTCGAGCTTCTCGGCCGCGGTCATGCTGCCCATCCGAACCGTCTGCTCGGTCAGCGTGGAGCCATGCTCCCACTCGGCCACATAGGGCCCCAGGTCCGTCAGTTGGCCCGCCGCCGAATACTGCGCGAGCCAGCGGTCCGGCATCTCGACCACGTCGGGGATGTCGCCGCCCGCGACCATGGTCGCCAGCGTCTCGAAGGCCTGGCCCCAGGGCAGGCTCACGATCTCCACGGTGTTGCCGGTCTCCTGCTCCCAGGCGGAGACGATCTGCTCCAGGGTCTCGGTCCGCTCAGGCGAGGTGATGACCTCGACCAGCGTCAGGTCGGCGGCCCAGGCTCCGCCGGCGGTGAGCGCCATCACGGCGCAGGACAGCAATCCGGTTCGCATCGTCATGTGAAACTCCCTTCGGTTGGTATGAACGGCCTCTTGGCGGGCCGTAGGGTCGTTCGGTCAGGTCGCCGCGGCATCCAGCGCGGCGGCGAAATCGGTCCAAAGGTCCTCGGCGTCCTCCAGCCCCAGCGACAGGCGCACGAGACGGGGGGACACGCCGAAACGCTGCGGGGCATTCTTTTCGCCCGACTGCTTCAGCGTGATGGCGGCGGGAACCACAAGGCTTTCGAAGCCGCCCCAGCTCACGCCCAGGCGGAAGTGCTTCAGGGCGTCCGCAAGGCGCGGGATGTCGATCCCGTCGGCCAATTCAATGGACAGAAGGCCCGAGCGGCCCGACAGCCCCGGCGTGGCATTCGGGCCGGGAGATCTGACACGCGTGACCTCGGGCCGGGTGGCCAGACGGTCCACGAACAGGTTCGCCGTCGCCTCGTGCATCCGCATCCGTGGCACCAGCGTCCGCAGGCCTCGCACAAGCAGCCAAGCTTCGAAGGGCGCAAGTTTGGCCCCCAGCAGCGGCAGCGTCATGTCGCGGATCCGGCCCACCGCCTCCGCCGATCCGACGACCACGCCGGCCACCGTGTCGGAATGGCCCGAGATGTACTTGGAGGCTGAATGGACCACCACGTCGATGCCCGCCTCGATAGGGCGCTGGTGGACCGGGGTCGCCCAGGAGTTGTCGATGACGGTCAGCGCGCCATGGCGTTTCGCATGAGCCGCCGTGCGAGGCAGGTCGATCAGCTCCATGACCATGGAGGTGGGGCTTTCCAGATAGGCCACGTCCACCCCCCGCAGGAGGTTTGCGTCTTCGGCAAAGGCCGCGGGCGGGTGGTAGCTGACTTCGACCCCCATCGGCCGCAGCATCCGCTCCAGAAGCCGGTAGGTGTCGGGATAGACATGCTCGACGCAGGCCACGCGCGCCGCCGGCCGCGCGAGCGCGAGCAGCGTCGCCGAGATCGCACCCATGCCGCTGGCGAAGGCCACGGCCGCCGCCCCGCCCTCCAGGTCGGCCATCATCGTCTCGAAGGCGGCGACGGTGGGGTTCTGAACGCGGGTGTAAAGCGGCTCGTCCGAGGCTCCCATCATGCGGGCTTCGAAGGCGGCGTAATCGTCGAACGCGAAAAGCGAGGTCTGGTGAATCGGGGGCGTGATCGGCCCCGCGCCGTCGCTCCAGGGCTGGGCCAGACGGGTGGCGATCGAGAGCGGGCTGGTCATCCGTGTCCTTCCATGACGGCGCGGGCGGCCGCCTCCGTGTCATCAAGGATGCGCGTCATCCATTCGGTGGCCTGAATCCCCTGGCCCGCCACCACGGCCTCGGCCAGCGGGCGGTGCAGGGGGATGGTGGCCGATCCGAGCTGCGGCATCCCGAACGGCGTCTGATACACCTCGTCGAAGGCGCGCTGGAGCTGGCCGATGATCTGGCTAAACAGCGGGTTTCCGGTGGCATCATGGATGGCGGCATGGAACGCGCGGTCCGCAACCCGCCAGTCCGCGCCGCCGTCGAAGGCCACCATGAGGTCGAGCATTCGGGCGGTGATCTGGTCACGGGCGGCTTGGGTGGCGTCGCGCGCGGCCAGCCGCACCGCCTCGATCTCGAGCGGGCGCCGGACGGCGAGCGTGCGCAGCAGGCTCTCGGCCTCCAGCGTGACGGCCAGCGGCAGCGCCAGCGTCCGCCCGGTGATCGGCGCGGCCAGGACCGTTCCGGCGCCCTTATTGCGGCTGACGATCCCCACGCGCGCCCAGGCGGTCAGGACCTCGCGCAGCTTGTGGCGCCCTACGCCCAAGCGGCGGGCCAGCTCCGTCTCCGGCGGCAGCCGGTCCCCAGGCTTCAGCCCCTCGGCGCTGACCAGAGCCACCAAACCGTCCATCACGTCGTGCCCGACGCGCGGTTCGGAGGCGGAGAGGGGCAAGGACGCGTCCATGGAAACTCCGGGCGGCTCCTTGAACAGACTTCCACATTGTCGGACAATGTCAACGGATATGTCGGACAAAGCCATCCATGCACCCGGCTGGGGGCATCAGCTGGCTCGCCGCGATCGCGTCCGCGCCACTCCGACCGCAAGCGGAACGGGCCCGTTACTCCGGTGCGGACCCTGTTTGTGAACCAGTGCTCTTCGAGAGAGGCATGACATCGAGGCCAGAAGGGGACGTTCTGCAACGATCAGCGGCCCAAGCCTTGCTACCGCCGAACCTGTTGGAGCGGCCCGCGCCGTGCCGTTCCGGGCGCGTTCAGGAGGAGCACCCCAGACCTCGGGCGGTCAGACGGGCTTGGCGAAGGCCTGAGATCCCTATATCCCTGATCTCCGCAAACTCATGGCATGCGGACAGGGTCAGTCAGATCAGAACGCCGGTTCGAGCAGGGCTGCCGCACGCGCACGCGCTGTCGCCTGCTCCAAGGATTCTGGTCGGCCGAGAAGATAGCCTTGCCCGCATTCGACACCCAGCCTGCGCAGCGCTGCAAGCTCGGCCTCCGTTTCGATGCCTTCGGCCACCACGACGGCCCCGGTCTTGCGCGCAAAGCCGGTCATCGCCTCCACAAGGGACGCGCGGGCGTGGTCGGCGTCGAGATCGCGCGTGAGCGACATGTCGAGCTTGATGAGGTCCGGCCTGAGCCGCAGGATCTGCTGAAGCCCCGCATAGCCCGCACCTGCGTCATCGACCGCGATCCGCATTCCCCGGCCGCGCAGGACATCAAGCTGGCGCAGAATCCGGTCGTAGTCGGACACCACCGCCTGCTCGGTCACCTCCAGCACAATGCGCGACACGTCCCGTTCCGCGAGCATGCGCGCCAATGCGCCGCTTTCCACGGTGGCCGGCGAGGCGTTGATCGATACATAGGCAAAGGCGGGAATGTGCCCGACGGCGCGGAGCGCCCTTTCGGCCACGGCGCATTCGAGCGTTTCGGCCAATCCGACCTCGGCGGCCTCGGCGAACCACTTGTCGGGGCTGCGGTACGGCACGGAACGAAAGCGGCACAGCGCCTCGAAGCCCCTGGGGAGCATGGCCTCGAGGTCGATGATAGGCTGGTAGACGACGTCGAAGCCGTCCGGCACCATGGCGGCCTCGGTGGCGGCCATGATGGCGTCGAGTCGGGAGCGCCGGGCCAGGGATGTGTTGACCTGCTCGGCCGAGATCGAGGCGAACAGCTCCATGACATGGAGATCGCGCGGCCCAAGCGTCGCGTTGGGACGGGGGCTCAGGCAACAGAACATCCCATAGACCGAGCCGTCGGCGCGGTGGATGGGCACCGACACATGGCTGCCGATCGGAACCGCCGCAGTGATCGGCATGGCCATGGCCAAAGGCTCCTCTCTGGTGTCGCGGATCACCCGCGGCAGCCGGCCTTCGATGATGTGCTTGCAATACACCTCAGAGATGGCGCGGCTGTCGCCCGGCTTGATCATCCCCTCCAGCCCCGGGGCCGAAACGGCGCGGAAGACGGTCTGGCCGTCCACGAACTCGCTGAGGTAGGCCACCTCCATGCCGAGATGCCGGCGCACCGTCTCCAGGGCAGAGTCGATGATGTCGGTCGGTTCGCCGGTGCGGGCAGCAGACAGCAGGCCGTTCATGTCACCCTTCACAGATCCTCGTGGCTGCCCGCATCTGACCCTCTAAGACCTCAAGGGCGACTTAACGGCGCGGCCAGGGCGCGCAGAATGGTGCGGACTCCGTTCACCCATCGCTCAGGGCCGACAGTTCGGGCGCGAAAGGGGCGACCGACCAGGATTCTCGGCCGGGAGTCCTGCCACGGACGGGCTACGACCGCTCAGAACGCGACCGACTGCCCGGATCGAGCGCTGGCCTCGGCCGCGAAGCCCATGGCCGTCGCGCGAAGGCCGTCCTGCAGGGTCACGTCCGGCCGTGCCTCGCCCCGCACGACGGCGGCAAAGCGCAGATGCTGGTAGAAGGTGCCGCCGTTGTGGTCGCCGGCGTCGAGGAGCGCGGGGGCCACCGGAACCTCGCACGACATCGGTCCCTTGGGCCAGCGCGGGCTCGCGATCAGGCGGGGCACCGGCGGATCTCCCAGTTCGGGTGGCCAGAACCGCGACGGGCCCGGAACCTGGCATTCGAGCTTGCCCGTCGGACCCACGACCGTAAGCTCCTCCTGATAGCGCGAGCCTTCGGCGAACATGCAAAGCTCCAGCATGGCCTTGGCGCCGCTTTCGAAGTCCACGAGGACGTAGCCATGATCCCAGATGTCCGGGGCCGCGCCGTCGTAGCGCTCGTCCTTGTGGTTCACGGCCTGTCCGCCGGACGCCATGACCCGCACCGGCTCGGACCCGAGGATCAGGCGCATCAGGTCGAAGAAGTGGCAGCACTTCTCCACGAAGGTGCCTCCGGTCCGGCTGTTGAAGCGGTTCCAGTTCCCGATCTTGGCGAGGAACGGGTATCGATGCTCCCGGATCGTGAGCATCCGGACACCGCCCGTCGCGGCCTGCGCCTCGGCCACGAAGGCGGCGATCGGGGGCATGTAGCGGTACTCCATCGCCACCCAGATCGGCGCGGGATAGCTGCGGGCCAGCCGGTCCACGCCCGCCCGATCCTCGGCGGATACGAAAAGCGGCTTTTCCACCAGCACCGGAAGCGGACGCGTCGCGGCGACGCGAAGAAGCTGGGGCATGTGGAGATCGTTCGGGCTCGCGATCACCAGGGCGTCGAGGTCGGGCCGCGCGATCAGGGCGTCGAAGCTCGGGGCGACCTCGGCCCCGCCGGCCTGGTGCGCCATGGCCTGGGCCTGCGCCTCGACGGGGTCATGCACCGCGGCGACCCGCACGCCCGGAACCAGCGCGATGTTGCGCAGGTGCTCGTGGCCCATCATGCCGCAGCCCACAAGGCCGTAGTTCAGCGTTCTCATGCCGGCTCCCTGGTCATGCGCGAGACGTAGCGGGCCCGGTCCGGATCGAACCAGGTCCGGGAGTATTCGGCCCCGGTCCCGTCCGGAAGCGCCGCCACCCGTTCGATATGGCCGACCCGCGTTCCCGCAGCCGGAGCAAAAGCACCAAGAGCCCAGTCCGGCACCAAGGCCACGCCGATGCGGTCCTCGACCCGGGCGATCTGGAGGCCGAACAGGTCGCGGTACGACAGGTACAGCGACTCCGACAGGTCCTCCGCGCGAAGCGACGGTGCCAGCGCCGCGTCGAGCCAGATCTCCTCCAGCGCCACGGGGATGCCGTCCAGGCGGCGCAGGCGGCGAATGCGGTGGCCCTCGGGCGAGGGCCCGAAGGCAAGGGCGTCCGACGGCTTCGCCCGGCGCTCCAGCGCGATCAGTTCGGCGGTGGGCAGGCCGCCGCCCTCCACAAGTTCGAGACGGAACAGGGAATACACGCTGGCGACGCCGGTGCGGTGGCGGATGTAGTTGCCCGAGCCCTGCCGCCGTTCCAGCAAGCCTTTGGCCGCGAGGTCCGCGAGGGCCTTGCGCAGGGTGCCGACCGCGATCCCGAGGTCGGACGCCATATCGCGCTCGGGCGGCAGGCGCGCGCCGTCGACCAGCCGCCCGGCCCCGATCTCGCGGATCAGCCGTTCGCTCACCTGCATCCAGCGCGGCAGCGCCGCGGTTGCCAGCATCTCGGTCGCCTCGTCCATCGTCCCTGGCCAGAGCAAATTGATCCAGCATTGATGCACGGCAAGTCCGATGCTACGCAAGCCCACCAGATCATTGCCGGAGCGTCAGCGATGTCGGTCGTCCCTATCACCTCTCCCGACCTCGATGCCTTGGAGGTGTCGTGGTTCGCGGCGCTATGCTCGGACGACTACGCCCAGCTTGGCGTGCCGGACGGGGCGCTGCGCTCCTCCTGGGAGCATTGCCGTGACATCACGCTCGAGGCCGAGAGGCAGGGCTTCCGCAACATCCTGTGCCCGTCGTCCTATCAGGTCGGGCAGGACACGCTGTCCTTCGTGGCCGGGATGGCGCCGCTGACGGAGCGGATCAACATGCTGGCCGCGATCCGCTGCGGCGAAATGCAGCCCATCATGCTGGCCCGGACGGTCGCCACGCTCGACCATATGCTGGAGGGGAGGCTCACGCTCAATGTCATCTCCTCGGATTTCCCCGGCGAGGTGGCGGACAGCGCCTTCCGCTATCGCCGCTCGCGCGAGGTGGTGGAGATCCTACAGCAGGCCTGGACGCGGGACAGCATCGACTTCGAGGGGGAGGTGTACCGCTTCAAGGGCGTCCCCACGGACCCCGCAAGGCCCTACCAGCAGGGCGGGCCGCTCCTCTACTTTGGGGGCTACTCGCCCGACGCGCTCGACCTCTGCGCGCGGGCCTGCGACGTGTACCTGATGTGGCCCGAGCCCAAGCAGCAGATCGCCCAGCGGATGCGCGACGTGGCGGAGCGGGCCACCGGGTATGGCCGGACGCTGGACTACGGGCTCCGCGTCCACATGATCGTCCGAGATACCGAAGCCGAAGCGCGGGAGTATGCCGAGCATCTGGTGGCGGCTCTGGATGACGAATACGGCAAGCTGATCCGGGAACGGGCGCACGACTCCATCTCGCTCGGCGTCGCGCATCAGGCACGGACACGGGAGTTGGCGGACAAGTTCGGCTATGTGGAGCCGCATCTCTGGACCGGGATCGGCCGGGCGCGATCGGGCTGCGGGGCGGCCCTCGTGGGCTCAACCGACCAGGTGCTGTCCGAGATCGAGGCTTATCAAAACATGGGCATCCGCGCCTTCATCTTCTCGGGTTACCCGCATCTCGACGAGGCGCGGCATTTCGGCCAGCGCGTGATGCCCGAGTTGAAGACCTGCTCGCTGCCGCATGTCTATGGCCGCGTGCCCGCCACCACGCCTGCCACCCCCCTCGGGACGGGGCCGCGGCGCTAGGGGTCTGTCGCGTCACGCACAGCCGGGCCCTTGCGCGAGGGGCGGCTTCCCCGACGGCGGGGCGGGTTACAGGTTGCGCAATCCTGCCGCATCCGCTTGGATCGTCGCCAGGAGGAACACAATGCTCGACGGATCGCTCATGCGCGGCGCGCTCGACCGGCTGGTGAACGGGCTCGTGGACCTCAGGGACGAGGGGCGCTTCGACGAGCCGAACCTCGATGGGACGCGCGGCGACTACATCAGCTTCGAGTCGTGGGAATGGCCGCAGGGCGTGGGCCTTTACGGCCTCGCCCAGCTTTGGCGCGACGGGGGCGATCCCCGGCTGCGGACGATCCTGGAGGACTGGTACGCCCGCGCGCTGGACCGGGGGCTGCCCACGCTCAACGTCAACACCACGGCACCGATGCTGGCGCTGTCGCTGCTCTGGGACCGCACCCGCGACGACCGCTGGCGCCGGGCGCTCGACGGCTGGGCCGACCGCGTGATCGCGGACGCGCCCCGCACGGTGGAGGGCGGGTTCCAGCACGACGTGTCCGACAAGGTGAACGAGGGCGAGTTGTGGGACGACACCATCTTCATGATGGGGCTGTTCCTTGCCGCCTATGGCGAGGCCTCCGGCCGCCGCGCGCTGGTGGACGAGGCCGAGCGGCAGGTGCTGGTCCACACCCGCTACCTTGCGGACACAGAGACCGGGCTCTGGTTCCACGGATGGAGCTTTCCGCGCCGGGACAACTTTGCCCGCGCCCGCTGGGCGCGCGGCAACGCCTGGATCACCGCCGCGCTGGCCGACCTGCCGGAGCTTTGCACCCTCTCGCCCTCGGTCGCCCTGTTCCTTGAGGGCGTGCTGTCCGCGCAGGCGCAGGCCCTCCTGCCGCTCCAGACCGAGGACGGCGCATGGCGCACGCTTCTCGACGACCCCGAAAGCTACCGGGAGACGAGCGCCACCGCCGGGATCGCCTATGGCCTGATGAAGGCCGGGCGGCAGGGCCGGCTGCCCGAGGCCGCGCGGCAGGCGGGGCTGCGGGCCTTGGAGTACGTGCTGGGCCAGATCGACGAGAACGGCACCGTGGGGGGCGTGAGCTACGGCACTCGCATGGGCCACGATCTCGAGTTCTACCGCGACATCCCGATCCAGCCCACGGGCTATGGCCAGTCGCTCGCCATCCTCTGCCTCTCAGAGGCGCTGCACCATCCGGAGACCCGATGACCGTCACCTGGACCACGCGCTACGGCGCCTCGCCCGCGCAACTGGGCCGCATGGGTACGGAGGAGCTGCGCTCCGAGTTCCTGATCCCCGGGATCTTCGCCCCCGGCGAAGCGCGGATGGCCTACACCCATGTGGACCGGATGGTGCTGGGCGGCATCGTGCCCACGGACGCGTCCATCGAAATCGGCGACGGCGCGGAGGTCGGAACCGCCACGCTGTTCCAGGCGCGCGAGGGCGGGATCGCCAACCTCGGCACCGGCGCCGGGACAGTCACGCTGGACGGGCAGGCGTTCCCCTTGGGGCCGCGCGACGTCCTCTATGTCGGACGCGGCGCGCAGGAGGTGACGCTCGCCTCGGACGACGCAGGGAACCCGGCGCTGTTCTACCTGAACTCCGTCCCGGCCGGGGCGGACCTGCCCCACCGCCTCGTGACGCAAGCCCAGTCCAAGGCCGTCAGCATGGGCGACGAGGCCAAGTCCAATAAGCGCACGCTGCGCATGTACATCCATCCGGAGGTCATGCCGTCCTGTCTCCTCCTCATGGGGATCACCGACCCCGCGCCGGGCAGCATCTGGAACACCATGCCGCCCCACACCCATGTGCGGCGGATGGAGGCCTACTTGTATTTCGGCATGTCCGAGGACGACCGGGTCATGCACTTCATGGGCCAACCCCAGGAAACGCGGCATCTCGTGGTGGCGGGCGGGGACGCGGTACTCTCCCCCGCATGGTCGATCCATATGGGGGCCGGCACCGGCCCCTATGCCTTTGTCTGGGGCATGACGGGCGAGAACCAGGTGTATCAGGACTTCTCCCCCGTCCCGGTGAGGGACCTGCGATGAGCCGCCACCTGAAGCCCCTCGCCCCCGGCCAGCCGCTGACCGCCTGGCGCGTGTCGCCCATCGCCGAGGAGCGGTTCGACGTCCCGCCCCGGCCCATGAAGGGCGAGATGGACCCGTTCTTCTTCCTGACCAAGGAGAAGAACTTCATCCCCCACGAATACCCCTGCCGCACCGACTTCGCCGACCGTTTCCGAGGCCGCCGTCCGGATGAGCGGGCCACCCCGGGCGATATGCGGACAATCCTGGGCTTCGGCTCGCCCCGGCTGGATCTGTCGGGCTTCTGGTTCCGCCCCACGCGCCTTGCCGCGCGGGCCGAGGCGGTGATCCTGTGCGACAGCGCCGGCCGCGCCCGGCTGCGGCTCGCCACCTGCGGCGGCTCGATCCTGCGCGTCAACGGCACCGAGGTCCTCTGGACCGCCGAGTACAAGCGCAACTTCGAAACCATGACCGAGGTCGAGGTGGACTTGCCCGAGGGCGAGAGCCTCGTGGAGTTGTTCCTCGATGACCTCGCGGAGCGGGACACCCGGTTCTACGCGCAACTCGACTGGCTCGAAGGTCCGCCCGCGCAAGCCGGCATCCGGATCGAGGGCGACCCGGACCACGCCGCTGCCGTGGAGGCCGCGCTAGAGGCCATGCACTTCCCCCGCGTCTCGCATGACGGCGGCCCGGTGGCACTGGTGCTGCCCCGGCCCCTGCCTGTGGACACGCAGGCCACCATCCGGGTCGAGGGGGACTTCATGTCCCACGACCCCTTCCCGCCGATCCAGGTGACGCTGCCCGCCGGGGCCGACCGGCTAGAGGTCGGACAGGCCGAGAACCTGCCCGCCGACTTCCGCCATTTCGACGTGACGTTGGCCGTGCCCGGCTTTGCCGCCTCTCGCGTGTTCGGAACGGAGATTTCCCACCCGCAAGGCCCCGTGCCCGCGACGCTGGCCGAGCGGACGCAGGAAACCCTGCAAGCCGTGGCCTCGGGCGGAGAGGCCGACACCGTGCGCGCCATCGCCCGCCTCGCGCTGGCCGATGGCGGGCCCGAGACGCGGGCCATGATCGAGGCCTCCCTGCCCCGCATCGACGACTGCTGGGACTGCGCCGACTTCGCCCTCGTGCCGCTCCTGTGGTGCCGGATGCGCTTCGCGAACCTCCTCGGGGACGACCTCTGCGCCCGGACCGACCAGACGATCCTCGGCTACCGCTACTGGATGGACGAGCCCGGCGACGACGTGCAGTGGTACTTCTCCGAGAACCACGCCCTCCTCTTCCACACGGCGGCGCATCTGGGCGGGCACCTCCTGCCCGACGCGACCTTCACCCGCTCGGGCCGCAAAGGCTCCGAGCAGTCCGCCGTCGGGGCGGAGCGGCTGCGGGCCTGGCTCGACCACTTCGAGGCTTGGGAGATGGCGGAATTCAACTCCGCGCCGTACTTCCCCATCGACCTCAAGGGGCTCACAGCCCTTTACGCCCTGTCGCCTGACGCTGATATCCGGGAGCGTGCGGGACGCGGGATCGCCCGGCTGGTCGAGATCGTCGCCAATTCCGCCCATCGCGGCGTGCTGACCGGCGCGCAGGGACGCAGCTACGAGCACACTCTCCGTGCCTCGCGCACGCTGGAGCTGTCGGCCATCGGGCGGATGCTCTGGGGCACCGGAAGCTATGGCTCGCGGTTCCACGCCACGCCGCAACTGGCGCTCTGCCTGCGGGATCATGGGCTGGAGTTGCCCGACCTCGCATCGCGCGCAATCTGGGACGGGGGCGACGCGCAGGAGTGGACCTTCGCGCAAGGCCAGGACCGGATCGCCAAGCTGTATCACCACAAGACTCGCGATCACGCGATGGGCTCCATCGCCGCCTACCGCTGGGGGGAATGGGGCTATCAGGAAACGCTGGTCCATGCGCGCCTGGGCACTGACCCCGACGCCCAGGTCTGGATCAACCACCCGGGCGAGGTGATTCATTCCGGCTACGGACGGCCCTCCTACTGGGGCGGCTCGGCCTCGGTGCCGCGCGTGCAGCAGTACCGGGACCTTGCGCTCGTGGTTTTCGATGGCGTGCCGCCGCAGCCCGACTTCACGCACGCCTTCTTTCCCGCGGCGGCCTTCGACCGTGCCGAGGCGACGGGCGACACGGCCTGGGCCTCGGCCGGTCATGGACGGCTGATGCTCCGGGCCTCCGGGGCACTGTCTGGCGTGACCGAAGGCCCCAGCGCGAGGTGCGAATTGCGGCTCGCGGGGAGGTCCGGCTGGTGGCTCCTCCGCCTGGGCTCCGAACGGCTCCATGGCGCAGCCGAGGCGTTCGCAACCCGCTTCGCCCGGATCACCCCTTCAGGCACGGATGGCGACATTACCGTGGAGGATCCGGACTACGGCCCCGTCCGCTTTCTGGCGGATGGGACGGTGGAAGCCGAGGGGCGCCGTCTCGATCCGGCCGACTGGACGGTGCAGGGGTCGCGGAACATCTTACCCGTGGGGGCCGACGGCGCCGCGAGGGATCAAGGGCGCGCGGCAACGACCGCGGGCTGACAAGACCACAGGGAGGAACGACCATGACCATCAGGACCGCCACGGCCGCCATCGCGCTGGCGCTCGCCGCCGCGCCCGCCTTCGCAGGAGAGGTGCGGATCATGTGGTATTCGGACGGCGTGGAGGGCGAGGTCATCCAGGACCTCCTGTCGCGCTTCGAGGCCGAGAACCCCGAGATCGACGTCATCCTCGACAACGTCGCCTATCAGGTGATCCAGGAGCAGTTGCCGATCCAACTGGCGAGCGGCCAGGGCCCCGACATCGCGCGGGTCACCAATCTCAAGGAGCAGGCCCAGCACTGGCTCGACCTGCGGCCCTACCTGTCGGACCCGGCCTATTGGGAAACGAACTTCGGCGACCGCCTCGACTGGATGCGCGAGGAAGGGTCGGACGCGATCCCCGGCTTCCTGACCCAGCTCACGCTGACGGGCGGCTTCGCTAACGCCACGCTCTTCGAGCAGGCCGGCGTGGCGATCCCCGGCGAGGGCGCGACCTGGGACGACTGGATCGAGGCCAGCCGTCAGGTCATGGACAGCCAGCAGCTTCCGGCGGCCTTCGCCGTCGACCGCTCGGGCCACCGCATTTCGGGCCCCGCCGTGTCCTATGGCGCCAACTATATCGGCGAGGACGGCAACCCGGCCCCCATCGACGACGGCACCATGGCCTTTGCGGGCAAGCTCGTGGACTGGACGTCTCAGGGGCTGATGCTGCCCGAGGTCTGGGTCTCGGCCGCGGGCACCACCTACCGCGCCGCCGCCGACGACTTCATCAACGCGCAGATCCCCTTCTACTACTCAGGGAGCTGGCAGGTCGCGAACCTGAGCACCAAGATCGGCGACGCCTTCGACTGGGTCGCCGTGGGCACGCCCTGCGGCGATGCGGGCTGTTCGGGCCTTGCGGGCGGCGCGGCGCTGGTAGCGATCAAGTACACCCAGAACCCCGAGGAGGTCGCCAAGGTGATGGAATACCTCGCCTCCGAACCCGTGGTCCGCGAGTTTTCGGAGCGTACCCTGTTCCTGCCCGCCCATGCGGGCGTCGTCGCGGCGGGCGGCCTTCAGTTTCAGTCCGAGGACCCCAACGTCCAGCCCGCGCTGGAGAAGTTCGTGCAGGCCTCGACCGAGACGCTGCCCGCGTCGGACGCCCTGCCAGCCTGGCGCTGGGCCAACGCCTATTACGGCGCGCTCGTCACCCGGATCAGCCAAGTCATGGCGGGCGAGCTGACCCTGGAGGAGGCGCGGCCCCTGATGGATCAGGACATCGCAGACCAGGTCGCCGCGGCCCAGCAGCAGTGACCGGGGCGCCATGACCTCCCTTGGCCACTGGGCGGGCGTCCTCGTCACGGCGCCCCTCGTCCTCCTGGCGAGGGCGGTCGATCCACTGCTGCGCGCCTGGCAGCGGTGGACCGGCATCGGAGGCATGGCGGCCTTCTTCCTTCTGCCGAACCTCCTGATCTTCGGGGTCTTCGTCCTGATCCCGATCGTGTTGAACCTGGCCTACTCCATGACGGGCGGCACCGAGATCCTTCTGGCCCAGCGGCCCTATGTGGGCGGAGAGCAGTACGCCCGGCTGCTGGAATGCCAGGACTACTCGCGTCCGCTCACCTGCCGGGAGGACCAGTTCTGGACGGCGGCGCGGAACACGGGGCTGTTCGTCCTGTTCCAAGTCTCGCTCATGGTCGCCGTGTCGCTGGTGACGGCGCTCATCCTCAACCGCGAGATCAAGGGGCGGGGCTTCTTCCGGGCGGTGTTCTTCTTTCCGGTCCTCCTGTCGCCGGTCGTCGTGGGCCTGATCTGGCGCTGGATTCTCCAGCGCGAGGGGCTCCTCAACCTGTTGGTGGTCAATCTCGGGCTGGAGCCGCAGGTCTGGCTGAACGACCGGGTCACTGCCTTCGCGGCGGCGGTCGGCGTCTCGACTTGGGCGCATATGGGCTTCTATACCCTGATCCTGCTGGCCGGGCTCCAGGCGATCCCCCGCGACCTTTACGAAGCCGCCGAGATGGACGGCACGCCCCCGGCCCGCGTGTTCCGGCGCATCACCCTGCCGCTCCTCGGCCCCAACCTCGCGGTCGTGCTGGTGCTGGCGCTGATCCGGGGCGTGCAGATCTTCGACGAGGCCTATGTGCTGACCGGGGGTGGCCCCGGCACCTCCACGCTGTTCCTGACCCAGTACATCTACGAGGTGGGCTTCGCCTCGCTCCTGCGGAACCCGGGGCTGGCGGCGGCGGCCTCCATGCTGATGGCCGGGGTCCTCGTGGTCCTGACGCTCGTGCAACTGCGCCTGAGCCGTAGCTCGGCGGGGGGGCAGCGATGAGCGCCGTGACCAGTTTCCTCACCCGCCGCCGGGGCCAGGGGCGGCGCTGGCACTGGACCGATGTGGTGACCTGGGCCTGGCTCGCCGCGGGCGTGGTGCTGATGTTCGGCCCGGCGCTCTGGCTCGTGGCCTCGTCCTTCAAGGGCCCCGCGCAACTGGCCGAGTTCCCGCCCACGCTTCTTCCTTATGTCCAGCAGACCGCCCAAGTGGAGGGCCACGACGAGCCCCTGCCCCTCTACACGGTCACGCGCGAGGACGGGACCGAGGTCGTCCTGGCCGAGATCCGGCGCATCGGCACCAACAGCCAGATGGTGGACCCTGCGAACCCCGAGGAGCGGATCAACGTCAACATCGCCGACCGCGAGCCCGTGCGCGAGGTCGGCTTCGCGACCGAGAACTACGTGGCCCCGCTCGTCGCCAACAACTTCCTGCGGTTCCTCTGGAACTCGGTCTTCGTGACGGCCGTGGCGACGGCCATCACGCTCCTGACCAACAGCATGGCGGCCTTTGCGCTGTCCAAATACGACTTCCGGGGCCGCAACGCGGTCATGCTGCTGATCGTGGCGACGCTCATGGTCCCGCTGTCGGTCATCCTCGTGCCGCTCTATGCTGTGGTGAACGCGACGGGGCTTCTCGACTCGCTCTGGGGGGTGATCCTGCCCACGGTGGCCACGCCCACGGGCGTGTTCCTGCTGCGCCAGTACATGCTCACCATTCCCGACGAGCTGCTGGAGGCCGCGCGAATGGACCACGCCTCGGAGTGGCAGATCTACTGGCGCATCGTGCTGCCGCTCACCGCGCCGGCGCTGGCAGTGCTGGCCATCTTCTCGGTCGTCTGGCGCTGGAACGACTTCCTGTGGCCGCTGATCGTGCTGTCGCGGCGCGAACTGTACACCCTGCAGGTCGGGCTCAACACCTATGCGGGCGAGCTGAACGTCCAGTGGCACTACATCCTGGCCATGACGGTGGTGACGATGATCCCGGTGGTCCTGATCTTCGTGTTCCTCCAGCGCTTCATCACCGCCGGCATTGCCGGGGCGGGCATCAAGTAAGGGGCCTCGCATGAGCCAGATCGCGCTGAAGGGCGTCACCAAGAGCTTTGGCGGCGTGAGCGTCATCCACGGCGTGGACCTCGACATCGAGACGGGCGAGCTCGTGGTCTTCGTTGGGCCGTCCGGCTGCGGCAAGTCCACGCTCCTGCGGCTCATCTCCGGCCTGGACCAACCAAGCGCGGGCGCCATTGAGATCGACGGGCGCGACGTGACGCGCGTCTCGGCAGCCGACCGGGGCCTGGCGATGGTGTTCCAGTCCTACGCGCTCTACCCCCACATGACCGTGCGCCAGAACCTGTCCTTCGGGCTCGAGAACACCCGGATGGCCAAGGCCGAGGTCACGGGCCGGGTGGCCGAGGCTGCACGGATGCTGAACATCGAGCCCCTTCTCGACCGGCGCCCGACCCAGCTTTCGGGCGGTCAGCGGCAACGGGTGGCCATCGGGCGCGCCATCGTCCGCAACCCCACGGCCTTCCTGCTGGACGAGCCGCTGTCGAACCTCGACGCGGAGTTGCGGGTGTCCATGCGGGCCGAGCTGGCCGCCCTGCACGCCCGCCTCGGGACCACAATGATCTACGTGACCCACGACCAGATCGAAGCGATGACGCTCGCCTCGCGCATCGTGGTGCTGCGTGCAGGGCGGGTGGAGCAGGTGGCGCGTCCGCTCGACCTCTTCAACCGGCCAGCCAACCTGTTCGTTGCGGGCTTCATCGGCGCCCCGTCGATGAACCTGTTTCCCACACGGGCCGAAGGGGGGACGGCTGCCCTGCCCGGTGGCCGGCGCGTGCCAATGGCCGGGGTTCCCGAGGGGAGCGAGGTGACCATCGGCCTGCGTCCGCAGCACCTCCGCCTCGCCCAAGGGAACGAGCCGGGCTTCGATCTTCGCATCGCCCTAATCGAGGCGCTTGGCACCGAGACGGTGGTGCATGGCGAGTTAGCCGGAACGTCGGGCGACACCCCCCGGCGAGTGTTCGCCATCCTGCCGGGGCAGCCGGGGGTGGCGTTGGGGGACATCCTGCGCCTGGGTTTCGACGAAGCGTACCTGCACCGCTTCGGCCCCGACGGGCAGCGACTCGTCGGTCCGGGCCGCCCCTGACGCGGCGCAAGCTCCTGCCGCGGCCAGAGGAAGAAGTGCCGCGCCGTCCCCCCAGCCTCGCGTGGCGGCGATCGGCCCGCGATCTAGGCCACCAAGTCGCCGAAGTTTTTGGCAAGCCGCTCGGTCCTGTCTATCATGAGCATCGAGCCCCCGGACGTTCATGACGGCTAGCAGCCGATCAGTGAACAACTTCAGGCTTTGGGACGACTGGCGAAGCCTCCCAGCCGCGAGAGGACGAGGTCGGCGATCCATCGCATCCTTTGGAGGGCTGGTTCTGCCTCGCCTCCCGACTGAATGGAAACAGCGTTGTGTCAGCGTTCGTCCCCCAAATCGCCGGGTGCCCCAGGCCAGACCCGGGCACAGGCCCTCAACCCGACGCCGTTCGGCGCGCCCGCCACAGCGGCGCCAGCACCCCCGCCGCAAGTCCGCCGATCACCAGCGCGGCCGCCGCAAGCTTCCAGGCCGGCAGCGGCTCGCCCAGCCACAAGGCCGAGGCGCCCAGGCCGAAGACGGGCACGAGGAGCGCCATGGGCGTGATCGCCGCCGCCGGGTGGCGGGCCAGGAGCCAGCCCCAGGCGGCATAGCCAAAGAGAGAGTTCGCCACCGTCTGCCAAAGCACCGCGGCCCAGGTCATGGCATCGGCGGCCACAAGCCCGGCGCGAATGGCAGGCCATCCCTCGAAGACGAACGACAGCGCGAGCAGCGGCGGAAAGGAGAACAGGCTTCCCCAGATCACCACGGGCAGGAGATCGCGCGCCCGGCTCGCCTTGGCCACGAGGTTGCCACCCGCCCAGGACAGCGCCGCCAGGAGCACGAGCCCAAGACCCAGGGGCGTGGTGGTGCCGTCCGTATTGAGAGCGATCACCAGGATGCCCGAGGCCGCGACAGCGAGGGCCACGAGTTGATAGGCCCGCACCCTTTCGCCCATCCACCAAACCGACAGGCCGATGGTCAGGAACACCTGCATTTGCACGACCAGCGAGGCAAGCCCCGGCGAGATCTGGCCCCGCATGGCCAGGAACAGAAGCCCGAACTGCCCCGCCCCGATCAGCAGGCCATACCCCGCGAGAAAGCGCCAAGCGACCTTGGGGCGCGGGACGACCAACGCGGGCAAAGCCGCGAGGACGAAGCGCAAGCCCGCGAAAAGGAACGGCGGGAGGTGATCCAGTCCCACGCGGATGACCACGAAGTTGGTGCCCCAAACGGCCACCACGAGAAGGGCCAAGGCGAGGTGGCGGAAGGGCATGCGATCCATGGGGGCTTATCGCAGCGCCCGCACCCGCTCGCAACCATGCCGGCCATTGGCCGGTCCGATCAGCAAGGCCCGCAGCCGGTGAGGTCCCTTGCCGCTGATGGTCTCCGAACCGCGACCCCTGCCGACGGTGCGGGACGCGTCCTGTCCGTTCGCCAGCTCAGTCGAGAGCAACCGGCCGGTAGTGCCGCATCTCGGCGATGTCGGACACGAATGGCCGCACCAGCGCCAGGAACGGCGGAAAGTGCGCGCCGCGGCGGAATCCCTGAAGGTGACCGTCGGTCGAGCTCCAGATGAGCCGGACGGTCACGGCGCTCGCGTCTTCCTCGCACACGGCCACCTCCTGGGACAGGCACTCGGGCGCGGCCCGAAGATGCGCGGCAGCAACGCGGTAAGCCTCTACGATGGCCTGCGCACGGGCTGGCTCGGCTTGGTAACGGATGTACTCGATGATCATGACGGCGCACCTCCCGAAGGCAAGACTGCTCGTGGCCAGACCGCCGATCAACTGCCCGGGCAGGCAGGCTGGGACGGAGGTTCCGGCCCTTGTTCCACCGACCCTTTACATGTCGATGTGGCTTTGCCGGGCCATGATACTTCCGCCGCGACGGTCCCCGACGATACGATCAGCCACCCAGAGCCAATTGAGAAACAGCCAGATCCGATGCATGTCACTCGGCCTCCAGCACTTGCCGCAGCAGGGTGTCTGTGTCGATGAAGGTGTTCTCGACCGTTGGATCGACGGGATACTGGGGCACGTGGCACGCGGTGCAGAAGAAGCGCCGGGGCGAGACCTCGGCCAAGACCTGGCCCGAGCGGTCCATGTAGTGGGTGACGGGAACCATGGGCGCTTGCGTCGACGGGCCGTTCCGGTCGATCGGCCGCCAGGGTCGCCCAGGTGAAGGACGCGGCATCGCGGCGAAGATCGCGGTTGCCATTTCACCACCGGGATTACAGCGTGCCGCCCGCTCGTCCCGCTGCCCAAAGGTCACCTCATGATCGCCCTGCCCTCATCCGCCCGCGCCGTCATCATCGGAGGCGGCATCTCGGGCTGCTCGGTGGCCTACCATCTCGCCAGGCTGGGCTGGACGGACATCGTCCTCCTAGAGCGCAAAAGGCTCACCTCGGGGACGACGTGGCATGCGGCGGGCCTCGTGGGACAGCTCCGCGCGAGCCAGAACATGACGCGCCTCGCAAAGTACTCGGCCGACCTTTACACTCGGCTCGAGGCCGAGACGGGGCTGGCCACGGGCTTTCGGCAGTGCGGGTCGATCACGACGGCCCTGACGACGGAGCGGCGGGAGGAGATCTTCCGGCAGGCCAGCATGGCGCGAGCCTTCGGCGTAGAGGTGCGGGAACTCTCGCCCCAAGAGGTGGGCGACCTTTACCCGCACCTGAACCTCGAAGGCGTAGTCGCGGGCGTTCACCTTCCCAAGGACGGGCAGGCCGATCCCGCGAACATCGCGCTGGCGCTCGCCAAAGGGGCCCGATCGCGCGGGGCGCTCATTGCCGAGGGCGTGAAGGTCACGGGAGTCACCCGGGCCGAAGGGCGCGTGACTGGCGTCGATTGGGCGCAAGGCGACGAGACGGGGCACATCGCCGCCGACATGGTCGTCAACTGCGGCGGCATGTGGGGCCGCGACCTGGCCGCCCAAAGCGGCGTGACCTTGCCCCTCCATGCCTGCGAGCACTTCTACATCGTCACCGAAGCCATCGAGGGGCTGACGGAGCTGCCGGTCCTACGGGTGCCCGACGAATGCGCCTACTACAAGACCGACGCGGGCAAGATGCTGCTCGGCGCCTTCGAGCCGGTGGCCAAGCCCTGGGGCATGGGGGGCATCCCCGAAAGCTTCGAGTTCGACCAGTTGCCCGAGGACTTTGACCACTTCGAACCGATCCTGGAAAAGGCCACGGCGCGGATGCCCCTGCTGGCCCGCGCCGGCATCCACACCTTCTTCAACGGCCCGGAAAGCTTCACCCCCGACGACCGCTACTACCTGGGCGAGGCGCCGGAGCTTCGGGGCTACTGGGTGGCGGCCGGCTACAACTCGATCGGCATTGCGTCCTCGGGCGGGGCCGGCATGGCGCTCGCCCAGTGGATGGAGGACGGCGAGCCGCCCTTCGACCTGTGGGAGGTGGACATCCGCCGGGCGCAGCCGTTCCAGAGGAACCGGCGATATTTGCGCGAGCGCGTGACCGAGACGCTGGGCCTGCTTTATGCCGACCACTTCCCTTACCGACAGCCCGCGACGGCGCGGGGCGTGCGTCGCAGCCCGCTGCACGAACACCTGAAAGCGCGCGGAGCCGTGTTCGGCGAGGCCGCGGGCTGGGAGCGCGCGAACTGGTTCGCTCGTGACGGCCAGGAGCGCGAATACCGCTACTCCTGGGGCCGGCAGAACTGGTTCGACAACCAGCGCGAGGAGCACATGGCGCTCCGCACCGGCGTGGGCCTTCTTGACATGTCCTCCTTCGGCAAGATCCGCGTGGAAGGGCCCGGCGCGCTGCCGTTCCTCCAGCGGATCTGCGCAGGCCAGATCGACGTGGCCGTGGGCCTCATCGTCTACACGCCCATGCTGAATCGGCAGGGCGGCATCGAGAGCGATCTCACCGTGACGCGCCTGTCCGAGACGGCGTTCCTGCTCGTGGTGCCCGGGGCCACTCTGCAGCGCGATCTGGCGTGGCTTCGGCGGCACCTCCGGGATGACCTCGCCGTGATCACCGATGTCACAGCCGCCGAGGCGGTGCTGCCGCTCATGGGTCCCAAGGCACGCGACGTCCTTGCTGCCGTATCGCCCAACAACTTCTCCAAAGTGGCCTTCCCGTTCGGGACCGCGCAGGAGATCGAGATCGGCCTGGGCCTCGCCCGCGCCCACCGCGTCACCTATGTGGGCGAGCTGGGCTGGGAGCTGTACGTTTCAACGGATCAGGCCGCGCATGTATGGGAGACGCTGGTCGAGGCGGGGGAGCCCTTGGGCCTCAGGCTCTGCGGCCTGCACGCGATGGACAGCTGCCGCATCGAGAAGGCCTACCGCCACTGGGGCCACGACATCACCGACGAGGATCATGTGCTGGAAGCGGGCCTGGGCTTCACGGTCAAGACCGCCAAGGGCGATTTCATCGGCCGCGAGGCGGTCCTGCGGAAGCGCGAGGCAGGGCTGTCCCGCAGGCTGGTGCAGTTCCGCCTGACCGACCCACGGCCGCTCCTGTTCCACAACGAGCCGATCCTGCGGGACGGCCACATCGTAGGCCAACTGTCCTCGGGCAACTACGGCCATGCCTTGGGCGGTGCTGTCGGTCTGGGATACGTGCCCTGCATGGTCCGCGGCGAAACGGGGGCCGAGATGATGGCCTCGCGATACCAGATCGAGGTGGCCGGCTGCCTTGTCGACGCCGAGCCGAGCCTGACGGCGATGTACGACCCGAAGGGAGAAAGGGTCAGGGCCTGAACGGGGCTGGCTGACGGCAGCCAGATGCCGCTGTGAGGAACCATCGCCGGACGCCCACAGGCTTGCGGCAGCTCGGCCCGGCAAGCGCAGTTCAGCCATGAGGGATCAGCTTGAAACGCTTGGCGAACGACGCGTCGTGTGGTGTCGGTGACGGGAATGCTTAGCTTGTGAAAGGTACTGCGACACCGCCGCGAAGTGCGTGACCGCTCAGGAAAGGCCGCCCAGCCGTTCAGGTGTGCGAGGCCAGGCTCCGGTTCGCGGACCGCCCTGACGGACGGTCCGCGACCGATCTTGCCTGCGAGGCGTCCCGACTATCAGGAGGCTGGCAGCAGCACTCCGTCCACGACATGGATCACGCCGTTCGACTGCATCACGTCGGCGATCGTGACCCGGTACACGTTGCCGGATTCATCGAAGACATAAGCGTTGCCCGAGGGTCGGATCTGCACGCTGAGCGCGTCGCCCGACACGGTCTGCAAGTGCACGAACCCGTCCGCGTCCGCCTGGGCCGCAAGGGCCCCGGCATCCAGGGTGCCGGGCACCACATGGGCGGTAAGAACCTTGGTGAGCTGGTCCTTGTTCTCGGGCTGCAGGAGCGTGTCCACCGTGCCGGCCGGCAAGGCGTCGAAGGCGGCGTTGACGGGCGCAAAGACGGTGAACGGGCCCGCGCCTGACAGGGTCTCGGCAAGGCCCGCGGCCTGCACGGCGGCAACCAGCGTCGTGTGGTCGGCCGAGTTCACCGCGTTCTCGACGATGGTCATGCTGGGGGACATGGCCGCGCCGCCCACCATCGGGTTGCCGCCCGTGTCGTCCGCGGGCGCCTCGGCCGTGACCGTCGCCTCGGGCTGGTCGGCCATGGCGCCCTCGGTCGTGTCGGACGCTTCGGCGGAGGCTGGGGTCAGCACCGCATCGACGACATGAATTACCCCGTTCGACTGATCGACATCGGCGATGGTGACGTTGGCCACGGTGCCGTTCTCATCGGTGAACGTGATGCCGTCACCCGCCGCGTTCATGGCCGCGGTCAGTGTGCAGCCGCCCAGCGTCTCGACGGGATGCGACCCGCCATCCGCCGCGATCATCTCGGCCAGCGCGGCGGACATCACCTCTGCGCCCACGACATGGCAGGTCAGGACCTGGGTGAGTTGCTCCTTGTTCTCGGGCAGCAGGAGGGTCTCGACCGTGCCCTCGGGCAAGGCGGCAAAGGCGTCGTTGGTCGGCGCGAAGACGGTGAAGGGTCCCTCGCCCTGCAGCGTCTCCACAAGCCCCGCAGCCTGCACGGCGGCCACGAGCGTGGTGTGGTCGGCCGAGTTTAGCGCATTCGTGACGATATCGTTGGTCGCCGGCATCTCGGCGCCCCCGACCATCGGGTTCTCCTGGGCAAAGGCAGCGCCGGCCAGCATGGCAAGAGCGGTGGAGGCGAGAAGCGTCTTCATGGGCGTGTCTCCTTGCGAAGGGGTCTGCAACCGGTCTCACCGGCGACACCCGAAGCCACGGAGGTCAGAGGGCAGAAGTTTCAGCACCACCGAAGAAGATTGCTGAACGGGCGGGGATCTCCAATCCGCCGCGTGGCATGGCAACTTGATCGGGCATAGCCTGCCCCCGTCATTAACCCCTGCGGCGCGGAGCTCAGGTGCCCGCCCTGCCCCTCGGCCACCCTGCCGAACCGGGGGCCCCCACGCGTCTGAAACTTGTTGCCGCCCCGGCTCGTGTCTCCTGCACAGAACGCGACACCCATAAGCTGGAAAGGAAGCGGCACCATGGACACCACAGCCCATGCTCGGGGACCGCTCGTCTATCGCCAGACGCTGATGACCCGCATCACGCATTGGGTCTGGGCGGTGTCGCTGTTCTTCCTGCTGCTGACGGGTCTTCAGATCTTCAACGCCCACCCGGCGCTGTACTGGGGGCAGGAATCTGGCTTCGAGTACAACAATGCGCTTCTCGCCATCAGCTCGCGCGAGGGTGAAGAAGGGCTGGAAGGGGTCACCTACCTCCTGGGCTGGGAGTTCGAGACAACCGGACTCCTTGGTGCTTCGGGCGGCCGGGCGCACGGGTTTCCGGGCTGGGCCACGATCCCCTCTCACCACGACCTCGGCACCGGACGGGTGATCCACTTCTTCTTCGCGTGGGTTCTCGTGGGGACGCTGGCCCTGTGGCTCATGGCCAGCCTGCTCAACGCCCATTGGCGCGAATTGCTGCCCACGCCTTCGGATCTGCGGGCGTTGCCGGGCGACGTGCTCAACCACGCGCGGCTGCGGCTGCACCGGACCCGCACCTACAACGTCGTCCAGAAGCTGACCTATGCGGGGGTGCTGTTCGTCCTCCTGCCGCTGATGATCCTGACAGGGCTGGGCATGTCGCCGTCCTTCAACGCGGCAGCGCCGTGGCTCCTGGACCTGTTCGGCGGGCGGCAGTCGGCGCGGACGGTCCATTTCGCCGTCATGCTCCTCCTCGTGCTGTTCTTCCTTGTCCACATCCTGATGATCCTGCTCGCCGGGCCGCTCAATGAGCTGCGCTCGATCGTGACCGGCTGGTACCGCATCGACCCTGAAGGGGACGCCCATGACCGCTGACCCGACCCGCCGCCTGCTGCTCGGCGGCCTTCTCGCCACGCCGGCCCTGCTGTCCGGCTGCAAGGTGCTCGATGGGCTGAGCGCCGTCGACCATCCGCTCAGGAACGTCATGGAAGGCGCCAACCGCCTGACCCACAAGGCCCAGCAGCTGGCGGCGGGGGATGCGCTCGCACCGGAATACACGCGGGCCGACATCCGGCAGGGGATGCGGCCCAATGGCACCACCAACCCGTCGGACGCCGATTATCAGGCGCTGGCCGCCAATGCGTGGACCGACTGGCGGCTTACGGTGAGCGGCGCGGTGGAACGGCCCTTGTCGCTGTCCTTGGCCGAGCTGATGGCCATGCCGTCGCGCACCCAGATCACCCGGCATGACTGCGTCGAGGGCTGGTCCTGCATCGCCGAATGGACCGGGGTGCCGCTGTCGCATGTCCTGAGCCTTGCCCGACCGACCTCCAAGGCCCGCTTCGTCTACTTCCGGTCCATGGACACCATCGAACGGGGCCTGAGCGGCAGCATCAGGTATTGGGAAAGCCATGACCTGCGCGACAGCCTGCATCCGCAGACCATCCTCGCCTATGGCATGAACGGCGTGGCCCTTCCCGTCCGCAACGGCGCGCCCCTGCGGCTCCGGGTGGAGCGGCAGCTTGGCTACAAGATGGCCAAGTACCTGTCGGGCATCGAAGTGGTCCCGGCGCTGTCGGACAAGGGCGGCTACTGGGAGGAGCGGGGCTACGACTGGTACGCCGGCCTTTAAGCCCTCCTGTCCGGTGCCGAGCGATCTGCGATCAACGTCGGACTGCCCGAACCGATCCAGATCCTGTATCCTTGGGTCATCGCCAGGGAGGAGGCGACGTGACCCACATCGATCACCTGAACGAGATCGACCGCGTCCTGCGCGGTCAGCAGACCGGTCGTGACAGCTTGGTGTCGGAAAGCTGGCGGCGCTGCGTCGAGACCTATGGCATGGACCCGACGCGCCCGGACCCAGCGCACATCGTCACCGATGCCGAGCTGCGGGAACACCGCGAGCAGTCCGAGCGGCTGATCGCCACGGCACGATCAGGGTTGCAGACCCTGTTCCGGCAGGTGATGGGCCAGGATTACGTGCTGCTGGTGGCCGATGCCCATGGTGTCTGCGTCGACTTCTTCGGCGATCCCCGCTCCACAGAGGAACTGCGGCAGGCCGGTCTCTATCTCGGTTCAGACTGGTCGGAGAACCTGGCGGGAACCTGCGGCGTCGGGTCGTGCATCGTCACGGGCGAGGCGGTCACGATCCACCAGACGGACCACTTCGGGCTGGCGCACACGCAGCTGTCCTGCACGGCGGCCCCGATCCACGACACCAAGGGCGAGCTGTCGGCCGTGCTCGACATCTCGCTCCTGCGCTCTCCGTCCCGCAAGGCGTCGCAGAACCTTGCCATGAGCCTTGTCACCGCGTCCGCCCGCCGGGTGGAGATGGCCAACCTCATGGCAACGACGCGGCATGAATGGGTCCTGCGCTTCTCGACCAACCCGGAGTTCCTCGAGGTCGATCCGGACGCCGCTGTGGCTCTCGATGGAACCGGCCGGATCATCGGGATGACCACCGGAGCGCGCCGCGCCCTGATCCCCGATGGCAAGGGAAGCCCCATCGGCACCCGGATCGACGACTGGATGGAGCTGACGGTGGATAGCTTGCCCGACCTGATGCGCGGTCGCCCGACCGAGGAACGGCTGCTCTGGCTCAAGGACGGCCGCGGCCTGTTCGGCCATGCCATCGCGCCTCAGGCGGCGCGTCACAGCGCCCATCACCGCAGCCCCGCTGTGCCGGGGGGAGCGTTCGCAAGCTTTGCGGGCCCGGACCCCACGCTCCAGCACCTGCTCGCCAAGGCGGCGCGCCTTGCCAGGACGTCGGTGCCGCTCCTGATCGTGGGCGAGACCGGGACCGGCAAAGAGACCCTGGCGCGCGCGATCCATGTCAGCGCGACCCAGGGACGGGCGCTTCATACGGTGCGCTGCGCCGGGCACGACGATCTTGGCCATCTCGCAGGCGCGGCGCCCGGCACGCTGTTCCTGCAGGGGGTGGAGGACCTTTCGCCCAGCGCACAGGCCCAGTTGCTGGCGCTGCTTGACCGCCGCTCGGACCTGCGGGTGATCGCCTCGACCCGCTCGGACCCGGGCGCCCTGCGGGACCGGCTGCGCGACGACCTGTTCTTCCGTCTGGCCGGCGCGGTCCTGCCGCTGCCGCCGCTGCGCCTACGCGCCGACTCTGACTGGCTGCTCGACCGCCTCCTTCGCCGTAGGAGCGCCGACGACCTCCGCCTGTCGCACGCTGCCAGGTCGGAGCTGAAGGGCAGATCCTGGCCGGGCAACATCCGCGAACTCGGCGCGGTGCTGGATGTAGCGGTGTCGATGGCCGTAGGGCAGGTCATCGACCTGCCGGACCTACCGGAGCCGGCCACGACCCCGCAGGCCGGGGCGACGGTGGACGATCTTGAAACCATCTTGGCAGCCTGCGGCGGGAACATGTCGCAGGCGGCCCGGCGGCTCGGCGTCAACCGCTCCACCGTGCTGCGGCGCGCGCGCAAGGCGAGCCTCCTGGCGCCCGGATGACGCCTGCGCTGCGGGCCTGTTGCGTGTCCGTTGCGCGTGCAACGCCGGGCCGCCTTGCCGGGCGAAAATCCGGCATCCCGCCCACTAAGACGTAGTCACGCGCCGACGGTCGCTGGCAGTCTTTCCCCAGGGAGACCCACAAGAACGGGAAAGGGAGGACTGCATGCTCGACTCGACCGACACCCATTACGTCCAGGCGTTTCTTGAAACCTTTGGAGAAGCTTTGGAGCGCAGCGACATCGCAGCAGCCAAGGCGATGTTCCTTGATCAGTGCTACTGGCGCGATCTCGTCACCTTCACCTGGAACCTCAAGACCGTCGAAGGACCGGACCAGGTCGAGGACATGCTGACGCATCAGCTGTCCACCGCGAAGCCGCGCAACTGGCGGCTCGCGGACGGCGAGATGCCGACCGAGGCGGACGGCGTCACGACCGCCTGGATCCGGTTCGAGACCGAGCTCGCCCGCGGCTATGGGCTGATCCGGCTTAAGGACGGCCGGATCTGGACGCTGCTCACCACCATGTCCGAGCTGAAGGGCCACGAGGAAGCGCGCGGCTTTACCCGGCCGCTGGGTGCCCGGCACGGCGCGGACAGGAACCGCCGGACGTGGAAGGAGGAGCGCGAACACGAGCTGGCGACGCTGGGCTACGAGACGCAGCCCTACTGCCTCATAGTCGGCGGCGGACAGGGCGGCATCGCGCTGGGCGCACGGCTGCGCCAGCTCGGCGTGCCGACCATCATCGTGGAGCGGAACGACCGCCCCGGCGACAGCTGGCGCAAGCGGTACAAGTCGCTCTGCCTGCACGACCCCGTATGGTACGACCACCTGCCCTACATCAAGTTCCCCGAGAATTGGCCCGTCTTCGCCCCCAAGGACAAGATCGGCGACTGGCTCGAGATGTACACCAAGGTCATGGAGCTGAACTACTGGACGCGGACCACCGCCAAGTCGGCCCAGTTCGACGAGGAGACAAAGGAATGGACGGTCGTCCTCGACCGCGACGGCCAGGAGGTCGTGCTGCGCCCCAAGCAGCTGATCATGGCGACCGGCATGTCGGGCAAGAAGCGGATGCCGAGCTTTCCGGGCATGGACCGGTTCAGGGGGGTCCAGCAGCATTCCTCCGAGCATGACGGCCCCGACCGGTGGGCGGGCAAGAAGGTGGTCGTGGTGGGATCGAACAACTCCGCCCACGACATCTGCGCCGCGCTTTGGGAGGCCGACGCCGACGTGACCATGGTGCAGCGGTCGTCCACGCATATCGTGCGGTCCGACACCCTGATGGATATCGGCCTGGGCGCGCTCTACTCCGAGGAGGCCCTGCGCTCCGGCGTGACCACCGAAAAAGCCGACCTGATCTTCGCCTCCCTGCCCTACCGGATCATGCACGAGTTCCAGATCCCGCTCTATGACCAGATGAAGGAGCGGGACGCGGCCTTCTACAAGGGGCTCGAGGATGCCGGATTCTGGCTCGACTGGGGCGACGACGGCTCGGGGCTGTTCATGAAGTACCTCCGCCGCGGCTCGGGCTACTACATCGACGTGGGCGCGAGCCAGCTCATCATCGACGGGAAGATCAAGCTGAAGCGCGGGCAGGTGGCCGAGGTCGTGGAGGACGGCCTGATCCTCGACGACGGCACCAAGCTCGAGGCCGACCTCATCGTCTATGCCACGGGCTACAACTCGATGAACGGCTGGGTCGCCGACCTCATCGGGCCCGAGACCGCGGACAAGGTCGGCAAGGTATGGGGCCTCGGCTCGGACACGACCAAGGACCCGGGCCCCTGGGAAGGCGAGCAGCGCAACATGTGGAAGCCCACCCAGCAGGAGAACCTGTGGTTCCACGGCGGCAACCTGCACCAGTCGCGCCACTATTCGCAGTACCTCGCCCTGCAACTCAAGGCGCGGATGGAGGGCCTGCCGACACCCGTCTACGGCCTCCAGCCGGTGCATCACCTGAGCTGACGCGGCCGACCCGCGCGCCCGGGCCCCCTCCTACCCGGGGGCGCGCCACCCTCTTGCAAGCGACGGGACCAATCATGAAAGCAGCACGCTGGCATAGCGCCAAGGACATCCGCGTCGAGGACATCGACGAGCCCGCGCCCGGACCCGGGCAGGTCAAGATCAAGGTCGCCTGGACGGGCATCTGCGGCAGCGACCTGCACGAATACCTCGCCGGCCCGATCTTCGTGCCGGTCCAGGCCGAGCATCCGCTGAGCCACGGCAAGGCGCCCATCACGATGGGGCACGAATACTGCGGCACGGTGACCGAACTCGGCGAGGGCGTCGACGGGCTGGCCATCGGCGACCGCGTGGCGATCGAGCCGATCTTCGCCTGCGACGCCTGTCCGCCCTGCCGGGACGGCAAGTACAACCTGTGCGAACATCTGGGTTTCGTGGGCCTCTCGGGCGGCCATGGCGGGTTTGCCACCTATTCGGTGGTCCCGGCCCGCATGGTGCACAAGATGCCGGACAGCTTGTCCATAGAACAGGGCGCGCTGGTCGAGCCGGCGGCCGTAGCGCTCCACGCCGTGCGGATCAGCCGGTTCAAGGCCGGCGACCGGGCGGCGGTCTTCGGGGCAGGCCCCATCGGGCTCCTCGTGGTCGAGGCGCTGCGGATCGCAGGCGCGTCCGAAATCCATGTCGTCGAGCCGTCCGAGCAGCGGCGCCGCAAGGCCCTGGACCTTGGCGCGACGGCCGCGTTCGACCCAGGCGCGGGTGATCCGGTCCAGGCGATCCGGGAGCGGACGACCACCGGCGTCGAGGTCGCGTTCGAGGTCACGGGCGTCCCTGCCGTCCTGCCCCAGGCGATCAACGCCACGCGTTACGAAGGGCAAACCCTTGTCGTCTCGATCTGGGAGTCCGAAGCCAGCTTCCAGCCCAACACGGTCGTCCTGCGCGAGCGCGACATCAAGGGCACCATCGCCTACCGCAACGTCTATCCGGCCGTCATGTCGCTCATGGAGCGGGGCTACTTCTCGGCCGAGAAGCTCGTCACGAAGCGGATCCGCCTCGACGACATCGTCCGCGACGGCTTCGATGCCTTGGTCGCCGAAAAGTCGCAGATCAAGATCCTGGTCGAGGCGCCGGCCTGAACCGCGCCCTGCCCTTCAAGGCAGGGCGAACCAGACGGCTGCGGCGGGCGCAGCGTGCCTTGGCCGCTCCTAGATGGCGGCACGGCATTGTCGTCCTGCGGTGCGGCTGGCGCTACGTTAGGCCGCGCTGAACTCCAGGTTGGCGGCCATACGCTCCCGACCATCGGTCCAGCGCGCGCTGGACCGATGGTCGGGAGGTCGTCGTGGCGCGGCCACGTTGCCGGAACGCCTGCGGCGCCAAATGCACGAAACGGAACTGTGGGGACGTGCTGCGGCCCCCTACACGGTCAGGTAGCGGCTCTTGGTCATCGTGGATTTCCCTGCATGCCATAGGAGCCCACGTTTCCTTAGGGCGGCGATCCCGCCGGACCCGGCACGGGCCGAAGCAAGAAGCGACGCACTGCGCCGACTGGTGCTTCGTGTGTCGGTCCGACTGCGCCGAATTCGCTGGCCTACCCGTCCATCAGCGAGGCTACTACATCCCATCAGCAGGTCTTTGGCGCTCAGGATCTGTGATACGGATCCCACCCCAATTGCGCGAAAACGGTTATGGTCGCGTAGATTTATAGGGAAGTCTTCGATTCTGGCGCGAGGTCGAGTTCGAGACGGACATGCGGTCCCGAGGTTCTGGCAACGAGCTCGGCCATGCCCCGAACCAAAGTCCCTAAGTCGACTGCAGCGGCCTGGAGCGGCTGACGATGTGCGAAGGCCAGGAGCTTCTGCATGAGGGTCGCGGCGCGCTCGGCCGACTGCATCGCCCCATTGATGAGCCGACGATCCCGCTCGTCACCGACCCCGTTGCGCTGGAGCCGGTCGAGACTGCCCACGATGGGTGTAAGCAAGTTGTTGACGTCGTGCGCCACCTCGCCCGTGAGCTGACCCATGGCTTCCATCTTTTGGCTCTGCCGCAGCGCCTCCCGCGCCTGCTCGAGTTCTGCCTGAGCACGAACGCGATCCGTCGCATCATGGGCCGTTTGTGTCGCCCCGATCTGTCGGCCGTTGCGGTCTCTCAGCACGTCAGATCGGATCTCGTAGCCCACGCGCTCCCGGGCGACGCCCCCGAACTCCTCCACGACCACGAACTCCTGGCCGGCCAAGGCACGACCCCAAAGCTCGGTGACCTGGGCCCGCAACCCCGGCAGATCGGCCACCAGATCGCACCCGATTATGAGCAGCCGACCGACGCGGACACGAACAACACCTACATCCTGATCATCGGGGCCACCGACGTCGGCGGCAACGCCAGCCAGCAGACGGTGACAGTATCGGTCCTCGACCGCGACGAGAACGCTCCCCGGATCGCCGGACCCTCGGGCGGAGCCGGGGCGACCGCCTCGGCCAAGTCGGTGAACGAGGGCGTCACGGCAATCCACACCTTCGCGGCCAGCGAAGGCGTGACCTAGGCGATGACCGGCGGCCCGGACCAGGGCCGGTTTGCGATGGACCCGGCCACGGGGGCCCTGATCTTCCTCGCGGGTCACCGTGGAGGATACCGCCGCGCCGCAGATCACCGGTCCCTCGGGGTGCGACGGCGTCGACCACCACGGTGGAGGAAGGCACGACGGCCGTGGCGACCTTTGCCGCCAACGAGGCGGTTGCCTGGGCAGGCGCAGGCGGGCTGGATGCGCGTGTTCGGGCGCGAGCTCGTGGCGGTGGACGGCACCCGCATCAAGGCGGTCAACAACAAGGACCGCAACGTCATCCGGGCGGCGCTGACCACGTTCGTTGAGCAAGCGGACGAGAAGCTGGCTAGGTATCTGAAGCGCCTGGACGAGGGCGACGCTGACGAGGACGAGGCGAACACTGGCGGCCGCGGCCCCAGTCACAAGGATCCCCGGCTGGTCGAGAAGCTTGCGGCCGTCCGGGGCAAGCGCGAGCGGCACAAGGCGCTCCTGGAGGAGTTGGACCGCACCAACGAGGATCAGATCTGGCTCAACGATCCCGACAGCCGGGCCATGGCGCGGATGACCCAGGTGGGCGTGGGCTTCAACGTCCAGGTCGTGGTCGACGCCAAGCACAAGCTGATCGCCGAACAGGAAGTCCACAGCCAGGTCGTCGACATGGGCCTGCTGGCTGCGACCGCGAGCGCCGCCATGGAGGCGCTCGGGGTGGAGCGGATCGAGGCCGTCGCCGCCCGGGGCACCTTCAAGATCGAGGACGTCGAAGCCTGCGAGGCGGTGGGGGGTGACGCCTTATGGTCCCAAGCCGGTGCGCGGCCGGTCCGTGCGGGAGGGCTTCTCCCCCAAGGGGGCGTTCCGGTTCGACCCTGGAGCGGACACCTTCTCCTGTCCCGGTGGTCAGACGCTCCGGCGCGGACGCTCGCGAGAGAACGTGAAGGTCGACACCAGCAACCGAGAAGCCTGTAGGGCCTGCCAGCTCCGACCGCGCTGCACCAAGACCACCCGGCATGTCTCGCGCCCGGAGAACGAGGCCGTGCTCGACCGCATGGCCGCGCGGCTCGCCGCCCGCCCGGAGATCCTCGACCAGCGCCGCACCTGCGTCGAGCACCCGGCCGGCTCGATCAAGCAATGGATGCACCAGGGCGCTTTCCTGATGCGCCGGCCGGGATGCGTCCGCGGCGAGTTCAGCCTGACGGCGCTCCCCACCAACATCCGTCGCGCGATCAGCCTGGTCGGCGCGCCCGGCCTGATCGCCGCAGCAAAGGGGGTACGGCACACCCCCATTGCTGTGGCTGGCGACCCCCAAGGCGTTTCCTGATCGCCCAGTCTGCTCTCCGGGCTCACAGCAGCCGAAAGCGGGTCACCGCCGTCACCAAGAGTCCAAAGCTCCCTGTCGCTCGGCGCCAGAAGCGTCCTCACACGGTCTGCGTGGTTGACACACAGTGTTGCCTCACGGGTTGTGGCCATGGCTTGTTGGCGATTTCGGGCTCGTTCTCAGGCCGAACCAGCGCCCATCAGCTCGACCAAGGCGACCTCCAGTTCATCCTTGCGGAAGGGCTTGGACAGCCGCGGCAGGTCGGGCTCGATCCCCTCGCTCTCAGCGTAGCCCGAGATGATGAGAACTGGCAGGCTTGGCCGCAACGCCTTGAGCCGCCGCGCCAGGTCCGAGCCGTTGATCCCCGGCATGAGGTGGTCGGTGATCAGGAGGTCGAACGGCGTGCCTCTCTCCACGAGACGCAAAGCCTCCTCGGCGGAGGCGACCTCTGCAACCCGGAAACCCAACTCGCCCAGCATGTCGGCCGTCGAAAGCCGCACGGTCTCCTCGTCATCCACAATAAGCACCGTGCCGCGTCGTCCTATTGGCCCTGGCGCTGGGATCGCCGGGGTGGCTCCCGCTGCTTCGCGGCTCTCGGGCAACCAGAGTTCAACATGGGTGCCCAGTCCCGGTCGGCTGCGGATCTCGAGGGCCCCGCCGAGCTGGGAAGCCAAGCCATGCACCATGCTGAGCCCGAGCCCCGTGCCTTTGCCCACGCCCTTGGTCGAGAAGAAAGGCTCCACAGCGCGGGCGAGCGTCGCCTCGTCCATGCCGGTGCCAGTGTCGGCCACCGACAGGCGCACGTAGCGGCCGGGTGGGAGCCTGGGGCGCACGGCGCCCGGCCCTCGCACCTCCTCCACTAGGGCGCTGAGGCGCAGCGTGCCGCCGTCCGGCATGGCGTCGCGTGCGTTCACGGCCAAGTTCAGAATGGCCATCTCGAGCTGATTGGCGTCCGAGCGCGCCGGGGGCAGGTCCGGGGCCACCTCGAGCGCCACCCGGATCTGTGGGCCGGTGGTGCTCGCCACCAGATCGGTCATGCCGCGCAGGAGGGAGCCCACGTCCACGGCCGTGGGCTGCAAGGGCTGACGCCGAGCAAAGGCCAGCAGGCGTTGCACAAGCGTGCGGGCCCGTTCGGCGGACTGCGCAGCTCCCTCGATCAGCCGCTGCTCGCGCTCGTCGCCAGAGGGACGCCGCCGCAAGCGGTCGAGCACCGCCACGATCGGGGTGAGGAGGTTGTTGAAGTCGTGAGCCACGCCCCCGGTGAGCTGGCCCATGGCCTCCATCTTCTGGCTCTGGCGCAGCGCGTCCTCGGTCGTGACCTGGCGGGTGACGTTGCGGCTTGAGCCCAGGAGGCGCACGACGCGGCCGTCGGATCCCTTGAGCGGCACCAGCGAGCTGTCCCAGTGCTGCGCCTCGCCTTGCAACTCGTAGGTCTCGCGCCACTGCTCGATCTCGCCAGTCTCGATCGCGCGGCGGTAGTGCGCCTGCACCTGGTCGGCGAGGTCTGGCGGCAGGATGTCCGCGATGCGCCGGCCGCGGATGTCCTCGGCCTTCCAGCCTAAGCTCACCTCGTGGGCCGGGTTGATCTCCTCGACTACGAAGCCACCGTCGGGCTCGACGCCGATGACGAAGAGCGCCTCGGGCGTGCTCTCGAAGAAGGCACGGTACAATGCGTCGGTGGCCCGGCGTGCCGCCTCCGCCTCAGCGAGTGCTGCCTGCGCATGCACGCGGTCGCTGACGTCGTTCCCGGTCAGGAACGCGCCCGTTACCTCTCCGGCCCCGTCCCGCAGCACCTCGAAGCGCATCTCGTAGACGCGACGCTCGCGCTCCGCACCGCCCCACTCGGCCGTTTCGCTGTAGCTCTCGCCCCCGAGCGCCCGGTCCCAAGCCGCCTTGGCCGCAGTCCACTCGTCGGGCCGCCCTGCCAGGAGATCACGAAGAGAGGCCCCTACGCTGGGGCGCACCCCGTAGAGGTCTTGGTAGTCGCGGATTGCGGCCTCGTTGATGGCAGTCCAGCGATACTCGAGATCGAGCGCTTGCACTGAGGCCCCGGTGGTCTCGACAATGCGTGCCAAGGCTTCGCGCTCGGCCGTCCGCTCGGCAACCCGCTGCGCCAGCGTCTCGTTCAGCTCGTGCAGCGCCGCTTCGGCTACCTTGCGGGCCGTGACGTCCTGAACCAGCGCGTAGAAGCCCTCGATCCTGTCATCCGGCGCCTTGCGCGGGATGAACTCGACTTCGATGTGCCGGCCTGTTGTGTCAGCATAGGGCATGAACTGGTCGAACGTCACCCGCTCGCCCCGGAGGGCATTGTCCATGTGCTGAGCGACCTTGGCATAGGCGGCCTCGCCCACCACCTCGCGCACGGTCTTGCCCACGATGTCCTCGCGCCTGCGGAGAAACCAGGTCTCGTAGATCTTATTAACGAAGCGATAGCGGCGCTCGGCGTCGATGTAGGATACCAGAACCGGCAAGGCGTCGGTCAGGGTCCGCAACTCCTGCTCGCGCTCAGTGAGTGCCGTCTCGGACTGCACCCGGTCGGTGACGTCCGAGCCGTCCACGAAGATGTCGGTGACCGCGCCGGCCGCATCTTTGATCGGCTGGTAGACAAGGTCGACGAACCGGCGCTCGATCGGGCCGCCCGGCGTCCTTTGGAGGTCCGCCGGCAGGGCATGGCCCACGAACGGCTCGCCCGCGGCGTAGACCTTGTCCAGCAACTCGAAGAAGCCCTGTCCTTGGATCTCGGGGAGCGCGTCGCGCACGCGCTGGCCCAGCACGTCGCGGTGGCCGATGAGCTGCATGTAAGCGGCATTAACGAGATCGAAGATGTGCTCGGGGCCCCGCAACATGGCCATGAAGCTTGGTGCCTGCTCGAACATGCCCGCGAGCCGCTCACGCTCGGAAGCGGTGCGGCGTTCGGCCAGCACCCGCGCGGTCGTCTCTGCGACCGAGCAGAACATGCCGGCCACGCGCCCGGACTCGTCCCGCACGGGCGAGTAGCTGAAGGTGAACCAGGTCTGCTCGTCGAAACCCTTACGATTCACCACAAGGGGGAGGTCCTCGCGGTAAGTTCCCTCGCCGGCCAACGCCGCGTCGATCAGGGGCGAGATGTCCGGCCAGATTTCCGACCAGATGTCGTGAAAGCGAGCCCCCAGCGCGTCCGGGTGCTTGGCCCCTAAGATCTCGGCATAGGCGTCATTGTAGAGGAAGCCGAGTTCTGGCCCCCAGGCCACAAACATCGGGAACTTCGAGCCGAGCAGCAGTCCCACCACCGAGCGCAGCGACTGCGGCCAGTCTGAAGGCCAACCCAGGGGTGAGGCCGACCAATCGTGCGTGCGCATGAGCGCGCCCATCTGGCCGCCGCCCACGAAGAACGCAAGCTCGCCCCCCAACGGCCGGACCGCATCATCCATGAAGTGGACCCGCCTCGCCTGCGGCCCGAGGGAGTGCGACCTCCCGCCCCATCAGGAGCCGCTGGGCGGTTCTGACGACTTCGCTGGCTGTGGCGTAGCGTCCAGTAGCACCCTGCCCATCGGAAAAGCGCGCCAACGGCTCGGTCAGGGCAACATGACGGGAAAAAGGAACGTGCATTCCTGCGATGTAGCCGCAGCACGCGATGGTGTCACCCTTGCTCACCCCTATCAAAGCCGATGTGCGCCGACACTGGCAGCGGATCGTGCAGCGGCATCCTGAGCCCTCCTGAGAGGAGACGACGTGCGTTGATGGGCGAGAGGGAGGGCGAGGAGATATGACATGGATCAGGCCCGATCGGTGAGCGGCCAGGATATCCGCTGACGCAGGGGCGTTTCGGCGAGGGTGGGGCTGCAATGACCGGGGTGTTACTCACATAGATTAGTGCCCTCGGGCTCTGGCAGCCCTAGGAGGGTCACATCGTCGGCTCTGCTTCAGGCCTTTCGGCGACTGAGAGACGCGACTGCGCTCCCGCCCTTCTCACGCGTGGAGCTGCCTCATGCCCGCCGGCCATCCCCTGCTCTCCAAGCTCGCCCGCACTCTGGTCCTGTCCGAGGCCGAGGCCGAGGCGGTCCGCGCCATCCCGGTGGAGTCGGTCGCGTTCAAGGCCGACCAGATGATCTCCCGAGAGGGCGACAAGCACTCCCGGAGTTGCCTTGTCATGGAGGGGGTGGCCTGCACCTCCAAGGTGGTCGCAGGCGGCAAGCGCCAGATCATGGCGCTGCACATCCGGGGCGACGGGCCAGACCTGCACACGCTCCTTCTCAAGCACCTCGACAGCGACATCTGGGCTGTCTCGGACTGCCGCCTGGCCTTCATGACCCACAAGGACCTGCGGACGCTCAACCGCGAGCATCCCCGCCTGGGCGAGGACCTGTGGCGCACGACCCTGGTCGAGGGCGCCATCTACCGCGAGTGGATGGTCAACGTGGGCCAACGGCAGGCCGATAGCCGCATGGCGCATCTGTGCTGCGAGATCCTGCTCCGGTCAGAGGAGGCGGGCTTGGGCCAGGATGGGACCTGCCCGTTCCCGGTCACCCAGGCCGACCTGAGCGAGATGACGGCCATGTCGCCTGTCCACGTCAACCGCACGCTCCAAGCCCTCCGGGAGCAGGGCCTCATCAGCTTCGGGAAGGGCCGCCTCACGATCCACAACTGGCCAGCCCTCGTGACGCTGGCAGACTTCCGGGCGGACTATCTCCACCTGCCCACAGCCAAGGCGGCCTGAGGGTTCGTTGACCCGGCACGATAGGCCAAGGCGGCGGCCTGACCTGGCGCCCGGCCATGGAACATGCCGGGTGCTGCCGAGTAGAGCCTTGAGGTCGCCGCATCCAGCAACGCGATCAGGACCGAGCCATGCCCCGCTACCTTTTCACCGTTCAGAACAGCAAGCCCGCCCCGGACACCACGGGCCTTGATCTTGCCGGTCCCGAGGAAGCCCGCTCGATGGCGATGACCGAGGCCGGTGAAATGCTGCGGGATCATCGGGACAGCGATTGGCCCACGCCTGAATGGTGGGTCCTTGTCACCGACGAGCAGGGCTCAACCGTGTGCCGCATCACCGTGAGCGGCACGGGCGGGACCGTGTAGGCGCGGAAGGCCTGGGCGCACCTCGCGACCATTCTCCTGGTGACACTGGCTTTGCCTGCGGACTAACGTGGCAGCCTAAGGCATTCGGGCCAAGGCACGTCCGAAGCCCCGGAGGACCACGCATGGGGACCGACGCACTCATCCAGAAGCTCGAGCAGTTCATCCAGCTTACCGAGGAGGACAAGCGGCTGCTCAGGAACGCGGTCCGCGATGTCCGGGTGTTCGACCGCCGTGAGGACATCATCCACGAAGGCGACAGGCCCGAGAACGTGCATCTGGTGATGAAAGGCTGGGCAGCTCGCTACAAGTCTCTGCCCAACGGGGACCAGCCGATCCTGGCCTTCCTCATCCCCGGGGACCTGTGTGACGTTCACGTCGCCCTCCTGGACGAGATGGACCACTCCCTCAAGGCGCTTTCGCCTTGCCGGATTGCGCTGCTGCCGCGCGACGCGATCCAGACCATGCTCAAGCAAAGCGAGCGCCTGACGCGAGCCTTGTGGTGGGCCACCCTGCTGGATGAGGCGATCCTGCGCGAGTGGCTGGTCACCACGGGCCACCGCCCGGCCAATCAGCGGCTGGGACACCTCATCTGTGAGATGCTGCTGCGGATGAGGGCGGTTGGCCTGAGCAAGGACGACAGCTTCGAGCTGCCTTTGACGCAGGACGAACTTGGGGACGTCATGGGGATTTCCAGCGTTCACACCAACCGCATGATCCAGGAATTGCGGGGAGAGGGCCTCATCACCACGGAAGGCAAGCGCATGGTGGTGAATGACTTGGACAGGCTGATGGAGTTCGCCGAGTTCGACCCGAACTACCTCCATCAGGTGAACAAACGCGCACGGCTTGCCAGGGTCAACGCCAGCTGAATCGCTGGCCTTACCGTGAGGGGCTTGGAGGGGCGACCCACAGCTTGTGCGCCCTGCATTCGCATCAGATCCACGAGGGGTCGCGCCCACAGATAGGCCTTCACGCCCAGTCAGCGTCCCTGGCCCGCTGGGCCGACCTCACCCGTGCTCCTCGGCCCCTGTCAGAGCCACAAGGGCGGCCCTTGCCCGGTTGAGGCGGCTCTTCACCGTGCCCACCGAGCAGTTGCACAGGCGCGCTGCGTCCTCGTAGCTGACACCCTGAACGGGGACCAGGATCAGGATCTCTCTGTGCGCCGGCGAGAGATGATGCAGAAGCTGCTCGATCACTTGGCGCGCCCAAAGGGTGCCCTCCTGGGTTGCGGGCGTGGTCATGGCCAATTCGATGAGCTCAGGGCCGGTTAGCACCTCCCGCTGCGAGCGGCGCCAGCGCGTGTTGAAGCTGTTGCGCATGATGGTGAAGAGCCAAGCCTTCAGGTTGGTGCCTGCCGTGAAGCAGTGCTGGGCCACAAGGGCACGCAGGACGGTATCCTGCACCAGGTCCTCAGCCTCGCATTCCTGGCGGGTGAGGCGGCGCGCAAAGGCCGCAAGGGCGGGCCGAAGCGCCAGCACATCGCCTTCAAAGACCATCTCGTCGGGATCGGCCGCATGGGTCAAGGAGCAGGGCGGATGGCGCGTGGCCAGGGTTGCACGGGGGTGAAAGGTCACTCGAGGGTCCTTTGCGAACGGCGTCCCCCGAGAGCACTTTTCTGTTTGCCAAATCATGCGCCGGTCCCCTGCGCTCTAACCTATGCAACGATGAGGCGACTGAGCCGACCGAGCCGGCAGGATTGCGCTGAAGGCCGAAAGGACTACGGATTCAGAGCCACGCCGGGCCATGTGGGCTGGATAGCCCCTTGCGGGAGCAGGTAGAACGCTGCCTCACATCGCTGGTACGGTGATCGTCTCAGTGACGGGGGTCTTTGCGGACACCTTGACGGCCGATGCACCCCCTCTGGTTCCGACCGCATCTACACCGATCATGGTCTGTCAGGAACCAACCGGGCCCGCCCCGGTCTCGATCAGGCGCTCGCGGCCGTGAGGGCGGGGGACACGCTGGTGGTCCCCAGGCTCGATCGGTTGGCCCGCTCGGTCCCGGATGCCCGCGCCATTGCCGACCAACTCCTGCGCCGCGGGGTGCGCCTCCAGCTCGGCTCCAGCGTCCACGACCCTCACAATCCCATGGGGCGCATGGTCTTCAGCATCCTGGCCACCTTTGCCGAGTTCGAGGCGGACCTGATCCGACCGCGCACCCGGGAAGGCATGCTCCTCGCCAAGGCCAAGGGCCGGCTCCGGGGCAAGCAGCCCAAGCCGTCGGATCGCCAGTAGAAGAAACTGCGGCGGGTGCACGACAGTGGGGACAACAGCATCAGCGACCTGGCCGCGCTGTTCTCCGTGGCGCGGCCCACTGTGTACCGAACGCTCCGGGGCCAGCCGGGGTCAGCCTGGCAATCCAGATGGGCACTGCCAGCGGTGTCCAGACTACGAATGGATACTGTTGGGTCACGTCGGAGCAGGATGGTTACCGAGCCTTGAGGTTGCGGCTCTGGAACTCGCCAGCTGGTCCCTCGCACGCACCTGCACCTCGATCTTCACCACACTCACCACCTCGCCGCGACTTCTCCAACAATGTCCGGTCGCTCGCCAAGTCCGACAGGCGGGCGATTCGAAAGATTTGTCCCACTCAACGGCCGTCTCTGCCAGCTGTTCTGCAGTGCTGCCGTCTCTCGACTGATCATACGCGGCTGCACCGTTGACGGAGCGGCCGGGCGTTTTGTTGGCTGGCTTCCGCTCACCTCCTAGGAGAGAAAATTCTTCCCTTGAAAATCTCTACTAATGAACTCGTGTTTTATACCGTGGCAGCTACGGAGGTGTGTCCATGAACGTTTCACTCTTATCGGCCGACGGTCGCGGGCTTGCCCCAGAGCGGCAGGCGTCGGCGGAGACGGGGGGCCACGAGGACCGAGCCATACGGCTTGATCGGATCGACCGGCGTATCCTCAGGGAGCTGCAAGCTGACGGCACAATCTCGCTTGCCCGGCTCGCCGACCGTGTGGGCCTGTCGCAGACACCCTGCTGGAAGCGCGTCCAGCGGCTTGAGCAGTCTGGCGTCATCACTCAACGGGTCGCCCTTGTGGACCCAAGCAAGGTGAGCCTGGGGCTTACCGCTTTCGTGTCCGTCGCGGCCATGGACCATACTTCTGCCTGGCGCGACACCTTCGACCGCGCCACAGCCGCCTTGCCCGAGATCGTGGAGGTCTGGCGCACGGCGGGAGAGGCCGACTACCTCCTTAAGGTCGTGGTCCGCGATCTTTCGTCCTTTGATGCCTTCTACCGGCGGCTCGTTGCAGCGGTCGAGTTCAAGAACGTAAGTTCGCAGCTCGCGCTGGAACGCGTCTCACACACGACCGCCCTGCCCATCCCATCCGACGAGTCCTGACCCTTTCACGGAGGCTTCCGCATGTTCTGCTGCGTCACCGACCCCGACCTCGCGAGGCTCCTCGCGGGGAAGGCTGAAGGCATGCCCGACCATCGGGAGAGCCGCTGGCTTCTTGGGGCGCTGGTCCTGGAGACCTTCTGTCTTCTCGCACTCGGAGCCGTCCCATGGTGATGATGACCCATCCCGTCGCCGGTCAGCCGCCCGCGCCGGGGCTGCGGGTCCTGATCGTCGGAGGCGGGGCGAGCGGCGTCCTGCTGGCGGCCCAACTCTTGCGGCAAGGCCAGGGACAGGTCGCGGTGACGATCCTGGAGAGGGGCGCCATGCTGGGCTGCGGCGTGGCCTATTCCACCCCCGACCCGCAGCATCTCCTCAACACCCGCGTCGCCAACATGTCAGCTTATCCCGATCAGCCGGAGCATTTCCTTGAGTGGCTCCGCGCAGATGGCGAACGCTTCGCCGACCCGCAGGGCTTCGTGCCGCGCGGCATCTACGGGCGCTACATGCAGTCCGTCCTCGACCCTTGGGGCGAGACCCCGGCCCTGACCTGCTGGCAGTCCGAGTGTCTTCACCTCGAGGTGGCCCCCCGGGGCGTGACAGCGCACCTGGCCGGGGGCGAACGCGTCGAGGCCGACCTCGCTGTGCTGGCCACCGGCCACGCCCTGCCGGCGGCCGCGCAGGCCTCAGGCCTGAGCCAGCCCTGGGCTGCGCCGGCCAGCCCCTGCGATGGGCGCCTGCTGATCGTGGGCTCCGGCCTGACCATGGTGGATCAGGTGCTCTCGCTGCTGGCAGCCGGGCAGGAAGGCAAGATCATTGCCATCTCGCGCCACCGGCTCCTGCCCCAGGTCCACCGCCCAACTGAGCCGATGTTCTTCTGTGCTGAGGACCTGCCCCGGCCCATGCGCATCGCCAGCCTCATGCGCTGGCTCCGGGCGCAGGCGAAAGCGCGGGAAGAGGCGGGCGGCGACTGGCGCGACGCAGTGGACGGGCTGCGGCCGCATCTCCAGGCGATCTGGCGCGCGCTGCCGCCGACCTCGCGTCGGACCTTTCTGCGCCACGCAAGCGCCTACTGGGAAGTCCATCGGCACCGCATGCCCCCAGCCTCGCACGAGCGCCTCGCCAAGGCGCGGAGCGATGCGCGGCTGCAGCTCCTGCGCGGCCAATTCGAGAAGGCGGTCCTCACGCCCGAGGGCCGCCTTCTGGCGCACATCGCCGGGCCGGATGGGCGGCACCGGGAGCTTCCCGTCTCGCGCATCATCGACTGCCGGGGCGTCCGCCGCGACCCCGAAGCGCACGCGACACCTCTGATCGCGGGCCTGCTCGCCTCGGGCGAGGCGCGGGTCGACCCATTGCGGGTCGGCCTCGACGTGGGCCCCGACTGCGCCGTCTTGCGCGCTGACGGGAGCGCCAGCGGCCGGCTCTTCGCCATGGGGCCAGCCTCGCGCGCGGCCTTCTGGGAGATCACGGCGATTCCCGACATCCGGTCGCAGGCGGCTCGGCTCGCCGAGCGCATCCTGAATCGGGTCGGATCGGTTCCAGGGCCGGCTACCGATGGTGAAGAGGAGAGCGCTCCTTCGACAGGTCGGACCCGCAGCAAGGATATTCTCTCAACGGCAGCATCTTTGGAATGGCCAACACCCGATCCCGGACGTTAAATGTCTACTAAGTTAGTCGTCATTCGGAGCCAGCCCATGGTCATACGTATTGCAGGAATAGCCGGAAGCTGGAGCACGCCGTCGCGGACACGTGCGCTTCTGACTCTTGTCGGAACACGGGCGGCGGCGCGTTTCGGCGCCAGCCATGAGGTCTTCGACCTCAACGACTTCGGCCCCTCGCTCGGGCAGGCGCGGACACTGGAGGGGCTTGAGGGAAGCGCTCGCGCGATCTTGGACCGCATTCTTTCGGCCGACGCCCTGGTGGTGGGGACGCCGGTCTACAAGGGCAGCTACACCGGCCTCTTCAAGCACCTCTTCGACCTGGTCGAACCCACGGCGCTGGCTGGCAAGCCCGTGCTCCTCACTGCCACCGGCGGCGGGGAGAAGCATGCGTTGGTGGTCGAGCACCACCTGCGCCCGCTCTTCGGCTTCTTTGAGGCCGCCACCCTACCCACCGGCATCTATGCCGGAGCGGCGGACTTCGTGGACGGCGTCCCAGCGTCTCCCGCGCTCCTCGCCCGCATCGACCGGGCGGTGGACCAACTCGCGCCTTGGCTCGGCGCGCAAGCTCCCGCCGCCTTGGCCGTCGGCGCCTAACCCCTAACCCGAGCCCATCACGTCGGACCACCTGCGGCGCGCAACCTGCGTTCCGGGGACCGATCTCGCACATCCCAAGGAGACCTCCATGACCCGCAAGATCCGTCTTGGCGCTTTTCTTCCCGGCGGCGGCCAGCACATTGCCTCTTGGCGCCACCCCGACCAGCCAGTGGACGGGGCCACCAGCCTCGAGTTCCACAAGCGCCTCGCCCAGACCGCCGAGCGCGGCCTCTTCGACGCCTACTTTCTCGCCGATAACCTGTCCGTCAGCATGGGCGGCGGCGTCGAGGGCGGGAACGCCAAGGTCGCGGGCTTCGAGCCGGTGACGCTCTTCGCGGCCCTCGCCACGGCCACGACGCATCTTGGCTTCATCGCCACGGCCTCCACGACCTACGAGGAGCCCTACAACACCGCCCGCAAGTTCGCCTCGCTCGACCTCATCTCGGGCGGGCGCGCGGGCTGGAATGTGGTGACCACCGCGACAGAGGCGGCGGCCCACAACTTCAACCTGGACCAGCAGCTTCCCCATGCCACCCGTTACCGCCGGGCGGCTGAGCATGTGGAGGTCGTCAAGGCGCTCTGGGACAGCTTCGAGGACGACGCCTTCCTGCGCGACCGGGAATCGGGCCGCTTCTTCGACCCCGTCAAGGTCCACCCGACCGATCACCGGGGTGAGCACTTCAAGGTCAAGGGACCGCTCAACATCCCGCGCTCGGCTCAGGGGCATCCCGTGATCGTGCAGGCCGGCCAATCCGACGATGGGCGCGGACTCGCCGCAGCGACGGCCGAGGTGATCTTTACGGCGCATCAGAAGCTCGACACGGCGCAGGAGTTCTACCGCGACATCAAGGCGCGCGCGCGGGGCCTGGGCCGGGACCCCGCCCACATCCTCATCATGCCCGGCGTGTCGCCCTTTGTGGGCCGCACACAGGCCGAGGCGCAGGCCAAGTACGACCGGCTCACCTCCCTGATCCTCGAAGAGGACGGGCTTGCGCTTCTCAAGGCCCTTACTGGCGGCACGCTGGACCTCACCGGCGTGGACCTCGACGGCCCCCTTCCCGATGTCGCCCCGACCGAGGGCATGAAGTCGCGACAGGCTCTGATCCGGCAGATTGCCGACGAGAACGGCTTCACCGTCCGCCAGCTTTACCAGCACGTGGCCTCGGCCCGCGGCCACTTCACTGTGGTCGGCACGCCCCAGAGCATCGCTGACACGCTCCAGGAGTGGTTCGAGAACGAGGGTGCGGACGGCTTCAACATCCTGCCGCCGTGGCTGCCGACTGGCTTGGAGGACTTCGTGGACCTCGTGATCCCGGAGCTTCAGCGCCGCGGCCTGTTCCGAACGGCCTACGAGGCACGCACCCTGCGCGGGAACCTGGGTCTGCCCTTCCCGGTCAACCGCCATGCGGCCGCCCGCGCGGCGCAGCAGGCGGCGGAGTAGACCCATGTCGCTGCATGTCCTCGATACACCCGCGACGGCGCCCCCGTCCCAGGTTCCGGCGCTCCTGCACCGGACCGGCGCAGCCGGCGCAGCGATCCTCTCCCGCTGGGGGCTTTTGCTGGCCTTCCTGCTCCTGTGGCAGGTGGCCAGCGTCCAAGGCTGGGTTAGCGCCTCCGTCCTGCCGCCCCTCGGCACCATCGCCGGGGCGCTCTGGCGGGGGATTGTCGGGGGAGCGCTCCTCGACGACCTCGCCATCAGCCTCCAGCGCTCAGGCCTGGCCTTCGCGTCCGCGGTAGGGCTCGGCATCCCGCTGGGCCTCCTGATGGGCCAACTGCGCCCGGTGGAGCGGGCACTCGATCCCATCCTCCAGCTCTTCCGGCAGACCTCGGCACTCGCGCTCTATCCGGTGTTCATCCTGCTCCTCGGGCTCGGCGAGGCGTCCAAGGTCTTTGTCATCTTCTGGGCAACGCTGTTTCCCATCCTCCTCGCCACCATCGGCGGCGTGAAGGAGGTGGACGCCAAACTCATCGAGATGGCCCGGAGCTACGGCGCCACCCGCGCCACGGTGTTCCGCCGGGTCATCCTGCCCGCCTCCGTGCCTCAGATCTTCGTGGGGCTGCGCCTGTCGGCCACCACTGCCCTCCTTCTCCTCATCGCCGCTGAGATGATCGGTGCGAACCGGGGCCTGGGGTTCCAGGTGATGAACGCCCAGTACAACTTTCAGGTGCCCCTGATGTGGGCGGCGATCCTCCTCCTGGCCCTCCTGGGCCTTGCCGCCAACGCCGTGCTCGTCCTGCTCCAGCGCCGCCTGTGCCGCTGGTCAGCCGACGCACGCTGACCTTTGTCCCAAGCCTCCCGAAAGGACCCCTTCCATGACCTTCCCCTTCCGCGCCCTGTCGACCGCTCTGACCACTGTCGTCGCGACCTCAGCTTCGGCCGAGGAGGTGACGCTGCGCTACCTTGCGAGCCAGGGTGGCCTCAGCGCTCATGAACTCGCCCAAGAGCTGGGCTACTTCGAGGGCACCGGCATCACGCTGGAGAACCTGGGCTACGCTACCGGTGGGCCCGAGTCGCTGATCGCGCTGGCGGGCGGCTCGGTGGACATCGGCTCGGCCGCCACGGCCGCAGTCCTGAACTCCATTGCGGGCGGCAACGACTTCGTCGCCGCCTATCCGTCCAACGGCATCAACGACGAGGTGCAGTCGATCTTCTATGTCCTCGAGGACAGCCCGATCCATGGGGTCGAGGACCTACCCGGCAGGACGGTCGCAGTGAACACCCTGGGCGCCCACCTCGACTACACGGTGCGCGAGGCGCTTCACTCGGCAAGCCTGCCGGAGGATGCGGCCAACCTCATCGTCGTCCCAGGCCCGCAGCTCGAGCAGGTCCTGCGTGCGGGTCAGGTGGATGTCGCCGCCTTCGGTTACTGGCAGACCACCTTCGAAGGGGCGGCTCGCCAGACGGGCGGCCTCAGGCCCATCTTCGATGATACTGACGTGCTGGGCGACATCGCTGGTGGCTTCGTCGTCCTGCGTCGCGACTGGGTCGAGGCACACCCGGACGCGGCCCACGACTTCGTTGACGCCTCGGCCAAGGCGCTCGACTACGCCCGCAAGAACCCCGAGGAAACGCGCGAGATCCTGGCTCGCGCCCTCGAGGAGCGGGGAGAGAACCCCGAGGTCGCGCAGTACTTCAGGGGCTACGGCGTGCGCGAAGGCGGGCTGCCGGTCGAGCGCGACATCCAGTTCTGGATCGATGTGCTGGAACGCGAAGGCCAGGTGGCCCCGGGCCAGCTCGCGGCAAAGGACATCCTGCTTGTCACAGGCGACGACGCCTCGGTGACCAACTGATGGGCGCCCAGGCCATCGCCCGACGGGGGGAGGTCGCGGTGCGCGGCCTCTCCAAGTCCTTCGCGCTCGCCGGTGGGCGGCTCAATGTCTTGCGCGGGCTCGACCTCGACATCCGCGCAGGTGAGTGCCTGGCCATAGTCGGCGCCAGCGGCTCGGGCAAGACGACACTTCTGCGGATGCTCGCCGGGCTCGAATCCCCTGACGCTGGCGAGGTGCGCATCGACGGCGTCCCCGTGCGCGGCGTTGGCACCGAGCGTGCGGTGATCTTCCAGGAGCCGCGCCTGCTGCCCTGGCTTACTGTGCTGGGCAACGTGGCCTTCGGGCTTGAGGCCCGAGGCCTGCCCCCGCCCGAGGCGGAGGTCCGCGCCCGCGAGACGATTCACCTTGTGGGACTGGCGGACTTCGAAGCTGCCTTCCCCCGCCAGCTGTCGGGCGGCATGGCGCAGCGCGCTGGCATCGCCCGGGCGCTTGCTGTCCGGCCCGAGATCCTCCTCCTCGACGAGCCCTTGGGCGCGCTCGACGCTATGACCCGGATGACGCTTCAGGAGGAACTGGCCCGCATCTGGCGGGACGAGAGGGTGACAATGATCCTCGTGACCCATGACCTCGAGGAGGCAATCCTGCTCGCGGACCGGGTACTGGTCCTCCCCAGGTCCAAAGGGGAGCGCCCGCGCTTGGTCGACGTGGCTCTGGCTCGCCCCCGCGACCGCAGCGAGCAGAACTTCGTGGCGCTGCGTCGGCGGCTGATGGCTGAGCTCAGCCTGCACTGAGGTTATCTGATGGGACCGCGGTCCACGTGGCCCCGCTTGGGGTTGGGCCTGAAGACCCGCAGGCTCTGGAGCGAGACGTGTTAGCCGGAGCGATCCGACGAGACATCCCGATCGGGGTTCGGCAGGCACCTGTACACCGACGAACGGGCGATGCCGATCCGTTTGGCACAGGCTGAGGGGCTCGCTTCTCTTCGATGTGCAGGCGCCGCACTTCCTCGGGGTCGATCTTTGGCTCCCTTCCCGTGTACACGCCCAGCTCCTTGGCAGCCGCGATCCCCTCCATCTGCCGCTCGCGGCGCAGGTTCGTCTCGAACTCGGCAAACACCGCCAGCATGTCGAAGAACGCCCTGCCAGCGGCCGTGGCGGTGTCCACCGGCTGCTCGGCGGCCTCGAGAGTCACGCCCATGGCTTCGAGCATATGCACGATGTCCTGAAGATCCCTGAGCGAGCGGGCCAGCCGATCAGTGCGGGTGATGACAAGAGTATCGCCAGGACGCAGGAACTGGAGCAGGATGTCGAACTCGGCCCTGCCCTCGCGCTGGATGCCGGTCTTCTTCTCGGAGCGGATCACCGGACGGCCAGCAGCCCGAAGAGCGCCCTCCCGCACCGAAAGGTCCTGGTCGCCAGTGGACACGTCGGCATGGCCGTGGAGGGTCATCAGGGAGCCGTTCTGTCCTGCTAGGGTCCAGACCCGCTCACGCTGGTGTCCGATGATCCTGACCGGTCGGGGTTATACCCCAAAGGACGCACCATCAGCCTCACTGTCCAGAATAGCTTGTCGGTCAGAGACAGCCGGAACCGATCCACCGCAGTCAGGCCCCTGACGTGGCCGGATCTGTCAGATATCTCAAGAGGGCATCGGCCAGGCAGACGCGAGGCCCGGTGGCTCGACGGATGCCTACCTTGGCGCAGCGCTAGGGATCGTGTGGCGTGCGCTCGTGGCGCTGTGCAAGGGCGTCGAGCAGATGCCGGAACCTGCTGTCGCCTTGATCCTCGGGCAAAGGATAGGCGTGACGGAGACAAGGCCGGATGGAATCGTCAACGGAGGTGCTTCCCTCGCTAGACGCGAAGGCAATCTAAGTGTGGCGAGGCATGGCAGAGCCTAGTGCGAGCTGTTGCCCCTTTAACTTATGATAAACCAGTTTGGTTCAGCGTGCTCTTCTGACATCCTGAACGGGCAGACTTGGAGCACACGGTCGGATCTGTCTTGGACGCACCAGCTGGCGGGCGTGGTATCACGCCCAGCACCGGCCTTGGCCATGCGGCGTGGTCTCTTGCTCATTCGGGGAGTGAGCAGAGCCGTTGCGGGCCCACCTCGAAAGCGCGGGCGAGAGCAGCTGCGCAGTCAAGGCGAGCGTCGCAGGCCCGTTCGTGATCATGAGTGTGTCGTTGGGCTTCATGAAGCCCACCTCGCGGGCGAGTTCCACTTGGCTTTAGATAGAAGCGAGCGCTCTCTGACGAGGGGACAAGGAGACGGCGAGCGGGCCCTAGCCATGGGGCCCGGCGTGGTCATGGTGCTATCGTATTGATAGGGAGCAGCTTTCGTGCTGCTCATCTCGTCATGGCAACGCAACGATGGTCCGCGAGTCCTGTCCGTGGCACCGGTGCCTGGCCCAGGCACTCAGCCGAAGAACGGGAACATCCGTGTCCGCTTGGAGGTTGGCGAGCAGGAAAGATCATCCATGCCCCGCTACTTCTTCAACCTCGAAGGCCTGCCCAATCCCGAAGACGAGGGAGGCACCGTCCTGGCAGGGCCGGAGCAGGCCCGCTCTGCTGCGGTGACCCATGCCGGCGGGATGCTGCGGGACATCGACGGTCAGTTCTGGAGTGCGCCCGAACGGCGGCTGCGCGTCACCGACGAGCAGGGCGGGACCGTTTGCACGCTCAGCATCAAGGGCACTGCGGCGAGCCCTCGCGCCGAGAGCCGTGGGGCCGTTGTGAGGCACTAACACAAGTTAGAGGGCACCGAGGTTATTGATGTATGCTGTAAACATCGCCGGCACGTTCGTGGCCCTTCGGCGACTGTGAGACACTCCTGTGCTCCCGCCTGCTCAGCGTGGAGTTGCAGAATGCGAACTGCCCATCCGCTTATCGCCAGACTCGAGCGCGAGATCGTGCTCACCCCTGCCGACCGTCTTTCCGTCAACGAGGTCCCATTCTACTTGCAGGACTTCAAGGCCGGAGAAGGGCCGAGTTGGGCCGGGGACCAGCCCCGCCGCTCTTTCGTCATCCTGGAGGGCCTGCTCAGCACCTCGAAGACGATGCGGGATGGAGAGGTCCAGATCACGGCCTTCCACATCCCCGGCGACATGCCCGACCTCCAAAGCCTTCACCTTGAGGTGCTGGACTGCGACATCGGGGCGCTCAGCAACTGCGTGCTGGCCTTTATGGCGCACAGCGACCTGCGGGGCTTCTGTGAGCGTCACCCCAGGCTCGCGGCCGCGCTCTGGCGGTCCACCCTGGTGGACGGCGCGATCTACCGCGAATGGGTGGTCAACGTGGCCCGGAGGCAGGCACTCGGCCGGTTGGCCCACCTCTTCTGCGAGATGATGGCGCGGATGGAGGCGGCGGGTCTGGCGGCCGAGGGAACCTGCGCTCTCGCCCTCACGCAGGCAGGCCTGAGCGAGGCGACGGGACTGTCCCATGTCCACGTCAACCGCACCTTGCAGGATCTCCGGGCCCGAGGGCTGGTCTCCTTCGGCCAAGGCCAGCTCACCATCCATGACTGGGACGCGCTGGCCCGGTTGGGCGAGTTCACGCCGGACTACCTGCACCTGCGAAGCGCAGCCCCGGCTCTCTGAAGCGGGGTCGCGCCTGCTTTGGCTGCCGCTGGTCATGACCTACGGGCACAGGATGGCAAAAGGCCCAAGCCAGTCTGGCTGGAACTCTCTGCAAGAAGCATTCTGGCCGGCATGATGGAGAGGGTGTAAGATCGACCGCATCGCCTGCCCCTGGCTCATCCGCCGCTTCATCGACCCCCGGGCTGTGTTCCTCTACGTCGCCCCCTCCGAAGTCGCCAGCGTGGCCGAGCAGTTGGGGGCTATGCCAAACGATGTCGAAGGCGCGTTCTGGAGCCACCAGGGCGGGCTTTGCACTTTCGACACGCTGCTGGTGGAGTTCGGCCTTTCGCTCCCGGCGCTCGACCGGCTGGCCGCCATCGTGCGCGGCGCGGACACCGCTCGACCCGACTTGGCACCCGAGGCGGCGGGCCTGCTCGCGGCCTCTCGCTCATGTATGCAAGTGACCTCGAACAACTCGAGGCCGGGATGGGGCTCTATGACGCCTTCTACCGCTGGGCGCGTGATACCACCAGTGAGACCCACAACTGGCCCAGCGCCAAGGCGGGAGCGGCGCCATGAGCGATGTCAGGATCACCCAGGAGGCGGGGATGATCGCCGGTCCTGCCACCCCGGTTTCACGGGCAGCGTTCCCAACGCTGAGCGAGGCCATCCGCACTTGGGCGCGCATCGCGCTCCTGTCCTTCGGCGGGCCCGCGGGCCAGATCGCCGTCATGCACGCATCCTCGTAGAGGAGAAGCGCTGGCTGGGGGACGGCCGCTTCCTGCACGCGCTCAACGTCTGCATGCTCCTGCCCGGTCCTGAGGCGCAGCAGCTCGCCGTCCAAACCGGCTGGCTCATGCATCGGACCTGGGGTGGCGTGATTGCGGGCGCGCTGTTCGTGCTGCCCGGAGTCGTGTCGATCATGGCGCTCAGCATCATCTACGCGCTTCATGGCGACGTGGGCATCGTCGCCGGCATCGTCTTAGGCCTGAAAGCGGCGGTGCTGGCCATCGTGCTCCAAGCCGTGGTGCGGATCGGCAAGCGGGCGCTGAAGAACAACGTCACGGCGGCACTGGCGGCGCTCTCCTTAGTGGCGATCTTCTTCCTGGGCGTGCCCTTCCCCTCCATCGTGCTCGAGGTGGCCCTCATCGGCTAGGTTGGGGAGAGGTCTGGGCTCTCGGCCTTCCAGGGCGGGGGTGTGCACAGAGCGGTCGGTAAGATCCATGTCGCCGATGCCGAGACCCTTTTGGGCGAGGAGTTGGCCGACTTCCCGCCTCCCACTCGCCGAGGCACCATCCGGGCTGGCATGGTGGCGCTGGCGCTCTGGCTTACGCCGGTAGCCGCCCTCCTGCTCCTTGCTGAACCTGACAATGTCTTCACCGACATCGCGGTGTTCTTCGGCCAGATGGCCGTGGTCACCTTCAGCGGCGCCTACGCCGTGCTGGCCTATGTGGCGCACGGGGCCGTGGGTACCTACGGCTGGCTCAGGCCCGGCGAGATGCTGGACGGCCTCGGCCTAGCCGAGACCACGCCCGGGCCCCTCATCATGGTGCTGCAGTTTGTAGGCTTCATGGGCGCGTGCCGTGATCCCGGGCCTGCTCTCGCACCCGGTGGCGGGCGTCGTGGGCGGGCTCCTGGCAATCTGGGTGACCTTCGCGCCGTGCTTCGCCTGGATCTTCCCTCTGGATTTATATAGCGTGCTACCTTATATCGAGCTAGAAGCTTTGGCGCCCCGGCGCCTGTTTGGCACAAGGAGCCCAAGGTGAGCAGGAGCAGCACGTCCCAGCGCGTCGGCATGCAGATCTCGTTCGCCCTTTACGGAGCCGCAGGGCGGATGGCGCGGATGCACAAGCCCTTCCTCGAGCCGCTCGGACTGACCTTTCCCCAGTATCTGGTGATGCTGGAGCTTTACGGTGACAGCCCCCGTTCGGTGGGCGACCTGGGCGCCACGCTCGGCATGGACACCGGCACGATCACGCCGCTGCTCAAGCGCCTGGAGGGCTGCGGGATGGTGACGCGCAGGCGCGATCCGGCCGATGAGCGTCGTGTTCTCGTCGACCTGACACCAGCCGGGGCCAGCATCCGGGACGAGGTCTGGGCCGTCTCGGACAAGATCAAGAGCGCCTGCCAGATGACGGACGGCGACCTCGTCGCGCTGCGCGACACCCTTCAGAACTTCGCCCATCCGGCGAAGGATCAAGCCTGACAGGATACGGAATGAAGATCGGCATCATCGGCGCCGGACAGATCGGCGGGCAGCTGGCCCGGACGCTGGCGGCGGCCGGCCACGAGGTCCGGCTGGCGAACTCCCGCGGACCGGAGAGCCTTCAGGACACCGTGCGCGGAACCTCCATCCACGCCGCGACGCCAGGGGAGGCCGGGCAGGACGCCGAGGTGATCATCCTCTCCGTCCCGTTCGCGAAGATGCCGGGCCTGTCCGGCCTCCTCGCCGGCGTGCCCCAGGGCGCCGTCGTGATCGACACGTCGAACTACTATCCCGCCCGTGACGGCCACATCGGCGAGGTCGACGAGGGCACGCCCGAGACCGCTTGGGCCAGCGCGCAGGTGGGACGCCCGCTCATCAAGGCGTGGAACGCCCTTCTGGCGCAGACGCTGGCCAACAGCGGCGCCGAGAGCGGCGCGCCGGGCCGGATCGCCATTCCCATCGCCGGGGACGATCCCGCCGCAAAGAGGATCGCGGTGGAACTCGTAGACCTCACCGGCTTCGATACCGTCGATGCAGGCCCTCTGGCGCAGTCCTGGCGCTTCCAGCCCGGCACCCCCGCCTACTGCACCGAGCTTGGCCTTGAGGACCTGAGGGCGGCGCTGGCCGCCGCCGACAGGGACCGCGCGCCCCGGAACCGCGACACCATCATGGCGCGGTTCGCGACGGCCACGGCCATGCCGCCCCAAGCCGAGATCGTCGCGACCAATCGCGCGCTGTCGGCTTGACATCAACCCCGGTCGCCCGCTCACAAGGCAGGTGACCTGCGCTGCCCTTCCAACCCATCTCACCCCTAAGCACGACCCATAGCCTCGTGCGCTAGATAGTAGAAAGCTATATTATGGCCGATATTGCCATGCCCCCTGCGGCCCTTGCAGGCGGGTCGAGCGAAAGGCTCGCTCCGGGAGTTGCCATAGCCATCGGCGTGCTGGTCGCCTCCACCTTTACCGTGATCCTCAACGAGATGCTCATGGCCGTGGCCCTGCCGCGCGTCATGGACGCGCTCGGCATCACGGCGTCGACGGCCCAGTGGCTGACTACGGGCTACATGCTGACCATGGCCGTAGTGATCCCGGCCACCGGCGTCCTCAATGAGCGGTTCCGGATGCGCACCGTCTACACGCTGGGGATGGCGCTGTTCCTGGCTGGCACGGTCATTGCTGCGGTCTCGCCCGGCTTCGTAGTCCTGCTGGTCGGCCGCATCGTCCAGGCGGTCGGCACCGCGATCCTGCTGCCGCTGGGCTTCACCGCCGTCGCCACCCTGGTTCCGCCGTCCCGCAACGGGCGCATGATGGCCCTTCTGACCGTCGCCACCTCGGCGGCCCCCGCCCTGGGGCCGACCGTGGCCGGCGCCATCCTGTCGCTGGGAAGCTGGCGGTGGTTGTTCATCGCCATCGTGCCAATCGCCGCCCTCTGCCTGGTCGTAGGCGACCGGATGCTCCGGGTGCCCGGCACGCCGCGCCAGGCGAAGCTCGATCTGCTCTCCCTCCTCCTCTCGGCAGTAGGCTTCGCCAGCCTCGTCTACGGGCTCGCCTCGGTCGGCGAGGGCGCGGGCGGCCACGCCCCGGTGTCTCCCTGGACCGCCATGGCGATAGGCGTGGTCGGCATCGCCCTGTTCGTCTTACGACAGGTGCAGTTGCAGAAGATCGACCGGGCCCAGCTCGACCTGCGCCCGTTCGGGATCCGCACCTTCAGCGTCTCGGCCCTCGTCGCGGTGTTCTTCATGACGCCAGCCACCGGCATGATGACCCTCATGCCGGTCGTTCTTCAGACCTCCTACGGCCTGAGCCCGCTCCAGACCGGTCTGTTCATGTTGCCCGGCGGCCTGACCATCACCCTCGTCTCGATCATCGTCGGCCGCTTCTATGATCGCATGGGGCCCCGACCTCTCATGGTCACGGGCGCGATTATCGATGCCGCCGGACTGTTGTTCCTGTCGACCCTCGCCCCGGGGACGCCGATTGGGCTCCTGCTGGCGACCTACATGTTCATCATCGTCGGCCAGGCCCTCCTGTGGACGCCGGTCTTCGCCGCCTCGCTCGGCTCCCTGGACAAGCACCTGCTCCCGCACGGCAGCGCCATTATCAACACCATCCAGCAGCTCACAGGCGCGGCCGGCATCGCCATCACCTTCTCGATCATGGCCGCAGCCAGCGCAGGCTACGTGACGGCCGGGGAAGGCCTGGGCCCGGCGATAGCGCACGGCGCCCAGCGGGCCTACCTGGTCGGCAGCGGCTTCGTCGTGGTCGCGCTGGTCATGGCCCTGCTGATCCCCCGCAAGGTTGCCGCCACCGGCCTGCCCATGGCCGCCCATTAGGGCGCCCTGAGGCCGGCCCTGCACCCCTATTTCTTCGAGGTTTCAATGAGCAAGCGGCAGATGATCATTGGCATGCATCTGGGCAACGGCTACGGCGCGCTGGCCGAGGCGTGGCGGATGCCCGGCGTGGACCCCCGCGCCTATACCAGCTTCGATGCCAAGGTCCGCCAAGCCCAGGCCGCCGAGCGCGGCAAGTTCCAGTTCCTGTTCCTGCCCGACGGTCCCCATGCCGCCGGGGGCGACATCAGGTATGAGCCCTCTGGCTTCAACCTCGACGTGATGATGACGCTGGCCGCCGTCGCGCGCGGCACCGAGCGCATCGGCATGGTCGCCACCGGCTCGACCACGTTCAACGAGGCCTTCAACCTCGCCCGGCACTTCAAGGCCCTCGACATCATGAATCATGGGCGCACGGGCTGGAACGCCGTCACCTCGGCGAGCCCGGAGGTCGCGGCGAACTACGGCCAGCGGATCCCGTCCAGCGCGGACCGCTACGGCCGCGCTCATGAAATGATCCAGATCGTGCAGGCCTTGTGGGGCAGCTGGGGCAAGGACGCCTGGGTGGCTGATCCGGAGACCGGCGAATACGCCAAGGACGAGGAGATCGCGCCGATCAACCTTGGTGGAGAGTTCGTGGCCTCCCGCGGGCCGCTCTACATCCCGCCCTCGGAACAGGGGCAGCCGGTCATCTTCCACGCCGGGGGGCCCAGCCCGAACGCCCTCAGCCTCGCGGGCCGCTATGCCAGCGGCTTCATCGCCGCGGCGTTCACGATCGAGGAGGCCCGCGCCCAACGCCGTGCGTTCCGCGAGGCCACTGAGCGAGCGGGTCGCGACCCCGACGAGATCAAGTTCTTTCCCGGGTTGATGACGACCATCGCCAAGGACAAGCGTGCGGCGCTGGATCGCCGGATCACGCTGACCGGGCGGATGTTCCCGCAGCGCGCGATGTATCTGCAGCAGATGCTGGGGGTGCGGATCGATCCGGCGCGGCTGGATGATCCGCTGTCGCCCGAGCAGCTGTCCAGGGCCCATGCGGCCGGCGGCGATCCGCGAGCGGTTCGCGCTCTGGAGGTCGCCCGAGACGGCTGGAGCCTGCGCGACGTCCTGGCCCACGGCGTGATCGACTATCAGCCGGTGGTGGTTGGTCCCGTGACCGAGGTCGCCGATCACATGCAGGAATGGTTCGAGGCCGAGGCCGCCGATGGCTTCTGGGTCATCCCCGACGTCTACGAGGGCGGGCTCGACGCCTTTGTCGACGGGGTGGTGCCCATCCTTCAGGAGCGGGGGCTCTTCCACCTGGACTACGAGGGCACGACACTGCGCGACCACCTTGGCGCGCGGCCGCAATACGGGGTCGATGCGCGGGTGACCGGGTGAGCCGATCGCGAGAGACATCCAGCGGGCGCGCGCGCCGATCATGCGGACTGTGTGAGAACCTCGCGGGTTGTTCGGACGTGTGAGCCGCCGTGGCAGTCTCGGCCATGGCACATCTGTCTGGGCATGGCCGCTCGCTGCTCCTTCTCCTGCCGGAGGGGGTGGACGACGATGTGAGCCCGGGCAACCCGGTCCGCGTCATCAAGGCCTTTGTCGACGTGTTGGACGTTGCAGCCGCCGGCTTCGCCCGCGTCCGCCCAAAGGCGGCAGGCCGGGCTACGATCCGGCCGACCTCCTGAAGCTCACCATCGATGGCACCCTGAACCGGGGGCACTCGAGCCGGCGCCTGGAAGCCGGGGCTCGCCCTTCTGCCGTGCTTCGGCTGGCAGAAGGCGCCAGCGTGTGCCCTGGCCCTTTTCCG
>NZ_VDFU01000015.1 GCF_006152115.1 Rubellimicrobium rubrum | reverse complement strand
ACACCACAACCCGTGCCGTCGGTGGAGGCCTCTCTACGGAAACCACATGCCCAACGCAAGCGGGAAAATGAAAGAGGAGCCAAGAAAAGTGCCCCGACCTGTGTAGGGCCGTGTTGGCGCGGCAGGGCTCCAAGCACCGAGGAACTCGGAAGGTCCAAGGTGGATCCCCTTTCCCCTCTTATTCGGCTGCGACCCGAGTCTCCTCCGGGCGGCCTATCGCGGTCAGATCGGCCACGACGCGACCCAAGAGCTGCCGGAACTGTTCAAATCGGGGAGATGGCTCAACAAGTCGCTCGTCCATGTAGAGCGAACGGTCGATTTCCACTTGGATGGCATGCTGCCGGCGGGATGGCCGACCGTAATGCTGCACGATGTAAGCACCCGCGAAAGGCATGTTGCGCGACACGCGCAGTCCGGCTGCCGTGAAGGCTGCCTCGATCTGGTCGACGATCGCGGTCGAGGCCGCAGCGCCGAACCGGTCGCCCAACACGACATCCGGACGCAGGCCGCCTGGCGAACCGATGGATTCTATGGCCTCGTGAGGCATCGAATGACAATCGATCAGGATAGCTTCGCCAAAGTGTGCGTGGCTTTCAGCGAGAAGTTCCTGCAGCGCGTCATGGTATGGGCGCCAGTAGGTATCGATTCGGCCATGCGCCTCCGACAAGGCGATGCGGCCACGGTGGATGGCTCGTCCGCCCGCCACGACCCGAGGGATCACCCCGAGGCCCGAGGCCACACGCGGGTTGTGGACCGGCCGCCTCACGCCCTCGATCAGCGCCGGATCCAGTTCGTCGGCCGCCCGGTTCAGATCGACGAAGGCACGGGACGCGAAGGCTTTCAGCAGCGGCGCGCCCTGCCGGGGGGCCGAATCGAAAAGGAGATCCACATAGGCATCCTCGGACGAACGGATCGCCCGGGCGTCCAATTCGGCCCGGTCAAGGAACGCCTTGGGATATTCGCGGCCCGAGTGGGGCGACGCGAAGACCACCGACGTCGTCCGCCGTTCTGGATGCGTGATCTCAAAGGCCTGGGTCATGCGTGTTGGGGATCCGTCTCGGTCGAGCCGGAGGCCTACATAGCGCGGAAACGACACTTGCCAAAAGCCCTTGACCACCCTTCCCGCAGCCTTTATCCACCGCCCACCCGATGCAGGGCCTTTCAAGGACCGGCAAGCGGACGGGCGGTTAGCTCAGCGGTAGAGCACTACGTTGACATCGTAGGGGTCACTGGTTCGATCCCAGTACCGCCCACCATCTCGCAGGGTCAGCCCTGCCCAAGGAACAAGGGCAGGCAGCGTGCCTGCCCCATGCAAACCAAGGCGCGACGTGCGCCGCGAACAGGAGAGACGACGATGAAGGTCGCCAACTCGCTCCGCTCGCTCAAGCAGCGCCACCGCGATTGCCGCGTCGTGCGCCGTAAGGGTCGAGTGTACGTGATCAACAAGACGCAGCCCCGCTTTAAGGCCCGCCAGGGCTAAGCCGCGCTGCCTCTTAGGCACAAACGGGCCGCCGCTGGGAAACCGCGGCGGCTTTTTTCGTCCTGCAGGTCGGGACGGCAAGTGCGGATTTTCCGACTGCATGCGATGCAGTTGGCGCTGGCAGCACCTTGGGTGCAGGCTTTAGGTTGCCCCCCAGCGACGCCATGGGAGAGCATGTCCGATGAGAACCAACACCAAGCTCAGGCTGGGCAGCGCCGCCGTCCTCGCGGTGGCGGCCGCAGGCCCTGCCCTTGCTCAGGACCCGAGCTTCTGCGGCGGTGCCAGCAGCAACGGCCAGTGGATTGGAGGCGCCGAGTCGGCCTCGGATGTGACGGGCGCTCCGGCTTACATGGAGCAGATGGCCCTGGTGCTCCAGAACAACGAGTATGTGTCCCTGTTCTCGGTTTCGGCCCCGACCGAGGTGCGCATGGAGGCGCAGGGACGTGGCTCGGGCGACCCGGCCATCGATCTGCGTGACGAAGCGGGCACCGTCCTGCTTTCGGACGATGATTCGGGCGGTGATGGTGCCTCGCGCGCCGAGACCACACTTCAGCCAGGCCGCTACTGCCTGTCCTTGCGGTCTTACGACGGCTCTCCGATGACCGGATTTGTTCGCGTGGGTCGCACCGAACACGAGGCGCTCACGCCCGGCCAAGACACCGCCACCCAACCGGAAGAGCCCGCGCCGGCCGGAATGGATGCCGTGGAGTCCACGGATCCAATGGTGTCCGGAGGATCCTGCGATCTGTCCACGGTTGCCAACTTCCTGGGGGACGGCCAGCCGCTTGACGTTCTGCTTTCGTCTGGCCCCGTGACCGTAGCCGTTCCCGCGGCCGAGGTGCCATTCTGGGGCTTCGAGCTTTCGGCACCAACCTCCTTGTCGATCACCGCCGAGAACACGCAGGCGGACCCGTCCATCGCGCTCTATGACGCGCAGGGCGCTTATCTGGCCGAAAACGACGACTGGGATGGCCTGAACTCCCGGATCGATCAGGCCGTGCCGCTCCAGCCGGGATCCTACTGCATTGCGGTAAACGCGCTCAGCGATCCGTCGCAGCCCATCACGGTCAGCGTGTCGGCGTATGATGCCCAAGCCGCCCAAGTCGGGATGTACGAGCGGGGGGAGGCTTCGCCGCCTTTGGACGGGTCCTACCCGGTCACGGCGCTTGGAACCCTTGCCACGCGACTGCGGCAAGACGTGCAGACCACCGATGCGACCACCTGGTTCTCCTTCGATGTGCCGGAGGGTGGCCTCGTGTTGATCGAGGCCGTGACTAATGGCCAGGGTGACCCGTCGCTGGTGCTGTTCGATGACTTCGGCCGGCAGGTCGCCTTTAACGACGACAACGGCGAGTCCTACGATTCCCTCGTGACCGCGCGGGTCATGCCGGGAACCTATCTCGTGGGCGTGCGCCAGCTGGGCGAGGGCACCCAGGCGCTGACGCGCATGCTGTTCGAGCGCTACGTCCCGGCGCGGTGACACCGACAGCAGGTTCAGGCGGTTCCCGACCCATGGAACCGCCTGCCAGCTGCAGCCTTGCCCCTCACTCCTGAAGCGACTGGCCCAACGTATCCGCCAGCAAGCGGACGAGGGTCGGCTCGTTCAGGAAACCCGACACCGGCAACCCTCGGTCACGCTGGTAGTTGCGCAGGGCCCGTCGCGTGTTCCGGTCGAAGCGCCCATCGACCTCTCCGGGGTTGAGACCTAGGGCGTCGAGCCTTTGTTCAATGACCCGCGCCGTTAGGGCGTTCAGGCCCAGCGCCTGCTCGGCCGCACGGGCCTCTTCGGTTTCTTGGGCGCCTTCGTTCTCCTCCACCAAGGCGTTTCTCCGGGTGCGCGCCTCCTCGACGAACTGGCCCTGAGGGAAACTCTCCAGATAGCGCTGGTAGCCGGCTAGGGTGTCGGCCTCACGCGCCCGGTCCCAGGCGACGCGATCCTGCGCCTGCGCCTCTTGGCGCTTCTCACCCTCGATGCGGGCCAGCTGCTCCGACGCCTGCTGGGCGAACAGGCCGTCGGGGTAGCGTTCCAGGTAGGCCCGAAGCCCGGCCTCGTCGGCCCGCGCACCCGACTCTTCCCAGAATGCTCGGTCGGCCCGCTCGGCTTCCTGACGCTGGCGCTCGGCTTCGGCCTCGAGTTGCTGGGCCCGTCTGCCTGCCTGCGCGGCGATGCGCTCGATCTGCTCGCGGTCCAGGTAGGAGGTCTGGCTGAAGCCGTTCTGCTGCTGCCAGTCGGTGACAGCCCGGCGGGTGCCCGATCCGAAGATGCCGTCGATGCCCCGCGTGTCGAAGTCGAGCAAGGACAGGTTTCGCTGGATCTCGCGCCGCTGGTCGCGTGACAGGCCCAAGGCCTCCTCGGCCAGCCGCTGCTCGCGGTTGGGCTCGGCCAAGATGGCGTCGATCCCTTCCTGGGCCTGCGCGGCATAACGACCGCGCGGAAAGGCGGACAGGTAGTTGCGATAGGCGTCGATCGTGTTCAGGGCGACGGCTCCTTGCCAGAGCGCAGTCTCCTCGGCCCGGGCGGCCTGGGTCTCGGTCAGGGCAGGGTCGCCTGGGCGCGGCGTGAAGACGAAGCCACGTGGCAGGTAACCTTCGGCGTCGACGTTACCGTTCTCTGCCACGAGGCGCGACAGGTCCCCCCGCGGCACCGACAGCTCGTCCGCGAGAAAGTTCGCCGCGTTGCGGGGTCCCGCCGTGAGAACCGTGACACCCTGCGGGATGTCCAGATCCCCCACGCCTTCGCGCAGCCAGGGATCGAACACCTCCTGCTCGGCTGACGTGCCCACGCCCAAAAGGAGCACCGCCCGCGAGGGCGCACGCGCCAGAACCTGCATCAGGCTTTCCAGCGACAGCGCCCGCTCATCAAGGCCGAACAGCGTCGGCGCGGCCGCGTCGCGCGTCAGGTACCATGTGCGGCGGCCATCCGTGACGAAGCGGCCGGACAGAGCGATCAGGATGCGGTCGGCTTCGGGAACCGCGGCCATGAAGTCGTTTAGCGTGCGTGTCACACCCGCTGCACCGCCATTCCGAAGCGCCATGACGCGGAAACCCAGCGTGGCGAGGCCATCCACCGCATCCGTCACCTCCGCCCCCCGTGGAAAGTCCGGCAGCGTCGCGTAATCGGCGGTGCCCAGGACCAGGGCCAGATCGTCGGCCAGGGCGACGCCCGGCAACAGGGCTGCCAAGGCGGACGCGATGAGCAGGTGACGCATGAGCTGGTCCTTTCATCCGGTCCCGCACGGGACGGGCTTCTCTGGGCCAGTCTAGCGCAGCCCCGAAAGCGAGCCAGGGGTCAAAGGAGGCGCTATGCAATAACGCGGGGCCGCCAAGGGATGGCGGCCCCGCGAAGCATCGGATGGCCAGGGCCATCCATGCCGATCAGCGATCAGAAGCTGTAGACGACCGCAACGCCGAGCGTGTTGTCCACATTGTCCCGCTCAACCTCAACCGGACCGTCGAACTGGGTACCCGGCTCGCTCTGGTACTCGGTCAGGACCGAGGTGCGGAGCGACAGCGACTCGTTCAGCGCGACGCTGAGGGCGAGATCGTTGAGAACGCTGGTGTTCTCATCCGAGGTGATGACGTCGGTATCGTTGCTCAGCGTGATCGTCGGGCTGAACTGATAAGCGAAGTTGGACGTGACGCTGGCGGCGACTTCCTCGATCCGCTCGGAGTCGTTGCTCTCGTCGCCCGGGGTAGTCGGATCATCTTCCTGGAACGGCTCGTACCAACGGTAGCCAGGACCGGCCTGCACCGACCATTGGAACCGATCTGTGTTCGAGATGCGGTAACCCACACCCACACCGACAAAGATGTCGCTGCGGTAGAGGGCTTCGTCCTCGTCCTCGTCGCCGACGTCGTCGTTGTCGGGATCGTCCGAGTTGTTGTCGTAGATCGCGACGCCTTTGGCGAAACCGTAGAACGAACGACCCAGCTCACGGGTGTAGTCCGTGCTGAAGAACAGGTTCTCCTCAACATCGTCGCCGCTGTTGCCATCGTCGCTGTAGGTGTAGGCAAAGTTGAAGTCGCTGCCGTTCTGCCCGTCGAAGTATTCGAAGCTGGCGCCTATGCCGATGTCGCTCGACTCGCTGTTGCCCGTGGTGCCTGTCGCGCGCAGCGCCACGGAACCTTGGAAGCCCAGTTCGCGGCCTTCGTTGCCGAACGGATCGAGGTCGCGATCGAAGTCGTCTTCGACGTCTTCGTTGATGTCCTCGACCACGTCTTCGACGTTCTCATCGATGTCGAAGTTGACGGCCGAACCCGAAAGGTTCTGAGCCTGCGCGGCCGATCCCAAGGCCACGATCAGGGCCGCCGCACCGACGGAGGCCCAAAGTGTTTTGTCGATCATTGATCGCTCCCCTTATCGTCGCCACCGCATTTGTCGCGGCGGCTCACGGTCAGAACCCGCCCGCGGGGTTATTGTTGCCTTGGTTCGGACGATAGCCCGATTATGTTGCACTCTTGCAACATAAACCTGTCTCAACTCTCGGTCGCGCTGTCCTCAGCATCGACGGGATTGATGCCCATGGCATCAAGACCCGCCTCCAGATGCTCGGCCAGATGATCCACGCCCTTGAGGTATTCAGCAACGCTGAGCGTAGCCTCCTCGGAGGCGGTGCGCCGGGCCTCGTCCCATTCCTCGGGTTCAAAGTCACCTCGGCCGATCCAGCACAACGCCACGAGGTCGAGCCGCTGATCATCGTTCATGCCTTCGATCAGGCCGTCGAACTGCTCGTTGGCGCCCGTGTACTGCTCGACCATCTCGCGGGCGAGAAGGATGACCTCGCCGACCTGATCCGCTCCGATGTCCATGACCAATCCCCATTCTGCGTCGGCAACGCAAACGGGTGGCTCACCGGGCCGGTTCCGCCCGTTCCGTCAGTCGTGGCGGTAAGGCGTGTCCAGGCTGGGGGCGTCACCGTCCCCGGTGCCCGCGCCTCGCGTCTCCCACGACAGGGGCACGAGTTGACCGTTCCGTTCCAGGTAGCCGTCGCCGCCATGGCTGAGCCAGAAGGTGCGACCATACAGCCCCTGAACCACGAACCAGTCCGGCGTCCGCACGAGACGCCCGGCCGGCCCGGCCGGCCCGCCGCCGCAGATGGCTGCCCCGCCCTGGCAGGGCACGAGGCGGTAGCTGGCCATCTCGTCCCCCTGGGGCGCGATCACCGCAAGGGCACCGTTGGCAAAGGGCGCCTCGGTCAGCGACCGCTCGAACATACGCTGGTAGCTGCTGTCCAGGGCCGCGAATTCGAGCTCCTGCGGCTCGACGGGTCGGACCGGCGGAAAGGGGGACTGGGCCTGCTGGGTGCATGCCCCCAGAAGGAGGACGCCCAGAATTGCCGTTGCCGTATGCCAGGACATGCCGCCGCTCCTCTGCTGTCGCAGGGAGGCTAGCCCGCAGGAATGCCCCTGTCCATCAGCGCCGTCCGAACAGCCGTTCGATGTCCTTGATCTGCAACGCCACAAAGGTGGGACGTCCATGGTTGCACTGCCCGGCATTGGGCGTCCGCTCCATTTCGCGCAGAAGCGCATTCATCTCCTCGGGCCGGAGCCTGCGGCCCGAGCGCACGGACCCGTGGCAGGCGACCCGCGCCAGCACCGCATCGAGCCTTCGCCCAAGCCCCCCTGCACCCTCCTCGGCCAAGGCGTCGGCCACGTCGCGCAGCAGCGCCGCTCCGTCGGCCCCGGCCAGCGCCGCCGGCACCTCGCGCAGCACAGCCGCTCCACGCCCGAACGGCTCGACCACCAGCCCGAGCCGCGCGAGGTCGGAAACGGCGTCGCCCAGGCGTTGCGCGTCCTCCTCGGGGAGTTCTACCACCACCGGGATCAGGAGCGCCTGAGACGGTACTGGCCCGCGCGCCGCATCCTCCTTCAGCCGCTCATAGACCAGCCGCTCATGGGCTGCGTGCTGGTCCACGAGGACGAGGCCGTCGCGAGTTTCCGCGATGATCCAGTTGCCATGAAGCTGGGCCCGGGCCGCCCCAAGAGGGTGCGCCTCGTCCTCCGGCGTGGGGACGACCCATGGCGCGGCAGGCGGCATGGGCTCGGCAAAAGCCGGGGCCTGGGCACGGAACGCGGCCTCGAGCGCCCGAGGCGACGGCATGACGTGCCCTTGTGCGGACATAGGCCCTGCACCGGGCGTCGGCTCGAACCGTGCTGCCTCGATCAGTTCCTCGGCCAGGCTGGGTGCCGCCCGCAACCCGGCCAGGGCCCGCCGCAGGGCACCGACGACCAGGCCCCGCACGGTGTCAGGATCTCGGAAGCGCACCTCGGCCTTGGCCGGATGAACGTTCACGTCCACGAGCCGGGGATCGCATTCCAGATACAGCGCGGCCATCGGGTAGCGCCCGGCCGCGAGGACATCCATGTAGCCCGCCCTCAGAGCCCCAAGAAGCAGCTTATCCCGTACCGGCCGCCCGTTGACGAAGACGTTCTGAGCCGTGGCGGCGCCTCGCGCCTCGGCCGGCAGGCCCGCCCAGCCAAGCAGGCTGTGGCCATCGCGCTCGGCCTCCAAAGGGACCGCCCCGTCCGAGAAGCCCCGGCCCATCACGGCTCGCAGCCGGCGGCGCAGCGCCTCGCGCGGGTCGCCCAGGTCGGGGGTTTCGGCATCCAGCCGGATCACCAGACGCTCGCCGTCCGTCAAGTCGCGCAGGGTGAAGGCCACGAACGGCTCGGCCATGGCGAGCCTGCGGATCACCTCTGCCACAGCTTGCGCCTCGGCCTGCTCGCCCCTCAGGAACTTGAGCCGCGCCGGCGTGGCGAAGAACAGATCCCGCACCTCGATCACGGTGCCTCGGGATAGTGCTGCGGGCCGGACCGCACCGACGCGCCCACCCTCGGCCGCGATGCAGGCGGCTTCGGCCCCGGCGACCCGGCTGGTCAAGGCAATCCGGGCCACGGCGGCGAGCGAGGCCAGCGCCTCGCCACGAAAGCCGAAGCTGTGGATGTCGAGGAGATCCGCGCCATCGGTCTTGGAGGTCGCATGCCGCGCGAGCGCCAGCCCCAGTTCCTCGGCACGGATGCCGCAGCCGTCGTCCTCCACGCGGATGAGCGCCCGCCCGCCCTCCCGGATGGCCACGTCAATCCGGGTCGCGCCCGCGTCCAGCGCGTTCTCGACCAGTTCCTTCACGGCCGAGGCTGGCCGCTCCACCACTTCGCCCGCCGCGATGCGGTTGACGGCGTGGGGATCGAGCGGCCGGATGGTCGGGGGAAGGAGGGGACGCGTCATGCCGGACAGACTACGCGCGCCCCCTGGGCCAAGCCAAGGGGCGCGCGCGGACGATGGCTTCGGACGCCTTTGCCTGTCACGGCGTCGCCGCGTCCTTGGCCGGAATCGTCCCGACTGCCGGCTCGGCTTCCGCTTCCAAGCCCTCCGGCTGGCCCACCACCACGAAGTGGAGATTGGCCGGATCCATCAGCTCGCCCGCGACGCGCTTGATGTCCTCCATCGTGACCGCCTCGATGTAGGAGTTGCGATTGACGACATAGTCGGGCGGCAGGCCAATCATCTGCATGCCGACCAGGATGCCCGCGATCTGGGCGTTGCCATCGAACCGGAGCGGGTATTCCCCGGTGATGAAGGTCTTGGCCGCCGTCAGTTCCTGCTCGCTCACGCCGTTCTGCGCCACGTCCGCCCAGATCTGCCGCACCAAGTCGATGGCCTGTCCGATCGTCGCGTTGGACGAGGCCACTGAGCCCAGCCAAAGGTCGGCATAGTCCTTGTCCACCAGGGAGGTCCCGATGCCATAGGTCAGGCCGCGCTTTTCCCGCACCTCGTTCATCAGGCGCGACTCGAAGCCGCCGCCGCCCAGGACGTGGTTCAGAACATAGGCCGCGAAGTAGTCGGGGTCGTCGCGATCGAGCCCGGGCTGGCCGAACACGGCGACGGCCTGGGGCGTGGGATAATCCACCACGGTGGTTCCGCCTCGGACGGTCATGGTCTGCTCGGCCGGGAGGGCGGGGCCATCGTCCGGCAGGTCGCCCAGCAAGGAGTCGAGCAGGGTGCCCAGTTCCTCGGGCGTGATGTCGCCCACCGCGCCTACATAGACGCGGCCCTTGACCAGGGTGTCGCGATGCGCCTGCAGCAGATCCTCGCGCGTGAGCCCGGCCACCGACTCGGCGGTGCCGTTGAGGTCCGCGCCATAGGGGTGGCCCGGGAAGGCCTCGGTCATCAGGGTGTTGCTGGCGATGGTGCTCGGGTCCTGCGCGTTCGAGGCGATGATGGACTCCACCTGTCCACGGACTCTTTCGATCGCGTCCTCATCGAAGCGCGGCTCGATCAGCGCCTGCCGCAGCAGTCCGACGGCCTCGTCGCGGTTCTCGGTCAGCATCGTGGCCGAAACGGCCAGAGCGTCGTCATAGACGTCGAAGCCGAACGAGGCCGCAAGCCCCTCCCGCGCCTCCTGGAACTGACGGGCGTCCATGTCACCCGACCCTTCCTCGAGAAGCGCCGTCATCAGGTTGACCGAGCCGCGCTTGCCGTCGCGGTCGAGGTTGGCGCCGCCCCGGACGCGGATTTCCAGCGAGGTGAACGGAATGGAATGCTCCTCCACCAGCCAAGCCTTGATGCCGCCGGGCGAGGTCACCTGCTGGATGTCGATGGCGGCCTGGGCGGCCACGGCCCAGAGCGACAGGGCGGAGGCGAGGATGACGCGGATCATTGGGACGCCTCTTCGGCAGGAATTTCAGGGGTACCGGCTTCAGCGGGAGCGACAGCCGCCGCCGGGACCGGCTCCGGCTCTGGGGGAGCGGTCATATACAGCGTGACCGAGGACTTGGGATCGAGAACGTCGCGCGCGGCCGCCATGATATCGTCGGCCGTCACTTCCTGGAGGATGCCGGGCCAAGCTTTGATGTCCTCGACCGTGAGACCCGTGGCGAGCCCCGCGCCGTACCGGTTGGCGAGCCCTTCCACGTTGTCCAGCGCATAGACCTCCGAGGCCTTGAGTTGGGTCCGGACTCGTTCGAGTTGCGCAGGATCGACGCCTTCGTCGAGGAATTCCCGCAAGGCCTGGTCCATGGCAGCTTCGGCCTCCTCCAGGGACACGCCGGGGCGGGGGGCCACGGTGACGCTGAAGCTGCCGTCATCGAGCGCCGTCCCGTCGTAGCCTGCGCCGGAGAACAGCGCGACGGGGGTCTCGAAGGTCAGCTTCTCTGCGAACACAGAAGTGAAGGAGGATCCGCCCAGGATCTCGGCCAGATATACAAGCGCCGCGGCGTCCTTTTGGTCGCCGGCGTTGCGGGCCGGAGCGATGTAGCTGCGGGCCACATAGGGCTGCGACACGCGGGGATCCTCGTAATGGACGGTCCGCGCAGCCATCTGCGGAGGCTCCTGCTGCCGCTCGCGCGGGGGGAGGCCCGGCTCGGCCGGAATCGCGCCATAGTGCTTCTGGGCCAGGGCCACGACCGCTTCGGGTTCCACGTCGCCTGCGACCACCAGGATCGCGTTGTTGGGCGAATACCAGAGGTCGTAGGTTCCAAGCACGTCCTGAAGGTCGAGCTGTTCCATCTCGTGCCGCCATCCGATGACCGGCTGGCCGTAGCGGTGGTTGAGGAACTGGGCCGCGCGCATCTGCTCGCGCGCGATGGCGGACGGGTCCGAGTCGACGCGCTGGTTGCGCTCCTCAAGAATGACCTGCCGCTCGGTCTCGATGTCCTGCTCCGTCAGGCGGAGATCGTTCATCCGGTCCGCTTCCATGGTCATCATGAGTTCGAGCCGGTCCGCCGCCACGCGCTGGTGATAGGCGGTGTAGTCATAGCTCGTGAAGGCGTTGTCGGTACCCCCGTTCTCGGCCACGACACGGCTGAACTCACCGGATTCGAGATCGTCGGTGGCCTTGAACAGCAGGTGTTCCAAGAAGTGGGCCACGCCGGACACGCCAGGGGGCTCGTCGGCGGAGCCGGTTTTGTACCAGACCATCTGGACGGCAACGGGGGCCCGATGATCCTCGATCACCACCACCTCCATGCCGTTGTCGAGGGTGGCGGTCGTCACCTCCTGCGCGAGCGTGGGGGACGCGGCAAGAAGGCCCAGCATCAGGGCGGGCAGGCGGATCACGGTGAACTCCTCCGGACAGCGAACGGTTGCCCGCACAGTCCACGGAAGGGGGGTGGCCCGCAAGCCGGGGCTACGCTGACGTGAAGCGCCGCGAGGATGGCGGACTCAGCCTTGGGGACGAGTCGCCGGTGGGGGCAGGTCCAGGGTCGAAGGGATCACGAGCGGCTGCCCCGGGACGAGCACCACAGGGTTGGGCGTCGTCCGCCGCAAGTCGGCGCGCCAGTCGCCCCGCGGTCCTCCGCAGGCGGTGAGGAGCATAAAGGCGGCCAAAGCCGCGTATCTGATGCAAGTCGACCCGGTCATGGCGCCCGTCATAGCGCAGCGCGATCAGGGCGTCACCCCGTCTTTGCAGGCCTGGCGGGCTTGACTGGCTTGACGGGCTGCGCCTTGCCCTTGCCGCGGCCCGCAAACAGCACGAGTCCCACAGCGCCAGCGAAGACCGCGATGTCGGCCACGTTGAAGGCATAGGGATTCTCGATGCCGCAGCAACTCATGTTCAGGAAGTCGGCCACAGCGCCATAGAGCGCCCGGTCGATGACGTTCCCCAGCGCGCCCCCCACCAGGAGCCCTGCCGAGACATGGACGAGGCGGCTCCCTCCTTCGCGCGTCACCCAGACGACCACAAAGCCAGAGATGGCCAGCGCCAAGGCGATCAGCACCCAGCGCATGTCGACATCGGCAAAGAGCCCGAAGTTCACGCCCCGGTTCCAGGCCATGCGGAAGTTCACGAGCGGCGGCAGCACGTCGATCTCGAGTCGCGTGCGGAGGTCCAGCCAATGGACCACGAGCCATTTGGTGGCCTGATCCAGAAGGAACACCCAAAAGGCCGTCCAGACCATGAGCCGTGTCGGCGGGGGTTGGCGAAGTCGGGGCATGTCAGTGCCGGAAGTGGCGCATGTCGGTGAATACCATGGCAAGCCCCGCTTCGTCAGCCGCCGCGATGACCTCCGCGTCGCGCATCGACCCGCCGGGCTGAATCGCGGCCTTCACCCCTGCCTGCGCTGCGACGAGCAGCCCGTCCGCAAAGGGGAAGAAGGCATCCGAGGCCAATACCGGGGCCGAAGGGGGCGCGGCCATCTCGCTCATCTTGCGGGTGGCGATCCGGACCGAGTCCACCCGGCTCATCTGCCCCGCGCCGACCCCTACGGTCGCCCCGTCCTGCGCCAGGACGATGGCATTGGACTTCACGTGCTTGGCCACGCGCCAGGCAAAGAGCAGGTCGCGCATCTCGTCTTCGGTGGGTGCGCGCCGGGTCACGACCCGCAAGCGGGACAAGTCCAACACGCCCGCGTCGCGATCCTGCACCAGGAACCCGCCCGCGACCTGCTTCCACAGCAGACCCGATGCCGCCGCCTCGGGCAGCCCGCCGGCCAGCAGCAGCCTCAGGTTCCCCTTGCGCGCCAGCACGGCCTGCGCGCCTTCATCGGCCTCGGGGGCGATGACCACTTCGGTGAAAACCTTGGCGATGGCCTCGGCCGCCTCGGCGTCGAGAGGGCGATTCAGCGCCACGATGCCTCCAAAGGCGCTGGTCGGATCGCAGGCCAGCGCCTTGGCATAGGCCTCGGTCAGGCTCGCTCCTGTGCCCACGCCGCAAGGGTTCGCGTGCTTGACGATGACGCAGGCCGCGCCTTCGTCGGCCGGGAACTCGGCCGCCAGTTCATAAGCCGCGTCCGTGTCGGCGATATTGTTGTAGCTCAGTTCCTTGCCTTGCAACTGCCGGGCGGTCGCCACGCCGGGCCGCGCCTCGCCACCTTTGTAGAAAGCGGCCTTCTGGTGCGGGTTCTCGCCGTAGCGCAGCGTCTGCACGAGCCGCCCGGTCACTGCGCGGAACGGCGGCGCGGCCTCGTCCCTCACCATCCAGGCAGCGATGGCGGCATCGTACTCCGCCGTCCGTGCAAAGGCCTTGCGCGCGAGCTGGCGCCGGACCGCGCCGGTCGTGCCACCATGCTGCGCGACCTCGTCCAAGAGCCCTATGTAATCAGCCGGATCGGTCAGCACCGCCACGTCGGCGTGATTCTTGGCCGCTGCACGGATCATTGCGGGCCCGCCTACGTCGATCTGCTCGACCGTTTCCTCGAAGGACGCGCCGCGCTCCACTGTCGCTTCGAACGGGTAAAGGTTCACCACCACCAAGTCGACGGGGAGGATGCCGTGCTCCTCCATCTGGGCCAGATGCTCCGGGTCGCTCCGCTTGCCCAGAATGCCGCCGTGGATGCGCGGGTGCAGCGTCTTCACGCGCCCTCCCAGCATCTCCGGGCTGCCGGTAACCTGAGCCACCTCGGTGACCTCAAGGCCAGCGTCGCGGAGCATCCCGGCCGAGTTGCCGGTGGACACCAGCGCCACGCCCCTTGCAGCAAGCCCTTGTGCCAGTTGGAGGAGCCCCGCCTTGTCGGACACCGACAGGAGCGCGCGGCGGATGGGTCGCAGATCGTCGGTCATTCCTCGTCCTCCTCGTCCCAGTCCATCCGGGGCTTCAGGTCGCGCAGGCCCTCGGGTGTGCCGTAGGCCTTGGCCAGTGTCCAGCGCAGGCGCGTCGCGGGCCGCAGGGCCCGGCCCTCCAGCACGATCTGCGTCGTGGGCCGCGGCCTCAGCCGTCCTTCCTCCAGATACACGGAAGGCTCCAGGATCAACGCCGCGTCACTCTCGTGGGAGAAGACCCAGTCCTCGCCGCTCGGAAGGGTCATGCCGACCGATCCATCCGCCAGCAGCTCCGCCTCGACATCCGGGTGAAGGTGGAATCGCACTGCGAAGGCCAGTCCCAGATGGTTGGAAGCGTTCAGCGCGGCGTCGAAGGCGATCGCATCGGCCGCGGTCAGGGTGGTGAGCAGATCCTCCCCCTGAAGCTTGCGCCCCTCGGGCGATAGATGAAGGAGCCGCGCATGCGTCAGCCCATGGCTCGGGCGCCAGCCGTCATGCGCAAGTTCCACCCGAAGCCCATCCGTCTGCGGCCCCGCCTCGGCCAGAACCCGGGCCGGCACCTCCACGAATCGCGCCCCATCCTCGCCGGGCAAAGGAAGGCCGAGTCGTGAACTGGACACCATGTCGAGAGCCAGGGTCGAATGGCCCGCCGTGGCGCGCGCCGCCCGGCGCCAGCGCGGGCCGAAGCTGCGCCCCGGACCGATCGCTACCACCAGGGGCCGCCGCCCTGAGGTGAGCTCGAAGGCCAAGGTCGAGGCATGAGCCAGGGTCGAGACGGCTCCCCTGGGAGGTGGCGCGGCATCAGCGATCACCGTCGTGCGTCCAGCGGCAAGGCGAAGAAAGCCCATATGCAGGGGGACCCCGGCCCGCAGCACCGCCATCGACGGGCGCCCTGCGGCCGCGAGCACTTGGTCCAACTGCCCCTCGGCCCCCCGGCAGCCTCCGTGGAACCTGGCCAGTCCGCCATCGGCGTGGCGCAGGGCGCGCAAAGTTGGCGCGGCGCGGGCGATGGTCGCTCCGATCACCGGGTCTGGCAGCAGATCGGCCCGCGTCAGGGCTTGGTTCGTAGCTACCAGAAGGGCCACGATCTCCAGAAGTTCTTGCGGATTGCGGGTGGCGATGGCCCCTTGCGAGTCGATCACGCGACCCGTTTCCTGGGCCAGCGCCTCCGTAGCTTTGGTGGCCAGGGCTCGCCGGTCCGGCAGGGCCAGTCCAGCAAAGACCAGGGCGACCAGCGCGGCGACGCGGGGCCGGCCCGGCGGAGCCTGATGCCATCGACGTTCGAGGAAGCGCGCGTGGACCGCCGTGGCCCAGCCCAGGCTCTCCTCCCCGATTCCCGGCGGATGCAGGAGGAACTGCGCATGACCCATCCAGTGGATCAGCCGGTCCGCGGCAAGCTCGGGCGTCCAGCCCGGACCCGTCCCGCGTCCATGACGCGCGATCCACTCCGCGACCCAGACCTGAGCATGGCGGCGCGCCTGCACGCTTCCCACTGCCGAGAGGTCGTCAAGCCATGCCATTCCATGAAGGCGCACCGCCTCTGGCTCTCCAAAAGCCAGATCCCAAGGCGAAAGGTCCGTGCGCTCCAGGAGTTCCTCTCCGAGGCGCAGCCGCCCGCGAAGAAGCTGACGCCCTCGGGCAGGATCGCCGGCGATGCGCGGCTCGGGCCAGGCAATGGGGCCACCAGGACGGGCGCGGGATGCCAGACGGGCCTGGATGCGGTGGCCCAGCGCGGCCCTCCGTGCGCCCCATCCCATCGCTCGGCTCACGCCTGTCTCCCATGAATGACGTCGGACACTAGGCCGGGCGAAAGCCGATTGTCACCCGCCCCATGGCGCGAAATCTGTTGGGCGTCGCGCCCTTGTCACGCGTCTGGCTTGCGGAGCCGCGTGACGAAGAAGCCGTCCAGCCCGCCCAGATCGGCCCAATGATCCGGGCGCATCCGAAGCCCTAGTTCCGTGTGCAAGGCCGGATCGAGCCCGGGCAGGTCCGGCCTTTCGATCACCAACCCGGGATGCCGCTCAAGCGCGGTCTCGGCCTGCACCTCCCCTTCGTCAGGCAGGAGCGAGCAGGTCGCAAAGACGAGCCGTCCCCCCGGTCGAAGGAGCGGGACCGCATGGTCGATCATGCGCGCCTGAAGCTCGATGAGGCCCGAGATCTCGGCCCCGTCCCGCGCGACGGGGAGGTCTGGATGCCGCCGGATGGTGCCCGTGGCCGAGCAGGGCGCATCGAGCAGGATCGCGTCCCAGCCCCCTTCGGCGAAGTCCAGCACGTCCCCTTGCAGGACCCGCGCCCGAAGGCCGGTCCGCGCAAGGTTGTCGCGCAGCCGGTCGAGCCGAGGGGCGGACAGGTCGAGCGACGTGACCTCTGCCCCCATCGCCGCCATCTGGAGGGTCTTGCCCCCGGGCGCTGCGCACAGGTCCAGCACTCGTTCGCCCGGCCGGGGCGCGAGCACTTGGGCGGGAATGGCTGCCGCCGCATCCTGCACCCAGAAGGCCCCTTCCTGGTAGCCGGGCAGCGCCGTCACCTGGACGCCCGCATTGACCCGCACGCTGCCCGTGGGCAGGAGCCGCCCGCCCAAGGCCTGCGCCAAGGCAGCCGGATCTTCCTTCGCGGACAGGTCCAGGGGCGCGCCGGCCAGATGGGCGGCTTCCATGCCCCGGACCGCCGCCCCGCCCCAGGCCTCGATGAGCGGGCTGCGCAGCCAGTCGGGCAGATGCGGGGGCTCCTGCCGTGCCCATCCCTCTGGCCCCTCTGTCGCAAGGCTCCGCAGGACCGCGTTTGCCAGACTGCGGAACCCCTCGGTCCGCTTGCCTTCGGACACCAGGGCCACCACCGCGTTCACGACACCGTGCCCGGCCTCACCCTGCCCGATCTCCAGGGCTCCCAGCCGCAGCACGTTTCGGATCGTCGGGGGAGGGCCTTTGCGGAGCCGTGGCGCCAGCCAGCCATCGACCCGCGACAGGTTTCGCAGCGTCTCGGTCGCGAGCCGCTGGGCGCGGGCCCGTCCCTCCGGGGGAAGGTTCGCTACCATCGCCGCCGCCCGGGCGTCCGACAGGAGCATGCCTTCGGTCGTCACCGCATTCAGAAGCCGCCAGGCGGCCCGGCGGGGCCCAAGGCCCGCCCGGTCTTCGCCTTCGTCCTTCGACGGGCCCGTCCGCTCTCGTGCCATGGCTGTCCTTGCCCCGTCGCGACCGGCCGCCCTATATGTCCCAGGCCCGTCCCCCGCAAGGCACGGGCGTTCCGCCCGAGGTGTCTGAGATGTCCCAAGACCGCCCGCTCCCACCCGAAGCCCAGCGCGCGCTGGCCGAAGCCGAGGCACGCCGCAAGGCCGCCCGCCCCCTTCCCTTGCCGCCCGAGAAGGGCGGTCGAGAGGGTCTCGAGGCCGTGCGCTACGGCGACTACGAACTCAAGGGACGCGCGATCGACTTCTGAGCGATCGGCATGGGCCAGCCATTCAGAGGCCCAGCACATCCATCATCGTGTATTCGCCGGGGGCTTTGTCCTGTCCCCAGAGCGCGGCCCGCAGTGCTCCCCGGGCAAAGATGGCTCGGTCGGTCGCCACGTGGCGCAGGACCACTCGCTCGCCCTCACCGGCGAACAGGACGTCGTGCTCTCCAACGATATCGCCGCCCCGAAGGCTGGCAAAGCCGATATGCCCCTTGGTCCGGGCGCCTGTGATCCCGTCCCGGCCCCGGTCCGACACCGCATCCAGCGACACGCCGCGTCCCGCCGCCGCTGCCTCGCCCAGCATCAGGGCCGTTCCCGACGGCGCATCCACCTTCATACGGTGATGCGACTCCACGATCTCGACGTCCCAGTCGTCTCCCAGCGCCTCGGCGACCTTGCGGGTCAGGGCCGTGAGAAGGTTCAGGCCCAGGCTCATGTTGCCCGCCCGGATGATGGGCGCATGACGCGCAGCGGCGGCGATCCTGGCCAGATGCTCGGGCTCCAGCCCCGTCGTGCCGATCACGTGAACCGCCCGGGCCTGAGCCGCGAGGCCCGCGAACTCCACGGTGGCTGCGGGGGTGGTGAAGTCGATCACCCCCTGCGCTTGGGCGAAGACCTCCAGCGGGTCGTCCGTCACGACGACGCCCAAGGCGGGCCCTCCCATGGCCTCACCCACGTCCTGCCCGATCCAGGAATGGCCGGCCCGACCGACCGCCCCCACGAGCCGCGCCCGGTCCGGTGCCCCGGCGATCAGCCGCACTAGCGTCTGCCCCATGCGCCCCGAGACACCCGTCACCACCAGCCCCGGCACATCCTGCATCGCGATCCCTCCCTTGGCGCCCCTCCTCTAGCTTCCGGCCCCGACCAAGGCCAGCGCGCTTGGCATTCGGCCCGCAGACCCCTACATGGCGCCCATGAGCCGCAGCCCTTCCCTTCCCGCCGGTCCCTCCCAGCGCATGCTGCGCGTGGGTGAACTCATCCGTCGCACCCTGAGCGAGATCCTGGCCCAAGGCGGCCTCCACGATCCCGAGCTCGACGGCGTGTCCATCACAGTGGGCGAGGTCCGGGTGACGCCCGACTTGAAGCGGGCGACGGCGTATGTCCTCCCGCTGGGCGGCAACAACCGCGAGTCCATCCTTGCCGCGCTGCGCCGCAACAAGCCCGAGATCCGGCACCAGATCGGCCGCGAGATGACTCTCAAGCACGTCCCCGACCTGAAGTTCGAGATCGACGAAACCTTCGACCGCATCGAGGCTACGCGTCGGATGTTCTCGGATGAACGGGTGCGGCGTGACCTGGAGGACGCGCCCGAGTGATCCGCGCCGCCTGCGTCGCGTGGGTGGCCCTGGCCGCGCCGGCCACTTCGCTGACCTGTCAGGACGTCGAGTTCGAGGGCGTGCCCTACACGACCTGCGAGGTGGCCCCGCGCGAGGAGCGGCTGTCGCTGTTCCTGAACGACGAATCCGGCCGGCCCTTCGGCACGTTCCAGGCCGTGGAGGCTGCGCAGGGTCCGCTCGCCTTCGCCATGAATGCCGGCATGTATCATCCGGACCGCCGTCCGGTAGGCCTTTTCCGCCAGGACGGGCAGGACCTTGCGCCCCTGGTCACCCAGGCCGGTCCCGGCAATTTCGGCCTCCTGCCCAACGGCCTGCTGTGCCTTTCGGACGAGGGTGCCTTTGTGGTCGAAACCCTTGCCTATGCTGACGGGGCGCGGACCTGCGACGCGGCCACCCAGTCCGGCCCCATGCTGGTCATCGATGGGGAGCTGCATTCCCGCTTCCTGCCCGACTCCGACTCGCGGTACGTCCGCAATGGGGTCGGCGCCTCCGAGGATGGCAGCCGCACGGTGTTCGCCATCTCCGGTGGGCCCGTGACCTTCCACCAGTTCGCGCGGTTCTTCCGCGACGGGCTGGGGCTGCCGGACGCGCTCTATTTCGACGGCAACATCTCGCGCCTTCATGCCCCGACGATTGGCCGCGATGACTGGGGCTTTCCCATGGGACCGATCGTGGGTCTCCTGGCCGAGGACGCCAATCCGGGCTGAGGCTTGACCCCCGCCCCCGTCCCGTCTAGGGCGCGGGCCTTTCCAGCCAAGGAGGGCCACATGGGACGCACGCGCAAGGGCCGGGCCATCTCGGGCTTCGTGATCGTGGACAAGCCTGCGGGCATCACCTCGACGTCGGTGGTGAACAAGATCCGCTGGACCATGCAGGCGCAGAAGGCGGGCCATGCGGGCACGCTCGACCCCGCCGCGACCGGCCTCCTTGCCGTCGCGCTGGGCGAGGCGACCAAGGTCCTGCCCTATGTCACCGATGCGCTAAAGGCCTATGAGTTCACGGTGCGCTGGGGCCAGGAGACCACGACTGACGACGCCGAGGGCGCTGCCACGAGGAGCAGCGACCTGCGTCCGAGCGACGCCCAGATCGAAGCCGCGCTTCCCGCATTCCGTGGCGACATCATGCAGGTTCCGCCCGCCTTCTCGGCGGTCAAGGTCGAGGGCGAGCGCGCCTATGACCTCGCCCGCGACGGCGAAGTGCTGGACTTGGCCGCGCGCCCGCTCTTTGTTCAGAAGTTGGAGCTGACGGGCCGCGCCGATCCCGACCACGCCGTGTTCGAGATGGTGTGCGGGAAGGGCGGCTATGTTCGTTCCATCGCCCGCGACTTGGGGCGCTCGCTCGGCTGCCTCGGCCATGTCACCCAGTTGCGCCGGATCTGGTCTGGTCCCTTCTCGCTCCACGGCGCCGTCGCCTGGCCCGAGATCGAGGCTGTGGGCCAAGGCGAAGCGCTTGACGCCCGCCTTCTGCCTTTGGAGACGGCCCTTGTCGGCCTGCCCGAATGCCGCTGTCCCGAGGCAAGCGTGGCGCTCCTGCGCAATGGCGGGGCCGCAATGGTCTTCCCGGCGGATGGCCTGCAATGGGGCGATGAGGCTTGGGCCAGCCGTGAAGGCCGCGCCATCGCGGTCGGCGTGTACGAAAGCGGCACCCTGCGCCCGACCCGGGTTTTCGCGGCCTGAAAGGCGGGACGGCCCGCTCAGCCGTCCCGAAGGATCTGCAGGAACGCTTCGCCAAAGCGCTCCAGGGCACGGGGGCCGATGAGCCGCTCCAGCCCGCCCATGTCGCGCGGATGCTGCGCGGCGATCCGCGCCAAGGCGCTCGCGTTCAGCGACAGCGGCTTGTCGCGTCCGTGCGGGCCCCGAACCAGCTCGGCCTGCGCGGTCTGGAGCCTGTCGAACACGCTGGCCTCCTCGCGGCCCGCCAGCTTCTGACGGCGCGGATGCACCGGCTCCGGCGACTCGCCCAGGATGACCTCAAGAAAGGTCCGCCCGTAGGTGTCCAGCTTCTTGGCCCCTACCCCGCCGATCCGGGCCATGGCATCCAGTGTGGTGGGCCGCTTCTCGGCCATCTCGATCAGGCTCTTGTCGGTGAAGACCACATAGGCCGGCACGTTCGCGGCCTGCGCCAGCGCCCGCCTGTGCGCCTTGAGCGCCGACAGCAGGCCCTGGTCCTCCTCGGTCACCATGGCGCGCGGTTCGTCCCGCGTGGTGCCCCGCCCCTTGGGCGGGAGCACGTCGCGGCGCATGGTGACCGTCTGTTCGCCCCGGAGCACCGGCCCGGCGAGTTGCGTGAGGCGCAATGCCCCATGCCGCGACGGATCGGGACGCAGGAGATCCTGCCCCAGCATCTGCCGCACGATGGCCTGCCACTGCTTGCGGTCCCACTCCTGGCCGACCCCAAAGGTCGGAAGCTGGTTGTGGCTCCGCGCGATGACCTTCTCGGTTTCGATTCCCATGACGATGTCGATCAGGTGCTGGGCGCCGAACCATTCTTCGGTCCGCCTGACCGCTGAAAGCACCATCCGCGCGGGCGTGGTCGCATCGAAGACATCCGCCGGCTGGTCGCAGTTGTCACAGGCACCGCAGGGCCCGGCCTGTTCGTCGAAATAGCCCAGCAGCGCCACCCGGCGGCACCCGACGGCCTCGGCGATGCCCAGGAGCGCGTTGAGCCGTCCGTGGTCCGCGAGCTTTCGTGCCTCTGGCGCGCCGCCTTCGTCGATCTGGCTGCGCCTGAGACGAATATCCTCGGGACCATAAAGCGTCAGCGCCTCGGCGGGGAGCCCGTCGCGTCCCGCGCGCCCTATCTCCTGATAATAAGACTCTACCGACTTTGGCAGATCGGCGTGCATGACCCAGCGGATGTCGGGCTTGTCCACGCCCATGCCAAAGGCGACGGTCGCCACCACGATCAGCCCGTCCTCGCGCTGGAACCGCTCTTCGGCCAGCCGCCGGGCGTCAGGCTCAAGCCCCGCATGGTAGGCGATCGCGCTCAGCCCCGCTTCGCGCAATGCCTGCGCCAGAACCTCGGTCTTGGACCGGGTGCCGCAATAGACGATCCCGGCACGCCCCTTCCGGCGCTTGGCGTAATCGATCACCTGCTTCCGGGGCGAGTCCTTGAGGGTGAAACCCAGATGGATATTCGGCCGGTCGAAGCCGCGCAGGAAGACCAGCGGCTCGCGTCCGCCGAACAGCCTCTCGATGATCTCGTCCCGCGTCTCCTCGTCCGCGGTTGCGGTAAAGGCCGCGAGCGGCACGCCCAGCTCCGCTCGAAGCTGCCCGATCCGCAGGTAGTCGGGGCGGAAATCATGACCCCACTGGGCCACGCAATGAGCCTCGTCCACGGCGATGGCCGTGGCGCCCCAGCGCTTCAGCGCCGCCGCCGTCCCCGAGGACGCAAGGCGTTCGGGCGCAAGGTAAAGGAGTCGGATGCGTCCCTCGCGCAGGCCTTCGCGAAGCGCCTCGTTCTCCTCGTCGGTGTTGGCGGAGGTATAGGCCCCGGCCTCCACTCCGGCTGCCGTCAGGGCGCGCACCTGATCCCGCATCAATGCGATCAGCGGCGAGATGACGACCGTCAGCCCGTCCCGCAGCAGGGCGGGCAACTGGTAGCATAGCGACTTGCCGCCGCCCGTCGGCATCACGGCCAGCACGTCACGGCCTTCGGCCACGGCGCGGACGATTTCCTCCTGGCCGGGTCGAAAGGAGTCGAAGCCCCAGACCTCCCTCAGGAGGGTGCTGCCCGCATCCCCGCTCATGGCGTTCAGAGGAACAGGCCCGCGTTGTTCCGCAGGATGATCTCGAGCGCATAGATCGCGATCAGCGCGATCAGCGGCGCAAGGTCGAGGCCGCCCATCGAGGGCAGGATGCTGCGGATCGGGCGGTAGATGGGCTCCAGCACCCGGCTCAGCCCCTGCCAGACCTGCTGGACGAACTGCTGGCGCGGGTTCAGCACGTTGAAGGCCAGAAGCCAGCTCATGATGAAATGCGCGAAGATGAACAGCCGCGCGATCCCGAGGATCAGGAGAAGAATCTCGAAAAGGGATTGCATGACCGCCCGTCGCCTCGTGTGCCCGCTTCGTTCCGGACCTGACCTAAGGGGCGCGCCCGGCCCGCGCAATCCCCGGCAGATGGCCTGCGGCCCCGTGACCCGTCGTCAGGGTTGACGCATCCGCGATCTTCGGGCGAGGACCATGCCGGAGGCCAGCCATGTATCCCGTTTTCCGCCTTGTGCTCCAGTCCTGGCGGCACCGCGCCGACCCGGCCCTGCCGCTGACCGGCACCCACCAGAGTCGGCATCTCTGCTGGCCCTGGGATCTCGACATCTTCGCCGAACTCAACAACGGGCGCACCCTCACGCTCTATGACCTGGGACGTATTCCCTGGTCACGGAAGATCGGCCTGACCAAGACCTTGCGGCGGCAAGGCTGGCAGGTCGCCGTCGCTGGCGCCTCGGTCCGCTATCGCAAGCGCATCCGTCTGTTCGACCGCATAGACATGAGGACCCGTGCCCTGGGCTGGGACGGCCGCTTCTTCTACGTGGAGCAGTCCATGTGGCTTCCCGACGGCGCCTGCGCCAGCCATATCCTGATCCGCTCTGCCATCACCGACCGGAATGGCATCGTGGCTCCCATCCACGTGCTGGAGGCCATGGGCTTGGACCTTCCCCCACCCGACCTACCTCCTTGGGTGCGCGAGTGGATCGAGGCCGAGAGTCTCCGTCCCTGGCCACCGATGACCCAAGCCTGAGCGCCCCATCCGCGACAGAGCGGGCCAAGGCACCGGCAGCCCTCGTCACGCCATGTACTGGCCGCCGTTCGCCGACAATGTGGCGCCGGTGATGAACCCGGCCGCATCCGAGGCCAGGAACGCCACGCAGCGCGCGATCTCCTCGGGTTCGCCCAGGCGGCCGACCGGGATCGCCGGCAGGATAACGGTGTCCATGACCTCGGGCTTGATACCCGCCATCATTTCCGTGTTGATGTATCCCGGCGCTATGACGTTGACGGTGATCCCCGCCCGCGCACCCTCCTGGGCCAAGGCCTTGGTGAATCCGATGTCCCCGGCCTTGGCGGCGGCATAATTGGCTTGGGCGAACTGCCCTTTCTGGCCGTTGATGGACGATATGTTGATGACCCGCCCGAACTTGCGGTCGCGCATGCCGCCCCAGACGACATGAGTCATATTGAACAGGCCGGTCAGGTTCGTGTCGATGACCTCGTGCCATTGCTGGGGGGTCATCCGGTGGAACGGCGCGTCCCGCGTGATCCCGGCGTTGTTCACCAGCACCTCGATCGGGCCCAGCGCCGCCTCGACCTCGGCCACGCCGGCCTTGCAGGCCTCGTAGTCGGCGACGTTCCACTTGAACGTTCTGATTCCCGTTCCTTCGGTAAAGGCCTGCGCGGCGGCGTCGTTGCCCGCATAGCTCGCGGCGACCTGGTAGCCATCGGCCATCAGCGCCTTGGAGATCGCCGCACCGATCCCGCGCGACCCTCCGGTCACAAGGGCAACTCTTGCCATGTCAGACTCCTCCCGTCCGTTCTGGATTGGACGGGTGGCCCGGCTCTCCTCCCTAGCCGGGCCACCCCCTCGCCGCCCCGAAGGGCCGCGAAACTCGTTACCGCTCGACGCAGAGGGCCACGCCCATGCCGCCGCCGATGCAAAGGGTGGCGAGGCCTTTCTTCGCGTCCCGCCGCTTCATCTCGTGCAGAAGGGTGTTCAGCACCCTTGCTCCCGATGCGCCGATCGGGTGGCCGATCGCGATGGCGCCGCCGTTGACGTTCACGATGGACGGATCCCAGCCCATGTCCTTGTTCACCGCGCAGGCCTGCGCTGCGAAAGCCTCGTTCGCCTCCACGAGATCAAGGTCCCCGACCTTCCAGCCCGCCTTTTCCAGGGCCTTGCGCGAGGCGTAGATCGGCCCCACGCCCATGATCGATGGATCGAGGCCGACGGTCGCATAGGACGCGATCCGCGCCAGCGGCTCGATCCCCCGACGCTGGGCTTCCTCCTCGGACATGAGAAGCACCGCCGCCGCACCGTCGTTCAGGCCCGACGCGTTGCCGGCCGTTACGCTGCCGTCCTTGGTGAAGGCGGGGCGCAGCTTCGCGACCGAATCCAGGGTGGCGCCGTGCCGGATGTATTCGTCGCTGTCGACGATGGTGTCGCCCTTGCGGCCCTTGATCGTGAAGGGAACGATCTCGTCCTTGAACTTGCCAGCCTTTTGGGCAGCCTCGGCCTTGTTCTGCGAGGCGACCGCGAACTGGTCCTGCTGCTCGCGCGAGATCTGCCACTGCTGGGCGACGTTCTCGGCCGTCTGGCCCATGTGGTAGCCGTTGAAGGCGTCCCAAAGCCCGTCCTTGATCATCGTATCGATGAAGGACATGTCGCCCATCTTGTGCCCGGCGCGCAGGGCCGCGGCATGGGGCGACATGGTCATGTTCTCCTGTCCGCCGGCGCAGATGATCTGCGCGTCGCCCAGCATGATGTGCTGCGCGCCCAGCGCCACGGCCCGCAGGCCGGAGCCGCAGACCTGGTTGAGGCTCCAGGCGGCGCTTTCCTGCGGGAGGCCCGCGTTGATATGCGCCTGCCGGGCCGGGTTCTGGCCTTGGGCCGCGGTCAGCACCTGGCCCAGGATCGTCTCACTCACCTCGCCGGCTTCGACGCCTGCGCGTTCCACCACGGCGCGGAGCACGGCAGCCCCGAGGTCATGGGCAGGCGTGTTGGCGAAGGAGCCGGAGAACGAGCCGACGGCGGTGCGTGCGGCCGAGGCGATGACGACGTTGGTCATGGGCAGAACCCTCCCTGCTTCCGGGCGGGGACAGGCCCGCCTCTCATGGCTGTAATAACCTTGGGGCAGTCGCCCGAGAAGCGCAAGCGCCGCATGGCAGCGTTGCCTACGACCTTAGATCCACCGGCCCAAGGCCGCCTCGTCTTCGTCGCGGGCCCCGACCCAGGCGCCGCCATCGGGGCCCAGTTGCTTCTTCCAAAAGGGTGCGCGGGACTTGAGCCAGTCCATGAGGAAGTCCGCCGCATCGAAGGCGGCACGCCGATGGGGGGCGGCCGCAAGCACCATCATGATCGGCTCTCCGACGGAGAGCCGTCCATGCCGGTGGATCACCCGCACCGCGACAAGGCCGAACCGTTCACGCGCCTGATCCGTCATGGCCCTGATGGCGACCTCGGTCATGCCTGGGTAATGCTCGATCTCCATGGCGCTCAGGCCGCCGTCCCCGCGCACGACGCCCGTGAAGCTGACCACCGCGCCGGCCCCTTCCGCCCCAGCGGTGAAGGACGACAACTCGGCCCCCGGATCGAAGGGCTCGGGCGCGACGCGGACATCCATGGTCAGCCTCCGGTCATCGGCGGAAAGAAGGCCACCTCCCGCACCCCGGTTAGCGGGGCGTCGAGGGAGGCGAGCTTCTGGTCCACGGCCACGCGCACCGCCCGCAGGTCAGAAAAGGCCAGCGCATGACCCTCGCTCCGCGCGCGCAACTCCTCCACCAGGGCCGCGACGGTGGGGGCCTGGGTGTCCAGGCTTTCGCGCGGGTGGCCCGTGCGCTCGCGCAGCCAGGCGAAATAAAGCACGTCGATCATCAGGCGTCCCTCAGGAACGGCAGGGATTTCCGGAAGTATTCCCAGCCGGTGATGGCGGTCAGCGCGGCGGCAATCCAGATCAGGAGAAGGCCGAGCCACGTCGCTAGCCCCGCCCAGGTCGTTCCCGGCGGCAGGCCGACCCGTCCCACGCGCGGCGGCGGCATGTCCATGGCGGCGAGTCCCGTTCCCAGGAACAGCACGGCGATGGCGACCATCTGCGCCGTCGTCTTCCATTTCGCGAGCCGTGTGACCTTCAGAAGCCCCGCCCGATCGGCCAGGAACTCACGCAGCCCGCTCACGAAGATCTCGCGGAACAGGATCACGGTGGCGGGCAGGATGAGCCAGGGGTTCATGCCCGAATAGCCGGTCAGGACCATGATGGCGATGACCACCATGGCCTTGTCGGCGATGGGGTCCAGCATGGCACCAAAGCGGCTTTCCTGCTTCCACAAGCGGGCAAGGTAGCCGTCGAAGTAGTCGGTGATCGCGGCCCCGACAAAGAGCGTCAGCGCCAGGAAGTCGGCCCAGGGCCGAGTGAAGTAGAGGAACATCACGGCCACCCCGGGCGCAGCAAGAAGGCGCAGGACGGTCAGCGTATTGGGGAGGGTCCAGACGATCATGCCGCAGGATGTAGCGTCTGGCACGAAGCAGGGAAAGCCACGGCACCGTCGATGGCGGATTGTCGGCCGGTTGAGGCATCGGGGCGTCAGGCATGGCAATGCCGACTGGATGAGCTTTGTGGACCCGCAGCGCCCTGCCAGCCTGCCTAGGTCCACTTCGCCCCGGCCCGAAGGCCCGGCCCGAAGGCCCGGCCCGAAGGATCGTCATGGGCCTCCTTCGCAGATCCGTCCGGCTTGCCCCCGGACTTGGCTCGAGCCCGAGCCCAGGCGGCACCTGGGCCAACCGGACGCTTCGGTGAACATCGGTCGTCGGGGCGCGACGCCCACCAGAGGTCCTCATGGCACAGGGCTGTTCCACGGTCCCGGATCGCCGGCCGTCAGGGCGGGCCAGGCGTCCTGGGCATCGTCGTCGTTCCGGTCGTGCTGGCGGTCTGGCTCTGGGCTGAACACCGCAGGCCCCCGCACGGGCCGGGGGTCACCCCTTCTCGTGGAAGTGGCCGTAGATCGCTTCGGCCAGTTGGTCCGACACGCCCGGCACCGCCTTGAGGTCCACGAGCGCCGCGCGGCTCACCGCCTTGGCGGAGCCGAAATGCTGGAGGAGCGCCCGCTTGCGTGTCGCTCCCACGCCCGGGATCTCATCGAGCGGATTGGCCAACAGGGTCTTCGCGCGTTTGGCCCGGTGGGTGCCGATGGCGAAGCGGTGCGCCTCGTCCCGGAGGCGCTGGACGAAGTACAGCACCGGATCGTTGTGCGGCAGTGCCATGGGGCGCTTGCCGGTCCGATGGAACTCCTCCTTGCCGAGGTCGCGGTCGATGCCCTTGGCCACCCCGATCATCGGAATGTCGTGGACGCCCAGTTCGGCCATGACCTCATAGACCGCCGAGACCTGCCCCTGCCCACCGTCGATCAGCAGGAGGTCCGGCCAGGCTTGGCTCTCGCGGTCCGGGTCCTCCTTCAACAGACGGGTAAAGCGGCGGGTCAGCACCTCTTTCATCATGCCGAAGTCGTCTCCAGGCTTGGCTGTCTCGATGTTGAACTTGCGGTATTGGCCTTTCTCGAACCCGTCCGGCCCCGAGACGATGAAGGCCCCGATCGCATTGGTCCCCATGATGTGGGAGTTGTCGTAGACCTCGATCCGGCGCGGAGGCGCGGGCAGCTCGAACTTCTCGGCCAGCCCGTCCAGCAGCCGCGCCTGGGTCGCGGACTCGCTCATTCGGCGGGCCAGCGACTCGCGGGCGTTGCGTAGGGCGCCCTCGACCAGCTCGGCCTTTTCGCCGCGCTGGGGGACGGCGATGTCGATGCGGCGGCGCGCCTTTTCCGACAACGCGGCCATCAGCACCTCCGGGTCGTCCACGCCACAGGAGGTCAGGACCAGCGGCGGCGGATCGCGGTCCGAGTAGAACTGCCCGAGGAAGGCCTGCATGACCTCGGCCGGGTCGTCGTCGCCCGCAAGGCGCGGGTAGAAATCGTGGTTGCCCCAGTTCTGGTTGGCTCGGATGAAGAAGACTTGCACGCAGGCCTGCCCGCCTTCCATGTGGAGCGCGACGATGTCGGCCTCGGCCACCGTGCGCGGGTTGATCCCTTGCGCGGTCTGCACCTGCGTCAGCGCCTTGATCCGGTCCCGCAGGGCGGCCGCGCGCTCGAACTCCATGGCTTCGGCGGCCTCGGACATTTGGCGGGCGAGCGTTTCCTGGACCTTGGTGGTCTTGCCGGACAGGAACCGCGCGGCGTCGAAGACCGAGTCCGCGTAGTCATCCTCTGAGATCAGATCCACGCACGGGGCAGAGCACCGCTTGATCTGATGGAGCAGGCAGGGCCGCGTGCGGGACGTAAAGACCGAGTCGGTGCAGCTTCGCAGCAGGAACGCCTTTTGAAGCTGGTTCAGCGTTCGGTTCACCGCCCCTGCGGACGCAAAGGGGCCGAAGTAGTCGCCCTTGTCCGTGCGCGCGCCCCGGTGCTTGCGGATCTGGGGATACTTGTGGGCGCTGATGATGATGTTCGGGAACGACTTGTCGTCGCGCAGGAGCACGTTGTAGCGCGGCTTGAGCTGCTTGATGAGGTTCTGCTCGAGGAGCAGCGCCTCGGTCTCGGTCCGCGTGGTCAGGAACATCATGGACGCGGTTTCCCGGATCATCCGAGCGATCCGCGCCGAATGTCCCGAACTCCGCGCGTAGTTCGACACCCGCGCCTTCAGGTTCTTGGCCTTGCCGACATAAAGGACGCGCGCCTCGGCATCGAGCATGCGGTACACGCCCGGGGAGCTGTCGAGCTGGCGCAGGTAAGCCGCGATGCGCTCCTGCCCTGTCAGGGCAGGCGTGTCGGGCGTCTGTGGGTGCAGGTCGTCGGGCATGGCTGTATCGCGGCTTTGAGAGGGCAATCTAGCGTGGAGTCGGGGGGGCGAACAACAGGGCCTGTGGACAACTCGGGGGATGGATCGCGCGGAGGTGAAGGGGGCCGTCGAACGCTCCGCAACGCGGCATGAAGGTCGGCCTGCAGACTATTGGTTTCAAATCATTCGAATTTTCCTGCCCGGCCGCCGCCTGCGACGGTGTGCCCGAGTCGTGCACAGCCCCCAGTGGAGAATCTGTGGATAACCGTGGATAAACCTAGCCGCGGCCAATGATGTCGGGCGTCTTCCACCCAAGGTGCTGCCCGCCATCCACGCAGAGCAGTTCTCCCGTGACCGCCTTGGCATCAAGGAGATAGACCAGCGCGGCCGTGATATCCTCGGGGTCCGAGCCGCGCGTCAGAACCGTCCCGGCGCGCTGGCGGGCGAAATGCTCCTCGCTCTGGCGATGGCCGCGCACCGTGGGACCTGGCCCGATCGCGTTGACACGGATCCGGGGCGCCAAGGCTTGCGCCGCCGTTTGCGTCAGCGTCCAAAGACCCGCCTTGGCCAGCGTGTAGGTCATGAACTCGGGCGTCAGCTTTCGCACCCGTTGATCCACCATGTTGACTATCAGCGCCTGGGCGACCGGCTCCCCGGCCTCGTCGGGCACGGGATCGGGCGCCTGGGCCGCAAGGGCCTGGATCAGCAGGAACGGAGCCCGGAGGTTACTGCCGAAGTGCCGGTCCCAACTGTCGCGCGTCGCGCTGGAGAGGTTGTCGTATTCGAAGATCGAGGCGTTGTTGACGAGAACGGTGATCGGACCGCCCAGGGCTTCGGCAGCCCGTGGCAGCAGCGACGTGACTTCGTCCTCGTCGAGGAGGTCGGCCTTCAAAGCCACGGCACGACGACCTAGGGCCTCGATGGCGCGGGCAGTGTCGTGAGCCTCTTTCTCAGAGGTGTTGTGGTGGACGGCGATGTCGTGGCCCCGCTCGGCCAGCCGGAGTGCCATCGCCCGGCCGAGGCGGGCGGCCCCTCCGGTGACGAGCGCCCTCATGCCCGCCGGCAAGGGCACGGCCCCTTCCCGATCTTGGGACGACCGCAGGACGGACAGAACTTGTCCCCCCGGGATGCCCGGCGGGGCGGCTTGCGGAAGCGGCCCCAGATCGCGATCCCGACCATGAAGACCAGGAAAAGAATGGCGGCCTTGATGAGGATCACAGGCCGAAGCGGGCGAAGGCGGCCCGCTCCTCCATCAGGCCGACCGCATCCTCGACCAGCGCCAGGCCGAAGCGCGACAGGAAGGGCCGTCGCATGCCGTAGCGGCGGAAGCGGACCTTGTCGCCGAAGCGCGCCTTGAGCGTGGGGACCAGATGACCGATCCCGTCCGCTAGTCCCTGGTTGACGGCAGCGTCGCCGATCCAGACCTCGCCCGTGAACAGGTCGGGGTTGTCGGCCAGCTTCGCGCCCCGGCGCGACCGTACATGCGCGATGAACACGTCATGGAGCTGCGACAGCCAACTATTCAGGCGTTCCACGTCGTCGGGCTTTTCGGGCCGGAACGGGTCCAGCAGGGACTTGGAACGCCCCGCCGTGTGAACGCGCCGCTCCACCCCCAGCCGGGCGATCAGGTCCTGGAAGCCGAAGCCCGCGCTGATGACGCCGATCGAGCCCAAGAGGGAGCCCGGATCGCAGAAGATCTCGTCCGCGGCCGTGGCAAGCCAGTAGCCGCCCGAGGCTGCCACGTCCTCCACGAAGGCGACAACAGGAACCTTTTTTTCGACCGCGAGCCGCCGGATGCGCGCGGCGATCAAGGAGGACTGCACCGGCGAGCCCCCCGGCGAGTTGATCTGGAGCGCCACGGCGGCCGGCTTGCCCCTGAACGCCGCGTCGATGACGGGGGCGAGCGCCTGATCGGTCAGGGAGCGCGCCCCGCCCACGCCGATCGGCCCCTGAAGGCGGATCACCGATACGGTGGGATGGCGCGAACGGAAGCGGAAAAGGTCGGGAAGACTGGTCATGGTCCGCACCTATGCCCGCCGCCCCCCTCCCGCAAGGCTCAGCGCCGCAGCTTCCAGCCCGTGTGAAAGATCCACCAGACGACGCCGAGGCAAATTGCCGTGAAAGCCGCCACCGCGAGGAGCGACACCGCCACGGGCACGTCCGCCATCCCGAAGAACGACCATCGGAAGCCCGAGATCAGATACACGACCGGGTTGAACAGCGCGACCGTCTGCCAGATCCCCGGCAGCATGGATATCGAGTAGAAGCTGCCCCCCAGGAACACGAGCGGCGTGATGACAAGGAGCGGGATGAGTTGCAGCTGCTCGAAGTTGCCCGCCCAGATGCCGATGATGAACCCCAGGAGCGCGAAGCTGGTGCAGGTCAGCACGAGAAAGGCCAGCATGGCCATGGGGTGGGCGATACGGATGTCCACGAAGAACCAGCTCGTGATCAGGATGATGAGCCCGATGATGAAGGACTTGGACGCCGCCGCGCCGACATAGCCCAGCACCGCCTCGAAGAAGCTGACGGGGGCCGACAGAACCTCGAAGATCGTGCCGATGAACTTGGGGAAGTAGATCCCGAAGGACGCGTTCGAGATGCCCTGCGTGATGACCGACAGCATGATCAGCCCCGGCACGATGAAGGCCCCGTAGGACACGCCCTCGACCTCTTGGATGCGGCCGCCGATGGCTGCGCCGAAGACCACGAAGTAGAGCGAGGTCGACAGCACCGGTGCGATCAGAGACTGCGTCACCGTGCGGAAGAAGCGTCCCATCTCCTGCAGGTAGATGGACCGGACGGCATGGACGTTCATTGGGCTGCCTCCCGTTCGTCGCCATGCACGAGGCCCACGAAGATGTCCTCGAGCGAGGAGGCCTCGGTGTCGAGGTCGGCCACGGCGATTCCCCCTTCGGCCAGCGCCGCCAGGAGGGTGGCGATGCCCGTCCGCTCGGCCTTGGTGTCGTAGCTGTAGGTCAGGCGGCGGCCCCCTTCGTCCAATGTCAGGCCGAAATGATCGAGGCCCGGCGGGATGGCGGCCAGAGGCTGCTGGAGATCGACATGCAGCACCTTCTGCCCCATGCGCCGCATGAGGCTGTCCTTGTCCTCCACCAGCAGGATGCGGCCCTTGGAGATCACCGCGACGCGGTCGGCGATGGCCTCGGCCTCCTCGATGTAATGGGTGGTCAGGATGATGGTGACGCCCGCCTGCCGCAGCTCGCCCACGACGCGCCACATGTCGCGGCGCAGCTCCACGTCCACCCCCGCCGAGGGCTCGTCGAGGAACAGCACGCGCGGCTCGTGACTCAGCGCCTTGGCGATGAGCACCCGGCGCTTCATGCCGCCCGACAGCTCGGTGACCTTGCTGTCCTTCTTGTCCCAGAGCGACAGCTGACGGAGCACCCGCTCGATATGCGCGTCGTTGCGGGGCATCCCAAAGAGCCCGCGCGAGAAGCGGACGGTGTTCCAGACCTTTTCGAAGGGCTCGAGGTTGATTTCCTGCGGGACGAGGCCGATCAGGGTCCGCGCCGCGCGCCAGTCCCGTTCGATGTCGTGGCCCGCGACGGTGGCGCTGCCGCCGGTGATCCGCGCGATGCCGCAGACGGCGGAGATGAGCGTGGTCTTGCCCGCCCCGTTCGGTCCGAGCAGCGCGAGAATCTCGCCCGCCTTGATGTCGAGGGAAACGCCTTTCAGCGCCTCGAACCCGTTGTCGTAGCTTTTTCGCAGGTCGCGGATGGACAGGATCGGCGCCATGAACCCTCCTCGGGCCTGTTGCGCCGCTGTGGTAACGCGACCGAGAGCCCGGGCCAACCCCCTTCGGCAAGCTGGGTCGGATCGTATGGAGCCGCTCCAGCCGCGCTCCGGTTGGAGGGATGCCGGCTGGAACTCTGGACCCTGAGACTGCTGAACTCGAGAGGCTGCGCCGAGAGCGAGCTACTACTTTTGAACACGACTTCACGGCGAGTTTACCTTTGACGCCCTGCTGGACGTGCGGCAGGCTGGGCGCGTCCCGGGGCGACGGGACGAGGACGCCTGAATGGCTGGACGACCCCGGATAGGCTATCTCGTGCCGCGCTTCCCCGGCCCGAGCCATTCCGCCTTCTGGCGCGAGGCGCAGGCGATTGAGGCGCTGGGGACAAAGGTGGTGCTTTACTCCACCCAGCCGCCGGCGCCCGCGCTTCGGGTGCATCCCTGGGCCGCCCTGGCCAGCCGCCGCACGGAGTATCTGGTCTGCCGTCCCTGGTCGGGGCTCTTCGCGCTTCCTGCCCTTCCCTGGAGCGATCTTCACCGATTCGAGCCCGGCCTTGCGCGTGAGCTGGTCCTATCGCTGGGTCCGGCACGTCGGCTGGTCGAAAGCGCCGCCCGTCATGGGATCGACCATGTCCATGTCCAGTCCAGTGGGCGCGTGGCGCTGATCGCCGCTCTGGCCGAGCGGCTGGGCGGGCCATCCTATAGCCTGACCCTGCACGGTCCCTTGTCGAGGAATGGGCCAGGCCAAAGCTTCAAATGGCGGGGCGCCCGGTTTGCCACGGTCGTCACGCATCGGCTGCTGGCCGAGGTGAAGACCGTCCTTGCACAGGACCGTCCCGCCCGGTTGGTCGTGCAGCCCTTGGGCATCGATTGCGCCCAGTTTCGCCGGGAGTCGCCCTACGCACCTCCCGCGCCCGGGGAGCCATTCCGGATCTTCGCCTGCGGCCGGCTGGAGCAGGCACGGGGGTTCGAGGATCTCCTGGTCGCGTTGCGCCGCCTCTTGGACCAAGGCATCACGGCCACCCTCCGAATCGCCGGTGAGGACGACTTGGGTGGACACGGGTTCCGCAAGACCCTGGAGCGTCGCAGCCGCGAACTACAGGTCGGCCACCACTTAACGCTTCTGGGCGCAGTGGGCGAGGATCGGGTTCTGGCCGAACTCCGGGCCGCCCATGTCTTTGCCCATCCCGGTCACGACGAATCACCGAACCTTGCGTTGGCCGAAGCGATGGCCTGCGGCCTTCCCGTCGTGGGTACGGCAACAGCGGGTGCGCGCGAGCTCGTGACCCACGGCGTCGACGGCCTGCTGGTTCCACCACGCGACCCGGTGACGCTTGCGAGCGCTCTTGAAGGCTTGGCGCGCACTCCGGAGCGTGCGCTGGCCCTATCCGGCGCGGCCCGCGCGCGGGTGCAGCACGACCTAGACATGCGGCGGGGCACCTGCGCCCTGATGCGCGAGATCGGTCTCTCACCGGAGGCCATCGGGGATGACCTCCCTGTCCTGACCGCCCGCGCCTGACAGACCGGACAAGGGCGCGCGGGCTTCCGGGCCATGGCTCCTTGCGCTAAGGGCTCCGGCAACCACGGAGCCCCGCATGAGCCTCAACACCTTTGGTCACCTGTTCCGCTTCACGACCTGGGGCGAGTCCCATGGGCCTGCCCTCGGCGCGGTGGTCGATGGCTGTCCGCCCGGCGTGCCGCTCTCGGAAGCCCTGATCCAGCCTTGGCTCGACAAACGCCGCCCCGGGCAGAACCGCAACACCACCCAGCGGCAAGAGGCCGATGCGGTACGTATCCTGTCCGGCGTCTTCGACGGCCTGACCACCGGCACCTCGATCAGTCTGCTGATCGAGAACACAGACCAGAGGTCCAAGGACTACGGCGACATCGCCCAAACCTTTCGCCCCGGCCACGCCGACCTGACCTATCACCTAAAGTACGGCGTCCGCGACTACCGGGGCGGCGGGCGCAGCTCCGCCCGGGAAACGGCGGCCCGGGTCGCGGCTGGGGGCGTGGCGCGGCAGGTGTTGGCGACGCTCGCGCCCGAGGTCCGGATCACCGGCTACATGGTCCAGATGGGCGAGAAGCGGATTGATCGAGACCGCTTCGACCTGACCGAGGTCGGACGGAACGACTTCTGGTGCCCCGACGCGGTCGCCGCGGCCGAATGGGACGACTATCTCGCTTGGCTGCGCAAGGACGACCACAACTCCGTGGGCGCGATGATCGAGGTGGTGGCCTCGGGCGTACCGGCAGGGCTGGGCGCCCCCATCTATGGCAAGCTCGACTCGGACCTCGCCTCGGCGATGATGTCGATCAACGCGGTCAAAGGGGTCGAAATCGGCGAAGGCATGGCCGCCGCCGCGCTGACCGGGCGCGAGAACGCGGACGAGCTGTTCTACGAGGACGGCCAGATCCGCTATGGCTCCAACAAGGCGGGGGGCGTCCTGGGCGGCATCGCGACGGGGCAGGACGTCGTAGTGCGCTTTGCAGTGAAGCCCACGTCCTCGATCCTGTCGCCCCGCCGCTCGATCCGCATGGACGGCACGCCGACGGAGGTCGTCACAAAGGGCCGCCACGACCCCTGCGTAGGCATCCGGGCCGTGCCGGTAGGCGAGGCGATGATGGCTCTGGTCCTGGCGGATCATCTGCTGCTGGACCGCGGCCAGACCGGCGGGCTCCGGGGTCGGATCGGCTAGCCCAAAGTCGCCACATAGTCGCGGAGAAGACCGGCACGACGCGGGCGGAAGCTTTCCTCGGTCGCCTCGGCCACTTCGATCCGGTCCAGCCGGAACCGCCGAAAGCCCTCGCGCAGGCGGCACCACGCGACCATCAGCAACACCTCGTCCAGGAAGGCCACGGCCAAAGGCAGCACGCGGCGCTGGGTCAGTTGTCCGGCCTCGTCCCGGTAGACGATGTCCACGGCCCGCTCCTCCCAGGCCGCCTCGCGCAGGACAGACAAGGCGGCCTGCGGCACCTTTCGCGGGGCATGGCGGTAGACGCGCAGCACGGCATGGGCCGCCTCGCGCGCCTGGCGTTCGGGCAGTCGTGCGATGACCTTTGCGGCAACCGATTCGGCGGCATCGGCCAGATCGGCATCGCCAGACTGGCGCACTTCGCCCAGGCCCAGCAGCAACGCCTCGATCTCCAGCCGGGTGAAGCTTTGGGGCGGCAGCGCCGGGTCCTCCTCCAAGGCGTAACCATAGCCGGCCTCACCGTCGATTCGCGCGCCGCTGGCCCGCAGCGCCGCGATATCGCGGTAGATGGAGCGGACCGACACCTCGGTCGCCTCGGCCAGCCGAGCGGCGGTCACCGGGACTGGCAGACTTCGCAACGCATGGAGCAGACGAAACAGGCGGTCGCTTCGAGCCATGATCCCTCCTGACATGAACTGTCAGCAGGGTGGGACGATAACAGCGGCATCCCGAATGGCAATCCAGCGAAGGAGCCGCCCGATGATCACCTTCTACCACTCCCCCATGACCCGCTCGACCCGGGTGCTGGCCCTGCTCGCGGCCATGGACATACTTGACCGCGTAACGATCCGCGAAGTCGACATCACCCGCTTCGACGGCTCGGGACACCCTGACCCGAGCAATCCGCACCCCGATGGCAAGGTGCCGGTCCTTGTCCATGACGGGGTGACGATCTGGGAAACCGCCGCGATCCTGCTCTACCTGACCGACCTGTTCCCGGAAGCCGGGCTTGGCATCCCCGTCGGCGACCCCGATCGAGGCCGCTACCTGTCCTGGCTCGCCTGGTATGCTGGCGTGATGGAGCCCGCGCTGATCCATGATGCGGCGGGCCTGGCGCATCCGTTCCTGTCAGCCACGTACCGGGGTCCGGATGCGATCAGGGCCCGGCTGTCCGAAGCGTTGAACACCGAGGACTGGCTCGTGGGCGGACGCTTCACGGCAGCGGACCTGCTCGTCTCCTCGCCCTTCCTGTGGTTCAAGGACCTGGAGCCCGGCAGTCCGCGTGTCGCCGACTGGGTGGCCCGTTGCGCGGTTCATCCGGGGCGCATCGCCGCGATGGAAATGGACGGACGGGCCCTAGCCGCCTGACGGACACGGGCCGCGTCATCGCCCCCGCGGCCCGATGCCTCAGACCCAGTAGTAGGGCAGGCCGTAATGGGTGTAGATCCGCTCTTCCCACTGCCGGTCGCGGTACCAGTCGTCGCCCCGAACAGGGGCCTGGCGCAACTGATCCTCGGTGATGGTGGTCACGTACCCGGCCAGGGACGTGTCGTACCGGAGAGCGGTCCAGGGAATCGGGTGGTGATCCTGTCCTATTCCCAGGAACCCGCCGAAGGACATGACGGCATAGACGATCTTTCCCGACACCTTGTCGATGACGAGGTGATCGATCATGCCGATATGCTGGCCGTCGGCGCCATAGACGGCGGTCCCGTTCACGCGGTCCGACGAGATGACGCTGCTGGCCGAATAGTCCTGCTCGGACATGGACCCTCTCCGCTTGCGTTAAGTCCAAAGCGAAACGGACGGAGAGGGTGATCGTTCCCCAGCGGAACTCAGGCGTTGATGCTGTCCTTGAGGGCCTTGGCTACGGTGACCTTGACCACCTTGTCCGACTCCTTCTTGATCTGCTCGCCCGTCGAGGGGTTGCGGACCATGCGCTCGGGCCGTTCGCGGCAGTAGATCTTGCCGACGCCGGGCAGCGTCACCGCGCCGCCTTCGGAGACGGTCTGGGTGATGATGCCGGTCAGCGCGTCGAGCATGGCGCCGGCGGCTTTCTTGTCGCCTCCGGTCGCTTCGGCGAGGGCGGCGACGAGTTGCGCCTTGGTCATCTGGTTGGCCATCGTGAACTCTCCTGGTTTGCTCGCCCCGCAGGGCCTCTCAACCCCCATGCTGCACAATCATTCGTTTCGCTTGTCCAGCGAAAAGCGAGCTTTCCTCAGGAAATGGCGCGATTCACAAAAAAGCCGTCTCCATGAAGCTACGCAATTTGCGGCTGTGGATGCGTTCAAGCGGTTCCTCGCGCAGGCGCTCCATGGCTCGGATGCCGATCATGAGGTGCCGCGCGACCTGGGTCCGGTAGAAATCCGATGCCATGCCAGGCAGTTTCAGCTCTCCGTGCAAGGGCTTGTCGGACACGCACAGAAGCGTCCCGTACGGCACGCGGAATCGGAAGCCATTGGCCGCGATGGTGGCCGATTCCATATCGAGCGCGACGGCGCGGGACTGCGACAGCCGCGCCACCGGCCCGGACTGGTCGCGCAGTTCCCAGTTGCGATTGTCGATGGTGGCGACCGTCCCGGTCCGCATGATGCGCTTGAGCTCATAGCCATCGAGGCCGGTGACCTCCTCCACGGCCTCCTCCAGCGCGATCTGGATTTCGGCCAGGGCGGGAATGGGCACCCAGATGGGCAGGTCGTCGTCAAGGACGTGGTCTTCGCGCAGATAGGCGTGGGCCAGGACGAAGTCGCCCAGCCGCTGGCTGTTCCGCAGCCCCGCGCAGTGCCCGACCATCAGCCAGGCGTGCGGGCGCAGCACGGCGATGTGGTCGGTCGCGGTCTTGGCGTTGGATGGCCCCACGCCGATGTTCACCAAGGTGATGCCCTGGGCGTCCGCTCGCTTCAGGTGGTAGGTCGGCATCTGCGGCATCTTGCCGGGCACCGGAAGATGCGCCTCGGCTTCGGTGATGACGGCGTTCCCGGGCCCCACGAAGGCCGTGTAGCCGCTCTCGGGATGGGCGAGTTGCTGGCGGGCGTAGGCCTCGAACTCCTCGACGTAGAACTGGTAGTTCGTGAACAGGACGTGGTTCTGGAAGTGGTCGGGGTCCGTCGCCGTGTAATGCGCCAGCCGCGCCAGGGAATAATCCACCCGCTGCGCGGTGAAGGGCGCGAGCGGGATGGAGCCGTCCGGGTAATGGAACCCGTCGCCGTTGACGATGTCGTCGTTCATCGTGGCAAGGTCCGGAACGTCGAAGACGTCGCGCAGCGGAAAGTCCAGAGCGCCTTCCTGCGGCACGGCGAGGCGGGCGTCGCCGGCCACAGCGAAATGGACGGGGATCGGCGTCCGCGACGGCCCTACGACGACCCGCACCCCGTGGTTGCGGATCAGAAGTGCGATCTGCTGTTCCAGGTAGGCGGCAAAGAGCCGGGGGCGAGTCACGGTCGTGGAGTAGGTGCCCGGAGCGGCGACATGCCCGAACGAAAGTCGCGAATCGGCCTGCGCGAAGCTCGAAGTGGAGAGCCGGACCTCTGGGTAGAAGGCGCGCACGGGCCGGTCGGGACGGCCGTGGCGCAGGGCGTGGGCGAAGCGGTCGCACAGGAAGGCCGTGGAGGCGTCATGGATTTCGATCAGCCGAGCCACGGCCGCCGCCGCATCGTCAAAGGCCTGCGGGGCGGCTAGGACCGGCATGTCGAAGGGGATGGTGTCGGGATTCTGGGCGTTCATGCGTTCCCCTCGAACAAGCTGACGACCTCGAAGCGCCGGACATCCACGAGACCCTTGTCGGACAGACGAAGCTCGGGGATCACCACCAGCGCGAGGAGCGAATGCTGCATGTAGGCGTTGTTAAGGCGGCAGCCACATTCGACCATCGCCTCCACCAGCCGCTGCGCCTTGGCCGCGACCTCGTGCGCCGGGGCATCGGACATCAGGCCCGCGATGGGCAGCGGCACGAAGGCGATCTCCTCCCCGTCCTTCCAGACCGCGACGCCGCCGCCGACCTCGGCCAGCCGGTTGGCGGCCCGCGCCATCATCGCGCGGTCGGTGCCCACGACGATCATGTGATGGCTGTCATGCGCGACCGTGGAGGCCACCGCCATGCCCGGCCCGTAACCGAATCCCTGGACAAAGGCGTTGGTCACACCGCCTGTCGCCCGGTGACGTTCCACCAGCGCAATATGGGCAACGGGGCCCTGGGGCTCCACGACCCCGTCCCGGACGGGGAGATCGGCGGACAGCGCCTTGGTGGGGGCCTGATTTTCGACGACTCCGATGACCTTCACCCGCACCACCTCCCGGCTGTCGGGGGCGGGAACGGCGAAGTCCGCAGCCTCCAATCGCTTGCCCAGGCGCACCGTCTTCCGCGCCGCCTCGGGCCAGTCGTAATGCGGGCATGTGACAAGGAGGCGACCACCCTCGGCCACGCGGCGGCCACGGGCGAACACGACTTCGATGGGCAAATCGCGGAGGTCGGAGGTGAGGATCAGGTCGGCGCGACGGCCCGGGGCAACAGAGCCCAGCTCGCGCTCCAGCCCGAAATGGGTCGCCGTGTTGATCGTCGCCATCTGCAAGGCGATCACCGGATCGCAGCCGCAGGCGATGGCATGGCGGACGACGCGGTCCATGTGGCCGTCGTTCACGAGCGTCCCGGAATGGCAGTCATCGGTGCAAAGGACGAAGTTGCGCGGGTCGAGACCCTTTTCGGTGATCGCGGTGATCTGGCTTTCGACGTCGTACCACGCGGAGCCCAGGCGCAGCATGGAGCGCATTCCCTGCCGGACGCGCGCGATGGCGTCGGATTCGTGCGTCCCCTCATGGTCGTCCGCCGCGCCGCCCGCGACATAGGCGTGAAACGGGATCCCCCGGTCGGGCGAGGCGTAGTGCCCCCCTACCGTCTTGCCGGCGCGCATGGTGGCCGCCATCTCGGCCAGCATCTGCGGGTCGCCGTTCACGACGCCCGGATAGTTCATCATCTCGCCCAGGCCGATGATGCCAGGCCAGGCCATGGCCGCCTCCACGTCTTCGGCCGTGATCTCGAAGCCGGTGGTCTCCAAGCCCGGCGCGGAGGGGGCGCAGGAGGGCATCTGTGTGAAGATGCTGACGGGCTGCATCAGGGCCTCGTCGTGCATCATGCGGACGCCGGGCAGGCCCAGGACGTTGGCGATCTCGTGTGGGTCGGCGAACATGGTTGTGGTGCCGTGGGGGATCACGGCGGCGGCGAACTCGGCCGGGGTCAGCATCCCGGACTCGATGTGCATGTGGCCGTCGCAAAGGCCGGGGATCAGGTAGCGGCCCTGCGCTTCCACGACCTCGGTGCCCTTGCCGATGCAATGGCTCGCGTCGGGGCCGACATAGGCGAAGCGGCCCTCCGCGATGGCAACCTGCCAGCCGGGAAGAACCTCGCGGCTTTGGACGTTCACCAGCGTGCCGCCCCGGATGACGAGATCGGCAGGCGCGCGGCCTGCGGCCACGGCGACAAGGTGGGGGGCGCAGTCGGCCCAGGTCTTCAGGATGGGGTCTTGCATGACCCATTTGGCCCCGCCAAACGCCCCGGCGCAAGCCCCTGGGAGCGGGGGCGCCCTACCCTACCTGTCCCGCACACGGCCTGAGGATGCCCGATGCCCGACCTGTCCCGCTTTCTCGCCCCGCAGGAACAGACCTATGACACCGCGCTGGCCGAACTTCGGCGTGGTCGCAAGGACAGCCACTGGATGTGGTGGATCTTTCCGCAACTGGCCTCCCTGGGCCGCTCTTCCACGGCCAAGGCCTATGGCCTTGCGGACCTGGAGGAGGCTCGGGCCTATCTGGCCCACCCGGTCCTGGGCCCGCGTCTGGTGGAGGCCGCCCGCGCCATGCTCGGACACAAGGGGCAGCCACCCGAGGCCGTCCTGGGCGGCATCGACGCGACCAAGCTGCGCTCCTGCGCCACGCTCTTTGCCGCCGTGCCCGATGCCCCGCCCGAGTTCAGCGCCCTCCTCGATGCCTTTTACGACGGAGAGCCGGATCCGCTGACCCAGGGCTCGCTGGGCCAGACCTGACCCTTGCAGCCCGGCGTCCGAGGTCCCATCCTCACCGGCATGCCTACTCTCCTGTCCTTCGGCCATGGCTATTCGGCTCGCGCCCTGTCCCGCCTCCTGCTCCCGCAGGGCTGGCAGGTGATCGGCACGGTGCGAAGCCCCGACAAGCTGGTCGAGATCGAGGCCGAAGGCGTGGAGGGCGCGATCTGGCCCGGGTCCGACATGGAGCCCTTCTTGGATCGGGCGACGCATGTCCTCACCTCCGTGGCGCCGGATGAAGGGGGCGATCCGGTGCTGCGCGCCGTTGGACCTGCCATTGCGGCACGGGCCGATCGCTTCGACTGGGCAGGCTATCTCTCTACCACGGGCGTTTATGGCGATCGGGGTGGGGACTGGGTGGACGAATCCAGCGCGCTCACCCCATCGACCCGGCGCGGGCAGATGCGGGTCGAGGCCGAGGCGGCATGGCAGGCCATCCCGGGACTGCCGCTGCACATCTTCCGTCTGGCCGGCATCTACGGCCCCGGCCGCGGGCCATTCGAGAAGGTCCGCAACGGCTCGGCGCGGCGGATCATCAAGCCCAACCAGATGTTCTCGCGCATCCATGTGGAGGACATCGCCCAAGTCCTGGCGGCTTCCATCGCGCGACCGGACCCCGGCGCGGCCTACAACGTCTGCGACGACGACCCCGCGCCCCCGGAGGACGTGATCGCTCATGCGGCCGAGTTGCTGGGGCGGCCGGTTCCTCCGGCTCAGGACTTCGCCAGCGCCGAGATGACCCCCATGGCCCGCAGCTTCTATGCCGAGTCCAAGCGCGTCCGAAACGATCGTATCAAGAACGAGTTGGGCGTGCGGCTGTTCTATCCGGATTACCGCAGTGGCCTCCGGGCCCTGCTCGCGGCCGGAGAGTGACACCTTTCACAGTTCAGTGATCCTATCCGCACTTCGGGGGTTGAACCCTGCGTCAGCTTGTCCATATTCGGCTCTGCGGACCGGGCCCCTCTGACGACCTCGCGTCGTGATGTCGGACCGCATCGAGCGCGCTCGGTGTGTTGGCCCTTTCTCCGCCTGCCCCCCGTGCGCAGTGGATGCAAACGCGAGGTCGCACTATGGAATTCCTCTATCTTCTTTGGTTGGGCAAGCCGCTCTGGATGTGGCTGACCTTCATTGCCATCGTGATCACGCTTCTGGTCTTCGACCTGGGCGTTCTGCACAAGGACGATCACGAGATCGGCGTGTCCGAGTCTCTCAAGCTCTCGGCCATGTACATCAGCCTGGGACTGCTGTTCGCCGTCTTCGTCTGGTGGCAGCTGGGTTCGGAAGCGTCGGGGCTCTACCTGACCGCCTTCGTGGTCGAGAAGACCCTGGCGATGGACAACGTCTTCGTCATCGCCATGATCTTCAGCTATTTCGCCATCCCCCGGCAGTACCAGCATCGCGTGCTGTTCTGGGGCATCCTGGGCGTGATCCTGCTGCGCGCCATCATGATCGGCTTGGGGGCCACGCTGGTCGCGCAGTACTCCTGGATCCTCTACATCTTCGCGGTCTTCCTGATCTTCACCGGTGTCAAGATGATGCTGGTGGGCGACAAGGAGATGGACATCGCGAACAACCCGGTCCTGAAGTTCCTCAAGCGGCGGATGAACGTGACCGAGGAACTCCACGGCTCGGACTTCTTCGTGAAGAAGCCTGATGCCTCGGGCCGGATCGTCCGCTTCGCCACCCCGCTGTTCCTGGCGCTGGTGCTGATCGAGATCGCCGACGTCATCTTTGCCGTGGACTCGGTGCCGGCGGTGTTCGCGATCACCTCGGACCCGTTCATCGTCTACACGTCGAACATCTTCGCGATCCTGGGCCTGCGGGCGCTCTACTTTGCGCTGGCGGCGATTATTCACCGCTTCCACTACCTCAAGTATGCGCTGTCGGTGCTGCTGATCTTCATCGGCTCCAAGATCTTCGTGGCGGACCTCATGGGTTGGGAAAAGTTCCCCGCCGCCTGGTCGCTGGGCATCACCTTCGCCATCCTCGGCGCGGGCGTCGCCTATTCGCTGTGGAAGACGCGGGGCACGGATCACGACGGCCACGACGGCAAGGCTGTGATAGCAGAGTGACATAGGTCGGGCACCGTCCGGGCGCTTCTCGCCTGGACGGTGTCGCTCGCAGGACCGTCATGACCGATCTCGCCAGACCCTTGCCTTCCTGGCACCGCGAACGTCTTGCAGCCTTTCTCGACAGCTCGGCCGTTCGCAACGTTCTGCTCGGGGTCATCCTGTTCAATGCCGCCCTGCTTGGGCTCGAAACCTCGGCCCAAGTGATGGCGACTTGGGGGCCGCTGGTCCTGCTTCTGGATGCGGCCTGCCTCGCGGTCTTCGTGGCCGAAATCGGCCTCAAGCTTTATGCGCTCGGCGGGCGGTTCTTCCGTTCGGCTTGGAACGTCTTCGACCTGATGGTGGTAAGCCTCTCGTTCGCCCCGGTCGGAGAGGGCTCGTCGGTCCTGCGGGCGCTGCGCGTCCTGCGCGTCCTGCGAGTCATCTCCATGGCCCCGGCCTTGCGCCGGGTGGTCGAAGGGCTGGTGCGGGCGCTTCCAGGCATGGGGTCGGTGGCGCTGCTCCTCGGCATCGTGTTCTACGTGGGCGCGGTGATGGCGACCAAGCTGTTCGGAACCGCGCACCCCGACCAGTTCGGTCATCTCGGAGCTTCGGCCCTCACGCTTTTCCAGCTCATGACCTTCGACGGCTGGATGGGCGAGATCCTTGGTCCGGCCATGGAAACGCACCCCTACGCCTGGGCCTTTTTCGTGCCGTTCATGGTGGTGACGGGCTTTGGGGTGCTGAACCTGCTCGTGGGCCTGGTCGTGAATGCCATGCAGGAAGCCGCCGAAGCCGAGCGCAAGGAGAACGGCTTCGAGGAGGAGGTGCTGCGCCGGCTAGCGGCGATCGAAGGGCGGCTGGAACGGTAGTTCCCTCAGGCCCGCTTCCCCAACACCTGCGCGCCCAGCACCTCCAGCACCTTGCGCTCGATGTCCTCGCTGTTCAGCCCCGCTGCTGCGTACATATCGCGGGGAGAGGCGTGGTCGATGAAGGTGTCGGGCAGTGTCATGGAGCGGAACCGAAGGCCCCGGTCGAAGACGCCCTCCTCCGCTAGGAGTTGCGCGACCTGGGAGCCGAAGCCTCCCACAGCACCCTCCTCGATGGTGATCAGGACCTCGTGCCGCTGCGCGAGATCAAGGATCAGGTCCCGGTCGAGCGGCTTGGCGAAGCGGGCGTCGGCCACGGTGGGGCCGATGCCGCGCGCTTCCAGAGCCTCGGCGGCCTTCAACGCCTCCTGAAGGCGCGTGCCGAAAGACAGCAGGGCCACGCCGGACCCCGTCCGGACCACACGGCCCCGGCCGATCTCGAGCGGCGGGGCCTCCCAGTTGATCTCCACGCCCACCCCTTCCCCGCGCGGGAAGCGAAAGGCGATCGGGCCGTCGTCATGGGCGGCGGCGGTGACGACCATGCGGGCCAGTTCCGCCTCGTCGGCGGCAGCCATCACGACGAAACCCGGAAGGTTGGCCAGGAACGCCACGTCGAAGGCCCCCGCATGGGTCGCCCCGTCCGCCCCGACAAGGCCCGCGCGATCGATGGCGAAGCGCACGGGAAGGCGCTGGATGGCCACGTCATGGACGACTTGGTCGTAGCCCCGCTGAAGGAAGGTCGAGTAGATCGCACAGAAGGGACGAAGGCCCCCGGCGGCCATCCCGGCGGCAAAGGTCACGGCATGCTGCTCGGCGATGCCCACGTCGAAGCAGCGGTCGGCAAAGCGGTCCATGAACTTGGACAGGCCCGTCCCGTCCGGCATCGCGGCCGTGACGGCGACGATCGAACGGTCCTTGGCAGCAGAGCGGATCAACGCATCGGCGAAGACGCTGGTGTAGGCGGGCGCGTTCGAGGGCACCTTGGCCTGTGCGCCGGTGACCACGTCGAACTTGTTCACCCCATGGCCGCGGTCGCGGGCAGCCTCGGCCGGGGCGTAGCCCTTGCCCTTCTTGGTGATGGCATGGATCAGGACAGGCCCGGTGGCCCGCGCCTTGACGGTGCGCAGGACGCCCAAGAGGCTTTCCATGTCGTGACCATCCACCGGTCCGACATAGGAAAATCCAAGCTCGTCAAAAAGCGTCCCGTGTCCCACCGCGAGGTGCTTGAGCGCGTCCTTGGCCCGCTTCGCCCCCTCGCGCAGCGGCTCGGGCAGGAAGTCGGCGGCGGCCTTGGCGGCGGCGCGCAGGTCCTGGAACGGGGCGCCCGCGTACAGGCGCATGAGATAAGCCGACATCGCCCCTACGGGCGGAGCAATCGACATCTCGTTGTCGTTGAGGATGACGAACATCCGCGTGCCCAGATGGCCCGCGTTGTTCAGAGCCTCGTAGGCCTGCCCGGCGCTGATCGAGCCGTCGCCTATGACCGCCACGCAGTCCCCAAGCCCGGCATGGTCCGGTGGCTCGGCCCCCAAGTCGCGGGCCACGGCAAAACCCAGCGCCGCCGAGATCGAGGTCGAGGAATGCGCCGCCCCGAACGGGTCGAAGACCGATTCGCTCCGCTTGGTAAAGCCCGACAATCCGTCCTTCTGGCGCAACGTGCGGATGCGGTCGCGGCGCCCCGTGAGGATTTTGTGGGGATAGGCCTGATGGCCCACGTCCCAGACGATCCGATCGCGCGGTGCGTCGAAAACCGCATGAAGCGCCACAGTCAACTCTACCACGCCCAGCCCGGCGCCCAGGTGCCCGCCGGTGACGGACACGGCCGAGATCGTCTCGGCCCGCAACTCGTCGGCCAGTTGACGAAGCTGCGCATCGGTGAGCCGCTTGAGGTCGCGGGGGTCGCGAACCCTGTCCAGCAGGGGCGTTCGTGGACGATGGGGATCGGTCATGGCTTCACTTTCGGCGGGACGTGACGAAGCGAGCCGCCTCGCGCAGCGTGTCCGCCGCCTTTCCATAGGGGTCGAGCGCCGCGCAGGCGTCTTCGACAAGCGATCTGGCGCGGGCCTTGGCAGCCTCAAGGCCGAGAAGCCCGACAAAGGTGGCCTTTCCGGCCCCGGCGTCCTTGCCCGTCGCCTTGCCGACCTCGGCGGCGTCACCCTCGATATCGAGGATGTCGTCCGCGATCTGAAAGGCGAGGCCGAGGGCGTCGCCATAGCGAATGAGCGGCGCGGGGTCGGCTCCGGCCATCCGCGCGCCCGCAGCCGCGGCCCAGGTGATGAGCGCGCCGGTCTTGCGCGCCTGCAGCCGGGTGACCTCATCCAACCCGAGCGGCTCGGGCGCCGTTTCGGCCGCGATGTCGAGCGCCTGCCCGCCCACCATGCCCGCCACCCCGGAAGCTTGCGCCAGCGTCAGTGCCAGCATCACCCGCGCCTCGGCGGGGATCGTGGCTCGGCAGACCAGCTCGAAAGCCAGAGACTGGAGCGCATCGCCCGCCAGCACGGCCGTCGCCTCGTCCCAGGCCCGGTGGACCGTTGGGCGGCCACGGCGCAGGTCGTCGTCGTCCATGCAGGGCAGATCGTCATGGATCAGCGAGTAGGCGTGCAACGCCTCGATGGCGGCCACGACCGGCGCGGCCTGCACCTTGGTCAGGCCATGAAGCCGCGCGCCCTCCAGGACCAGGAACCCGCGAAGCCCCTTTCCGCCCTTGCAGGCATACAGCATCGCCTGGGCAATCGGCCCGGCCTCGCCGGCCAGGGCTCGGCGGAGTTCGGCGTCGACCAAGGCGCGGGCGTCGGCCAGGGCCTCGTCGAAGGACGGATTTCCCGGGTCGATCCGGGCAGGCCGCAAGGCGCCGTCGTTCATGCGGTGCTCAGCCGGCGTCGAAGGGCTGGAGCCCGGCCGGTTGGCCACCGTCGCCCAGCGTGATCTTGGAGACCTTCTCCTCGGCCTCGGCCAGCTTCTGCTGGCAGCGCGCGCGGAGCCGCGCCCCACGCTCATAAAGGTTGATCGAGTCGTCCAGCGCCACGTCGCCGCGCTCAAGCCGCGTCACGACGCCTTCCAGCTCGGCCAGGGCTTCCTCGAAGGTCATCTCTTCGACCGGTTTCTCGCTCACGCCTGTCCTCCAAGGGCCGCCACATGCGCCGCCACGCCGTCGCGCAGGGCATCGAGGTCATATCCCCCTTCGAGGACGGATGCCACACGCCCGTTCGCGTGACGTTCCGCGACCTCGCACAGGCGCGCGGTGACCCAGCCGAAATCCTCGGTCTCCAGCCGCAACCCGCCCAAGGGATCGTCCTTGTGTGCGTCGAACCCCGCCGAGATCAGGAGGACGTCCGGCCGGTGCGTCTCGAGCCGTGGCAGGATCTGGCCGGTCACGACCTCCCGAAAGGCCGCGCTGCCCGTCCCGGCCCGGAGCGGCAGGTTCAGGACGGTGCCATGCGGCCCCGCGTCCGAGGCCAGGCCGGTGCCGGGCCAGAAGGGGGACTGGTGCGTGGACACGAAAAGGATGCGGGGGTCCTCCTCCACAAGCGCCTGGGTCCCGTTGCCATGGTGGACGTCGAAATCCACGATCGCGACCCGCTCGGCCCCATGCCGGTCGATGGCGCGTCGGGCTGCCAGCGCCACGTTGCCGAACAGGCAGAACCCCATCGGCGTTGAGGCCAGCGCATGATGCCCAGGCGGCCGCGTGGCCGCAAAGGCCGCTCGCGCCGTTCCGCCCATCACGAGGTCCACGGCCCGCAGCGCCGCGCCGGCCCCGAGCCGCGCCGCCCGAAGCGACCCCGGCGAAAGCCAAGTGTCGGGGTCGAGCGCAACCGCGTCCCGCGCAGGTTCCTTGCGGGCCAGGGCGTCGAGATAGCGCTGGGGATGCAGGACGGTGAGATCCTCGTCCGGGGCCTCCGCCGCCGCCTCGGGCGTGTGATCCAAGCCTTGAAGCCCGGCGAGAGCTGCCGCCAGCCGGTCTGGCCGCTCGGGGTGACCCGAAGGCGGCGCGTGGCGCGCGCAGTCGGGATGGGTCAGGATAACCACCGTGGACATGAGGGACAGGAAACGGGTTTTTGTCGGCTGATACAAGTCGCCCGGAGTTTCATGATGCGTTTCATCGTCCTCGCCTGCCTGTTCTTCGCAGGCCCCGCGCTGGCCCAGGACAACCGGCAGACCGTCTCGGAGATCGAGGCCGACCTCGACCGTGACGGCGATGCCGAGATCTACACCCTGCTCGACTACGGCCTCGAAGGGGTGGACCTGTCGGTCGAGACGGCCAAGGGCTTCCAGACGGCCGAGAGGGTGGCCTGGAGCGGCGGCATGCCGGGACAGCGGCCGGAGCTGTCGGTAAGCCCCGCCGGTTCCGTCCTTCTCACCTCCATGAACGACTCGGTGGGACGCGACCGCTGGCGGCTTGCGCTCACCATCGCGCATCGCGACGGCGACTGGCGCGTGGCGGGCATCACCTACGACTGGTGGGATACGCTCGACCCGGACGCGGCAGGGACCTGTGACGTCAACCTGCTCACCGGGCGCGGCACGGTGGAGGTTGCCGGAACCAGGCGGGAGGTCGAGGCTCCCTGGCCTGCGCCACGCCTGTGGGATTGGCGCGACGAGCACTTCGACGCCACCGAGGTCTGCGGCGAGTTGGGCTAGAGCCTTCAGTCCGACGCAAGCCGGTAACCCGCGCCCCGGACCGTCTGCAGGTAGCGCGGCTGGCGGGGGTCGGGCTCGATCTTGCGGCGAAGGCGCGTGATCTGCACGTCCACCGCCCTTTCCTGCGCGGGCGACGGCACGCCGCGCGGTCCTGCTTCCTCGATCAGGCGGGTCCGCGTCACTGTCGCACCCGGATCGGCCGCGAGGATCCGCATGAGCCCGGCCTCGGTGGCGGTCAGGCGCAAGGTCTCGCCCGCGTCGTCCGACAGTTCCCCGCGCTCGACGTCGTAGGTCATGGAACCCAGGCGCAGGATCTTCTGCGCGGGGGCCGGAGCAGGTGGCTCGGCCACAGCGCGGCGCAGGATGGCGTTGATCCTCAGCAGGAGTTCCTTGGGGTCGAAGGGCTTGGCCAGGTAGTCGTCCGCCCCGGCCTCGAGCCCCAGGATCCGGTCCATCGTCTCGCCCCGCGCGGTAAGCAGCAGGACCGGTACGTTGAGTCTGCGGCGCAGGTCGCGGCAGAAGGACAGCCCGTCTTCGCCCGGCATCATGACATCGAGCACGAGGAGGTCGAACGCCAGGCCCGCAAGCAGCCTCCGCGCTTGGGCCGCGTTGGCGGCAGCGGTGACCAGGAAGCCGTTCTTCCGCAGGAACCGGGTCAGAAGGCCGCGGATCCGCTCGTCGTCGTCCACGATCAAGAGATGGGGAAACTCCATCTCAGCGGCTCCCAGCCTTGTCGTCGCCATCGAAGTGGCGGCGCATCTCGGGGTCCATCATGGCCTCCAGCACTTGGCGGAAGCCTGCGACGGCCTGCGGCCCAGCGGCGCGGTAGGCGGCCCGCATGCGGTCGCGCTGGGCATCGGCAAGGAGCTTTTCGAGGACCTTACCCTTGTCGGTCAGATGCAGGTGGCGTTCGCGCCGGTCCTCGCGACCGACGCGGGCCTCCACGAGGCCGTCCTCCATCAGCTTCCGCAGCACGCGGTTCAGCGACTGCTTGGTGACGCCCAGGATGTCGAGGAGGTTGCCCACGGTGGTGCCGGGGCTGCGCTGGATGAAATGAAGCGCGCGGTGATGCGCCCGGCCGTAGTCCTGTTCCTCCAGGATGCGGTCGGGGGCGGAGGTGAAGCCGCGATAGGCGAAGAACATCGCCTCGATCCCTTTCCGCAATTGCTCGTCGGTCAGGTAGAGGAGCCCATGCCCCCCCTGCGGTCCCGGTCGCTCGGCCATTCGCCCTCCTTTGTCGGTCCAAAAGATACGTCAGCGTCGTTGACATTCCAAGGACCCCTTGGTAGCCCAACCCCGACGCACGCAACTTTATGTCCGATATGGACCAAATCCCGACAGGAATGGCAAGGAGAGTGGAGCATGGCCGGCGCTTATGACAATCGCGACGGATGGATCTGGATGGACGGCACGCTCGTGCCGTGGCGCGACGCGACCGTACACGTCCTGACCCACGCGCTCCATTACGCCTCGGCCGTGTTCGAGGGAGAACGCTGCTACAACGGCAAGATCTTCAAGGGCCACGAGCATTCGCTGCGCCTGATCAAGTCGGGCGAGCTTCTCGACATGGAGGTTCCCTACTCCGCCGAGGAGATCGACGCCGCCAAGGACGCGATGCTCAAGGCCAACGGCTGGACCGATGCCTATGTCCGCGCGATCGCGTGGCGCGGCTCGGGCGAGGACATGGGCGTGTCGGCGCGCCGGAACCCCGTGCGGCTGGCGGTCGCCGGCTGGGAGTGGGGCAACTACTACGGCGACGCCAAGATGAAGGGCGCCAAGCTCGACATCGCCAAGTGGAAGCGCCCCTCGCCCGAGACCATCCCTTCCGAGGCCAAGGCCGCCGGCCTTTATATGATCTGCACCATGTCCAAGCACCAGGCCGAAGCCAAGGGCTGCTCGGACGCGATGATGATGGACTACCGGGGCTATGTGGCCGAGGCGACCGGGGCCAACATCTTCTTCGTCAAGGACGGGGAGGTGCACACGCCGCTCGCGGACTGCTTCCTGAATGGCCTGACCCGGCAGACCGTGATCGGGATGCTGGAAGACAAGCAGATCAAGGTCCACCAGCGCCATATCCTGCCGGGTGAGTTGGAAAGCTTCGAGCAGTGCTGGCTGACCGGGACGGCCGCCGAGGTCACGCCCGTGGGCCAGATCGGCGACTACAACTTCGAAGTGGGCGAACTGACCCGCGACATCGCGCAGTCCTACGAAAAGCTCGTCCGCGCCTGAAGGCAGGCACGATCACAGCCTATGAACGATGGCCCGCCAGCTTCCAGGCGGCGGGCCGACCTAGCTGTCGGGGGCCGAAGCGCCGCGGGTCCGCAGCAGGCCCAGCCGATGCTCGCGCCAGATGATGAGGACGCCGGCCCCGATGATGATCGCCGCGCCGATCAGCGTGGTGCGGGCCGGCACCTCGCCGAAGATCGCATAACCGATCGCGATGGCCAGAAGCATCGACGCATAGTCGAACGGCGCGACCAGCCCCGCCTCGCCGAAGCGGTAGGCCGAAGTCAGGCAGATCTGCGCCATGCCCCCGAGCAGGCCGGCGAGGATCAGAAGCGTGGCCTCGGGCATGGTCGGGACCACCCAGCCGAAGGGCAGCGTGACCAGCGACAGAAGCGTCGCGGTGACCGAAAACCAGAACACGATGGCCGCCGTCCCCTCCGTCATGGTGAGCCGCCGGACGAAGACCTGCGCCAAGGCCGCAAAGATCGCACCCCCGAGGGTCACCACCGCCCCCAGTGCCTCGGCGGTTGATGCGTGGGCCCCGACGCTGAGACGCGGGCTCAGCACTACGAGCACGCCGGCCAGGCCCAGCGCCACGGCAAGGAGCCGCACCTTGCGCACCGGCTCGCCCAGGAACATCGCGCCGAAGACGACCACGAGAAGCGGCGTGGCGTAGCCGATTGCTGTTACCTCGGGCAATGGCAGCAGACCCAAGCCCCAGAAGCCCAGGCCCATGGCCACCGTCCCAACCAGCCCGCGCCAAAGATGGCCGAGCGGATCGCCCGTCCGCAGACCCTGCACCAGGTTCCCCTGCCACAGCAGCCAGGCCAGGATCACGGGTGTCGCGAAGAGCGACCGGAAGAACACCGCCTCGCCCGGCGGAACGCGGTCCGAGGCGGCCTTGATCAGGGCGGACATGGCCGTGAAGATCACCACGGCGGCCAGCTTGAAGACGATCCCCCTCAGGGGTTGCCGGGCAGCGGGATGGAAGGGCATGAGGTCTCCGGGTCGGGAGCCCCAAGCCTCGCCCGGGCTGGCCCGGGGTTCAACCCGTCAGTGGTCGTGTTCGCGCAGCACCTTGAGAATGGGGCCGAGCCGCGTTTCGGCCGCGCTGGCCGGCCGGCGGACATGGAGAGCCTGCACCGCTGGATGGCGCTGCTCTTCCCGCTCGATGCGAAGGAAATGCCTGAGGCGAAGGGTTGCGTCCTCAGGGGCTGGATGATCGGCGATATGGCGGGTCATGGAAAACCTCCTACGTCCGGGATGCACATCCTAACCTGTTTCGAGTCGAAAATCATCCCTTTGCTGGACGGTCGCGGCAGACTGGCCCCTGACGGGTCCGACCATCGATCATCACAGAGCAGATCATAGCGAGGAGCCCGCGCCCTTATTGCAGATGAAAGTCCAAAGGAGAAAAGCGTCCGCCGGAGAGCGAGGGGAGCACTCTCCGGCGGGAACTGACCGCGACAGGGAACTCGCGGTCGGGGGAAACACGGCGCCTCGCTTGGGACAGGCATCGGGAATCAGCGCCGGTATGCATGGTAAACGTCACGTCCCGGAGAGGGTTCCGGTTGTATTCGGAATTTTCCTACGCCGCACGCACCCGCTGCGCCTTTGGTCGGGCACCCCGGTCTTCCTCTGGACCCTCCTGGCCGATACGCTAACCTCCTCCCGACCGGAGCGGACCATCGCACGGCCAGGGAGAGAGGACATTCCACTATGAAGACACGGGTGATCGCCGTCATGGCCCTTCTGGGCCCTTGTGCCGCTTGGGCGCAGGAAGGCACGGGGGATGCGGCAGCGGGCGAGGAGCACTTCAACCGTCAGTGCATCGCCTGCCACGTCGTCCAGAACGAAGCGGGCGAAGTGCTGGCCGGGCGCAATGCCAAGGTCGGCCCCAACCTTTACGGCGTCGCGGGCCGCGTCGCGGGCAGCTATCCGGACTACGCCTACAGCGAGCTCATGACGACCTATGGCGCGACAGGGGCGGTCTGGGAGGAGGCGAACTTCACGGCGTATGTTCAAGATCCGACCGGCTACCTTCGCGAAGCCACTGGCGAGACCTCTGGTCGGAGCAAGATGGCATATCAGGTCCGGGACGAGCAGGAGGCTCATGATCTTTGGGCTTACCTGGCCACCTTTGCCCCGGCGGATGCCGCGGCCGGTGGCGATGCGGCAGCCGCTCCCGCCGAAGGGGAGGCAGCGAGCCAATGAGGCGGGCAGGCCCCGGAGCCAGCAACCGGGGCCGTGCTTCCACCGTCGGGGCGGCGGTCGTGCTGTCCCGATGATCGTCTATTCGGACCGGAGCCGCACCGAAGATCCGCGCGCGCTCGTGGCTTCGTTGCGGCAAGCCATTGCGGCCCCGCATGTCGAGCCGTCTGCCCATCTCGTAGCTGCGGGCGTGCTGGAAGCGGGACTGGTGGATATGCTGTCGCCCGAGAAGGACGAGGAGCATCCTCTCGCTCGAACTTGTCGCTCCGTTGTCATGGATCTGGCCCATGCGGTCCGGTCCGATGCGGATAGCGACCGGCTCGCCTCGGCCGCGGCGACGCTGACCGCGATCGAGGCAGGGCCGCTTCCGACCCTGGTGAAGGTTTCCGAGCCCGAAGGCTTCTCGTTCTACGCTCTGTACCCCGAGATGTACGCCGAGGCCGCGCGCCGTTTCCTGAAAGCCGCGTCCCCCCGCTATGCGACCGTCATCGGGCTGCGCAGCATCGGCACGACCCTGTCCGCCGTCGTCGCGGCCGAGTTGGAGGCGGCCGGCGTCGCGGTGAGAACCTTTACGGTCCGTCCGCGCGGCCACCCGTTCGACCGCGAGCTGCGCCTGGGGCCGCGCCTGAAAGCCGCGCTCGAGGCCGGCGCGTCGGGGCATGTGCTGATTGTGGACGAAGGCCCTGGAATCAGCGGCTCGTCCTTTGCCTGCGTCGCGGAGGCCGCCCTGAGGGCAGGATGCCCCGAGCATCGCATCGCGCTGTTCCCGAGCTGGGACTCGGATGGTGCGGGCCTCCGCTCCGAGCGGGCCCGTGATCTTTGGCCCCGGCTGGCGCGGTGGACCGCCGGTTTCGAGGACGTGTTGCTGGACTCCGGTCGTCTGGTCCGCCCCTGGGGGGGTGGCACGTTGCGCGACCTGTCAGGCGGTCTGTGGCGAGCGCTTCTTGCTTCGCCGGATGACGAGCCTGCCGTGCAGCCGCAGCACGAACGTCGAAAGTATCTCCTCACACGTGACGGGAACGCTCCCCTCTTTCTCAAGTTCGCAGGGCTGGTAGAGCGGGGCCGGCGCGCCCTCGACCGCGCCGAATGGCAGGCAGAAGCCGGGCTGGCGCCCGCCGTGCGGGGCTTGGCGGACGGATTCCTAGCCTATGACGCCGTGCAGGGTACCCCGCTCAGGCCGGAGGATCTGGACGGAGCCCTGCTGGCGGCCATGGGCGGGTACCTCGCCTTTCTCCGTTCCGGACAGGCCAGGGCGGACGTGCCGCGTTTCGAGGATATCCTGCACATGACGCGGACCAATCTGGCCGAGGGGCTTGGACTGGAGGCCGCTGGACGAACCGGCTGGATGGATCGGCAGCGCGCGGCGGTGCTGGCCCGACCCGCCTTGGCTTGCGACGGGCGCATGTTGCCGCAGGAATGGCTGCGGACCGCGACGGGGATCCTGAAGACCGATGGCATCGATCATCACGACGATCACTTCTGGCCTGGCATGCAGGACATCGCGTGGGATCTGGCCGGCGCGGCGGTCGAGTTCGGGATGGGTGACGCAGCGCTGGATCGCCTTCTGGAGGACTACACCGAGCGCAGCGGCGACCGCGACGTCGTGACGGTGCTCCCCTTCTACACCGTGGCCTACCTGGCCTATCGCCTGGGGTACGCCAGTCTCGCGGCGGAGACGCTAGGCGGCAGCATGGACGGCCTTCGCATGGCGAAGGACCGGGACCGCTATGCCGCCCGCCTCCGTCAGGAACTGGAGCGGGAGGGCCGCGCGTGATGGGATCGCCTTTTCCCGACCATGTCCGACTGGTCATCTTCGATGCGGACAACACGCTGCGCCGCGTCACCATCCCCGGCAAGGTCTGCCCCCACGGTCCCGGCGAGTGGGAACCGATGCCGGGCATTCGCGAAGCTTTGGCGAGCCTGCGCTGGGGCCCGGACGGTCTCCGCTTGGGCATGGCCTCGAACCAGGATCACGTGTTCTACGGGCACCTCACCGCCGCAATGGCCCGCCGCCTGCTGCAGGACGCCGCCGAGGCTGCGACAGGCCATCGTCCGCCCGATGGCGCGGTCCGGTTCTGCGCCCATGCCATGGATGCGGGCTGCGGCTGCCGCAAACCCGCTCCCGGTCTCCTGCACGAGGCCATGGCGTTCCACGAGATCGGACCCGAGGCCACGCTCTTCGTGGGCGACGCGGAGGTGGACCGGGAGGCGGCGCGCCGGGCGGACATCCCGTTCCTCCATGTGGCCGATCTCCTGGCCAGCCGGTCTTAATCGACGATCGCGCCTTCGCCCTTGGGCAGACCCGAGGTTTCCGTGTTCCAGAGCACCTGTACGCTTTGCCAATCCACCTGGACCTCCGCGCCGGCAAGTTCCTTGCAGGCGACCCGCTTGCGGGCGGTGTCGAGCCGGAGGTGCCATGTCCCTTCGGGCAGGGTGAAGACCGCCGCGTCGCCGGCATTGAGCAGGATCAGAAGCCGTGGCCCGCCAGGGAGGGAAAGATCCGCGCCGAAGCACCGGAGGCCCTCGTCGTGCCAGTCGTCATCGGTCATCTCGCGGCCTTCGGGATGAAGCCACCGCGTCACCGGTCCGTCGCCCACCCCTTGCCCCGGTGGCTCGGCGAAGCGCAGCCGGGTCAGGCGCGCTTCCCGCCGGAAGGCGGCGAGGTCATGCACGGCGCTGAGCAGCCCCTCGCGCGGGGCGGACCAGTCGATCCAAGCGGTCTCGTTGTCCTGGGCGTAGGCGTTGTTGTTGCCGCCCTGGGTCTGGCCGAGTTCGTCGCCCGCCAGCATCATGGGAACGCCCTGGCTGAGGAGCAGCGTGGCCAGCATGGCGCGCGCGCGCCGCTCGCGGCTGCCAAGGATGCGAGGGTCGTCGCTCGGCCCCTCCACGCCCATGTTGTCGCTGAGGTTGTTGGAATGGCCGTCGCGGTTGTCCTCGCCGTTGGCCTCGTTGTGCTTGTCGTTGAAGCTGACCGTGTCCCACAGCGTGAAGCCGTCATGCGCGGCCACGAAGTTGACCGAGGAGGTCGCCGGACGGTGCGAATGGTGGAACTGGACGGGGCTGCCCAGCAGCCGCTCGGACATGGCGGGTACGAGGCCCTGGTCCTTGCGCCAGAAGCCTCGGGTGTCGTCGCGGAACTTGTCGTTCCATTCGCGGAAGGGCCACGGGAAGCCGCCCACCTGATAGCCCCCCTCGCCCACATCCCACGGCTCGGCGATGAGCTTCACGGTGCTGAGGATCGGGTCCTGGCGCAGGGCGGCAAAGAACGCACCCTCGCGTTCGAACCCCGAGGGCTCCCGGCCCAGCGTGGAGGCGAGGTCGAAGCGGAAGCCGTCCACATGCATGACCTGAACCCAGTAGCGCAGGGAGTCGAGAACCATCCGAAGGACCATGGGATGCGCCACGTTGAGCGTGTTCCCGGTCCCGGTGGTGTCGAAGCTATGCGTCTTGTCCTCGGGCGAGAGCAGGTAATAGCTCGCGTTGTCGATGCCGCGGAAGCTGAGCGTGGTCCCCTTCTCGTTGCCCTCGCAGGTGTGGTTGAACACGACATCAAGGATCACCTCGATGCCTGCCGCGTGGAAGCGGCGCACGGCTTCCTTGACCTCGCGGATGGTGCCCGACTTGAGATAACGGGCGTGAGGGGCAAAGAACGACAGGGTGTTGTAGCCCCAGTAGTTCGACAGGCCTTTTTCCACGAGGAAGCGGTCATTGGCAAAGCCGTGAACGGGCAGGAGCTCGATGGCGGTGACGCCCAGCGCCTTGAGGTGGTCGATCACCGGCGGGGCGGCAAGGCCCTGGAAGGTGCCACGGTCCGCCTGCGGCACGCCGGGATGGCGCATGGTAAGGCCGCGCACATGGGCCTCATAGACGAACGAATCCTGCCAGCGGGTCCGCAGGGCGCGGTCGGCCTCCCAGTCGAAATCGGGGTCCACGACCACGGCCTTGGGCATGAAGGGGGCGCTGTCGCGCAGGTCGGGCGTGGCATCGCCCTGTTCGAGATCGTAGCCGTGGAGGGCGTCGTCCCAGACGATCTCGCCCCGCAACTCGCGCGCATAGGGATCAAGGAGCAGTTTGTGCGGGTTGAAGCGATGGCCCTCGGCCGGGGCGTAGGGTCCGTGGACGCGGTAGCCGTAGACCTGCCCCGGCCCGATGCCGGGCAGGTAGCCGTGCCAGATTCCCCCTTCCATCGCGGGCAGGTCGAGACGGTGAGTCTCGGTCTTTCCTTCATCGTCGAAGAGGCAAAGCTCCACGCGGGTGGCATTCTCCGAGAAGAGGGCAAAGTTGGTGCCCTGCCCATCAAAGAGCGCGCCCAAGGCGTCGGAGTGCGCGGATTCGGGATCGAAGCCGAGGGACGGAGCGGGTCGTTTCAGCATCAAAGGCGTCCTGACGTGGCAAGCCCGGCGGACCGGGACTGAAGACGGGCGCGCATGCGGTCGGCGGCGCGGGCCGCGAGCATGGGCGGAGTGACGAGGCTAGTGCCCAGCGGTGTCACGCGGAACCAGCGAGCGTCCTCCTCCGGGTCGTCGCCCAGCACGAGTCCGGCTGGCACGATGGCCCCCGGCGCCACCAAGGCCCGCGTCAGGCGAGCCCCTGGCGCCACGCGGGCACCCGGCATGACGACGGTGTCCTCGAGCACCGTCCAGCGTCCCGGCGTCCGCGCGCCGAAGCGCGGAACGGACAAGGAGATGCCACCCGCTTCGAAGGCAAGCTCGCGCGGATCATCGACAAGCGGGGTCGCGCTTTCGCCCGGGGGGGTGATGCAAGGCCAGCCGCGCTGGAAGTCGAGCGAGACCAGGCGCAGGTCGTCCAGCGTGTCGATGTCGCGCCAATAGGCATCGGCCGGCACCGTCCAGGCCCGTGCCTTTCCTGCGGCGGCAAGCGCTGGCAGAAGATCCTCCCAGATGTCCCGGCCGAGGTCGGTCGCGGCCGAGGCACGGAGCCAGGCTGCGTCGAACACGCAGGGCCCTCGACGGTCGCCCGAGGCGGCAAAGGTCGCAACCGAGCCTTCATGGCGATGCGCCCCGACCAGGGCCCGGAGATCCAGGTCGTGGACCTGATCGCCCGGCAGCACCAGGAACTCTTGGGCGTCGTCCTGTGGCATCCGCAACAGGGCCGCCATGGTACCTTGGGGCCCGAAGACCGGAGTGTCGGGGAGCGTGACCGCGATGCGGTCGCCCCACCGTGCCGGAATATGGCGGGTCAGCGTCTCGGGCCGGTGCCCCAGCAGGGCGGACAGGCGGGGCACGCCGGCGCGAACTGCTCCGCCGATGGCGAAGTCGACGAGTCGTCCCTCCGCCAAGGGAAGGGCCGGCTTGGCCTCTAGGTCGGACAGCTCGTGAAGGCGCGAGCCGGAGCCCCCGGCAAGAAGAACGGCCAGGGTCTTGGACAAATCTAGGTCGTCGAGGCGGGCCAAATAGGGCCTCCGGTCAGTGGCGGGATGATTGACCGGGCTCAACCGCAAGGGTCGGATCGGGTTCCCGGCCTGTGGCGAAACGCACTGGATCGGCGCCCGAGGCTAGTCCGCGACGGACAGGGCTGCATCATTCCGCGGCGTGGACCGACTCCAGGGGCGACCATTCGACCTGAACCACGTCCTTGCCTTGCCCCCAGGCCAGCGACAATACCAAACGGCCGTCGCCGCTTTCGCGCACCAGCCGCCATCCCTGCCCGGCTTCGTCGATCCGGGTTGTTGCTGTGCTCAGGCCGGGATGTTCGGCCCGGAGCGCCAGAAGCTGCCGGGTGAGAGCGTCCTTGTGCTCTGCAAAACGTCCAGGCTCGGGCTCTCCCAGGCGGTCCCAGTCGACGGCGAGCCGGTTGTCGGGGTCTGTCAGGTGGTGCAGGGGGCCTTCAGCGCCTTGGTAGAAATCCGGGATGCCCGGCATGACGCACTTGATCGCCAGTTGGGCCAGGGACAGCTCGTCGGCCCGTGCGATCAGTTCGGAGGCGCCGTCGGGCAGCTCTTTGGCCCAGCCCTCGGCCAAGGCCCGGGCGAAGTCCTCGGGCCGCTGCTCGGCGTCCTCGCGCGGGTGGGTCCAGTTGGTGACCTCGCGGGCCTCGCGCATGGCCTTCTCGAGGTGCTTGGCCAGCCGGTCGGCCAAGCCGTTGCGCCCGTCCTCCCAGAGTGCGAGAAGGCTTTGCACGATGTACCAGCGCGTCGCGACCGGCACCCTGTCCGCTCCGCTCACACGCTTGCTGGCTTCCCAGATACGAGCAAAGGCGTCGGGGCGGTGGGTCATGGCGACCAGACGCATCCGAGCGTCCTCGGCCCGCTTGGTGTCATGTGAGGAGGTGAGCGTCAGGTCACGTCCGGACCTCTCGCCCAGCCAAGCGCCGAATTGCTCGGCTGTCCAGACCGGATCGCCCGGCTCGCCCCCCACCTCGCAATGGGCAAGGCAGCGGGTGAAACGGAAGAAGGCCGTGTCTTCTTGCGACTTGGCCATCAACGCGCCGGTGACCTGCTGGAAGCGGACTCGCAGCCGCAGCGCCTCCTCGGTGTCGCCATCGCAGATCGCGCGGGCCACGAAACGCAGGGCCACGTCGCTGACCAGCCCCTTGGCCGCCCGGTCCGCGCAGCTCTGCATGATCGCCAGATCCTCGACCCTGCGCTCCGGGTCCTCGGCTTCGAGATAAGTCCGGTAGCGCGGCACCTCCACAAGCAGTGCGAGCACCGCCTCGCGCAGGGCCTCCTCGCCCGCCTCCACCTCGCCCGAGGCACAGGCCGCTGTCATGGCAAGGTTCTTGAGCTGCGCAAGCTCCGCGGCGAGATCCTGAAGGATGACCTGACCCTTGGCCTCGGCCAGGACCTGCGGCCACTCGCGCTCTTCCCCCGTTTCGCGCCGCCAGAGCGCGTCAAGGTCCTGAAGCCCCTTCTGGTCCGTCAGGACACGGGTGATAGCTGCGCAGGCCTCGTAGCCCGTGGTCCCCTCCACGGGCCAGGGAGGCAGCCGCTCGTCGCCCACAAGGATCTTCTCGATCCAGATCGGGCAGTCTCCGACCGCCTCGCGCAAACGTTGCAGATAAGCGCCGGGATCGGCGAGGCCGTCCACATGGTCCACGCGCAGGCCCTGCACCAGCCCCGCGCGCAGAAGGTCGAACGTCAGGGCATGAGTGTCGTCGAAGACTTGGCCGTCCTCCACGCGCATCCCGATCAGGCCCGTCACGTTGAAGAAGCGCCGGTGCGTGACCCCGTCCCGTTCCAGTTCCCAGTGCGCAAGCCTCCAGGCCTGGCGGGCGTGGAGCTCGCGAAGCGCCTCGGGCTCGCCCGCGCGCTCCGCTTCGGTCAGCGGATGGGGGGTAAGCGGGATCTCAAGTTCGCCCGCGCAAAGGACCGGGCCGTCCTCGCCTTCCTTGGCCTCCACGCGGCCACTGTCCAGCATGGCCTCGAACGGTTCGGGCAGGAAAGGCAGAACGAGGCGGCCCGCGCCCCAGTCGATGTCGAAGTGGCGCGCCCAGCGGCTCCGCTCCCCATGCCGCAGCACGTCCAGGAGCCAGGGGTTCTGGAGGTTGAAGGCGGTGTGGTTGGGCACGATGTCGATGATGACGCCCAGACCTGCATCCTGTGCGGCCCGTGCCAGTCGTTCGAACCCTTCGCGCCCGCCAAGGCTGGGCTCGACCTCGCCTGGATCGGTGACGTCGTAGCCGTGGGTCGATCCCCGCGTGGCCGTGAAGATGGGCGACAGATAAAGGTGGCTGGCCCCCAGCTTCTTGATCGCGGGCAGGCGGTCGATGGCTCTGTCGAAGGTCATCCCCTCGCGGAGCTGCAGACGATATGTGGCGAGGGGAAGGGAAGCGGTCATGTGCGGCTCACGGTGAGGGCGAAGGCGTAGGGGTCGCTGGCGATGTCGCCCAGCACAAGGTCATTGGGCTCGGGGGCCATTGTGGGCGCGGGATCGTCGGACGGCGAGCCCAAGTTGATATAGGCAGTGATGGTGCCGTCCCGGAACGGCCAAGCGGCGGACAGCGCGTACTTGCCCCGCCGAACGACAGTCGCGGGCCCGGTACGCCCCGACTTCAAGAGCGGCACGATCCGCTCGTGCCGCAGCGCGAGCAACCGCCGCGTCAGCTCGCGCCAGTATAGGGCATGTTCGCTGTCCGGCTCGGTGAAAGGGCGCGAAGCATCCATGGTGGCCGGGTCGTTGGCATCCGGGAAGTCCGTTCGGCCGAACATCTTCCCGAACTGCTCTTTGCGTCCTTCCGTGATCTTGCGGGCCAGCTCCTCCGACACGTCGCAGAAATAGTGGAACGGACCATGCTCGCCCTCTTCCTCGCCCATCCAGAGCATCGGCACAAAGGGCGAGACGAGCTGGAATGCATGCAGCGCCTCGACCGCGCGGGCATTCTCTACAAGGGTCAGGAGCCGCCCACCGTCCGGTCGGTTGCCGATCTGGTCATGGTTCTGCTTGTGTATGATGAAGGCCGTCCAAGGCAGGCCATAGAGGGGCAGCCCGGCTTCGGGCTCCGGGGCCTCGTCGACCTCCCAAGCAAAGCCGCGGGCCAGCAGGTGTTCGAGCCTGCCTATCGGATCGACGGCAAAGTCTTCCAGGTAGTCGCTGGCTTCGTCGGTCAGAAGCGTGTGGATGGCATGATGGAAGTCATCGTCCCACTGCGCGGTGAACAGGCCATCGCGGATCAGGACGGGGTTGTTTCGCGGATCCTCTGCGATCAGGTGGATGGGTCGGCCGAAGTCCCGCGACCGGATCGCGCGCGACAGTTCCACGATGAATTCGGTGTCCGAATGCGGGTCCTTCATCTCGTGGATCGCATCGAAGCGCAGGCCATCGAGCCGGTACTCGGTGATCCAGCCCAAGGCGAGGTCGGTGAAGAAGCTGCGCACGGCGGGCTTGGCAAAGGCGATGCCGGTGCCCCAGGGACTGCTCATCGCGGGGTCGAAGAAGTCGGGCGCGATCCGCTCCAAGTCCGACCCTTCGGGCGAGAAGTGGTTCATGACGATATCGAGGATCACCATGATCCCCTGGGCCTGCGCGGCCTCCACGAAGCGCTTCATCGCCTCGGGCGTGCCGTAGGCCGGATGCGGCGCGGCCAGGAGAGCACCGTCATAGCCCCAGCCGCGACGGCCGGGGCCATGAGCCACCGGCATGATCTCGAGAGCGGTGATGCCCAGCGACGCCAGTTCGGGCAGCTTGCCCATCGCTCCCTCGAAGGTGCCTTCGGGCGTGAAGGTGCCGAGGTGGAGCTCGTAGATGACCGCCTCTTCCCAGGGGCGACCGGCCCATTCGGAGGTCCAGGCATGGTGGCGGGGGTCCACGAGGCGCGACGGCCCCATGAGGTCCAGCCCCATCTGGGCGCGGGCCAAGGGGTCGGGGGTGGCCTGACCGTCCACGACAAAGGCGTAGGGACCATCCGCCTTGGCTTCGCAGGTCGTTCGCCAGAAGCCGCCGGCGTCCTTGGCCATGACCAGCCGGTCGCCGCCAAGATCGAGCGCCACATCGCTGGCCTGGGGCGCCCAGAGCGAGAAGCGCCAAGTTCCCTGGTCCAGCGGGTCCGCTCCCCAAGCACGGGGATGATGGAGCGCATAAGGCGGGACCTTGCTTCCAGGCATCCGATCACCTGGCCGTCCGTCGGGCATCCCGCATCCTCCGTTGTTCCCCTCGCGCGCGTTCCCCATTCAAGCGGTCCGCTCGTCCTGTGCGGAACAACCACGGGCCCGTGAAGTTCCGGCAGCACAGGAACCCGGATGCGGAGGAGCCACGTTACCGCCCCGTCACCGGTGCCCTTTTCCTGCCCCGGACCCAAAGGAGCCGCACCATGCCCGATCCCAGCCAACCGTTCGACGAGTCCCCCCGCGGCAAAGGCAGCGACAAGCTGAAGGGGAAGACCGCCTTCATCACCGGGGCATCCTCGGGCATCGGGCGGGCCACGGCCCTGCTCTTTGCACGGGAAGGTGCCAAGGTCGCCATCTCCTACTATTCCGATCCGCAGGATGCCGAGGAAACCATCCGGCGCATCCGCGACCTGGGCGGCGAAGGCCACGCGGTCGGCATGGACGCGGGCATCCACCAGGAGAACACCCGCGCCACTCGCGAAGCCATCGAATGGCTGGGCGGGAGCCTTGATGTCCTGGTCTGCAACGCGTCCATGCAGATCGTGCAGGAGGACGTGCTGAACGTCTCCCCGGAGCAGGCGCAGAACACGCTGTTCGTCAATGCCTTGGGCTACTTGTGGACCGTGCAGGCGGCGCTCCCGCACATGCGGGAAGGCAGCAACATCATCGGGACCGTGTCCGTGGTGGCCTACAAGGGCAACCAGCAGCTTGTGGACTATGCCATGGGCAAGGGGGCGGAGCTTGCATTGATCCGGTCGCTGGCTGCCCAGTTGGCCGAAAAGAAGATCCGGGTGAACGCCGTGGCGCCCGGCCCGATCTGGACGCCGTTCATCACGGAAACGATGCCTCCCGAAAAGATCGCCACCTTCGGTCAGGACACGCCGCTGGGCCGTGCCGGTCAGGCCTACGAGCTCGCTCCGGCCTATCTATATCTTGCCTCCGAAGATGCCAGCTACGTTTCGGGCCAGGTCATCCACGTGAACGGCGGCACCCCGGTGGGAAGCTGAGATGGCAGGCCAGGGCGCGCTGGCAGGCCTGCTGGCGGGGCTCCTGGCGCTTCCCGCCTCATGCGATCTGCCGCGAGACCCCCACCGGACCCGGGACCAGACCTTGGGCGAGACCCTGGTGGTCCTGGTCGTCGCCCCGGAGCTGACTGCCGACGAGGACCGCACGCTGCGCAGACTGGCCGAACGCCTGGAAGCCGAACTCGTGCTGGGGCCCGGTGACCTGCATTCCGCGATCGATGCTCTTCGGCATGGGGAGGTGCAGGCGATTGCAGGCGCGATCCCCAAGGACACGCCTTATCTGGACGAGGTCGCCGCCACGAACTCCATCGGGCGCGAGGAGTTCGTGATCCTGCTGCGCCCCGGCGAGAACGCCATGCTGCTCGCGGCCAACCGCGCGGTCGGAGACGCCGAGGAGGAGCGTCGCCAATGACCGCGCTGGCCGGCCTGACCCCGAAGGCCCACGGCGCCAGCGGCCGCATCCGCCCCGACTATCCGCCGCAGGTCCAGCAAGCGATGGTGCGGGGACGCCGGCTCGAATGGTGGTCCCTGTTCTGGCTTGGCACGGTCATCGCGGTGGTGGGGCTCGTCACCGGCCAGAGCCAAGCCATGCGCTCGGCCTGGATCGAGGACTGTCTGAGCCTGCTGCCGCCGACCTTCTTTCTCCTGGCGACCTGGTTCGAGGGCCGCGCGCCCACGCGTCGCTTTCCGTTCGGCTTCGACCGGGCGGCCTCGCTTGCCTTCTTCGCGGCGGCGACGGTGCTCTTGGCCTTCGGGGCCATCCTTTTCTACGAGGCCGTGGCCACCCTGATCCGCCGCGAGCATCCGGTCATCGGATCGATCCGTCTTCTTGGGCAGGAGGTGTGGTTCGGCTGGCTGATGATCGGCGCGCTGACCTATTCTATCGTTCCGCCGGTCGTCCTGGGCCACCTCAAGCAGCGGCCCGCCAAGGACCTGAACGACAAGGTGCTCGTCACCGACTCGGAGATGAACAAGGCGGACTGGCAGACCGGGGTCGCAGGCATCCTCGGCATCCTGGGCATCGCCTGGGGGCTGTGGTGGGCCGACGCCGCGGCTGCGGGGCTCATTTCCCTCTCCATCCTCTGGGACGGGGTCGGCGCGTTCCGCAGGGCCACCGCCGAACTAGTGGACGGTGCCCCGCGCGACCTGCACCAAGACCGCATCGACGATGAGGCGCAGCGGCTGATGGATCGCGCGCAGCGGATGGGCGTAAGCCTGTGCCTGCGCGAAACCGGGCGCATCATCACCGGCATCGTGGAGTCCGACGATCCCCAGGACCTCGCTCGCCTGACCGAGGGGCTGTCATGGCGGGTGCGCGGCCTGTCGTGGCGTCCCCGGGGGAGCGCTCCATGACCGGCGCGGAACTGCCCCCTTGGTTCGGCGTTGGAGGCCCGAGCGCGACTTCGCGCGCCCGGGCTCATCGAGCCCACCGACTCTACTATATGGGAGAACGCTCTTGAAAAAGCTGCTGCTGTCCACCGCACTTCTGGGGGCTACGGCTATCCCGGCCCTTGCCCAAGACCAGACCCAGACTCAGGCGACCCAAGATATCTTCCGTCAGGCCCCTGAATCCATGGAGATCCGTGGCTCGGACTTCCTTGGCATGCGCGTGTATGCCACCGAAGCCGCCATGGAGGGCCAGGAAATGGCCGGAATCCAGGAAGGCTGGGAAGACCTGGGCGAGATCAACGACATCGTCCTTGACCGCGAGGGCATGGTGCAGGCCGTCCTCGTGGATATTGGAGGCTTCCTCGGCATTGGCGAGCGTCAAGTTGCCCTGACGATGGATTCCCTGCAATTCGTGTCGGACTCGGCCACCGCCGAAGACGCCGACGACTTCTTCCTGGTCGTCAACACGACCCGCGAGGCGCTCGAGGGCGCGCCCGACTACAATGCCGCGAACGGTGACATGAACGCCGAGCAGGTGGCCGAGCAGACCGAACAGGCTGTCGAGGGCGGTGCGACTGGTCTCGCCGCTACGGGCGCGGCAGCCGGGGCTGCGGCCGGGGCGGCGGTGGGCGCTGCGGCCGGGGCCGTCGCCAATGCAGGCGAGAACGTAGCCGACGCGGCCGGTAATGCGGCCCAAGCGACGGGCGAAGCTGTCGGGAACGCTGGCGAAGCGGTAGCCGATACCGCCGCCGGCGCAGCCCAGACCGCGGAGAACGCGGTCGAAGGCGCCACGACCGAAACCGAGATGGAGGCCGACCAGACCGCCCAGGCCGCGACCGACGATGCGGCAGCGGGCACCGCCTCGACCGACGCAGCGGCGGCCACGGCCACCACGACCGACGACACAGCCACGGCCACTGCCGAGGGCACGACCGGAACGGCCGTGACCGGTACGGAGCAGACCTCGGCCGAGGCCCCGTCGGCCCGTGAAGGCTTCGTTGCTGCCGGTGCCGAGGACTTCACCGCCGACCGCCTGCAGGGCGCCGCGGTTTACGGCGCCAATGACGAGCGCATCGGCGAAGTGGGCGAGATCGTCCTGTCCGAGGACGGGCAGGTGTCCGATCTCGTGATCGATGTGGGCGGCTTCCTGGGCATTGGTGAGAAGCCGGTGGCGATGGCGATGGATTCGATCGAGCTCCTGCGTCAGGAAGGTGGCGAAGAGATCCGCGTCTATGTCACGCAGACCGAAGAAGAATTGAACGCTCTGCCGACCTACGAAGCGCAACAGTAACTCGGCCCAGCGCCGACAGGGGGGTCCGCGCCTTGCGCGGGCCCCTTTTGCGTTGATAGACCGCCCCGGCACCGGTCTGGAACTCCGCCGGGCCCGGGGCGTTGCCGGGACAGGCGGGCCTGACCCGCGCAGAGAAGGACGCGACATGGGGTTCAACGGCTATTCGGGCATTCTTGGCCTCATCATCCTGGCTCTCGACATCTGGGCCATCGTGTCGGTCGTGAACTCCACGGCTTCCACCGGGTCCAAGGTCATCTGGGTGCTCGTCATCCTGATCCTGCCTGTCCTTGGCTTCCTCGCCTGGCTGATGCTCGGCCCCAAGAGCGCCGCGCGCGGCGTGTAGCGGGCGGACCCGGTGCTCAGGCCCGCCCTCGCGGCATTCTGGTACATCTGGGATGTGATGGACCGCCTGAACCTGAGCCTGATCGCGGCCGGGGTGGGCTTCTTCGCGATGCTTGCACTCTTTCCTACGCTGGCCGCCATCGTGCTGCTCTGGAGTTGGGTCGCCGATCCGGGTCAGATCAACGCCCTTCTCGAGATGGCGGCCGAAGTCGTGCCCCCCGAGGTGCACAGTTCCATCCTCAACCAGGTCGCCGGCATCATCAACGCGGGCAGCAGCGGCAAGATCGGGACAGCCACGGTCATCTCCTTGTTCGTGGCGCTGTGGTCGGCGCGGGCGGGGGTGTCGGCCCTGATCCGGGGGCTGAACGCCGCCTATGACATCGGTCACCGGCAGAGCATCTGGCGCCGCTACATGGCGGATTTCGGCGTCACGCTGGCCTTGTGCGGGCTGACCTTCGTGGCAATCGCCGCAGTGGTCATCGCTCCCATCCTCATCGCCGTCCTGCCGCTTGGCCCCTGGGTCGCCGGGGCGGCCGAGCTGACCCGCTGGATCGTGGCAATCGGGGTCATCATGGTGACGCTGGGGATCGTTTATCGCTTCGGGCCGAACCGGCGCGGGCATCGGCCCAAGTGGATCACCCCCGGCGCCATCGTGGCGACGATCCTGTGGATGGTGGTGTCCGTGGCCTTCGGGGTCTACCTGCGCAATTTCGCCCACTACAACGAAGTCTATGGCTCCCTCGGAGCGGCTGTCGCGCTCCTGATGTGGTTCTATCTGTCGGCCTATGTCGTGCTGCTGGGCGGCTGCCTCAACGCCGCCATCGAGGCCGGAGGCGCCGAGCGGCTCCAGCATAACCTTGAGGTCCAGCAGGCTCAGGAGGCCCGATCTGTCCAGGAGGCACAGGTCGGCGCGTCGTGACGCAACGTTCCGCCCTTGGCACCAGGAAGGCGGAACCGCCTTTCACGACAGGAAAGGCTCAGCGAAGCCGGGTCAGCATGGCCATGAGGCCTTTGGGGCCTCGTGCCAAGCCCAAGACCCTCCGGCCCGTCACCGCCAAGCCCCGCCCGGCAAGGGGAACTCCGCAGGTGAACCGAGCGTTCTTTCCACAGACCGTCCTTGACGGCTTTCCCCCTAGCGTCCGGAGGCTTCTGTGCTTCATCTTGTTGCGTCCCTCCTTGCCCGACTGACGGATCTGTTGGCCCCCTCCGCGGGGCGGCCCGACACGATCGCCATCCCAGTCCGCCGCGACGACCGCCGTGGACCATATCAGGACGTGCGCCGCCGCTGACGTCGTGAGCACGGCACGCAACCAGCGATGAACCCCCTCACTGTCGTCCTATCCATGCTCACGGCCACGGCCGTGACCGGCCCCTTTCTCGTGGCGGCCTTCGTGCTCGGCCACTACAACTGGCCGGCCATCCTGCTTGGCGTTCTTCTCGGGGCGTTCGGAGCAGCCGCCTTGGCCCGCCGCATCGAACACGAGATGAAGCGTCAGGATCCGGCCTGGGATGAACATCAGGACCGGCCGAAGGCTTATGCCATAGTCCGTCCCCGCAGCGATGATCGCCGGGACCGCGTCTATTCCCGGTCTGACCGGCGACACTGATCTTGACCCCAGCAGCCTGCGTCAAGGGGCCCCCAGAAGCGCGGGGGAACCACAGGGCAAAGTGCGCGTTTGGCCCCCGTCACGACCTTGTCACGACCTCGCGATCCTTGCCCCAGGCGCAATTGACGCCGCTCCCTTCCTGGAGCGGGTAGCAACGCGATCCGGGTCGGCACCCAGAAGGAGACCACGATGACCGATTACAACAGCAGCGATACGACCCGCCAGGGCTCCTCTTCGACGATGAGCGGACTGGGTGAAGCCGGACGCGACGCCTACGAAGGCGCCAAGACCAAGGCTATGGATGCCGTCTCGCGCACAACCGAGGCCGCGCGATCCCAGGCTATGGACCAGGCTGAAACCGCCAAGGATGCCCTGGCCTCGACCGGCGACCGCTTGGCGCAATCGCTGCGCGGCGCCGTCGACGGCGGTGACGATTCGATGCAGGCCCGGCTGATGGCTGCGGCGGCGGACAGTGTCTCCGAATGGTCGAACCAGCTGCGTGGGCGCAGCTTCCAGGACATCCTGCAGCAGACCGAGTCCTTCGCTCGCCGCAACCCCGGGGCCTTCGTGGCCGCCGCGGCCCTCGCGGGCTTCGCGCTGGCCCGCTTCGCCCGCGCGTCCTCGACCACCTCGGCGTCCTACGGCGACCAAGGGACCGATCAGTCCTATTCAGGGTCGGGCTACGGCTCGGACTCCTACGGCAGCAACTCCTATGGGACGTCGGGCCTTGGCAGCGGCGGCTCGGGGTCCGTGGGCATGGGTGGCTCCTCCCAGGGCTCCACTGGCCTTGGCGGCTCGGGTGACTTCGGCGGATCGTCGAGCGGAGTGGGGTCCGGCATGGGCTCTGGCACTGGATCGAGCGGCACTTACGCCGGCGCCGGTTCGCTGGGCGTGGGCACAGGCGGCGGCTACGGCGCAGGCCGGACCGGTGGCACGATCAGCACCAGCGGCATGAGCACCCATGACGACGATATCGACGACGTGGGTTCGATCGCCGATGACGGCATGGGTGGCGGAACACAGTCGGGCACCACGGGCAGCGCCACGCCGAACTCCACGTCGGATGGCACCGGCTCTGGCTATGACAGGTAGACCGCAATGAGCTTCGACCCCGATCCTCGCCCTACGGGCTCGCTCCTGAGCGACGCGATCAACCAACTCACCCGCCTGGTACGAGGCGAGGTCGCGCTCGCCAAGGCCGAAGTGGCCCAGAACATCAAGAGCGCCGGCATGGGCGTCGCCCTCCTTGCGGGGGCTGCCATCCTGGTGCTCGTGGCGCTTCATGTCCTGGCTGCGGCGCTGGTCGCCGCGCTGGCCCACTGGATCGGCCCCGGTTGGGCTGCCCTGGCGGTCGGCGTGGTCATCCTGGCGGTGGCCGTGATCCTGGCCCTCAGGGGCCTGAACGCGCTGAAACCCGAAAACATCGCGCCAACCCGCACCGTCCGCAGCGTGCAGGCCGACGCGCAAACCATCAAGGAGACCGTGACAAATGGCGACCACAAGCACTGACCCGCGCGACATCGAGGCCGACCTCGACCGTGAAAGGGCAGCCCTGGCCAGCACTCTCGACACCCTCTCGGATCGGGTGTCGGTGGACAACCTCGCCAAGGAAGCGTTGGGCATGCTCAAGACCCATGCCGGCAGCGCCACCACCTCCATCGATCATGCGGTCCGCGCCAACCCGCTGGCCATTGCCCTGATCGGGGCCGGCATTGCCTGGATGTTCCTGGGCAACAAGGTCACGGGCGGCGCCTCCAAGTCATCGTCCAGCCAGTCCTCCGGCTATGGCGGCAACCTCCAGCACGACGATCGCGGCTGGGCTGCGACGTCCGGATCGTCGGATTACGGTCGCGTAGGCTACATGCCGTCGGACAACGACGACGATCACGCCTGGTCGCGCGAGGCCACCGGCCTTCGCGCTAAGGCCTCTGCGGCGCTGCACAGGATCGAGCAGGAAGCCAAATCCTACTACGACAGCCTGCGCAACGCGCTTCCCGGGTCGTCCTCGTCCCAGTCCGGGCAGACGCGTGACTTCGACGCCGAGCGCCAGTCCGTCATTTCGAGCTTCGCCAGTGACCTCAAGTCCCGCTTCTCCTCCGGGCTCGACAGCCTGCCCGAAGGCTCGCGTCAGCAAATCGTTGCCGCCCGCGAGCGCGCCTACAGCGCCATGATCCAAGCCGAACGCGTGGGCCGTGACGTGGTGCGCGACCCCGGTCGTGCCATGGAGGAGCATCCGCTCGTCGCCGGTTCGGTGGCCTTTGCCTTGGGAGCGGCCGTCGCGGCCATCCTGCCCAGCACAGATGCTGAGAATCGCGCCTTTGGCAGCGAGCGGGATCGGCTGATGAGCGAGGCATCGCGCCTTCTGCGCGACGAGCGGTCGCGCGCGATGCAGATCGCCGGGTCGATGGGTCAGGAGGTCAAGGCGGTCGCTCAGGAGACCGTGGAAGCCGTTACCGACACCGTGACCCAGAAGGCGAGCCAAGCCGCGAGCCGGGTGACGGACCGGGCTTCGGAAGAGTTCCGCAACACCTCCGGCAGCCAAACCTCGACGTCAGGCGGGCTGGCTGGTCCGGGCGATCCCGTGATCGGCTGATCCCAAGCCCCTAGGCGAGAACGACACAAGGCCCGGGTGCATGCCCGGGCCTTCTGCTTGGGGGAGGGGGCAGGACACGTGCTGCTCGGGTACTGGCTGGTTGCAGGTTTCCGGTTCATCCCGATCCGCTCGGCCCCGGTTCCAGACTGGATCACGAGGCTCGATCTCCAGCCAGGGTAGCCCGCCCGGCTCTCTCGATGATGGGAGCGACGGGCTCGATTTGGCCGGATCAGCCCTGCTTCGCCATCCACTGATCCGCTTTGTCGGGAGCGCGGCAGGACGGTTCGACCGGCCCAGTCGGCGGCCTAGACGACGTTGCGCTGCTCACCGCCTTCGAGAGGGCGCAGGGCGAACTCCATGCTCAGGCTGAAGAAGCCATCTTCGACCTTGGTGCGCACCTCGCCGCCCAGTTGGCTGGCAAAGGCCGCCACGAGCTGCCGGCCCAGGCCGGTGCCCTCGGGCTCTGGGGTCGGCTCGGCTTCGGGTCGCGTGCCGTTGATGATCGACAGCTCGGCCCTGCTGCCGTCCAGCGCAGCGAAGCGAAGGCGGATTCGGGGCTGCGACTCGCCGGGATCGGGCGCGGCGTACTTGATGGCGTTGGTGAGGCCCTCAGTCAGCAGCAACGACAGCGGGACCGCTTGGTCCGGGGTGAGCGGGATGGCCGCAAAGTCCGTTTCGATCCGGAAGGTTCGACCGGGGGCGGACGCCATGCTGACGATCTGCTGCGTGATGTCGCCCAGAAGCTCGTCCGCGCGGACATCGGCCAGCCCGGTCGTCTGGTAAAGCTCCTTGTGCACGGTAGCGAGGCTCATGACCCGTTCCTGAAGGCCCTTCATCAAGGCCTTGGTCTCGGGCGATCGTGCGCGACGGCTTTGCATGTTCATGATCGAGGCGATCAGTTGCAGGTTGTTCTTGACGCGGTGGTGCACCTCCCGAAGCAGCACCTCCCGCTGGTGAACCGTGTTCTCGAGTTCGGCCTCGTCGTGAAGGATGGTGTCCGTCATGCGCAGGAAGGCCCGCCCCACCTCACGGATCTCTGCAGGAGCCCGCTCCATGTCAAGATCGTCGACCTCGCGGCTCCCTGAGGCGAAGGAGCCGATCGCCTGTCCGAGTCGCCGGATGTAGCGGGAGACCAGAAGCTCGGCCGCGACCCAGGCCACCATCAAACTGGCCGCCCACATGAGCGCGGCGGTCAGGAAGGGGCTCAGGCCGGACAACGACCCGAAGCCGGCCGTTTCGCGGACAGGAACCGAACCCAGCGCAAAGAGCTCCCCCTCGATGACGGGCACCGTGGAATAGAAGCGTTCCTGTCCCGAGGCGGTGCGAGCGGTGAAGCTGGATTGCCCGGCAGTGACCTGCTCGGTCAGGGTTACATCCTGTGGCAGGATCTCGGCTGCGCGATCAAGGCCCGTGGAGGCGGTGAGCAGGGTGCCATCCCGGTTGAAGGTCACGAAGGCGGGCGTATCGATGGCTTCGAGGCCGCTGCTTGCCATGGGCTCCACAGCGCCCAGGGCCGAGTGCGGCAGCGCAAGGGTGATGTATCCCGAGTACCCGCCCTCGTCGCCGATGACAGGGTGGGCCACCAGAACAATGGACGTGCCGGACACAGGGCCATGCGAGTTCACCACGACCTTGGGACGCAGGTCGGTGATGATGGATTGGAAGAAGGCGTTATCCGAGTAGTCGTAGGCCGCCCCTCCCGACGCGCAGGTCATCTGCCCGCTCACCGGGATATAGGAAACGACAGAGTACTGCGGGCTGACGGCCGCCAAATGCGACATGGCCGCATCGCAAGCCAGTTCGTCGTCAAGAAGGGGACGTACGGTACGGGCCAACGCGGCGGCGGCGCCCTGCGCTTCACGGATGAACCCGGCAACCGGAGCGCTTACCCGCAGGGTTTCTCCGGCCAGGACGGCCGCCCGTTGTTTCCGGGCGGCATCCAGCCAGGCGTTGCCCTGAACCAGGGAGATGACGCCGAGCGGCAGCAGTGCGACCGCGAGAAGAAGCGACTGCCGGAACCCGAGCCGCTGGGTGAGGGGCGGGCGAGCCTGCGCCGCGGCCGGGTCGAGCTCGGGCTTTCCAGGCGGCGAGCCGATCGCCCCGGTCACGTGCGAAGGAGGTTTGGTGGACATGCCTTGGATCAGGACCCTATGGGCGCCTGCCTCATGCCGCGCGGACTCCCGACCTGCCCAGAACTGCCAAGGTCGCGCCGTCCACGCCGGACAGAAGCTCCTCGCCCTCCTCGAGCCCCAGCATCTCGGCCAAGCGCGCCCGCGCCCGGTTGGCGCGGCTTTTCACCGTTCCAACGGCGACGCCCATCATTACCGACGCTTCCTCATAGGCAAAGCCGGATGCGCCGACGAGGATCAGCACCTCGCGATGCTCGGGCGAAAGCTGGTCAAAGGCACGACGGAAGTCGGCCAGCGCCAAGCGCCCGTCATGGCTCGGCTTTTCGCAAAGCGCGGCGGCGTAGACGCCTTCCGGGTCTGCCACCTCGCGCCGGGTCTTGCGCTTGTCCGAGTAGAAGGTGTTGCGCAGGATAGTGAAAAGCCAGGCGCGCAGATTGGACCCCGGCTGGAACTTGTCGAGGTTGGTCCAGGCCTTGACGATGGTATCCTGCACGAGGTCGTCGGCCGCAGCCACGTTGCGCGTCAATGAGATCGCAAAGGCGCGCAGTGCGCCCAGATGCTCAGGCAACTCGTCGCGTGGATCCCTGACATTGATGGGAAGCGCGCCTTCAGGGCGGCCCACGACAACGCCGGAGTCGTCGGTTAGGGTGTCGCTGGGCTCGGAGTCGGAGTGCTGGGCCAGGTTATCCGGGCTCCCCGGAACCAGGGGCTCCGTCATTGGCCGCCCTCCTTGGACCGGAGCCGGGCTATCAGGTCCTTGAAACGGTCGGGGATCTCCTCGCTCAGGGCCTCCTCGTAGACACGCTTCAGGTTTTCATCGATCTGCTGATGAAGCCTGCTCTTCCCCTTGGTTTCAGTCATTTCCACGTACATGCCCAAGTCTGTCCCCTCGGCGCGTCCCTACAACCGTTCGGAACCAAACGCACGATCCCTGCGTTTGGTTCCCGGGATACGTCTGAGGGGATGGTTTATGTCGTCACACTTCGCGTCCGCAGTGGGGTCGAGCCTTCCTCACCTGCGCCGCTACGCGCGAGCCCTGACCGGGACCCAAGAGGCTGGCGACAGTCTGGCGGCCCAAACTCTTGAAGTGCTGATCGGCGATCCCCTGTCCACCGAAGGCGTCGAACCCAAGATTGCCCTTTTCCAAGCCTTCCACAAGGTATGGACTCAGGCGGGCGCGCCCCTGGACCCGGCCGGCAGCCGGATCGAAGCCCGCGCGCAGGGGCACATGGCGCGCCTCACCCCGCTCACGCGAGAGGCGCTGCTGCTGCATGCCATCGAAGGTTTCTCACCGACCGAGATCGGCGCCATCATGGGCGTGCCCTTGGAGACGGCGAGCGACCTGATCGACACGGCCATTCGTGAGATGGAGGAGTCGGTCGCGGGCCGCGTCATGATCATCGAGGACGAGGCGATCATCGCCATGGATATTTCCGCCATCGTCCGCGAGATGGGTCATCGGGTGACCGGTGTGGCCCGGACCCGGACAGAGGCCGTCCGGCTGGCGCTTGAGACGAAGCCGGATCTCGTGCTTGCCGACATTCAGCTGGCCGACAATTCCTCGGGAATCGACGCGGTGAACGACATCCTGCGCGAGTTCGAGAACCTGCCCGTCATCTTCATCACGGCGTTCCCGGAACGTCTCCTGACCGGCGCCCGTCCCGAACCTGCCTTCCTGATCACGAAGCCCTACTCCGAGGAGCAGGTCCGCTCCGCGGTCAGTCAGGCCATGTTCTTTGCCTCGACCGAGACGCTGGCTGCCTGACCCTCGTGTCCTGAATGGCAGTGTAGAGCGTCAGACGGCCTGTGCGGAGAGGTGGCTGGTCACATGGTCCGTCGAGAACGGCCGTTCCAGCACAGCGAAGCCCAGGGCTGCGCCTTCTTCCTCGGCGGCGCTGCCGAGGAGCACGACCCGCCCACCCCGTTCGGCAACCTTCTGCGCGAAGAGAGACCCCGCATAGGCCTGGGGGCGTTCGTCCACGAAGGCCACGGCCACCCTGTCGATGCCATCCAAGGCCGGAACTGCATCGTCGGTGGATACGGCGGCGACCACGGGGGCGGCGGGATCGAACTCCTCGATCGTCATCGCGATGTCCAAGGCCACGAAACCTTGCGACAGAACGATGAGATAGGTGCTTTTACCCGTTACAGAACCAACCATCACTGTTCCCACCAGATCCCCCGGGTCAGGACCTTTATCGACTCCCCGGCACAGTTCCGCATTAAACCAGGACAACATCTCGCCACAATGCGGATCCGGTTCCATCCATACTGATCACGATCGCGTGTGGGCGAAGAGGTTAGCCAGTGGGCTGTGGTCTCCAGAGCGATTGGGTTGCGACTGTCGAGGAGCCTGACGGGTTCTGCGGGGTCCGAAACCCCGAACTAGCTTCTCACCAGACACCTAGTTGTCCGAAGCTTTCTCCAGGAATGCCAGCAGGCGGGACTCGGCCGTCGATAGCCCTCGGACAGCAACGCCTTCAGGGAGGTCCGGCGTCTGCCCGGCCAAATCCAGCACCGCCGGATGGATGTAGGCCTGCTTGGCCACCGTGGGGGTGTTGTGAAGCCGGTCCGACGCGGCCTCGGCCAACGCCTTTATCTTGGGGGCGTCCCCCTGCTCCAGCCTCTCGAAGGCGGCAAGGGTGCCGGCCCAGGTCCGGAACGTCTTGGCGGTAAAGGCGAGGGTCTCATCGCCGTCCGCCTCGTCGAGATAGGCGTTGAGCTGGGTTGAACTGAGGGTGTGGGGCTGTCCGTCCTCGTCGACCCAGGTCAGCAGCTCCGCCCCTGGCAGGTCCGACGCCTTCTCGAGCACCTGAAGCAGCCGCCGGTCCTTGAGCCTGCGCCTGACGCGCTGCCCACTCTTGGCCTTGAAATCCAGTGCGATCTGCCCGTCCTTCAGCCGGACATGCTTGTTGCGAAGCGTGAGAGCCCCAAAGCTGCCATTCTCCCGCGCGTACTCCTCATTGCCCACCCGCAGCGACAGCCGGTCGATCAGCGTGACCGCAGCCGCGAGCGCGAAGCGCGCGTCGCCCGGAGGCGCCTGCAGGTCGCGGAGCACGCGGGCGCGGATCGTCGGCAGGGCATGGCCGAAGTCCACAAGGCGGTCGAACTTGTTCCCGGCCCGGTGCGAGGACCAGTCCGGGTGATAGCGGTACTGCTTGCGTTCCCGGCTGTCGAAGCCCGTGGCTTGCAGGTGACCGTTGGGCAGGGCACACATCCAGACCCGCTCATAGGCGGGAGGAACGCCCAGCTTCTCTAGACGCTCCCGCTCGGCGCCACGCTCGATCGTCGTTCCGTCGGGACCGATATAGGTGAACCCCTTGCCGCGCTTTTGGCGCCGGATGCCGGGCATTGAGTCCGTGACATAGACCAGACCTTCCGGAACCGCGATTTGCAGAGGCTCGGCCGGGCCGTCCAGAAGGCCCTGCTCGATGGCTTCGATGACGCCGGTGTCCTTCACGCGCGTTCCACCTCCGAGGCCAGCTTGAGCACGGAGTCTCCGTCCCCTTGCGTGATCAGGAGGGCCGGGTCCTCGGCAGATCCGTTACGGGTGATCTCCGCGCCCTTGATCCGGCGCGTGATCTTGTCGGTGAATGTCTCGCTGATAGTGCCGGTGGCTGTGCCGGACCCCCAGTGCCACCTGACCGTGTCACCCTTCTTCATCGCTGACCTTTCTTATCCCAGGGCAGGAACGCCGTGCCCCTGCCCCGGGGTCCCAGGATCAACGGGGCGTGACTCGCATGATCTGGCCGTCCGGCCCGTCCGTGAGGATCAGGAGGGAACCGTCACCCAGTTCTTCGACGTCGCGCACGCGGCCCAGGTCGCCCAGCATGCGCTCCTCGCCCGTGACACGATCGCCCTCCAGGCGGACCCGTACCAGGCCGCCAGGGTTGAGCGAGGTGATGATGGCGTCGCCCTGCCAGTCCGGGAACAGACTGCCGTCGTAGAACAGGATGTTGTCCGCCGCGATGACCGGGTCCCAGTAATAGACGGGCTCGGCATAGCCCTCGGCCCGGGGCTGGCCCGATCCCACGGGGCTTCCGTCATAGTTGAGGCCGTAGCTCACCACCGGCCAGCCGTAGTTGCTCCCCGGTTCGATGAGGTTGAGCTCATCCCCGCCCAAGGGACCCATCTCGGTAACCCAGAGTCGCCCCTGGTCGTCGAGGGTCGCACCCTGGATATTGCGGTGGCCGAGGGTCCAAACCTCGGGACGGCCGCCACCGCTCGCATAGGGGTTGTCCGACAGCGCCTCGCCGTTCTCGGTGATGCGGACGACCTTGCCCCAGGTGGCGTTCGGGTCCTGCGCGCGCTCGCGCTCGGGGGCGTCCGAGTGCTCGCCCGTCGTGATGTAAAGGAGGCCGTTCCCGGCGGGGACCACGCGCGAACCGTAGTGCTTAGTGCTGTCCGAAGGCGGGTTCTGCACGAAGATGTCGCGCACATCGGTGAATTGGGCGCCGTCTGCCGACAATGTGCCCCGCGCCGCGGCGGTGGCCACGAGGCCGTCGCCCATTGGCTTCGCATAGGTCCAGAACACGGTGCGAGTCTGGTCGAAGTCGGGCGTGACCGCCACATCGAGAAGGCCGCCTTGCCCGCCAGGGTTCACCTCCGGCACGCCAGCGATAGGCTCGGAGATCGTGCCGTCGGAGCCGACGAGGCGCATCCGCCCGGGCCGCTCGGTGACGAGGAAGTTGCCATCCGGCAGCGAGGCGATGCCCCAGGGGCTTTCCAGCGGCCCCGCGAAGGGGGTTGCCTGGACCGGGGTGTCGGGCAGCTCCGGGGCGCGGGTCTGGTTCTCGAAGGCGGGCTCGTAGGGGGCGTTCGGGGGGCCCTGCTCCACGGCAGCCAAGGCCGGGATGGGCAGTAGGGCCAGAAGTGGGGCAAGACGCATTGAAATCCTCCGCTCAAGTGTCCGGGCGGAGCTAGCGCACAGTAGCGGCGCGTCCCTCCACATCCGCGCGAGCCAACCGGGAGCAGGCCCAGGCGGCGGCCTCGGCAACCGCCGGGTCCTCGGCACCGAGGTGCGCCCGTGCAGAGGGTATGAGCGCGGGATCGCCGGAGTTGCCGATGGCGTAAAGGACGTTGCGCAGGAATCGCGCCAGCCCGATCCGCTTCACCGGGCTTCCCGCGAAACGGGCGCGAAAGGCCGGATCGTCCAAGGCCGCGAGATCGGCGAGGCGCGGGGCCTCCTCGTCGCGCAGATAACGCAACTCGGACGCGGCGACGGCGAACTTGTTCCAGGGGCATACTGCGAGGCAATCGTCGCAGCCATAGATACGATTGCCCAGGGCGGCGCGGAACTCCTCTGGCACCGGGCCTTTGTGCTCGATGGTCAGGTAGGAGATGCAGCGCCGGGCGTCGAGTTGGTAGGGCGCCGGAAACGCTGCCGTCGGGCAGGCGTCGAGGCAGCGGCGGCAGGAGCCGCAATGCGAAACCTCGGGCGCGTCGGGGGGCAGGTCCAGCGTGGTGAAGATCGCGCCGAGGAACACCCAGTTGCCGAAGTCCCGGCCCAGGAGGTTCGTGTGCTTGCCCTGCCAGCCCAGCCCCGCCGCCTGGGCGAGCGGCTTTTCCATCACCGGAGCGGTGTCCACGAAGACCTTGCCCTGCTCACCCGGTGCCTGTTCGAGCATCCAGCGCAGGACGCGCTTCAGGCGCGGCTTGACGGTGTCATGGTAGTCCTTGCCCTGGGCATAGACGCTGACACCGCCCCGGTCGGGATGAGCCAGCACCTCCAAGGGATCATGCTCGGGCGCGTAGCTGTCAACCAGCATGACCACCGAACGAGCCTCGGGCCAGAGAGCGGACGGGTCGCCGCGCCAATGCGCCCGGTCGGCCATCCAATCGAGCTGTCCATGGCGGCCTTCGTCGAGGAACGTCCGCAGGCGGCCCATGGCTTCGGGGATCGCGTCGGGGCGGCAAACCCCCATCGCCGCAAAGCCCGCGGCGCGGGCCTCTTCGGCCAGGCGCGCCTTCAGCGCCGCGCCATCGGGGCGCTCAGAAGTCGAGGTCCGCATAATGCGAGGCCGGGCGGAACCCCGGCACCTGATCAGCCAGCAATGACCGGAAGGCCGGGCGCGACTTGATCTTGGCGTACCAGTCCTTGACGGACTCGTACTTGTCCCAGGGCACGTCCGACACGTAGTCGAGGCAGGACAGCTGCGCCGCCGCAGCAAAGTCCGCGAGCGTCATGTCGTTCCCCGCGAGCCAGCGCCGCGTCTCCAGAAGGTGCGTCATGTAGCCCAGATGGTACTTGATGTCCCGCGCACCGGCCTTGACGGCGGCCGAGTCCGGCACGCCGCCGCCGCGCAGCTTCTTGAACACCCGCTCGCCCATCAGCTTGGCCGTGACCTCCGCATGGAACTTGCCGTCGAACCAAGCGCAAATCCGACGTACCTCGTAGCGGCCCTCGGCCTCGCGGGGAAGGAGCGGCGGCGCGGGAATCACGTCCTCCAGGTATTCGCAGATGGCCTGACTGTCCGACAGCATCCGACCATTCAGGCGCAGGACCGGCACCTGGCCCGCCGGGTTGCGGCGCAGGAAATCGATCCCCTGTTCCCAGTATCGCTCTTCCACCAGCTCCACCTCGATGCGCTTCTCACCCAGGGCAAGGCGAACTTTTCGAGAGAAGGGGGACAGCGGATAATGGTAGAGACGGTTCATGCGCGGCCGGTCCGATCTGCGGGAGAAGCGTCCCGTCCCATGCCGCAAGCGCCCCCCGCGTTCAAGGGCACGCGTGGACCCGCGTCAGCGGCTCGGCGGCTCAAAGCAGGCGGCACGCCCGTCGGCCTCAATGGTGGCCGCGCCGTCCAGGATGCTCCGGGCCCGAGCCCGCAGATCGTCGCTGGGGTTGGCAGGATCGCGATGCTTGGGGTCGGGCAGGATCGCGGCCAGCCGCGCGGCCTGCACCTCGGACAGCTCGGACGCGCCGACGCCGAAATGGCGCTGTGCGGCGGCCTCCACGCCGAAGACGCCTTCCCCGAACTCGGCCACGTTCAGGTACACCTCAAGAATGCGCCGCTTGGACCAGAGCGCCTCCATGACTGGAGTTACCCCGGCTTCGAGCGCCTTGCGCGCCCAGCTCCGCCCCTGCCAAAGGAAGACGTTCTTGGCGACCTGCTGGCTGATGGTCGACGCGCCGCGCCCGCCACCCTCGGCCGCGGCGAGTCGAATGGCATGCAGGTCCAGACCCCAGTGGGCGCAGAACTCGGCATCCTCTGCCGCCACGGCGGCACGGGCCATGATCGGCGCGATTTCGTCCAGGGGCACCCAGGCCTGATCCACGCCGCCCAAGCGGCGGCCCTCGCTTAGCATGTAGGGGGTGGTCGGCGGATTCACCGCGCCAAAAAGGGCAATCAAGCCCAGCACGAGTGCGACCGCGACCAGGACGCCCCGGACCAGCAGCATCATCATGCGGCGGCGCAGCCCTGGCGAGGGGGCCTTCTCGGACGCCAGTGCGGTTGGCTTGGGCTTGCGACGTCGCGGCTCGGAGCGGAGGATGTCATGATCCGCGTCCACCAAGGGACTCCCGACCGGGGTCTTCGGCTCCGCATTTGCTCTGTCCGCCTTTGCCATGGGCCATCCCTCGCCGCCCGGACGGGGGCGGTCAAGAGGCGCTCACGGCTCCTCGCTCACGGCTCCGCCAGAAGCCGTGGGAATCACAGCCGAGGACACATGACCCGGAGCCCCGCCCAACCCGGGCGCCGGAGCGGCCGAGATGTCTTCGGCGGCCGGGGTGGTCGGCACGGGCGCGATCATGCCCGCCCCCAGGGCAAGGCGGGCCCGGAGCCGCTCCTCCAGATCCTGCGGCAGCGACGTCTGTAGCACGCGCCCGCCCATCGAACCCAGCCGGTCGATGACCCGATCGGCCGTGAACTTGCGCAGGAGCACCGCCAGAGCCGCACCGCCGCTGTCCAGGGAGCCGCCGACCTCGCGCAGGAAGTCGTCCTCGATCCCGAGATCGGTCAGGGACCCCGAGAGCGCCCCCGCTGCCGCTCCGGCGGCCGCGCCGAGGAGCGGGTTGAGGAATAGGAGGCCGATCATCGTGCCCCAGAGCGTGCCGCCCATGGCTCCCGCTGCCGTCATGTTGACTGCCTGATGCAGTTGGACCTGACCTTCGGCCGAGCGCGTGACGACGACCACATCCTCCATCTCCACGAGGTAGTCCCGCTGGAGTTGCACGAACTCGGCACGGGCGCGGAACGCGCTGGCGTCGTCGGAAAAGGCGATCACGATCAGGTCGGACATAGAGAGTCTCCGGTCTCGAGGGTTCGGGCAGGAAACCGGGGAAGGACGGCGTGGTTCCGATCTGGCCGCATCTCGGGACCCCGTAGTGGTGAACGCCACGCAGGACCGACGGCACGGTCCGGGGTTCCTGATCCGTATGAACGGAGGAGTCCCGGACCCGCGCCCCGCCCGTTGGTTCCATTGGCTTCGTGTCCATGCCTTCCTAGTAGAACCGGGGGAGGCGGTACGACGCGGACCGATCGGGGTGAGGATGGCGAAGCCGGAAATGCAAGGCCACGAAAGGAGCACGGGCGCTGGGAACGACAAAGGCCGCGCCCGATCGGGGCGCGGCCTTTTCACGTTTCAGGCCTGGGCCGATCATTCAGCCGGAATGGCCCGCTCCTCGATCGCCAGCGGATGCTTGAGATGCGGCAGCATCTCCTTGGGGCAGACCTGCACGAACTGCCCGAGCGCGCTGGCCCAGTCGGACAGGATCTCGGTCCCGCGGCGGCTGCCGGTCTCGGCCACATGCCGCTCCACCAGGCTGCGAAGCTGCTCCTCCCAGAAAGAGACCGCGACCGGGCCGATGACCAGCGACTCCATGTTCATGAGTCCACGGGCCTTCCCCTGCGGGTCCCAGACATAGGCCATGCCCCCCGTCATGCCCGCGCCGAAGTTGGCCCCGATCCGCCCCAGGATGACTGCCACGCCGCCGGTCATGTATTCGCATCCGTTCGAGCCGCAGCCTTCGACCACCACGCTGGCCCCGGAGTTGCGGACGGCGAAGCGTTCGCCCGCCCGTCCGGATGCGAACAGGTATCCGCCCGTCGCCCCGTACAGCACCGTGTTGCCGATGATCGTGTTCTCGGCGGCCACGAGGGACGAAGCCATCGCGGGCTTGACCACGACCGTGCCGCCCGACAGGCCCTTGCCCACGTAGTCGTTGGCCTCGCCCTGCACCTCGATCTTGAGGCCGGGCGCGGCGAAGGCGCCGAGGGATTGGCCGGCCGAGCCCGTGAGCTTGATCGTCAGATGATCAGGCTGGAGCGTGTTGCGCATCCCGAATCGCTTGACGATGTGGCTGCTCACGCGCGTGCCGATGGTGCGGTCGGTGTTCCGCACGGCGTAGGCGAGCTGCATCTTCTCCCCATCCTCGAGGAAGCGGGCGGCGTCCTTGACGATCTCCGCATCCAGCGTGTCCGGGACGACATTCCGGGGCTTGTTGCGGTCGTAGACCGTCGTCCGTGCCCCATCGACAGTGATGAGGAGCGGGTTCAGGTCGAGATCGTCGAGGTGGGTGGAGCCGCGCGAGACCTGCGTGAGCAGGTCCGCCCGTCCGATGACTTCATCGAGCGAGCGAGCGCCGATGGAGGCCAGGATCTCGCGCACCTCGGTGGCATAGAAGGTGATGAGGTTCACCACCTTGTCCGCCGTGCCGGTGAACTTGGCGCGCAGGGCCTCGTTCTGGGTGCAGACGCCGACGGGGCAGGTGTTGGACTGGCACTGGCGGACCATGATGCAGCCCATCGCGATCAGGGCGGCGGTGCCGATGCCGTATTCCTCGGCGCCGAGCATCGCGGCCATGACGATGTCGCGCCCCGTCCGCAGGCCCCCGTCCGTGCGGAGCGTGACCCGCGAGCGGAGGTTGTTCATCGACAGGACCTGGTGCGCCTCGGTGAGGCCCATCTCCCACGGCAGGCCCGCGTATTTGATGGAGGTCGCGGGGGAGGCCCCGGTACCGCCGTTGTGGCCCGAGATCAGGATGACATCGGCCTTGGCCTTGGCCACGCCCGCTGCGATGGTGCCGACGCCCGAGGACGACACCAGCTTCACGCAGACCTTGGCCCGGGGGTTGATCTGCTTGAGGTCGTAGATGAGCTGGGCGAGGTCCTCAATCGAGTAGATGTCGTGGTGCGGCGGTGGCGAGATCAGCGTCACGCCGGGGGTCGAGTGGCGCAGCCGGGCGATGAGGGCCGTGACCTTCATGCCGGGAAGCTGGCCGCCCTCGCCGGGCTTGGCGCCTTGGGCGACCTTGATCTCCAGTTCTTCACACGCGTTCAGATATTCTGCGGTGACGCCGAAGCGGCCCGAGGCCACCTGCTTGATCTTGGCGGACGGGTTGTCGCCGTTGGCCTCGGGCAGGAAGTGGGCCGGGTCCTCGCCACCCTCGCCGGAGTCGGACTTGGCGCCGATCCGGTTCATGGCGACGTTGAGGGTCTTATGCGCCTCGGGGCTCAGGGCACCGAGCGACATGCCGGGCGTTACGAAGCGCTTGCGGATGGCGGTAATGGACTCGACCTGCTCGATGGGGATCGGCTGGCCTAGCGGCTTGATGGCCAGAAGGTCCCGCAGATGGATCGGCGGGTTGGACTGCATGACCTTGGCATATTGCTGCCACAGCTCGTAGGACGCCCGGTCGCACGCGCTTTGCAGCATGTGCATGGTCGTGGCTTCCCAGGCATGCTTCTCCCCGGTGCGGCGGGCCTTGTAGAAGCCGCCGATGGGCAGGATGCCGGTCGGGCCGCGCCAGCCCTTGGCATGGACCTCCTCGAGCTTCTTCTGGATGCCGATCACGCCGATGCCCGAGATGCGGGAATGCATGCCGGGGAAGTACTCGTTGCACATCGCACGGGACAGGCCCACCGCCTCGAAGTTGAGGCCGCCGCGATAGGATGAGATGACCGAGATGCCCATCTTGGACATGATCTTGAGAAGGCCCGCGTCGATCGCCGCGCGGTAGCGGCGCATCGCATCGAGGAGCGTGCCGTCGAGCAGCCCCCGGTTGATCCGGTCGGCGATGGAGTCCTGCGCGAGATAGGCGTTCACCGTCGTCGCGCCCGAGGAGATAAGCACCGCGAAGTAGTGCGGGTCGATGCATTCGGCCGACCGGACGTTGACGGAGGTGAAGGTCCGCAGGCCCTTGCGGGTCAGCCAGGAATGAACCGCGCTGGTGGCGAGGATCATAGGCATGGGGATCTTGCCCTCGTCCTGATGCTCGTCGGTCAGCACGATGTGCGCGGCGCCCGAGCGGACGGCGTCCTCGGCCTCGCTCCGGATGCGCTCCAGCCCTTGGCGCAAGGCATCGGGCCCGGCCTGGAAGGTGCAGTCGATGAAGGCCACATGGCCGTCGAACTGCTTCACCATCACGTCGAACTCGGCGTTCGCGATGAAGGGGGACTCGAGGACCAGGATCTCCGTCTGCGACGAGTCCTCGTCCAGAACGTTCTTGAGGTTGCCGAACCGGGTCTTGAGCGACATGACCCGACCCTCCCGCAGGGAGTCGATGGGCGGGTTCGTCACCTGGGAGAAGTTCTGGCGGAAGTAGTGCGACAGCGGCCGGTACTGGGCCGACAGGACCGCGGCGGGGGTGTCGTCGCCCATGGAGGCGACCAGCTCCTTACCGTCCTCGGCCATGGGCGCGAGGACCTGCTCCAGCTCCTCCACGGAGTAGCCGGCGGCGATCTGGCGGCGGCGCAGCTCCTCGCCCTCGAACATGGCCCGTTCGGGGACGTCGCGGAGCATGGCGTTCAGGTCCACCACCTTTTCGACCCACTGGCCGAAGGGCTGCGACCCGGCCAGCCGGTCCTTGATCTGCGTGTCGTGGTAAAGGCGCCCTTCCTGCATGTCGACGGCGATCATCTGGCCGGGGCCAAGCGCGCCCTTCTCGACGACGTTACGCTCCTCCACGGGGACCATGCCCGCCTCGGAGCCCGCGACCAGCAGGCCATCGGCGGTGACGACATAACGGAGCGGGCGCAACCCGTTGCGGTCGAGGCCGCCGCAGACCCAGCGGCCGTCGGTCATGGCCAGCGCGGCGGGGCCGTCCCAGGGCTCCATGATTGCGTTGCAGTAGGCGTACATGTCCTGCCACGCCTTGGGCATCTCGCCGGTCATCTTGGACCAGGCCTCGGGCACCAAGATGGTCTTGGCCATGGGCGCGGAGCGCCCGGCACGGACCAGCACCTCGAAGACCGAGTCGAGCGCGCCCGAGTCGGAGGTGCCCGAGGGGATGATCGGCTTGATGTCCTCGGCCATCTCGCCGAAGGCGTCCGAGGACATGCGGATCTCGTGGCTCCGCATCCAGTTCACGTTGCCCTTGAGAGTGTTGATCTCACCGTTGTGGGCCAGCATGCGGAACGGCTGCGCCAGCGACCATTGCGGGAAGGTGTTGGTGCTGTAGCGCTGGTGGAAGATGGCGAAGGCGCTCTCGAAACGTTCGTCCAACAGGTCCGGGTAGAAGACCGCGACCTGCTCGGCCAGCATCATGCCCTTGTAGATGATCGAGCGGCAGGACAGCGACGCGATATAGAGCCCGGCGATCTGGGCGGCCACGGCCGCCTTCTCGATGCGGCGGCGGATGATGTAGAGTTCGCGCTCGAAGTCTTCCTCGCTCAGGTCCTTGTCGCAACGGATCAGGATCTGCTCGATCTCGGGGCGGGTGGCGTTGGCCTTTTCACCAAGGACGGAGATGTCCACGGGGACGTGGCGCCAGCCGTAGATGTAGTGGCCCATGCGGAGGACCTCGGTCTCTACGATGGTCCGGCAGCGCTCCTGCGCGCCGAAGTCGGTGCGGGGCAGGAAGACCTGGCCCACGGCAATGAGCTTGTCCATCGCGGGCTCGTGGCCGGTGCGGCGAACCTGGTCGTAGAAGAAGCGGACGGGGATCTGGACATGGATGCCCGCGCCATCGCCGGTCTTGCCATCGGCATCCACTGCGCCCCGGTGCCACACGGCCTGGAGAGCCTGGATGCCCTTTTCGACGACGCCTCGCGACGGCTTGCCGTCGATGGCCACGACAAGGCCCACCCCGCAGGAGGCATGCTCGTCATCGGTCTTGTAGAGGGAGTTCTCGGCCATCCAGGCGCGCTTGGCTTCTTCGGCCTTGACCCAGGTTTCGTCATAGATGGTCATGGCTCGTCTCCTTCCACGAAGGGGTTTTGCTGTTCGTATTCGGCCCGCGTCTTGCGGGGGTGCTCGCCGGCCAGTTCGACCGCGGCGAGCTTGCGATCGGTGTAGATCTCGGAGCGAAGCGGCCAGTCCCGCGTTTCGTCGAAAAGGCCAGGCATCAACTCCAGCGTGCCCTCGGGCTTATCGAGGTCGTGGAACCACAGATGCGAGCCGCAGGTCGCGCAGAAGGCCCGCTCGCTGAATGAGGACGAGCGGAAGCGCGCGACGGGCCCATCGACCTCCACGCCATCGGCATTGAAGCACAGGAAGAGCCCGCCCGACCAGCGCTGGCACATCCGGCAATGGCAGGCCCCAATTCGGGGGTCGTGCTCGCCCTTAACCGTGACGGTGACAGCGCCGCAGAGGCAGTGCCCCTCCATCAGCCCCGGTCCTCTGGCTCGGACATCAGCGGCGTATCGAAGCGCGACATCACCGCCCCGCAGCCGTGCTTGGGGCTGACGGACAGGAATCCGCGCTCGTCGGGGAAGATGAACTCCACCGGGGAATCGTCGCTTTCAGCCACCTCCTCGCCGACCACGGTCGAGCCGGTTCCCGACAGGAACATCCGCCAGTCGCGGCTGATGAACTCGTTGCCAGCCGAGCGCCACACCTCGTTGCCTTGCGCGTCATAGGACGTCATCTCGTACTCGGTCCGCTCGAGGGTGACGCCGTCGATGGTCACGGTATCGCCGGTCAGGCGGTCCTGCCCGACATAGCGCGCGCCGCCGATCTCGGGCGAGTCGGTCCTGAAGTCGAAGGTGTCGAGGCCCGTCGAGGTCAGCGTATCGAAGTCGGCCGGATCGGCCGGGTCCGGGGAAAGCCGTTCGCTGTGGTCCGACATGACATGGTAGGATTCCAGCCACTGCGTCTGCGCGTCGATGGCCCCGAAATAGGTGACCCCTCCCTCATCCATGTCCACGCGGCGCTGCCACCCCTCGGGGTCGCTCTCGCAGGTGAAGTGATGGGACACGGTGCAGGACGCCATCTGCACGGTCAGATAGGCGGTGCAGCCAGCCGGCGGCTGAAAAGTGCGGGTGTCCGGGGCGGCGTCCTGCGCCATGACCGGCGCGGCGGCGAGCAGGGGAAGGAGGGCGAGACGGCGCATCAGGGATCCTCGGGGTGGGGTGGCTGGTCGAAAAGGCTCGACCGCTTCCGTCGTATCGGGCAGGCCAGATCCGCCGATCACTCGGCCGCGACGGCGCTGGAGGCCGACACGGTCTGGCTCAGGTACTGGAGGATCGCGGCGGCGGCTTCACGCCCGTCGCGGATCGCCCAGACCACAAGGCTTGCGCCCCGCACTATGTCACCCGCCGCGAAGACGCCATCGAGCGAGGTCTTGCCGCTTCCGAACTCGGCCCGGATCGTGCCCCAGCGCGTAACATCGAGGCCCGGCGTGTTCCAGAGAGTGGGAAGCGCCTCCGGCTCGAAGCCTAGGGCCTTGACCACGAGGTCGGCCCCTTCAAGTACGACCTCGCCCATGGGCTCGGGCGAGCGGCGCCCTGTCGAGTCGGGAGCGCCCAGGCGCATGCGCTGGACCTGAACGCCCTCTACGGTGTCGCCGACGAACCCTTCGGGGGCGGAGAGCCAGACGAACTCGACTCCCTCCTCCTCGGCGTTGGCAACTTCGCGCTGAGAGCCGGGCATGTTGGCCCGGTCGCGGCGGTAGAGGCACTTCACGCTGGCTGCGCCCTGACGGATCGCGGTGCGGACACAGTCCATGGCAGTGTCGCCGCCGCCAATGACGACGACCCGCTTGCCCGCCGCGTCGAGCTCGCCCGAGTCGAACTCGGCCACTTCGTCGCCGAACTGCTTCTTGTTGGAGGCGGTGAGGTAGTCGATGGCCCGGACGATGCCGCGCGCCTCCGACCCCTCGGCCTCGATCTCGCGGGAGCGGTACACGCCCGTGGCGATGAGAACCGCGTCATGGCGGCCCCTGATCGCATCAAAGGAAAGGGTCTCGCCCACGGCGCAGTTCAGGACGAACTCCACCCCGCCGTCGCTCAGGTGATCGACGCGGCGCATGACCACGTCCTTTTCGAGCTTGAAGCCGGGAATGCCGTAGGTCAGAAGCCCGCCCGCCCGGTCGTAGCGATCGTAGACCGTGACCTGCACGCCCGCGCGCCGGAGCGTGTCAGCACAGGCGAGGCCAGCCGGACCCGCGCCGATGATGCCCACACTTTCCGTCCGCTCCTGCGACGGGCGGATCGGCTTGACCCAGCCTTCCTCCCAAGCGTTGTCGGTGATGTAGCGCTCGACCGATCCGATGGTGACCGTGCCATGGCCGGACTGCTCGATGACGCAGTTGCCCTCGCACAAGCGGTCCTGCGGGCAGATGCGGCCGGTAAATTCGGGGAAGTTGTTGGCGGCCTGCGCGATCTCGTAGGCTTCCTGCAGACGGCCCTCGGCCGTCAGGCGCAGCCAGTCGGGGATGTTGTGATGCACCGGGCAATGGGACTGGCAGTAAGGCACGCCGCACTGGGAGCAGCGCGACGCTTGCTCAGCCGCCTTGGGCTTAGCGAAGTCGCCGTAGATTTCCAGGAAGTCGTGGCGACGCGCTTCGGCATCCCGCTTTTGGGGCATGTCGCGACCGACGGACACGAACTTGAGCATCTTCTCGACAGCCACGGCGCAACCTCCTGACGCTGGGTCGGAATGCCATACGGCAGGTTGCCCCGCGAGGCAAGTCAGTAATCCTGACCTAAAGCAGAGTATTTCTACGTTAAGAAAGGCCCGGGCTCAAAACTATGTGCGATTTTAGGTCCGGTTTGTTCCTCAACACTCAGAAGCCCGAACTCAGAAGCGCCAAGGCCAGACTCCCGACGATGATCCTCCACCATCCGAATAGTGCGAACCCCCGTCGGCTCACGAACTCCAGAAGCCAACGGACCACGAGAACCCCGCTCAGGAACGCCGCCGCAAATCCTATGGCTATCAAGCCTAGATCGTCAAAGCTCAACAAGTCGCGGCTCTTGTAAAGGTCGTAGGCCACTGCCCCGCCCATCGTCGGCAGCGACAGAAAAAACGAAAACTCGGCGGCCGCCCGCCGGCTCACTCCCAGCAGGAGAGCGCCGACGATCGTGGAGCCCGATCGCGAAACGCCAGGCACCAGGGCAAGGCACTGGAACAGGCCGATCCCCAAGGCGGTGCCAAGGGGAAGACGGTCCGCCGCATCATGCTGCGCCGGGAGTGGGAGCCGGTCCACAAGGAGGAGCACGACCCCACCCAGGATCAGCATGATTGCGATCAGGCGGGGGGTCTCGAAGAAGACGCCCTTGATCACGTCGTGCAGCACCACGCCCAGCAGCGCCGCCGGAAGAAAGGCCAGAAGCACGGCCCCGATGAACCGCCGCGCCGCAGGGTCCCGATGCGCCGCGCCAAAGACCCAAGCCAGCTTGCCCAGATACACGGTCAGGATGGCCAGCACCGCGCCGAGTTGGATCACCACCTCAAAAGTTCGGCCGCTGCTGTGGAAGCCCAGGAAATGGCTGGCAAGCAGCAGGTGCCCCGTCGAGGAGACGGGGATGAACTCGGTCGCCCCCTCAAGAAGCCCGAGGGCGGTGGCCGTGACAGCCTCCGGCAGGGTCATGGCGGATCCGTGAGTTGGCGCGCGTCAACTGCGAAGGTTGCGCGCGGATTCCTTGATGGTCGAGTACTGCCCAGAGGGACGGAAGCGCCAGAGATAGTCGGGCAGTACTCCGTCCATGTCGGTTGGCTTGATCCCCAGGTCCTCGAAGCCGCGGGCACCAAGCGACACGACGTTGTCGGTCCGCAGCGATTCAACTTGGTCGCGGGTGACGGGGGACGGCATGAGGCCGCCGCTCAGCGTCCGGCCGGCGTCGAAGACCGACCCCATGAGGCCGCCCAGCCAGAAGGGGAGACCCACCACGAGGCGCCGACGTCGGACGACGTGGAGCATCCGGTCCATCAGCTCGCGGAAGGTCATGACCTCGGGCCCGCCCAATTCGTAAAGGCCCGGAGCGGCCCGGCCTGTCGCACCCAAGGCGGCGGCGGCGGCCACGTCATCCACCCAGACCGGCTGGAAGCGCGTGCCAGCGCCGATCAGCGGCAGCACCGGCCCGCGTGAGGCCATCGTGGCGAAGCGGTTGAAGAACGAGTCCTCCTGGCCGAACAGGATCGACGGCCGCAGGATCACCGCGTGCGGCATGGACCGGAGCACCGCGGCCTCGCCCTCGGCCTTGGAGCGGGCGTATTCGCTGGCCCCGTCGGTCGAAGCGCCCAGGGCCGAGACGTGGACCATCCGGCGCACGCCCTCCTCAAGGCAGATACGCGCGATGCGGGCGGCACCATCGACATGGATCGACTGGAACGAGTTTCGGCCCTTGCGGTCGAAGGTGCCCACGCAATTGACGGCAGCCTCTGCGCCCCGGAGAGCGGCGCGGACCGAGTCGTCATCGCGGATGTTGCAGGCCCAGGGAACCACTTGTCCGGTATGACCGTAGGTCCGGACAAAACCCGCCTCGTCGGGACGGCGGACGGCGACGCGGACGCGCCAGCCTTCCTTGGCCAAGCGGCGCGCCACATAGCGGCCGAGGAAACCCGCCCCCCCGAAGATCGTGACCAGCTTCGCCATGGGCCGCCCCTTTGTCCGCGTCGCATTGCATCTATCCCCGACAAAACCCGGGAGCAAGCGTATCCGCCCCTGTTGACACCCCCCGCGCCTCCTCGTAAGACCCCGGCCACACCCCGTGCCCAGGTGGTGGAATTGGTAGACGCGCTGGTTTCAGGTACCAGTGTCCGAAAGGACGTGGAGGTTCGAGTCCTCTCCTGGGCACCACTGTCAACCCCCTTTCGTGGGTAGATGTTCAAATTATCTCAGGATTTCGCTCGCTGGGCTGTCTAGGCGGGTAGAATTTGCCCCACAAACTGCCCCACAATCTGTGCTTCGGTGATGTCTTGAAGTCCGGTCATCGGGGCCTCCGTCCGAGGCAGAACACGACCGACTCGCCGAGCTGTTCGCAGCTTGCAAAGTCCCCAGTCAGCACGATGGCCCCCGGCGAAAGACAGACAGCCCACAAGGTTCATACGGCACCGACCTAGCGGCCCCACAGACATGACTCAGGCAGAACGGTAGAACGTCGGTCCGGAGATGGGACAAGCAGAGGATGGCTGCGACATCGGCCGATGCGGCGCGAAACGAAACACCCCTGTGCCGTGCCGCGGCAGGGCTCGGGTGACCCGGCTCTCGGCAGGAGGGTCGCCCCCCTTCCGCGCTGATGAACGAAGGTGCCCCGGAGCGCTAGTCCTGCCAGGGTCGGTGCTCGGAGCGGGGAGGAAGTACCTTCAAGGACGGCTTGCGGCAGATCGCCGTCCGGTGTTGTCGCACTGGACCGGCGCGGAGCGTCTACGCCGAGCGTTACGAACCAATGCGCGGGCGAATGCGCACCGGTCGAGGGGGAGATCAGACAAGTGCATCTCTTCAGCCCAGGAGACTTGTCAACTCGCATAGACCTCAGCGCTGACTTGGACCGGACCACCTCATGGCGCCCCAAGGACCTCAACGAAGGCTCCTGAAGCGGGTCTCAACTCTTTGAGCTTTTTGGCGCGGCTTGCTTCCGGCGCCTGCCTGTCGGCCTCACTTCCGCTCCAGACAGCACAAGGAGCACAACATGCCGGCAGATCATCCCGAGGCCCTGATCGAGGAGACCCTTGCCGGTCCCTTTGGCAAACTTCCCATGGCGGGCATGCTGAGGGAACACGGCTCGCGCTTCATGGGCGCGGCCCTGCCCGCGACGTACAAACGCGGCATGCCTAGGAGGTGCTTTCGCAACGCCGCGCAGCTGACGCGGTCGCGCCATCTCGAGTACTGGGAAGGCTGGGCTTGGGTCCCCAGCTTCGGCGCGCTTCCGTTCGACCATGCCTGGTGCGTGGACCCGCAGAGCGGATGCGTGGTCGACTCGACTTGGGAGAACCCTGCCGATTGCGTCTATCTGGGCTTGCACGTCCCCACCGAGGTGCTCCTTGAGGCACGCCGCGAAACCGGAGTCTGGGGTGTTCTGGACGTGAGGCGGGGTCGCATGGCTGACGCCCTGAAGCGCTACCTTTCGCAGCTGCCATTGAGGGACGAGACTTTAGGGCAGGAGATGAGCCTGTCCGCATAGCCTTGGATTGCTGGGCAGGACGAGCCCTTATCGGGTAAGACAAGCAGCTCCATAATTATGCCGAGGGATCGAGGCGAGCAAAGAAGCCGGTTTACTAACACAATGTTTGTTATGCGACTTCTGGGTGTAGACGGGGCACACTTTATCTCGAGTTGCGACAGGTGCGTGGATCCGAGGGGTTACCTGAAGGATGCAATGCCCTGCTCGTTCGTTCACCTGAGTCCGCAAGAGTGCCGCCAGTTGGCGCGCCTGCACGAGAGCAAGCTTCCTGTCACGGAGATCGCCCGTCGGCTCGGCCGGCACCGCTCGACCATCTATCGTGAGCTCAGGCGCAATTAGTGGCCTGATGCCGAGGTGCCGCAGGCCGAGGGCACCTGGCCAGTGACGGCCCAGCAACTGGCCAATGGACGATGCTGGTCCTCGGGGAAGCTGGCGCGTCACCCGGACCTGCGTGCGGCGGTGATCGACCACCTCAAGAATGGCTGGTCGCCCGAGCAGATCGCCGGTCGGCTGAAGCTTGAGCCGGACAGCGTCCATCGGCTCTGCCACGAGACGATTACCGCTTCGTATACTCCACTGCGGGCCAAAGCCAGGAACTGGCCCACCACCTGCCGGAACGGCGTCGCAAGCGCCGGCCCCGATTTGCCGGAAAGCCAAGAAGCCCCGTGTTTCCAGAGACCTCGCGCATCGATCACCGCCCCGAGGCGGTCAACGCCCGCCAGGAGTTCGGGCACTGGGAAGCAGACCTGATGATCCTCCGCAAGCAGCACAGGCCCGCGAACGTGGCCACCGTTGTCGAGCGCAAGAGCCGCTTTACGCTTCTGTTCCGCAACAAGGACCGGCGCTCCAAGCCGCTCATGGGGAAGCTCATCGATCTGCTCTCGCCCCTGCCCCAAGCAACTGCGGGACCACGCGTCTCCCTTGGCGAGTGCTGCAACGTAAAGGCTGAGGAGCTACATCTCCGACTGGTGCAGGGTCCTGGCAGATCAAGCGAGAGGTGATGGAACGCTTTTGCATAGTACTGCATCTCCCGCCGATCGCCCCACCGAGGTCCTGTCCGGCCTTGTCGAGCGCGTGACCTTCCACTCCGTCGAGAGCGGCTTCTGCGTGCTGCGGGTGAAGGCGCGTGGGCACCGGGACTTTGTGACGGTGGTGGGGCACGCCGCGATGGTCTCGGCGGGCGAGTGGGCCACCGCTTCGGGCGAGTGGACCAACGACAGCATGCATGGCCTGCAGTTCCGGGCGCGGTTCCTGAAGACCTCCGAGCCGACCTCCGAGGAGGGCATCGAGCGCTACCTGGGCTCGGGGATGATCCGCGGCATCGGCCCGGTCTACGCGCGTCGGCTGGTCCAGCTTTTCGGCACGGAGGTCTTCGACATCATTGAGGCCGCGCCCCAGCGCCTGCGCGAAGTGGGCGGCATCGGCCCCAAGCGCATGGCGCGGATCATCTCGGCCTGGGCGGACCAGAAGGTCATTCGCGAGATCATGGTGTTCATGCACAGTCATGGCGTGGGCACCGCGCGGGCGGTGCGCATCTTCAAGGCCTACGGCACCGACGCCGTGCAGGTTATGAGCGAGAACCCCTACCGGCTCGCCCGCGATATCCGGGGCATCGGCTTCAGGACCGCCGACGTGATTGCGGCCAAGCTCGGCATCGCGCGCGACGCCCTGATCCGGGTGCGGGCGGGCATCTCTTTTGCGCTGACCGAAGCCATGGGCCAGGGGCATTGCGGGCTGCCGGTGCAGGAGTTGTCCGTCCTGGCCGAGAAGCTCCTGGAGGTGCCGCGGGAGCTGATCACCTCAGCGATCGACCTCGAGGTGAGCGAGAGCAATGTGATCGCCACATCCGTAGCCGAGACGCCCTGCCTGTTCCTCGCGGGGCTCTTCCACGCCGAGCGTAGCATCGCCGAGCGGGTCCGGACCCTCGCCTCAGGCCCCCTGCCTTGGCCCTCGATCGATGCGGACAAGGCCCTGCCCTGGATCGAGGAACGCACGGGCCTGAGCCTCGCGTCCTCCCAGGCCGAGGCCGTTCGGCTGGCGCTCCGCTCCAAGGTGCTGGTCATCACTGGTGGGCCCGGGGTGGGCAAAACCACGCTGGTGAACTCCATCCTGCGCATCCTCGGCGCCAAGGGCGTGAAGCTCCTTCTTTGCGCCCCCACGGGACGCGCAGCCAAGCGCATGAGCGAGGCCACGGGCCTGGAGGCCCGCACCATTCACCGTCTGCTGGAGTTCGATCCCAAGACCGGCGGCTTCAAGCGAGGCGAGGAGAGTCCACTCGACTGCGACCTCCTTGTCGTGGACGAGAGTTCCATGATTGATGTGCCGCTCATGCAGTCTCTGCTGAAGGCGGTCCCGGACGGAGCCGGCCTCCTTGTCGTGGGCGACATCGACCAGCTGCCCTCGGTAGGCCCCGGTCAGGTGCTTGCAGACCTCATCGGCTCGGGCGCGGTGCCGGTGGTGCGCCTGACCGAGGTGTTCCGCCAAGCCGCCCAGAGCTGCATCATCGCCAGCGCCCACCGCATCAACCAAGGCGAGATGCCGGACCTCGGCCGCCCCGAACCGGGCTCGGACTTCTACTTCGTCCCCGCCGAGGAGCCGGAAGCCGCCGTCGAGCGGGTGCTGGCGCTGGTCACCTCGCGTATACCTCGGAGCTTCGGGCTTGACCCGGTCCGCGACATCCAGGTGCTCTGCCCCATGAACCGCGGGGGCGTGGGCGCACGGGCGCTCAACGTGGCTCTGCAGGCGGCGCTGAATGGCCGGGCCGAGCCCAGGGTCGAGCGCTTCGGCTCCGTCTTCGCGCCAGGCGACAAGGTCATGCAGGTGGAGAACGACCACGAGCGCGAGGTCTACAACGGCGACCTCGGCCTCGTGGAACGGGTGGACACCGAGGAAGGCGAGCTTGTGGTGCGCTTCGACGGCCGATCCGTGACCTACCCCTTCGGCGAGCTCGATGCACTGCAGCCCGCCTACGCGGTCACCATCCACAAGAGCCAGGGGTCCGAGTACCCGGCCGTGGTCATCCCGGTTCTAACGCAGCACTACACGATGCTGCAGAGGAACCTCCTCTACACCGGCGTGACACGGGGCAAGCGGCTCGTGGTGCTGGTGGGGCAAAGGAAGGCGGTGGGCATGGCTGTCCGGAACGCCTCTGGCCGGCAGAGGTGGTCAAAGCTTCGGGAGTGGCTGCAAGGCGACGGGACACGACCCGACGTCGAGATGCAGGTGAGGGGATGACTTGATGGCGTCCAAGACAACGCTGAACGCCAGGAACCTGGAAGCCCTTGGGGCAACCCATCTGGCGGAACTGCTGATCGAGCTGAGCACGGGCGATGCCGCGGCTAAGCGGCGCCTGCGGCTGGAGCTTGCCGGCACGGGAGGCACCGGGGATGTCGTCCGCGAGATCCGCAAGCGGCTCACCACGATCGCCAAGGCGCGCTCGTATGTGGACTGGCAGAAGCGCAAGGCGCTGGTGAAGGACCTCGACACGCAGCGCCGTGCCATCGTGGAGCAAGTGGCGAAGAACGACTCCGCCGAGGCGCTCGAGCTGATGTGGCGCTTCCTGGGGCTGGCGAGTTCCACTTTCGAGCGCTGCGACGACAGCAGCGGGACGGTAGGCGCCGTCTTCGAGAAAGCTGTCGCGGACCTCGGCGCGATCGCGATGGCCGCGCAGCCCGATCCGACAAGGCTCGCGGATGAGGTGTTCCAGGCCCTCACGGACAACGGCTACGGCCAGTACGACGATCTGATCGGGGTTCTGGCCCCGGCTCTCGGACCCGAAGGCCTGGAGCACCTGAAGAGCCGCATGCTCGCCCTGACGGGACAGCCGGTCGAGCGCCCCTCTGGAGCCAAGCGGCAGGTCGTGGGCTACGGGCTCTCTGGCCCTGTCCATGCGGGCGAGATGACCGAGCATCCGCGTCGGAGCAGCGCGCGCCTGGCCCTCATGGACATCGCCGATGCTCAGGGCGACGTGGACGCCTTCATCGGCCAATACGACTCACTGGCGCGCATGGTGCCGACGATCGCGGCTGAGATCGCGCGGCGCCTGCTGGCGGCCGGCCGGGAGGCGGAGGCTTGGCGTACGATTGAGGCGGCTGAACCCAGGAGCGGCGGACGGGACGCCCCCGATCTCGACTGGACGGACGCGCGCATCGAGGTGCTGGAGGCGCTTGGACGAGCCGAGGAAGCACAGGCCGCCCGGTGGTCCGCCTTCGAGCGGGCGCTCTCGGCGGAGCACTTGAGGGCTTACCTGAAGCGCTTGCCCGACTTTGAGGACATGGAAGCCGAGGACCGGGCCTTGGTTCACGTTGAGCGGTACAAGAGCCTGCCCCATGCGCTCGGGTTCTTGGTGTCCTGGTCGGCCATCAGCCGGGCAGCGGCGCTCGTACTCCGGCGCGTTCAAGAGCTCGACGGCGACCATTACGAGGTCCTGACCCCGGCCGCGGACGCGCTTGCGGCCAAGCACCCGCTCGCGGCCACGCTGGCGCTGCGGGCAATGATTGACTTCACTCTGATCCACAGCCGGGCCAGCCGCTACCGCCATGCCGCCCGTCATCTGCTCGAGTGCGAAAGCCTCGCGTCCTCAGTCCTGGACTGGGGGGATGTCGAGACGCACGAGGCCTACTTGGCACGGCTGAAGAAGCAGCACGGGCGCAAGAGCGCGTTCTGGAGCGTGACGGGCTGAAGGAGATATTCGAACATCGCCGCTTAGAACTGGTCGAAGCGGCCGGCACCGTCGCATCATGTTCAAGACGGTTGGCGAGCAGGACGTCCCCGATGTAGTAGCCGGGTCTCAATGCCAGTCAATCTTGCCAGACCGCGCAGGAGAGCCGGCAGAGGATCGCGCCAATGAGCCTTGACGCGAGGTCCGCCGGATTGATCCAGATCAGGACGGCCCCAACTTCCCCCGGCTTAAGGCAGGCCGAACCTGCCCGGGGGGACAGCCAGGATCGACTCAGACCTGTCCGAACTGCTGCGCGTCGACGTCCTGCGCAAATCGGGTCTTCTTGCGGCAGCTCCGATGCGGGATCTTGAGGAGTTGTGCCGACAGACCCGGGACCGCTTCGGCGTGCGGACAGCCTTGGTGACGCTGGTCAGCGAACACCGGCAGGTCGTTCTGGCCTCGTCCGGCGGCGGAGAGCGGCAGACCCCCCGCTCGGTGGCGTTCTGCGACCATACCATTCGCAGGGACGCGGTCCTTGTCGTGCCGGACGCGACGCGGGATCCGCGCTTCGCGCGCAGCCCTCTCGTGACGGGCTGGCCGTTCCTGCGCTTCTATGCGGGCGCCCCACTGGTCTTTGCGCGAGGCGCCAGGATCGGGTCCTTGTGTCTTCTCGACACGGCGCCCCATGAGCTGACGCGGAGCGACGCGGAAGACCTGGCGCAGACAGCCGAACGAACTACGGGACTTCTACTCGAGCGCGCCTACGAGGCGAGCTTCGAGCGGATCATCGCATGAGGGCCGAGCCTTCCGCTGGTTCCCGAAAGAGCCGAACTGCCTGCCCCAACTCCCGTGTGACATCCGCTCTGGAAGTTTGGCCAAGGGCTGATCCGGAGCCAACGGCATAGTTTGGATTATGCGAACTTGTTTGAGGACTGGGCGAAAGCTACCCTGAAGCGCGACTTTTGACTATTTCCATTTATTGAGCCTTGAGAACACGCCCATCAATGCGCCCCTATCCGCATACGAATGATGAGGAACGCCGCAAGGTGGAGCAGTGGCGGCAAGCCTAAGATCAGCCCGGCCGTGATCGCCGATAGGCTCGACCCACACCGCTTGACCATCCACCGCAAGCTGAAGCGCAACTGGTGATACCACGTCGAGGTGCCGCAGGCCGAGGGCTAATGGCCGGTGATGGTCCAGCAACTAGCTGACGGCCGACGTCGGTCCCTCTGCAAGCTCCTGCGCCATCCCCAGCTCTGTGCCGCGATCATGAGCGGCTCAAGGAAGGTTAGTTGCCGTTCACGCATGTATTGCTTAAGCAAGTAGCGTAGGTGCTGTCAGCGACATTCTAGGAGAAAGTCGATTCCGGCTTGGGCCACCTCGCGATCCTGCGCCGGAGTGCCCGAGGAAACTCCAATGCCGCCGACCAAAGCCCCGTCCACCGTTACGGGCAACCCTCCGGCCACGACCATCAGTCGGCCGCCGATGGCGCTGGCAATGCCATAGGCGGAGGCGCCCGGCTGGCTCGCCTCGCCATACTCGTGGGTGGCCTTGCGCGCGGCAGCGGCGGTGAAGGCCTTGTCGATGGCGATGGTGATTGAGGTCACCTTGCCGCCGTCCATACGCTCGAAGGCGACAAGATTGCCGCTCTCGTCGGTGACGGCGATGCACATGGGTACGCCGATCCCTGCGGCATGTGCAGCGGCGCCCTCAATCAGGAGCCGAGCATCCGCCACGTCGAGCCGGGTCACTGTCATCATCGTTCAGTCCTCCTCCTGCCGTCGAGGGACCGGACTTCGAAGGTCCGGTCTGAAATTGTTACTGGGCGCTGATGACGACCACCTCGTGACCGACGACCCGTTCGATCGCGATAGTAAGGCTTGAGCCCTCGGGCTCGATGGACGGTCGGGTCTGAGAGACACGGAGCTCCACGTCGGAGCCGGTCAGGCTGTCGGCATGGAGCTTGAGCTCGACGGGTCCGATGGGGATCACGTGCTCCTGCCGGCCCGGGACCGGGGCCGTGACGACACGGCTCGTCAGGTGCACGATCCAGCGGCCCTCCTGGGCATAGGCCGTGGCCGCGACCAGGCCGCCGGGCGCGCTGACCTCGACCGGCGGGCGGGCGCGCAGCGCCCAGCGGACGGCGTTGGACAGGATTTGGGCGTGCTCGAACGCGCCTTCGCGAGCGTAGCAGCGGTCCAGATCGGCGAGGACAAAGGCAAGGCGCGAGCCGTTCGGACCCTTGCGGACGGCGATGGCTGGAACTTCGGTGCGCCGAGTCCTCATCCACGAGGTCTCGGGCGGATAGATCGGGAACTCGGGGATGAAGGTGGCGAGGACCGTTGTGCCCGGCTCGGCGCGCATGGAGGGGAGGAGGCCGCCGAAGGGCAGCGTGTCGGTGTCGTCCAGACCCCCGAGAACGGGGTGGCGCGGCAAGACCTCGGCCGGAGCTTCCTCGTCCTGCGGGCCGTAGACGTCATGGCGGCGCTCCGGGGAGAGGCGTAGGTAGGAGTGGCGCAGCGGGATCTCGATGCTGGGGTCCGGCGTGGTGTCGGCGCCCAGGACCTCGCCGTCGGGAACGAGGCCGAAGAGGTCGGACAGGGCGGGCACCTCGCGCCACTGGCCGTGACCGTCCCTCCGGCCCGTCTCGCCGGTGGCGACCAGCGAACCTCCGGCCTCGACATAGGCCCGGAGCGCGGTTTCCGTCTTCTGGTCGATTACCACGACATTGGGGAGAACGAGGACGTCGAACCGGCCCTTGGCCTGAGCGATGTCCTTAACCTCGACCGGCAGCCAGTCGAGGCCGGCGCGCGACAGGGCCCGTACCATGCCCCGATAAGGATCGAGCGTCCGCTGCTCCGGACGATCTCGCCCATGGAGGTCATGGTTGGCCTGGCTCCAGACGACGCCGATCCGGGCCAGGGGCGTCCGGCCGACGAGGATGTCCTGGTTCGCCTCGTGCCAGCGGAAGATGGGCTCAGCCGTCCGGTACTGCCGGCGGTCCTCGTGCGCGGCACCAATGTGGTGCCACCAAGGCTGGATGCCGCCGGCAAAGGCGGCTTGGGTCCAGAGCTGTACCTCGGCCGGCGGCATCGAGGACAGCCGGAACGCTGGGGAGCCGAGCTGGTACTGCGGCGTGCTCTCAGGGATGAGCTTGTCCCATCCGAGGAGCTCGTGAAGCCGCTTGCCGGCCTCAGTGTTCTGCTCGAAGCCGTCCTCGGGCGTCCGCCGCTGGTGGTCCAGCATCACGATCTCAGAACGGGACAAAATGTCCCGCAGATCGATGAAGCGGTTGCAGTTGTTGAGGACCTCGCCCGAGAGCATCCCCATCCAGCGGCAGTCCGGCCCACCCGCCTCCATCGTGACGGCGTTGTTGAAGTCCCAGAGCTCGGTCCGACGACGGTAGTTCCAGGCCACCCAGGCGCGATAGGCCTCGTCGTCCCAGTCCTCCCGCTCGGGCAGGTCATGGCCCTCGGCCGCGAAGCGCTGGCGGCAGTTGAGGCAGTGGCAGATCTTGGTCCGGGGCAGCCCGGCCCAGGAGTTGTCGGCGAACCCGTCCGGGCTGGAGCGGGCGATAATCTCCCGCATCACTTGGGGCAGGTGGTCGGAGTAGTAGGGCGAGTTGATGCAGGTCACGAACTTGTCGGCCTGCCTGTAGGGCTGCCCCTCAGCGTCGACGCAGATCCAGTCGGGATGCGCTTCGTAGAGCTCCCGGACGACGCGATTGGAGTCCATTCGCGCGATGACGGCCAAGTTCTCCTCTCGCGCGGCGGCCACGATCTCGCCATAGAGGTCACGCCCGTCGAGGGTCTCGGCCTGATGATGGAACGGGATCTCGCTCGGGTAGTAGGCGATGATGCCGCCTGCATTGACGATGACGCCCTGGATGCGCGTGCGGTGCCAGTGCTCCCGCCAGAACGCGGCGTCGTAGCGGGTCGGGTCGATTTCGGTCAGGTTGGTCTGAGCCCAGCGCAGCGTCGTGCGGTACCAGGGAGCGTGGTCCATGGGAAGTCCTCGTCGTAGGGGTCGGGCAGGCGTCGGCGGCGTTCAGGCCGCGTCGGCAACAGGGATCGGGTTCGGTCGCGCGAAGTGACAGGCGGCTAGCTGGCCGGGAGCGACCTGGGCGAGGGGCGGTCGGTCCTGGCGGCAGATCTCCTGCGCGATGGGGCACCGAGTGTGGAAGGAGCATCCGGGCGGGATGTTCGACGGGCTCGGGACGTCGCCCCTCAGGATGATGCGTCGCGAGATGGTGTCTACCTCGGGCTCGGGCGCCGCCGACAGCAGAGCCTGGGTGTAGGGGTGCTGGGGCGCGTCGTAGATCAGGCGCTTGGGGCCAACCTCGACGATCCGCCCCAGGTACATCACCGCCACGCGGTCGGCGATGTGGCGCACGACGGCCAGATCATGGGCGATGAACAGGTAGGAGAAGCCCGCGTCGCGCTGGAGATCCTGCATGAGGTTAATGATCTGCGCCTGGATCGACACGTCGAGCGCCGAAACGGGCTCGTCCGCGACGATGAAGGCCGGGTTCACGGCGATGGCACGGGCGATGCCGACCCGCTGGCGCTGCCCCCCCGAGAACTGCCGGGGCAGCCGGTCCATGTAGGCCGGCGGCAGACCCACCTGATCGAGCAGCTGGGCCACCCGGTCGCGGCGGGCCTGCCGTCCCCGGGCCAGACCAAAGATCTCGAGCGGCTCTCCGATGATCTGCCCGATGGTGCGCCGGGGGGAGAGCGAGCCGAATGGGTCCTGGAAGATAATCTGCATACGTTGACGCATCAGCCGCATCTCGGCGGAGGACAGCCGGGTCACGTCCTGCCCTTCGAACCGGACCGTCCCGTCCGTGGGATCGATCAGCCGCAGGAGCAGGCGTCCAAGCGTGCTTTTGCCGCAGCCGGATTCGCCCACGAGCGCCAAGGTCTCGCCGGCCTCGACGTCGAAGGTGACCCCGTCAACGGCCCGCACTTGGTCGGAGGCGCCGCCGAACCAGCCGCCGCTGGCGCCGAAGGTCTTGCCGAGGTTCTCGGCCCGGATCAGTGGCGTCATGCCGCGGCTCCGGCCTGGCTTGCGCCCTTGGCGGCGGCAGTGACCCAGCACGCTGCGGATTGGGAAGGACCGAAGCGGAACATGGGAGGCATCTCCTCGGCGCAGCGGGGTACCGCAAGCTCGCAGCGGTCGCGGAACGGACAGCCCTGGCGGATGGAACCGGCGGGGGGCACTGAGCCCGGGATCTGGTAGAGACGCTCCGCCTCGTGGCTGCGGCGCGGCACGCTGCGGAGGAGGCCTTGGGTGTACGGATGCTGGGGCCGGGTCAGGATGGTGCGGATGTCCGCTTCCTCGACGACGCGGCCGGCGTACATGACGACCACCCGCTCGCAGACGTCAGCGATGACGCCGAGATCGTGCGAGATGAGAAGGATCGCCATGCCGAGCTCACGGCGGACCTTCTTCATCAGGTCAAGGACCTGCGCCTGGATAGTGACGTCGAGGGCGGTCGTGGGCTCGTCGGCGATCAGCAGCTTGGGCTCGCAGGCGACGGCCATGGCGATCATCACGCGCTGCCGCATTCCGCCCGAGAACTGGTGCGGATAGGCCCCGAGCCGACCCTCGGCATTGGGGATCCCGACTAGGTCCAGCATCTCGACGGTGCGCTTCCGCCGGGCGGTGCGGTCGTGCCAGCCATGAAGGAGCAGCGCCTCGGCGACCTGATCGCCGACGGTCATCAGCGGGTTCAGCGAGGACATGGGCTCCTGGAAGATCATCGCAATGTCGCGGCCGCGGATGGCCGGCATGGCGGATGCGGGAAGGTCCAAGAGGTTACGTCCTTCGAACTCGATGCGTCCCTTCGCCACGCGCCCGCCGATCAGCCGCATGATCGCGAGCGAGGTGACGGACTTGCCGGACCCGCTCTCCCCCACGAGGCCCACGCTTTCCCCCTTGCCGACGGAGAAGCTCACGCCTTCGACGACGCGTACCGGCCTCTTCGGCGGCCCGAACTCGACCGTGACGTCGCTCAGCCTGAGGAGGTCCTGGGTCATCGCGACGCCTCCGGGTCCAAGGCATCGCGGACCGCGTCCCCAAGGAGATTGAAGGCCAGCACCACCAGCGTGATAAGGGCGCCCGCGCCGATGATCGGCCAGGGCGAGCCGAACAGGTTGTTCAGGCCATCGCGAATGATGTTGCCCCAAGACGGGTTGGGCGGCTGGGTGCCGATCCCGAGGAAGCTCAAGGAAGCTTCGAGGCGGATGGCGGAGGCGATCCAGAGGGTGGTCAGGACGACGATCGGCGCGGCGATGTTGGGCACCACGTGACGCAGAATGATCATGGGGGTCCGAAGCCCGACAGCCACCGCTGCTTCGATGTAGGGCTCCTGCTTGACCGCGAGGGTCGAAGCGCGGGCCACGCGCGCGAAGCCGGGCGTGAAAGCCACAGTCAGGACCGCAACAACGTTCCAGAAGCCGCCCCCTAAGACCGCCGCGATCAGGATCGCCAGCAGCAGCTCGGGGAAGGCCAGGAGGAGGTCGATGATCCGGCTGACGATCCGGTCGACAAAGCCTCCGAAGTAGCCGGCCACAACTCCCAAGAAAGTCCCAAGGATCGCAGCGAGGACTGGGGATACGAACCCGAGAATGAGCGAGTTGCGTGAGCCGTAGACGAGGCGCGAGAGGACGTCGCGCCCGAACTGGTCCGTTCCGACAGGATGGGCTGCCGAAGGCGGCTTATTGACGTCGAGGATGCTCTGGGCCAACGGATCGTACGGAGCGATCAGAGGCGCCAGTGCAGCCACGAGGACGAACAGGATCACGACGACCAAGGCGAAGATCGTCGCGGGCCGGTCGAAGATGACGCGGCGGAGCGTCGCAAACACCGAGGGTTGGGACGCTAGGGGCTGAAGGGCTGGGTTGATAGAAGCGCTCATGACACGCGGATCCGGGGATCGACCAGGACGTAGACGAGGTCCATGGTGAGGTTGATGGCGACCACGAAGAGGGCGAAGACGACGATGCCCCCCTGGATCACCGCATAGTCGCGCTCGGCAATGGCGGAGATCAGGAGCTTGCCTAAGCCGGGCCGGTTGAAGACGAGCTCGATCGCCACCGATCCCGATAAGGCGGTAAGCGTGGTGAGGCCCAGGCCCGTCGTCAGCGGCAGCAGCGCGTTCCGGAGCCCGTGCCGGTAGATCACCCGGGGCTCTCGCGCACCCTTGGCGCGGGCGGTGCGGATGTAGTCCCGCCCCAGTACCTCGAGCAGCGCGGTCCGTGTGAGGCGACCGAGGAAGGCGGCCTTGATGAAGGCCAGGGTCAGGGCCGGCAGGAAGACGTGGTGCATGCGGTCGAGGATCCCCTCCCCTCCCCCGTTGATCGGGAACCAACCGAGGTTCAGCGAGAAGACGATCAGAAGCAGCGCGCCCAGGTAGAAGTCGGGCACCGCGTAGCCGATGAGTGAGAAGCCTCTCATCGCGGAGTCCGGCGCACTGTTCGCGTTCGTCGCTGCCCAGACCCCGAACGGAACGCCGATCAAGACCCCCAGAAGGACCGAGGCGATCGTGAGCTCGATCGTATAGGGCAGGTTGTAGGAAATGAGCCCGAGCACGTCGCGGCCGTTCATCATCGACTCTCCGAAGTCGAGCGTGAGCGAACTGGCGACAAAAGTCAGGTACTGCTGCCAGAGCGGCGCGTTGAGGCCCATCTGCTCGCGGAAGGCCTCGCGCTGCTCCGGCGTGGCGAAGTCACCCAGGGCCGCGACCGCGGGGTCCCCGGGCAGGATCCGCATCGCGACGAACACTAGGGTCAGAACGAGCAGGACGGTCGGTATCGCGTCCAAGAGCCTGACGACGATGTAGCGGGTCATGGCTGCGTCTCCCGTTGCGTGGCACCCGGCCCCGTCAGGCCTGCATCACTACGTGGTAGGGCTGGTTCGCCAGGTCGCCCCCGAGCCCGGGCATCAGGACCGGGGCGCCCAAGGCCGTGGCGCTGGCGAAGAGCTGGACATGGAACGGCGTATCGAGGTAATCGCCCGGGATGACCGCGATGTAGCCGTTGCCGTCGGCCCGCATGGCGTCGGCCCGCCATCGCTTGGACTGGTCCACGACACGATAGCGGAGCACGGGCGCCGCATCTGCCGGGCCGGAGTAGCGGACCGTGAGGTCCTCTCCTCTCAGGAAGGTCTCCGGCACCTCGAGGCCGCCGGCTGCCGTCACGGGGCGGCGCGCCTCGATCGCGGCGGCGGCCCGTTCGGCCTCGGGCGAGAGGGCCAGGCTTTCCGTCAGGCCCCCGCCGCGAAGCGACTCGAGGTCGAGGAGCTCGTTGCGCATCTCGGCCTGACGGGACTGCCAGGAGCCGCGCAGCCATCCTTGGGGGCCATAGGTGAGGTCGTCGTGATAGATGTCGCGCGACAGGTCGGCGATCCGGTCCCAGGCCATGGTGGAGCGCCGAGCATGGTCGAGCACCCGGTCGAAGAGCGTTGAAGCCTTGGTCGCGATGAAGAGTTCCGCCCAGACCGCCGCGCGGTAGCGTTCGGCGAAGAAGCGGGCCAGCCCGGCGCAGATCTCCACGTCGATCAGGATGCGCTGCGCCTCGGGGCGAAGGTAGTCCCGGGCCTCCTTGGCGGAGACGAGGGCCTGGTCGCAGGTTCGGGCCAAGTCGATGAGCCAGTCGGCCACGTCGAGAGGCGTGTAGCGATGCTCCGTCCGTCCGGCGAGCAGTTTCTCGACCCACTCGCGGGCCGTCGCAAAGAGCTCGGAGTCGAAGGTGGGGGCGTTGCCGAAGCGGACAGGCGCCGGCATGTCGAAGGTGTAATTCAGCCGCCCTGTCCCGTCGATCAGGGCGAGGTTGGAGTAGACCTCGGGCCAGTAGTGGTTGTTAGAGGCCGAGGGGCCATGGGTCAGCGACACCAAGGGAAGGACCCGGCTCGCGCTGGCGAGGCCCTTCTCGCAGGCCTCGGCGGCGTCGCCGCAATGCCGGCGCAGATGCCGCTGCCAGCCGTCGGCCGGCCCGTCCGGGGCATAGAGGCCACGGCCCCAGACCCGATACTGGTAGAGGTACTTCTCCCAGTCGCGTCGGGGCGCCAGCCCCTCGCGCTGGTAGTTGAAGCGCTGGCCCGGCACGCCGGTGCCCATGCGGCCTTTGAAGCTGAGCGGCTCGCACCACTCGACCCCGTCGCTGCCGGCGAACATCGAGAGGCGTCCGTAGCCGGCCGCGAGCGCGGGATCACCCCACAGGAGGATGCGCTGGGTCCCCGCCCAGATGCGGTACAAGACCGAGTAGTCCTTGTCCTTCCGGAGGAGGTCGCCGTAGCTGTAGCGCAGGAACTTGCGCGATCCCTCGGAGAGCTGCTCCCGTTCGCTGCGGGCCTGTTCGGGCGGGTATTCCTTCTCGCGGATTGAGGACTGGTGATAGGCCAGCCCCATGTGCTCGGCCATGTACTTGGGCGAGGCCGTGAACGGCATGCCGGAGCGGCGGGCCAGTTCCAACGTGGCATGATCCAAGCCCTTGCCGTGCATGTCGATCTCGATGGGCCGCCCGGCGTCAGCGACGCCCGCGAAGGCCTCCTCCCAGAAGCCGTACTCGCCCTCGGCGATGCCACCCTCCACGTGGACCCGAAAGGTGAGGCCGGTGATCTCGGGCACCTCGGCCAAGAGCCGGGTGATGGCGGCCCGGCAGTAAGGCGCGAGATTGTCCTGGGTGACGCCTTCGACGGTGTAGTTCGCGTTCGGGACGTCGTCGAAGTCGTAGCGCTGCGTCCAGAGCGCCAGCTGGAAGTCGAGCCCGCGCCGTGCTGCCTCCTGCCCGATGAACTTCAGGGTCTTCAGGTTGCGGTCGCGCTCCTCGTCGGGAAGCTCAGGCACGCGGACGTCGTGGCCATCGACGGCCAGGAGGAACGGATAGGGGAAGTAGAAGTAGACGTCCCGGATCCAGGCGTTGTGATAGGGGTAGTTGTACCCCATCCCCAGCGTCAGGCTGAAACGGTTGAACCGGTTCGTGGCCAGCATCGTCAGGTAGTCGCGCCAGCCGTCCCGGTCGTGGAACCAGTCCAGGTCCTCGGATTCGGAGCAGAAGAGGCGGGCAATCGACCGGATCCGGGCGGAGGGCCGCTCGACGAGCGGGAACGGACCGGCGAAGGGGTCGTCTCCCTCGGCATGCCGCGTGCGGTCCGCGAGCTCGGTCAGAGCATAGACCAGCCCGCGCGCGTCACGTCCCCATATCGAAACCGCCTCCTCGCTCCGCCAGATCGCGAAGGCCTCGGCCGCGTCTGGGCAATCGACGGGGGCGCTGGCGCTATCGGCGACCAGCCTGATCAGGAGGCCTGCGCTCGACCCCCGGTCCTGCAAGGCCCGGCGAAGGCTCTCGCAAGCCCAGGCTGGAGCGCCAGCGGCGACCAGTCCGGCGGGGTCTTCGATCCGGAGATCCGGTTGATGCGGCATGAGCGAGCGGTCCTGATCACGGTTCCAAGGGGAGCGCGGGCGCGGGAAGTACAGGGGTCTCGGCGCGCCCGCGCCGAAAGCAGCCGGGCGTCAGCCGGCGAAGCTGGCCTTCGTCAGCCGCCAGTGGGCGTAGCCGGACTTGACCTCGTAGCCGAGATCGAGGTCGGCGGCCCTGACCATCATGTAGCCGTTCGTGACGATGGGCAGGAGCGGCAGGTCGGTCAGGATCTTGACCTCCATCTCCCGGACCAACTCGAGCCGCTTCTCGAGGTCCGGCTCCGCCATGGTCGCAGCCAGCATCTCGTCAATGCCGGGGATGACGACCCCGTAGCGGGAGAAGTTGGGGCCGCCGGAGCCGTCGGGCTTGACCTCGGATGTGGCTGCGAGCTGCTCGGAAATGGCTTGCGTCGGCACCGGGGGATAGGCCGCCGAGCGCTGATAGAGGGTGTTCGTGCCGGTCGCCTGGTCGGCGTGGAAGGCCGTGTGGTCCCTGAGCTCGAGCTCCATCTCCACGCCGCCTTCGCGCAGGAGCTGCTGGATCATGAGCATGATCGAGGAATAGTCCTCGCGCTGCGAAGTGTAGGCCTTGAACGAGAAGCCGTCCGGGTGGCCTGCCTCGGCCAGCAGCTCCTTGGCCCTCTCGACGTTCCGCTCGTAGCGGATCTCCTCGGGGATCGACTCGGCCGTGAAGCTTCCAGGGAAGGAGGGCGGGTTGATGCCCCAGGTCCGCTGACCGAACGGCGCCATGGCCTCGGCAATCTGGCCGCGGTCGATCAGGTAGGCGATGGCTTGACGGACCCGCACGTCGTCGAAGGGCGGAGTCGCGAGATTGAACGAGATGGTGAAGAAGGAACCCGGCGAGGCGACGTCGAAGTGCAGCCCTGGCGATTGCGCCTCGATCGAGGGGACCCATCCGGGCGCGCGAACGCCTTCCATCATGTGAATGTCGCCGGACATGAGCGCCAGGGTGCGCGCGGTCGTGTCGGCGATGTACATCGTCTGGAGATTGGGAATGAGCGGCGCCTCGCCCCAGTAGTCCGGGTTCGCCGTCAGGAGGACGCCTTGGCTCGGGTCCTCGGCGACGCTTTCGATCTGATAGGGGCCGGTGCCGATCGGGTCCCGCTCGAAGGATTCAGAGCCCTTCTCCTCGTAGGCCTTTTTCGAAACGATCGAGGCTGAATGGTGCAGCAGCGTGCCCATAATGAAGAGCGGGTCCGGCAGCTTGAGCTGCAAGGTCACCGTGTCAGGCGCATCGGCCGTGACGCTCTCCAAGTTCTCGTAAAGGGCCGACCGTACGCCCAGCTCCTCGGGATTGAGCAGGCGGTCGAAGGTGAACTTGACGTCCTCGGACGTCAGCAGCCCATACCCCTTGTGGAATTGGACGTCCGGCCTCAGCTTGAACGTCCAGGTGCGGCTGTCCTCGCTGGCCGTCCAGCTTTGGGCCAAGCCCGGCTGGACCTCGTCCACGCTGCTGGGGAAACGGCCGAGCGGCATATCCACCAACGTGTCGAACATGTGGATGATCGCCCACTCGTCGGCCCCCTGAATGGAGCGGGCCGGGTCCAGTGTCCGGAAGCCGCGTGCCGAGAGAGCGATCCGCAGGGTATCCGAGCTTTGAGCGATGGCTCTCGCAGCGAATGTTGAAGATAGTCCGAGCCCGGCAAGAGCTGCTCCTGACCTTCTGACGAAGGCCCGACGAGTAAGCGTCATCGATTTTCCTCCCTTGGATGCCGCCCCTCCTCCGGGCCGGCTTGGCGCGTCACAATCGGCCGTCTTGAAGGGCCTGATTCGTTCTTGGTAGCGCTGTCATTCAGTTTTGGTAGCGCTGTCAGATAGACTTGGTCAACCGTAAATGTCCGTGCTACCAACATGGCACAGCGAACAGGGTGTCAGGACTTGGCCAGCACGAGAGCAGACAAAAGACCTACCCTGACGGACGTCGCACGCATGGCACATTGCAGTCCGATAACCGCATCACGAGCTATCAACACCCCCGGCGTCGTGTCTGCCGATCTCCGCGAACGGGTCATGGCCGCCGTGGAGCGGCTAGGTTATCTACCAAATCTAAATGCCCGCGCCTTGGCCTCGACCCGTACTCATGTGGTGGGTGTTATTGTGCCATCTCTCGCCCAGCACATATTCAGCGACGTACTCCGAGGAGTGTACGACGCCGTGCAGCCCACATCCCTGCGCGTTCACTTGGGCAACACCCATTACGACTCGGCGGAGGAGGAACGCCTCATTGGCGAGTTCCTGAGGCATAAGCCGGCCGCGATGATCGTCTCGGGCGTCGATCAAAGCCCTCTGGCACGAAGCATGCTGGCCGATGCAGGTTGTACGGTGGTCCAGATGATGGACCTGACGGCGGATCCCATCGACCGGGTCGTCGGCTTCTCGCATGTGGAAGCGGGCTACATCATGACCCGACACCTCATCGATCAGGGATATCGGCGTATCGGTTACCTCTTCCTGGTCGGCTGGATGAACACCCGGTCCGCCGGTCGCCTGCAAGGCTGGAAGCAGGCCCTTGAGGAGGCGGACCTTTACGACCCTTCTCTGCTGGTGACTCGAACGAGCGAGGATTTGGACAGACAGTTGCCCCGGGAGCGGGGTGAGGTCATCACTCCCCTTCATGCCCGCGCGGGGCTCCGGGAACTTCTGACAGCGAAGCCCAAGGTCGATGCGGTCTTCTGCAACAACGACCCTCTGGCACTGGGGGTCCTGTTTGAGGCCATTGCCCAGGGACTACGTGTTCCTGAGGACCTGGGCGTTGCCGGCTTTAACGACAGTGACATGATCTTGGGCGCCCATCCTAGCCTGACAAGTCTCCGCACGCCTCGGTACGAAATCGGCTTCCGCGCGGTTGAAGAAGCGCTTGCGGTGATGCAGGGGCAGGCTAATCCTGAGCGTGTTACGGATCTGGGAACGAAGGTGTCGTTCCGCAGGAGCACGGACCGCTTGGGTCAGCTTTCAGCAGACCACCTGTCAAACGTTTAGCTTGCGATGAAGTAGATCTACTCACGATTGCAACCGCAGCAATTAACGAGGCGTGTAATTGGAGCTGACTAGGTCGCTGAGCCATAACGGTAATTCAACATAATAATCACTGTTATGCGACTCGCACCTGTATGCAGGGTACATTCTATTCCGAACTGCGACAGATGCGTAGATCCAAGGGGTTACTTGGAGGATGCGATGCCCTGCCCGTTCGTTCACTTGAGCCTGGAGGAGCGCTGGCAACTGGCGCGGCTGCGAGAGCAGAAGATTGCTGTCGATGAGATTGCCCGTGTGCTTGGGCGCCATCGCTCGACCATCTACCGCGAGCTCAGGCGCAACTGGTGGCACGACGCTGAGGTGCCGCAGGCCGACGGCACTTGGCCGGTGACCGCCCAGCAGCTGGCCGATGGTCAACGTAGGTCCACCTGCAAGCTCCTGCGGCGTCCTGGGCTCCAGGCCGCGGTTGTCGAGCGGCTCAAGGACGGCTGGTCGCCCGAGCAGATCGCCGGACGCCTCAAGGTCGAACCTGTAAGCGGCCACACCATCGGCTTTGTCACGAGACGATCACGCGGTTCGTCCCCTCGGCCGAGACCCAAAGCTAGGAACTCGCGTGCTACTTCCCGGAGCGCCGACGGATGCGCAAGCCGCAGCGGGCTCGCAAGCCAAGAAGCCCCGTGTTTCCAGAGACCTCGCGCATCGATCACCGCCCCGAGGCGGTCAACGCCCGCCAGGAGTTCGGGCACTGGGAAGCAGACCTGATGATCCTCCGCAAGCAGCACAGGCCCGCGAACGTGGCCACCGTTGTCGAGCGCAAGAGCCGCTTTACGCTTCTGTTCCGCAACAAGGACCGGCGCTCCAAGCCGCTCATGGGGAAGCTCATCGATCTGCTCTCGCCCCTGCCCCAAGTGGCTCGGCAGAGCCCAACCTTTGACCGTGGCCTGGAGTTTGTCTCGGGGCCACGGCCTCAAGGCCAGGATGGGCGCGAAGGCCTGGTTCTGCGATCCGCAGGCGCCCTGGCAGAAAGGCAGCGTCGAGAACATGAACCGGAGGGTCCGCCGGTACCTGCCGGCCGACCCCGTGCTCCTGACGCTCGCAGATGGTTCGATGAGGTCAATCTGTGGCCGTCTGAACGGCACGCCCCGCAAGTGCCTGGGCTGGCGAACGCCAGCCGAGGTGTTCCGCCAGAAGCTCTTCGCCAGCCAGGAGCCGTCGAGTTAGCTTCAACCCGCACCTGTCGCAGTTCGGTTAGAACCCACACGCAAAGTAGATGGGGTGGTTGCCGCCCTCTCCTGACGGCATCGCGACGTGCGACGATGCCGATGTGGTTGGACCACTAGGCGGAGGATGCGGAAGATGAAGGATGTGATGATCGGCGTTGACCTTGCCAAGAGCGTGTTCCAGGTCCACGGCGCCACAATGACCGGCGAAGTCCTGTTTCGCAGGCGACTGTCTCGCGGGCAGTTCCTGCGGTTCATGGGTGGCCAGCCGCCGGCTGTTGTCGTGCTGGAGGCCTGCGGCAGTGCTCACCATTGGGCGCGAGAACTGGCAGCACAGGGTCATGAGGTGAAGCTGATCGCGCCGCAGTACGTGCGCCCCTTCGTCAAGCGTCAGAAGAACGACGCCGCCGATGCCGAAGCGATTGTCGTGGCCGCGCAGCGCCCCGAGATGCGCTTTGTCAAACCGAAGACGCAGGACCAGCAAGCCCGGGCCGTCCTGTTCCGGGCCCGCGAACGCCTAGTGCATCAACGGACGGAGCTGGTGAACGCGCTGCGCGCGGTGCTCTATGAGTATGGCCAGGCCGTCCCGGCCGGGGTCGCGCAGCTCAGGCGCATCGAGTCCATCATAGACGATCCGGATGTCGCCCTGCCCGATCTCGTGCGGGACGAGTGCCGCGACCTGCTCGCGCAGGTCGCCGAGAAGTCGGCCCGGATCGAGGCCAAGACAAAGACGAGAGCGGCGCTGGCAGAGGAGAGCGACACCGCGCGGCGGCTCCAGACCATGCCGGGCGTCGGCCCGATGACGGCCTTGGCCGTTGAGGCCTTCGCGCCGGCCATGACGACGTTCCGCTGCGGGCGCGACTTCGCGGCCTGGCTGGGGCTTGTGCCGCGGCAGTTTTCGTCGGGCGGCAAGGAGCGGCTCGGCCGGGTGTCGAAGGCCGGCCAAGTCGATATCCGACGGCTGCTGATCATCGGCGCCATGGCGCGCGTAAGTTGGGCACGCCGGCGACCGCCCGCGCCGGGCTCCTGGCTCGATCGAATGCTGGCGCGCAAGCCGCGAATGCTGGTGGCGATCGCGATGGCCAACAAGATGGCGCGTCGGATCTGGGCCATGCTGACGAAGGGGGAGGACTACCGGGATCCGGTGCTGGCCTTGGCGGCCTGAGGTGCCGCCGAGAACAGGCGGCCAGCGCCGGTAAGGAGGTGTGAGAAGTCGACGACCCGAATGGGCGCATGATCGAGCCGATCCGGATCGGGAGAACCAGCGACAGTTCATGGGCTCGCAGCCCGGAAAGTAGATGTGGACCCGACCCGCAGATCACCGTCCCGGCCACCGGCTTCTGGAGCGCCGCGCAGCAAGGCCTGACAGAAGACCGCACTCGATCACACGACCAAGGGGCTGGAGGCGACTTGCACGACGAGCGGCAACCACAGAAGAACTGTCTCATCTGAGCGAAGTAGAACAGTCACCCTTCCCGCTCTGCCCCGGCGGTCGGGATCGGCGACTAGAACTTCCACATCGCTTATCGCAGGCCTCCTGCGACGGGTCGGCCGGGAGCCTTCCTCTCGACCCTCGACCGGTCTCGGCAGCCGCCACACTCTTCCTCTTGAGCGTGCTGACGGATTGCCCCGACAGGTTGGGTCATGACGACGTATCCTCGGTACACTACATTATGCGTTAATCTCCTCTCCTTTGCTGGGAGCCGCTCTCGGAAAGGACCAACTGTGGTCGATGTTCAATTACCTGCTTTTATTTACGCTTCTCTCGCCTATGGTGACGTGGTCGGGCCTGTCCGCGTGCGTGCCTGGGCGGCGATGCCGGGCTATCTGCCCCAGGCCCGTTCGGCGGCGTCTGCCCCCCTCCGCACCGCAGCGGGGCCGATCTCCGTCGGTCGGCGATCCGAACTGATTTCGCTCAACAATGATGGTCACCTGTCGGTAGTCGGCATGCAGGTCCGGACACGCTGTGGTGCCGTGTACGGCAAGGGTACGCTCGCCCGTGTCGTGAGGGCAGCATGACCGATTGCACCGATGCCGCCGAGATCGACGTATGCCGCGTGTCGACGTGCGCCGGGCCGGCTTGGGAGGAGGCCGAGCGCCTCGCCGCGCTCGACCGCTATGCGATCCTTGACACTGGTCGCGAGGGCGCCTTCGACGACGTAGCCGAACTCGCAGCCGACCTTCTCGATGCCCCGATCGCGGTGGTGAACTTCATCGCGGCCGACCGTCAGTGGTTCAAGGCGGAGAAGGGCATCGGCAAGGACAGCTTGCCCCTAGACGTCTCGATCTGCCGACATGCCATCCTTCAGCCGGGCGTGTTCGTGGTTCCCGACCTGACGAAGGACGCCCGCTTCGAGAACAACCCGCTCGTCGACGTGGCGGACGGACTGCGCTTCTACGCCGGGGCGCTGCTGGAGACGCCGGACGGCCTGCCGCTGGGCACCGTCTGCGTCCTCGACACGAAGGTGCGGCCGGAGGGCATAAGCCCACGGCAGGAGCGCGCACTTCGGGTGCTCGCGGCCCAGACGATGACGCAGCTCGAGCTGCGACGGTCGAATGCCGCGGCGCGGCACGAGAGCGATCGGCTGTCGGCCATGTTCGCGCAGGCGACGGTCGGCATATCGGAACTTGGCCTCGACGGGCGCTTTCTGGTCGTCAACGACCGGCTATGCGAGATGCTGGGGCGGACACGCGACGAGCTGCTGACGCTCCGCATGGCCGACGTCACGCACCCCGACGATCTGGCCAACAACCTGCCGCTGTTCAACCGCATGGCCGAGACTGGCGCGAGCTTCAGCCTGGACAAGCGTTACGTGCGACCCGATGGAACGATTGTTTGGGCAAATAGTTCGGTCACTCGCCTTCTCGACGAGTCTGGGCGACCGCGTTCCGCGCTCGCGGTCACGTCCGACATTACGGCCCGCAGGGAGGAAGAGCAGCATCGCACCTTCCAGCTTGAGCTGAGTGACCGGACGCGAGATTTGGGGGACCCTGAGGCAATCGTCGCCGCGACGACCCGCCTCCTCGGTGAGCGGCTCGGTGCCGCGCGCGTGCTGTACGCCGACATCCACGAGGCCGAAGGACGAGCCACGGTCCGGCCGGACTGGACCGCTCCTGGGGTCGATCATCTGCCGCTGTCGGTGGGTCTGGCTGATGTCGGCGGGGCGATTGTCGATCATCTGCGGCAGGGCCGAACGTTGTGCGTCAACGACGTCCGCACCCACCCCGTGACGCAAGCGAGTGTGGGCTTCCTGGACAAGATCGGTGTAGCTGCCTTGGTCAGCGTGCCACTGCTGAAGGACGGCGCTCTGGTCGCCAACCTGAACGTCCACAGGGCGGAGCCGCATGTCTGGACACCCGCGGAACTGCAACTGATCGAGACGGTAGCGGAGCGGACCTGGGAAGCGATGCAGCGCGCGATCACCGAGACCGCGCTGGGAGAGAGCGACGCGCGCTATCGGCAGATTGTCGAGGGTGCCGAGGACTTCGCGATCGTCAGGGTTGACGAGCATGGGATAATTGCAAGCTGGAACAGGGGCGCCGCTCGCATCACCGGCTTCCAAGAGGAGGATGCTATCGGGCGATCGGGCGAGATTATCTTCACGCCCGAGGACCGCGAGGCCGGCGCGCCCGACCATGAGATGAACCGGGCAAGGAGCGACGGCCGCTCTGTCAATGAGCGTTGGCATCTGAGACAGGACGGCAGCCGTTTCTGGGGCTCGGGCCTGACGATGCGGCTCGATCAGCCCGGTGGCGGTTACCTCAAGATCTTCCGCGACCGCACAGCCGAGCATGAGGCCGAGGCTCAACTTCGTACCCGGTCCGAGCAGCTTCAGGGACTAGCGGAGACGGCCTATGCAGTGGCACGCGCGCCGACGCTTGAAGCGACGCTCGACGAGATCACTCGCGCGGCGCGGAGGCTCGTCGGCACGCATCAGGCGGTCGTAAGCCTGACCGCAGGTGAGGACTGGGCGCAGGTCATTCCTTACGTGGATCTCAGCGACGAGTATGCCGACTGGAGTGACTACCGCACGCCAGCTGACGGCTCAGGCATCTATGCGCTGGTCTGCGAGACGAACCGTCCGATGCGGATGACGCAGGCTGAAATTGAGGCTCACCCCTGCTGGCAAGGCTTTGGCGCGCACGCAAAGGATCACCCGCCGATGCGCGGCTGGCTGGCCGTGCCGCTCGTCGGCCGCGACGGACGTAACCTTGGCCTAATTCAGCTGTCGGACAAGGAAGACGGCTCAGAGTTCGACGAGAACGATGAGGCTGTCATCGTGCAGCTGGCGCGCATAGCTTCGGCCGCCATCGAGCAGAGCGCGGCGGAGAAGGCTTTGCGGGAGAGTGCGGCGGCGCTCTCGGCCGAAGTCGAGGCGCTCAGCCGTCTGCAGGAGATCAGCACGCGGCTGGTCGTCGACGAGGCTCCCCAGGCGCTCTACGACGCGATCCTGACGGCCGCTGCCGGCCTGATGGGCTCGGAGTGCGCCAGCCTTCAGATGATGGACGCGACCGGCGATCTGCAGCTGCTGGCCCACCTAGGCTACAACCCCCGCTCAGTGGAGTATTGGCAGACCGTGGACGCAAGCTCCGAGAGCACCTGCGGCATCGCGCTCACGACGGGCCAACGAGTGATCGTGCCCGATGTCGAGAACAGCGGCCTGGCTGCCGACAGCGGCGACCTCCAATCCTATCGCTGGACGGGTATGCGCGCCGTTCAGACGACGCCGCTTCTGTCGCGGTCGGGCAAGCCGCTTGGTATGCTGTCCACCCACTGGAAGCGTCCGCATACCCCGTCAGAGCGCGACTTCAAGCTCTTCGACGTGCTCGCCCGCCAGGCGGCGGACGCCATCGAACGCACGACGGCGCAGGCCGAGCTGCGCGAGAGCGAAGCGCGGCAGGCTTTCCTGCTCTCTCTAGCGGACGCGCTGCGCTCACTGAGGACGCCGGCGGAGATCGCTTCGGCGGCCGCAGAGCAACTCGGCGAACGGTTCGGCCTAAGCCGCGTCTTCTATGCGGAGTTGTTCGGCACCCTGATGAAGGTCCAGCGCGACTACACGAACGGTGTGGCCTCCATCGTGGGCGAGCACGATCTGAGGGCGTTCGGACCGGACCTGCTGCGCCCCTACCATGAATGCCCGATCGTCAAGGTCGATGATGTCCGGACGGATCCACGTTTCAGCGAAGAGGCTCGATCGGGACTCCAGGCGAGGCAAGTTGGCGCCTACCTCGACGTCGTGCTGTTCGAGGAAGAGAAGTGGGTCAACCTCCTGGCGCTTCAGAGCGCCACGCCCCGGACGTGGACCCCCTCCGAAGAGGGCTTGTTCCGCCAAGTCGGCGAGCGCGTCAAAGTGGCGATCGAGCGCGCTCGCGCCGAGGATGAGCTTCGCGAGTTGAACGAAACGCTTGAGCGTCGGGTCGCTGAAGCGCTCGCCGAAAAGAAGCTCCTCGCCGACCTCGTGGAGGGCACCGATGCCTTCGTCCAAGTCGCCGACTCTGATTTCCGGTGGCTCGCAATCAACCGGGCGGCTGCCGATGAGTTCGAGCACATCTACGGCGTTCGGCCTAAGGTGGGCGACTCCATGCTCGATCTGCTCGCCGACAGACCCGAGCACCGCACGGCGATCGAGGCCGTCTGGGCGCGGGCGCTCGCCGGCGAGCAGTTCACGCAAGTCGGTGAGTTCGGTGATCCCGGCCTTAACCGACGCTCCTACGAAATGAAGTACAACATCCTACGTGGGGCCAACGGCGAGCAGATCGGGGCCTACCAGTTCGTCTACGACGTGACCGACCGTGTGGCCGAGCAGTGCCGGCTTGCTGAGACGGAGGAAGCGTTGCGCCAGTCACAAAAGATGGAAGCGATGGGTCAGCTCACGGGCGGCGTTGCGCACGACTTCAACAACCTGCTCACCCCCATCGTCGCCACGCTCGACAGGCTTCAACGCAAGGGGATCGGTGGCGAGCGCGAGCAGCGTCTCATCGCCGGCGCGGCGCAGTCGGCCGAGCGCGCCAAAACTCTCGTCCAGCGGTTGCTTGCTTTCGCCCGCCGCCAGCCGCTCCAGCCAGTGCCGGTCGACATCGCAAAGCTGGTGCATGGGATGGGCGACCTCGTCTCGAGCACAACCGGGCCGCAGATCAAGGTGCTGGTCCAAGCAGCGGACAACCTGCCGCCGGCGATGGCAGATCCGAACCAGCTCGAAATGGCGCTCCTGAACCTGAGCGTGAACGCGCGCGACGCGATGCCGGATAAAGGTACGCTCCGGATCTCTGCAAGCGCGGAGACCGTTGGCCCTGGCCACCGCTCGAAGCTGCCGCCAAGAACTTACATTCGTCTCTCGGTGGCGGACACCGGCTCGGGGATGGACGAGGCGACGCTGGCGCGGGCCGTCGAGCCTTTCTTCTCGACCAAGGGCGTGGGCAAAGGCACCGGCCTGGGCCTCTCGATGGTGCACGGTCTCGCCTCCCAGCTCGGTGGTGCACTCACCATCCAGAGCAGGCCGGGTCTCGGCACCAACGTCGAACTGTGGCTCCCCGAGAGTGCCGCCAGGCCCGAGCCCGTCGAGTCGGCGCCGGCGCCGGCAGAGGTGGCTACGCGCGGAACGGCGCTGCTTGTCGATGACGAGGAGTTCGTCCGCATGAGCACGGCGGATATGCTGAGCGACCTTGGTTACACCGTGATCGAGGCTGCGTCCGCTGAAGAAGCCATGAGCTTGGTGACCAAGGGCGAGCGCTTTGATCTTCTCGTGACCGACCACCTGATGCCTGGAATGAGCGGCACCGACTTGGCCCGCACGATCCGAAAAGCAAAGCCGGGCGTCGTGGTGCTCCTGGTGTCCGGCTATGCCGAGATCGAGGGGATCGAACCAGGTATTCCTCGGCTGACGAAGCCGTTCCGGAAAGACGAGCTCGCATCGAGTTTGATCCGGCTTGCCCCCTCGGCCTGAGGCTGGGACGGAGGTGACCGGCGAGCGATATAACTTAGGTCATGCGAGAGGAGCGATCTGCTCCACTTCGCGGCGAACTCCGTAGGTGCCGCCTAGACAGCCTATTCAGCCACGGACTGAAGCACGACCCCTGGGGTAAACACGAATAAAGGCACGGCGAGAACGCGGCGGAACAAGATGACTAGATCAGTCCCGCAGCTCTTCTGCAGCCGACATTGCACGTCCGAAGTTGCTAGACCAAGAGGACTCCGATATAGAAAGCTGGAACCTCTTGCATCAGCCCTTCACTCCTTGGCTGGGGTTCCGCCCTACGCCGACTCTACGACTTGGCCAGCAGCACTTTGGGCAATGCTCCGCCGGTCACAAGGTTAAATGCGCTGGAACTGGCCCGGACGCGTTAACGGTTGTTCCAGCTTCCTATCTCAGGCTGCCCCAAAGCGTCGGGGATTTGCATGGGACAGACAACGGCCAGGCTCTATCGGTCTATGCAGAACCGGCGCGTACTGGCCCGGTACATCTGCGCTCTTCTCGTCCTTGCGGGCCTGACGGCAGGTAGCTTTGTCACCATGCGCCACCTGATCGGTGGCATGAAGCAGGGCGAGGTCCTGATCACTGAAGCGGCTGACCTTCGATCCGCCATCCACAAGACGATGCTGGCCTTAGATGCCATAGCTCAGGGGAACCCTGAAGCGGCGAGCCGGGCGGCCCGCGAGGCGGAGGCTTTGAACTCCGGGCTCGATCGTCTGATCACGACTATGGTCCGAGTCGGCGCTGACCAAGAGGACTGGGCGCTTATTCAGGATCCCGATACGGGTCTCCAGGCCAGCGTTCTTGCGCTTGTACAGACTGCGACTGCTGCTGATCGGCGGGGAGCTGTCGGGCCGGGCGGCATACCGCATATGCTGGAGAGCAAGGAATCCCGTGGTGACACGATGACGGGCCCTGCGATTTCAGCAATGGACCAGGGCGGGCACGTGGAGCCGCACGGGACCGAGGCACGGGCACTCGCTACATCACCCTTGCCAAGCCATCGTTCGACCAGCCACGCTGGCCACTCTCCCGCGATGGCCTCAATAGATACCTTGATCGAGCATCTCAGAGGCGATCGCCAGGCGGAGCAGAAGCGCACCTCCCGGTTGCACGATCTTCTCGGGGTCGCCACCCTTGTCATACTGCTGGCCGAGGCCTTTGTGGTGTTTCGCCCTCTGATGAGCCGAGCCGACCGCGAGGCCGCGCGGGCGGACGTTGCCCTGTCAGAGCTCGAGTACCTCGCGTCGCACGACGCGCTTACGGGTTTACTGAACCGCGGCCAGATCGATCGCATCCTCGACATAGCCGTCCACGAGGCTTCCTCTGAGAGCAGGCAACTTGGTCTTGTTCTCCTCGACCTCGATGAGTTCAAGCCGATCAACGACAGGTTCGGGCATGCGGCGGGAGATGCCGTGCTGGTGGCAGTGGCCAACCGGATCCGCGGACTCGTCGGCCCGACCGGTGTTGCGGGTCGGCTCGGTGGAGACGAGTTCATCGTGCTTGTGAGAGGGTCGCAGGTCGAGAAGGAGGTGGCAGCGCTTGCCAGTAGACTCCTAGATGAACTTCGTAAGCCGTTCGAATACCGGGGCCAGCTTCTCCACCCTCGCGCCAGTATCGGATATGCCGTCTTCCCGGCTGCCGGGAGCGACGTCGCCACACTTTTGTCTGCGGCCGACTCGGCGATGTACACCGCCAAGAGATCCGGTCGAGGCCGCGTGTCCGTCTTCTCCGAGCAAATGCGCGCCGAGGCCGACCGGACACGCCGCCTGGAGCGTGACGTCCGAGAAGCCTTCGAAGGCGGGCAGTTCGACGTCCGGTACGACGCTGTGTTCGACACGTCGCTGGGCCTGATCGGAGTCGAGGGTCTGCCGCACTGGCACCATCCGGCCCGTGGCTCTGTACCGACGGATCAGCTCCTGGCCGAGGTCGCCGCCGTCGGGCAGACTCCGGCCCTGACTGACTTCGTAATATTTACGGCCCTAGCGCAAGCCGCCGAGTGGCAAAGACTGCACCTTCCTTTCGGCGCCATCCACGTGAACGCGGGTGAGGGCTTCCTGCGGCGCGGAGACGCCTGTTCCGTCCTCCAGCACGCCTTGGTATCCAGCGGCCTCGACTCGGCCGCTCTCGTCATCAGGCTGGGCGCAGAGGTCTTGATCGACGACCCCGTCATCGCCCGCGCTATCCACGGACTCCAGGACATGGGCATCGCTGTCGGGATCGGGGGTTTCGGCACGGGAAGCCGGCCGCTACTGGCCTTGGAGGGGATAAACATCGGGTTCGTGGCGCTCGGCCGCGAGGTTTTAGTCAGGGCCGAAGCATCTAAGGAGGGCAAGGCTGTCGTCGCAGCCATGCTTGAGTTGTGCCGAGCCATGGGCAAGGACGTCCTGATGCAGGACATCGACACCGCGGCTCTCGCCGAACTCGCCCAGTCGGAACATGTCACTGCACGTCAGGGGAAGCACCTTTGCGGGCGCATGGATGCCGCTGAGATGACAGCGTTTATCCGGAAGGCGGCCAGTGGTCCTGCACCACGGGTATGTCCAGTCACTGACGCAGAGGACGCACCCAGAACGCTCTCGGTGTTGGGACGACCAGCGGCCTAATGCAACATGCGGAGACCTCGAGCCTGATCGCGGCCAGATGGCGCATGAACAGGCACCACGAGGCAACAGTAGCGCAAGTGCCATCAGCGCTGGATTTGTTGCTCCTCGCGCTCAGAACGTCGGCTAATAGCTGCCTTTCTAAGCACATGGGCCGATAATGTTGTTCTACGCCTGTCATGCTGGTCGTTGACGCGTGATAGGTGTCCAAGGTTGGGACAAGAGTGACAAGAAGGATCGGACTGCCAAGCCGCATCGCGACTGTGATGAGTGGAACGATCCTGCTTTTCATCGTGGCCGTGGGCATCTGCGCTTATTGGACGGTGCATACCTTGGGTCGAGACGGCTTGATCGTTTCGACGCGTCAGGTTCAGCACTCCCTGGTTGATCAGACCGAATACATCCAGGCCATGATGCTCGATTATGCCAAGTGGGACGAGGCTGCTCACGCTCTCAGAAGCCATGACCTTCGGTGGCTTTACGAGAACATCGGCCTCTCGGCAGATATCGGCGAACCTTTCCAATTCGTCGTCATCTGGGGTGGGCCGCTCGCAAAAGACCTCGCTTGGATGGACGATGGCTAACAGACTGTCCGTTCTGGTCTGCTGCCCGAGGAGTTACTGGCGAATATCGATGAGGCGCTGAGCGATGTGCCCGTCAACAGCTACGCTGGACAGAGCTTCTTCTTGCGTGTCGGTGACCAGTACTATGTCGTGAGCGTCGCTCGGATCGAGGCGTTATCCGCTGAGGTGCGCTACCGAGGTTAAGGCCCCGGGTGCGTTGGCTTACAACCGTGAAGTGGACAGCCGGGCCGTGCTGAGAAACACATCCGGTCCATCTGAGCAGGTTGTCCCTCATTGGCGCCGTCATAGTTGCTGGGCAAGCGGCTTCGGATGGAGAGGCTGAGTTTCTTACCTGTTAGCTATCCGTCAGCGTCCAGATAGCT
>NZ_VDFU01000014.1 GCF_006152115.1 Rubellimicrobium rubrum | reverse complement strand
GGGCATTCCTTCGTCCTCCTCAGGCCCGAAAGCCTACTTCAGGGAGGACCACTTTTCAGGGGGCAGACCACTCTTGTGGGCTATGTCCGCTGTTCGACTGACAAGCAGGACCTCGCCGCCCAAAGAACCGCGCTTGAGAGCCTGGGCGTGACGCCCGAGCGCATCTACACCGACCATGGCCTCTCTGGGACCAACCGGGCCCGGCCGGGCCTCGACAATGCGCTGGCGGCAGTCAGGGCCGGGGACACGCTGGTGGTGCCCAAGCTTGATCGCCTCGCGCGCTCCGTCCCAGATGCTCGCGCCATTGCCGACGAGCTCCTCCGTCGCGGCGTGCGCCTCCAGCTCGGTTCCAGCATTCACGACCCTTATGATCCTATAGGCCGGCTGTTCTTCAACATCTTGGCGACCTTTGCCGAGTTCGAGGCCGACCTGATCCGGATGCGGACCCGTGAAGGTATGGCCATGGCCCGCGCCAAGGGCCGGCTCAGGGGCAAGCAGCCCAAGCTGTCTGACCGCCAGCAGAAGGAGCTGCGCCGGATGCACGACAGTGGAGACTACAGCATCAGCGACCTGGCCGAGCTCTTCTCGGTGTCCCGGCCCACGGTGTATCGTACCCTGCAGCGGCAACTAGGGTGAGCTGAGCTTCCGTAGACATGTTGGACGAACGCCTCAAGACATTTCCTGAGTCCGGCCGTTTGCTGAACAGTGTGGCGTCACAGCAAAGAGAGAAAGGCGGACACAACTCCTGGCGGGCATGGCAACCTTGAGTAACTCTTGGTGCCGACGATCGATACCCAAGCCTCGACAGTCTGACCAAGATCACAGACAACCCGAAGGGTGGTAAGACTCAGAAGGAGCGTTCGGTGAGCCGGCGCAAGACAAAGCTCTTGTCCAACGTGGCCGAGGAGATGGCCTGCTTAGCCCGCCGCTTCTCCTTGGAACACCGCGCCGCAGTTCCGCTCGAGCGGATTGCATTCGCCGAGACGCTTTTGGCGAGACCAGAGAACCCCTACACTTTGGAGTCAACTTCGGCCTTCTGGCGAAGCCTCTCCGACGAAAATACGACCCTGGGACGAATAGTCCCGGGCGTAGCTTTCTTTCAAGAAGACATGGGGGGAGCGATCATCGAGTACGGACCTGTCGAGGGCAATCCCAGTGCGCGCCACGCACTCGCTTTCTATGCCGATGGCTCGGTTCTCTACGGCCAGACAATGGGTCGGAGCTTTGCCCGCTGGTTCTGCGTCCTACCCACACCGCTCGTGCTGACATCCAGTCCCTCCCCAATCTGGCCCAAGACCAAAGCTGCTGGCCCCTTTCGGCTCAAGATGCCGGTGAGGGCGCGCTGGGGGCGCCTGCGCGTGATGGGGCACGGCTGGCTCGCCGAGTTGAGTCCCATTCCAGATAAGACCGACAAGGCCGGCTCGCCGGAAGCGGCCGCCCTTCTCCAAGCCCTTCGCGGGCAGCTGGAGGCCGAGCTCGAAGCGCTTGCCGCACGCCTTGCGCGCATGCCACCCATGACCGATCCCCGGACCCGTGAACGTGGTTGGACTGATCGGAGGTATTCTTTCGGACCATTTCCGGAGAGCAGCTCCGACGCCGCGCTCGACTATTACCTGCGTCCCGAGGTCACCGATGAAGATCGCCACCTTCCTCATCGGCTCTGGAGCGTGCCGGATCGACGGATAACCTGGCTTCAGAAGCTCGCCATGGGCACGGCCGAGGTGATCTCGCATGAGGCCGGCATGCACCGCGTCAACATCGGGATATACGGACCTGGTCCGTGGCACGCGGATCCGTCGATCCGCCTGGATGACGGCGGCTCTGACCCGAGCTACTGGGAGGGGTCATCTCCCGAAGCGCGCAGGCTCCGTGAGCGAGCTTACGAGATCATTGGTCCCGGGGCTCTCGAGATAGCCAAGAACTTCGTCGGAACCGGCTACATCAACCGGCGCTATGTTCGATCGCACTACAGCCCGGAGCCTGCACCGATCGCGAGGGGATGGGCTGCCCGGGAGTCTAGAGCTCTCTCGGATCAGGAGAGGACAGATGCCATTCTACGGCATCAGCGGGAGTGCGAGGCGCTCCGCGCGAGCGGCCCTGAGACATGATGCCTCCCCACATGACCTTCTAACCCCGCAGCAAGTCTCGGTCGGAGAAGTTGTTCATGAGGATCTCCACGGCACGAGCCTATCGCACAAGGCGCACGTGTCATCCCCGGATTATCAGTCTACTCTCCACGCCGGTCGCCTGCGCCAGTCCTCAGGAAAGCCCATCGCGGATGGCTGAGCGAGCGGGCATGAATCGACCAGGTCCACCACTCTTTTCCGCCAGCCTGAACCCGGGGAGATAACCGTCATGAGGTGCTCGAGCATCGTCAGGGTGTTGTAGAGCAGGCTCTCGGGCGCGTCCTTCATGGACGCCCCAACTGAGATCGGGGCCTTGGGCACTCGCATCTTCACCACCATCCGCCGGTTCCAGAGCCGCCCATGGTGGGCGCAAATGTTCCGGACGTAGCTCATGTGGTGAGCGAACGAGACGAGCACCTTCTCATCAAGGCCGAAGAGCCTTGCGATCGCCTGCCGGTCGCTCCTGAACTTCAGGTTGTCGATCCACTTGGAGAGCTGGCCAAAGGACATGATCTCGGCCGCCATCCAGACAGGGGGAAGTTCTGGGTCGTCGTAGGTCTGGCGGTAGTGCTCGGCGAAGGTGTCGCGCGATCTCTGGAAGTCGTCGTGCAGGTTATCAACGGCCACTTGGAAGTGCCTGAGATCGTCGTAGAGCTCGGGCTTGAGGTAGCCGTGCGATCCATGGTTCACCGCCAGCCCATGCGCCCAGCCTGCGCGAAACGCCACCTCGACCCGCTCTACCGCATCCATCACCAGCAGGCGCAGCTGCCGGTCGAAGATGTAAAGGGCGAGGACATCCTGAAAGGACGTGCCTGGTCGGAAGGCATGGTCCCCGGCGGCAGCGGGCACCTCGAAAGGCAGCCAGTAGGCGCGGAGCCGGTAGTAGGAGATGCAGATCAGGTGGTGGCGCGCCTCGGCCTCATCGTCGATCCGAAGGCCGCGGCGTCGCAGCAAGGCAAGCTGCTCATCGACAGACGTGGCGGGCTTCGTGAACTTCATCGACGCATCTCACGATGGGGCGTCGATGCCGAGGTCCCAAAATGAAGTAACCCGCCGGGGTGCGCAGTGCGAAGCCGAAGCTTCGTCCGAGGCGTGGCGGGTTTTGTTGATACAGGTTGTAGCTCCGAAGTCTGAAGAAAGCAATAACGCCGCCCCAGGTTCGACGAAGAAATCATGCGGTCACCTGACGCAGAGGTCTCGGGACCGGCCAGCCGACGGCAAGGCCTAACGCCTTGCAGGCTTGGGTTCGGGGCAGCTTGTGGCCCAAATCCAGTGTCATGCTCGAAGCCTCCTCATGAGACCTTTCTGGAGTGCGGCGCAACTGACAGGCGACTCAGGCCGGCTGGTTCGCGGCCCGGATCGCGCGGCCGAACATGAGTCGCATCAGCATCTCGCGGGCCTCCCGGTCTTGCAGGAACGCCCCCTGCATGGCGCGGTCGCGCTGGAAGGCCTGCACTGCGCGCCGCATGAACTCGGCGTCGAAGCGCGGCCGGACGACGTCGGGGTCACTATTGCGAAGCATCTCGGCTAAGGTCTCGTCCGCCAGCATGGCAGCCCAGACCGCCTCGAAGCGGACGAAGAAAGACTTTGTGCTTCCTCGAGCTACTGCAGGACCTTTGGCAGCTTGAACCGCTCCAGGAGCACGTCGCGCACATTCGCGCTGAAGCCCGCGAGGTAATTGATGAGGTTCGGCCGAAGGTTGGTGTCCTTTTGATCGAAGAGGTCTTGCAGGGTGAAGGGCGAGGTGTTGTAGACCGCACCCCCGGCCGCCGCTTGCAGGATGGCGTCCCGTGCCTCCGGGTCAGTCTCCGGGGGGAGGGACTCTGCAACGGCGCGCACGGCTTCTTTGTTGCCCTCGAGCAGGCAGTCGAGGCGGCGGATCAGGACAAAGGGCAGGATGACGCCGCCATATTCGTGCTGCTTGAAGTCGCCCCGAAGGAGCTCCGCGACCGACCACAGCAGGTTGGCGTTGGTGTTGATCGTCTCGGCGCTCAAGCCCTGTCTGCTGTTCCTTCGGTCCTCGCAGACCCATGCTGGGCGTCGGCGCCCTTCAGATGCTCCTCGAGGAGCCTGACCGCGAGGCGGAAGCCATCGACCTGGCTCATCCGGTGCCGCACGCAAAGCTCCTTGAAGGCCCACCGCGCGTCCTCGGAGACCTTCAGGTTGAGGTTGGCCGTCTTTGTGGGGTCCGGGAACATCTCGCTCATGTCAGCCGTCATATCTTGCTTTCTTCCATTCTGCAAAGGCAGAGAACCTGAACGATGTGGGCAACCTGTGGGGCCGCGAGAAACACGAGCCCAAGTTGCAGGCCGGCCACACGAATTGTGCGTGAGGCTGCGCCGCATCCGTCATCGCCGAACAGTGGATATGCCGGGTCGATGCTTTGGCATCGGGGATGATCCCCGGAATGGCGCGTCGTCTGTCCTGCCGTATCCGGCGCCCGCGATCAGGCCGCAGCTATGGTGAGTAGGCTTTCCATGGACGGAGAATGTCCCCGATGGCACTCGACGCGCAACGGAGATCTTTTCGCACGTCATCCGGCAGCATTGACGAACCTGCCGGACGTGAGCAGACCCATGGACCCATTCGTCCAAACTGCTCTTCAAGACCGCTTGCTTTCGTCAAGGAGACTGTCGTACGTTCCTCCCACGAACTTGGGAGGTCGCCGTGATACCGCGTCAACGATCCATGGGGCACACGGGTGCCTGACCCTCGTTGATAGACGGGTGGCGGGCGCCGAGCGAGTTCGGAACCTGCCATGAACCTTCAAGACTTCGAGCGCCTCCAGGGCGCGGATTTCAACCTTGTGCTCATACCCGGTCCTCGGACCGCCTTGCCGGCGGGTCCGATGCCGAGTCGAGCCCTCCCCTAATAGAGCAAGACGAAGCACCTCGGCCCGCCTGACCTCGTATCGAGTTCGGGATGCTGAACGTGTCGAAAATCCACCACCTGTTCGGGGAGGCTGAGCCTCGCCCCACGACCCGCGCCCGCGGGCCCTATCGCAAGAAGGTCACCGCCGCCGAGATCAAGCGTGCCGTCCGCACGGTCGAGGAGCTCGGGCTGACGATCTACAGCGTGACCTTTGATGATCAGAAGATCCAAATCCAGACCAAGCCCGGCCCAGAGGCGCCGTCGGGCAACGCCTCGTCCGTCGACGAATGGTTCTCGCGCCGTGGCTAGGGTTCATGTCAAGCTCAAGGGCATTCACAAGGTCCGGAAACGCCTCGCCGACGGATCCCTCGCCGAGTATCACTACGCCTGGCGTGGCGGTCCCCGCATCTGGGACCGATCGAAGCCGTTCAGCGTCCACTCGATCGACTACGTCGAGGCCTATCGCGCGGCGACGAACAGCCTGATCGAGACGAGGGGCACGTTCCAGAAAGTGATCGACGAGTTCCTCTCGTCGTCCGAGTTCGCCCAGTTGGGGGTCCGCACCCAGAGGGATCACCGCCAGAACATCGTTCGCCCGAAAGGTATCGAGGATGTGTTCGGCCGAGCGCCGATCGAAGCGTTCGAGGACAAGCGCATCCGCGCCCAGATCATGCGGTGGAGGGATAGCTTCTCCGAAGGAACGGGCGACCAGATGATGGCGACGATGCAGCGCATCATCTCCTTCGCCTATGATCGGGGGCTGATCGGAGAGCACCATCTCCTCAAGATCAAGAGGCGCACGAAGTCCAATCGTGCCCACATTATCTGGACTCAGGCGGAGATCGATCAGTTCGTTGCAGGAGCGCCTGTCTATGTCGGACGCATCCTCGTCGCGGCGGTCGAAACGGGCTTCCGTCCAGGGGATCTGCAGGTCTTCTCGCGTAAGGACATCGAGAGGAGGAATAGCGACCAGGCCAGAATCCTCCTGCGCACGCGAAAGAGCCGCAAGCGGAACTATGCCTCGGTGCCAGTGACGCCTCGCCTCGCCACGCTCATCGCCGAGCTGCCGGCCGACCAAGAGCGGATCATCGTCACCTCGGAAGGCAAGCCTTTCGAGAAGACTGACTCGATGGGCCAGCTCATCTCCTTTTGGCGGGACTTCCTCGGGATCCGTAAGGAGCTGCGGCTCTACGATGCTCGTGGAACGGCCGTCACGCGCCTAGTGCGGGCCAACTGCTCCCTCAGTGAGCTCGCAACCCACATGGGCTGGAGCTTCCAGCACGCCGCGCACATGCTCGAGCGCTATGCCGCGCTCGATCCCGACATGGCTGACGGGATCCTTGAGAAGGTTCTGAAGCGCGAAATGAGAACGGCGGAGTAGCGCTAGGTCTTTGGAGCAATCAGAGAGGCATCCATGAATCGGATTGGGTGCCTCTCAGACGTTGATCAGGTCCACAGCGAGTGGACTTCAATCTATGAGACTACGGAGGTGTGCCACTGATGGCCATGGTTCGTCTGCAAACCCCGCCCACCCTGCCCACGGCCGTTGCCGCGGCGCTCCAGGACCTGAGCCAAAGCGCCGAGCCCCTGCTCACCAACCCCGGCGCACCCGTTCGGCTCGCCGACCTGCCTGCCGTCTGGCGGGCCCACCTGCTGGAGCACCCGGACGTCTATGGCACCCTCGTGCCGCTTGGCTGCGCGGAGGTGGAGCGAGCCGATTGGGAGCGGCTCCTGGTCCTCGTGGCCCGGCAGTTGGAGCATGCCTTTCGCCTAGCGGGCCTCTTTGCGCTCGTGGAGCGAGGACCTGCGCCCGAGGAACTGGCTGAGGCTCCCGTCCTGTCGCTCTGGGCGCCCGGTATCGCCCGGTTCGGGGACCTGGTGCTTGCAGGCCGAGTCACGGGCCACCCCCGCCTGCCCAGCACCTGGATCTGCACCTCGCCGCTCCTGGGCCTCGACCACAGCGCCGGTGGGCGCGCACCTGGAGCCGATGGTATCAGCTGGGCGAGCCCATGAGCGAGGAGCACCGGCCCGACTTCGAGGAGGCGCCCCTGCGGGTGCGGTTGATCGAGACGGACGACGGAGAGGTGGCGCGCTACCTCGCCGGGCTGCGTGAAAAGGTGGCGCGCAGGCTTGAGCCACTGGGGGAGTAACTTCAATGAGGGGTGTTTCCCATGGCAGCCGGGCCCCCTCCCGCGCCCCTGGAGGCAGTTGGCGGCTTCACCTCCGGAGGCAGGGGAAGTATCAGGAGCCAAGAGGACAGCTTCAATGCTCAATGACATTGCCCGACTCGCCCGAAACAAGTTTCTCTGGGTGTCGACCTTCGACGACGAGTGTCGACATAGGTCCTTCTTTCAACACGCGGCTCGGCTCCTTGGGTCGCGTCCGGTTGAGGAAAAGCAGGCCTACTGGAGGCAGCATGGACGGGAAAGGTTCACGCCCGAAGATGCGGCGCTGCGCGCCCGAGATGAGATCGCTGATGAGCTACTCAGGGCCGCCCGCACCAACGAACGGGTCCGCGACGGCCTGGGCGAGGTTGCGCACAGCATCGCCCTCGAGGCTCCGACACGAGACAGGTTGAAGGAGTCATTCCGCTCCCTGTCCGAAGAGTGGTGGAGCATCTATCTCGATCACACCGAGAAGCAGAACGCGCGCTTTGCGTTCTATCGTGAGATCGCGAGCCAGAAGTTCTCGCGCGATGAATTGGCCAGCGCCTGGGGGCGACTTCTGGAGCCCAAGATGCCAGAAGCCGTCCTGCGTCTATGGGAGGCCTCCCGCGAGCGCAGGCATGTGGCAGATCTTGCCGCATCCATGGGCGTGAGCGCCAAGGAAATGGCGCTCTGGATGCGGGTTCTTTCTGACCATGATCTTGGATCGGGGCCTTGCCTCACCTTCCAAGGCTTCCAGAGACGGCTCTGTCTTCCAAGCAAGTCGAGCGAGGAGGTCCGTCGGGTGGGGGAGCGCTTGGGACTGAGCTAATCCTATCCATTGCGTCCGGTTGCTTCGCGACCGACCCGGACGATCTTGAAGCTGTTCATCAGAGAGCCTGCGTGGGCTCCTTGGCAAAGGCCGCGAGCTCGGCATAACCCATAAGCCGGATGCCCGAGACGCGTGCGAGATCAAAGGCAGACCGAGTGAAGCCGCTGCTGGCGACAACGGCCCCAACTCGGCCGCATAGAACTGCTTCGCACCCAGAACCTCCTGGACCGCCTTGTTGCCGACTGGGCTGGCATGGAGCTTGCATTGCAGCACGAGCTTGCGGCCGTCCTTGATGGCAATGACATCGGCCCCCTGGTCCCCGGATCCCTTGGTCGTACTAGCAGTCCAGCCAAACCTCTCGAGGGTTTCGGCGCAGAGCTCCTCGAACTCGATCGGGGTGGTCCCCGCGGGCAGAGCCGCGGGCAGGGTCCGCGTGACGCGATGGGCCGCGACCGGATCGTCGATCAGGCGCTTGAGGCCCGCGCGCAGGCTCCAGTGGTCGAGCGCCTCGAACTCGTCGTCTGTCAGCGCCGGCCGCACCTTCGTATCGAAGAAGTAGCGAAGCTCCTTCTGCCAGGCAGCCGTCTTTAGGTTGCCGTAGGGATCGACCCGGATGAGCTGCATCCGGCGGTTGGCCAGCGCGTCAAGTTGCTGAGCGACGATGCCTGACACCTTCCGATCGGCCGATTCCAGGCTGACTTGCCTGGCCTTGATTTTGGCTTGAAGCACCTCCTCACGGCGGCTGGCCACGAAACCCCAGCCGAGCAGGATCGCCAGGAGCCCCACAAATACGGCGCCAACCGATATCACGAAGCCCCAGGTGATCTGACTGACAAGCCAGACGACAAGGAAAAACGCAACAAGATAAAGCATAGCTCACCAGAGAGGGAAAGAAGCGAGCTTAAGGAGGTTCGGAGCGGGCTGCAATCAGATGGGTCTTTCGGTCGCTGTCTTGAACCGGGATGGGAACGGTCCAAGGCCGTTCTCGGACGCTTCCTTCAGCTCGTCCGTCCTACAGCAGGCAATAGCGGGCCAACATCCATCACCAGGGATCTCATTTGAGAGCCCCTTCACTGCGCTCTGGTAGAACGGCACTATATTCAGAGGCCATAGCTGGCATGCGTCCCCGGTCAGATTTGTGGCACCGGAAGACCAAACATCTCCCGCACGGTGACGTGGATGCGTCCAGTCTCGGCCGCTCGTCGGACCTTGCGGTCCAAGACGCTCCGAATCGGGATCTCATGCGAGAGCGCATCGTAGATGTCGCGACCGTCCATGCAGATGATCCGCTTGCCCGTGCCGAAGGCGGCCAAGCCTTCCGGTGTGAAGCCGGTGAAGCTCACGAACAGCCCTCGTGCCCAGGCTGCCTTCTGATCGAGCTTGCCATGGAAAACGTGAAGGTCTGCGGCTGGCGTCCGCCCGGCGTGCCACTTCGCCTCGAGAAGGTAGACTTCGTGGCCCAGGACGAAACTGCCGTCGATCTGCTCGCCCGTGTTGCGGAATGGCTCCCGAGCGGCGAGCCCGGCAGCGTCAAAAGCGTGCCTCAGGAAGGTTTCGAATGCGTAGCCGCGTTCATGTGGCGGCAGCTCACGCACCTGAACGAGCTCGGCTTTGAGCGCCTCGTAGAGCCGACGATCTGCCGCGGGTCTAGGCGGCTCGACTGGGTGCTCCTCAGGTCCGTCTTGAAGTCGTGTGATCAGTGACAGGAGGCGCCCCTCCGCCTTTGCAACGGGGTCCGGCGACCCGGTGCTCGCCACGAGCCCAACCCGGTGCTCCCAAAGAGCCCGGAGCGCGCGCACCGCCGTTGCGTTGTCCGCTGTCTGCAAGAAGCAGCGGAGACGCTTGCCCTTCGACCCGCCATCCCTGGCAAAGACTGGGTCGTCGATATCGACGTCGAGTTCGGTCGCGAAAAACTGGGAAAAGGTCCGGTCGGAGAAGTCCAGCACGTAACCGCGCCCTCGGATGAAGTCGAGGAGGTCCTCTACGAGCTTCAGGTCGGCCGGGCGGAAGGAGGCGATGTGAAGGCTCTCCAGATTGCGAACCACCCAACGCCAGATTGGCGATGGGTCATCAATTTTACTATCTGACCCTTTGGACAGAAGTGGTAGAGCTTTCGCCTGTGCCGCAGCGATATACCGAAGCAAACTCTTGGCTTGGGCTGACGGTGCCGATATTGCCTATCCAGTATCAGCCATCGATTTGAGCCTCCAGCGGCCCGGGCAGGTTTCCAGATCGCGCTGTTCAGTCACGACACCAACTCCTCCCGAGCCGAAGGAGTCAGCCTCTGAGCTGCGACAACTCCGCCTGGAGGTCGGCCGAAAGCTTTAGATCAAGGAACGGGTTGAGGGCGAGCAGCGTCCTGGCGAGTTTGGACCTTGCCGGCACCTCGGCCCTGGCAGCTTCGTCGAAGGCCGATCTGGCCAAGGCAGGCGACTTGAGCCGGAACGCTTGGCGATCCAGGGCTTGTCGCCACCAGAGAAGAAGGCGTTCATCTGCAACGGCCAAAACGCCGCCCGCGTAGGGGTCGGCCTCGTTCTCAACGAGCCGGGACGTGACAACCATCAAGGCGCGGAGGTTGGGCACTCCTTCGGAGCGGATTGCCAGCGCGATCTGCACGGCAGCGGCCACGTCGGAGGGTGGGTCGATCCTCGCCAAATCCGAGTTCCGGATTATCGCGATCTCATGGTTAGTGAAAACGGACCGGCGACCTGTCGCAACCGCCTCGAGGAAGGCGAAGGCTTGGTCGACCTCGCTATTGAACGCCTTGCGCAAGAAGACGGATAACGGAGTCTTCCGGTATGCGCCGCGTGCTTTTGCGAAGAGCTCGTCCTGCAGAACCGGAACTCGGCCATGCTTGAACTCCGATAACTCGCCGAGAAGCGCGTTGGGCCCGAACATCTGCATCAACGTGCTGGCGTCGATGAAGCCGGGCAATGATGCCTCCATGCCGGCCGCGTCCTCACGGTCGACAGCTTCGCGAAGTCGGGCGAAGCGGTGACTGACCTCCATCGGAAGGATCGCTCGGGCATCCCAGGATGGAGATTCTATGGACCGCACGATGCCGAGATCTTGGGCGAAGTGGGCCTCAAGGTCCGCCAAGATATACCACGTCGCATCGAACGGACCGCTGGGCTGTTCCTGAAGGTCGGGATGTTTGATCGGGTTGCTGTTAGCGCCGGGGATCATCGTGAGACTAGGCGCATCCGAAACGGCGGGCGCCGGGATGAGCTGCAGCCTTGCCCACATGACGGAGTGACCGAAGAGCTTGCGAAGCGCCACGCTTGCGAACTCGTGGTTGCCACGGTCGCCGTCGAGAACCGGCAGAACTTCCACAAAAGCGGCGAGTGCCGCCGGACCGTCGCCAGCACAGACATGCTGGACGGCCGCATCTGCGATCATGCCGGTCGCCATGTTCGCCATTCCGCCGAGCGGCATGGCGCCAGCATGCTTGGCACCATCCCGGAATAGGCGCGCGGACTCTGCGTGGCGGCTGACGTGAGACAGCCCGATCGCCAGTTCCCGATGGAGATAGGCCAGATCCACGTTTCCAAGGGCGGGATCCCCGACGAGCGGCAGGCCCACTCGGAGCTGATCGTCATGGAGGCCCATGTGGAGGTAGATGCGCGAGAGCGATCGCTTGAGCGGCACAGATGCCGGATACTTGGTGAGGGCCTGCTCCACGATCGCGAGGGCTTGGTTCGCCTGATCGAGGTCTTCGTCGAGGATCACGGCGGCGGTGTCGATCGCCCCGACATAGAGGCCTTCCTCGTCTGGCGCGTCTAGAAAGCTGGCCAGCCGCCGATACTCCTCGGCTAGTTCGAGGGTGCCCTTTGCCCCCGCCCTATAGAGCTTCATCCAAGGGCTTCTGACCGCCAACGTGGCGGAGAACGGTTCCCGGTCCAAAGGACCGAGTAGCGCTGCCCGGTCTTGGGGCGACCTGCCCTTCAGCGCCAGAACGGCGCGCGTTAGACCGGCCACAGTCTCCGCGTGACACATCCGATGATAGAAGAAGAACGACTCAGCGGTCACTCCCTCGATCACACCGCCTGAGGCGGAAGGAATGCGGCCGATGTCCATGCCCATGCGCCGCACCAATTGCCCCGTCCTAAGGCAGCGGTCCGGCATGTCCCCCAGGAGTTCGACGACGCCCTCGATCTGAAGAAGTCGACCCCAGAGCAGCAACCGCGCCGCATCAGCCCCCGGCGCGCGATCGGTGAACTCGGTCGGCTCGACGGCGACTTCTTCCTCGAAAAGCTTCATCGCTGTCTGGAACGCCGGCCCTTCATGCCTCGCGGCAAGCAGGAGAACCTGTGCGGCCCGGAGCATGGGATGAAGCGGGGAAGGCCTCGGAAACTGGACGTTGATCGTCGTGTAGTGCCGCAGCACCGTAGACGCCTCGGCCAACAGCGGCAGATCGCTCGCAGCGGCGTTCAGGACGGCCATCGCGAGTCGTGCTAAAGCCATGGGCTCATGCCCGAGAAGCCCATGAGTGAAGATCGCATCAAGCCGATCGACGCTCAGCTTGCGACGGGCAGCAAGATCGCGCGCCGCTGCGGCATGAATGGCGGTCAGAGTGTCCTCAGGGAGCATCTTTCGGTCGGAGCCCCTCAACAAAGGCGACGTTCTATAAGCGTCATCTCCAACGCGCTCGACCCAGGGCCCGATGAGACGATCGAACGCCTCGCCGGCCCTCTCGATCGCGGGGGCTGCGCGCCCGATAGCCAGGGCCGTCTGGCGGTCATAGAGGCCGAGCAAAGCCACCAGACGGTAGAGCTGGTCGCGGCTGGCCTCGGGCAACTCCCTGACAAGACGCCGCCGTGTTTCCTCCTGCACCTCCTCGAGAGCCTCGTCACGGCCGAGGATCGCCTCGAGATCCCTGCGCTCCGCAAGCGGCCAACCCCGCATCGACAATCCGATAGCTAGGGCATGGACCAGCTGTGGATGGCCGAAGCCGCCGGCCAGATGGACGTACCGGCCCCACAGTTCGGCGTCACCGCCCAATCGCTCGACAACCTGCTTCGCGTCGTCCTCGGACAACCTGCCAACTTCGAGGATCGCTTCGGGTCGGGCGCCGCACTGACGCAACACATTAAGCGCTGGCCGCGTGGCGCTCGTTACGATGACAATCTTGTCTCTCCGCGCCAGCGCCGTGCAGATATCGTGAAGTTCAGCGATGACGTCGCGGTCGTCAATCGCGTCCAGATCGTCGAGGACGACCCCCAGCAGCTCCTGCACGAGCGCCTCGGCCGTGGCACGCCGGAGCAGCCCCTTCAGTTCAGCCGGCTGACTTCCCCGCAGCCGCAGGACTCCCCATCGGCCCCCGTGAGATCGAGCCGCTCGGATCGCAGCTGACGATTTCCCGTGTCCCGCAGGTCCGACAAGCCAAGCCAAAGCCCCGTGGCCGATCCGGTCACCGATGGCACTTGAGAGCTCAGGGCGATCGGCAAGCTCCTCGATCGGAGGCGTGGCTACGAGCGACAAGGCGGCCGTTCGGGCGAGCGCAGGTGAACCACCGGAGAGAGCCGCCCCGGTGAGAAGCTGGTCCAAGGCGCCGCGTGCGACACTGATGCGAGTTCTTGCCTCGAAAAGGCGCAGGAGGTCTGCCCGACGCACGACCCGCTCGGCCAGATCTGGACTGGCCGAGCGGTTGAGCACCTCCAGCACGACTGCGTCCATCACCTTTTCGCACTCGGATGGCGGAATATTCTGCCCATGGCCAAGTTCCACGAGAAGATCAGCCAGGAACTTCTGCTGCCGGTCCAAGCCAGGCGCACCAGACACCCACTCAACTCGTCGGACCAGCTTGTTCCTTAACGCGTCGTCGTCCGCTGTTTGAACGAACGCCTTGGCGGCGAGGCCAAGAGGCATCGCCCTGAGCCGTGCCCTGAGGGGGGCGACCTCAGCCCCTTTCGCGACCTCGTCCCAGTAGAGAAGCGTCGCTTTGCCGTTGACCCGATCGCCCAGCGATCTTTCCACCCCGATCGGGGACGTCGTGAGGTACACGATCGAGACGTCGCGGTCTGGATTGCGGGATCGAAGATCGAAGAGGCTGTTGATCGCATCGATGACGCTTGGGGTGTTAGAGGTGATCGGGTCGGCGGTATGCTTGACCTGGACGCCCTTCAGGATGCCAAGTGAAGCTTGCGCATAGTCCTCCGCGATCTCGAGGTGCAGGTCCTGATCGGGGCGTAAGGTCAACCACGCGATGGACGCGACGACGAACTGGTAGGCAAAGCCAGCGATCGTGTGGTCAGCATCACGGCGAGGGTCGCCATGAATGGAAGAACCGGATGCCCGTCGATCGTGCTCCATTCTCATGGCCTAGCCCCGAGAGTGACGTGGCGCCGGACCCAACTCGGGCCGCGGAGTGCCAAGAGAAGTCGAAGCCGCCGAGTTCGGTCTGTAAACCGAACTGTAAACTAAGGCGACCGATTTAGGCTCCAGGCGCCGTCAAGCGCGAGAAAAGGCGCTGATCTGCCTCACAAAAGCACTGGCTGGGGCGCCAGGATTCGAACCTGGGAATGGCGGTACCAAAAACCGCTGCCTTACCACTTGGCGACGCCCCATCCGTGCGGCGGGAGATACCCTCAGCCGCGGGGGGGTTCAACCCCCTCATCGCATTTTTCAGACGCGCAGCGGGTCGGCCTTGGCCAGCCTGTCGAATGCCATCAAAGAGGCTATCAGCGAAGCCATCCGGTCGAGCGGGATCATGTTCGGGCCGTCCGACGGGGCCTGGTCCGGGGTCTCGTGAGTCTCGATGAAGACCGCTGCGATTCCCAAGGAAACAGCGGCGCGCGCCAGCACCGGCGCGAACTCCCGCTGACCGCCCGAGGAGGAGCCCTGGCCTCCGGGCTGCTGGACCGCGTGCGTGGCGTCCATCACGACCGGATAGCCGGTGCGCGCCATGATGGGCAGCCCGCGCATGTCGGTGACCAGGGTGTTGTAGCCAAAGGAGACGCCGCGCTCGGTCAGCAGGATGCGCTCATTGCCCGTGCTTTCCACCTTCTGGACGACATTGGCCATGTCCCAGGGTGCGAGGAACTGGCCTTTCTTGATGTTGATGACGGCACCCGTGCGCCCCGCGGCAAGCAGCAGGTCGGTTTGGCGGCACAGAAAGGCCGGAATCTGGAGGATGTCGCAAGCCTCGGCCACTGGGGCGCACTGGTCGGGGCCGTGGATGTCGGTCAGGACAGGGCAGCCGATGTTGTCGCGCACATCGGCTAGGACGCGCAGCCCGTCCTCCATCCCCAGCCCGCGACGCCCCGACAGGGAGGTGCGGTTGGCCTTGTCGTAGCTTGCTTTGAACACGTAGCCCGCGCCTGCATCGGCGCAGGCCCTGGCCATCGTCTCCGCGATGCGGAGCGCGTGGTCGCGCCCTTCGAGCTGACATGGTCCGGCAATGACCGTCAGCGGGCGGTCGTTGCCGATGACGAGGTCGCGCACCCGGACGTCGCGCTGGGGGGCTTGGGTCATGGTGAGGTTCTCCTTGGCTTGGCCCCTCTAACGCGCCGGGGTGTCCGCGTCACGTCTGCCGCTTCACGTCCATCGCGCGGCTCACCACCCAGGCGATGGGCCCGGCCACCACGCTGAGCAGCGCGCCGAGCTTGGCGGCGTCCTGGATCGGGTGCCCTGCCAGAGTCGCGTCGGGCGAGAAGGCGACGCTTGCCACGAACAGGGCGACCGTGAACCCGACTGCCGCGACGAAGCCAACGACCAGGACGTCCCGCATCTCCATGCCACGGGGCAGGCCCAGCCGGAGAACGCGGGCGCTCAGCCAGCCCGACAGCAGGATGCCTGCCGGCTTTCCGATCAGCAGACCGACCAGCACGAGCCAGGTCGGTGGCCCGAACGAGGTGAACTCCACCCCGGCGTTCAGCAGCCCGAACAGGAACAGGATGCCCTCCACAGGCAGCTTCAGGGCGTGCTCGAACTGGTTCAGAACGTCGCGGAGATGCTGCTCGGCCTCGGCATAGACCCCGAACCCACGGTCCGCATGGGGCATGGCCGGGATCAATGGAAGAAGGCCCAGGGCGGGATGGAGGCCGGCCTGCTGGAACCCGAACCAGCTGACCGCGCCGGCGGCTAGATAGGGCCAGAAGGACAGGCGCGTCCTGAGCCAGGTGGCGCGGGGCTGCCGCTCGTCGGCCTTGTCGAGAAACCGGGGGAGCCAGTTGAAGAGAAGATAGGCCCCTATTGCTGCGCCAATGCTAAGCAGCAGCCATTCGGGCGCGATGTCCCCCTTGGGGTAGAAGACCGCAATGATGAGAAGGCCCAGCGCGTCGTCCACGATGGCCAGGAGCAGCAGGAATCGGACCGCCGGGTGGCCGGCTCCGAAGATGATGCGCGCCACGATGTAGGAAAAGGCGATGTCGGTCGCCGTCGGCACCGCCCAGCCATGCGCCACCGCGTCATAGGTCTCCGATCCCAGAAGAGCGGCGAGAAGCAGGTAGACCACCACCGGCCCTGCCATTCCCCCTACGGCCGAGAGCACGGGCACAAAGGCCGAACGCCCGCGCAGGGAGCCCTCTTCCAACACCATGGCTTCCCAGACCTCCTTCGCGGCGATGGCGAAGAAGAGGGCCATCAGCACGTCGTTCACGAGATAGTGCAGCGTCAGGGTCCGACTGGCGACCGACCCGTCCGCTGCATAGATCGGCTCTCCGATGGGTCCGCCATCGAGCAGAACCCAATCCACGACCGCGTGGTAGCCGTGCGGGTCGAGGTTGGCCCAGATCAGCGCGATGATCGCGCCCCCGATCATCAGGAGCGAGTAGTTCGTGACGAAGCCCCATACGCGATACATGTCTTCTCCTCGGCCGACGGCGTTCGATCCAACTACGGAGGGTCCAAAGGTGGAGCAACCGAAACCGTTCCCCGCCTGTAGCACGGCGCAAGCCGTGGGCGACGCGCCAGTCTGGGAGCGGATCGAGGCCTGCCGGCTTTGCGCCCCACGGTTCGCGGCGACCGCCACGCGCCACGCGCCACGGCCCGTCGTGTGGTTCCGGCCCGGCGCGCGGCTGCTGATCGCGTCGCAGGCGCCAGGCGCACGGGCCCACGAATCCGGCGTCCCCTTCAGCGATCCCTCGGGCGACCGCCTGCGGGAGTGGATGGCCATCTCGCGCGAGGATTTCTACGACAGGTCGCGCGTGGCCATCGTGCCCATGGGTTTCTGCTTTCCGGGCTATGACCGCTCCGGGGCGGACATTCCGCCTCCGGCGATCTGCTCCCAGACCTGGCGCGATCAGGCCATGAGCGTGCTGCCCGACATCCGGCTGACCCTGGTCGTCGGCGGGACGGCGCAGGCCTGGCACCTGGGCAAGGGCCCCGTGACCGAGCGGGTTCGCAACTGGCGGGACCATGCGCCGACCCTGTTCGCCCTGCCGCATCCGTCCTGGCGGAACACGGCCTGGCTCAAGAAGAACCCCTGGTTCGCGGAAGAGGTCTTGCCTGCGCTCCGTGCGCGGGTGCAGGAGGTGCTCCATGGCTGAAACCCCCCTTGCCCGTGCCGCGAAGCTGTTCCTGATGCGTCCCGAGGACGACGTGGCCCGGCTCCGGCTTTATGAGGTCCTGTCCGGGGCCGAACTCGTCCTGCCCCTGGCCGACGAGGTCGAGGGCGAGGATGTCACGCCCGAGACGATGGAGGTCGGAGGCGTGCCGCATGTCGTGGCGCATGACAGCGTGTCGGCCTTTGCGGGTGGAACACCCCGGCCCACCGCGACGCTCTCCGGCCTCGCGCTCGCGCAGATGCTTGAAGGGCAGGGGGCCGGCGTGGTCCTGCACTTGGAGGGCATGGTAGATCCTCTGGTGATTGCGCCCAATTCGCTCGATTGGCTCGCCCGGAACCTCGCCGCCGGTCCGAGCCGCGTCGAGGCGCGCCCGGTGGCGCTGCACCCGCCCAAGGGCCTTCCCACAAGCCTTCTGACCACCCTCGACCGTCGCCTCGCGCAGGGCGAGGGATTGGCTACGGCGGCATGGCTGGCCGCCGTGGACTGGTCGGACGGGTCACGCGGGCATCTCTTGGCCTTCGTGGATGTGCGGTCGGGGGCCGAGGAGCCATTGGCCGCTGGGATCAACGCTGCCGTAGCCTTGTCGGGCGTGGAGGACGTGCGGCTCGATGTGACGTTCCTCAATCAGGGCGACCCGGCTTTGGAGCGGCTGGCCCGTGTGGGCCTGCGCTTCGATCTGGAGGACCCGACCGAGATCGCCAAGGGTCCGCCTCGCCTCCGATAGGACGCCTCAGTACCCGGCCTTACGGTCCACAAGGTAGAGCAGCGGCTCCCCCGCCTGGCCCCGGCGGACGTTCTCGGCAATGACGCGCGATGCCGTTGCCGGCCGGGTCTCGGCGGCGATGTGCGGCGTCACCGTCACGCGCGGATGAGCCCAGAACGGGTGGTCGGGCGGCAGCGGCTCCTGGCGGAACACGTCCAGCGTCGCGTGGCCGACCTGGCCCGAACCCAGCGCGGCTAGCAGCGCACCATCATCGATCAGCGCGCCGCGTCCGGGATTCAGGAGAACGAACCCGCGTGCAGGCAAAGCGAGCCGTTCTGCATCCATCAGATTCTCGGTATCCGAGGTCAGCGGCGTAAGCAGGACCACGATTTCCGCACCCCGGAGGGCGTCCTGCAAGAGTTCCCTCCCTGACAGGCAGCGCGCGAGGCCCGGCTCGGCCTTGGGACGGCGGCTCCAGCCAGTCACGGGAAAGCCCAACGCGGCGAGCGCCAGCGCACAGGCCAAGCCCAACTCGCCCAGGCCCAGCACCGTCACCGGACGTTCGGACGCCAGCTTTGGTGCCTCGTGCCTCCAAACGCCGTCTTGCCTGAGGATGTGCGCGTCCATCCCCAGATGATGCCGAAGCGCATGACCCACGACCCATTCGATCATTCCCTGCCGAAGCCCCTCGTCTACCATGCGGGCCAAAGGCAGGCGCAGCGTGGCATTTGGAACGATCCGCTCCACCCCGGCCCAGAGGCTCAGCACCCCCTTGGCGCGGGGGAACGGGGAGAAGTCGGATAGCGGCCCGCCCGGGGCATAGACGATCCAGTCCACCGCTTCGGGCGCGTGATCCCGCGATAGGTCGGCCAGGACCCCCGCCTCGGCGAGCGCCTGGGCCAGTGGATCGCGGTACTGATCCCACAGATGCGCGGGCGCCGCGAAGAGGATGTTAACGCGGCCGGTGGACATGCGCGCTCTGCACGAGGCCGAAGGCAATCAACAGCACGAGGAGTTGCGACCCCCCATAGCTCACCAGCGGAAGCGGCACGCCCACGACAGGGGCCAGCCCCATTACCATCAGCATATTCACCGCGAACAGCAGGAAGAAGCTGACCCCGATCCCGGTGATGAGCAGCGAGGAAAAGCGGTCCCGGCACTGCATGGCGGCATGGAACAGGAACAGCAGAATCAGGCCATACAGCACCAGCAGCGTGAAGGAGCCGAGAAACCCGAACTCCTCGGCCAGGGTGTTGAGGATAAAGTCGGTGTGCTTCTCGGGCAGAAAGTTCAGCCGGGTCTGGGTGCCCTGCATGAAGCCCTTGCCGGTGAAGCCGCCGGAACCCAGCGCGATCTTGGCCTGCGTGATGTTGTAGCCCGCGCCCAGCGGATCCTGGCTGGGGTCGATGAAGGTGTCGATCCGGCGATACTGGTAGTCGTGGAGGAGCTGCCACGGCGTGCCCCTGCTTTCGAACACCGCAAAGACCGCACCACCGACCGCGCCGAAGACGGTGGCGAAGTAGGCCCAATGGACGCCCGCGCACCACATCACCGCGCCACCGGTACCCAGGATCAGCACCGCCGTCCCGAGGTTCGGCTGCGCCAGCACCAGCACGACCGGTGCGAAGATGAGCAAGAGCGGCGGGATGAGCCAGATCGGATTCGACACCCGCCGCGCGGGCAGCCAGTCGTAGTAGGCGGCCAGCGCCAGCACGAGCGTGATCTTGGCGACCTCGGATGGCTGCAGCCGCAGGGGCCCGATGTCGATCCAGCGCTGCGCGCCCATGCCGACCTCGCCGATCAGCTCCACCAGCACGAGAAGGCCGATGGATACGAGGTAGGCCACCCCCGACATGCTGCGCCAGAACCAGATGGGGGTCATGGCGACCAGCATCATCAACACGAAGCCCAGCCCGAAACGCTCGATCTGCGGCTGGGCCCAGGTATCGATCTGCCCCCCCGCGATCGAGGCAAGCATGATGAACCCCATGGAGGACACCGCCGCGACCAGCAGGACCAGGGGCCAGCTTACGTACAGCAGCTTCTTCAGTCCCGATGGGACGTACTTGACCTGATACTCGAGGTAGCTCACGCGGAAACCTCCTCAGGCCCGTTCGAAGACGGGAACAGGCTGGCCGTCCATCAGGGCGCGGATGCGGACCTGCATCTGCGCCATCTCCTCGCGCCGTTCGGCCGGGTAGGCTTCAAGTGGCGGGAAGCCATTGTAGAGCGCCTGCAGCGTCACGTCGCGCCCGATGGGGGCGGCCACCGCCGAGCCGCCGCCGCCGTGTTCCACCACCACGGCCACCGCGATGCGCGGATTGTCGTAGGGGGCGAAGTTGACCCACAGCGCGTGGTCGCGCCGCTCCCAGGGGAGATCCTCGTTCTTGCTGACGCCCCGCGCCCGCTCCTCGGCGGTGATGCGGCGGACCTGGCTCGTGCCGGTCTTGCCGGCCATCTGCATGCCCTCGGCCTCGATCCGCGAACGGAAAGCGGTGCCGCGATCGCTGTTGACGACGTCGAACATCGACGCCCGCGCCCGCCGCAGCGAATTCTCATTGATGCCCAGCGGACCGCCGGCGCCCGAGGGCTGCTCGGCACCGTCCACCGTCTTGACGAGGCGTGGCGTGACCTCGCGGCCCGTCGCCACCCGCGCCGTCATCACGGCCAGCTGAAGCGGCGTGGCCAGGACGTAACCCTGGCCGATCGAGGCGTTCACCGTGTCGCCCACCCGCCAGACATCGTTGAACTGGGCCTGCTTCCACGCAGGGTCGGGGGCCTTGCCTTCGGCCACGGCCGACATCGGGACATCATGCCGGACTCCGACGCCCAGCTTGCGGGCCATCTGTGACATGGCCTCGATCCCCAGCCGCTGCGCCACTTCGTAATAATAGCAGTCGCAACTGTACTTGAGGCTGTCATTGTAATCGACGTTGCCGTGCCCGCCCTTCTTCCAGCAGTGGAAGCGGGTGCCTGATACCTCGGTGTAACCGGGGCAGTAGACCGTCTCGTTCGGGTCTATGACCCCGGCCTCCAGGGCGGCCAACCCCGTCGCGATCTTGAAGGTTGAGCCCGGAGGATACGCGCCCTGCACGGCCTTGGCCGCGAGCGGACGGTAGATGTTCTCGTTGAGCGCGGTCCAGTCGGCGACCGAGATGCCGCGCACGAACAGGTTGGGATCGAAGGATGGGGCGTTGCCCACCGCCAGAAGGTCGCCCGAGGCGCAGTCGATCACCACGCAGGCCGCGCTTTCGCCCGCCATGCGCGCCTCGACATAGGCCTGGAGGTTCGCATCCACGGTCAGCTGGATGTCCGCGCCCGCGGCACCTTCGTCGCGGGACAGTTCGCGCATGACGCGTCCGACCGAGTTCACCTCGATCCGCATGGCGCCCGCCTGGCCGCGCAGCTGTTCCTCGAGCTTGGCCTCCACGCCGGTCTTCCCGTACTGGAACTTGGGAATCTGGAACAGGGGATCGGGGTCCTCGATCTGCGACAGGTCGTAGTCGCTGATCGGGCCCACATAGCCCACGACATGGGCGGTGTCCGCCCCCTTGGGATAGTGGCGCGACAGGCCCACCTCGGCCGTGATGCCAGGCAGGGCCGGCGTGTTCGCGGTCACCCGCGCCACGTCGTCCCAGGACACGCGGTCCTTGACCGTCACCGGAACGAACGAGGCTACGCGCTCCATCTCGTCCAGGGTGGCCTGGATCGCCTCGGGTTCGAGCGGCATTACCGCAGCCAGGCGGGCCAGCGCCTCATGCGGATCGCCTGCCGCTTCGCGGACCATGACGATGCGGTAGACGGGTTCGTTTGTGGCCAAGGGCACGCCGTTCCGGTCGAAGATCAGCCCCCGCGACGGCGGCATCAGCCGCATGTTGACCCGGTTCTCCTCGGCGAGAAGCCTGAACTGGTCGGCCTGATCGATCTGGAGCTGCTTCATCCGCCAGCCCAGCACGCCCATCAGGCCAAGCTGAACCGTGCCCAGCAGGGCGGCGCGCCGGGTCATGCGGGGCCAGACCTCGGAGGTGTCGGTGCGCTGTCGTTTCATAGCCGGTGCCCCAGTGCGTCAACCTCGCCCTGCGCGGGCCGGCGCAGGCCCAGCGCCAGATGCGCGACCCCAGCGATGACGGGGAAGAGCGCTATGGTCAGTATCACCTGGATCAGCGTCAGCCCCAAGGGCGCCTGCGGCGTCATCACGAGAGCGAGAACCAGACGATGTGCCAGGCTCACGGCTGCGATCCCGGCGCCCACGGTTACCCATTCTCCCATGAACGATCCCTTGCGCAGCCGCACCGACCGGCGACGCAGCCACTCCGTCAGAAGGATCACGAGCCCGGCCAGGAGGCCCGGCGGGCGCTGGAACAGAAAATCAGCCAAAAGGAACACCCCCAGCACCACCGGGGCCGGCAGGGTGTCCGGCCGACGCACGGCCCAGGTGGCCGTGACCGCCAGAAGGATGTCGGGCGCTGCATAGGAGCGCGGAACTGTGTCGAGCGGCAGGAGAGGTACCGCCATCAGCACGAAGGCCAGCATGAGATAGCTGATGCGCGCCCACCAGACGCCCCGTCCTTCAGTCACCGGGCGGTCCTTCCGGAACGGCGGGCGGCAGGGAGGCGCTGCCGATGACCATGCCGGGCGGGATCGGCGGCCCGAACACCTCGGGCGGCGGCGGGGGTGGCTCGATCCCTGCGGTGGGCACGATCAGACCGCCGGGATCCTTGATCGACTCCACCAGGGGGCTGCGGAGCACGCGCACGAACTCCAGCCGCTCGTAGTCGGCGGAGAGCCGCAGCCGCAGCCGTCCGTCCGTGCCCTCGGCCACCCGCCCCACCAGAAGATCCGCCGGAAATAGCGCGCCGTCGCCCGCCGTGACCACCCGGTCGCCGGGCCGCACCGCATCCCGGTCTTCGATGAAGTCGAGCAGCGGATAGAACGAGTTGTCCCCGGTCAGGATGGCCTTCTGGCCCGAGGGTTCGACACGCACGGGAATGCGGCTCGACGTGTCCGTGAGGAGCATGACCCGGCTCGTCGTCTGGCCCACGCCGGAGACGCGCCCCACGAGGCCCATGCCGTCCATGGTCGGCCAGCCATCGGTAATCCCGTCCCGCGCACCCACGTTGAGAAGCACCGACTGCCGGAACGGAGATCCCGAATCCGCCATCACCGTCCCAGTGATGTAGGTCAGCGCCGGGTCGAGGCTGACGTTGTTGAGATCGCGAAGTTTGGCGTTCTCCTGCTCCAACCGCAGCGCGGCTTCGCGCCAGACCATCATCTGCTGAAGCTCGCGGCGAAGCTCCAGGTTCTGCTCGTGGATGCGGTCGTAGCTGCGGAAATCCTCGGCGAGCTTCACGAGCCCAGTGACCGGCGCCATCATCCAGTCAAGACGGGGCAGGACCGCGTCGATGACCTCGGCACGCATCCGCTCCACGCGTGGCGAATCGATCCGCCACACAAGGAACAGGACAAGGCAGGCCAGCACCATGAGCCCCACCAGGAGACGGCGGAGGGGCTTGGTGAACTCCTCGCCGTGATCACGCTCCCTGGCCATGGAGCCCCCTGTCAGCTGTCGTAATCGATCACGTGGCGGAGCTGCTTTTCGTATTCAAGAGCCTTGCCGGTGCCCAGCGCCACGCAGTTGAGGGACTCCTCGGCGACCGAGATCGCAAGGCCCGTCTGCTCGCGGAGAGCGAGGTCCAACTCGCCCAGAAGCGCGCCGCCGCCCGTCAGCATCACGCCCCGGTCCACGATGTCCGCGGCTAGGTCGGGCGGCGTCGCTTCCAGCGCGGTCATCACCGACTCGCAGATCTGCTGCACCGGCTCGGCCAGCGCCTCGGCGATCTGGGCCTGCGAGATCTCGGTTTCCTTGGGCACGCCGTTGAGCAGGTCGCGGCCCCGGATCATCATGGTCTGGCCGCGCCCGTCGTCGGGCATCCGCGCCGTGCCGATGGAGGTCTTGATCCGCTCGGCCGTGGCCTCGCCCACAAGGAGGTTATGCTGCCGGCGCAGGTAGTTGATAATGGCCTCGTCCATGCGGTCGCCGCCGATGCGGACGCTACGGGCATAGACGATGTCGCCCAGCGACAGGACCGCGACCTCGGTGGTGCCGCCGCCGATGTCCACGACCATGTTGCCGGTGGGATCGGTGATCGGCATCCCGGCCCCAATCGCTGCGGCGATGGGCTCCGCGATCAGGCCCGCTCGACGCGCCCCGGCGCTCAGCACCGACTGGCGGATCGCCCGCTTCTCCACGGGGGTTGCCCCATGGGGAACGCAAACGATGATCTTGGGCTTTGAAAAGCCGGTGCGGCGATGCACCTTGCGGATGAAGTGCTTGATCATCTCCTCGGCCACGTCGAAGTCGGCGATGACGCCTTCGCGCATGGGCCGGATCGCCTCGATGGAACCGGGCGTGCGGCCGAGCATGAGCTTGGCATCCTCGCCCACGGCCAGCACCCTCTTGACGCCGTCCTTGACGTGGTAGGCCACCACCGAGGGCTCGGACAGGACGATGCCGCGACCCTTGATGTAGACGAGCGTGTTGGCCGTCCCCAGGTCGATCGCCATGTCGGACGAGAAAAGGCTACCCAAGCCGAACATGGCTGCTCCGTTCCAGATTTCCCCTTGGACTCGTACGCCTGGGCGCCGGGCCGCCGCGCTTATAGGCTTAAGGGGTGAGGGGCGAAAGACCGCATCACGGCTTCGTTGGGCGCATTGTCACCGCAATGCCGCAACCCCTGCGTGTGATCCCGAAGCGTTGCCGCCCCAAGCCCGTGGCCAGGGGCGGCATTGTCCCTTCAGCCCGCGTCGCGATAGCTGATGGTCTTGGTGTCGGCGCCGGGGGCGGACTTCTCGCGCCGGACGATCAGGCGGTTGATCGCGTTGATATAGGCTTTGGCGCTTGCCACGACCGTATCGGTGTCGGCCGACTGGCCCGTGGCGATATGCCCCTGTTCTTCCAGACGGACGGATACGGTGGCCTGCGCGTCGGTCCCTTCGGTCACAGCGGCGACCTGATAAACCTGCAGGGTGGCCCCATGCGGGAAGAGCGCCTTGACGGCGTTGAAGGTGGCGTCCACGGGGCCGTCGCCCGTGGCGGTCACGCTGCGCTCCTGCCCATCGATCTCGAGCACGATGTCCGCCTTTTGCGGGCCGTCGGTGCCGCAGATCACTCGCAGGTGCTTGAGCCGCAGGCGATCCTGGCTCGCGTCGTTCTGGGTGACCAGCGCGATCAGGTCGTCGTCCCAGACCTCCTTCTTGCGGTCGGCAAGATCCTTGAAGCGCACGAACACGTCGTTGAGCTGGTTGTCAGCCAGCTCGAAGCCCAAGTCCTTGAGCTTGGCGCGCAGCGCCGCGCGGCCCGAGTGCTTGCCCATGACGAGGTTGGTGTCGTTGAGACCCACGTCCTGCGGGCGCATGATCTCGAACGTCTCGGAGTTCTTCAGCATCCCGTCCTGGTGGATGCCCGATTCGTGCGCGAAGGCGTTCTTGCCGACGATGGCCTTGTTGAACTGGACCGGGAAGCCCGACACCGTCGCGACCCGGCGCGAGATGTTCATGATCTTGGTGGTGTCGATGCCGGTCTTGTACGGCATGATGTCGTGGCGGACCTTGATGGCCATCACGACTTCTTCCAGAGCGGTGTTGCCCGCCCGCTCGCCCAACCCGTTGATCGTGCATTCGATCTGCCGCGCCCCGGCCTCGACGGCGGCAAGGGAGTTGGCCGTCGCCATGCCGAGGTCGTTGTGGCAGTGGGTGGCGAAGGTGATCTCGTCCGCACCCGGAACGCGTTCCAGCAGCATCGCGATCAGCGCGGCGCTTTCGCGGGGCGCGGTGTAGCCTACGGTGTCGGGAATGTTGATCGTGGTGGCGCCGGCCTTGATGGCGATCTCGACCACGCGGCAGAGGTAGTCATGCTCCGTGCGGGTCGCGTCCATGGGCGACCACTGCACGTCCTCGCAGAGATTGCGCGCATGGGTCACCGTCTCGTGGATGCGCTCGGCCATCTGATCCATGTCGAGGTTCGGGATGGCGCGGTGCAGCGGCGATGTGCCGATAAAGGTGTGGATGCGGGGTCGCTTCGCGTGGCGCACCGCGTCCCAGCAGCGGTCGATATCCTTGAAGTTCGCGCGGGCGAGGCCGCAGATGCTGGCGTTCCGGGTGACCTTGGCGATCTCGCTCACGGCCTTGAAATCGCCTTCGGAGGCGATGGGAAAGCCCGCCTCGATGATGTCCACGCCCATCTCATCAAGGAGCTGGGCGATCTCCAGCTTTTCCTCGTGGGTCATGGTGGCGCCGGGCGACTGCTCGCCGTCGCGGAGCGTGGTGTCGAAGATCTTGACGCGGTTGGTCTGTGGCATGACGTGCTGGTCCCTTGGGGTTTCTCCTGCATCCGGCGCCATGAACTCCTCCGAGCGGCGGCGCCGGGACGGCCCGCTCAGAGGCGGCTAAGGAGAAGGAGGGCGCGCTGCGTCATGGGCGGGAACGATAGCGCCATCTTCCGCCGGGGAAAAGGGGCGATGGGCGTTCCCGGACGTTTCGGACGGAATCCGGGGGGATGACATGCTGGTCCAGCTTGGCCCGCTTTGCTTTGACCGCTAGCCTGATGTCATGGAACGGGCCTTGGTGATCGGATCTTCGGGCGGCATCGGAACTGCGTTGGCGGCAGCGCTGGCCGCGAAAGGGGCAGAGGTCACGACCTTGTCGCGATCAGGCAACGGTTTGGACCTGCGCGACAGCAAGACCATCGAACGAGCGATGCAATCTGTGACGGGCCCGTTCGAGGTGATCATCCTGGCTACCGGAATTCTCGCGGTTCCTGGGCGGACGCCCGAGAAGTCGTTGGCCGCGCTGGATGGCCCGACCATGGCCGAGGTCATGCAGGTGAACGCCATCGGCCCCACGCTGGTGCTGCGCCATGCGCCGCGCCTGCTGCCGCGCACCGGGCGGTCGGTGCTGGGCGTTCTGTCGGCTCGGGTCGGGTCGATCGGCGACAATCGCCTGGGCGGCTGGCACAGTTATCGCGCCTCCAAGGCGGCGCTGAACCAGATCATCCGGGGCACCGCGATCGAACTGGGCCGATCGCACCGGGACGCGGTCGTGGCCGCGCTGCATCCGGGCACGGTCGCGACGCCGTTCACCGCCGCCTACACGCCGTCCCATGACAAACTGGCCCCGGACGAGGCGGCTCGGAGGCTCCTTGCCGTCCTGGCCCGATTGACCCCCGACGAGACCGGACGATTCTGGGATCACGAGGGGCGCGAGGTGCCGTGGTGACAGCCCGCCCCTTCTGCGGAGCTGCTACTGCGCGACTTCGGGCGTGCTTGGCTGGACGGAGTCCTCCGGGAGGGCCTCAGCCTCGTCGGGTACCGCGGCTTCGGGCGGAGGCGTGGAGCCCGGCACGGAACCGGAACTAGCGGCTGCGGGCGTATCGGCCCCGACGAGGACCCCATCCCGCCAGAGTCCCTGTTCGACCTGGCCCGAGGCATAGCGCATCGTGCCCTCACCCTCGCGGCGGCCATTGGCGAACTGGCCCTCGTAGACGTCGCCGTTGGCATAGGTCGCCTTGCCTTGGCCGTTGATCCCGCCCTCCGACCACTCGCCCTCGTAGGTGAAGCCGTCGGGCATGGTGATCCGGCCCTGTCCATGCCGCTGTCCCTTCAGGAAGCCGCCGACATAGACCGTGCCGTCCTCATAGGTCGCGGTGCCTTGGCCGTTGCGTTCCCCTTCGGCCCATTCACCGTCGTAGACGTAGCCGTCGGGGTAGGTCATCCTGCCTTGCCCGTGGCTTCGGGCGTTCAGGAAGGCGCCCTCATAGACCATGCCGTTGGCATAGGTGGCCGTCCCGCGACCCTCGATCCGCCCTTTCTTCCATTCCCCCTCATAGGTGGAGCCGTCCGGGTAGCTGATCCGCCCATTTGCGACGGCACAGGGCTGGGGCGTCGTCGCGACGGGCTGGGCCGCAGCCGCCTCGGGCCCCGACGCCGGGGGTCCCGGCTCGCAGGCTGTCGTGGTATCGGCCAGATCGCTGCGGAACGGTCCCGTATAGACCGAACCGTCGGGATAGGTCGCGGTGCCCGTTCCCTCGATCCGGCCCTCAACCCACTCGCCTTCGACCTTATAGCCATCGGTGCCGGTGAAGAGTCCCCGCCCGTGGCGGAGATCGGCATGGAAGTCGCCCACATAGACATCGCCGTTGGCATAGGTTGCCACTCCGCGTCCTTCGCGACGACCGCCCTTGAAGCTACCTTCGTAGATGTCGCCGTTGGGCTGGGTGAGCTTGCCCTCACCCTCGATCCGGCCTTCCACCCAGCCGCCCCCATAGGTCAGGCCCTCTGCCGTCGTGAGAGTGCCTGTCCCCTGGCGGACACCGTTGACAAGGCCCCCGTCATAGACCGAGCCGTCGGGATAGGTGATCCGGCCCTGGCCTTCCTTGACCCCGTCCACCCACTGGCCCTCATGGACAGTGCCATCCGGGGCGGTCATCGTGCCCTGGCCGTGATGCTTGCCGTCCCGGAACTCGCCTTCGTAGCGCAGGCCGTTCGCATAGACGGCGACGCCCCGCCCGGTGATCGCCCCGTTCGTCCAGGTGCCCTCATAGGTGCCGCCGTCGGCAAAGGCGATGCGCCCCTGACCCTCGGGCTTGCCTTGCGCGAACTGCCCCTCGTAGACCGAGCCGTCGGCAAAGGTCGCCCGGCCCTGGCCCCGGATCTCGCCCTCGACCCACTGGCCGGTGTACTCGTAACCATCGGGCAGGCGGTAGGTGCCGGTCCCGTGCTGGAGGCCACCGACGAACTCGCCCTCGTAGATGCCGCCATCCTCGTATTGCTTGGTCTCGACAGTCTGGGCCGAGGCCGCGCTGCCCAGCATCGCCAGTGCCAATGAGAATCCGATGCGCCGCACTGTCGCTGCCCCGATCTGCCTGCCCCAGAGCGGCAGACTATCCCGAGCGGGGAGGGGTGACAACACGACCCGGTCGGCCCTTCCGGCGTCTGGGCATCACGAGCGCGGGGGAACCGGGAACCGGCTTCAGATCGGGGCGGTCGGACAGATCTCCAACAGCCGTTCCACGTCCTCGCGGCGGCAGAGCGCGGTTCCTTCGGTCATCACCGCCGCCGAAGCCCCGGCCACCCCGCGCCGAAGTGCCTCCTCCAGCGGCTCGCCCCGGGCGAGGGCCAGCGTGAACGAGCCAACGAAGGTATCGCCCGCACCGACCTTGCTGCGAACCGGCACGTCGGCTGCGCGGGAATGGAAGCGCTGCCCTTCGGTGGCCAGCACCGAACCCTCGGGACCGCGGGCCACGATGACCATCCGGGCCACACCCCGCCGGACAAGCGACTGCGCAAAATCGGCGCTGTCGTTGATGTCGAGGAGCTTGCGCCCTGCAAGGTCGTCCGCCTCTTCCTGGTTCATGCGCAGGACGTCCGGCGCGGACGTGCCGTTGGCCCGAGCAAGCAGGTGGAGGGAAGGTCCGGACGTGTCGACGACCACCTCGCAGCCCTTGGCCTGCAGCTTGCCGCACAGGTCGGGGACAAGCTGAGGCAGGACGCCGGGCGGCATGGTGCCCGAGATCACCACGAGCCCACCGGGCTGCGCCGATTCCACGATGGTCTTCTCCGCCGCGATCACGTCCATCGGACCCCAAGGCGGACCGGGCAGCATGAAGCGGTATTGCTCGCCCCGCTTTTCGTCGCGCACCGACAGGGAGGAGCGTGTCTCGCCGGGGGCCTTGTGGACGATGAGCTCGATCCCGGCTTCGCGCAGGAGGTCGGCCAAGGCCTCGCCGTTGCGGCCTGCCAGCGCCACGACGCAGCGCGAGGTTCCCCCCAGCAAAGCGATGGCGCGGCTGACGTTGATGCCGCCGCCGCCGGGGTCGGTACGCGTCGGCGCGCAGCGGAGCTTGACCCCCGGCGCGACGCTGTCGACCGAGGTCGCGAAATCGAGCGCGGGATTCAGGGTGACTGTGAGGATGTCGCGCATGGCAGGGCCCTTAAAGGTCGAGGCGACCATGCCGGGGGCGTCGCGGCGATGCAAGCAGCCGGCGCCGCGGGTCCGGCGCCGGCCCATGGGAGGAGGAGGGCTCGTAAACCCCCCGGCGCCCGGTCACATGAACTGGTAGGTCGCGGGCACCCAGCGGAAGCCGTCGCCCATGGCTTCCACGAAGCCTACGCCGGGCGCAGGCATGTGATAGCCCATCATGGGGACGCGGTCGGTCGCGAGCATTCCCAGCACGCGCTTGCGCGTCTCCGCGGCGGCGGGTTTGTCCATGTCGTACTGCACCTCCCAGTCCGGGTGTTGCATCGACCAGACATAGTGGTTCACGACGTCGCCCGTCATCAGAAGGCTGCGGTCACCGCTCGCGAGCATGAAGGCCATGTGGCCGGGCGTGTGGCCAAAGGTCTCCATGGCGGTGATGCCAGGCGCGACCTCGTCCCCTTCGGCCACAAAGGTCATGGCGCCCTCGAACGGGCGGACCTTGGCTTCGAACATCTCGTTGTTCTGCGCCGCCCAGGCGTCGAACTCCACGCGGCCCGCGACATAGGCGGCGTTGGGGAAGGTCGGGGCGCCCGCGTCATCGGTCAAGCCGCCGATATGGTCGGGGTGCATGTGGGTGAGCACGACATGGGTGACGTCGGCCGGCGTCAGGCCCCCGTCCTGCATCGCCGCGACCAGCCCGCCCGCCACCATGCCCGTGTCGAACAGGATGCGGTTCTCCCCGGCGGTCACCAGCGTCGGCTGCATGAAGCCCACGGTGCGGTCGGACGGGATGAAGTTCTCTTGGCTGACCTGTTCGAAGGTGGCGTCATCGACATTGAGGCCGAAGATCTCGTGGGGGTTCTCCTGCTGGCCCCCTCCGGCCAGGAGGACGGTTAGCTGCATGTCCCCCAGGTTGAACACGCGATGCAGCGGGAACGGCGCGGCGGCCGAGGCGCCGTGACCATGGTCATCCTGCGCGACGGCGGGCCGGGCCCGGAGCAGATAGGGCGCGGCCAGTGGAACCGCGGCGCCTGCAATCATCAACCGGCGTCGTGACAGCGTCATGGTGGTCTCCCTCGGATGCCTTGAATGGGCGGGAGCCTAGGGCGTGATGACCGATCCGCCATTCACCCTTTCGCGCAAAGAGGTGTTCATGGGCGCACGGCCCTTCAGTGCCACCACTGGTCGATGGCGGCGATGTCGTCGTCGGACCAGCCGAAATGGTGGGCGAACTCGTGAATCGTGACATGCGCCACGAGGTCGGCAATGGTGACGTTGCCCCGCTCGGCCCATTCGTCCAGGATCGGGCGTCGGAACAGCCAGACGGTGTCCGGTCCGTGCGGCACGTCCCAGTTCGACTTCTCGGTCAGCGGCACGCCGTCATAAAGGCCCGTGAGGTCGAAGGGCTCCATCTCCATCTCTTCCAAGATCTCGTCCGAGGCGAAGTCCGCGACGCGGAGGGCGACGGCCTGCGCGGCCTCACGGAAGGCGGGGGGAAGGTTCGCGACAGTCTCGCGGGCGAGCTCCTCGATCTCGTCAAGGCTGGGGGCGATCTGGTCCATGGTGCTTCATATGGACAAAGCGGGGCGTCTGTGGAAGGGCTCGCCCACCTTCGAAGGACCGTGCCCATGACCGTCACCCGCTTCGCTCCGTCCCCCACCGGCTGGATCCACATCGGCAATCTGCGCGCCGCGCTGTTCAACTATGCCATCGCGCGACAGAACGGCGGAACCTTCATCCTGCGCCTGGACGACACCGACCCGGTGCGGTCCAAGGAGGAGTACGTGCAGGGTCTCAAGGAGGACCTGACCTGGCTCGGGCTGACCTGGGACCGGGAAGAGCGGCAATCGTTGCGGACCGATCGTTACGAGGACGCCAAGCAGCGGCTGATCGCGGCCGGGCGGGTCTACGAATGTTTCGAAAGCTCGACCGAACTGGACCTCAAGCGCAAAAAGCAGCTCTCCATGGGCAAGCCGCCGGTCTATGACCGCGCCGCGCTGAAGCTGTCCGAGGACGAGAAGGCGAAGCTGCGGGCGGAGCGTCCGTCGCATTGGCGCTTCCTCCTCGACCCCGGCCGGATCGAGTGGGAGGACGGAATCCTGGGCCCAATTTCCATCGATGCCGCAAGCGTGTCCGACCCTGTGATCCAGAAGGAGGACGGGCAGTGGCTTTATACCTTCGCGTCCTCGGTCGATGACAGCGAGATGGCCGTCACGGACATCGTGCGGGGGGCGGACCACGTCACCAACACGGCCACGCAGATCCAGATCATCCGGGCGCTCGGGGCCGAGCCGCCGCGCTTCGCGCACCATTCGCTGCTGACCGGGCCCCAAGGCGAGGGGCTGTCAAAGCGGCTGGGCACGCTCAGCTTGCGCGACCTGCGCGGGCAGGGGCTGGAGCCGATGGCGGTGCTGTCGCTCATGGCGCGGCTGGGGTCATCCGATCCCGTGGAGTTGCGCTCCTCCGTGCAGGAGGTCGTGGACGGCTTCCGGCTTGACAGCTTCGGTGCGGCGCCCACCAAGTTCGACGCCGAGGACCTGTGGCCGCTGACCCAGCGCGTGCTGAGCGCCAAGTCCGTTGAGGCGGTCGCCTCCGTGCTGGCGCAGGCCGGGGTTCCCGAGTCCCTGCACGCAGCCTTCTGGGCCGTGCTGCACGAGAACGTCGCCAAGTCGGGCGACATTGCCGACTGGTGGCGCGTGCTGTCCGAGGGCAAGGCCGGAGTGGCCGCAGACGAGGACCGGGAGTTCGCGACCCAGGCGCTGGAGGCGCTAGGCGCGCCGCCTTATACTGAGTCCACCTGGAACGAGTGGACGAACGCCCTCAAGTCGTCCACGGGGCGAAAGGGCAAGGGCCTGTTCCTGCCGCTCCGCCGCGTCGTGACCGGGCGCGACGCCGGGCCCGAGATGGCGGCCCTCATGCCGCTTCTCCAAGTCAAGCCGTCACTGGCCGACTGACCCGCAGCCAATGGAAGGCCGCCGGACAGCCGGCGGCTCACTCCCGCGCTCTCAGCATTCGGGCAGGCCGCACGGAAAGCGGCCTGAGCGCGAAAAGGAGCCCGGTCAGCAGCGTCGCGAGTGTGCCTCCCCCGATGATGGCCAGCGCGTTGCCCCAGACGACGTGGAAGTCGCCGTCCATCACGAAGGTCATCACTGCCCAGGCCCCAAGGAGCCCCGCGCCCAGCGCGACCACTCCGGCTGCGAGGCCCAAGAGAGCGGCACGCAGGGCAAAGCTCCGCAGGATCAGTGGCCGCCCTGCGCCAAGGGTCTTGAGGATCGCGGCTTCCCAGGCGCGGGCGCGCTCTCCGGCCGCCGCCGCCCCGATCAGGACCAGAAAACCCGTGGCCAGGGTCGCGAGGGCTGCCACGCGGATGGCGGAAGTCGCGCCCTCAATGATGCGCTGCGCCTCGTCTACCGCATCGCGGATGCGGATGGCGGTGATGTTGGGATAGGCCTCGGCGAGATCGCGCAGGATCGGCCCCTCGGCTTCCTCGGTCGAATAGACGGTCGCGATCCAGCTGTGCGGCGCGCCCTGGAGCGCCGAAGGGTTCAGGGCCAGGATGAAGCCGATTCCGGCGCTCTGGAAGTCGACCTCGCGGAAGCTGGCGATGGACGCTTCGATGTCGCGGCCCAGCACGTTCACGGTGATGGTGTCGCCCAGCTTGAGGCCCATCTCACCGCCCTCCTCGGCAGCCACGGAGACGAGGGGCGGGCCCGCATAATCCTCGGGCCACCATTCCCCTGCCGTGATGGTGGTGCCGGGGGGCGGCGTGGCCGAGTAGGTGATCCCTCGGTCGCCCTGCAGCACCCAGTGGCCTCCGGCATAGTCCTCGGCGGGGACGCCGTTGATCCGGGCGATGAGGCCCCGGAGCATGGGCGCGGCTTCCAGCCGCTCGACGGCCGGATTGGCAGACAGCCGCTCGCGGAAGCCGTCGATCTGGTCGGGCTGGATATCCACGACGAAGTAGGAGGGTGCGATGGCGGGCAGGTCGCCCGAGATCGCCCGGCGGAGGTTGCCGTCGATCTGCCCCACGGTGGCCAGGACCGTCAGCCCAAGACCTAGGGACAGCACCACCGGGACAGCCTCTCCCCCTTGTGCACCGATGGAGCCCAAGGCCAGGCGCAGGGTGGGCCACCCCCGCGTCCGTCCCGACAGCCGGCGGGCCAGGCCGCGCGCCAGCGTCGCCACGAGCGCAAGGAGCAGGAGCGCCCCGGCGATCCCGGCAGCGGTCCAGAGGGTGAGGGCCACCGCCCCTTGAAAGTAAGACGCCGCGGCCAGCAGAACCGCCAGGATGACGGCGGTGGCGATAAGATAGGGTGGGCGCGGCAGGCGAGGGCCCCCGGCCAGGGCATCGCGAAACAGCGTCGCGGCGCGGATGTCGCCTGCCCGGGCGAGAGGCCACAGGGTGAAGAGCAGCATCGCGAGAACGCCGTAAAGGAGCGCCTCGCCCAGCGGGCCCCAGTACAACGCGAACTCGGCGGGTACGGGGAGCTGGGTCTTGATCCAAGGCGCAAGAAGCTGCGGCAAACCCGCACCCAGAACGAGGCCCAGCACCACCCCGACGAGCCCCAGCGCCCCGATCTGGAGGAAGTAGCTCGCAAAGATCATCGCGCGCGAGGCCCCAAGGGTTCGCAGCGTGGCGATGACCTCGGCCTTGGCCGCCAGATAAGCGCCCACGGCGGCCGAGACGCCCACGCCTCCGACGGCCAGGCCGGACAGCCCCACGAGGACGAGGAAACGGCCTAGGCGCTCCACGACCTCCTGGGTGCCGCCCGCGCCGTCGCGGGCGTCCCGCCAGCGTAGCCCCCGATCCTGCCACAAGCGGCCGGCTTCCCCGGCCAATGCATCGAGGTCGGCCGTTGCGGGAAGGTCGATCCGATAAAGCGTGTTGAACAGCGTGCCTTCGGCCAGGAGCCCTGAATTGGCGAGATCCTCGGTCCGGACAATCGTCCGTGGCCCAAGTCCGAAGCCCGCCGTGGAGTTGTCGGGATAGCGGGTGAGGATGGCCGACAACGTGAAGTCCTGCGTCCCGAGCCGAACCCGATCCCCGACCTCCAGCGCAAGGCGGTCGGCCAGGACCCGCTCCATCACGAGGCTGGGGAGGGCACCCCCATCGAGCGCCCGAGCGAGCGGCAGGGGTGGGTCCAACTCCACCTCTCCGATCAGCGGATACAGGTCGTCCACCGCCTTGACCTGCGTCAGCGCCCGGTCCCCCCGGCCATCGGGGTCGGCCACGGCGAGGCTGCGGAAGTCCACGACCTCGGAGACGCGGGGGCCAAGACTGCCCAGCCAGGCCCGTTCCTCAGGGGTGGCAAAGCGATAGGTCAGCTCGGCCTCGGCGTCACCGCCCAGGAGACGGGCGCCCTCGCGCTCAAGGCCTGCCTCGATTGCGGTGCGCACGGTGCCCACAGCCGCAATGGCAGCGACGCCAAGCATGAGGCAGAGAAGGAAGATGCGGAAGCCGCGCAGCCCGCCCTTGAGGCCGCCACGCAGCTCGCGCGCGGCCAGACGTGCGGCGGTGATCATTCGGCGGCCTCGGCCAGGCGGCCCTCATCGATGCGGCCGTCGCGGAGGCGGACCACGCGGTCGCACCGCCGGGCCAGTGTCTCGTCATGGGTGACAAGGACCAGGGTCGCGCCCGCCCGCTCGCCCAAGCCGAAAAGGAGGTCCACGATAGCCTGGCCGTTCGTCTCATCGAGGTTGCCCGTGGGCTCGTCGGCCAGAAGAAGGCGCGGGCGGCCCACCAGCGCGCGGGCCAGCGCCACGCGCTGCTGCTCCCCGCCCGACATCTGGGCGGGGTAGTGGTCGGCGCGGTGGCCCAGCCCGACGCCTTCCAATTCGGCCTTGGCCCGCGAGAAGGCATTCCGGACCCCGGCGAGTTCCAGCGGGGTCGCGACGTTCTCAAGTGCCGTCATCGTCGGGATGAGGTGGAAGCTTTGGAACACAACACCCATATTGTCGCGACGGAACCGGGCGAGCGCATCCTCGTCCATCCGCGTGAGGTCCTGGCCCAGGGCCCGGACCTCGCCCCCGGTGGCCCGTTCCAGGCCCCCCATCAGCATGAGGAGCGACGACTTGCCCGATCCGCTTGGCCCGACCAGCCCCACGCTCTCGCCCTTGGCGACCGACAGGGTGATGCCCCGCAGGATGTCCACCGGTCCGGCGTTCCCGCGCAACGTGAGCCGGACATCCGAGAGCGAAAGGGCGGGGTCTGTCATGGGGGCTCCTGTCCGGCGGGCGCGGCACGCCCCTCGATATGGGGGTTTGCGAGCTGTCCGCAACCTTGTGCTGGCCTTGCTGCTCGCCTTGCCCGGCATGGCCTCGGCGCGGACCACGGTGGTGGCGCTGGGCGACAGCTTGACGGCGGGCTATGGGCTTCCGGCCGATCAGGGCTTCGTTCCGCGCCTGCAGGCTTGGCTGGACGATCATGGCGCGGACGTGGAAGTCCAGAACGCGGGCGTGTCCGGCGACACCACGGCAGGGGGCCTTTCGCGGGTGGACTGGGCCCTGGGCGACGATGCCGACGCGGTGATCGTGGCCTTGGGGGGGAACGACTTCCTTCGCGGCATCGACCCGGTCGTGGTGCGGGAGAACCTCCACAGCATTCTGGAGAAAACGAGCGCTCGCGATCTTCCTGTCCTGCTGGTCGGCATCGACGCGTCATCCAACTACGGCCCCGACTACGAGCAGGGCTTTGACGCGCTCTATCCCGAACTGGCACAGGAGTTCGACGCCCTCGTCGAGCCCGACTGGTTCGCGGCCCTGCGGCAGGGTGGGGGCAACCTTGCGACGGCCATGGCCACGTTCATGCAGCCCGACGGCATCCATCCCAACGAACTGGGCGTGGATCGCATCGTGGAGCGGCTCGGCCCCCGGGTTCTGGAGCTGGTCGAGCGGGCCGATCCCTGAGGCTTAGAACATCGGCCCTTCGACCGATCCCTCCCAAGCCATCAGGTCCTCGACGGTCATGATGCGGCGCAGGGGCCCATCGTCGTCCGCGACATAGTTGGGGTCCTGCGGCAGGCAGCCCCGTCCGCACAACTGCCGCACGGTCAGGGTGTCGGTGTCCACGTACCACAATCGTCCGCCCGGCGTCGCGATGTAGCCGTCGATATTGTCCAGCGCATCGGTGGCCACGTCCTGCGTGGTCGGCCATTCGGACGCATAATAAGGGCTGTAGGTGCTGTGGGTGTGGAACGATGCGACAAGGCGCATGCCAGGGGGCACGCGGGGCAACGGGCAGGACGCCTCGTTGCCAGCGGTCACGGGAGTTGTCATCCAATCGCCGGAGCGGGACAGTCCGATATAGCCGCAGAACTCCCGGTTCTGGGCAAAGGATCGGTGCTGAAGGTCGGTCAGGATTGCCGTGACAAAGGCCCGTTCGGTGCCGGACGGCGTGGACTCTGCAACCGGAATGCCGCGCGACCCCGGAAAGGGTCCGGTGGCGAGCACTCGTCCAACGGGTTTGCCGCCAGTTTCCTCAGGGCCCATAGGCAAATCGGGCAGGGGGGGCGGAGCGGCGCAGGCAGTCAGAACTGCCAGCGCCAGGATCGCGGCGGCTGCGGCGGGTCGCGTCATGAGCGCCCGCCCATCGCGGACTCAGGCCAGTTGCAGGTTGATGGCCGACTCGCGGCCGTCACGGCCGTTCTCGATGTCGAAGGTAACCTTCTGATTGTCCTTGAGCCCGGTCAGGCCCGAACGCTCGACAGCGGAGATGTGGACGAAAACGTCCTTCTTGCCGCCATCGGGTGCGATGAAGCCATAACCCTTGGTGGTATTGAACCATTTCACGGTGCCAGTGGCCATCGTGGTCTCCATTCGAAAGTTTCCGCTCGCAGGATGCAGCGGACCGGCTCGTCAGTGCTGATCGATGCCCTGGGCCGTGACGGAGACAGTGGTCGATTTAGGTAACGTCGCGGTCACGTTTATGCTGCTCTGGAAACAGAAAATCAAGCGTCACGTTCCCGGGAAACTGGGCGGACCGCGTGCTGGCACTGCGGTCCGCCGTTCTTGCCTGCCCCTTGCCGCCGGCTTTCTGCCGGTCGATTTGCATTAGCGATTTGGCCGTTAACTATGTCCTAATCATGGCGAGGCCGGGACGGCGTCGGGGCATGAGCGGCCTCGCTCCAAGCTGCGGAAATCGCGGACCATCGGGCCGGAAAGGCCGCCCGGACTTGGGGCGAGGGATGATCCGACCGCAGCACGCGCAAGCCCGAAGGGACAAGGCCCGCCGCTCTCCGGGCGCGAGCCCCCACGAGCACAACCGTGTCGAGCCGAGGCAGCAGCGGCCAGAGCGTGGCAAGATGCCTCATGCCGTCGGCCACCTCCGCGCCCGTCACGCGGATCGTGCCGTTCCAGGCGGGCACGGTGTTCCAGAGCAGGGTGTCCCCTCGTAGTAGGCCCGCCTCCTTCAGAAACATTCGGATGGCCGCCGAGGTGGGGCTTGGGTTGTCCCGCGACACGAACCCGGTTCGGGCGGCCTGCGGCCCCGGCTTTTCGAGTAGCAACAGCACCCATGCTGCCGGACCGCCGTCAAAGGGGTCCATGTCCGGCACAAGGCCGGGCAGGATGGCCCGCAAGCCGGCAGCATAAGCCGCCAACGGCGCGAAAGCGGGCTCCTGCAGCATGGCCCGGCGGCGGGCGATCTCGGCCGGACAGGCAAGAAGGGGCGCGTCGGTCATGGCAGGCACCCCGGCCGGGCGGAGCGGGAGCCGGCGCGACCGAGCCCCGCTCCAGTCGATGAACCTAGCGGACGAACTTCTTGAACTTCACCCGCTTCGGCTCCACAGCGTCCGGCCCGAGGCGACGCTTCTTGTCCTCCTCGTAGGCGGTGAAGTCGCCTTGGAACCACTCCACATGGGCGTCGCCCTCGAAGGCCAGGATATGCGTGCAGATCCGGTCGAGGAAGAAGCGGTCGTGCGAGATCACCACGGCGCAGCCCGCGAAGTCCGTCAGCGCATCCTCCAGGGCACGCAGGGTTTCCACGTCGAGGTCGTTGGTCGGTTCGTCGAGGAGGAGGACGTTGCCGCCGGATTTCAGGAGCTTCGCCATGTGGACGCGGTTGCGCTCGCCCCCGGACAGCAGGCCCACTTTCTTCTGCTGGTCAGTGCCCTTGAAGTTGAAGGCCCCGCAGTAGACGCGGCTGTTCACCGTGGCGTCGCCCAGCGCGATGATCTCGGCCCCGCCCGAGATTTCCTCCCAGACGTTGTGCTCGGGATTGAGCGAGTCGCGGGACTGGTCGACATAGGCGAGCTTGACGGTATCGCCGAAGCTGACCTCCCCCTGATCCGGCTGCTCCTGCCCGGTCAGCATGCGGAACAGCGTCGTCTTGCCCGCGCCGTTGGGGCCGATCACGCCGACGATGGCGCCCGGCGGGATCGAGAAGGACAGATCCTCGATCAGGAGCTTGTCGCCCATGTGCTTCTTGAGGCCTTCGACCTCGATCACCTTGCCGCCCAAGCGTGGGCCGTTCGGGATGATGATCTGGGCCGTGCCGATGCGCTCTCGCTCCGAGATGTTGGCCATTTCGTTGTATTTGTTGATCCGTGCCTTCTGCTTGGCCTGACGGGCCTTGGCACCCTGGCGGATCCATTCGAGTTCACGCTCGAGGGTTTTCTGCTTAGCCTTGTCCTCGCGGGCCTCCTGGAGGAGGCGCTTGGCCTTCTGTTCAAGCCAGGCCGAATAGTTGCCCTCGTAGGGGACGCCGCGACCACGGTCGAGCTCGAGGATCCAAGACGTGATGTCGTCGAGGAAGTAGCGGTCGTGGGTCACGCAGAGGATCGTGCCCTTGTACTCGATCAGGTGGTTCTGGAGCCAGGCGATCGTCTCGGCGTCGAGGTGGTTCGTGGGCTCGTCGAGGAGGAGCATGTCGGGCGCTTCAAGCAGGAGCTTGCACAGCGCCACGCGGCGGCGCTCACCCCCGGAAAGGTCGACCACGTTGGCATCGTCCGGCGGGCAGCGCAGCGCCTCCATGGCGATGTCCACCTGCGCGTCGAGATCCCAAAGGTTCTGCGCGTCGATCTGGTCCTGAAGGGCGGCCATCTCGTCCGCGGTCTCGTCGGAGTACTCCATGGCAAGTTCGTTGTAGCGGTCGAGGATGGCCTGCTTGGCCCGGACCCCTTCCATCACGTTGCCGCGAACGTTCAGCTGGTCGTTGAGCCAGGGCTCCTGCGGCAGGTAGCCGATGCGGGCACCCTCGGCGGCCCAGGCTTCGCCTTGGAAGTCCTTGTCGAGGCCGGCCATGAGCCGGAGCAACGTGGATTTCCCCGACCCGTTGACGCCCACGACGCCGATCTTGACGCCCGGCAGGAAGTTGAGGCGGATGTTCTCGAAGACCTTCTTGCCACCCGGATAGGTCTTGGACACCTGGTCCATGTGGTAGACATACTGATAGCTAGCCATTCTGCGGTTCCTGCGGGCTGGAGCGTTCGGGATTTGTCCCCTCCATATCCAAGGCCCCGGCCCGCGACAACCGGCGCGGCGCCGCAGCGCATCCACCGGAACCTGTCGCCCGGTCCACGGGTTCACACGGGAATTCAGGGAGCGCGCGCAATCATGGCTGAAACCCAGACCCAGGTGGTCGAGGAGGATATCGACGAGCAGCAGCTCGAGGTCGCGGAGGACAGCAACGTCGAGCTGCGCCGCATCCGGCGATACCTCATGCTCACGTTCCTCATGGGTCTGTTCACAGCCGTGTACTTCGCGCGGGACGTGCTGTTGCCCATCGTGCTGGCCGTCGTGCTAACGCTGACCCTGCTGCCGGTCGTCCGCTGGGGCGAGCGGCTGAAGATCCCGCCTGGCATCACTTCCATATCGCTGATGGTGATCCTGGCCGCCGGGCTGTTCCTTGGCGGCTATTTCCTGTCCGGGCCGGTCCAGACGATGGTCGCCGACGCCCCGCGCATGGCCGATCAGATCCAGGACCGTCTGTCGGGCGTGCTGGACCGCTGGCGGGACATCACCGAGCAGGCCGGTGCGGTGACCGGCGGCGGGCCGGAGGCCGGTCAGATGATCGATGCCGATGGCGACGGCGTGGCCAACACGCAGGTCGTGGCCGTGGTCGAGGAGGACAGCGGCAACGGGGGAGTGGTATCCTATGTGGCTTCAAGCCTTGCTTCGGCTGGTGGCGCTGTCGGGGCCGCGCTGATCCTGACGGCCTTCCTGCTGGCCTCTGGCGATTTCTATCACCGCCGGATCGTGGAGGCGGCCCCCCGCCTCAAGGACAAGAAGAAGGCGCTGACGATCATCCGCGACGTGGAGCGACAGATCTCGCGGTATCTGGGCAGCATCACGCTCATCAACCTGCTGCTGGGGCTCACCATCGGTGTATCGATGTGGCTCTTGGGAATGCCGATGGCGCCGCTTTGGGGCATCCTGGGGTTCCTGCTCAACTACATTCCCTTCGTGGGCAACATCGTGACCGTGGCGCTGGTCGCGGCCGTCGCCCTCATCACCTATGACAGTCTCTGGACCGCTGCCCTTCCGCCCTTGGCGGTGATTGCCCTGTCGGCGCTGGAAAGCCAGGTCGTGACGCCTGTGGTGGTGGGCCGCCGGCTTGAACTGAACCAAGTGTCCCAACTGATCATGGTGGCGTTCTGGACCTGGCTCTGGGGCGTGCCGGGCGCGATCCTAGCGGTGCCGTTCCTCGTCGTGGTCAAGGCGGTCTGCGACAACGTGGAAAGCCTGCAGATCCTGGGCAGCTTCCTGTCCGGCGACCCCTCGACCAAGCAGGACGAGGCGCCGCAGAAGGCCACGACCGGCCCGGCGCTGGAAAGCGCGCCGTTCCGGACCCAGGCCGAGGCGCGGGAGGACTCTCCCCCGACCCTCTCCGCTGGCGAGGTGCGGGTCACCCCGCTCGTGGCCGAATAGGCCGTTCCATCCAGGGCTGGACGGCGACCGGGGGTTATGGCCACATCGCGCCGACGTGAGGAGAACCTTTCCATGACCTATCACCCGCGCGAGGATCGCTATTCCCGCATGGTCTACAACCGCTGCGGCCGGACGGGGCTAAAGCTGCCCGCCATCTCGCTGGGGCTTTGGCACAACTTCGGCCATGACACGCCTCATCAGACCAAGCGCGAGATCCTGCAAACGGCCTTCGATTACGGGATCACCCATTTCGACCTGGCCAACAATTACGGCCCGCCCGCCGGCAGCGCCGAGGAAGCCTTCGGAGAGATCCTGAAGTCCGACTTCCATGGCCTCCGGGACGAGCTGATCATCTCGTCCAAGGCTGGCTACCACATGTGGAACGGCCCCTACGGAGAGTGGGGCAGCCGGAAGTACCTCATCGCGTCCTGCGACCAGTCGCTCAAGCGGATGGGGCTCGACTACGTGGACATCTTCTATTCCCACAGGCTCGATCCGGACACGCCGCTCGAGGAGACTATGGGCGCGCTCGACCAGATCGTACGCTCGGGCAAGGCGCTGTATGTCGGTGTCAGCAGCTACAACTCCGAACGGACGCGACAAGCTTACGCCATTCTTAAGGACCTGGGCACCCCGCTGGTCATACACCAGCCCTCCTACAACATGCTGAACCGCTGGGTGGAGAAGGACGGCCTCAAGGACACGCTCAAGGACCTGGGCGTGGGCTCCATCGCCTTCACGCCGCTCGCGCAGGGAATGCTGACGGCCAAGTACCTGAACGGCGTGCCGCAGGACAGCCGCGCCGCCCAATCCAAGAGCCTCGATCCCAAGATGCTGTCGCCCGGCGCCATCGAGAACCTGCGCAACCTCGACGCCATCGCGCAACGGCGTGGGCAGACGCTGGCCCAGATGGCACTGGCTTGGGTGCTGCGGGATGGCGGGATCACCTCGGCGCTGATCGGCGCCTCGCGGCCTGGCCAGGTCGAGGATTGCGCCAAGGCGGTCGAGAACCTAGAGTTCTCGGCCGAGGATCTCGCCGAGATCGACCGCTTCGCCCGCGAGGAGGACATCAACCTCTGGGCCCGGTCCTCCGAGACGGTGATGTAACTGCCATGATCCGCAATCCCGTCCTGCCGGGCTTCAACCCGGACCCGTCCTTCTGCCGCGTGGGCGAGGACTACTACCTCGCGACCTCCACCTTTGAATGGTATCCGGGCGTCCAGATCCACCATTCGCGGGACCTCGTGAACTGGCGGCTGGTGGCCCGGCCGTTGAACCGGGCCAGCCTTCTCGACATGAGGGGGAACCCGGATTCCTGCGGCATCTGGGCCCCCAGCCTCAGCCATGACGGCGGTCGGTTCTGGCTCGTCTACACCGACGTCAAGCGGCTCGACGGGTCCTTCAAGGACGCGCATAACTACATCACCACCTGCGAGACGGTGGACGGGGAATGGTCGGACCCCTGGTACGTCAACTCCTCCGGCTTCGACCCGTCGCTGTTCCATGACGCCGACGGTCGCAAGTGGTTCGTCAACATGCAGTGGAACCACCGGGGGCCGGGCTCGGGTTGCAACCCGGCCAATGACCGCTTCGACGGCATCCTTCTGCAGGAATGGTCGCCCGAGGCGGGACTGACCGGCGAGGTCACCAACATCTATGCCGGAACGGACCGGGGCCTGACCGAGGCGCCGCACCTGTTCCGGCGGGAGGGCTGGTACTACCTGACCACCGCCGAGGGGGGCACGGGTTACGATCACGCCGTCACACTGGCCCGCTCGCGCGACATCCGCGGCCCCTATGAGACGCACCCGCAGAAGCACGTCATCACCGCCAAGGGCAGCGACGGCCCGATCCAGCGGTCCGGGCACGGCCAGTACGTGGAGACGCATTGGGGCCGGCATTACCACTCCTTCCTGATGGGTCGTCCGATTCTTGGGCCTGATGGGAAGACCTACTGCCCCCTGGGCCGCGAGACGGGGCTGGAGGAGGTCGTCTGGCGCGACGGATGGCTTTGGCTTGCCGAAGGTGGGACCGTCCCGCGTATCGAGGTGCCCTCGCCGGTGGAGGCTCAGCCCATGCCGCCCGCGCCGTCGATCCATGACTCCTGGGCGACGCTGCCGTCGGATTTCCAGTGGCTCCGCACGCCGCACGCCGAACGAATCTTCCGCTGCGAGCCCGATGCGCTGGTCCTGATCGGGCGGGAGTCGATCGGAAGCTGGTTCGAGCAGGCCCTCGTGGCCCGGCGGCAGGAGCATCATGTCTATGCCGCCGAGACGGCCCTGACCTTCGATCCGCAACACTATCAGCAGGCCGCGGGGCTCGTGACCTACTACAACCGGCACAAGTTCCACGCGGCGGTGCTGACGCAGGAGAACGGGGGCCCGGCCCTGACGATCCTGTCCTGCCCCGGCGACTGGCCGGGCGGGCGCCTGTCCTATCCGGCCGCGCCTGTCCCCGTCGGTCCGGGCGCGGTGGAGTTGCGAGTCGAGGTGAACGCGCATATTCAGCAGTTCCTTTGGCGGCAGGGCGGGGAATGGCAGCCGCTCGGCCCCGAACTCAATGCTGCGGTGATCTCGGACGAAGGCGGACAAGGGGAGCACGCCTCCTTCACCGGAGCCTTCGTCGGCATGGTCGCCATGGACCTGACGGGGCAGGGTCGTGAGGCGCGCTTTGCCCGCTTCGGCTACTGGCCGCAGGCCTGATATGCAGAGCGAGTTGTGCATCCACGACCTGGGGACCGGCGAGACCACGGTCCTGCTGGTCCACGACGGCATCATCGAGGCGCCGAACTGGCACCCCGACGGCTATCTCCTCGTGAACGGCGACGGTCGGCTTTTTCGCGTGCCGCTCGAGACGCCTGCCCTGGAGGAGGTGCCGACGGGCCGGGTGATGGGGTTGAACAACGACCACGGCCTGTCGCCGGACGGTCGGACTCTGGCGATCTCGGGCAAGTCCGAGACGGGCAAGTCCTGCATCTATGTGCTGCCCGTCGAGGGCGGAGAACCAGTGCGCGTGACCGAGCAGGTGCCGTCTTGGTGGCATGGCTGGTCCCCCGACGGCGAGCGTCTCGCCTATGCCGCCGTGCGCCGGGCCGCCGGGCCGGTGTCGCTTTACACCTGCAGGGTGGACGGGTCGGACGAGGTCTGCGTGGCCGAGGACTTCGACCACATCGACGGGCCAGACTATACGCCGGACGGACGCTGGATCTGGTTCAACGGCGAGGCGGATGGACGGGTGGACCTGTGGCGCATCCGGCCCGATGGGTCGGCGCGCGAGCGGATGACGGACGGAGACACGGTGGACTGGTTCCCCCACCCGTCGCCGGATGGGACGCAGGTCCTGTTCCTCGCCTATCCGCCCGGCACGCGGGGGCATCCCGCGAACCTCGACGTCGCGCTGCGGATTCTGCCCGCGACGGGCGGGGACAGCCGGGAGGTCGTGACGCTGTTCGGCGGGCAGGGAACGATCAACGTGCCCTGCTGGGCCCCCGACAGCCGGCGCTTCGCCTTCATGCGCTTCGTGCCCTGATGGGGCCAGGCGCGCCCGTCGCCGGGCGAGGGCAGGTCGTGGGTCTGCTCGGCGGGTCGTTCGATCCTCCGCATAAAGGCCATGTCCGGATCACCGAAGAAGCGATCAGGAGGCTCGGCCTCGACTGGGTATGGTGGCTGGTGAGCCCAGGGAACCCACTCAAGCGTGAAGGACCCGCGCCCCTGTCCCGTCGGATCACGGCGGCGCGGGCGTTGCTGCGCGACCCCCGCATCAAGGTCACCGACCTCGAGTCCCGCCTGGGCACCCGCTTCACGGCCGAGACGCTGGACGGGTTGCAGGCGCTGTATCCGGGGGTCCGGTTCATCTGGCTCATGGGGTCGGACAACCTCGCCCAATTCCACCGGTGGCGGGACTGGCGCCGGATCATGGCCCGGGTGCCTGTGGCCGTGCTGGCCCGCCCCGGCGCGCGGCTGCCTGCACGCTTCGCACCGGCGGCCCGCGCCTTTCGGCGGGCGCAGCTCAACGAGCGCGACGCGCGCCTGCTCCCCCGGCGCGCGTCGCCGGCCTGGGTCATGCTGAACCTGCCACTGATCCCGCTCTCCTCCTCGGATATTCGGGCCAAGGGCGGCTGGACCCGAGATGCCGCGGCCATCCCGAAGCCTTGAACGCCATGCACACCGGAGACCTTGCGTCGCCCCGGTCCTAGGCTAACGTCCGCCCGGCGCGACACGGAGGCGGGGCATGGAAGGACAAGGCAGGATCACGCGGCGCGGGCTGCTGGCCGGGGGCGTCTCGGCCTTCGCGGGCCTCGCCTGGGCCGAGGCGCCCACCACCGCGCCACGTCCCCTGCTAAGGTCAACCGGCGCTCCTGCCCCGCTCGACGACCCGTCCGACATCCGCCCCATCGCCCGGACCGAGATGGCGGACCTCATCCGCGACGCCGGACTTGATGGACAGGTCTCTGTGGCTTTGGTCGATGTCGCGACAGGCACCCTGATCACGAGTCACGACTCGCATCGACCGCTTCCTCCAGCCTCCGTCGCCAAGTCGCTGACCGCGCTCTACGCCCTCGATGCGCTGGGACCGGAGCACCAGTTCGGCACGCGACTCCTGGCCACAGGGCCGGTGACGGACGGGCGGATCGAAGGGGATCTCATCCTAGCCGGGGGCGGGGACCCGGTGCTTTCCACCGACCAACTGGCCGGGCTGGCGTTTCAGCTGGCCGCTGCCGGAGTTCGGGAGGTGGGCGGCTTCAGGGTTTGGGGCGGGGCGCTGCCGCAGTTGCGCGAGATCTCGGCGGACCAACTGCCTCATCTTGGATACAATCCCGCCGTCTCGGGGCTGAACCTTAATTTCAACCGCGTGTATTTCGAATGGGAGCGGGCTGGCCAGGATTACCGAATCCGAATGGAGGCCTTGGGCGACAAGCATCGTCCCGACGTGACCATCGCCCAGATGCGGGTGGAGACCCGGAGCCGTCCCGTTTACACCTACTCTCAGGCCGGACCGGTCGATCTCTGGACGGTGGCGCGGGGGCAGCTTGGCGATGCGGGTTCGCGCTGGCTGCCGGTGCGCAGCCCGGCGCTCTATGCAGGGCAGGCGTTCATCGGGCTCGCGAACGAGCAGGGCCTTGTCCTGCCGCCACCATCCGAGATCGTGGCGCTGCCCGAGGGCGCGACCGAGATCGCCCGGATCGAAAGCGCCCCGCTGGAGGACATCCTGCGGGACATGCTGCTTCATTCCACCAACCTGACCGCCGAGGTCCTGGGCCTGACGGCGAGCCGGTCGCGAGGCCTGTCCCCCGCGACCTTGGCCGAGTCCGCCGATGCCATGACCCGGTGGCTGCGCGAAGCGACCGGAGCGCGCCTGGACCTTGTCGATCATTCCGGCCTGGGAGGCGCCAGTCGCGTGACGGCGCAGGAGATGGCGGTCGCGCTGGCGTCGCGCGGGGTGATGGCCCGGCTGCGTCCGCTGCTCAAGACCATCGAGCTGAGCGATGCGGGCGGATCCGCGCTGGCCATGCCCCCGGGCTTGGTCCGGGCCAAGACGGGCACCCTGAACTTCGTGTCGGCTTTGGCAGGTTACGAACGGACGATGGCGGGGTCGGACCTCGCCTTCGCCATCTTCTCGGCCGACCTCGAATCCAGGGCCGAGGCCGCGGACGACGAAGACGAGATCCCGGAAGGCAGCCGCAGCTTCCTGGCCCGGTCGCGCCGACTGCAGCAAGGCCTGCTCCAGCGTTGGGGCCTGATGACGGTCTAAGGGGACCGTAGGGCCATGGAAGCGTCGGGGCGCCCGTTGGTCAGAATCCGGCCTGGGGTAGGGCCGGACCGTCGCAAAGGCGCAGTCAGTCCGATGCGGTGCCCTGATGACTCGTGGGCGCATTCAGCCCAGATCGTTGTCGTCATGACCTCCGCCGATGATTGACGGATGCGAGCTCATAGGAGCCAATGGCCCGGTCGGGGTTTTGGCTAGGTGCTTTTCGGGTGGACTCTCGACGTCCTGGCTGGCCCGGGTCCCTCGGGGCAGCTGCTCAGACCGAGGTCCGCCTCACATCCGCTGGAACCGCGCCCGTGCGCCCCGCTCGATGGCTGCGGCATGGAGCCGGTCTATGGCCAGTTCCTCGCGGATCTCCTCCAACATCCGGCTCTCGGTGTCGGTGATGCGGCCGTCGGCGGCGGCGACGTCGCAGGCCAGCGCGTAGGCCGTCTCCCACAGACGCTCGGGCAAGTAGCGGCGTGTCAGTTCGAACAGGCGGTCGAGGCCATCGTCCTGGTCCAGCAACCGCAGCATCATCGGCCCCATCGCGGACAGCTTGGCCTGATCGTAGTTTGCGAAGACGGGAAGGTTCTCCACGAGGTTGCTGATCTGCACGAGCTCGGCCGTGCGGATCGACTCGTCCGCCACCGAAACCGCGAGCATGATCGCCACGAGCGCGTCCTGGGGGGAAAGGATGGTGTTCTCGGGCATGGTCGGCCTTTCATGGATCGCCGCCAGCTTTATTGACGGGGGCGGGACCCCGCAATAGGGAGGCCCCCGGTCCATATCAGGAGGCGCGAACATGGCATCCCTTCGCGAGGCGGCGATGGTGTCGAAGGCTTGGCCCTTCGAAGAGGCCCGCGCGCTCCTGAAACGGGTGGAGGCCGGGCCTGCCAAGGATCACGTCCTGTTCGAGACGGGTTACGGCCCCTCGGGTCTGCCCCATATCGGCACCTTCGGGGAGGTGCTGCGGACCACCATGATCCGCCGTGCCTTCGAGGTCATCTCGGACATCCCCACGCGGCTTGTGGTGTTCTCGGACGATCTCGACGGGATGCGCAAGGTGCCCGAGAACGTGCCCAACCCCGAAATGCTGCGGGAGCACCTCCAGCAGCCGCTGACCACTGTGCCGGACCCGTTCGGGGAGTACGAAAGCTTCGGGCACCACAACAACGCCATGCTGCGGCGGTTTCTGGACACGTTCGGCTTCGAGTACGAGTTCGTGTCGGCCACGGAGTTCTACCGGTCGGGGCAGTTCGACGACACGCTGCGGATGGCGGCCGAGCGCTATGACGCCATCATGGCGATCATGCTGAAGTCCCTACGGGAGGAGCGGCAGCAGACCTATTCCTGCTTCCTGCCGATCCACCCGGAGACGGGCCGGGTGCTCTACGTACCGCTCAAGGAGGTCAACGCCACCGACGGCACGGTCACCTTCGACGACGGCACGGGGCGCGACTGGACGCTGCCGGTCACGGGCGGGCATGTGAAGCTGCAGTGGAAGCCCGACTTCGGCGCGCGCTGGGCGGCGCTGGGCGTGGACTTCGAGATGTACGGCAAGGACCATTCCACCAACACGCCGATCTACGACGGGATCTGCGAGGTGCTGGGTGGCCGCGCGCCAAACCACATGGTCTACGAGCTGTTCCTCGACGAGGAGGGGGGCAAGATCTCCAAGTCCAAGGGGAATGGGCTGACCATCGACGAGTGGCTGGCCTATGCGGCAACCGAGAGCCTGTCGTACTTCATGTACCAGAAGCCCAAGACGGCAAAGCGGATGCACTGGGACGTCATCCCCCGGAACGTGGACGAATACCACCAGTCGGTCCGCGGCTTCCCCACGCAGACGCCGGAGCAGCAGCTGAACAACGCGGTCTGGCACATCCACGGGGGACAGCCGCCCGCGTCGGACATGGTGGTTCCCTTCGCCATGCTTCTCAACCTCGCCTCCGTCGCCGGAGCAGAGGAGAAGGAAACGCTCTGGAAGTATTTGCGCCGCTACGCCCCCGAGGCCTCGCCCGAAACCCATCCGGGGCTCGACGCCGCGGCGGGTCACGCCGTGCGGTACTTCCAGAATCACGTGAAGCCCACCCGCCAGTTCCGTGCGCCATCGGAGGCTGAGCGGGCGGCGATGGAGGATCTGGCCCGGCGTCTACGCTCGCATGAGGGATCGCACGATCCCGAGGAGCTCCAGACCATCGTCTATGCGGTCGGGAACGAGCACGGGTTCCAGCCGCTGCGGGACTGGTTCAAGGGCCTCTACGAGGTGCTGCTGGGCGCAACCGAAGGGCCCCGGTTCGGCGGCTTCATCGCGCTCTACGGCGTGGATGAGACGATCCGGCTGATCGAGGAGCGGCTGGCGGCCTAGTCCGCCCGCCGCAGGCGCCACCACATCCCCCAGCGGTCGGTGAGCGCCTCGGCCCGCCCGGCCAGGAGGCGGCGTCCAAGGGGGACGATCTCAGCCATCAGTTCGGCATGGCGGACCGTTGCAAGGTCCTGCGCCTCGGACAACAGGGCGTGCCCGAGCCCGGCCGACTCCAGCCGCTCGCGAAAGACGGCAAGGTCGTTGACCTGCCCCAGAAGCTCGCCCAGTTGGTCGGCCGCCTTGATGTGGGGGTCCATCATCTCGGGCCAGATTGGCCGCAGCAGGCGCGCCTGATACCAGTGGTCCTTGACGCGCTTGCGCCATTCGTGAAGCGCCTCGGGGTCGGTGTTTCGGCGCGCATGCTTCATCGCGCGGCGGGCGCCGGTCCAGGTCGCGGCAAGGCCGGGCTCCAGCGCGCGCCAGTCCTCGCGGCGCAGGCGCCAGCGCTCGGCCCGGCCCAGCAGGGACATCATGGCATCCGCGAACGGCGGAAGCATCTCGGCCTCGGCCCGGGCGTCGTGATGCGTGGCCGCCGCGCGGAACGGCGCAAGGAGCGCCTCCCGACGGTCGTCGGGCAGGCTTGCGCTCAGCCGCTCGGCGGTCGAGAGCTGCACCGCGGCATCGCGCAGGGCCGAGAGGCCACGTCCAGCATCGCGCAGGACGGCATTCTCGGCTGCCGCATCGGCGAACACCGGTCGAACGAGGCGGAGCAGACCGCGCAACTTCTTCACGGTCTTGCGCATTTCGTGGACCCGTGGGCCCAGATCCCCTTCGGCCCGCACCTGCTTCAGGGCTCCGTCCGCTTCCTCCCGCGCGATGCGACGAAGCGCGGCCTCGACGCCGTCGTCGTCTGCGGTGATCGCATAACCCATGAAACGCTCCTTCCTTTGCTTCCGTTGAAACTTAGGGGCCCTGTCCCGCGTGTCATGTCCATGACACCCACTGGGAGGACCCACCCATGCGCCAGTTGCTGACCCTTGCCCTCGTGGCCATGCCTCTTGCGGCCGTGGCGCAGGATGCAGGTGACTCGACCGCGATCGAGGCAGTAATCTCGGACCAGCTTGCCGACTTCAACGCCCGCGACGTGCCGGGCGCTTGGGAGCACGCCAGCCCGACGATCCAAGGGATGTTCGGCACGCCCGAGACATTCGGGACCATGGTAGAGAACGGGTATCCCATGGTCTGGGACAACTCGGACGCGCGCTTCTTTGAGCTGCGCGAGGAGGCGGGGGCGCTGCGCCAGAAGGTCATGATCGAGGATCCGCAGGGGCGAGCCTGGATTCTAGACTACGAGATGATCGAGCTTCCCGAGGGCTGGAAGATCAACGGCGTGCAGGTTCTGCCGGCACCGGATCTCGCCGCCTAGTGTGGCTGGGTTGCGGGCGGGCCGCCGCCGAAACGGTCCGTGCTGCAATGCAGCACTCGCATGAGGGATGCAGTTGCGGCATGATCGGGCCATGAATGTCTCCGATAGCCTGACCCTGCCGCGCCCGACCGCCCCGCCGCCCCGCGCGCAGGGGGAGGTGCTGCTGTCGGTGCAAGCTGTAGACGGCCCGACGCGTCTGGCCCATCTCCGGCAGCAGGGCTCGCTCAAGGCGCTGTTCCCGCGTCCGTCCGGCCCGGTGCTGGACGTCGTAACCCTGATCACGGCCGGCGGCCTGACCAGCGGCGACCGGATGCGGCTGGAGGCGCGGGCCGGGACAGGCGCGCGCCTGCGGCTCACCACGCAAGCCGCGGAGCGGGCCTACCGCGCGGCGGGCGACCCGCCAGCCTTGGTCGAGAGCCGGCTTGTCGCCGATGAGGGGGCCCGGATCGACTGGCTCCCGCAGGAGACGATCCTTTACGACGGCGCACGGCTGAACCGGCGGCTCTTGGTAGACCTCGCACCGTCAGCGACCGCTCTGCTGGTGGAGCCCTTGATCTTCGGCCGCCTTGCCAGGGGCGAACAGGTCCGCGAAGGCTCGTTCCGCGACCGCTGGGAGGTGCGGCGGGCTGGCCGGCTCGTGTTCGCCGACGCGCTGCATCTTCAGGGGGACATGGGCCGGGCGCTCGACCGAGCGGCGGTCGGAGGTGGTGCGCGGGCCATGGCCTCGGTCCTGCTCGTCGGACCCGGCGCCGCGAGTCACCTCGCTTCGGTGCGTGCCCTTTTGCCGGGCAGCGGCGGCGCGAGCCTGATCGAGGATGGTGTCCTGTTCCTGCGGCTCTTGGCCCCGGACGGCTTCGTCTTGCGGCGGATGCTGGTTCCGCTCATCACTCGGCTCACGGGCGCGGCCCTTCCCAAAGTCTGGACACTCTGATGCAACTCACCCCCCGCGAGAAGGACAAGCTCCTGATCTCCATGGCCGCCGAGGTGGCGCGCAAGCGCCTGGCCCGCGGCGTCAAGCTCAACCACCCCGAGGCCATCGCGCTCATCACCGATGCGGTGGTCGAGGGCGCGCGGGACGGACGTTCCGTGGCCGACATGATGGAGGCCGGGGCGCAGGTCGTCACGCGCGGCCAGGTCATGGATGGCGTGGCCGAGATGATCCACGAGGTCCAGGTCGAGGCGACCTTTCCCGACGGCACGAAGCTCGTGACCGTCCACAACCCGATCCGCTGAGGAGTGGCCCCCATGATCCCGGGCGAAATCGTCACCGTCGAAGGCGACCTGACCCTGAATGCAGGACGCGAGGCGATTACCCTGATGGTGGCCAACACCGGGGACCGCCCCGTGCAGGTGGGGTCGCACTACCACTTTGCCGAAACGAACGCGGCGCTGGAATTCGACCGCCAGGCTGCGCGCGGGCACAGGCTCGACATCGCCGCCGGCACGGCCGTCCGCTTCGAACCGGGACAGCGGCGCGAGGTGTCTCTCATTCCTTTTGGGGGGGAGCGGGTCGTGCACGGGTTCAACGGTCAGGTCGGGGGCCCCTTGTGAGGCTAGTCCTCCTCTTGATGGCGGCTGCCGCCGGGCCGGCGCTCGCGCAGGCGGCAGATTGCAGCGAGGCTGTGACCCAAGCCGACCTCAACGAATGCGCCTATGAGGGGTGGCAGGCGGCGGACCGCGATCTGAACGACGCCTATGCCGCGGCCGTGGCCAAGGCGCGCGACTACGACGCGACCTCGTCCACACCTGCTGCCGAGGACACCCTGCGCGAGGCGCAGCGCGCCTGGGTCGCCTACCGTGATCCCGCCTGCAAGGCGCAGGCGTTTCCCCTGACAGGGGGGGCGGCCTATCCGATGGAGCAGTTCGGCTGTCTGCAGCGGCTGACGGAGCAGCGGACCGAGATGCTTTGGCTTTTTGCTCGATATCCGGAGTGACGCGATGAACGCTTACCGAACCTGGCAATCCGCCTTTGTCTTCTGGTCCACGATGGCCCGTGCCCCCGCCGTGCTGGCCATGCGCCTCATGGCGCCTCCCCGCGCCCGGCCCGCAGCCTCGCGGGCCTTGGTGCCCGTCGCCCGGCCCACGGTTCCGCCAAGGCAGCTGACCGTTGTTCCTCAGTCGGTGGTGACACACGACGCCGAGCCGGTGCCTGCTTTTGCCCCCGAGGTGGACGAGGCGGCAGAGGCCGTGCCCTATGCAACCCTAGTGGAGCCTGCCGACGGGGCCCCCGCCGCGGTCCCGGAACCCGAGACCGTGCTCGTCGCCGTCCCGGAGAAGAACACACCGGCCCTAGAGGATGCCGTCAGTCCGATGCCCCTTGCCATCCTGGCCGAGCCCCAGGCCGAGTCTCATGGCGACGATCTCGTGGAGGCTGCGCTGCGGCCGCTGATCGCCGCCGAGACCGCAACCCCTGTGCCATCGCCACTGGACGCTGCCATCGCCGAGGTGGTGCCCAAGCCACCCCGTGCCGCTCGCCGGTCTGCCGCGGCCTCCCAGAAGGGCCGGCCGCGGCAGGGAAGCTGAACCGCGACGGCACCCGGCCGCGCAGCATGACCGTCCAACAGAAAGGGAACCCGGAATGAACCCGTACCAGCCTTGGAAGTCCACCCTCGCTTTCTGGACGATGATGGCCCAGGCCCAGACCGTGATCGCCATCCGCATGCTGGGCATGGCAGGCGTCCTGCCGGCCCATGCGCGCGAGAACCACACCATGTTAGCCGAGAAGGGTCCGGCTTTCGCGGAGGCCGCCATCGCAGCCGGCGCGGCGGTCCTGGCCGGGAAGTCGCCGGACGAGATCGCCCAGGCGGCGATCCGCCCGATCGGCCGTCGCACCCGGGCCAACGTAACGCGCCTCACAAAGCCTCGGATGCCGCGGCACTCCTGAAGTCGGAGAGGGCCCGTCATGGATGTGATCGTTGTTGGCGGAGGCATCGCCGGGCTGTCCTCGGCTTGGGCGCTGGTAAAGCGTGGCCACCGCGTCACCCTTCTGGAGCAGGGAACCGTGCCCAATCCGCTCGGGGCCTCGGGTGACCACCATCGCATCATCCGTCGAGCTTATGGCCGCGGGAACGGATATGGTCGGCTGATCACCGAAGCCTACGACGCCTGGGACGAGGTATGGGCCGATCTGGAAGCCGTCCATCACGATCATCGCGGGTTCATGTGCCTGTCCCGCGAACCCGGCGATGAGGCCGAGGACTACCGCGAGGGCTTGGAGGAGGGTGGCTGGCCATTCGACCTGCTCGGACCGGAGGAGGCCGCCGCGCGGTGGCCGTTCCTGGAGCCGGGGACGTTCCGCTATGCTTTCGTGTCCCCCGAAGGTGGGGCGCTGCACTGCCGTCGCATCGCGGCTGGCCTTGCGGTCTGGTTGCAACGCCGCGGCGCCATCGTGCGCGAAGGCGTCCGAGTGGCCGCTCTCGATGCGGAACGGGGCGAAGTCATCTTGGCCGATGGTGAGCGGCTGCGGGCGGACCGGATCGTCGTTGCGGCCGGGGCCTGGGTCACGAAGCTTTTTCCCGACCTTGCGGGACGCCTGACGACCTACCGGACGGCGCTGGCCTATCTCGACCCGCCTGCCGATCTCGGGCCAGCCTGGGGCGCGGCGCCGGTGATCCTCGATGTCGGTGGTGGAACGGATGGCTACATCATCCCTCCGACCGGGGGTGGCGGCCTGAAGGTCGGGACGGGCCTGCACAAGGTCGCCAGCGCCGATGCCGATGCTAATCGGTCGCCTTGGCCCGACGAAGGACGGGCCATCCTGCGGCACTTCGCGCCGCCCCTGGCGCGTCTCGACGAGTACCATGTCCAAAGCGTGGTGACCTGCGCGTACACCTTCACGGCCGACGAACGGTTCACCGCCGTCGAGCGTGGGCGCTGCCTGATCGTGTCCTCCTGCTCGGGTCACGGCTACAAGTTCGGCGCTGCGGTGGGCCGGCGGGTGGCCGAGGCCGTCGAAACTGGCGGGCACGAGGGGTTGCTCGCCTGGCTGGAGGCGCGAGCCGCGTAGGGTATTGACGCAGGCCCGCCCGACGCCGTTCCTTTGCGGCGGGTGCCCGCCGGGGTGCATCAAAGCCAAGGAGATCGGATCATGTGCCATGCCTGCGTGATGGACCGCGTGAAGCAGGGGATGCTCTCGCGGCGGCATCTGTTCACCGGAGCGGCGGCGCTCGGGGCGGCTTCGGTCGCGTCGGGGCTGATCTCGGCCCGGCCCGCGCTGGCGCAGTCCTCGGGCCGCGTGGTCGATCTCACCCATGCCTACGACGAAACCTTCCCGACCTTCGACGGCGTGCCCGGCATCACCAAGGAATGGGCGGTGAAGTTCGAGGAGTCGGGCTATCAACTCTGGAAGCTCACCATCTTCGAACACACCGGGACACATATCGATGCGCCGCTCCACTTCAGCGCCGACGGGGCCAGCGTGGACGAGCTGGAGCCGCAGCAACTGATGGCGCCCCTATGCGTCCTCGACATCACTGCCAAGGCCGCCCAGGATCCCAACGCTACCGTCGAGCCCGAGGACATCGAGGCCTGGGTCAGCGCCAACGGCGACATCCCGGCAGGGGCCTGCGTCGCGATGCATTCTGGCTGGGCGGCCAAGCTCGGCACCCCCGAGTTCCGGGGCACGCCGGATGGCGCGCTGGCCTTCCCGGGCTTCTCCAAGGCGGCGACGGACATGCTGGCGGGGCTGAACGTGGCCTCGATCGCGGTAGACACGCTGTCGCTCGATCCCGGCAACTCACAGGATTTCGCTGTCCATTTCTCATGGCTGCCCGGCGGGCGCTTTGGGATCGAATGCGTGGCGGGGCTCGACCAGCTTCCGGCAGCAGGGGCCACGGTCTTCATCGGCGCGCCCAAGCACACCGGCGGCACCGGCGGACCGGCCCGGGTCATGGCGGTGGTGTGAGATGGGGACCGTCCCGCTCCTGTCCGACGAGGAAGCCGCCCCGGAGGCGCGGGCGGTCTTCGACGACATCCGTGCGAAACGCCAGACGGACACCGTCAACAACTTTTGGCGCGCGCTGGCGCATGATCCGGCGCAACTGGCCTCGGTCTGGGAGCGGGTGCAGCAGGTGATGGCGCCCGGCGCTCTCGACCCTCTCACCAAGGAACTAATCTATGTGGCCGTCTCGACGGTCAATGGCTGCAGCTACTGCGTCCATTCCCATACGGCGGCCGCTAGGGCAAAGGGCCTCACGCCCGAGATGCACGGGGAGCTTCTGGCGGTGATCGCCATGGCGATGCAGACCAACGCGCTGGTGACGGCACTGGGCGTCGAGGCGGACGAACACTTCAAGGCCTGAGACATGGATTGCCTGAAAATCAGGCGGTCCGTGACATGCAGGCCAACGGCAGGGCGGTTTCGGCCGCCCTGGCGCGTCCGGGCCTTTGACAAGGTTCGCGGTGCGGGTCTCTGTGGGCCGCGCGACCCTACCCGGAGCCTTCCCATGCCCGCCATCATCTCCCGCCGCGACTATGCCGCCATGTTCGGGCCCACGACGGGCGACAAGGTGCGGCTCGCGGACACCGAGCTTTGGATCGAGGTGGAGCGGGACCTGACCACCTACGGCGAGGAGGTGAAGTTCGGGGGCGGCAAGGTCATCCGCGACGGCATGGGCCAGTCGCAGCGGGCGCGGAGCGAGGGGGCGGTGGACACCGTCATCACCAACGCGCTGATCCTGGACTGGACCGGCATCTATAAGGCGGACATCGGCCTCAAGGACGGGCGCATCCACAAGATCGGCAAAGCGGGCAACCCGGATACCCAGCCCGGCGTGGACATCATCGTCGGACCGGGGACCGAGGCCATCGCCGGCGAAGGGCGCATCCTGACCGCCGGAGGGATCGACAGCCACATCCATTTCATCTGTCCCCAGCAGATCGACGATGCGCTGCACTCCGGCCTGACCACCATGATCGGGGGTGGCACGGGCCCTGCGCACGGGACGCTCGCCACGACCTGCACGCCGGGGCCTTGGCACCTGGGCCGCATGATGATGGCCGCCGACGCCTTTCCGATGAACCTGATGTTCGCGGGCAAGGGCAACGCGAGCCTTCCGGCGGCGCTGGAGGAGCAGGTGATGGCAGGGGCGGCCTGTCTCAAGCTGCACGAGGACTGGGGCACGACCCCCAAGGCCATCGACACCTGCCTGACCGTGGCCGACGCGCTGGACGTGCAGGTGATGATCCACACCGACACGCTGAACGAATCCGGCTTCGTGGAGGACACCGTGCGAGCGCTGGGTGGCCGCACGATCCATGCCTTCCACACCGAAGGCGCAGGCGGGGGCCACGCGCCCGACATCATCAAGATCTGCGGGGAGTCGTTCGTGCTGCCCGCCTCCACCAACCCCACGCGGCCCTTCACGGTGAACACGGTGGACGAGCATCTCGACATGCTCATGGTCTGCCACCACCTCGACAAGTCGATCCCCGAGGACGTGGCCTTTGCCGAGAGCCGCATCCGGCGCGAGACCATCGCCGCCGAGGACATCCTGCACGACATGGGGGCGTTCTCGATCATCGCCTCGGACTCTCAGGCGATGGGGCGGGTGGGCGAGGTTATCACGCGCACCTGGCAGACGGCGCACAAGATGAAGGTGCAGCGCGGGCGGCTGGCCGAGGAGGTGGGCGCGAACGACAACTTCCGCGCGCGCCGCTATGTGGCGAAGTACACGATCAACCCCGCCATCGCGCACGGAATCGCCCACGAGACGGGCAGTATCGAGGAGGGCAAGCGCGCCGACCTCGTGCTCTGGAGCCCAGCCTTCTTCGGCGTGAAGCCCGAGATGGTGCTGATCGGCGGCACCATCGTCAGCGCGCAGATGGGCGATCCCAACGCCTCGATCCCGACGCCGCAGCCCGTCTATTCCCGGCCCATGTGGGGCGCTTATGGCCGCAGCGTGGAGCGGAGCGCGGTCACCTTTGTGTCGGCCGTGGCGCATGACGCTGGCATCGGGCGGACGCTGGGGCTCGCCAAGGATACGGTGGCGGTCAGGAACACCCGAGGGCTGGGCAAGCGTGACTTGAAGCTCAACGACGCGCTGCCCGACGTCGAGGTGAACCCCGAGACCTACGAGGTGCGCGCCGACGGGGAGCTTCTGACCTGCGAGCCGCTGGACCGCCTGCCGATGGCGCAACGCTACTTCCTGTTCTGACATGGCCGAGGAGCTTCCCACCGCACGAGAGGTGGTCCGCGCCGCCCACGGCGAGATCGCGGGCCATGTCCGCCTGTCTCATCACGCCCGCGCCTTGCGTCGCCGGCGGCTCGCGACGGTGGAAGGGCCGGGCTTCCTCGTGGACCTGCCCACAACCCTGTCGGTGGAAGAGGGCGATGCGTTCCGTCTGGCCGACGGTCGCCTGGTCATGATCGAGGCCGAGCCCGAGGCGCTGCTGGAAGCGAAAGGCGAGCTGCCGAGGCTGGCCTGGCATATCGGCAACCGGCATGCCCCGTGCGAGATCCAGGGCGACCGGCTGCGCGTGCTGGCCGATCCGGTCATGGCTCGGATGCTGCGCGGCTTGGGCGCGGAGGTCACCGAGGTGACGGCTCCGTTCCGCCCCGAAGGCGGCGCTTATGGCGAGGGGCGCGTTATGGGACATGATCACGGGACGTCGGCTGACCACCATCACGGGATCGGCGATCTGGGACACGACGGGCATTCCCATGGACCCCACCGGGAGACTTGAGGGCGGCCGTGCCGTCCTGACCTCCATCCAACTTCTGACCTTGGTTCGATGGCTGTCTCCCGCCTTCCCAACCGGGGCCTTCGCGTGGAGCCATGGGCTGGAACAGGCGGTGCGGGACGGGACCGTTCGGGATGCCGCAACCTTGGAGGACTGGCTCGACGCCGTATTGCGCCATGGCGCGGGACGGACCGATGCCATCCTGATCAGTGTGGCCCACCGTTCGGACAGACCCGAGGAACTTGGAGCTCTGGCCGAACTGGCGACGGCGCTCGCCCCCTCGCGCGAAAGGCGGGCCGAGACCTTGGGGCAGGGCATCGCCTTTTCTGCGACGCTCCGGGCGCTGCATGGCTGGGGCCTGCCGGATGCGCCCTTTCCGGTCGTCCTCGGGCGCGCTGCGCGGCTGGCAGGACTGCCCCCCGGGCCCGTGGCCGAGGTGGCATTGCAGGGCTTTGTGACGACGCTGGCGCAGGCCGCCCAGCGGCTCATGCCCCTGGGGCAGACCGCGGCGCAGGGCGTGATCCTCCGGCTTTCGGCCACATGCGGAGAGGTGGGGGCCGAGGCGGTCGGGCTGGGTTTGGACGACATCGGCTCCTGCGCGGTGGCCGTCGATCTGTGTTCCATGCGTCACGAGGGGCTGGAGCCCCGGATCTTTCGATCCTGATGACGATCCTGATCTTTATTTTGCTCACGACGGACCCGACCCATGCATGACGCCTCGCCCCATGGACCCCTCAAGATCGGCATCGGCGGCCCGGTCGGCGCGGGCAAGACCACGCTGACCGCCGCTCTCGCCCGTGCGCTGAAAGACGAGCTGTCGCTCGCCGTGATCACCAACGACATCTACACGCAGGAGGACGCCGAGGCGCTGATGCGCATGCAGATCCTGCCCCAGGACCGGGTGTTGGGAGTGGAGACAGGGGGTTGTCCGCATACCGCGATCCGCGAGGATGCCTCGATCAACCTGGCTGCCGTAGCCGAACTTCGGGCGCGGCACCCGGACCTCGACCTTGTGCTGATCGAGTCTGGCGGAGACAACCTGTCGGCCACATTCTCGCCGGAACTCGCGGACCTGACGATCTATGTCATCGACGTGGCAGCCGGAGAGGAGATCCCGAGGAAGGGTGGCCCGGCCATCACGCGATCGGACCTTCTGGTCATCAACAAGACAGATCTCGCACCCTATGTGGGCGCTTCGCTCGAGGTCATGGACCGGGATGCGAGGCGGATGCGGGGCGAGCGGCCGTTCCTGTTCACGAGCCTGCGCCACGACAAAGGCGTGGCTGAGATCGTCGCTCAGATTCGGGCCATGGGCGGGCTGTAGGCTGCGATCACCACTCGGCTGCGTCGAGAGGATCGGCCGAGACGCTTCGGCCGAAGGCATCCGACCCCAAATAGTCGAGAATCAACGCGGCTCCGGAGGCCGAGGCGGAGTCGAAGCCCAAGCCTTCGGGCGAGGCCAAGAATGCGTTCAGCGCGTCCACGGTCGCCTGCTCCCAGATGCCGGTGCCTTGGCCTTCGTAGTAGCCGGCCTCCCGAAGCCGCTCCTGAAGGGCTGCCCGATCGCCGCGCGACAGGTCCATGAAAGCCCATGACAACGGCGTGTCGAAGGCGGCCGTGGGTGGCGCGGCCGAGGTCAGTTCGGCACCCTCGATCGCTGCGCCAAGCGACGGCTCGTCGGCAGGCGGTTCCGGCTGGGCTTCCACCAGCGGGGGAGCGATGGCCGCCGTTTCGGTTTCGGGCTCGGGAGGTTGGGTCGCGCTGGGCTCGGCCGGCTCTAGGTCCGTTTCATCGAGTTTGATGACGGCCTCTGGCAAGGCGACGTCTCGTGACGCCACCTCGACGTCCTGCTCCAGCGGCTCGGTGGCGGGTTGGCTGGGTTCGGCCTCCTCAGGCAAGGGGGCAAGCGCGGCCAGAACGTCTTCATCCTCGACCAGGTTCTCTTCAAGGGGAACGGACTCCGGCTCGGGTTGGCTGGGCTCCACCTCCTCGGTCGATGGAGCGATAGCAGCCAGGACGTCTTCGTTCTCCACCAAGTTCTCCTCGGTTGCGAGGAATTCCGGCTCGGGCGAGCTTGGCTCCAAGTCCTCGGGCAAGGGGTCGATGGAGGCAAAAACGTCCTCGTCCTCGACCAAGCTGTTTTCGGGAGAAAGGAACTCCGGTTCAGACAAGCTTGGCGCCGGGTCCTCGGCCAAGGGGTCGACGCCTGCCAGAACCTCTGCCTCTTCGGCTGTAGGGTTTTCGGACGGAAACTCCAGCGCGGGCAGGTTCGGCTCCAGGTCCTCGGGCGCAGGCTCAAGGGCGGCCAAGACATCGTCCTCGGTCGTGGGCTCGCTTGCTGCGACCTCTGGGGTCGGCGATTCCAACTCGGGCGGCCAGGGCTCAAGAGCGGCGAGCGGCGGCTCTGGGCTCTCCGGGATCGGGGCCACTTCGGGAACTGGTTCGGGCTCGGGCTCGGGGGGCTCAACGGCGGCAAGCTGCTGCTCGGGCTCGGCGCGCTGTCGGAAGACCTCCATCGTGACCAGGAGCCTTTGGGCAATGCAGGAGCGATCGGGCCCGCAAGCCTGTCGGCGTTCGAGCAGATCGTCGGCGATGCGGCGCGCCTGCCGTTCGCCGATGCGCTCCACCAACGCCAGATAGCCCCCGTACATCTGCATCTCGAGTTCAGCCAGCGCGGGGCTGTTGCAGATGGCGATCTCGGTCTCGGTGCTGGCGTAGCGGCAGTTGAACGAGGGACTTGCCTGTTGCGCCAGCGCTCCGCCGGACCAGAACGCAAGCGACAGGGCAGACAGGGTCAGGACAGGAACGGGCTGCATCGGGAACCCCCTTTTGCACCTAACGCCCGCTTTGCCTCCCTGTTCCAGGGTCGCCAGACATCCCCACCTCGACCACGGATACCATTGCGCCCACTCGGCAGGTCAGAGGCTCAGGCCGCCCTCGATCTTCTTGACCTGCATGCGGGCCATGCCGAGATTGGCCTGCTTCTTGTCCAGGGCAACGTAAAGGAACACGCCCGGAGCCTTCTCGAGCGGGCGGATCATGTGCAGCTGCTTGCCCATGGTGATCAGGACGTCCTCGATCCCGTCGTTGAGGCCCAAGGTCTCGATGGCCTGGAGGTTGGCTTTGACGACCTGGGTGTTGAGGGCTGCAGCGGCCTCCATGTCGATCTTGCCACCCCCTTCGGAGGCGAGCATCAGGCCGGACTCGCTGTCCACAAGACAGGCCCCGATGAAGCCGGCGATCTCGGTGGTGGCTGCGATATCTGTCGACACGATGCGTCCTTTCCAGTGCGGGGGAGGGGAATGGTGGTCAGCTCGGTTTCGCGATGAACCGCCAGACTTTGGGCCGGCGGTCGAAGGGGATTTCGAATCCGCGGCGCATGGAGCCAAGTGGCCCTTGGCTGGTCCTGCCCGGGCTTCTCCCGATGACAGGACCGGTCGCGGGAGGGAGGTAGCGGCACGATCCCGGGCCGAGTCACATCTTCAGAGTGCTCTCGATCCTGCCGACCTGCATGCGGGCCATGCCGAGGTTGGCCTGCTTCTTGTCCAAGGCCACATACAGGAACACGCCAGGGGATTTCTCGAGCGGGCGGATGAAGTGCAGCTGCTTGCCCATGGTGATCAAAATGTCCTCGATATGATCGTCGAGGTCGAGCACCTCGATCACCTCGTGCTCGGCCCTGACGATCTGCGTGTTGAGAGCCGCGGCAGCTTCCATGTCGATCCGACCATCGCCTGTTTCGGCCAGCACAAGGCCCGACCCGCTGTCCACGAGGCAGGCGCCGATGAAGCCGCCGATCTCGGAGGTGGCCTCGATATCCGTGCACAGCAGGCCCGTGCGTTCCAGGGCCTCGGAACGATCAGGGGAGTCTGGAGGCAGGGCCGGAGCAGGCTCTGGCAGGGGGGCGTTGATGGCGGACTGGGTTGGGAGGCCCGCTTTGGGGCGGTCCGACAGCACGTCCAGGGGCGTCGTCCAGAGCACGCCTCCTGGTGGGCCGAAGCCCCCCTGATCCTCCTCAACGGGTGGCTGGCTCTCGTCCAGCAGGCCGGAAACCAGCTTCTTGGCGCTTGGCAACGCCGCGCCCATCTTCTGAAACAGCTTCACTCTGGACCCTCCCTCCTCGTCTGGATGCCTGATGTCAGGCGGCTCGGTTCTTCTCGACCGTGTCTTTCAGTCCAAGCCCGTTCTCACCCAGCAGTTGATCATCGTGCGACAACTCGTGAAGAAGCTGGTCGATCATGGCGAGAACCGGGTCATTCGAGGGCATTTCCGGGTTCTGCCGGATGATGTTCCGCCAGATGCGGACAGCGCGCGGCAGCGGCGCTTCCCGCGCTGGCTGATCCGGCTCTGATTCCTCCCGAGGAGCCGCCATGGCGGCCAGGACGGCGCGGATCGAGTCGTCCTCGGCAACAAGGTCGGGCTGCACCGGGTTCACGGCCCTGCCGGCGGCAACATCGAGGCCCAACCCAGCAACGGCGGCATATTCCTCGCCCAAAGCGATGACGATGGGCTGGCTGGCTTCGCTCAGGGCCGAAGCATCATGGACCGACTCGGTCCAGCGCGGATCGAGCAGCAGCGGCCTGCCGTCGTCCAGTCGGGTCCGGTCGGCTTCGGCCAGGCTTGTTGCGCTTGGCGGCTCCTGCTGGAACAGGAACCGGCGGTCGGGGGCCTGAGTCCGGTTCCGCTCGACCCGGCGGGGCTGGATCGTCTCGGCCGTGCCGAGGACGCGCGACGCTGGCGCAGCGATCATCGGGGGCTCCTCCGGCGGCGCTGCGACCGGTGTCGGTCGGGGCCGAGCCGGGCCGGTCGAGACGTAACGCTCAAGCAGGTCCAGCCGCTCGGCGGAGACCGAGCGCAGCCCCGCTTCGATGCGAGTGTCGAGTTCCGCGCCGCCGCTTCGAGCCCAAGTATCGGCCCCGCCCGTTCGGGCCAGCTCGGCCTTGCCCCGGACGGCATCCAGGCTCGACAGCAGCACCAGCCCGCCGAACAGGCCAAAGGTCTCGCGGGACAGCCGACGGGTCACCTTCTCGCGGTCGGTGTCATTGACGAGCTTGTCGGCCCGGGTGACGACCAGCACGCTGTTGGTGCGAAGCCTCTCGGGCAAGGAGATCCAGGTGGAGCGTTCGGTCTCGCGCCAGGCCTGCGTAGCTGGGGTGCACCAGAGAATGAAGTTCGACTGCCCCACGGCGAACCGCCAGGAGTCTTCCTCGAGATTGGGGTCAGAGATGCCGGGCGTATCGATGATGTCGCAGCGCTCAAGGATCGGGGAAGGGGTGAACACCCGAACGCAGCGGGCCGACATCGGCACGCCTCCGAACTCCCCGAAGCCGAGCGGATGGCGCCTTCCATGGCGATCGACCCAGAAGGCGCGGGGCCGTCCGTGGCTGAACCAGACCGGAGGCAGTTCAGTCGCCGTGACCTTGGTGGGGAGCAGGTCTTCCCCGATCAGGAGGTTCAGCAGCGTCGACTTGCCCGAGCTGAACTCTCCCATCAGGCCGATCCGCGGCTTTCGGCGGGCCCAGGCGGAGAGGCGGTCCAGCTTTTCCGCCGAAACGGAGCGTGTCTGTTCGGTCTTGGACATTCTGGTCCTCTTTTCCGGGTCAGGCGGTGAGGGGCTGATCTATTCCGGCGTCCAGCGCGGCTGTTGCCACGTCGAGCTGCTTGCGAAGGGCCGAATGCCGGTCCGCCCCGATCGCGCTGCGAAGGCCCGCCTGCGTCACGCGGCCGGCCTTGGCGATGCCCGTCAGTGTTTCCGAGTGCTCGTCCAGGAACTCCTGCAAGGTACGGCGAAGGGCGGCATCCACGGCGCTGACCTGCTGCTCCTCGATCTCGGACACGATCGAATGGGCCTCGTTGGCGATAAGGGTGCGGTATTCGCCCGCAAAGGCCTTGGCGCCGCGCCGCATCTTGATCCAGCGCTTCCACCAGCCGCCTTGAAGGTCCACGATGATGGTCTTGCCGATCGCCACGGGGGCGGGGATCTGCGGTACCATCGGAGCCTCGAGCTTGAGCGTCCTTCCGGGCTCGCCCAGGAGTTCGTGATAAAGATCGCCCATCTCGCGGGCGGCGCGCGCCAGGATCCGCTGGGAGGAGGCTCGGATCGACCGCGCAAAGCCCATGTAGGCCGCGCGCAGTTGCACCCGCAGGCGCATGGGGTCACACTCCCACTGGCCTTCGATCCCATAGACCTCGATGTGCCGGATCATGGCCGCCACGGTGGTCTCGACGAACTGCTCGCTGGCCGCACCCAAACGCGTGCGGAGTTCCTGCAGGATCTCGGTGGTGTCGCGGCGAAGCTCGGCCTGGAGATCCTGCACGAGGGCCCTGATACGGGCCTGCATCTGCGCCTCGGTCAGATGGACGCCCTCGACCCCGGTCGTAGGGCCGCCTTCGCCCAGCAGGCCGGCGTAGGACTGCGCCACCACGTTCTTGAGATCGCGGCGCACCTTCTGCATCAGGCGATGCGGCGATCCTTCGGCCACGCGGTCCCCGATGGCCCGGATCAGCGCCGGGATGCCCGACAGGTGCCAGATCGACATGGACGGGTCGGGATTGTCCCGCGGCACGTCGGCCACCTTGGCCCAGTCGAGAAGGGCCTGCTGACCGGCTTCGGGCAGGTCGCCGGGACGCCCCGTCAGCGCCGCTTCGGCCCATTTGGCCGAGCCGAAGACGATGTCGGTGACGCTGCCGATACCATGCTTCCTGAGAGTCGCGTCGAGCGAGGTGCGGATCTCCTCGACCTGCTGGGCTGGGTTCTCGAGCTCGTCAATGCGGTTGACGAAGATGATCAACTGGCGGCGGTCCAGCGTAGACAGGAGCCGGATCAGCGCGAGGTCCACGGTGTTCAGAGCCTGCGCCGCGCTCAGCACCATGATGCAGAGCTCCGAGTTGCGAACGCAACGGAGCGTGATCTGCTCGCGCATCAGGAAGGGGTCGTTCACCCCTGGCGTGTCCTGGAGCGAAAAAGGGAACGGATACTGCGGCAGGGCGACATAGATGTCCGCTGCGCGGGTCAGGTCGGCGAAGCGGCCCTGGCGCGAGAACTCAGCATCGATGGCGTCGGGGTCGCCCATGCAGACATAGCGTTCGATGAGCGCGGTGTCGGCGCGGTCGTAGTTGTGGGTCTGTCCGAGCAGGAGCTCGAAGTTGCGGCCCAGCCGGTCCTGGGACTTGCGGCGCACGTCCATGAGCTGCTGCTCGATGCGTAGCATCTCGTCCGAGGCACCGGCGCGCTTTGCCATCTCGCCCAGGCGGCCGCCGCCTCGCATCAGTCGCTCCCATTCGTCGCGTTCGAAGAACTGGAAGCTGGCCTTGATGTTGCCACGGGGCGCGGGCTTGTTGACGTGGACGGTGGTCACCACCGAAGTCCAGGGGTTCACGTCCGAAGGCAGAAAGCCCGGCAGACCCGTCAGCACGTTGATGACCGAGGTCTTGCCCGCCTTGACCTGTCCCACCACCGTGATCGTGGCCGAGTGGGCTTTGAGCTCCCCCTCGAGGGCGCGGAGCTTGTCGCGGGATCGGTCGTCCGCCGCGGACAAAAGCCCTTCGATCACGCTGGCCAGAGACGCCTTCTCCTGCCGGAGGCTGCTCAGCTTCTCTGTTCCCAGAGAAAGGAGGGCCTGTGCGGTGCCGTCGGCCCAAGCGGCGTCGGCCGGCTCGCCGTCTTGGAAGCCGGTCGTGGAAGCGAAGTCGTTCATGGCGTCGAGCCCCTTGGTGAAGCGCGTTCTGCAGAGCGGATCGGATGGAACGGAGGCGCGTCCGGATGGGATCGGTGCCTTGGACGCCCGCCCGCAATCGGGCCAGCGTGGCACTGTTCTGACCCGCCCGCGTTGCCGATCGTCGGCCCTGCGTCCAGCACGATTCATCCCCTCGATTGCGCCTGCGCCCCATTTTGCGAGGCGAGGCGAACGGACCGCGCGGTCAGCACGATGCCGCCGCAGGTCCTGTGCGACCAAAATGCGCGTGAACCTTGGAAGTCATTTGTCCTGAATCGTGTTTTTTTGAGGCGTCTTGGTCAATCCATCGCCGGATTCGATCATTGTGCCGGATAATGGAACGATGAAGCCGCCTGAGGCGGTCCATTTGCACCCTCAGACCAGGAAGCGCGGCGGCAACCCCGTCTTGGTTCGCTGGACGATTCTTTGGGAGGGCTGGTGGAGTCGAGGGGGATCGAACCCCTGACCTCGTCATTGCGAACGACGCGCTCTCCCAACTGAGCTACGACCCCACGGCGGCGTATGTGGACTCTGCCACCGGCCGTGTCAAGCGGCGCTGGGCGGGCCGCGTAGATCGTCAGGCGTCAGCCGGAAGGCCTTGCCGAACCCGCCGTTCAGATGGGCCACCCGCACCACAAGCCGGATCATCAGGAAATCCGCAAAGTCGTAGTAGAGCGCTGCCTTGGGATGCGAGGCCAGCCAGGAGTCGCGGTGGGCGACCTTGTCGGCGCGCTCGGCGCTGGTCATCAGCGTCACGCGCGGATGAGTGAGCGGGTCCCCCTTGGGGCCGGGTTCCCCTACCAGGAGCGAGGACGCCGGATCTGCCAAAAGGCCGCGTGTGTGGTGGGCCAGGGTGGACACGAGCACCAAGGCCGCCTCACCATCCCAGCCCACGGCCACGCGGCTCACCATGGGGGATCCAGTGTCGGGCTTGATCACGCCCAGGGCGCCGTGCCGCGCGTCGTAAAGCAGGCTGCGCGCAAGGGCCCGCGCCTCGTCGGTGGTGGGACGGATCGGGTCGATGCGCTCGCTGGCCATGAACGGACCGTGCCGCCACGGACGGACCTTCGCAAGGCCTCTCCTAGCGCCGCCAGAGCCGCCAGATCGCCACCGCCGTCGCGGGCACCTCGCGCAGGGCTTGCCGGATGACACTGGGGAGGTGCCCGCCCCAGAGCGGGGGCGAAGACGTCGTCGCCCTCAGCCCCAGCCCTCGCGCGATCAGCCGCGCCCGCGGCGCATGTGTGGCATCCGTGACGATCACCGCCGTCGCGACGCCGAGGTTCCGCAGGATCGGCAGGGCCAGGGCGATGTTTTCGTGCGTGCTGGTCGAACGGTCCTCCAGCCGAATCGCAGCTGCCGGCACGCCCGCCTCCAGCAGCAACGCGCGCATGGACTCCGCCTCGGTCGGGGGATGCCGTCCAAGCCCGCCACAGGGGATCAGCCACGACACCTCTCCCCGCTGCCAGAGCGCGGCCGCGTGGAGCGTCCGACGCCGGAGCGTCGGCGAGGGGCGTCGGCCCTCCCAGACGGCGGCACCGAGGATGAGAGCGGCGTTCGGCATGGATCCTGCTGGCATAGCACGCGGTGCCATCGCGGCCAGGGACGCTTGCGGCAAGGCGTCGGGCTTCCTACCTCCATCGGAACCGGCAAGGAGAACAGCCCATGAAATGTCCCGTGGATGGCGCCACCCTGGTGATGACCGATCGGTCCGGGGTGGAGATCGACTACTGCCCGCAATGCCGGGGGGTCTGGCTGGACCGGGGCGAACTCGACAAGATCGTCGACCGGGCCGTGCCGCCCGTCCAGCTGCAGGAGCCGGTGCGCGAGGTCCGCCGCGAGGAGCCCCGCGAGCCCCGGCGCGAGGAGTATCGGGGCGACTATCGGCGCGGCGACGATGACGACTACTACCGCAAGAAAAAGAAGAAGAGCCTTCTGGGCGACATCTTCGACTTCTGACGGGTGAGCTTACGGGCGGGGCGCCCGCCGCCTGGCGGCCGAACGGCGACGCTATGGTGCTCTGCGGCTTGCGCGACGGCGCAGGCCGGGACTACCGTTCGTCGGCCCGGACCGGAGGACGACATGCCGACCGCCTTGCTCATCGTGGACGTGCAGCGGAGCCTGATCGAGGAGGAGACCTGGGGCGCGGAACAGTTGCTCGATCGTGTAACATCCCTGGAACAGGCTGCACGGGCCGCGGGTGCGGCCGTGGTTTGGATCACGGACAGTCAGGTTGGGCCGTATGGCGACCTGCACGAGGCCATGCGTCCGAAGGCCCATGACCTTCGCTTCACGAAAAGCCGGCCGGCGGCCTTTGACGGGACCGGGCTGCGGGGCGCGCTGGATGGCCACGGCATCGACCGTCTGGTGGTCTGCGGTCTCCAGACCGACTGCTGCATCAGGGCAACCGTGCGGTCCGCCGCCGACCTGGGCTACCGGGTGGTGCTGGCCGGGGACGCGCATTCCACCTTCGACCGGGAAGGTGCGACAGCAGAGCAGGTCATCGCGGAGCACAACAGGGCCTTGGCCTCTGTGGCCGAGGTCCTGCCGGCCTGGGACATCGACTTCTCCGACAGCGGAGGCCAAGCGGATCTGGGCACCCGCCACGCCCTTACTTCTTGAAGGCATCCTTGATGTCGCCAAGCGCCTGCTGGCCCTTGCCCTTGGCCTGATCGAGATGCCCTTCGGCTTCCAGATCCTTGTCGCCGGTCAGCTTGCCCAAGCCTTCCTTGACCTTGCCGCCAAGGTTGTTGGCGGTGCCTTTGGCGTGGTCGTCTTCGCTGGACATGATGGCTTCTCCCGATGGATTGCAGATGGGAACGAAGCGGACAGGCCCAGGGTTCCGCGCTGGCCCGGAGGGGGCCTCTTGCCCTAGCATGGCGCGGGCCTCTGGGGACAACGCCATGAGCCAAGACGCGCCCCGACCCACGGACCGGACGGACGACGCCGCGCCTCGTCTCCTGTCCGGGGGCAACCCGCAGATATCCCAAAGGGGAGGACGATCGGCCGGTGCAGGCCTGGATCGCAGCGGCTCCGGGGTGAAAGGGAGACCTGCCCGGCGGCTCGATGCGCTGATCGTGGAGTCGGTGCCGGGGGTGCGGAAGGCAGTGAAGTGGAAGTCGCCGCTCTACGGGGTGGAGCCGGGGACGTGGTTCCTGAGCCTCCACTGCTTCGACCGCACCGTGAAGGTGACGTTCTTCAAGGGCGCGCGGCTGGAGCCCCCGCCGCCGGGCCCGTCGAAGATGCCGGAGGTGCGGTGTCACGATGTGGGGGGAGGAGGCGTTGGATGAGGGGCTGTTTGCGGAGTGGGTGAGGCAGGCGAGTGCGGTGGAAGGGAAGAGGCTGTGACGTAGGGTGCGCGGAGGCTTCAACCCATGCTGGCGACCGAACGCCCGGCGTGGCATCCTTGGGTCGTCAGGGGAGGCCGCCATGCCAGAAATCCGTCGGGACTTCAGCGGACAGACCATCATCACCACCTTCGAGACCACGCCCGCCACGGCCTTCGACCTGATCGAGGCGCTGCAGGCGGCCTTTGCCGAATGCATCTCGAAGCAGCCGGGCTTCCTAAGCGCGGCGCTCCACGTCAACGACGCCCGGACGCGGGTGTGCAACTACTCCCAGTGGGCAAGCCGCAAGGACTATCAGGCTATGCTGCGCACGCCCGAGATGCGGGAGCGGAACCGCGCGATCAACGCGCTGTGCCGGGGGTTCGAGCCGGTGATGTATGAGGTGGAGGGGGTGTATTGAGGCACGCTGCGGGTCTCTGACAGCGCGGGTCCTTGTCCTGCCACCACCTTTTAACTGATCGGAGCGGTCCCATCCTACGGCTGGCTGGCGGCCGGTTGTTCGCAACCATCCGGTGACCCGCGCGTTTCGTTGGCAGGACGACAATGTCGATGAAAGGATGCAGCGATGCTCAAAGGTATTCTCAAGGGTCTGGCGGTCGGGTGGATCGTCAAGAAGTTCGCAGGACGGGGCCAGCGCCGCCGGGCGTATCGGGACCGGGACTGAGGAGTGAGAGGGGCCCCCTGCCGGTGGCGGGGGGCCTGTTTTCGGCCGATAACGTGCGAGGCTGCCCGAGCAGGGTGGGACGGAGGCGCGCCAACAACGCGCTGTGCCGGGGTTTATAGTCAGTGATGTATGAGGTGGAGGGGTGTATTGAGGGGGCAGGGTGCCCAGAGGGTGTTCGAGAAACGGATCTTAGCGCCATACGCAGAGCTGGGGGAAAGAAAGCATCGGGTAGGCTGCGACCACCCAACCGTTTGCTACAAGCCTTCAAAAATTTGCGCTAAGGTGTCAGGGTGAAACACCCGTCCGATCTGGGATCTAAGACCGCTATCTCCAAGTCGTCCGGCGTAAACTCCAGCAAATGCTGTCTTCTTGGACAGCTTGTATCGAGTTCCCAACTCCGCATCGTAGGAATCAAGTTGCTGTCGAACGTGGATCACAGGGGCACCTGACAGTCCGGCATTGCCAATTGTATCTACATAATATTGAGGTTTCCCATCTTGGCTTAGGCCGGGGTCGGTTGCGATGGACCCGCGCTTCCACATTGGAAGTCTTCTGTTGAACGATGAGCCCTCAGGAAATCCGATGATGAATACATCATCGCCAACCTCTTTAGATGTTTCAAGTGTCAGTTCTGTTAAATCTAGGCAGTTGGGGTAATAGCCTGTATCCTGATCCCAAGCGATTTGAAGCGCTGCAAGATCAATCGTCTTCCCTTTTGGATGGATTAACCAGCCCTGAATGGGATCATGAGGGTCCAGTTCTATGATCGCGCTGAACGAGGCAAGAACATACGGGCTGGTCTCGCTGTCCTCAGTAACTCGCCGCTCTGCAAAATAGGTTACTCGCAATGCGTTTGGGCTGAAAGGGCCCAAGCTAATGCCAGTATCAGGATTGACTCCGGTAACGACGTGCCAATTGGTTACTAGGTAGAGATTACCCGCATGCGTCCAATAGAAACCCGATGCTGCCGCATTGCCAATCTCTTTACCGTCCTCACTGATCCGCAACGCCTCAATCCTGCAGCAACACCTAGAGTATGTCGCTACATCGATTATTTCTTCGTGTATTGTAAGTTTAGAGGTGTCTAGGACCAAAGCTCACCGCCTCCCTTTCCTCTTCACATTCCCCCCTCTTTGCCCGGGTCGTCCAGCCGTGCTGCGCCCGCTGGCCTTCTCCACATCCTCCACGGCCTTCTCGACAGCCTGCTGCCGCGCCATCGGGTCGTCATGGAGGACGAGGTCCACGGTTTCCAGACGCTTGACCTCGTCGCGCAGGCGGGCGGCTTCCTCGAATTCCAGGTTCTCGGCGGCCTTGCGCATGTCGGCGCGGAGGCCGTCGAGGACCGCCTTGAGGTTCGAGCCGCTGGTGATGCGGTCCACCTTGGCCGTCACGCGCGCCTGGTCGGTGTCGCCCTTCCAAAGGCCGGCCAGCACGTCCTCGACGTTCTTCTTGACCGTCTGCGGCGTGATCCCGTGCTCGACGTTGTAGGCCATCTGCTTTTCGCGCCGACGCTCAGTCTCGCGCATGGCGCGCTCCATGGAGCCGGTGATGCGGTCGGCGTACATGATGACCCGGCCTTCGGCGTTCCGCGCGGCGCGGCCGATGGTCTGGACGAGCGAGGTTTCCGAGCGCAGGAAGCCCTCCTTGTCGGCGTCGAGGATCGCCACGAGCCCGCATTCGGGGATGTCGAGTCCTTCGCGCAGCAGGTTGATCCCCACCAGCACGTCGAAGGCGCCAAGGCGCAGGTCGCGCAGGATCTCGATCCGTTCGATGGTGTCGATGTCCGAATGCATGTACCGGATGCGGATGCCCTGCTCGTGCAGGTACTCGGTCAGGTCCTCGGCCATGCGCTTGGTCAGCACGGTGACGAGGGTGCGGAACCCCGCGGCGCTGACCTTGCGGATCTCGTCCAGCAGATCATCCACCTGCATGGAGACGGGCCGGATCTCGATCTGCGGGTCGATAAGGCCGGTGGGCCGGATGACCTGCTCGGTGAAGACGCCGCCCGCCTGTTCCAGCTCCCACGCCGCCGGGGTGGCCGAGACGAAGACGGATTGCGGGCGCATGGCATCCCATTCCTCGAATTTGAGGGGACGGTTGTCCATGCAGGAGGGCAGGCGGAAGCCATGCTCGGCCAGCGTCAGCTTGCGGCGGAAGTCGCCCCGGTACATGCCGCCGATCTGGGGAACCGAGACGTGGGATTCGTCCGCAAAGACGATGGCAGTGTCGGGAATGAACTCGAACAGCGTGGGTGGCGGCTCGCCGGGCTGGCGGCCGGTGAGGTATCGCGAGTAGTTCTCGATGCCGTTGCAGACGCCGGTGGCCTCCAGCATCTCCAGATCGAAGGTGCAGCGCTGCTCCAGCCGCTGGGCCTCGAGGAGCTTGCCCTCTCCGACCAGCTGGGCGAGGCGGACGCGCAACTCTTCCTTGATGCCCTTGATGGCCTGCGCCATCGTCGGACGTGGGGTCACGTAGTGGCTGTTGGCGTAGACGCGGATACGGTCGAACGATCCTTCCTTATGACCGGTCAGAGGGTCGAACTCGGTGATCGACTCCAGCTCGTCGCCGAAGAAGGACAGGCGCCAGGCGCGGTCCTCAAGGTGCGCGGGCCAGATCTCCAGCGCGTCGCCGCGCACGCGGAAGGAGCCCCGCGCAAAGGCCGCGTCGTTCCTGCGATACTGCTGGGCGATGAGGTCTGCGAGGACCTTCCGCTGCTCGTAGGGCTGGCCCACGAAGAAGTCCTGCGTCATGGCCGAGTAGGTCTCGACCGAGCCGATGCCGTAGATGCAGGACACCGAGGCCACGATGATGACGTCGTCTCGTTCGAGCAGCGCCCGGGTGGCCGAGTGTCGCATCCGGTCGATCTGCTCGTTAATCTGCGACTCCTTCTCGATGAAGGTGTCCGACCGCGGCACGTAGGCCTCGGGCTGGTAGTAGTCGTAGTAGCTGACGAAGTATTCCACCGCGTTGTCGGGGAAGAAGCCCTTGAACTCCCCATAAAGTTGGGCCGCGAGCGTCTTGTTGGGGGCAAGGATGATCGCGGGGCGCTGCGTTTCCTCGATCACCTTGGCCATCGTGAAGGTCTTGCCCGTGCCCGTCGCACCCAGCAGGACCTGATTCTGCTCGCCCTCGGCGATGCCGCGCGTCAGTTCGGCGATGGCCGTGGGCTGGTCGCCTGCGGGATCGAAGTCGGTCTTCAGAACGAACCGCTTGCCGCCTTCCAGCTTCTCGCGCTTTTCGGCGAGCGGTTTCCTGGGGCCGAAAAGGATCGGCATTTGCTCGGGCGCGTTGTTGTGCATGGGGCTGACCGGACGTGGGGGAAGGTCCCTATATTTGGTCCCTTTTCGTTCCGGTGCAAGCGGCACGCTTGCGTGCGGGACGCCCCTGCGGCACAAGGCCCCGGACCGGTTGAGGAGATGACACCATGCGCGGACGCATCACCAAGATGCCTCGGAACAACACCCAGATCGGGAGCGAGATCAAGGGCGACTGGGTGCTCGATTTCGAGCCCGCCTCCGAGAGGCATATCGACCCATTGATGGGTTGGACCGCCTCCTCGGACATGCAGACCGAAGTGCGGATCACCTTCGACAGCAAGGAATCGGCGCTGGCCTACGCCCTCAAGCACGGCATCGAGGTCGTGGTGCAGCCCGAGCAGCCGCGCAAGGCCAACATCCGTCCGGGTGGCTACGGCGAGAATTTCTCCTCCTCGCGCCGCCAGCCCTGGACGCACTGAGGCCGAGGGGCCCGCTTCGGAGCCCCCCGAACGTTCAGCCGAGCCGCATCACTCCGAGGCGGCTTCGCCGTTGTCGCCTTGTCCTTCCTGCGCTTCGTCCTGCTGGGCTTCGGCCCCGTCCTCAAGCGCGGGGTCCTGGGCTTGCGCGCCTTCGTTGCCGTCCTGAACGTCCTCGTCCAGGTCGCCCCCGGCCGCCTCGCCCCCTACGACCGAGGCGTCGGTGGTCTCATCGCTCATGGTGCCAGGTGCGGCTTGAATGACGGCGCAAGCGATCCGGTCCCCCGAGTTGCCGCCCGGCTGCGTCGTGTAGTCGTCCGGGTCGGCATGGATGATCAGCGCGCTGCCATCCTCGTCGAACACCATGTCCATGCTCAGGCCGATGGCAAAGGTTTCCAGGTTCAGCACCCCATCCGCGCCCACCTGGGCATTGGGCATGTCGCCCGGATGAGGGCCGGTGTCCGTCATGACCCCGTGCTCCTTCCCACCCGAGATGTGTTCCCCGGCCGATTCGAAGCTTGGCCCTTCGCAGGCCCCTACAAGGTGCAGGTGCATGCCGTGGATGCCTTCGGGCAGGCCTTCCGCGTTGACCAGGACCAAGGCATGTCCCGAGGCGGTCGCCGAAACGGAGACGTTGCCGATCTCGTTGCCCTCTGCGTCCACGAGGCCACCGGTTCCACCCTGGCTTTCCTGCCCGGCGGGCATCGCGTCCTCGGGTTGGTCGGCAGCGGCCTGCTGCTCGGTCAGGCCTTCCGTGGTTTCCTGGCTCGTCTGGTTGGTCGGACGGGTTTCCTGGCTTTCGGTCTGGGGCTGGTTCTCGGCCGGACGTGTGGCGTCCTGAGCGATTACAGGCGCGGCAAGCGCGGCAAGCGCGAGCGCCAGGATCGGACTGCGTGTCATGGGGGCCTCCTCCGGGGTTGACCCGCCCCAACCCGAAAGGCCCGCTTCGCGTTCCCGGCGCTTTTCCTGCGGCGCAAGACAGGGTAGGGGAGGGGCAGCGGTCCCATAGCTCAACTGGATAGAGCAGCTGACTTCTAATCAGCAGGTTCGAGGTTCGAGTCCTCGTGGGATCGCCAGACACAAGCCGTCCTTGATGCCGATCCCTGCCCCTCGTGCCGCCTCTCCATCGGGTCGGGCGATGGATAATGTCGATCAGGGGCGCTGTTGATGATCTTGGCAATGTCAGGAGTCATCTGCAGATCGGTGGCGTTCCGGACCTGCCTTATGAAGCCGAGAGGCGCGTCCTTAGCGGCTGCGCCGACCGCCGCGTCAGTCACGCCTCTCTCGGTGCTCCTCCTTCCAAGATGGTATCGCTGCGGTAGTCCACCTCGGCCTCATGCATCTGGAGGTGCAGGCCCGTGCCGGTAAAGGGATGAGCGCGGGCCACGTCCTCGTCTACCTAAATGCCAAGGCCAGGGCGTTCGGACGGATGAAACCCTCTTCCACGCGAATCGTGCCTTTGATCAGCCGAGCGTGGAAGTCGGTCTCGATCGTTTGGGCCATGAGGAGATTGGGGATGGCGGCGGCGGGCTGGATGTTCGCGGCCCATGCAACCGGTCCAGCGTAAAGATGCGGCGTGATCTGGGCACTGGCGGCCTCGACCGATGCGGCGATCTTGCGACTTTCCCAGATTCCGCCCGAGCGCCCCAGAGCCGGCTGCAGGATCGTGGCCCCGGCGGCAAGGGCCCGGGCGAACTCGCGCTTGGTGGTCAGGCGCTCGCCGGTGGCGATGGGGATCGCCAGCGCGCGGGCGACCTGGGCCAGGATTTCATGTGGTCCGGCGGCACCGGCCCCTCGTACCACAGGGGCGACCAGGGCTCGATGGCGGCGGCCATGCGGAGCGCCCCGGCGGTGTAAAACTGGCCGTGCGTGCCAAAGAGCAGGTCGGCGCGGTCGCCCAAGTCCTCTCGGATGAAGCGGCAGAAGTCGGCGGACCGGTCGATGTCGTCCATCGACGGCATATGGCCTGAGCGGATGGTGTAGGGGCCGGCGGGGTCGAACTTCACAGCCGTGTAGCGCCGTGCGACGGTGTCCAGCGCCGCCTCGGCTGCCTGACCCGGATCGGCCCAGAACCACGGAAGCCGATGGTCCGGGCGGGTGGGGTACAGGTAGGTATAGGCGCGGATGCGGTCGTCCACTCGCCCGCCGATAAGGGCGTGCACCGGGCGTCCCTGATCCTTGCCCACCGTGTCCCAACAGGCGATCTCGAGCTCGGAGAACGCCCCCATGACTGTTGGATCAGGGCGCTAGGTGAACTCTGCCGAATAGGCTCGGCAGAAAATCAACTCCACGTTTTCCGGATTCCTGCCCGACATATGGCGCGAGAAGACGTCATGAACCACCGCGCGCATCGCGTCCGGGCTCACGGCAGCGGCATAACCTCGCCCCGTCCCACGGCCCCGGTGTCCGAGGACAGCTTCACGAGGATCCAGTACCGCCCTCCTCAGCCCGGCGCGGGCGGGGAGGTCACGACGACGTCGAGGCTGTCGAGTGTCATGGCCTAGATCCTGCCTATGGCCCGGTTCGAGCGCAGGGAAGAAACTGACCTAGGACGTCGCAGGCGCAGGTTCGTGATCCTCGGCGCGGCGGAACAGGATGAAGCAAACGACGATCAGCACGGCGCCGAGGTAATAGGGCGCGCCGTAAAGATACCCGCCCGGCACCGAGGCCCCCCAGGCAAAGATGCCCGTCATCAGAAGCGGCCCGAAGACCTGAGCGCCCGAGCGGGCCGAAGCCACGACCCCCAGCGCCTCGCCCTGCGCGTCAGGCGGCGCAAGGCGCGAGATGCGGCCCTGAAGGGCTGGCATCACGACCTCGCCCAGCGCCGAGATGGGGCAAAGCAGGATGGCCAGCCAGCCGCCCCATTCGGTCGGCGGCAGCGCGGCGAAGACCAGGAAGGTGACGAAACTCCAGACAAAGCCGTAAAGGATCGTTCCCCGCTCTCCGAACCAACGCAGGTAAAGGCGTATGCCCCAGCCTTGCACGACGACGGCGGCGATCCCGAACGCCGCGAGCGAGAGGCCGGTTTCGGTTGGCGACCAGCCGAAGGCTGCCTTGCCCCAATAGGCCCAGATCGTGCCATAGGACAGGAAAGCGAGTTCAGTCAGCGCCAGCACGACCAGCAGAGGACCCACGCCCCGCAGCCGCGCGACCGACCGGATCGCACCCAAAGGGTTCGCGCGGCCAGGCCCGAACGGCCGGCGAGCCGTGCGGGGCATCGTCTCGGGAAGGATGAAGCAGCCGATGACGAAGCCTGCCGCAGCCATCCCTGCCGCCGCCCAGAACGGCGCCCTGGGGCCGAGTTCGCCCAATAAGCCGCCGATGACCGGTCCGAGGATGAAGCCCCCCATGAAGGCCGCGCCCAAAAGCCCGAAGCTTTGCGCCCGCTGCTCGGGCGGGGTGATGTCGGCGATGGCCGCGTTGCAGGTGGCGTGAGTCGCGGCGGTGATGCCCGCCAGCACCCGCAGCCCCAGCAGCAAGCCCATGGACTGCGCCAGCGCGCTGCCCAGGTAGTCCAGTGCCATGATCGCCAAGGCGACCAGAAGCACCGGCCGCCGCCCGAAGCGGTCGGACAGCGCCCCGATCACCGGCGTGCAAAGAAACTGCATGAGCGCATAGGCCGTGGCCAGCAGCCCGCCCCAGAGCGCGGCGTTCCCGATCGACCCGCCTTCGATCTGTGCGATGAGATCGGGCATCACCGGGTACACGAGCCCGATCCCGACCGCGTCCAGGAACATGACCGCCATGATGAAGACGAAAGGAGAGCGCATGGGGCGGAGCTAGCCTGGCCTGACCCGCGTGGCCAGCAGGTCTGCGCGCTTCCTGGCCTTCCTGCATCAGGCCGGAGCGGCAGCGGCCCCGCGACAGAGGTCCAGCCAGGCCCGGATCGCGGACAGCGACTCGGGCTCGTCCAGGAACGGGACATGACCGCGTCCCGGGACTTCGGTGCCGACCATATCGGGGCGGCGGCGCTGCATCTCCGCAAAGGTCTCGGGGGACAGGATGTCCGAGGTCTCGCCCCGGATCACCGCGAGCGGGAGGCCTGCCAGCAGGTCGAAGAAGGGCCAAAGATCCGGCAGAGGGGCGCCTTCGTCGGGCAGGAACGCGTCGCGCAGGCGGGGGTCGTAGCGCAGGAGGAGGCCGTGGGGGGTTTCCTCGTAGTGGTTGCGCACCTCGTGCAGCCACCGCTCGTGTGGGACGTCGCGGAAGTGGGTCCAAAGCTTGGCGCGGGTGCGGGCTGCCTCCTCCCAGGTGGGCTGGGCAGGGCGGCGGCCCAGATAGCCCGCGATGACGCCCAAGCCCTTGGCCTCGATCACCGGCCCCACGTCGTTGAGGGCGACGCCTAGGAGCCGGTCCCTTGCCGTGGCAGCAAGCCCCATCGCCACGAGCCCCCCGCGCGACGTGCCAAGGATGGCGACCTTGGGCAGGTTCAGGTGATCGAGGAGCGAGACGACATCAGCCGCTTCCTGCGGGATCGAATAGGTGGATGGTCCTGTCCAGTCGGACCTGCCACGTCCCCGCGCGTCCAGCCGGATCAGGCGCACATTCGTCAGATGCGGGGCGAGGTGGTCGAAGTCGCCGCCATTTCGGGTCAGTCCGGCCAAGGCCAGCACGGGCAGCCCCGCGCCTTCGTCCGTGTAGAACAAGCGCGCGCCGTCGCCTGCCAATGCGTAGCTCATCCGATCAGTCCCGCGATGCCCCGCAGGGAGGATAGCTCGCGCCAGGGCTTGGCCCAGAGCCGGTCCGTCGGAGCCCCCTCGCGGTTGATCCAAGCCGTTTGAAACCCGAAGCCCGAGGCTCCGGCCGCGTCCCACCCGTTGGCCGATGCGAACAGGACCTCATCGGGCGCGACCCCGTAATGGGCCGTGACAAGGGCATAGACCGAAGGGTGAGGCTTGAAGACGCCCGCCTCCTCGACGGTTAGCACCTCACCGAAGAGAGGCCCTAAACCGGACGCGTCGAGCAGGCCCGTGACCATCGCAGGGGTCGCGTTGGTCAGGATCGCGCAAGGGAGCCCGCGGGCGGCCACGGCTTCCACGGCCGCCCGCGCCTCGGGGTAGGGTGGCAGGCGACCATAAAGGTCGAGCAGTCTGGCGCGCAGATCCGGATCGGAGAGGCCCGCGCGGGCGAGTGTCCAGTCGAGAGCGTCGGCGGTGACCTGCGCGAAGTCGGCATGGTGACCCGCCACGGCACGGAGCCAAGTGATCTCCAGTTGCTTCTGTCGCCAGTTCCGCGCCAACGCCGCCCAGTCAGTGGCCCAAGGCGCTTCCGGTTCAGCCTCGGCCGCCGCGCGCAGGGCCCCGCCCACGTCGAACAACGTGCCATAGGCGTCGAAGACGGCGACCCGCATCAGGCGTCGACGGCACTGTTGATCTCGTCCCCCAGGGTCCGCTCAAAGGCGGTGACATCCATCCACATGGGTTCCAGCACGTTGCCGTCCGGGTCCGAGATGGAGCGCCCGTACATGAAGTCGAAGTCCTGCACCTTGCCATTGTCGGTGCCCCCGGCCTTCAGGCCCGCCTGCATGAAGGCCTCCACCGCCTCGCGCGAGTCGCGCGACAGCGCGATCAGGACCGAGGTGTCACGCGCTGGCTCCCCCATGGGACGAGGGGTGAAGGTCGCGAAGTACTCGCGGAGCAGGAGCATGATGTGGATCTGCTCGGACACCACGACGCAAGCGGAGGTCTCGCCCGAGAACCGCTCGTCGAAGGAAAAGCCCAGTGCGGCATAGAAGGACCGGGCGCGGGACAGGTCAGCGACAGGCAGGTTGACGAAGATGTGCTGGGACATGAGGGCTCCTCCTTGGGCGACCCTAGAGGAGGTCCGCGAGCCGGCCAAGCGGAACGGCGGCAAGCCTTTGGGCTGGAGCGGGCCTTGGCTCATCTGGCGGGACCGGCAGTTGGTCCAAGGACCGGGAGGTCAGAGCTGATCGGCCTGCGGCATGCCCAGCACGTGGAAGCCTCCATCCACGCGCACGACCTCGCCTGTCGTGCAGGAGCCCGCCTCGGAGGACAACCAGACCGCCGTTCCGCCGATGGCCTCCAGCGTGGCGTTGGCACGGAGCGGAGAGTTCGCCTCGGTGTGCCGGAAGGTCGCGCGCGCGCCGCCGATCGCCGCGCCCGCAAGCGTCTTCATGGGACCCGGAGAGATGGCGTTCACGCGGATCCCCTCGGGCCCAAGGTCGTTGGCGAGGTAGCGCACGGCGGATTCCAGCGCGGCCTTGGCCACGCCCATCACATTGTAATGCGGTGTCACACGGTTCGAACCCTGGTAGGTCAGGGTGATGATGCTTCCGCCCTGCGGCATCAAGGGGCGGGCGCGACGCGCCACTTCGATGAGCGAGTAGCAGGAGATGACCATCGAGGTCTTGAAGTTCTCGCGGCTCGTGTTGATGAACCGGCCCTGCAACTCGTCCTTGCTGGAAAAGGCGATGGCGTGGATCAGGATGTCGAGCCCGCCCCAGCGCTCGGCCACCTGGTCGAAGGCGCGGTCGAGCGAAGCGTCGTCGGTCACGTCGGCATCCACCAAGAAGTCCGACCCAACGCTGGCTGCGAGCGGGGCCACCCGCTTTCCGAACGCCTCGCCCTGGTAGGTGAAGGCCAGTTCGGCGCCTGCCTCGTGCAGCGCCTTGGCGATGCCCCACGCGATGGAGTGGCTGTTGGCGACGCCCATGACGAGCGCGCGCTTACCCTGAAGGTTCATGAAAGGAGTCCGCTCAATCGAGGTGCTTGCTCAGGAGCATCGATCCGTTCGTGCCGCCGAAGCCAAAGGAATTCGTCATGACCGTGTCCAGCCCGGCCTTTTCCACGAGCCGCGTGGCAATCTCGCCCTCCCGCAGGGCGGGATCGAGGTTCTCCACGTTGATCGACGGCGCAATGAAGTCGTCCTGGAGCATCAGCAGGCAGTAGATCGCCTCCTGCGCGCCGGTTGCCCCCTGGCTGTGTCCGGTCATCGACTTGGTCGAGGAGATAGGCGGGTGGTCGTCGCCAAAGACGCGGCGGACGGCCTCGACCTCGGTCACGTCGCCCACAGGCGTCGAAGTGCCGTGCGCATTGATGTAGCTGACCTGGCGTCCTTGGGGCAGGGTCGCCAAGGCGACCTTCATCGCCCGCTCTCCGCCCTCGCCCGATGGAGCGACCATATCGGCGCCGTCAGAGGTCGCGGCAAAGCCCGTCACCTCGGCATAGATACTCGCGCCGCGCGCCAGCGCCCGCTCGCGCTCCTCCAGCACGACGATCGCGCCGCCTGCCGCGATGACGAAGCCGTCGCGGTCACGGTCGAAGGCGCGCGAGGCACGGGTCGGCTCGTCGTTGAATCGGGAGGACATGGCGCCCATGGCATCGAACAGGGCGGACAGGGTCCAGTCCAACTCCTCTCCGCCGCCGGCGAACATGACGTCCTGCTTGTTCATCTGGATCTGCTCGGCCGCGGAGCCGATGCAATGGAGCGAGGTCGAGCAGGCGGAGGTGATCGAGTAGTTGATCCCCTTGATGCGAAAGGAGGTGGCGAGGTTCGCCGACACCGTCGACGACATGCCGCGCGGCACCATGAGGGGCCCGATCTTCTTGGGGCTGCCAGTCCTGAGCACGGTCTGCCCCGCCGCGAACAGGTTCGAGGTGGACGGCCCGCCCGATCCCGCGATGAGGCCGGTGCGCTCGTGGCTCACCTCGCCCTCGGTCAGGCCGGAATCGGCGATGGCCTGCTCCATGGCGAGGTAAGCGTAGGCCGCTCCCGGGCCCATGAAGCGCATCCTGCGCTTGTCGATGTGCTGCGCCGGGTCGATCTTGATCGTTCCGGCAACCTGGGAGCGGAAGCCGTGCTCGACCATCTCCTCGGAGCGCTCGATGCCCGAGCGGCCGGCCTTGAGCGCGTCCAGCACCTCGGCGGCGCTGTTCCCGATGGGCGAGATGATCCCGATCCCGGTGACGACGACACGACGCATCGTTCAGCCCCCCTGTGCCACGGCGAGGCCGACCCGCATGTCCTTGACCTCGGCCACGAGTTCGCCGTCAGCCTCCACACGCCCATCGGCCACGCCCATCTTGAGCCGCCGGTCGATCACGCGCGTGAAGTCCACGACATACCTGACGAGCTTGCGGTCCGGGCGGATCATCCCGGACAGCTTCACCTCGCCCACGCCGAGCGCGAAACCCTGGCCCTGCCAGCCGCGCCAGCCGAGGTTGAAGCCGGTGAGCTGCCACAGGCCGTCGAGCATGAGGCAGCCCGGCATGACGGGGTTCCCGGGGAAGTGGCACGGGAAGAACCAAAGGTCGGGCTGGATGTCGAGTTCGGCCACCACGTGCCCCTTGCCGTTCGCGCCGCCATCGCCCGAGATGTCGGTGATGCGGTCCATCATCAGCATGGGCGGTTCGGGAAGCTGGGCATTTCCGGGGCCGAACAACTCGCCTCGGGCGCAGGCGAGAAGGGCCTCCCTGTCGAAGTGTCGCGGGAAGTCGGGCATAGGCCGAGGGTCCATCCGGTTGTTGCGCGCCGGTCGATGCCTTATCACCCGGCCCGCGATGGGGGCAAGGGCGGGCCGGGTACCGGTTGAATCCCGGACCCCAGACGACATATGCTTGTGAGGCTTGGGATAAAGGGCACGCGGGTCCGATGCATGACGACACGATGACCGGGGTTGTGGCCGTAGGGCGGGGCAAGGCCTGGCTTGCGCGCGGCGGCCTGCGCCCGACGCGGCAGCGGGTGTCCTTGGCCCAGCTCCTTGTCGGCGATGGCCTCGACCGGCACGTGACCGCCGAAAGCCTGCATCATGCCGCCGTGCGGGCCGGAGAGCCCGTGAGCCTCGCGACCGTGTACAACACGCTGCGTGCCTTCTGCGAGGCGGGCCTGATGCGCGAGATCACCGTGGATGGCTCGAAGAGCTACTTCGACACCAACATGACCGACCATCCGCACTTCTTCTGGGAAGACGAGTGCCGCCTGACCGACGCGCCCGCGACGGAACTGGAGATCCGGCGCCTGCCCGTGGCCCCCGAGGGCGCGGAGATCGCTGCCGTGGACGTGGTGATCCGGCTGCGGCGCGTCTGAGGGCCCGACGGGCCCATCCGCATCCGTCGAACGTGATGCGCCCTGGCCCGGGGGGAGCGGGTCCCGGCATTGCAAGACCGTGGCCGAGCGCCTATGCCCGACACGCCCCAGCGCAAGGCCCGTCCCATGACCAAGAAGCTGTTCGTCAAGACCTACGGCTGCCAGATGAACGTTCATGACGGCGAGCGCATGGCCGAGCTTTTGGCCGGGCAGGGCTATGAAGCGACGGACAAGGCGGAGGAGGCCGACATGGTCCTTCTCAATACCTGCCACATCCGCGAGAAGGCGGCAGAGAAGGTCTATTCCGACATCGGGCGGCTGAAGCCGCTGCGTGCCGCCAAGCCCGACCTGCGGATCGCGGTCGCAGGCTGTGTCGCGCAGGCCGAAGGCGAGGAGATCCTGGCGCGGGCGCCGATCGTGGACCTCGTGGTGGGCCCACAGAGCTACCACACCCTTCCCGCGCTGATGGCGCGCGTCGACGCGGGCGAGAAAGTCGTGGAAACCGAGTTCCCGGCCGAGGACAAGTTCGCTCACCTGCCGCCGCGCAAGCTTCGCGCGCCCACCGCCTTTCTGACGGTGCAGGAAGGGTGCGACAAGTTCTGCGCCTTCTGCGTCGTCCCCTATACCCGCGGGGCCGAAGTGAGCCGCCCCGCCCAGCGGATCCTGACCGAGGCGCGGGGTCTTGTGGAGCAGGGCGTGCGCGAGATCACGCTGCTGGGCCAGAACGTCAACGCGTGGCACGGGGCCGAGGGCGGCCTTGCGGCACTGGTGCGCGATCTGGCTGGCATCGATGGGCTGGATCGCATCCGCTACACGACCTCGCATCCCAACGACATGGATGATGCGCTGATCGCCGCCCATGGGGAAGAACCCAAGCTCATGCCGTTCCTGCATCTGCCCGTGCAGTCGGGGTCGGACCGCATCCTCAAGGCCATGAACCGCAAGCACCGAGCCGAGGACTACCTGAGGCTGGTCGAACGGCTGCGGGCGGCACAACCGGACCTCGTCCTGTCCTCGGACTTTATCGTAGGCTTCCCCGGCGAGACCGAGGAGGATTTCCAGGCAACGCTGGCCTTGATCGAGGCCGTGGGGTTCGGCTCGGCCTTCAGCTTCACCTATTCGCCCCGTCCGGGAACGCCGGCCGCCGAACGAACTGGCGTGCCGGAGCCCGAGGCGCACGACCGTCTGCTGCGGCTGCAGGCCCTCATCACCCGGCAGCAGCGCGAGACGCAGAAGGCCATGGTCGGCCGCATCCTGCCCGTGCTGTTCGAGAAGCCGGGCCGGATGCCCGGACAGATGACCGGCAAATCCGGGCATCTGATGGCCGTGGCCGTAACGGCCCCCGACGACCTGCGTGGGCAGATCCGGCCCGTGCGCGTGACGGCGGCCCTGACGAACTCGCTGGGGGGCGAGTTGGCGTCCTGAGCGTGTTGACGGAGGGGTGAGCAGGATTTGTGCATCCGTCGCGGTTGTGGCCGGACCCTCTGGCCTCCTCGTGCGTTCAATAACACGGCGGCCCCTCGGAATGCTTGCGCCATGGTCCGGGCCGCGTCACCATGGACCCATGTGGCGCCTTTGCCCGCCCGGCGCTGGGAGGCGCCGAACGCAGGAAGGAGAAACGACCCTGCCCGTGACCGCGCTGAACGCGTCCGCCGCTGCATCCGCGAATGGCGAGACCCTGCTTGAGTTCCCAGACAACTACCTCCTGATCGATCTTTGCGGCGAACATGACCGCAATCTCGCCGTGATCGAGGACCGGATCGGCGTGCAGATCCTGAGACGGGGCAACCGCTTGGCCATCATGGGCGAGGCGGAGGCGCGCGGCCGTGCCGCCGAGGTGATGCGTGCGCTGTATCAGCGGCTCGAATCGGGGAAAGGTCTGGACTTGGGCGACATCGACCGCGAACTGCGCATGGGCCCCGCCCTGCGCGAGACGGGCCCCCAGGCGGGTGACCAGACCGAGATGTTCGGCCGCGGCGGACCGTCCGACCGCGTCGAGATCCGCACCCGCCGCAAGGTCGTGGAGCCCCGGACCGAGGCGCAGAAGGCCTATGTCCGCGCGCTGTTCGACCACGAGCTGGCCTTCGGCATAGGCCCTGCCGGCACCGGCAAGACCTACCTTGCCGTGGCCGTGGGCGTCAGCATGTTCCTGGGCGGCCATGTGGACAAGATCATCCTGTCGCGCCCCGCCGTTGAGGCTGGCGAACGACTGGGTTTCCTTCCCGGTGACGCGAAGGAAAAAGTCGATCCGTACATGCAGCCGCTTTACGACGCGCTGAACGACTTCCTGCCGCAGAAGCAGGTGCAGAAGATGATCGAGGAAAAGATCATCGAGATCGCGCCGCTCGCCTTCATGCGGGGTCGGACGCTGTCCAACGCCTTCATCGTGCTGGACGAGGCGCAGAACGCCACCTCCATGCAGATGAAGATGTTCCTCACCCGCTTGGGCGAGGGATCGCGGATGGTGGTGACGGGCGATCGCACCCAGATCGACCTCCCGCGCGGCGTACCCTCGGGTCTGATCGAGGCCGAACGGCTGCTCCACAACGTGTCCAAGATCAGCTTCACCCGCTTCACGGCCCGCGACGTGGTCCGGCACCCGCTGGTCGCCGCCATCATCGAGGCCTATGACGCCGATGCGCGCGCCACCGACAGGTCAGAGGCCTCTGGCTGACACAGATGACGGACGATCCTCTTGTCGAGACCTTGGCCGAGGACCACCGCTGGGAGGTTCTCGGCCTTGAGGACCTTGCGGAACGGTCCTGCCGGGCCACTCTCGTGCGGCTGGGGTTGGAGCCTGCCGCCTACGAGATCAGCCTTCTAGCCTGCAACGACAAGCGCATCGCGGAGTTGAACGAAGATTTCCGCGGCAAGCCGCAGCCGACTAACGTCCTGTCCTGGCCTTCGGACGAGCGGGGCGCGGACAAGGCGGGCGAGATGCCGCATCTCCCCCCGCCCGAGCCCCCGATGCCCGTGGGTCTGGGCGACATCGCCATCGCCTACGAGACCTGTGCCCGAGAGGCTAGGGAGGCCGGCAAGTCGCTGGAGGACCATGCAGCGCACCTCCTTGTGCATGGCACGTTGCACTTGCTGGGTTTCGACCATGAGCGGGACGGCGATGCCGATCTGATGGAAGGCCTGGAGACCGAGATCCTGAGGGAACTCGGACTTGCGGACCCCTATGCTCCTGGGGCAGAAGGGGCCGCCATGACGAGGATGAGCGATGGCTGACGCGAGCAACCCCGCGCCGCGCCGCGACGAGGGTAGCGATGATACGACCGAGGGCCAGAGTCGCGGCTTCTTTTCGCGTATCATCGAGGCGCTGAGTTCCTCCGAGGACGACAAGGACAAGCCGGCGTTCCCTCGGCTTGCGTCGGTGCCAGGCATCCTCAACCTCCGGCGGATGCGGGCCGAGGATGTCGCCGTCCCGACTTCCGAGATCGTGGCCGTACCGGTGACGATCCCGCTCCCCGACCTCGTGGAGGAGTTCCGCGAGTCCGGTCGGACGCGCATACCGGTCTATGAGGGAACCCTCGACCAGCCCCTGGGAATCGTGAATCTCAAGGACGTGGCGCTGCGGCACGGCTTCGGGCGCGGCGGCGACTTCAACCTGCGCGAACTGCTGCGCCCCCTGCTTTACGTACCGCCGTCCATGCCGCTGGCCACCCTCCTTCAGAAGATGCAGGCCGAGCGGATCCACATGGCGCTGATCATCGACGAATACGGCGGCACCGATGGTCTGTGCACCATCGAGGATCTTCTCGAGACCGTCGTCGGAGAGATCGACGACGAGCACGACATCGCCGAGCCCGAGCATGTGTCGCGCGAATCCGAAGGGGTCTGGGTCGTGGACGGCACCACTCCAATCGAGGAATTCGAGGAAGTCCTTGGCATGGACCTCACGGCCCATGAGGAGATCGACGCCGAGGAGGTCGACACGCTGGGCGGGCTCGTCTTCCTGCTGGCCGGCCACGTCGCCAAGACTGGCGAGGTCATCGTTCACCCCGACGGGCCGATATTCGAGGTGCTGGATGCCGACAGCCGCCGCGTGAAACGGCTTCGGATCCGTCTGCCCGTCGAAGCCCGGTGACATTCGTCGAGGCGATCGCGAGGAGCCCCGCGCGCGTCGCGGCTTGGCCCTGGCCCGTGCGGCTGGCCGGCCTTGCCTCGCTTGGGGCGATCGCGGCGTTGGGCCAGGTGCCTGCATCCTGGCCGGTGGCCACCCTGGCAGCGCTGGTACTCCTGTTCGCCTTGGTGCGCCGGTCGGGTCCGCGGTTCTGGGACGGCTGGGCCTTTGGGATGGGGCATTTTGCCCTGTCGCTCCGCTGGATCGTGGAGCCCTTCCTCGTGGAGCCCGAGCGGACCGGCTGGATGGCCCCCTTCGCCTTGGTCCTCATGGCCGGGGGACTTGCGCTGTTCTGGGGGGCTGCGTTCGGCCTTGCGCGACGGCTCCGCCTGGGGGTCCTGGGACTGGTAGCCTTATGGACGGCGGCCGAGGTGTTGCGTGCGCTGGCCCTGACGGGTTTTCCGTGGGTCATGATCGGTCATGTCTGGAGCGGCACTCCGTTGATCCAGCTCGCCTCCGTCATGGGGGTTCATGGCCTGACCCTTCTCACGCTCGGGGTGGCGGCGCTGATCGCCGCTCCGGTCGCCGGGCTTTTGCGTGGCGCGGTGATCCTCGGTCTCGTGGGCGGGGCTGTGCTGCTCGATCCCGGCCCGGCGCCTCCGGTCGCGCCAGACGCTCTGTTGGTCCGCATCGTCCAGCCGAATGTGCCCCAGAACGAGAAGTGGGACCCGGTCCTGCAACCCGGTCATCTGCGGCGGCTCCTTTCCTTGTCTGGGCCGGCGACGGGCGGCTCAAGGCCGGTCAGCCTCGTGGTCTGGCCCGAGACGGCGGTGGCGGACCTCCTGGACTGGGCCGGACCGACGCTCGCCATGGGAGCTGAAGCCGCAGGTGGCGCGCCTCTGGCGACCGGGGTCGTGCGGCAGGACGAGCAGGGCCGGTACTTCAACAGCCTGGTGGTCACGGACGGGCAGGGTGCGGTGACGGACCTCTACGACAAAGTCCACCTCGTTCCCTTTGGTGAGTACATGCCTTATCGCGACGTCCTGTCGCGCTTGGGCCTGCGCGCCCTGGCCGAGATCCAGGGCCAGGGCTTCGCCACGGGAACGAGCGGCCGGCTTATCGACATCCCCGGCATCGGCACCGCGCGCCCGCTGATCTGCTACGAAGGGATCTTTCCCGAGGAGATCGGCCCGGACCGACCACGCTTTTTCCTCCTTGTCACCAACGACGCCTGGTTCGGCCGCCGCGCCGGGCCCGAGCAGCACTTTGCGCTGGGCCGGTTGCGCGCCATCGAACTGGGACTGCCACTGATACGGGCAGCGAACACCGGCATCTCGGCCATGATCGACGGCAAGGGACGCATCCTCGCTTCGCTGCCGCTGCATCAGGCCGGTGCCCTGGATGTGCCGCTCCCACCGGCACTGGCGCCCACACCCTATGCCCGCTGGGGCGATATCCCGCTTTTTACGTTGTTGGTGGGGTTGGCTGCCGTGGCATTCTGGCAGCGGGGGATTGACCCAAAGGGCAGGGGGGCTTAGCCAAGACGGACCCTCGTCACAACGGCTTCCTGGCGTGACGGGCGACCTTAATGGAGCAACCCCCATGTCCCGCCTCGACTATGTGTTCACTTCGGAGTCCGTGTCCGAGGGGCATCCCGACAAGCTGTGCGACCGCATCTCGGATGCCGTCCTCGATGCCTTCCTGACCGAGGATCCCCTGGCGCGCGTCGCCTGCGAGACCTTCGCCACCACCAATCGCGTGGTCATCGGCGGCGAGGTGGGCCTGACCGACCAGAGCCGCCTGCGGGCCTTCAAGGACGGGGTCGAAGGGATCGCGCGTGAATGCATCCGCGACATCGGCTACGAGCAGGAGAAGTTCCACTGGAACTCTTGCGAGGTCACGAACCTGCTCCACGAGCAGTCTGCCCACATCGCCCAGGGTGTTACCGGCGAACGGGGCGAGGAGGGGGCCGGCGACCAGGGCATCATGTTCGGCTATGCCACCCGCGAGACGCCCGAGTTCATGCCCGCGCCCATCCACTATGCCCACGCGATCCTGCGCCGTCTGGCCGAAGCGCGGAAGACGGGGGCCGAGCCGCTGCTGCGGCCCGATGCAAAGTCCCAAATTTCGCTGCGCTACGCGGGCGGGCGGCCCGTGGAGGTGAGCTCCATCGTCCTGTCCACGCAGCACGAAAGCGAGGCGCAGACCAGCGCCGACATCCGCGCCATCGTGGAGCCCTACATCCATGAGGTCCTGCCGGATGGCTGGATCAACGACGCGACCCGTTGGTGGGTCAATCCCACGGGCACCTTCGTCATCGGCGGGCCCGACGGGGATGCGGGCCTTACAGGGCGCAAGATCATCGTGGACACCTATGGGGGCGCGGCGCCGCATGGCGGTGGGGCCTTCAGTGGCAAGGACCCGAGCAAGGTGGACCGCTCGGCCGCCTATGCGGCGCGCTACCTGGCCAAGAACGTCGTGGCGGCCGGGCTCGCGGATCGCTGCACGATCCAGTTATCCTATGCCATCGGCGTGGCCCGGCCCCTCACGATCTATGCCGACCTGCATGGAACGGGAGCGGTGGATGCTTCCGAGATCGAGCGGGCGATCCCGCAGGTCATGGACCTCACCCCTCGCGGCATCCGCGAACATCTGGGGCTGAACCGTCCAATCTACGCGCGCACGGCGGCCTACGGCCATTTCGGACGCTCGCCCGAAGCCGATGGGGGATTCTCGTGGGAGAGGACCGATCTGGCGGACGCCTTGCGCCGGACTGCGGCAAGCCTCGCGGCCTGAGGCGGCAACGCACACCGTTCACGACGGCGTGCGTTGCCGAATGGTCCAGCCGCCCTTGTTCACCGCGTGTTGTTTCACGCGGAGATCAGGGCAATGGCAGAACAGATCTGGACGGCGGACGTGTCGCGGCGCGGCTTCATGGTCGGGGCCAGCGGGCTTGCGGCCGGAGCCGTTCTGGCAGGGGCCAGCGGCCCGGCCACCGCGCAGGAGGGGCAGGCGCCGGCTGGTAGCGTGGTGCGCGATGCCAATGTCCCGAATGAATTGGTCGGCCGCCCCGCCGAGATCCAGAACGAATTGCGCCAGCCCGAGGCGCGACGCCTGGGCTGGGCGGTGGCGGGCCTCGGCCACTTCGCGACCAGCTACCAGATCCCGGCTCTGGGCCGGACGCGGTATTCGGAGCTAAAGGGCCTCGTGTCCGGCAACCCGGAGAAGGCGGCCGAGATCGCACGGCGCACCGGGGTGGATCAGGGCAGCGTCTATTCCTACGAGACCTTCGACCAGATCGCCGACAATCCGGAGATCGACGTGGTCTATGTCATCACGCCGAACTCCTTGCACCGCGACCTCGTGGTGAGGGCCTTCGAGGCCGGGAAGCACGTCATGGTCGAGAAGCCCATGGCGACCACGCCCGAGGACTGCGAGGCGATGATCGCGGCGCGGGACGCGGCGGGCAAGAAGCTCATGGTCGCGTACCGCGCGCATTTCGAGCCCGTGAACCTCATGGCCGCGACCATGATCCGTGAGGGGCAGCTCGGGGACCTCACCTTCATGTCCTCGGACCACCACCGGCCCCTTGATCCTTCGACCCCCAAGGACCAGTGGCGGATGCGGCGCGAGTTGTCGGGGGGCGGGTCATTCATCGACATCGGGATCTATGCCCTGAACGGCACGATCTGGTTCATGGACGAGGTGCCTTCTGCCCTGTCCGCCCGGACCTGGAGCCCTGAAGGCGACGAGCGCTTTGCCGAGGTGGAGGCCGTCTGCACGGTGCAGCTTCGCTTTCCGTCGGGGCGGCTTGCCACGCTCAGCTCGGGCTACATCGCCGACAAGAAGCGCATCGACGCCTGGGGATCACAGGCTGTGGCGGTGCTTGACCCGGCCACGGAGTACATGGGCAACCAACTCCGGGTCTCGACCAGCGAGGGGACGGAGGACCGGCAGTCCGAGTTCGGCAGCCAGGAGCAGTTCACCCGCGAGATCGATCACCTGTCTCAGGCCATCATGAATGACACGGATGTGCTGACCCCTGGGGAGATGGGGCTGCGCGACGTGCGGCTGATCCAGGCGATCTACCAAGCGGCGGCCGAAACGGGGCGGTGGATTGAACTGAACGCGGACGGCTCGGTCGCGGGCTGACTTGACGGGGACGCGGGCGGCTCCTATCCGCCCGGTCCCATGACCGACACCCCTGAACGCCCCTGGCGCAACTTCTATGGCCGCGTGCGCGGCAAGACGCTCCGCCCGCTCCAGAAGACCCGGCTGGAGGGCGACCTCCCGGCGCTGGTGCTGCGCGGCGTGACACGGGAGGAGAACCCGGAACGGACGCCGCTGCGTCTGCCGGGGCTGGGCGTCCCGCTGTGGCTGGAGATCGGCTTTGGTGGTGGCGAGCATCTGGTGCATATGGCGCGAACCTATCCGGGGGTCACCATCCTGGGGGCGGAGCCCTTCGTGAACGGGATTGCGCAGTTCCTGGGCAAGCTGGCCAAGGATCCGGTGGGCAACATTCGCCTTCACCCCGGCGACGCGCGAGACCTGCTGGAACTGCTGCCCGAAGGCCGGCTGGAGAAGGTGTTCCTCAACTACCCCGATCCCTGGCCCAAGGCGCGCCACCACCGCCGCCGCTTCGTGACGCCCGAGCCGCTGGCGCTGCTGGCTCGGGCCATGGCGTCCGGCGCAGAGCTTCGTGTTGCCACGGACATCGAGGATTATGTGCGGCAGACCCTGGAGGAGGTACCCCCGGCTGGCTTTGCCCTTGAAAAGGGCCCAACCGACGAGGCATGGCCGGACTGGCTGTCCACCCGTTACGAGCAGAAGGCCCTGCGCGAGGGGCGCCGGCCCTATTACATGACCTTCCGTCGCCTGTGACGCCGGGCTAGAAGGCCTCCGAACCAAGGAGGCTCCATGTCCGGCCACGGCACACCCATTCCCATGACCGCCCGGGCGGGCAATCCCTTGAAGGGCATCGCCGATGTTCCGGGGGACAAGTCCATCTCGCACCGGTCGTTGATCCTGGGCGCGTTGTCGGTCGGTGAGACGCGGGTCACGGGGCTCCTTGAGGGCGAGGACGTGCTGGATACGGCCGAAGCCATGCGGGCCTTTGGCGCGACGGTGGAGCGGCAGGACGGCACTTGGATCGTCCATGGCGTCGGGGTCGGCGGCTTTGCCGAGCCGTCGGACGTGATCGACTGCGGGAACTCGGGGACCGGCGTCCGGCTGATCATGGGGACGATGGCGACCTCGCCGGTCACGGCGACCTTCACAGGCGATGCCAGCCTCCGTGGCCGCCCCATGGGACGCGTGACCGATCCGTTGTCGCTGTTCGGAACCCGCGCCTATGGGCGCCAGGGCGGGCGGCTTCCCATGACCATCGTCGGCGCAAAGGATCCGGTGCCGGTCCGTTATGTGCTGCCCGTGCCCTCGGCTCAGGTCAAGTCGGCGATCCTGCTTGCCGGGCTGAACGCCCCCGGTGAGACCGTAGTGATCGAGAAGGAGGCCACCCGCGACCATACGGAGCGGATGCTGGCCGGGTTCGGCGCGACGGTGCGGGTGGAGGATGCCGCAGAGGGGCGCGTTATCACCCTGACTGGTCAACCGGAACTGCGGGCCCAGACCATCGTCGTGCCGCGCGATCCGTCCTCGGCGGCGTTCCCGGTCTGCGCCGGGATCATCGTGCCGGGATCGGATGTGCTGGTGCCGAACATCGGCCTCAACCCCACGCGCGCCGGGCTGTTCACCACCTTGCGGGAGATGGGCGCGGACCTGTCCTACGAGAACCAGCGCGAGGAGGGCGGCGAACCCGTTGCCGATCTTCGGGCGCGGTTCAGCGGCAGCCTCAAGGGGATCGAGGTTCCGCCAGAACGCGCAGCCTCCATGATCGACGAATACCCGATCCTGTCGGTCGTCGCGGCATTCGCCGAAGGTCCGACCGTCATGCGTGGCGTCAAGGAGTTGCGGGTCAAGGAAAGCGACCGCATTGACGCCATGGCCCAGGCCCTGCGCGCGGCGGGCGTGGAGGTTGAGGAAGGCCCCGACTGGTGGATCGTCCATGGACGTGGCGCGGATGGGGTGCAGGGCGGCGTCACGGCAGAAAGTCGTCTCGATCACCGGATCGCCATGTCCTGCCTCATCCTGGGTCTCGCCTCTCGGCAGGCCATGCAGGTGGACGATGGATCGCCTATCGCCACGAGCTTTCCGATCTTCGAGACGCTGATGCGGAACCTTGGCGCGGATCTGGTACGGGCATGAGCCGCAAGGACTATTCTGGCGTGGCGGCCGGGGCGGGCGCATGATCTTCACGGTGGCCATCGACGGCCCGGCAGCGGCGGGCAAGGGCACCATCGCCCGCGCGATCGCCCGCGAAACGGGGTTCGCGCATCTCGACACCGGGCTTCTGTACCGGGCCGTCGGCTTACGCGTCTTGGAGGGTGACGATCCCGTACGGGCCGCCCGGAGCCTGGATCCCACGAGCCTCGACGACCCTCGCCTGCGGCATGCCGACGTCGCGCAGACCGCGAGCCGGGTGGCCGTCCTCCCCGAGGTTCGGGCGGCTCTTCTGGAGTTTCAGCGGACCTTCGCCCGGCGGGAAGGCGGCGCGGTCCTGGACGGGCGCGACATCGGCACGGTGATCTGTCCCGAGGCTGAAGTGAAGCTTTTCGTCACCGCCTCGGACCTTGCCCGTGCCTCGCGGCGTTACGACGAACTGCGTGCGGCAGGTCAGGAAGTCACCCTTGACGGGACCCTGGAGGAGGTGCGCGCGCGCGATGCCCGCGATGGGGCCCGCGCGACCGCTCCTCTGCGCGCCGCGTCCGACGCCGTGGCGATCGACACCTCCGATCTGAAGGTGGACGATGCCGTGGCGGCGGCCTTGTCAGTGGTCAGGAGGCGTCTCGCAGGCGCCTGAAGCAGGGATGCCGGGCGATGTTCCAAGCGCTGAGATCGATCCATCCCGATGACTGGCGCGATGCTGGACGGCTGGGGCTCCAGTCTGGCGTGGCTGCATGCCTCGCTTATGTCGCGGCTGAAAGGATCGGCGATCTCGAGCATTTCCTTGTCATCATGATGGCCGTCACCAGCCTCCAGCGGTCAATCGGCGGCACGATGGGACAGGCCCTGATCCGTCTCCAGTCGGCGATCGCCGGAAGCCTGATCGGGTTCCTGTGCCTTGCACTGCTGCCGTCCGGCTGGGGCACGGCAGTCGCCCTGTCCGTTGCCCTTTTCGCGGTAGGAGCGGCCACCACGTTTCGGTCCTCCTGGCAACTTGCCGTGGTCCCGGCGGTCGGGATGTCGCTGGAGGGCAAGGAGGATCTCGTCAACACGGCCTTGGTGACCAGCTCGGGCATCCTTCTCGGGGCGGCGATCGGAACCCTCGTCTCTCTGCTGGTCTGGCCTGAACGGGCCGAGTGGCGCTTCGAGCGGCATTACAGCCGCGCCCTGCGCGCCACGGCAACGCGACTGTCGGACGCGATCAAGGCCACCGTCGAGAGCGGTCACACGCCTCGCATCCAGGAGCATGTGAGCGCTTGGAACGAGTCGGTCTGGCTGACGCAGGAGGCGCTGTCCGACGCAAAATTCGTGAACCGGGAAAAGATGCAGCGGCAGCTCGACGCACTCCGCGAACTTCATGACTCGGTCATCATCCTGGATCGGGCCGCCGAGGTGCAGGACCCGCCCTTGTCCGTCGAGATCATGCGAGGGCAGGTGGACGTGCTGCGGCAGGACGCCTGCCATGTCCTGAACGGCATGGCCGAAGGACGGCGGGCTGGCCGCCGCATCGACGCCATCGACGCCACCTTGGAAAAGCTGCGTTCGGCGTTGGAGGCAGAAGACCCCGCCTCTCCGGAGCACGAGGTCCACAGCGCGGTCGCCTTTGGCCTGAGAGAGGTGCGGCGCAACCTCGCCGCGCTGATCGAGGCTCGGAAGGACGTCACCGCCTGACTGGTCCGGCCGACCTTGCAAGACATCTTCATCGGCGCATGACGTTCCGCAGCCTGAGCCGTGCAGCTGCAAGGCCTGAGCCGATCGGCACCACCGTGACACGTTCAAAAGCAGCTCGGACCAGTGCTGCTCTGCGCCCATGCCGGTATCCTCAGAGGCCTTTCCCGGGCAGAGCTCAATGCCGCTGAAGGTCCGCTGGACAGATCATTGGCCAAGTTGGTATCGGTCGGCTGCGCGGTCGCGCGACGCATTCGCTGCCGCAGCCTGTTCGGCGACGACGTAGGCCTCCCAGTCTTGGATGTCGGGCAGGGAGGGGATGCACACGGGCTCCCCCGGTCGGCCCGACGGGCAACGAGCACGAGCGCCGCGCCAGCCTTTGCGAGTTGCTCGGCATAGCTTTGGCCGATGCCGGCGGAGGCTCTGGTGACAAGGACGCGTGTCATTGTGGTCATGAGGTCTCTCCAGTCCTGGAAACAGCGGGCGCTGATCGGTTTCGGCTTCGGTCAGAAGCCGCCCGTGGTAGCATCGCAGATGGAACCAGCTAGTCAGGGGGCAAGCCGAGCCTTGCCCCCGCGGCCCTTGTGCGGTAGGGGGGCACGTCCCATATGGGACAAATTCCCCCACAGACCGGCGGATACAACCGCCAGGCCCGAAAACCGTGCAAAAGGATACGCATTTGGCAGCCAGCACTAGCATGGCGGAGTTCGAGGAACTCCTTCAGGAAAGTTTCGACCTCGACACCCCCTCCGAAGGGACTGTCGTGAAGGGCAAGGTCATCGCCATCGAGGCGGGCCAGGCCATCATCGACGTCGGCTACAAGATGGAAGGCCGCGTCGATCTCAAGGAATTTGCCCAGCCCGGCGAACAGCCCAGCGTGAACATCGGCGATGAGGTGGAGGTGTTCCTCCGCAACGTCGAGAACGCGCGTGGCGAAGCCGTCATCTCGCGCGAGATGGCGAAGCGCGAAGAGGCTTGGGACCGTCTCGAGAAAGCCTACGAGCGTGAAGAGCGTGTCGACGGCGCCATCTTCGGCCGCGTCAAGGGCGGCTTCACCGTAGACCTGGGCGGCGCCGTGGCGTTCCTGCCGGGCTCGCAGGTCGATGTGCGCCCCGTGCGCGACGCCGGCCCCCTCATGGGCCTCAAGCAGCCGTTCCAGATCCTCAAGATGGACCGTCGCCGCGGCAACATCGTCGTGTCGCGCCGCGCCATCCTGGAAGAATCCCGCGCCGAGCAGCGCGCCGAGGTCATCGGCAACCTCTTCGAGGGCCAGACGATCGAAGGCGTGGTCAAGAACATTACCGAATACGGTGCGTTCGTCGATCTGGGCGGCGTTGACGGCCTGCTGCACGTCACCGACATGGCGTGGCGCCGCGTGAACCACCCGAGCGAGATCCTGTCGATCGGCGAGACCATCAAGGTCCAGGTCATCAAGATCAACAAGGAAACCCACCGTATCAGCCTGGGCATGAAGCAGCTCCAGGAGGATCCGTGGGACACCGTGGAACGCAAGTACCCCTACGGGTCCGTCCACACCGGCCGCGTCACCAACATCACCGACTACGGCGCCTTTGTGGAGCTGGAGCCGGGGATCGAGGGCCTCGTGCACGTCTCGGAAATGTCCTGGACCAAGAAGAACGTGCACCCCGGCAAGATCGTCTCCACCTCCCAGGAGGTCGAGGTCATGGTGCTCGAGATCGACAGCCAGAAGCGCCGCGTGTCCCTGGGCCTCAAGCAGACCCAGCGCAACCCGTGGGAAGTCTTTGCCGAGCAGTTCCCCGAGGGTGCGAACGTCGAGGGCGAGGTCAAGAACATCACCGAGTTCGGTCTGTTCGTGGGCCTTCCGGGCGACATCGACGGCATGGTCCACCTGTCGGACCTGAGCTGGGATGCCCGTGGCGAGGATGCGATCCAGAACTACCGCAAGGGCGATCACGTCAAGGCCAAGGTTATCGAGGTCGACGTCGAGAAGGAGCGCATCTCGCTCTCCGTCAAGGCGATGGAGAACGATCCCTATGCCGAAGCCATCGGTGGCGTGAAGCGGGGCGGCATCATCACCGTCGCGGTCACGAAGATCGAGGATGGCGGCATCGAGGTCGAGTACGAGGGGATGAAGTCTTTCATCCGCCGCTCGGATCTGTCCCGTGACCGTGCGGAACAGCGCCCCGAGCGCTTCCAGGTCGGCGACAAGGTCGACGTGCGCGTGGTTTCCGTGGACGCCAAGACCCGCAAGCTCGGCCTGTCGATCAAGGCCCGCGAGATCGCCGAAGAGAAGGAGGCCGTCGAACAGTATGGCTCGTCCGACTCGGGTGCATCGTTGGGCGACATCCTGGGCGCGGCGCTTCGTGGCGGTGACCGCGGCTAAGCCTCGGGCTGTGACGAAAACGATGGAAAGGGCCCTGCCGAAAGGCAGGGCCCTTTTCGTTGCATGGACCACGGCCGCAAACGGCGGCGATCCTGCCGTCCGAAGCGCGCAGTTGCCGTCCCGGAATGCTTTGAAATTCTTTGTCGGAACGTGTTAACCCCCTATAGTTCCCGGTAAAGCAGGGCCAACCTGCGTGTTCGATCAACTGTCTTGGGGGTGAGATGATCCGGTCCGAACTGATCCAGAAGATCGCGGAAGAGAACCCGCATCTGTACCAAAGGGACGTCGAGAAGATCGTGAACGTGATCTTCGACCGGATCGTCGAGGCCATGGCCCAGGGCAACCGTGTCGAGCTGCGTGGGTTCGGGGCCTTCTCCGTCAAGAAGCGGGACGGCCGCACCGGGCGCAATCCCCGTACCGGCGAAGCGGTGGATGTCGACGAAAAGCACGTTCCCTTCTTCAAGACCGGCAAGCTCCTGCGGGATCGGCTGAACGACAAGGGCATCGTTCCCGAGGAGGACCTCCCGGCCGAAGGCCTCTGATCGCCGACCGGGACCGGTTGCGGAAGGCGCGCGTGGGCGGCTATAGCTCCGGGCGCCAACGTCGTCCGCAACCACGAGGCTCGTTCCATGGGACTTCTCAAGACCGCTTTCTGGGGCCTCGTGGCCATTGCCCTTGTTACGATGGGTTTGGCCAACCGGGGAATCGTGACCCTGCGCGTGCTACCCGAGGCGATCAGCGGATGGCTCGGAGTGTCCCCCGATATCGACCTCCCGCTGTTCCTGGTGATCCTGCTGGGTTTTGCGTTGGGCCTTCTCGTGGGGTTCGTCTGGGAATGGATCCGCGAGATTCCGGAGCGCGCCCAAGGGCGCGCTACCGCGCGGGAACTGGAGCGCCTGCGCCGTGAAGTCGTTCAGCAACGGGCTGCAGCGGCCCCCAAGAACGACGTGCTTGCGGTGTTGGATGCACCGACCATCCCTGCGCGGCGCTGATGGCCTTTCGCGTGAACCCGCGCCCGACCGGACCTGTGCGCGTCAAGGTCTGCGGGCTCACCACCGAGGCGCAGGTCGAGGCCGCGGCCAGCGCCGGGGCGGCGTATATCGGTCTCGTCTTCTATTCCCGCTCACCTCGGTCGCTGGCCCTGCCCGTCGCGCGTGACCTCGCGCTGGCTGCGCCTGTAGGGGTGGCCAAGGTCGCCCTGTTCGTTGATCCGAGCGATGCGGAGGTGGATGCGGTGCTGGACACTGTGCCCATCGACATGGTGCAACTGCACGGTCATGAACCGCCCGACCGCGTGGCGGAGATCCGTGAGCGGTGGGGTCTTCCCGTCATGAAGGCCGTCGGCATCTCGGGTCCGGAGGATGTGGCACGGGCGCGAGCCTATGAAGCTGTCGCTGACCAGCTTCTCCTGGATGCCAAAGCCCCGGCCGGTTCGACCCTGCCGGGTGGCAATGGGGTTTCCTTTGACTGGGGGTTGCTGTCTGGCCTGTCCTGGAGCCGTCCCTGGATGCTGGCCGGCGGATTGGGGCCTCGAAACGTGGCCGAGGCCGTGCGCGTGTCCGGGGCGCGGCAGGTCGATGTCTCCTCCGGGGTCGAAAGCGCGCCCGGCATCAAGGATTCCGATCTGATCCGTGCGTTTGTGGGCGCCGTCGCGTCCGCACGATAACAGCCGTTGCGGCTTTCGCCTGACAGGGGATCGGGGTAGAAGCGCTTCCTGATAGAAGGGGAGGGCGCGCGATGCCGGATACACGCCAGAACAGCTTCATGACTGGGCCGGACGAGGCTGGGCGTTTCGGTCAGTTCGGAGGCCGCTTCGTTTCCGAGACGCTGATGCCGCTCATCCTCGACCTCGAAGCCGAGTACGAGAGGGCCAAGACGGACCCGTCCTTCTGGGCCGAGATGTACGACCTTTGGACGAACTACGTGGGCCGCCCCTCGCCGCTGTATTATGCGCCGCGGCTGACCGAGCATCTAGGCGGGGCCAAGATCTACCTCAAGCGCGACGAGTTGAACCACACCGGCGCGCACAAGATCAACAACGTGCTGGGGCAGATCATCCTCGCGCGGCGCATGGGCAAGACCCGTATCATCGCCGAGACCGGGGCGGGCCAGCACGGCGTGGCGACGGCGACGGTCTGCGCCAAGTTCGGGCTGCAATGCGTGGTCTACATGGGCGCGCACGACGTGGAGCGTCAGGCGCCCAACGTGTTCCGCATGCGGCTGCTTGGGGCGACGGTGGTCCCGGTCACGTCGGGGCGTGGCACGCTCAAGGACGCCATGAACGACGCACTGCGCGACTGGGTGACCAACGTGCGTGACACCTTCTACTGCATTGGCACAGTGGCGGGGCCGCATCCCTATCCGGCGATGGTGCGCGACTTCCAGTCCATCATCGGCAAGGAAGCCAAGGCGCAGATGATGGAAGCCGAGGGACGGCTGCCAGACACGATCATCGCAGCCATCGGCGGCGGCTCGAACGCCATGGGGTTGTTCTATCCATTCCTCGACGATCCATCCGTGCGGGTCATCGGCGTGGAAGCCGGCGGCAAGGGTGTGGATGAGAAGATGGAACATTGCGCTTCCCTGACCGGCGGACGGCCAGGGGTGCTGCACGGGAACAAGACCTATCTGCTCCAGGACGACGACGGGCAGATCCTGGAAGGGTACTCGATCTCGGCGGGGCTCGATTATCCGGGCATCGGGCCGGAACATGCGTGGCTGCATGACATCGGCCGGGCGGAGTACGTGGCGATCACCGACAAGGAAGCGCTGGAGGCGTTCCAGCTTTGCTGCGCGCTGGAGGGGATCATCCCGGCGCTGGAGCCCAGCCACGCGCTGGCCCATGTCATGAAGATCGCGCCGGACCTGCCCAAGGATCACCTGATCATCATGAATTTGTGCGGACGAGGCGATAAGGACATCTTCACGGTGGCGCGGCACTTGGGAGTCGAAGTCTCGGCCTGACACGGACGGGCGGCGGAGGAACCCCAGTCTTCTGTCGTTCTGGCTTGGGTCAGCATCGTCGTGCTGGCCCTAAACTTTGGGCTGGACCGTCGTACAGCCGTACCTACGGCGTGGCTAACCCATGGCCCTATGGTGCCGTACACGGTTGCATGCTTCGGCTGGGCGGCAGAGCAGGACAGACTGACAGCAGGAGGATGCCCGAGCCTTGCCCAACACCATGGCACCGGTGACGATTACGCGGCGAAAGCGAACACCCTACGAATGGGTCGGAGTGACAACCGCCACAGTCGTGTCCAAGGTAAGGCTCAATGGGGCAGGTGCCGTCTGCCTCGGTATGGGACAGGGCTCGCGCCTGGAGGCGCCAGAGCCTGGGGCGTGGAGACGATGATGTCGCCGAAGCGGAGATGCATCCTGATGGCCGCCGCTCTGACCATGCTCGGGGGCGCGGCCTTGGCGCAGTCCGCGGCAGACGGGGTCGTGGACCAGCTCAAAGCCCAGGGTTATCGCGAGTTCGAGGTATCCCGCACCCTGCTTGGCCGCATCCGCGTGGTGGCTGTCAGCCCTGACGGCCGCCGGGAAATCGTGTTCAACCCTTCGACGGGCGAGATCCTCCGCGACTATGTTGAGGCCCCGGATGATGCCGGGACACCGAGGATCTTTGATCCCCAGCTGGATGCTGCAGAGCCTGCGCCGCCTTCTGATCCTGCAGCGGCAGAAGACGTCGTGGCATCGGACGGTGGTGAACCAGAGGAACCCGAAGCGTCGGCTGTCCCCTCCAATGAACCGGCAATGGAGCAACCGGCAACCAAGCCCGACCGCAGCGATCCGGAGGATCCCGGCGCCGACCCGGGAGGGGAGGGGCAGGACAGCGTGGATGCTGAACCCGATGCTGACCAGGATCGCGACAGCGGAGCCGATGCGGGCGCTGATGATGCAGGGGATCAAGAGGAGAACGGCGACCAGGGATCTGCCGGTTCGGACGATGGCTCCAACTCGGGCGCGAACGACGAGGATCGGAGTTCCGGCGGGAACGGACAAGGGCGAGGTCAGAACCAGGGCCAGGGCTCGAACGGCAATGGTGGCGGGAATGGCAATGGCGGCGGGAACGGCCAGGGTCGTGGTCAGGGTGGCGGAGACGGTTCGGACTCTGAGGGCGGTTCAGGTCGTTCCGGAAGAGGACAGGGTTCCAATGGGAACCGCGGCCCGGACAAAGGTGACGACTGATCCTTGACCGCTAGGTCAAGGGGCGGGAGGAGCGCCGTGAAGCAGTCGGGTGTTGTCGCCATTCTGGCGGTGCAGGCGGTGTCGGCCGTTCTGTTCGTTGCCAACATAGGTTTTTCCGTTCTGGGCGTGGCACCCGTGGCCTGGGTCGTGCACGAGATCACGGAAATCGGGGCGGCTGTGGGGCTTGTCCTGGGGACGGTGCTGGGCGGGCTGGCCCTGCGCCGGAGCCAGATCCGCACCCGCGAGGCCGAGGCCAAGCTGCGCGCCGCCTCTGGTGCCTTCATGGAGCTTCTGGACGAAAAGTTCGCGGCTTGGGGGCTGACCCCTGCCGAACGGGACGTGGCGCTGTTCGCCATCAAGGGAATGTCTACCCAGGACATCGCACGGATTCGCCAGACGAGCGAAGGGACGGTCAAGGCCCAGACCGCCGCGATCTATCGAAAGGCGGGGGTTACGGGTCGGCCCCAGCTCCTGTCGCTGTTCATCGAGGATCTGATGGCCGGTCCGCTGGACAGCCGTCACTCCAGGGCGTGAGAGCGGAGGATATCCAAGGGAACGACCTCCAGGGCCTGCCGATGGGTGGCGGCCAGGTTGACGCGAGGAGCGCAGCCTTCTTCATGGGCCTGCAGGAACCGGCCGGCGCAAAGGCACCACGAATCGCCCGGTTTGAGGCCGGGAAATCTGGATGCCGGGCGCGCCGTGCTGAGGTCGTTCCCGACATACTTGGAGTAGGCCAGGAACTCGGCCGTCATGACCGCGCAGACCGTGTGGGATCCACGGTCTTCCGGGCATGTGTCACAGGCGCTGTTGCGGAAGAACCCGGTCAGCGGATCCGCCGAGCAAGGGACCAGTGCTGCGCCCAGGACATTGATGGATGGGTCTTTCTGCATCCTGGCCTCCGTGGGTGAACGTCCTGTGGAATTGCCGCAAACCATGCGGCCAAGGGGGTCATGCTCGCGTCAGGGCCCGAACCCTCGTCATCGAAAGCGATCAGCGAGTTTCTGAAGAGGTGAGCGTTGATCGTCCTGTGCCTTGGACGGTGCCGCGCGAGCAGGCGCGGTTGCATCAGGCAGTATGGCGCCTAGGGCTGGTTTCGAGGGCCGGGGTGGATTGAGGCGAAGGGCGACCCGGTTTTGGAACGTCGCGAAATCCCCTTGGGCGAGGGCTGGGGCCCCATCCTCGATGCCACGCAGCATGTCATCGAGCCAAGCCGCGTCGGCCTTGGCGAAGTCATGGAGCACGTATCCGGGCACGGCGTCCTTGTGACCCGGATGGCCCACGCCCATGCGAACGCGATGATAGGCGTCGCCGATATGGGCATGAAGGGAGCGCAGGCCGTTGTGCCCCGCGTGACCGCCGCCGGTCTTCACCTTGAGCTTGGCGGGTGCAAGGTCGATCTCGTCATGAAAGACGCACAACTCGGCTGGGGCGATCTTGAGGAAGCGCATGGCCTCTCCAACCGAGCGGCCGGACTCATTCATGAAGGTCTGCGGCTTGAGAAGAAGGACCTTCTCGCCGCCAAGCACGCCTTCGGAGGTCATGCCCTGGAAGCGCGACCGCCAAGGGCCGAAGCCATGACCCTCCGCGATGCGGTCCACGGCCATGAAGCCGATGTTGTGACGATGACCGGCGTACTTCGCGCCGGGATTTCCAAGGCCCACGAGGAGTTTCATGAGCGCAGTTCTAGCGCCCCCTGCGTCCGGGGCCAACCAGATCGGTTGCCAGTGGGTCAGAAGCCCGGGCCGTGCTGATCGCAACCTGCTGAACAGGGGCGGAAACGAAAACGGGGCCCCGAAAGGCCCCGTCCGGTCGCGTCATGGACTGCCGCTCAGGAGGCGGCTTCTTCCACGTTGTCCGCCGAGCGCAGGCCCGAGGGCGCCGAGATATTGGCAATCACGAAGTTCCGCTCGATGGTCGGCTTGACGCCGGCCGGGAGAGGGATGTCGTTGATGTGGATGACATCGCCCACGTTGCGGCCCGTCAGGTCCACTTCGATATGGTCGGGGATCTCGCCGGCGGTAACTTCGAGCTGCACCTGCGGGCGCACGGCCACAAGGGTGCCGCCGCGCTTCAGGCCCGGGGAGGCCCCGTGGTTCGTGAAGACCACGTCGATCAGAAGGTTGATCCGGGTCGTGGGCGAGATGCGCAGGAAGTCGACATGCGTCGGCAGGTCCTTGACCACGTGGCGCTGGACGCCACGGCAAACAACGCGCTGGTCGACCTGACCCTCGATCTTGAGGTTGAACATCGTGGACAGGAAGTGCCCCGCCTTCAGGCGCTTCATCAGCGCGTTGAATTCGAGATTGATGGGCAGCGGCTCTTGCCCGCCGCCATAGATGATCCCAGGTACTGCGCCTTCACGGCGAGCAGCGCGAGCGGCCCCCTTGCCCGTCCCCGCGCGAACCTGGGCCACGAGATCGATGACCTCACCAGCCATGGGTATTCTCCAAATATAAAAGGGGCCGCCCTCCAAGGGTGTGCGGCCCGGTTCCGAGGGCGTTCCCTTAGCGCAGGCACGAGCCGATGGGAAGGGGGCTGGCCGAGTCCTGTCGTTTCTCTCCGTTAGCGAGGCGCGGGTCTTGGCTATTCGTGCTTCCCTGAAATTCGCCACGGGTCCAGGCGCTACGTCGCCCGCCTGAGCCAGAGCGTCTGGTACGGGGAAAGCCACAACTCGCCCTCCACCACTCCTACCCGGCGGCCGGACAGGGCATCTTCCAAGCCGTCCTCCAGACGAAGAGCCCAAGTCGCGATGCGCTGGGGATGCTCGGTGAAGTTGAGGACGCAAGTCACCGGCGTCTGCTCGTCCGCGCGCAGAAAGGCGAAAAGCGCCGGGTGCCCTGTATCCAGGATGCGTGTCGGAACATAGGCCGCGAAGGCATCGATCCGTTTTCGAGCCGCAAGGATGGCGCGAGTTCCATCGTGCAGGCGGGCGGCCGGGCTGTCCGGCTGGTCCTGAAGCGAAGCAACAAGGGACCAGTTCATGCGCGGCCGGTGCATCCAGCGGCCATCGGAGGCGCGGTCCGGGTCGTCGCGGTAGCCATGGTCGTTCAGGAGGCCGATCTCGTCCCCCATGTAGAGCAGGGGAATGCCTCCGAAGCTGGCGATCAGCGCGTGGCCCATGAGGGTCCGGTCAATGGCATGGTCGACAAGAGCAGGGTCGCCGGCCTCCAAGGCTTGTTCGAGCCCCGCCAGGGAGGCGAAGCTGCCGTTGGTGCGGCGGTCGCCGGTCTCCGCGTTGGACTGGAAGTCCGCGCCCCGTGCGAAGCTGCCGGGGAAGTTGCCGTTGTAGAAGTCGGCGAGGAAGTTGCGGTGGGCGTGGGCCAGCATGTGGGGGATCTGGGCCGCGTCCTCCTCGGTGATGGCCCAGCCGATATCGTCGTGGCAGCGGATGTAGGTGGCGAAGCTCGCGCGGGAGAAGCGCTCGGGAAAGTGCGTCCGCAGGACATGGGTCATGAGGCGCGTGTCGCGGCTGGCCAGCGATGACCAGAACTGAACCATGAGGTTGTTGTGGTAGGCGAGCTGGGCGACCTTCCCTTCGTGCCCGCCCTGGCCCAGGTAGGGGACCAGATCGCGGGGGCCGACGATGGCCTCGGCCTTGTGGATCACCGCGGGCGCCGCGGCGCGGGTGGCCTGCACGATCGCCTGAAGGATGTCGTGCACCTCGGGCAGGTTCTGGCAACTGGTGCCAAGCCGCTTCCACATGAAGGCCACGGCGTCGAGGCGGAACACCTCCACCCCCTTGTTGGCGAGGTGGAGGATGGTATCGAGGACAGCGAGGAACACCTCCGGGTTGGCCCAGTTCAGGTCCCACTGGTATTCGTTGAAGGTGGTCCAGACCCATTTTCCCAGGTCGGGGTAGAAGGTGAAGCTGCCGGGTGCCTGGTCGGGGAAGATGTCGATCAGCGTCGCCTCGTACTCGCGGGGGAGAACGTCATCCTCGAACATCAGGTAGAACGCTTGAAAGTAAGGGTCGCCATCCTTGGCCCGTTCGGCCCAATCATGCTCCTTGGCGGTATGGTTGAGCACGAGGTCGAGGCAGACCGAGATGCCCTGGTCCCGCAGCGCGCGGGCAGCAACCTCGAAATCCTCCATGGTGCCGACTTTCGGGTCGATCCTGCGGTAATCCATGACCGCGTAGCCGCCGTCCGACTGACCCGGGCGAGGCATGAGGCAGGGCATCAGGTGGAGATAGGTGACACCCAAATCCTTGAGGTAAGGCGCCCGCGCGGGCAGGTCGGCGAGGCTCCCCGCGAAACGGTCGGTGTAGGCGACATAGGCCACCATCTCCTGCGAAAGGAACCATTCGGGATCCACGTCGCGCAGCAGGTCCAAGGCCTTCAGATCCTCGGGCCGCTCGCGGTGATGGCGGGCCGCGATGTCGCGGATGCGGCCGAGGAGGGCCGGCACGTCATGCTCGCCGCCATAGAGACGAGCGAGGGGGCCGCGCAGGTCACGGAGGGCACGGCGCCAGCGAAGCTCAAAGAGCGGGTCTGGGCGTAGGCTCGGCGGCGCTGAGCCGGTCGACGCGGATGACGGAGCGTTGCGCTTCGGTGCACCCGCGCTCTTGGGTGGGTTCGTCGATCTCGCCATGGCGGGGTTCCCGTCTCGCATGTCGCGCGGGGATTAGGGTAGGTCGCTCCGCCCGGCAAGCGAGCCGCGCGAAGTCAGGCGTTCTCGGCCCAGTCGCCTTCAAAGTCGCGGGGCACCAGCAGGATGTCGCGGGCGACCTCGCGGAGGGTGCGCCGGCCGCAAAGCGCCATGGTGACGTCCATTTCCTTTTGCAGGATTTCCAGCGCGCGGGTGACGCCCGCCTCGCCCATGGCGCCCAGCCCGTAGACATAGGCCCGCCCGACCATGGTGGCGTCCGCGCCCAGCGCGATGGCCTTGAGGATGTCCTGGCCCGAGCGGATGCCCGAATCGAGCCAGATCTCCGTCTCGCCCTTCACGGCGCGCACGACGGAGGGAAGCATCCGGATCGAGGACAGCGCCCCGTCGAGCTGCCGCCCGCCGTGGTTCGAAACCACGATGGCGTCGGCGCCGGCCTTCACCGCCAGCTTGGCATCCTCGGCGTCGAGAATGCCCTTGAGGATGAGCTTGCCCCCCCAACGCTCGCGGATGCGCTCGACCTTGGCCCAGTCGAGGCGGGGATCGAACTGCTCGGCCGTCCAAGCGGACAGGGAGGTGAGGTCGCCCACGCTGCTCGCATGGCCCACGATGTTGCGGAAGGTGCGCCTCTTGGTGCCTGCCATGCCAAAGGACCAACGCCATTTGGTGGCAAAGTCGAAGGCGTTGCGCGGCGTGATCTTGGGCGGTGCGGACAGGCCGTTCTTGATGTCCTTGTGCCGCTGCCCAAGGATCTGGAGGTCGAGCGTCAAGACGAGAGCCGAACAGTTCGCTGCACGGGCGCGTTCGATGATCTCGTCCACGAAACCCGTGTCCTGCATCACGTAAAGCTGGAACCAGAACGGGTCGGCACTGTTCTGCGCGACGTCCTCGATCGAGCAAATCGACATGGTGGAGAGCGTATAGGGCACGCCGAAGCGGGCAGCCGCGCGGGCAGCCTTGATCTCGCCGTCGGCGTTCTGCATGCCGAGCGATCCGATGGGGGCAAGGGCCACGGGCATGGTCACCGGCTGACCCAGCATGGTGCCCTTGAGCGTGCGCCCTGACATGTCCACTGCGACGCGCTGGCGGAAGCGGATCTTGTCGAAATCCGAGCTGTTCTCGCGAAACGTCTGCTCGGTCCATGAGCCGCTTTCACAGTAGTCGAAGAACATCTTCGGTGTGCGGCGGCGGTGCAGGTGCCTAAGGTCGTCGATGCTGGTGATGACGGGCATGGCAGTTCTCGCAAGGGTATGCCCTGCTGTATCCCGCTTTAGCGCATCATGGAAAGCCCTTCGCCAGCGGCAGCCAAGGCTTGATAGTGGGCGAGCCGGACATGTCCCGTTCAACTTTAGGCATTGAAACTCAGGCGTTAACGCCCTCTTTGCCATCCCGGCGCAGGGTGTCCGAGGATCCAGCGCGAGTAATTGGCCATGCGGCGTCTTTTGCGAACCTTGCTCGTTCCGGCCAATCTGGCTGGGCTGGTTCTGGTGGCGCTTGCCGGCACCGCGCTGGCCCGCATCGACCTGTTCGAGTGGCTCTACGAGGTGTCCCGCTCCTACGAGGGGTGGAGCTTGGATGAGCTGTTCTCCGGCCTGATCGCTGTCGCACTGGCCGTGCCCATCCTCCTTGTCCGTTGGAACCGCGCGCTGGCCCGAGCACACAGGGAAACGAGCGAAGCCGAAGCCGAGGCGCAGCACGTCGGATTGCACGACCCGCTGACGGGTCTTCCTAACCGGCGCTGCTTCCATCTCCGCATGGAGGAGGCCACAGGTACCGGCAGCTTGAACACCCGGAATGAAGGGCCGATCCTGCTTCTCCTCGATCTGGACCGGTTCAAGCCGGTCAACGATCTTCGCGGGCACCAGGCCGGGGACTTGCTGCTCTGTGCGACGGCCGCCCGCCTGCGGCGGATCTGTCCGGAGGACGCCCTGATCGTCCGCCTCGGCGGCGACGAGTTCGCGGTTGTCCTCAGGGCCTGGGACTGCCCGGACCATGGCGGCAGTCTGGCCCGCCGCATCGTCCAGGCTTTGTCCGAGCCGTTCGAGTTCGATGATTGGTCGGCGACCATCTCGTGCTCGATCGGGATTGCCGTCTGGTCCGATGGCATGATCTCGTCCGAATTGCTCCGCCGCGCCGACCAGGCCATGTACCGCGCCAAGCAGGCCGGGCGGGGCGGCTACACGCACTATGACGAGGCGTTCGGCGCAGCCCTGCGCGAACAGGCCGCGCTGGAGCAGGATCTCCGTCGCGCTCTCCTCCAAGGGGCGATCATCCCGTATTTCCAGCCCATCTACGATATCACGGGCCGTGGCCTGCGCGGCTTCGAGGTGCTCGCCCGCTGGAGCCACCCCGAGCGGGGTTTCATTCCCCCCGATGTTTTCGTCGCCCTGGCCGAGGAGATCGGCCTGATCGAGCAGCTGTCGGACGTTGTGCTGGACAAGGCCTGTTCCGCGCTGGCCGGCTGGCGCACCGATCTTCCCATGTCCTTCAACCTGTCGCCGCGACAATTCGCGGATCTTGGCCTTCCGCACCGGATCCTCGGGATCCTGGAACGGCACGGCATTCCTGGTTATCGGCTCGAGATCGAGATCACGGAGCGGGCGGTGCTGGCCGACCTCGACATCGCCCGCAGGATCATAGGCGACCTGGCCGACGCAGGGGTGCGGATTTCGCTCGACGACTTCGGAACCGGAACTTCCAGCCTCGCGCTGCTGACGCAACTACCCATCGACAAGCTCAAGATTGACCGAAGCTTCATCCACGAGGTCGATCTCCTGCCGCACAAGGCCAAGATCGTCTCGGGCGTCCTCGCGCTCGCGGACTCGCTCGGGCTTGATGTTACCGCCGAAGGGATCGAACGGGACGAAGAGCTCGCGTTTCTCGCACGGGAGAACTGCGCTCTTGGGCAAGGTTATCTTCTTGGCCGCCCCCAGCCCGCCCCGAGCATCGCGGAACTGATCGAGGCAAGCGCTGACCAGGCGATCGGCGCCTCTCTGACGCGCGTGGCCTGGTAGGGTCCGGTCAGCCTTGTCAGGCGGAGTGAGCGCCGTCGGCCAAGGATTTGACGAAAGCAAGGATCTCGGCCGGGGTCCGGCCCTGAGCGACCTCGGACACGATGGCGGACCCGACGACCGCGCCATCCGCCACTTCGGCGATCGCGCGGGCTGACTCGGGGGTGCGGATGCCGAAGCCCACGATCACGGGAAGGTTCGTGGCAGCCTTGATCCGGGCCACCTCGGGTCCGACATCGGTCGCCTGCGCGGCAGCAGCCCCGGTGATCCCGGTGATGGAGACATAATAGACGAAACCGGACGTGTTCTGCAGCACCGTCGGCAGCCGGCGGTCATCCGTGGTCGGCGTGGCGAGACGGATGAAGTTCAGCCCGGCCTTCTGTGCTGGAATGCAGAGTTCCGCATCCTCCTCGGGCGGCAGGTCCACCACGATGAGGCCGTCAATCCCGGCCGCCTTAGCCTGCTCCAGAAAGAGAGGCACGCCACGCGAGTGGATCGGGTTGTAGTAGCCCATCAGCACGATCGGGGTACGGTCGTCCCGGACGCGAAGGTCGCGGGCAATCTGCAGCGTCCGGTCCAGGGTCTGGCCATTCGCCAGCGCCCGCTGCCCGGCCAACTGGATCGTGGGCCCGTCCGCCATCGGATCAGTGAAGGGCAGCCCGAGCTCGATGATGTCGACCCCGGCCCCGGGCAGGCCCAGCACGATCTCGCGCGAGGTCTCGAAGTCGGGATCTCCGGCCATGATATAGGACACGAAGGCCTTTTTCCCCTCGGCCCTGAGCCGCGCGAAGGTGTCATCGATGCGTGTCATAGGCCTCATCCCCCGTTTTCACGGGGGATGCGACAGGGGATCGGGAAATGCAAGACGATCAGGTGGGGTGAGCCTCTGGCTCCGCATCGGCGGCCTGGTCGCGCGCGGTGCCGTTCTCCGGCTCGGCCGAGATGATCCAGTGCGTGCCGAACCGGTCACGCAGCATCCCGAACCCGCGAGAGAAGAAGGTCGGGGCAAACCTTTGGATAACTGCTCCACCCTCGGACAGTCGTTCGAAGGTGGAGCGGGCGGATTCGGAATCTCCGAAGGTCTGCATGACGCTGACACCGGCCTGGGGATGACCATCGCTCCCGGGCGGGAAGTCCGAAGCCATGAGGATGCCTTCACCGATCCGAACCTGACCATGCATGACGCGGTCCAGGGACTTCCAATCCTCGGGAGCCTGTGGGCTCTCGGAATAACGCATGATGGCCAGATCCGAACCGCCCAGGGCTGAGGCATAGAAGGCCAGCGCCTCGGCGCACTGGCCCTGGAAGTGGAGGTATGGGATCGTCGGCATCAGGCTACCGCTTCCGCAGGTTCGGCCGAGGCCGGGGCGGATTCGGTGTCGATCATCCAGCGGGTGCCGAAACGGTCGGTCAGGCTGCCGAACCCCGGACCCCAGAAGGTCGGCTCGAACGGCATCTCGATGGCGCCGCCCTCGGACAAGGCTTCGAACAGGCGCTGCCCTTCAGTCGTGTTCGGTACCGACAGGCAGATCGAATTGCCGGCCATGGGAACCGCCTGGGAGTAGTCGGATGCATAGAGAAGCCCGTCGCCGATCTTGACCGATCCATGCATGACGCTGTTTGGATCGCCCATCGTCTCGCCTTCGGGGGCCTCGGACGACCTCATGATCTCGGGCTCGGGAGCGCCGAAGATCCGGGCATAGGTGCGCAGGGCCTCTTCGCAGGTGCCCTTGAAGAAGAGATAGGGAACAGGTTGCATAGGTGATTCCTCCGCTTGGATGACGCAAGGTTAACATGTTCTTGCTTTGTTCCAAAGCGCCGCGTTGCCGGATGCACCATTTTCCGCCGAGGTCCAAAGGGCGCAGCAAAACGCTTACCCACAGTCTCATGACGCTTTAGCCAAAAGGCTGCCGATGCACCGGCCGCTTGCACCAGGTCGACAGGGCGAGAGGGATCAGGTTCGTGGGAAGACCATGCAACGCGGCCAAGTCGGATCCTGGAAGGCTGTCCGCAGTTCGCATCCGTGAGCCGGGTCGCCGGACGCATGCGCAGCCGTTAAGCAAGCGAAGACCGAAGGAAAATTGTCGAACAGTGGCAGAACCCCCGTGGGCTTTCAGGGAAATGGGACAAGGCGGCTGCAGGACGGATCGCTTAAGGACGGCAGAAGCACAAGCAATCGTGCCATGACCCTTGCCTCGGTCCGACTCCGGCCCATGTGCACAGCCTGCGAACGTTATTCGACCTCGACCCGCTGTTCTCCTTCACCGGCTGCAGTTCATCGAAGTGACACTGACGGCGCCGGGCTGCCGCACCTTGCGGGCAGCAATCTGAGAGGAGACTTCACGATGGCCAGTGGCACCGTGAAATGGTTCAACGCGACCAAAGGTTTCGGCTTCATCGCGCCCGACAGCGGCGGCAAGGACATCTTTGTCCACATCTCTGCCGTTGAACGCGCGGGTCTGACCGGCTTGCAGGACAACCAGAAGGTCACATTCGACGTCGAGTCCGGCCGCGACGGCCGAGAGTCCGCAGCCAACCTGAAATTGTCCTGAACTTGCGCAGAGGCGGTGGGCGGCTCAAATAGGGTCGGACCGGCCGCCGGTGCGTCAATGTGCCGGACCGTTCAAGGTCCGGCACGGCCCGACCGCTCCGGCAAGCAGACTGGACTGAGACGACCGGTCCTTGCTTTCCAGCGACGCACGCCCCATCTTTGTTGTGCGAACGTTATTCTCCCTCGATCCACTGTCTCCGTCATCGGCTTCAGTTTCTCGTTGTGACGCTGACCGAGCCGGGCTGCCGCATGTTGTGGGCAGCAGATCAGACAGGAGACATCACGATGGCCAGTGGCACCGTGAAATGGTTCAACACCACCAAGGGTTTCGGTTTCATCGCCCCCGATGGCGGCCGCAAAGATGTGTTTGTGCACATCTCGGCCGTGGAGCGGGCGGGCCTGACCGGCCTGAGCGACAACCAGAAGGTCACCTTCGACATCGTCTCCGGCCGCGATGGCCGTGAAGCGGCGGAAAACCTCCAACTGGCGTAAGCCGGTGACATGGTGGTCCCTTCGCGGAACCGCTTGACTCTGCAACTCCAGGGGGCAAGGGGGCGGCCCGTTCGCCCTCTTGCCCATTTTCGGGCACCCGCGCCGGACCGCGTCAGGTGTGACAGCAACTCGACACGACGTTGGCTGTGCTTGCATGCCCTTCCCGAAGCTCAGCCCTAAGCTTGCCTTTGCAAAGAACTCAAGAGATCAGCAATGCCATTCACAGTATCATGGAAGGGGCCGACTGGTCCCGTGCGCAAAAAGGCCGAAACACCGGCCGATGCGCTTCGATGGTGGACGACCTATAACCGAGAGGCTGCCAACATGGTGATCAAGGACGACGCAGGGCGGCGGCTGACGCCCGAGGACTTGGCAACGCTGGCTGGTCGGTCCTGATCCCCTTAAGGGGAAGCCAGCAATCCAGCCGAGATTCTGGACCCGCTAGCAGCGGCGCTGCGCCACCGAGCCGCTAGGGCATCATGGCCCGCTGATCATGGGATGACATCCATCCGGCAAGGGCGCGGCGGGCGAGCAGCAGAGTTCGCAGGCTAAAAGCTCTTCACCAGGTCAGCCGTCATAGCCCGAAGTTCCGCGCCTGACCGCCTGCATGAGGGCGAACACCGTCGCGGAGAAGTTGCTCGGCTGATCCGATTGCTGCTGTCGGGCACGGATGGCCTCGGACACGACGCCCTTTACCCGTTCCAGGGAGGCCTTCTCGGCCTTCGAACGCTCGGCGGTCGATGCTGAAAGTTCCTCGATCACCTGCACTCGTTGCCGCAGGGCATCGAAGTCGTCCTGCGTCTTCGCCGTCCGGTGTGCCTCCCTGAGGGCCTCCAGCTCTTCAAGCAAGCGCTGCTTCATCAGTTCCGCCTCACGCCTAGTCGTTCGTCCCGCGCTGCGCGGTCAGCCCAGCGGGTATCCCCTCGACCATTGCAGAGCCTATCCAGCTCCTCAAGCGCCTTCGCAGCCAGCCGGGTGTCCTGTGAAGTCGATGTTTCCATCGGTGAAGCAGGAAATGGCAGGCGCCGACGGACAGTGTCCGAGCGGGGAGACGCTGGGTGACCGACCTCCGAAAGGAGTGTAGGAGCCAGCATCGGTCGGCCTAAGTGTCATCTGCCGCTCCCTTCGCGAGATCCAACCGCCGATAGGAGAACTGGCAGGCTGGCCCGCGAGGTCCTCCATCTTGTCAGAGCATGGGCTCAACCCGGTGCTCGGACCGCAGTTGACTCGAACCTTCGGTATTTCCCCCTTCGGCCTTCACGGCTTGAACACCTGTTTCGATGCAAGCCAGTCGCATGAAGGCTGTGGCATCCTACTCCCTCATTACCCTGGGCGTGCTCATGTGTCTGGTCACCGGACCGATGGTGTTTGCGCTGAGCGCGTCCCCGTCCGGCGACGGCCCGGTCCTCGTGATCGCGCCGCCATGGGACGGCGGTGCGGCCGGCGTGGTCCAGATCGCCGGCGGCCAGATCATCGGGCCGACCGCCGCTCCGTTGTCCGTGCTCGCGACGGGCGCCTCTCCCGAGGTCTTCCGGCAAGCTGGCGCTTGGATGGTGTTGGATGCCGCAGCCCTGAACGCAATCTGCGACTGGGAGTTCGAGGGATGACGACGGTTCACGAAGACGCGGCGCTAACGTCCGGGACGGGCATGGCGCGGATGGTGGTTCTGGGACTGGCCGTCTTTCCGCCGGGCGCAGCCTTCCTTGCCAGTGGACCGATGCTGCCGGTGCTGCTGGCCTCTCTCATGATGGTCATGCTGGCCTTCGTATCGCGCAGCCTCAAGCCCGGCTTCCAGCCCTTGCTCCTGGCGGTGGCCCTGATCGGCCAGTGTATCGCGTTCACGGCCGCCCTCACCGGCCATGGGATGCAGCTCGACTCGCACATGCTGTTCTTCGCCGTGCTGGCCATCGTGTCCACCATGGGAAGCATTCCGGCCGTGGTGCTCGCGGTGGTCGTCACCGCTCTTCATCATCTGCTGCTGGCCCTGGTACTGCCGGAGCTGGTCTATCCTTCCAACGGCCTCACTGAGGATATCGGGCGGACGGCGCTTCATGGCGGCATCGTGGTGTTCGAGGCGGCCGTATTGATCTGGTCCATGGTCCAGAGCGCCAAAGCCCGTATCGCAGTGAGTGCCAGCCGCGCCGAACTGGCGCAGCAGGTGGAAGAGGCCGCCGCGGCGCGGGCCGAAGCCGACGCCGCCCGGGAGCGCGTGATGGCTGCGTCCGAACGGACGCGGGGGGAAAGCCAGAAAGCAGCCGCTGCGGTCGAGGAGATCGCGGCCAATGCCAAGGCCGTCGCCGAGAGCGCCGCCCATGCCCGCGATGCGGTGGCTCGCGCCAACTCCGATGCGGAGCGGTCGAGCGAGGTCGTCCATCGCGCGACAAGCGCCATGACCGCCATCGAAGGATCGTCGGCTCAAATCGGCCAGATCGTTGCTGTCATCGACGAGATTGCCCGGCAGACCGACCTGCTCGCCCTCAATGCGGCGGTGGAATCGGCACGGGCCGGGGAGGCGGGACGAGGCTTTGCCGTTGTCGCCGGCGAAGTGCGCAAACTGGCGCAGCGATCTGCAGATGCCACGAAGGAGATCCGTGGGCTGGTCAAGACCTCGTCCGAGCAGGTTCGGCAAGGCACAAGCCTGGTGGGCGACACTGGCCAAGCCTTGGACCGGATCGTGGCTGCGGTCTCCGATCTGAACGGGTTGATGAACACCATCGCCGCCGGCGCGGCAGAGCAAGCCATCGGCCTTGACCAAGTCAACGCGGCCATCGTCCATATCGATCACATCGCCCAGGGTGGAGAGACGGGGGCTGTGGTCGCGGCGCAGCCTGCGATGGCCACCTGGTCCAAGAAGTCCGTCGCGAGGGATCGAACCTGGCGCGCCGCCTGATGGCGTGGGGCTGATCCGGCATCTCGATTGGAGGCTAGCTCTGCCGAGCAGGGTCAGTCTCAGCTAACCCGTCTGTAAGCCCAAGCTCCGGAACGAGAAGGTCAGCGTAGCGGTCGGTCCGCTCGGCGGCCTTCTCAGAACCGCTCGGCCCGCAGCACCTCGCAGTCGGTGATGCTGACCACGCCGATATGCCGCTCCACCACCGCGAACGCCGCCTCCAAGAGGGGCTCCAGCCGCTCTGGCCGGATCAGGCAGATCACCGCCACCATGCCGGAGCGGCCGACCTGCCCCTCGCGACTCCAGTGACCCGAACGGCCTCCTCCGCCCAGGACGGGAAGGATCGTATAGCCGGTGACGCCCGCTTTCTCGAGCGCTTCCGTCAGCCGGCGTTCCAGTGGGGCTTCTATGACGATCTCGACACGCTTGGCCCTGTGGGTCTGCATCATGACGCTCCGACAAGGGTTGTGGCGGCAGCCACGTATATGGGGATGCCCACCGTCAGGTTGAACGGAAAGGTCACCCCGAGCGACAGGGTCAGATACACCGATGGATTCGCCTCAGGCAGGGCCACCCGCATGGCGGCCGGTACCGCGATGTAGCTGGCCGAGGCGGCAAGCGTCGCCAACAAGGCCGCGCCGCCCTGCGACAACCCGATCAACAGAGCGAAGCCCAAGCCGAGGGTGCCCCCGATGAGCGGCATCGCCACGCCGAAAGCCACGGCCCCAGGTCGCAATGCGGCCCGCTGGTCCCGCAGGCCACGTCCGGCGACCAGGCCCATGTCGAGCAGGAACAGGCAAAGCACACCCTGGAACGGTGCCACGATGAAGCTTTCGATCCGGGCCAGGCCATCCTCTCCGGTGATGGTCCCGATCGCGAAAGAGCCGATCAGGAGGACGATGGACCCGTTGAGCAGGATCTCCCGCCATAGGTCAGGCTCGGCATCGGTCCGTTCTCCGCCACGCGAAGCGATCCAAAGGGCCGACAGGATCGCCGGCGCTTCCATGGCGGCGGCGACGGCCACCATGTAGCCTTCGGCCTCGAGCCCACGCCCGGCGACGACCGAGGTCGCTGCCACGAAAGTCACGATGCTGATCGAGCCATAATGAGCGGCAACGGCCGCTGCATCGATCCGGGACAGGGTGGTCATGACACGCAGCAGACCAAAAGCCACGAAAGGCAGCCCGAAGGACAACACGACCCCGGCCAGCACCGCCGCGCCGAGCCGGACATCCAGGCCGTGCGCCGCAACCGACGCGCCGCCCTTGAAGCCGATGGAGAACAGCAGATACAGCGAGAGCGTCTTGGCCGCCGCTTCGGGAACCGAGAGGTCCGACCGCGCCAGAGCCGCCGAAAGGCCCAAAACGAAGCTCAGGATGATAGGCGAGCCAAGGTTGGCCGCCGCAAGCGAAAGGATGCCGTCCATCTGTTCCCTATGTTTCGAAAGGTCCTAGCAAGCGCCCTGACCCTTGGGAAGCAGCAAGGCGACATCTTGTGGCTGAACGGCGCCTGGCGCGTGTTCCTGCCGCCGCAGCGTACCCTATGAACAGCATTTTGCGTCGCCACCGAAGCTCGGATGACGCGACAGATTTCAGCCGACAGGCCCAGCCATGCGGCGCGACGTTCGTGTTCGAGGACCAAGTCGCGAGTGGCCCGTGGTCTTGGGCGACCAACAGCATGGACCCGGACATGCATGCTATCGATTGGGCTGGCACGTGCCTCTATCTTGAGAGCGAGCATCGGCACAGACGTTCAAGTTCTGTCCACCTTGGCTCGAAGCGAACCGAGTTCTATGGGGAGCCCGCCTGGAACGTCAGTGGTTGGCCCCACGCTTAGGAATTGGAAGCAAGCGCCCCAATCCACCATCCAGCGTGTTGAAATAGTTTTCGGCCATGGTAGCTGAGCCGCGGGCTGTTCCTTGAGAAGCAGGGCTCGAGCCACGAGGCGCCCCTTTCAAAGTTCCCAAGTCAGACCTGGACCGGTCATGGAAGCCGTGCGCGGCTGTCTAGCAGTTGCCCATATCTTCAAATTCTGAGAGGCGGCCGAGTGGAGTTCAACGCGCGGAGTCGTGGCTCTACTCCAAGGGAGCGGCCAGCGGGTTCAGAGCCAATCCCTCACGTCCCATCAGTCGACCCGGGCCGGGGGTCGTGTCTGATGTGGAGGGATCGACTCGATGCGCTGGCGACAGCCTTGCAGCTATCTGCTTCCTATCTGGCGGCGTTGTCGGGCAGCACAGGGTCAGGCGCCAAGTCGCCGAATGGCGTGGGGACTCTGCTCTATGTAGACCATCATGGACCCGGGCCCGCATCCGCAGGACCATCCTGATCGGGTATGGGTGGGGAAGAGACTCTGCCCGTACTCTGATCCGTTCTTCGGGCATACAGATGGACAACCCCGCGCAGCGAATGCTGAACCCTTGGCGACAGGGAAGACTCGCATCCCACCCGTGAGAAAACCTGAAACGGAACAAGAAAAAAGGCGGCAGCTCCGGGAGGAGGAGCGCCGCCTTGGTTCGGTAGAGACCGTTCAGGGAGGAGGAGAGAACGACCGATCCGATACAGTGTGTGATCAGGCCGGGAGGAGGATGGCCCATCACATCGTGTGAGTGGAAGTTAGCGCTAATGCTGCACGTGCACAACGGACAGTGCTGCAGATCCGCTATGCACGTGCAGCATAAGCCGAAGAATGACGTCCCTTCGGCGCTCAGATTGAAAGCACAGAGTGGAACACTGTGCTCCGTCCCTCGGCAACATGCGAATCCTGGTCAGGATCGCGCTGTTCTGGGCAGACCGCCCTTGGGTCGCACTCGGGCGTCGTGGCTTCGTTCAGCCCCTCTGGTGGTTGCCGCGCCACATCTTCACTGGTCTCAGGCTCCCTGTTCCATCCAGGCGATGCCGCGCTCCGCTGCGACCGGCCCGCGCCCCGGTCCCGCCCGTTCCTGCGTGCCGCTCCTGCCTGGAGGCCGCCGGGTCAGAAGTTTCACTGCTCGCCGTCAGAGGGGATGAACGAACGACATGGCCTGCCTACATATCGGTCATGAACTACGTTCTCGCTCTCCTCCTTCCGCCGCTGTCGATCCTGTTCGCGGGTCGGCCGTTCCTGGCCATCGTGGTCTTCCTGTTCTGGCTGCCCGCCATCATCTTTTCGGGTGGTCTTGGCCACCCGATCTTCATCTTGCTCGCCTGGATCATCATCTATCAGGGACAGCAGGAGCGTCGTCGCCTCTGAGCCTTGCGGGCCGGACCACGCACCGCTAAGGGCGGGTCGGTTCGGCCACGGAGGGATGCATGGGCTTTCGCATGGGGATCGTGGGGTTGCCCAACGTGGGCAAATCCACCCTGTTCAACGCGCTGACGCGCACCGCCGCGGCGCAGGCTGCCAACTTTCCGTTCTGCACCATCGAGCCCAATGTGGGCGAGGTGGCGGTGCCCGACCCGCGGCTGGAGAAGCTTGCGGACCTCGCCAAATCCCGGCAGATCATCCCGACGCGGATGACCTTTGTCGATATCGCGGGGCTGGTGAAGGGGGCGTCCAAGGGGGAGGGGCTGGGGAACCAGTTCCTGGCCAACATCCGTGAAACGGACGCCATCGCCCATGTGCTGCGCTGCTTCGAGGATGGGGACATCACCCATGTCGAGGGGCGGGTCGATCCGGTCGCGGACGCACAAACCATCGAGACCGAACTGATGCTCGCGGATCTGGAGAGCGTCGAGCGGCGGCTCCAGAACATCCAGCGCAAGATCAAGGGCGGCGACAAGGAGGCCGTGGAGCAGGAACGGCTCCTCAAGCTCGCGCAGGCCGCGCTCTCCGAAGGCAAGCCCGCGCGGACGGTCACGGTGTCGGACGACGAGCAGCGTCAGTGGCGGATGCTGCAACTGCTGACCGCCAAGCCCGTCCTTTATGTCTGCAACGTCAACGAGGAAGACGCGGCCGAGGGGAACGCGTTCTCGGCCCGTGTGGCCGAGATGGCGAAGGCCGAGGGCAACAGCCATGTCGTCATTTCCGCCCGCATCGAGGAGGAGATCGCCCAACTCCCGCACGAGGAGCAGACCGAGTTCCTCGAAACCATGGGACTGGAAGAGGCGGGTCTCGACCGGCTGATCCGCGCGGGCTACGAGCTGCTGCATCTCCAGACCTATTTCACGGTCGGGCCCAAGGAGGCGCGGGCCTGGACCATCGCTAAAGGAACACTCGCACCGCAAGCGGCGGGCGTGATCCATGGCGACTTCGAGAAGGGCTTCATCCGGGCCGAGACCATCGCCTATGACGATTATGTCGCCCTGGGCGGCGAGACCGGCGCGCGGGATGCGGGCAAGCTACGGGCCGAGGGCAAGACCTACGTCGTCAAGGACGGCGACGTGCTGCATTTCCTGTTCAACACTTGACAAGGACAGGGGCGCGTCGGCCATTCAGGCGGGAAGCGCGATCCGTTCGAAAAGGTATTGGTAGCGGACCACCAGCCCGGCCTCGTCCACCACGAGGTCGGCTTCGAAGCCCATGGACAGACCAAGGTCCACGAATCGCACCCGTCCGGGACCTTGCCAATCATAGCGCTGGCGGGAGCGGGATACCGTCAACGCAGACCCATCGATGAATGCCGTATCGAGCGTCAGGCTTTGACCTGCGACCGTCGGAGTCCTGCGAATGGGAAAGGTGTTGCAGAACGGGGTGACCGAAAGATCCGGCTCCTCCGCGCCGTCGAGGTCGGACCGGGGAGAGCCGTTCACCTGCCAGCCCTGTCTGGTGCGCTGCAACCGAAGGACGCCGTGACCCGCAAGGCCCCATCGTTCGACCGTGACGGATCGCGCCTGCCACTCGGGGTCGAGCTGCCACTGATGATCCAGGCGGAAGCCCCCGTTCTCCAGGCACAGCACCGTCGAGGTGGCGACGATGCCGTCTGGCTCGATTGACAGTTCGAGCCGCTCAAGCCCCTGGACGTCGAGCCGTCGCCAGAACAGGACGGTCGTGGTCATGTCAGGTCACCCTCTGTCGCCGGCACACCCGGCATGGAGGGGACGGGAAAGCCGGATCACTCCTCCTTCTCCGTGGTGAAGGCCAGCGGATATCCTGCCTGACCACCCATGTCGGTGGCCTGCCTCGCCTTGGTCTCCGCAACCTCCTGCGTGTAGACCGCCACCACGCAGGCCCCCTTGCGGTGTGCCGTCATCATGACACCCAAAGCCTCGCCTTCCGACATGCGGAACACGGCCTTCAACACCTTCACCACGAAGTCGCGGGGGGTGAAGTCGTCGTTGAGCAGGATCACCTTGTAAAGGCGGGGACGCTCGGTCCGGGTCTTGGGCTTGGGGAGCAGGAGAATGTCTGGCATGGCCGCGTCGGGTCCTGGACGTGAGGCGGTCGGGCGGAAGGATAGCACGCTTCGGCCGCTGCGAAAGTCCCCCGGGATCACGCTGCCACGAGCCGCTCCAGATGCTCGCGGGCGGCTGTCAGGTCCTGTCGGAACTTCTCCGTCTCCAGCTCCTTGGCGACGGGATCGGGCAGGCGAAGCAGGAAGCTCGGATGCACCGTCAGGAAGACCGGGATGTCGTCGGGTCCGGCCTCGATGGAACCGCGGCGCTTCAGGATACCGTCCCGCGAGCCGGTGAGTGACTCGGCTGCCGAGGCCCCCAAAGCAACGAGGAGCTTGGGCTTCACCAGCGATACCTCCTGCTGCAGCCACCACTTGCAGGCGCTGATCTCGCCGGAGTTGGGGCTGGCGTGGATGCGACGGACGCCCTTGATCGTGTACTTGAAGTGCTTGACCGCGTTGGTGAGGAACACCTTGGAGCGGTCGATGCCAGTGTCGCGCAGGATCTGGTCGAAGAGCTGGCCGGCAGGCCCGACAAAGGGGCGGCCCGCCAGATCCTCCTGATCGCCCGGCTGCTCGCCCACCATCATCAGCGCGGCATCCAGGGGGCCTTCGCCGGGAACGGCTTGGGTCGCCTGGGCATGAAGGGGGCAACGGGTGCAAGCGTCCTCCTCCTCCCTGAGAGCCGAGATCAGGCCGGGGGCGGCGACGACGGCTTTGGGCGGGGCAGGGCGGGCTGCGATCGCTTTGGCATAAAAGGGCGCGCGGGTGGGGGCAGCCTCGGCCATGGCGCGGACACGGCTCTCGGCATTGGCGAGGAGGTCGGGGATCGCCGCCGTTTCGGGTAGGTTCTTCCAATAGCGCTTGGGCATCTCGGCCAGCATGCGCGCGGTCTTGACGCGGGCCGGGTTGAAGATGTTGCGGAAGTAGGTGAGCCAGAGATCCTCGGCCGCATCCTCGGGGAGATCGGGTTTCTCCACCCCTTCGGCGAAGGTCGTCACGCCATCATCGAACCGGGCCAGGAGGTCGGGCGTGGCGATCAGCCAGTCCATGTCGGCAAACCGCCGGGCAAAGAACGGGGCGGCGGGTTCAAGCGTGAAATGCGCGGGCTCGAACCAAGCGGCAAAGCGGCGGCGGGGGGCACCGCGGTCGCCAATCTCACGAAAACGGACAAACGCCTTGAGCTTGTGCAGATCGCGGTGGACGGCCCGCTCCATTTGGCGAAGGCCCACCAGATCCTTGTCGGCGGCATCCTGCATCAGCGCAGGCTCGGTCCGCAGGCGCCAAAGGACGGCGTAAAGGCGCGAGAACCGCTCGGGGTCCTTATGCCAGACGACCTGTGCGGCGAGATGGACAAAGCTTTCGGGGACGCGGATGGCGCCGATCTTGGCCGCGGGCGGCGGCTCGTCCTCGGCCCAAAGCACGGCCTCCGCCGGGCCGCGCGTCCAGGTGATCGCCTCGGGTGGAATGCGCGCGGACAGACAGGCACGAGCGGCCTCGCGCCAGGCCTGATCGGTGCCGACCTTGGGAAGCGTCACATGGGGCATGGTGTTCATGTATTGTTCGCTGCCTTGAGTCGCAACAAGGAGATAACGCCCCGGACCTTCGCGGGGTCCGGCGCGTCAGAACAGGCTCAGTTGCGTCGGAGCCGGCGCGAACTTGGCCTTGAGGGTGTCGCTGTCGGTCAGGGCGCCCGGGCTCCAGTCCGCCAGCGTGATGAAAGGCTGCGCTTTCCTGAGCGAGGCGCCCATGCGCAAGAGATCGTCGTAGCGCAATCCGCGATGGCGGCGCGCGGAAAGGATGCGCTCCACTGTCTTGGTGCCGAAGCCCGGAACGCGAAGCAGCATCTCGCGCGGGGCACGCTGGACGTCGAGCGGGAAGTGCTGACGGTTCTGCAGCGCCCAAGCCAGCTTGGGGTCGATGGCCAGATCGAGGTTGCCGTCGGAGGCGATCTCATCGGCAGAGAATTCGTAGAAGCGCATGAGCCAGTCAGCCTGATAAAGCCTGTGCTCCCTCAGGAGGGGTGGGTTGACCAGCGGCAGTTTTGCGGTGGCATCAGGGATGGGCGAGAACGCGGAGTAGTAAACCCGCTTGAGCCCGTAGGAGCCGTACAAGCGCGCGCTCTGCTTCAGGATCGTGGCATCGTCGGTCGCGTCGGCGCCCACGATCATCTGCGTGGATTGGCCGGCGGGTACGAACTTGGGCGCCTGCGTGCCCTTGTGCGACGCATCGCCCGCGGCCTCGCGCCGGAGCCGGATGTCGGCCATGTGCTTGCGGATCTCGGCCGGGTCCTTTTCGGGCGCGAATGCGGCAAGGCTGGCCTCGGTGGGGAGTTCGATGTTGACCGACAAGCGATCGGCATGACGGCCAGCCTCGGCCACCAGATCGGGATCCGCGCCCGGAATGGTCTTGAGGTGGATGTAGCCCCGGAAGTCGTGCACCTCGCGCAGCGTGCGAACGATGCGGACCATGTCGCGCATCGTGTCGTCCGGGGACTTGATGATGCCCGAGGACAGGAACAGCCCTTCGATGTAGTTGCGCCGGTAGAACTCGAGCGTCAGGTCCACGACCTCCTCGGGCGTGAAGCGCGCCCGTTGCACGTTCGACGACACGCGGTTCACGCAATACGCACAATCGAAGATGCAGAAGTTCGTCATCAGGATCTTGAGGAGCGACACGCAGCGGCCGTCCGGCGTGAAGCTGTGGCAGATGCCGTTGCCGTCGGTGCTGCCCAGGCCCTTGCCATCCCGGGAGTCGCGCCGCGACGTGCCGGAGGAGGCGCAGGACGCATCATAACGTGCTGCATCCGACAGCACGGCAAGCTTTTCTTGAAGGGTCAGGGCTGGCATGACGTTCATGTAATGTTCAGACAACCGGGCGGCAATGGGTGCGACATCCAGCCTCTCTGAGAGATCCTTAATCTCTGACGTGTCAGCCCGATCCTGCCCTGACACACTCTCAGGGTGTTCGTGGGAGCCGCTAGTAAGGCTGGGTGTTCTGCAGAGTTGGTCTGCCCCCTGAAAAGTGGTCCTCCCTGAAGTAGGCTTTCGGGCCTGAGGAGGACGAAGGAATGCCCCAGAAGAAGCACAAGCCCGAGGAGATCGTGGCCAAGCTCCGGTGGCCTGCCCCAATCGGGTGGTCCGGGTTCAGACTTAGTGCATGACCGGCTTGGGCGCTACGACTGGGG
>NZ_VDFU01000013.1 GCF_006152115.1 Rubellimicrobium rubrum | reverse complement strand
ATCAGATCGTAGGGCCAGTGCCGGTCGATGGAGCCGCCATCCTCGCCATAAACGCGAAAGCTGATCCCCATGAGACGGATGACCTTTTCAGCCGTGGCCACACGGTCGGTCAACTCCTGTTCGTCCAGCGAGGCCAGATAGGCGCAGAGCGCCTCGGCGCCGGGACGAGGCCGGCCAGGAGACTGGATCAGCTCGTCGAAGGCGGAATCGGTTGGATAATCGTCCCAGCAGATGCCCATGATGCTCCTGGCAGATCGAGAACAGGTCCTGACCGCCTGGGGCAGTCGCACGGACCCAAGGCAGCCCTAATCAACCAGGATCGGCTTTGTTCCCGTTCACCTTGCGGCGATCCATGTTCCTTCCGGTCCCAACCATGTCATGCACGAAGCCAAGCTTGGCCACGACGGCAGGGGACAGCACGAAGGGGTAGAGATCCGGCAGCCCCATGCTGCGGTTGAGCGAGTTGACCGCCAGCGTGAGAGGTGTCCAGGCTGCCACCAGAACGTCGATGCTCTCGGCCTGGTAGGCATCGAAGTCGACCCGCGCGGCAAGGCTCTCGGCCTGTGCACCGCCCGGATGCAGCCGCAGGCCAAAGGCCCCCGCCGTCCCGAGCGTGTCGACCATGTGGAGGTAGTGCGCCCAGGTCTCGGCCCAGTCTTCCCACGGATGCGAGGCGGCGTAGGCCGAGATGCAGCGCTCGCGCCAGTCCGCCGGAGGCCCCTGGTCGTAGTTGCGCTTGAGCGCCTCGGCGTAGTCTTCGCGCTCGTCGCCGAACAGCGCCCGGAAGCGCCCCAGAACGTCCTGTCCGCCGTCGCGCACCAGCCGGTCCCAGTAATAATGCCCGACCTCATGGCGGAAGTGGCCGAGCAGCGTGCGGTAAAGCTCGCTCATGCCCTCGCGGCGGCTTTCGCGTTCCGCGTCGTCGGCCTCGGCGATGTTGATCGTGATCAGTCCCGAATCGTGCCCGGTGAGGACCTTGGGCGCACTTGGGTCCAGTGGGTCGGCCAGCATGTCGAAGGCCAACCCTTCCGGCGACTCGGCACGGGTGGCGAGAGGGAGGCCGAACTGGAGGAGCGAGTAGAACAGCCGGTGCTTGGCGTCCTCCAGCCGGCGCCAGCGCAGCATGTTCTCGGGTACCGACAGGTCGGGTATGGTCAGGTTGTGGCGGCAGGCTTCGCAGAAGACTGTCTCGTCAGCCCCGGGCACCAGCCAGTTGCAGACCTCGTGCCCGGCGTTGCGGCAGAAGCGGTAGAGCACTTCGGGCTCGTCGAGCGGACGCCAGCCGTCGCCATCGGGCCGCAGCGCCGCCAGGGTCTGCCGCGCAGCGATGTAGCCAAGCCTGTGTCCGCAGCGTTCGCAGGAGCTGTTTTCGAAGAAGAGCGTCTGCCCGCAGTTCTGGCATTCGAAGAGTTGCATGGAAGTTCCTGAAAGGCCTGGGACGTGGGATGGGCAGGCCACTCGGCCTTGGCGTGGGGTTCTAAGAGATTCCGATGACGATTGTTCCCGCGACTTTCCTGTTTCGCCGCAGGAACGTTCCCGACGCGGACGGCTTAGAACACGAGCGATGCTGCCTGGCGCGTCCGGCCAGGTCGAATCGTGGTAGCTTTTGCGCCCGTGACCGAGAACCACCGGTGAAACTCGCACGTTCGTATTCGTCCGACCGCTCGGGCGCAGCCAGGGGGCCTTTGTTGGTTCATCTCACGATCACCCACAAGACGAGCTATCGCTACCGCGAGCCGGTGCAACTCAGCCCGCACCGGCTGATGCTGCGTCCGCGCGAGAGTCGCGATCTGAAGATCGTCAGCAGCGCCATGGAGATCTCGCCCGATGCGACGGTTACCTGGGGGCACGACGTCGCGGGCAACGCCGTCGCCACCGCAACCTTTCCGTTCACGTCGATGACCGACCGTCTGGTGATCACCTGCTCCACCGAGGTCGAGCACTCGGCGGCGGCTTGGCCGGTGTTCGACATTGCGGCTTCGGCCATCTCTTTCCCGTTCCGTTACTCGGACGAGGACTGGACCGATCTCGGAGCACTCAGTGTGATGCAGCATCCCGACCCAGGTGGGCGGCTCGCCGCATGGGCGCAGGGCTTTGTGTGGGGCCGACCCACGGACACGCTGTCGCTGCTCCAGGACCTGAGTGCCGGGGTAGCCGGGGCTCTCGCCTACGAGACGAGGGACGATGAAGGCACGCAGTCCCCGCTGGAAAGCCTGGACCGTGCTGCAGGGTCCTGCCGGGATTTCGCCGTACTCTTTGCCGAAGCGGTCCGCAGCCTGGGCTTCGGGGCGCGTCTCGTATCCGGGTACCTCTACGATCCGGGCGAGCGCCTCCTCGGATCCCAGGGGGCGGGCACCACCCATGCCTGGGCCGAGGTCTACGTGCCGGGAGCGGGCTGGATCCCCTTCGATCCGACCAACCGGAGCATGGGAGGCGCCAACCTCGTGCCCGTCGCGGTCGTGCGCGACATTGTCCAGGCCGTTCCCGTTTCGGGCAGCTACGTGGGCAAGCCCGATGCATTCGCGGACATGACCGTCACAGTCGAGGTCTCCGGCGGATCAGAGGACGACGAAGGTGGACCGACCGAGGTCGGTGCCGGTGAAAGAGCCGGGCTTGCGGAGACGGAAAGAACCGAGCCTTCACGGACGTCCGACGACACAGCGTGACGCCTCCCTTGTGGGGCGATGCTGCCTGGGCGCGAGCCGTGCTTCGGCCCTCAACGAGGCGTGAAGTCCGTGTCCGGCGTGATCCGTCTGCAGTATGCGGCCAAGAGGCGCGCGGAGGCTTCCAGGTCCTTGAGGCTCAGCACTTCGCAAGGCGTGTGCATGTAGCGCAAGGGTACGTTCAGGAGCGCGGTGGCCATGCCGCCCCGGTTCACCTGCATGGCCTTGGCATCGGTCGGAGTGGCGCCGGCCGTGACGTGGACCTGATAGGGAATGCCTTCCTCCCGGGCGGCCTGCGTGAGCAGATCGAACACGACAGGATTCGTGTTCGCGCCGCGGTCGATCCCGGGCCCCTTGCCGATGTCGAACTGCCCGTGCTGGGCCTTGCTCACATCCGGGTAGTCGATGGCATGGCCCATATCGACGGCGATGCCGGATTGCGGAGCGATCCCGAAGGCTGCCACTTGCGCCCCCCGGGAGCCGATCTCCTCTTGCACGGTCCCCACCGCATGAACGCCGACCTCAGGGTGGAGCCCGCCCTCCTCCCGCAGGAGCCGCAGCGCTTCGGCCACCACGAACAAGCCGGCCTTGTTGTCGAAGGCCCGCGCCGTGGCGCGCCCGCCCAGGAGCGTCTGGAACTCGTACTGGTAGGTGACGACGTCGCCTAGTTGAACGATGGCTTCGGCCTCCTCGCGGGAACTGGCCCCGATGTCGATCCAAAGGTCCTTCATCTTCGGCTTTTCCTTGAGCTCCTCAGGGTCGAGCAGGTGGATGGCCTTGCGTCCCACCACGCCGGTCACCCGCTCCCGGCCATGCACCCAGACCCGCTGGCCCATGGGCGTCGTGCTGTCATGCCCCCCGATGGCGCTGAAATGGAGCAGGCCGTCGTCCCCGATGTGGTGGATGATGAAGCCGATCTCGTCCATGTGCCCGGCCAGCATGACCTTCATGGACGCATCCGGGTTGAGCACGGCCACCACGTTGCCGGCAACGTCCGTCGTGACCCCGTCCGCAAACGGTGTCGCGTACTCACGGTACAGCCGGGCCACCGGCTGCTCGAAGCCGCTGGGCGACGGCGCCGAAACCAGTGACGTCAGGAACTCCAGCGAACTGGATTGCATGTGCGAACCTCACAAGTTGTCTTTAGGAACCGAATCATGGCAGCGGCGAAGCCGCGTCCACGCTGTGCATGGGGAGGGAAAGGGCGCGATGCTTCGCCGCTCACAGCTGCCCTGTTCGTGGCGTTCGGCTGTTCCGGCGCCGCCGCGCCGTGGTGGCCAGGACCCCGACGATAGCGGCCGCTGCAACCTTGGCGACCAGGGCCGGGCTGTCATGCCTCCGGGCCGCTCGGATGCCCATTTCGGCCGGCATGTTCCGAACCTTGCCGCGCGCCAGGTCCGTCAGCACTCCTTCGGCCACGTTCACCCGGTCGGCGCCCGGGAGCAGGAGCCGGTGGGTTCGGTCCCGAAATGCAACGCGGCGCATTACGCCGCTCGGGCCTTGCGGCGGCGTGGATGTCCCCACCACTGCCGGGAGCCGGTTGTGTTCGATGAAGCGGAGCACCTCCACCCGGGCGACCTCCGGCGCGACATCCTCGACGTCGGCCGTGAACTCGCGGCCGAAGGTCATCCCGATGTAGGGGGCGGGGACTACTCCGCTGTAGAGATGCAGGTCCGAGCCGCAGATGCAGGATCGCGTGACGCGAAAAATGGCAGCGCGAGGGTGCTCGACGGCTGGCATGGGCTTCTGGTCGGTTCGCACGCGGCGTGGCCCCCGGTAGTCTGAGGCAAGCATGCGAGGTCCCTCCGGCATTGGCTTACTGGAACCTCCCGGACCTGCGATTGTTCCGGCGTTGCGGCTAAACCGAAGCCCGCAACCGCCTGCCTGACTTCCGCTGCCATGCGTCCAGCCCTGATGAGAGACCACTAATAGGCCGAGCGAATCTCAGCTCTCACAGCGCCGATGACATGAACTTGGGGAGTATGGGAAATCCTCTTACGTTCCGGCAGTGGGGGAGGATCGACCGCGCTGGCCAGCTTAACAGGGCAGGCAGGCTCAGCGTGTCTGTAGCGGGGGAGCTGAACCGACGCTCTCGGCCGCGCTGGCCGTTTGTTGTCAAAAGAGGTGAAAAGCCGTTCCATGTTGCTGGACCAGCGACCTGGGTCCGCTGTTCTCCGTGGCGCGGCCTACTGTGTACAGCACGCTCCGGGGCCAGCCTGGGTCAGCCTGGCCAGCAGACTTACCAAACGGAGGCCGTAGCGAACAGCCGGAAAACGACGGGACATTGTTGGCGAAGTCAGGACGAGCTGGTGAAATCGGCAAAGAGCGAGGTAAGGGCAGGCGTCGGTTGAGTGCCGAAGGCTCGACAAGCAACCGGCTCCGACCTCCCCAACAGCCTCGGTCGTATGTTGAACCCAGCCAGCCCGGGAGGTCGCTGCAGTTTGCCTGCAAGTGCCGTCCTGACTGGCTCCGACGTCCACCCTGAAACGGGTCCAAACCCGAGCCGCCTTGGTCATGCTTGACGGTAAGCTTTGCTGGGCCAGCTGGACGCGAAAGATATTGCCGGCGCATGGACGGTGAGATCTGAAGGAAAGCGGGCGAGATAGCGCGCGGTTGCGGGCGCTCCGATCCAGTGCTTCCACAAGTGCTTACGCATCAGAGTGGGATTGAGGGCCGGCCCGGATTTCACCGGAGGCAACGCCCGTTCGGGCCAGTGAACGGCCATGAACTCCGCCATGGCACGGGCAAACCGAGGGGGCAGTTGCCCATCCGGGTCCTTCCAGGGCTTCCGTGAGCCGATGAAGTGCACGATGTGCGTCTCCTGCATAGCTTCGAAGAAGCGGGATGCCCACGTGTACTGCCAGTTCCAGACCGGCGAGAGCTCGGCCCAATCTCCCTGGAGCACGGCGTTGTAGAGGTTTTGGTCGTGCCGGATCATCTGATCCGCCCTGCTTCGGCCAAGCTGGAGACACTGGCCGAGAAGATCAGCTGCATTATAGGCCGCCACATCCATCAGGAGAACGCCGGCGTTGAAGTACGCCGCCGCTGGCAGACCCAGTTGACGAAACTGACGGACGTGCCGTCCCGGCGTGCGCCACTGGGTGTTATCGCGCACAGCTCCGATGGCCCGCCCGCCAAGGTTCACTCCGAGCAGAGCCTCGAAGTCACCGCCCTGCACAGACACATCGGCGTCGAGGTAAAGAATGCGTTCGTAGTCCTGAGCAAGCGCAGCCGGCAGCGCCAATCGCAGATACACGTCAGTGGACGCGCCCGCATCGAGCCGGAGCCCCTGGAAGAGCTCGCCGGTCCGGATCTGGCAGATCCGAATGCCGACGGGCTCCAACGTCGCGGGTAGTTCGATCGGAACCTCGCCCGTGCAGAGACAGATGTCGAAGCTGCGCCGGGGATGCAGGGCCGCAATGCGCACCGCAGCAAGAGCCGCATAGGGCACGTAACTGCCGTAACAGCAGAAGACGACAGCCCGTCGGTGGGCGGCCGGACGGTCGGCAGTGACCTTGATCAAGGGTTCGGACTCCCGATTGAAAGCTCCCGCAATGATGAAGAGTTTTCAGAGTCGATGGTAGTTCCAAAGGTCACGAAAGGAACATGGCTGACCAGCGGCGCGGGTGTCATGTCAGGCTGTCCAACCCTCCAGCGCGCACCGTGACAGCAGCCAGAAGGATGGGAAGGCCAGCATGGCCCAGAGCTTTGCGCGCGAGTTCAGTAGGGGTGCGGTATTTCTCTGTCTCTCGATGGCCTGCATGGGAGGACTTGGTTCAAGAGCACGAAGTCTCGATCCGCCATACCTCGCCAGCAGGTCCTGGCATGGTTCCCTGATCTAACCGGACAGCGGAAAATCTTGTGAGTAGAGGACAACCCGTGTGTTCAGGGGCACCATGTCATAGAGGTCGACGATGTGCTCGTTGAGAAGTCGCGCGCAGCCGTTCGAGACCGCCGTCCCGATGGTCTGGGGCGCGTTGGTGCCATGGATGCGCAGAAAGGTGTCGCCCCGTTCGGGGGTATGAAGATAGAGCGCGCGAGCGCCCAAGGGGTTTGCAGTCCCACCCGGCATCCCGGTCTCGGCATAATGGCCGTAGCTGTCGGGGTCGCGCTCGACCATCTCGGGCGTAGGGGTCCAACGCGGCCATTCCTTCTTGGCGCCCACATAGAATACCCCAGGCTCGTAGAGACCTGGTCGGCCAACGGCGCAGGGGTAGCGAATGGCCGTCAGGTCGGGCCGCGTCCAGTACAAGGCAAAGGTGCCAGGATCGATATGGATCTCGCCTGGGGGCAGTTGGGCCTTGATGCCGACGATCCGGGGCTGGAGCTTCGTGGAAAGGCCCTGGTCCACATCGGTGCTCTCATGCGCTGCAGCCGACGACCAGCCCACGCCCAGAGTGGCTAGGCTGCAGGCCAGCATTTTACGGCGATTGAGCATGTAAGGCGTCCTCCGGGCTCGTTTCAGCAGACCATGAACCGGGACCTACCCCGGCGGGTTCATGTCATCCAATAACATGCGGCTGAAGCGGTCAGATCCAACGGCGGGCTTGGTTGCAGCCGTTCGTGTTCAGCCATGCCGACCAGTGCTGTGATGCGCCTCTCGGTATCTGCGATGGGCCAGGGTGCCGCAATTTGTGGGCCAAGCCGTCTTTGGTTGAGGCCCTATTCCACCTTGCGGCCCATAACGCGCCATTCGAACCAAAGCCGAGAGGTCTTAGTCACCCGTCGAGACTCCGACACTGTCGCAAGGGGTCCCAGGCCGGCGCCTCTGTCCTGCTCAGGTCCAGACCCGCCCACCCTGCTGTCCAAGAACCCCCAAACGGGAGCCTATTTGGACGCGTACCGGTGTCCGATGCCGCTGCCGCGTTGGGGTATATTCTATCTGACACAATCCTTGTCACTGTCGTCCCGCACGGTACCGAAGGCGGAGTACATCCCAGCCTTGGGCGACGGGATTACGCTGCTGAACGGGCGTGAGGACTTCGTGATGACACATAGCGTGCGGTGGGCTGTCGGGGATCCATCATCGCTCCTGACGTGCGGCCCGGCGTGGCGGGATGCAGTCGCTGGAGCATCTGGTCTGCGATGGCAGGCGCGTCGTGGGGCAGCGCGCGGGGTTGACGATCCGGGGCCGAACCCCGGCGCTGCGCCCGATCGAAGCGGGCCTTCCGCCAACTGCGCGGTGGGCTGCCGGCGCATGATCGAGCGAGGCACTCTGTTCGACAGGAACGTCGAGATCGGCTCGCGATGCGAGCGGCAGCGGCTGGAACTATCCGGGGTGCGATAGATCGAGGGCCTCGCACGGTGGTCCGGCGCACAGTGCGGATCTTCGACCCTAAACGTTCCTTTACTTCTTGATGGGATGCTGCACCCATGTCGGGAGGAGCAGCATGCAAATGGCCAAGCGCATTCTAGGCTGGCTAACGCTGCGGTCCGTGGACCCGGACCTTGCCGTTGCTCAGTACAGACAAGTTCAGCGGCAGATCCCGATGCTGTACGCCTTGCTGAGCGTCAACGCGGTAGCCGTGGCTTACACCCACCTTGGGGTGGCCCCCGGATGGATGACGATCTGGGTTCCGGCTGTTCTGGTGACCGTGAGCCTTGTCCGCCTCGTGACTTGGACGAGACGACCTCAGCACGTGGCCGATGCCGGTCAGGCCCTGCATATGCTTCGCCGCACGACGGTCTTGGGTTCGGTCTTGGCGATCGCTTACATCGCCTGGTCCTTGGCTCTGAACGGCTACGGCAACGACAGAGAGCATGCTCATGTCGCCATATTCATCGCAGTCACGGTGATTGGATGCATCTTCTGCCTCATGCACCTGCCTCAGGCCGCGCTCGCGATCACCACCATCGTGACCGTCTCCTTCCTGGTGTATTACCTGTCCTCCGGAGACAGGATCTATACAGCCATCGGGCTGAACATCCTGCTGGTGACGCTTGTCATGATCCGGGTCCTCCTGAACAGCTTCCGCGGCTTCGATCAGCTGATCCGAACGCAGGGGGAAACGACCAGGCTGAACCGCGACGTCACTCTCCTGGCCCACACGGACATGCTCACTGGATTGCCGAACCGCCGGCTCTTCTTTTCCGAACTGGACGAGGAGGTAGCAACCTGCCGGACGCAAGGGCGGGAACTTGCCCTGGGCCTCATCGACCTCGACCGCTTCAAGGCGGCTAACGACACCTTTGGTCACCTGCTTGGCGATCAGCTGCTGGAAGCAGTCGGCCAACGCTTGCGCGATGTGTTCAACTCGGACTGTTTGGTGGCGCGCTTGGGAGGAGACGAGTTCGGCTTCCTCCTTGAGAGTGATGGCGCGGCCGCTTGCGATCTGGGAGTCAGAGCGTGTGACGCGCTCTCGCGCCCGTTCAGGCTGGGCGACATCACTGTCTCGATCGGCGCCTCCTGCGGCATCGCCACCACACGTGACGTTTCCGGCACGGCCATGTCCCTCTATGACGCGGCAGACTACGCCCTGTACAACGCCAAGAGCGAGCATCGGGGTGTCTCGGTCCTCTACTCGGCGAAGCACGAGCGCAGGATCCGCTCCGAGCGGGCCGTCGAGGCGGCCTTGCAAGCCGCCGACCTCGACGCTGAGATGGACGTCCACTTCCAACCCATCGTTCACGTGGAGCGTGGTACCGTCCTGGCCGCAGAGGCTCTCGCGCGCTGGACCAGCCCTCAGATCGGGCAGGTGCGGCCCGACGTTTTCATCGCCCTCGCTGAGCGGGCCGGCATCATCCATCGCATCACGCTCATGCTTCTGGAAAAGGCTCTGGCCTCCCTTGAGCGTCTGCCGTCCGGCATTCTCCTTTCATTCAATCTGTCGGCACACGACCTGGCCTCGGAAGAGGCGGTCACGGGGCTTGCAGCGGTTATCCAGCGCTCTGGGGTAGAGCCCTCCCGTCTGGTGTTCGAACTCACCGAAACGGCGGTCCTGCGCGACTTTCCTGCGGCGGAACATGGCATGCGCCGCCTGCGGGCACTGGGCGCGCGGATTGCGCTGGATGACTTCGGAACCGGTCAGTCAGGCCTGAGCTATCTTCACCGCTTGCCCATCGACAAGGTCAAGATCGACCGAAGCTTCGTATCAGGAGCGAGCGAGCCTTCGGGCCGTGAACTTCTATCGGCTGTCGTAGCACTCTGCCGGTCCCTGCGGCTGGAATGCATCGCCGAGGGCGTGGAGGACCAGCAGCAACTCCGCCATCTTCGGGAGATCGGGTGCGATGCCTTCCAAGGCTACCTCTTCGCCAAGCCTATGCCCGCCGAGGAACTCACGGCGCGGTTCGGTTCAGCAGAACATGCCAGGGAACTCGTGCATCAAGAGCTGCTGCGGGCCTGAGGTTACCCGACCTGCTGATCGAGGCGAACTGAGGGCATGGGGGTCACTCTATCCGTCGGGACTGCGGTCTGGCCCATATCCGCTGCCTATCCCTTCGGCCCAGCATCGTTGTACGGAGCCCGCGACGGGGTCTCCTGTAGGAGCACTGCCTTGCCTGCATGAGCAGCCCCATCCCTGGTCGATCTGTGCAACGAGCTGGTCCGAGTACAAGGATGCGCTGGACCGACGTGGCTTCCTGCCGGTCTGGTTGGACAGCGACATAAGGTCGCCTGCAACCAGGAGCGGTCGGCCTGGTAGACGCCAAACGGACTCCGACGCCGCCATTCAGTTCTGCGTGAGCATTCGAGGGGCCTATCAGCATGGCGCTTCGTCAGGCGATCGGCATGATGTGGAGCCTGCCGGTGACGGCGGGTCTGAACTGGCCGGTGCCGAAGGTCTTCATACACTGCCGGAAGCAGCAACCTGTCACGATCCAGGTGCCCTGCCGCCGCTCACGCGTCGGTCTGGACCTGCTTGGTCGAGACGCGAGCGTGACGATGGGGGAGGTGGCGACTGGCAGGTGCAGCGGCACGGCCCTGGACGGCGGCAGCAAGGGCGCAGGGGTCCACAGGCCCATGGACACGGCGACAAGGGACATCCCGGCCGTGGAACTCAGGACGAGCCCACAAGTCGACGGCATGGTGCTGCCGGACCTGCTGGCGCAGCTCCAACCGGATGAGCCTTATGGAGCCGCCAAGGCGGACGGCGCCTGAGAAGCCCGTCAGTGTCGAAAGGCGGTCGGTGGGCGTGATGCGACCGCCATGGTCCCAAAGGCAATAATGGCCATCTTGGAAAGAGGCCTGCGCTGCCGAGGCAAGGAATGGGATCCTCTAGGCCTCAAGGCAATTGGGACGGGTTGCCTGGGAGCGCTCGACCGGCCATCACGCACGAAGCCGGACCGGGGGCGAGCCTTTGATAAGCTGCGGTGTGCCGGGCAGGGGGCTGACATCCCGGCCCGGACACACTGGCGACCGAAGGGGCAAGTCGTCTGCGCAACCCGTCGCGGCTACGGCCCCAGCTGGCTAGGTCTCAGTGCCCGGTGTGGCGCGGGACACCGGAGCAGCGAACGGGATGCTGGATGTCCTTGGCCCAGAACTTGAAGACAATCCGCAGGACTTGGTGAACTGCTCGCGAGCCCGGATTCACGTTGCGTCAATCAGAACGCTCCAGAGAAGGTTCGGATCTCTGCATGGAGGAGCTATGGCGATGCAGCCCGAACTGAGCCTGGAAGACCGATTTGCCTTCATGGGGCTGACCGAGGGTCAACTGGCTGACACCCGAGCGCATCTGCCGGTCTTTCGCGAAGCCATCGGTCGTGCTCTGGAGGTCTTCTACGACAAGTTGCAAAGCACGCCAGAGACCAATCGCTTCCTGCCCGACGGCTCACGGCTGGGTGGGATGAAGGCGGCCCAGGCCGGTCACTGGGAGTACCTCCTCGGCGAGCGGCTGGATGAGGAGTATGTCGCAAGGGCGCGGCGGATCGGGCAGACCCACGCCCGGATCGGGCTGGAGCCGCAGTGGTATCTGGGCGGATACGGCTTGGTCCTGGGCCACCTCATCCGTGACGTTCTGCCTACGCTGATGGCGGGTGGATTCTGGGACCGAAAGGACCGCGCCAAGGAAGCTGCTGGTGCCATCAGCAGTCTCGTGAGCCTGGCGGTGCTGGACATGGAACTCGCTATCTCCACCTACATCGAGGCCCTCGAGCAGCAGCGCAATCAATCCGACGCGGCTCGCACCACGCTGGCGACCGCCGTCGAACGCCTGTCCTCCGCCATGGAGGAAATGACCAGCAACACTGCCCAGACTGCGGAGAGTGCGGCCCGCACCGAAGCCCTCGCATCCGAAGTGGCACGAGGCGCGGACGAAAGCGGACGGGCTGTCCAGCAGACAGTGTCCTCCATGCGGCTGATGGCAGAGCGCATTCAGATCCTGAAGGAGATCGCCCGACAAACCGATCTGCTGGCCCTCAATGCCGCGATCGAGGCGGCTCGCGCCGGCAGCGGCGGTGCCGGCTTTGCCGTCGTTGCCAACGAGGTTCGCAAGCTGGCCGAGCGGGCAACGGTTGCAGCGACGGACATGCAGACCCTTGCATCCGAAGCGGTGAGCGTGGCCGAGGAGGGTGGCAGCCAAATGGCCGCACTCGTTCCCAATGTGCGGCAGATCTCCGACCTGGTGACAACCATCTCGGCCGCTTGCCGCGAACAGTCCGTCGGCACCACCCAGATCAACAACGTCATCCAGGATCTGGCGCGCATTCAGGACAAGCCCGCTGCGTCCCAGGCGCCTATCAAGGGTCGGGGCCTGAGGCCTGACACGATCCGTATGGCGAGCTGAGCCGAGCCAACGTCCAGTCGATCGGCGAATGAGGCGGAATGCCGATCTGTCCCCCCGGGGGGAGGAGCATGGAAGCACCCAGAGCGTCTGTGCAACATGGGGACGGGGCGCTCGCAAACCGAGGTCGCGGATCAGGGGTCGGTGCAATCGGCCATCGCGCGCATATCCGATCAAGAGCTTCCGGCTGGTGCGACCGAACGTCGGTCCAAGCGAAGCCGTGACCCTCGCGCTTGCGTGTCGGTCTACCTCAGAGGTCCCGGATCTCGCAGCCGGTCGCCTTGCGGATCATATTCGCGACGATCCGGCGGTGGCAGCCTGCGGCGCAGGCCTCATAACACAATAGCGCGGCGGGGCGCTCGCGGGCGATGGCAACGGCGAGGGCCAGCGCATCCTGCGCCTCCGGGGTCGCCATATGCTCGAAGAAGAGCGTCTCCATCTCCCCGATGCGCCCCTTGCGGGCCGCGTCACGGCCCGGCTTGGGCGTGCCGAGACCCCGAAGGTGCTCGTAGCCGATGCCCTCGGCCTCCAGGGACGCGCGCAGCATCGTCTTCGAGAACCCGGCACGGCGGGAGGCGGCCACGGCACGGACGTCCAGGACGACTTCCACGCCCGCAGTCCGCAGTGTCCCTATCACCTCGGGCAAGGTCGCGGCCTCATAGCCGATGGTGGACAGGATCATCGTCATGCTGCCTCCGATGTGGAGCGTGCCTGCCGGGCGCCAAGGCCTGCACGGGGCAGGCGCCCTCCCGCTCAACCGTCGCTGTCGCGTTAAGCTTCGCTGGAGCCTCGGGAGCTTTGACGCAAACCTCGCTCGGCATGGAGGACGGACCAGATCTCGGGAGAGGCCTGCGTAGCTTTTTAGGGGAACGTGCCGCTTGCGAGGACCAGTTCTCGCCGCAGTAGCGACGAGACGGGCTGGCTGAAGAGCCTACTTCGCCTAGGCCCTGCTACATCCTGCGCGGTAGGGCAGGGGCGGGGGTTTCAGGCCCAGCCCGTCGGCCCGCTGACCCGTCCCGCCGCGATCAGTGCCGCGACAGCCTCCTGAACGGCAAGCAGGCTGCTCCAACGGGGTTCGTAGCCCAGACGACGACGGCCCTTCTCGATCGAGTGGCATGGGCTGCGGACGATGTGCTCCCACGTGGCCTGAGCGTCCTCGGCATTCTCAGTCTGCTTCCATTCCTCGAAGGGCTGGAACCTGAGACGGGGCTCGTGCCCGAACCAGCGGAACATGGCCTCGGCATAGCCTTTCAGGTTCAAGGCCTGGGGCGAAACGGCGTTGAACGCCTCTCCGACCGCCGCCGAGCGGTGGAGGATGCCGCGAAGGATCACCTGTGCCACGTCCTCGGCATGGACATGGTGGACCGTCTCGAGCCCGAGGTTGGGCAGGACCAACTCCTCGCCTCGTGCGATGCGGGAGAACACGTCCACGTTGAAGTTACCCGCCGGGTTGAGCGGCACCCAGCCGGGCCCGACGATGTGACCGGGCCGGAAGATGGTCGCGGGAAAGCCCGTGCGCCGCGCCTCGGCCACAAGCCAGGTCTCGATGGCAGCCTTTGTGGTGCCGTACTCGCCGAAAGGATTGAGCGGATCGTCCTCGGTGGCGGGAACGGCGGCGTTGTGGCCGTAAACCCAGATCGTGCTGCAATGGAGGAAGTGCTCCACCCGACCGCGCAGCGCCTCGACCAGCCCTTGCGTGCTGGACAGGTCGAACGAGATCATGTCGACCACGATGTCAGGCCGGAGTTCCGCGATGCGCGGGCCAAAGCGTCCAAGGACCTCCTCTGCCGTCCGGTCCGCCACGACCTGCTCGACCCGCGCCCAGGCAGCGTGCGCGCGGTAGGGAGCGGCCTGCCCGCGACTGACGTTCATCACCTCATGTCCGCGTTCCACCAAGGCAGGCACCAGATAGGTGCCCACATGGCCGCTGCCGCCGATCACAACCACACGTGCCATGCCCTGTCTCCTTGGAATTGCGGATCCCAGCATGCGCCGATCGCACCCTTAGCCCGCATTCTGAACTCATGCGAGGAGATGGACCAAGCATGACGCCGATCGAGGGGCCTGTCGAACTCCGGTCGGTGTCAGGGTGAGCCGCCGTTCCAGTCGGGCAGTCCGCTTGCTGCTCCAACCCTCCGAAGCATCCGCTCGCGGGCATCGGGGGATGCTCTCCAAACCCAGAACTATGGACAGAACGTCCCCAAGAACTGTCTCAGATCAGCCCGTGTAGCCTACGGCTGGGAGTGACATGGAAGTGGGGAAAGACGCGGGCCTGTGTTCCTGGTCCACGCGTCGCGCCGATTGGTGGCCATCACACGTGCCTGCACCGGAAGCCGTCGGCAGCCTTCTGGCTTCGCCTGCTGATCATCGCGGCGGAGGTGCTGTCGTAGTGATCGCCGATGCTCGTGACCTGGGCTTCGTTCCCAGCTTCAGTCAAGCGCTTGGAATGACGCATGAGACTGCTAGACCGGGGTCGATATCGCGCTGAGCCCTTGGTGGGCCGCTGTCAGGCAGGACCGAGTGACGTATCAGTCCGAGGATCGCTGAATGCAGGTGGCTATGGAGGGATGCTCGCGGCCGAGCTGGCTGACGATCAACCTTTTCAGTTGACCCTTGACCCCGAGGTCGGAGTAGGCGCCGGGCACTCGGATGCCAGCTTTCCGTAAGGGCTCGAAGCGATCCTCCTTGGAAACGCGTAGAATTCCTCCATCAAGGAACTCGTCGCGCATTTTCGTGGGAGTTCTTTCCCAGACGGCGCGCCGCAGGGCATTGAGGGACTTCTTGAGATCGAGCTCGCGCCGCAGCCATCTCTTGTCGACACCCAGATTTCTCGTGGTGGACTCCTCATTCTTCGCCCAGACTGCCAACTTGTCGCGGTAGATGTAAACAGGCTCATTCACCATGTAGGTCCGCATGGGTTCATCGAGCGCGGGAATGGTATCCATGCGAAAGGCCAGTTCGACACGGATATTCCGGGACCAGAATACCGCGCCATTGGATATTCCCACCCCACCAAAGAGCCCCAGGCGTAGTTCCTTGGGTTGGTAGATGCGCTCGTCGAATATTCCGTCGAAGATGCCGTAATTTTCAGCGTGCGCTTCTGCGGTGCCGGTCTTGTATTCGATCTCCTGATTGATCTGGCAGATCGAGAGCCCCGTTCCCTTGAGGATTTCGATGCCTCGCGTCATGAAGTCCGGGCGCACCTGATTATCGTCTTCAAACAAATAGAAGTACTCGGCACCGTAGGGATTTTCGCGGAGGAAGCAGTCGTCAAGGTTCTTGACCAAGAACTTCTGCGGTCGGTTCGCGATGTAATGAATGCGGGGGTCGCCTAGCTCTTCCACGGCAGCCCGCGCACTCTGGTCGGGGCAGTCGTCGCGGACCTCGCAAACCCACTCCTGATGGGTTTGAGCCTGAAGGCATCGCATGGCGCGCTTGAGCAACTCCGGACGCCGGTATGTCGGCGTCCTTACCAATACTAGGGACATAATTCTTCCTTGGTGCACTGATTCCGCCAGGTAGCCATCGCGTGTCTATCATATTGGCCCTGTTGCGGAACCCGTGTGGGCGGGCGCGTCGCGCGCCGATCCGGGAAGGCAAGAGCAAGCCCGGTGCGCCCTGCCGCGGAAGCCTGCAATGGTGCCCGTGCAGCGTCGTCATCGCACGGCAGATCCCCCGGTCTTTGCAGGCAGAACGTTCACATCCTGAATCAAAGCCGGTTCATGAATGGGGGCCGCACCAAGGATGCCCAAAGCGCCGGCCAAAGGATTTGGGAACGATTGGGCGAAGACAGGACCGGGCCTGGGGAGCCTGTTGCCGTGCAAGGAGCCTTGCAACGCGCCGCCTCCCGGTTCAAGCCATCGTCGTCGGGCGGTCCACGACCTTCTTGGGGGCCGCGCGATGCATGATCAGCCCTGCCGGACAGTCTCCGGACGCGCCAGGCCCGCGGCTAGCGGGCACGACAGATCAGGAGGTTCCTTGACTGATTTCCCGCGCCCCGTGTGCCCCGCTTTGCCCCCACGGCCTGCAAAAACCGCCGTCCTTGCTTCCATCCTTCTGGCTTTGTTCGGTCCCTTGCCGCTCGTTGCGCAGGATGCGCCGTCGACACAGGCCTTTCGTGAAGACTTCTCGGCCCCGCTCGACCCAGCCCGCTGGTATGTCTCGGACGGGTGGTCCAACGGCGGCTGGATGGCTTGCACCTGGGCGTCGCGGATGGTGGACGTGACAGATGGCGTGCTGCGGCTGACCCTGTCGCCTGCCGAGGCCGGATCGGAGGACTGGCTATGCGCCGAGGTCCAGACGCAGGCCCGATACCATTACGGCACGTACGAGGCGCGGATCCGCACGGATGAGGGGTCGGGCGTGAATGCCGCCTTCTTCACCTACATCGGTCCCGTCCACGAGCAACCGCATGACGAGATCGACGTGGAGATCCTGACGCGCGACACCGGCAGCTTCGACGTCAACACCTACAAGGACGGCGAACCCCATTATGGCGCCACCGTGCCGTTGCGGATCTCGTCAAACTCGGACTTTCACACCTATTCCTTCGTCTGGGAGCCCGACAAAATCCGATGGTTCGTCGATGGCGAACTGGTGCACACGGCAGCCGGGCCGGACCTGCCGCAGACACCGCAGAAGATCTACCTTTCGCACTGGAACTCACGAACGTTGACCGACTGGATGGGGCCGTTCGTGGACCCGCAACGGCCGCTCGTCATGCAGGTCGATTGGCTGTCCTACACGCCGCCCGATCAGGACTGCCAGTTCGAAGCTTCGCTTCTCTGCCAGCCAGGGTGGCAGAACTGAGCGAGCGCCTGACCCTGATGCGTCCAGGCGTCGTGATGCGACTGGACAGCGCACAGTGGCAAACTGGAGGAATACGCCGCATGACCGGTACTCCGTCTTGGGCGGTCTTTCCCTGGAATGGACCATATCGAGTTAAGGTCGCTCAGGACGGGGGGCCGAACGTCCTGTGCGCGGGTGGGGCTCGGCAAGCTTGATCTGAGCGGGGCAGGGGCAGCATCACGACGCGGCAGACCCTGATGCAGCACTTCGCGGTCCTCCAGGACCGGTCCTGACATCATCCGCCTTGCGGCGTTGTCCCCGGGGCGGTTCTTGTGTTCGCCCAAGCGGGTCGGGAGGCCCCTGCACGAGTCCGGCACCGCGGCGCGAGTTACAGAACGGTCCGGTCCCGCTGGACGGGTTGCGGGCCATGTTCGCGGCGCAGATCAGATCGGTGTCTGGATTGCCCTCCTGCTGCTCGCGCTGGTGCGTCGATCACGCATCCGCGACGATGAGCGGCCTTGGGCGCTGCCCTTGGCCAGGCTGCTGATCCCGACTGAGTGGTGCGGAAAGATGCAGGCTCTCGGACCAGGGCTGCTGCCCCTCGCGCGGGCGGGTCTTCTCGCCATAATCGGTCAGCCAGGGAAGCCGATCTTTTGAACCCCGGCTGGTCGGGTGCGATCGCCAGCGGTGCCAGGCTTTCCTTCCGGTTTCGCCGGTATCCTCCCCCGTCGGGGCACCGCACCTTCTGATGGCTCCCAGGGTGAGGTACGCTGTGGGTCAGCTTCAGCGATAGGACATTCGGTATGCTGCCCTGGATCAACTTGGCGACGGCGACGGCGCCCCAAGGAGACACGCTCAGGCTGCTGCGGCGAGGGAACGAGTTCTCGATCCGGCTCGGGGACGGGAACGAGCTGATGAACAGCAGGCTCGGCGGTTCCGAGGAGGCACTTGCCACGCTGGCCCTCGACCACTTGGCTGGCCGGCCGGCGCCCCGGGTGCTGATCGGCGGACTCGGCATGGGATTCACCCTTCGAGCCGCACAGGCCATGGCTCCTGCGGACGCGCGGTTGATCGTGTCGGAGATCGTGCCCGAACTTGTCGGCTGGGCGTCGCTGCACATGGCCGAGGTCTTTGGGGATTGCCTCTCGGACCCTCGGGTCGAGGTGCGGACAGGCGACGTCGGCGAAGCGATCCGAGAGGGCACGGACAGGTTCGACGCGATCCTGCTGGACGTCGACAATGGGCCCGGCGGTCTGACCCGTCCGGACAACGACGTGCTTTACGGCGAGGGCGGGTTGCGTGCGGCGCGTCGGGCACTCACCGCGGGCGGCGTCCTGGCGGTCTGGTCCGCCGCCCCGGATGACGGCTTCTCGAAGCGGCTGGCCCGGTGCGGCTTCGACGTCAGTGCCCGGACCGTGAGGGCCGGGCGCACCAAGCGCGGTGCCCGGCATACCATATGGATCGCGCTTCGGATCGGGGAGTGAAGCTCCACCCAAGAAGGCGCGGCTCGCATCGACGTCGTCGGCAGAACAGGGCCTTCGCCATCCATGCCAAGGGCCTAAGGCTCTACAGCGGCGGGCAGCCCTTCGGATCCGAGGTCGCGTGGGTCACCTGGCTGCTTCAGCCCGACGACGAGGCTCAGGAATCCGACAACACTTATGCTGGTGGCCTCGCTCTGGGGCATTGTCGCCTCACGGCCACGCTGGAGAGCGGGCGGATGACATGGAGTTGTCCGACGTCGAGTTCAGCGGGGCAGAGCACGACGGCCTGCAGGAGTTTGGTGCGGTCCATAACGCCAATGACCCATACTTGGCGGCTTTCCGCGACACGGGTGGCAGGCTGATCCTGTATCTTGGCTGGTCCGATGAGGCATTCCGCCGATCAGCACGGTCGACTGCTACAGGGCAGTCGTCGAAACGATTGGAGGGTTCGAGGAGGTGCAGTCCTTTTCCCGGTTTTCCATCATCTCGGGGTTCTACCACTGCCCTTGCGGCAACCCGGAGTTGGGCGACCCCGCCACCGAGGTGCGGCTCAGGCAGGAGCTTGTCGACTGGGTCGAGAGTGACGGGGCCCCGGGGTTGAAGACGCTGCCGGTGATCGCGAGCACGAGCGCCCGCCCGGTAATCACAGGGGCAACTTCGCAGTCGGACGGGGCGTGGCGATAGCGGTCCAGCTCATTCTTTCTCTGGAACGGGAGTTGTCCCGCATGAACACGCGCTGGAGGTGGCCTTAGGGTGATGCGTTGCTGAAGACGTTGGTTTGGCCCGGAGTGCGCGTACGTGAGAGTGCTGGAGTCGTGCGCCCTTCGCGGGGCTGGCATCGCGAATAGGTCATTATTGTGGATGCCTTCCGGGCAGAGGGCCACGGGGATGGCCCCCTCGCCCCGAGGTCGTGCTATGACGGCTCGAACAACTCAGCCGAGGTGCAGAACCGACATGATCGTCATTTCTCGACAGACCCTTGCGGCCAGCGTGATGGCACTGACGCTCTGGAGCCAGGGCGCGCAGGCACAGGGCGTCCTCGACCGCCTTCTTGGCGATGATCCTGGCCGTAGCATCGCGCCCGCCGATCTCGTGACCGCCGGCATCTGGGTCTATGACCCGATCCAGGGCCTGTCCAACTTTCCCGAGGATCAGATGCTGCCCGGTCCCCATATGCTCGTGGTCCTGACCCGCAACACCCAGGTGCCCAGCGTCGTGCTTCGGCTCGATACGGGGACCGAGTGCGTCCGGGCGGCCACCTCCATGACGGGCGTCCACGGCGGCGGTGCGGCATACTGCCACCCGCTCACCCCCTGATCGGCTCCGCTGCGGCAACATGCGAGGGCCTTGGGCCCGCTTCTTGCGCCAGTCACGGGCGGTGGAGGGATGCCCCGTAGCAGGGGATCCATCTGGACATGCTGCCCCGCCCCGGGCCGGCGTGTCCGTTCCCGCTCCGGCTGGTGGCGATCCAGGATGTGTTACGTTCAGGCCCGATGAACGAAGCGCGGCTTGGAAGCGAGCCGCCTTGGCCCATGGCTCTGGCCGTGACCTTGCGCGTCTCTGACCGCCCGCGTGCGGAATGCCGGGAGACGGCCAGATCGGCACTCACCCGCCTGAGCCGGTACCGTCTGGACTTGGTGGCGGGGCGACGATCAAGGCCGAGGGTTTCGGTAGCCGACGGTGACCATGGGTCACTTGCCAAGCTGTTACTGTCATAAAAACTTGACACAATCTCCGTGCGGCCGTCACGATCATCCCCAAGAACATAAGAATTAGTCAATTGGGAGGACACGATGGTCCGCATTCTGGCAACCTCGACGCTGGCTCTGATGGCCGCTGCTTCCGCCGTATCCGCCCAGACCGAGGTGCACTGGTGGCACGCCATGGGCGGCGAGAACGGCGCCAAGCTTGAGGAGATCGTGGCCGGCTACAACGCCAGCCAACAGGAGTTCACGGTCGTCCCGACTTTCAAGGGCACTTATCCCGAAACCATGACCGCCGCGATTGCGGCCTTCCGTGCAGGCGAGCAGCCGGCCATCGTGCAGGTCTTCGAGGTCGGCACCGGCACGATGATGGCGGCGAAGGGCGCGACCTATCCGGTCTATCAGCTGATGGCGGACATGGGCGAGCCGTTCGATCCCGCCGCGTTCCTCCCGGCCGTCGTGGGCTATTACACCGACACCGAGGGCAACATGCTCTCGATGCCATTCAACTCCTCGACGCCGATCCTTTACTACAACAAGGACGTATTCGAGGCTGCCGGCCTGGATCCCGAGACTCCGCCCAAGACTTGGGAGGAGCTGGAGCAGTTCTCGCGCCAGATCATCGAGTCCGGCGCGGCCCCCTGTGGCTTCACGACCGCCTGGATCAGTTGGATTCACACCGAGAACCTGTCTGCCTGGCATAACCAGCCGATCGGAACGTTGGAGAATGGCTTCGGTGGCTTGGGGGCCGAGTTGTCGGTCAACGGCCCGCTTCAGGTCCGTCACTGGGAGAACCTGGCCCGCTGGCAGGACGATGGGCTCTTCCAATATGGCGGGCCCGGCGGCGGGGACGACGCGCCCCCCAAATTCTACAGCCAGGAATGCGCGATCTACTTCAACTCTTCCGCAGGCCGGGCCGGGGTCGTCGCCAATGCGACCGCCTTCGAGGTGGGCTACGGCATGCTGCCCTACTACGCCGACGTGGAAGGGGCCCCGCAGAACTCGATCATCGGGGGCGCGACGCTTTGGGTCCTTCAGGGGAAGGACGAGGAGGTCTATCGCGGCGTCGCGGACTTCTTCACCTATCTGTCCTCGCCCGAGGTGCAGGCCGACTGGCACCAGTTCTCGGGCTACCTGCCGATCACCCAAGCCGCGTATGACCTGTCGCGGGAGCAGGGGTTCTACGAGGCCAATCCCGGCACGGACATCTCTATCCAGCAGATCACGCTGAACGCGCCGACCGAGAACTCCAAGGGCCTGCGCTTCGGCAGCTATGTCCAGATCCGTGACATCATCGACGAGGAGTTCCAGGCGCTCCTGGCGGGGGACGAGGACGCCCAAGGCGCGCTTGATGCGGTGGTGGAGCGGGGCAACACCCTTCTGCGGGAGTTCGAAACCACGTCCGGCAACTGACGCCCGCTCATTCCCTTGCTACCGGAGGCCCGCCTCGGCGGGCCTCCCGCTTCTTGACAGGACCGACGCATGAAACGGACCGTCTTCGGTGGACGCCTTCTGCCCTGGCTCCTGCTGGCGCCCCAGCTTCTCATCACGATGGTCTTCTTCCTATGGCCGGCGGGGCAGGCCGTGCGGCAGAGCTTCTTGCGGGAGGATGCCTTCGGTCTGTCGACGAACTTCGTGGGATTGGCCAACTACCGGGCGCTGTTTCGCAGCGAGGAGTACCTGAACTCGCTTCAGGTCACGGTCGTCTTCTCGATCGCGGTAGCGGTGCTGTCGATGGGCCTGTCGCTGCTTCTTGCCGTAGCGGCGGACCGGGTCGTCCGGACGGCCCGCGTCTATACGACGCTTCTGGTCTGGCCTTATGCCGTGGCGCCGGCCGTCGCGGGGATCATGTGGTGGTTCATCTTCAATCCCACTATCGGCATCCTGCCTTACCTGCTCAATGGCGTCGGGTACGACTGGAACCACAGCCTGCGCCCCTCGGATGCAATGATCCTCGTGGTGGTCGCGGCGAGTTGGAAGCAGATCAGCTACAACTTCCTCTTCTTCCTGGCGGGGCTCCAGGCCATTCCGGCCTCCCTTCGCGAAGCGGCAGCCATCGACGGGGCGGGACCGTTCAAGCGCTTCTGGACGATCACCTTCCCGCTGCTGGCGCCCACGACCTTCTTTCTCCTAGTGGTCAACATCGTCTACACGATGTTCGACACCTTCGGGATCATCCACGCGACCACCGAAGGCGGTCCCAACCAGGCCACCAACATCCTGATCTACAAAGTCTACGAGGACGGCTTCCTGGAGCTGGACCTCGGGTCCTCGGCGGCGCAGTCGGTCATCCTCATGGCCCTCGTCATCACCATGACCATGATCCAGTTCCGCTGGATCGAACGGCGCGTGGAGTACTGACCCAGTGGTCGAGCACCGTCCTTTCCTCAACGTCCTCACCCATGTCGTGCTGATCCTCGGGGTGGCCGTCGTCACCTTTCCCGTCTACCTGGCGCTCATCGCCTCGACGCATCCTTCCACGGCGTTCTCCTCGGGGGTCATTCCCCTCCTGCCTGGCAATCAGGCGGGGGCGAACTATGCGGCCATGATGGGGCAGGGCATCTCCAGCTCGGGGGCGCCGCCGCTTGGTCTGATGATGACGAACAGCCTCATCATGGCCCTGGTTATCGCGCTCGGGAAGATCGCGATCTCCATCACCTCGGCCTTCGCGATCGTCTATTTCCGCTTCCCGTTCCGGCAGTTGGCGTTCTGGATCATCTTCATCACCCTAATGCTGCCGGTCGAGGTCAGAATCGTGCCGACCTTCGAGGTCGTGGCGGACCTGGGGATGCTGAACTCCTATGCGGGGCTGACTGTGCCTCTCATCGCCTCGGCCACGGCGACCTTCCTGTTCCGGCAGGTCTTTCTCACGATCCCGGACGAGCTCATGGAGGCCGCGCGCATCGACGGGGCAGGGCCGATGAAGTTCTTCCGCGACATCCTGATCCCATTGTCGCGGACCAACATGGCCGCGCTGTTCGTCATCCTCTTCATCTATGGATGGAACCAGTATCTCTGGCCGCTGCTCGTGACGACCGACGCGCGCTACTACACCGTCGTCGCCGGCATCAAGCGGATGGCCGACGTGGCCGATGCCGTGCCCCAGTGGAACTACGTGATGACGGCTGTGGTGCTGGCAATGCTGCCGCCGGTGCTGGTCGTGATCGCAATGCAGCGGCTCTTCGTGAAGGGCCTGATCGAGGCGGAGAAGTAGATTGGCATCCATCACCCTCGACCGCGTGGGCAAGACCTACTTCGGCGGCACGCCGGCCGTGACCGACATTTCGATCGACATCGCCGATGGTGAGTTCCTCGTGCTGGTTGGACCGTCGGGCTGCGGCAAGTCCACGCTTCTCCGCATGGTCGCGGGGCTGGAGACCGTCACCAGCGGCACCATCCGGATCGGCGATCGCGTCGTCAACGACATCGAGCCCGCCGACCGGGACATCGCCATGGTCTTCCAGAACTATGCGCTTTATCCGCACATGAGCGTCCGACAGAACCTGGCTTATGGGCTCACCAACCGGAAGATGCCCAAGGCCGAGATCGCGCGCCGGGTGGCGGCCGCGGCCGAGATCCTGGAGATCGGGCCCTTTCTTGATCGCAAGCCGCGCGCCCTTTCGGGCGGGCAGCGCCAGCGCGTGGCCATGGGCCGCGCCATCGTTCGCGAGCCGGCGGTCTTCCTGTTCGACGAGCCTCTGTCCAACCTCGACGCCAAGCTGCGTGGGAGCATGCGGGGCGAGATCCGCCACCTGCAGCAGCGACTGGGCACGACCTCCATCTACGTGACCCACGACCAGATGGAGGCGATGACGCTCGCGGATCGCCTCGTCGTGCTCAACGGAGGCAGGATCGAGCAGATCGGCGCGCCGCTGGAGGTCTACCGCAGGCCTGCGTCCACCTTCGTGGCCGCCTTCATCGGGGCGCCGGCCATGAACCTCCTGGCGGCGCAGCAGGACGGCGGCGACCTGCGCGTCGGCGGGGCTCGGTTGTCGAGCCCGGTTGGGGGCAGTGGCCAAGTGACCGTCGGCATCCGCCCCGAAGACTTCGTGAGGGCGGATGGCACCGCCGCAAACGCGCTCTCGGTCCGGGTGGACTACGTCGAGGAGCTGGGGGCCACGCGGCTTGTGCACGGGAGGATCGATGGCCAGCCCCTGGTGTCCAACTGGCCTGCCGGCGAGGATGTCCCGGATGTGGTCCGGCTTTCCGTTCCGCCTGCGGCCGTGCACCTCTTCAGCCCGGGAACGGGCTTGCGGCTCAACTGAGACTCCGCGTCGGGCTGTCCGTGGGGGCTGTCGCATCCCGGCCCGTCCAGTTGCGGGGACGTCTGTGACACGCGCGGCTATAGGCCCATGCCGTTCGGTGGGCGATCCTGCGGCTGAAGCGGAACTTGGCCGGCCCGAATGCCGTTATGATCGCCTTCGTCGGGCTGGGCGAGACAATGGCAGCGCCGCTCCTAGAGTCTTCGGGCAGGGCTCATCGGAAGCCCTCGGGAGGAAGACACCATGAGAACGTCTGCCATCGCCATCGCCGCGGCCACCCTGGCTTCGACGGCCGGAGCCCAGGACCTCGTCCAGGCGCAGAACGAGTGGTTCATCGCGGGTCAGGGGACCGTCGAGGAGATGCTCGCCCTTCAGTCCAACACCGGCACCGCGCGCAACGTCATCCTGTTCGTTGCGGACGGGAACGACGTCAGCACCAATTACGCGACCCGCATCTTTGCTGGCCAGCAGGCCGGGGGGCTGGGCGATGACCACGTCCTCCCCCATGAGACGTTCCCGCACACGGCCCTGGTAAAGACCTACACCACCAACGGCCAGACGCCCGACTCGGCCCCCACCGCCGCCGCTATGAACACCGGCGTCAAGATGAAGAACGACGTCATCAACGTGCATCCCGACGTGGCTGTCGACGATTGCCAGGCGGCGGTCGAGGGTCGCCTCACCACCCTGGCGGAGATCGCGAGCGCCATGGGCAAGTCGGTGGGCATCGTGTCGACCGCCCGCCTGACCCATGCCACCCCGGCCGCGGTCTATGGCTACACGGCCAACCGCGACTGGGAGGACAACACCTTCATCCCCGAGGGTTGCAATCAGCCCGACCTCGCGGCGCAGCTCGTGGCCCAGATGAACGCCGGAGTCATCGACATGGCCCTGGGTGGGGGGCGCGCGCATTTCCTCCCGGCGGATGTCACCGACGAGGAGGGCGACCCCGGACTGCGCACCGACGGGCGCAACCTCGTGGAGGAGGTCATCGCGGCAGGCGGCCAGTATGCCTGGAATGACGAGACGTTCATGGCGCTGGCGGCCCCCGGCAACGCCCCCGTGCTTGCGCTGTTCGAGGCCAGCCACATGGAGTACGCGCATGACCGCACGGGCGAGCCGACCCAGGCCGAGATGACGGCGGCCGCGATCGAGGCGCTCGATCGGAACGAGAACGGCTACTACCTGATGTCCGAAGGCGGGCGTGTGGATCACGCCAACCATGCCGGGAACGTCCACCGAACCGTGACCGACGGCGTCGCCTTCGCCGAGGCCGTCCAGACCGCCATGGACTTGACCGATCCGGCCGAGACGCTCATCATCGTGACCGCCGACCACGGCCACGCCATCGCCCTGAACGGCTACTGCGGCCGGGGGACGCCGATCACGGGGCTTTGCATGGACGTCGATCCGGCCGGCGAGGAGCATACGGGCGAGCCGGTGCTGGCCAATGACGGCAAGCCGTTCAGCGTCGTGGGATACCTCAATGGCGCCGGATCGGTCATGATCGAGCAGGCGGATGGCAGCTTCTTCGGGACGCGGCCCAACGTCACCCAGGAGCAGGCCACGGATCCGGACTACCTTCAGCAGGCGCTGATTCCGATGGGGTCGGAAACGCATTCGGGTGCGGATGTTGCGGCCTTCGCCCGCGGTCCCTGGGCTCACCTCGTCGGGGGGGTGATCGAGCAGAACGTGATCTTCCACGTCATGCTGCACGCGATGACGGGTGGCGAGGGCATCCCGGCTGCGGCCTTGGGTGCGTTGAACGTGAACGCGCCGGCCGCCGGCTCGGGCGATCCTGTCGCCGATGATGCGGCCCCCGCCGCAGAGGAAGGCGCCGCAGAGGATCAGGTCGGCGATGACGCGCAGGACGCCGCAGAGGAGTTGCCGGACGACGCGACGGCCGAGCCGCTCGAGGAGGCGGCCGACGAAGCGACTGCGGCGGAGGGGGCCGACACCGCGACGGGAGGTGAGGCCGGTTCGGCTCAACCCGCCGATGGTGCTACGGAGCCCACCCAGGGCGACGCCGAGGCCGGCGAAGAGGCTGGCGACGGCGCGACCGGCAACTGAGCTCGGCGGGACCGTCCTGTGCCGAAACGACGGTTCCCGCCCCGGCGGGGCCCGTCACCCTTTTTCAGCTCTTGCATGGAGGACAGCTCATGGACCGCCGCCGCTTCCTCGTTCTTTTGCCCGCTTTCCTGCTCGTTTCGCAAGCCGCGTCCGCGCAGGAGGAGGACGGGACCATCCGCTTGCGCGACCTGTACAACAAGGACACGAGCTTTTCGGACCTGGCCCTTGCCAGCGAAGGCCAGCGCATCATCGTGAACGGCTTCATGGCGCCGCCGCTCAAGGCCGAATCGACGTTCTTCGTCCTGACGAAGATGCCGACGGCCGTGTGCCCCTTCTGCGAGCCCGGCCAAACCTGGCCCGACGACATCCTGCCCGTCTACACGCGACGCATCGTGGACCCCATTCCGTTCAACGTCCCCATGCGAACCAGCGGCATCCTGGAGTTAGGCGAGTACGTGGACCCCGAAACTGGCTTCTTCTCGGCGCTGCGGCTGGTCGAGGCGACCTACGAGCGCGGCTGACCTTCGTCTCACGACGGAGCGGCAGGGCCGGCCGGCACCGAACGCGCCAGGCCCCGCCGCGACTGGGAGTCGCCCTCTGATGGCATTGGCGAGGCGTTTCACGCCCGCGCGCGCGCCTTGAGCCAACGGTCGAAGGCGACGGCTGCGATCAGGATCAGGCCGATGGTGACCTGCTGCGTGTAGGAGGAGATGTTGTTGAGCACGAGGCCGTTCACCAGCACGCCGATCAGCGCCGCGCCGACGACCGTCCCGCCGACGCCCCCGATCCCTCCGAAAAGGGACGTGCCCCCGATGACCACGGCCGAGATCACGGTGAGTTCGTAGCCGATGCCCGCGACGGCTTCGGCCGAGTTCAGTCGGGCGGCCAGCACGAAGGCAGCAAGGCCCGAGAAGAAGCCCACGATCATGTAGACCGAGACGAGCACGCGATCGACGCGGACCCCCGACAGGCGCGCGGCCTCGGCGTTGCCGCCGACCGCATAGACGGCTCGGCCGAAGCGCGTGTAGCGGAGGACCACGTGGCAGAGCAGCGCGGCCAGACCGAAGATCAGGACCGGGACCGGGACCGGGCCGACAAGGCCGGTGCCGAACCAGCGCATGCCGGGCGTGAAGCCCGAGATCGGCCCTCCGCCCGACAGGGTGAGCGTGAGGCCCCGGAAGATGGTCAAGCCGCCAAGCGTCACCACGAAGGGCGGAACCCGGAGACGCGTGATGACGAGCCCCTGAACGAAGCCCGCCGCCGTCCCGACCACCACGGCGGCCAGCAGGGCGGCGCCCCAGCCGTAGCCCGCCCCCGCATTCGAGGACAGGGACAGGGTGTTGGCCGTTCCGCCCTTGGCCACGACCGCGGCGACCATCCCGCAAAAGGCGAGAAGCGATCCCACGCTGAGGTCGATTCCGGCGGTCAGGATGACGAAGGTCATCCCCAAGGCGATCAACCCGGTGATCGAGATCTGGCGGGCGACGTTGAAAAGGTTGAGCTGGGTCAAGAAGTTCTCGTTGGTGATGGCAAAGACCAGCATCAGCGCGAACAGGAACAGGAGCGGGCCGAACTGCTTGAGCACGCGGAAGAGGTCGAACCCGCCTCGGCCCCGCTGCGTGACGGGAGACGTCATTGCGGGTCTCCGGGCCGGGCTTCGAGCGCCATGAGCGCCATAAGGCTTTCCTCCGTCGCTTCGATGGCCGGCATCTCGCCGGTGATGCGGCCCTGGCGCATGGTGATGATGCGGTCGCTGACCGAGAGAACCTCCGGCAACTCGGACGAGATCATCAGGATGGCGATGCCGCGCTCCGCCAATTGGACCAGAATCTGATGGACCTCGGTCTTTGCGCCCACATCCACGCCGCGCGTGGGCTCGTCCACGATGAGCACCTTGGGGTCGCGTGCCAGCCAGCGGGCCAGGATCACCTTCTGCTGGTTCCCGCCCGACAGCCCGTCGATGGCCTGTTCGGGCGAGCTCATGCGGATGGACATGGCCTTGCGGTAGCCGGCGAGCGCGGCGCCTTCGCGGCCGGGCCTCATCACGCCCAGGCCATCCGAGAAAAGGTCCAGTGCGGCGATCGAGAAGTTCTGGCGGATCGGCAGCATGGCGAAAATGGCCTGCTGCTTGCGGTCCTCCGGGACCAGCCCGATGCCAAGGGCGCAGGCATCGGCGGGCGACATGGGCGCGATGAGTTGGCCATCGAGACGGATCGTCCCCGAGGCGATCGGATCCGCCCCGAACACGGCTCGCGCGAGCTCCGTGCGGCCCGAGCCCACGAGCCCCGCGAGGCCCAGGATCTCGCCTGCGCGGAGGTCCAGGTCGATGCCATCGAGCACGACGGCATGAGGCGCGTCGGCGGCGCGGACCGTCCGAAGCCCGCGGACGCTGAGCCGCACGGCCCCCGCGTTGTCGCGCCGGGTCGGACGGGCATAAAGCTCGGACGCGGCCCGGCCGACCATCTTCTCGATGATCCGGGGCACCGGGACGCGGCCCCCGTCACGCAGGAGGTGGCCCGCGAGCCGTCCGTCGCGCAGGACCGTCATGCGGTCGCACATGCTGGAGGCCTCCTCCAGGCGGTGGGTGACGAACATGATGGCCACGCCATCACGCCGCAACATCTCCATGATGCCGAAGAGCTGTTGGACCTCCGTCTCTGTGAGCGCCGAGGTCGGCTCGTCCATGATGATGAGGCGGCTTTCCAGCGACAGCGCGCGCGCGATCTCCACGAGCTGCTGCTCGGCCACCGACAGCGCCGAGACCGGCGTCTCGGGGTCCAGGGATAGGTTGACCCGGGCGAGGATGTCGCGGGCCTGCCGCCGCATCCGTCGCCAGTCGATAAGGCCGAACGGTCCGGTCGGCGCGCGGTTGACGAAGATGTTCTCGGCCACGGAAAGCGTGGGGATCAGGCTCAGCTCTTGGTAGATCGTGACGATGCCGGCCTGGCGCGCCGCGTCGGGGCCCGCCGGCGCATAGGGGCGGCCCGCGAAGGAGATGCTGCCACTGCTGGCCGACTGGGCGCCTGACAGGATCTTGAGAAGCGTGGACTTGCCGGCCCCATTCTCGCCCAGGAGGCCCAGGATCTCTCCGGCCCGGACATCGAGCGATACGTTGTCGAGCGCCGTCACGCCGGAAAACCTCTTGGTCAGGCCAACGACGTCCAGAAGGGGCGGCACAGGGGTATCGGCGGCAAGCTGGCCGGTCACGGGCGTCTCCGTCGCGAGGGGCGGACAGCCAGGAATGCAGGCCCCTGACCGTCGCGCCGTGATCGGATCAGGACGTCTCGCCGATCCGCTCGGCCTGATCGAGGTTGTCGGGCCCGATCACAACCGGGGTCAGCAGGACGAGCGCTTCGGCCGGTTGCGTGCCTTCCCGGGCAAAGGCAACGGCGATCTGGACGGCGGTGCGGGACTGTTCCCCCGGGAACTGCTCGACCGTCCCGGCCATGGTGCCGTCGCGCACCGCGATGAGGGCTTCGGGCAGGGCGTCGAAGCCGTAGATCTTCACGTCGGTGAAGCCGCGGGCCGCGCAGGCCTCCACGGCGCCAAGGGCCATGTCGTCGTTGGCGCAGATGATGGCGTCGGGCTTGCCATTGGCCGCAAGCCCGGCCTCCACAACCGTGAGAGCCTCGGCCCGTGAGAAGTTCGCCGTCTGCTCGAACACGATCTGGTACTTGTCGGCCATTGGGTCGAGGACGTTATGGACGCCCTGGTTGCGATCGATTGCCGGCCCCGCACCCGGCTGACCCTGCAGGTGGAAGACCTTGGCTCCGTCCGGGAACGCCGCGATCATGGCCTGGGCCTCGGCCTCGCCGCCCTTGACGTTGTCGGCGCCGACATGGGCAAGGACACCCTCCACCCCGTCCACGCGGCGGTCGATCGTGACAACCGGCACGCCCACCTGGATCGCCTGCTCGATGGCCGGAGCCAGCGCGTTGACATCCAGGGGCGAGATGACGATTGCGGCCACGCCCTGCACGAGCGCGGCCTCGATGTCGGCGGTCTGCTTGGGAGCCGAGTTCTGTCCGTCGGACTCGATCAGGTCCACGCCCTGCGCCTCGGCCTCGACCTTGATTTGGTTCAGCATGTGGACGAAGAACGGGAAGCCCAGGTTGGGCACGGAGCCCAGGATGGTGAGCCGGTCCTGCGCAAAGGCGACCGGGGCGCCGGCGGCAAGCGCGCCAAGCGCCACCGACGACGCCAGAAAGGCACGTCTGTTCATTGCATCTCCTCCAAGTGCGAGCCGCCCATCGGTGCCGTTCTCGGCTTGTTTCATGGCTTGCTGACGCAAGGTGAGCGTAGCTGCGCGCGGGACGCCAAAGCAAGCTTTCTGAGCAGGGGACGCGTGCCCGGCCTTTCTGGCGCGAAACAATGCCGAATGGTGGAGTGACCCTGGCGTCAGCGACGACCACCGGCGGGCCGACGTCTTCGAACAGCTGCTCGGGCCAAAGACCGCAGGGGACGACCCGCTCAGCCCTTGCACCCGCTCGGTCTTGGCGCAGGCGGCTTGGCCATCGTGAACGCACAGTCAATGAAAGGATCCGAGCGTCGGCTCAGTCGAGATCGACCGCCGCGCTCAGGGCGGTATTGCGGATATGGGTGGCCATGGCGGCCCGGGCGCCTTCGGGGTCGCGGGCGCGCAGGGCCGCGATGACCTCCCGATGCTCCGCGATGGAGGCCTGCATCCGTTCGGTTCTGGTGGCCGGAATGGGCTGGCGCTGGGTTTCGGTCAGGATCTCGGCTGCGTTCTCATAGAGGAGCTGGAGCATCCGATTGCCGCAGTGGCCCACGATGATCTGGTGAAACAGCAGATCCGCCTCGACATTGGTCACGAGGTCGCCCAGATCCCAGCCGCGCTGCATCTCCTCCGTCGCGGCCTCCAGCCGGTCGAGGCTGCCATCGTCGATGCCCTGGGCGGCGAGGGCGGCGATCTCGGACTCGAGCATGATGCGGGTCTGGAAGACATCGCGCAGGGGCAGGCTGTCGGCATAGCGCCAGCGCCCCTCCTTTGACCGAGTCCCCTCCTGCCCATGGGTCACGAAGGTGCCTCGGCCCGGCTCGGAGCGGATGAGCCCGAGCGTCTCCAAAGTGAGCAGGGCCTCGCGGAGGGAGGCGCGGCTGATGTCGTAATCCTCGGACAGGGTTCGCTGGGACGGGATCTTCTGGCCGGGCTTCCAGGTGCCCTCAAGGATGAGGTTCTGCAATCTTCGTGCCACAAGTTGCGGCAATGGTGTCCAACCCCGGTCATCGGATCTGATAGGCCTGTCCAAGACACCCTCCGCTTCCCGCTAGCCGCATCTCGGAACTTGCTTTCAGTGAACCGCCATGCTTGGCTGGTCTAACCGGTCTGACCGGTCAAGCCAATAACAAGGCGACAACTGCAGGGAAAAGGACTTGAACATGCGGCGTAGGACGTTCTTCCAGTCGGGCCTCCTGGGCGCGGCGCTGGCCTTTGGTGCGGTGGCCCAGGCGCAGGCCCAGGAACTGACAGTCGGGGCCAACATCGGCAACGTTCCCTGGGAATTCCAGGACGAGTCGGGCAGCTTCGTGGGCTTCGAGGTGGACCTTGCCAACGCGATCGGCGAACGGCTCGGCCGCGAGGTGGTGATCGAGAACATCCCCTTCTCGGGCCTGTTCTCGGCGGTCCAGTCGGGGCGCGTGGACATGGCCATGTCCTCCATCACCATTACCCCCGAGCGGCTACAGGAAGTGAGCTTCGCTCAACCCTATTTCGACAGCGACCAGTCCCTGACCGTCACCGCCGCAAGTGGCCTCACCGGGCTCGGGGATCTGTCGGGCAAGGTCATCGGCGTGGACACCGGGTCCACCGGCGACATGTGGGCCACGGAACACGAGGCCGAGTACGGCTTCAGCGAGATCCGCCGCTTCGAAGGGCTGGCCCCGGCCATGCTGGACCTCGGGAACGGGGGCATCGACGGCTACATCTCGGACATTCCGGCGCTCCAATACTACGTCAAGGACAAGCCCGACTTCGTCGTGGCCGAACGCATCCCGACCGGCGAGAAGTATTCCGTGATGTTCGCCAAGGACTCTCCCCTGGTGGCCGAAGTGAACGCCATCATCACCGAGCTCAAGAACGAGGGCTTCCTGGCCGCCACCCACGAGAAGTGGTTCGGAGCACAGCCGGAGGACGGCAGCTCGACCGTGCAGGTCATGGACGTACCCACGCCCTGATCCCGGCTTAGGGACAGGCGTCCCGAGCGTCCTGTCCCTTCGGGTGGAGCGAGCCGGAGACTGGTTTGGACATTCTCGATACCTTCTTCAACGTTCCGGTGCTGATCCGGACCTACCCGCTCCTGCTTTGGGGGCTGTGGGTCACGATCCAGATCGGCGTGGTCAGCATCGTCGCGGGGCTTGTGCTAGGGCTGTTTCTCGCGCTGGCGCGGCTTTACGCGCACCCGTTCGTGCGCGGGATGGCCCGGGTCTACATCGACGTCCTGCGCTCCATTCCCATCCTCGTCCTGCTGATCGTCATCTACTACGCGCTGCCCTTTCTCGGGCTGCGGCTGTCGCCCTTCATGTCGGCCGTGGCGGCCCTGAGCCTCGTGTCGGCCGCCTACACCGCCGAAATCTTCCGCGCCGGCATCGAGGCGATTCCTCTCGGCCAGTTCGAGGCATCGCGTGCCCTGGGCCTGTCGCCCCGCCATCTCATGGTGGATGTTGTCCTGCCGCAGGCCATTCGCATCGTGATCCCGCCCCTGACCAACAACTGCATCAACGTCATGAAGGACACGGCCCTCGCGTCGGTGGTGGCGATGCCCGATCTGCTCAAGCAGGCGACGCAGGCCCAGGCTCTGACGGCCAACCCCAGCCCGCTTATTGGGGCGGCGCTGATCTACATCGCGCTGCTCTGGCCGCTTGTCGGCATGGTGTCGCGCTTGGAGCGCCGCTTCGCGCAGGCGGATCGCTGATGGCGCCCAGCTTCATTCATATCCGCGACCTGCGGAAGCGCTACGGCAGCTACACCGCGCTCCATGGCATCGACCTCGACATCGCCGAGGGGGAGGTGGTCTGCGTCATCGGGCCATCGGGTTCGGGCAAGTCCACGCTGATCCGCTGCATCAACCTCCTGGAGGAGTTCGAGCCGGGAAGCACGGTGATCCTGGACGGCACACCGGTGAAACGCGGACGCGCGCTGGAGAAGGTGCGGGCCGAGGTGGGCATGGTGTTCCAGTCCTTCAACCTCTTTCCCCACCTTACGGTGCTGCGCAACGTCATGCTCGCGCCCATGAGGGTGCGCGGGCTCGACGCCCGCCAAGCCGAGGGCCGCGCGCGAGAGCTTCTGGCCCGGGTGGGGATCGAGGGTCAGGCCGACAAATATCCGGGCAAGCTTTCGGGCGGGCAGCAGCAGCGTGTCGCCATCGCGCGCGCGCTGGCCATGGAGCCCAAGGTCATGCTGTTCGACGAGCCGACGTCGGCGCTGGACCCCGAGATGGTCGGAGAGGTCCTCGACGTCATGCGCCTGCTGGCCCGGTCCGGGGTCACGATGGTGGTCGTCACCCACGAGATGGGCTTTGCCCGGCAGGTGGCCGACCGCGTCATTTTCATGGACGGGGGCCGGGTCGTCGAGGAAGGCACGCCATCGCAGATATTCGACGCCGCGCGCGAGGAGCGCACACGCAACTTCCTGGGCGCCGTGCTGAACCACTGACGCCCCCTTTCCCTGCAGGAGATACCCCCATGACCGGGATCGCCCTCGACCTCGACCACGTCCGCCAGCAATTCCCCGGCCTCCATCGCGGCTGGACGCTCTTCGACAACGCAGGGGGATCACAGATCCTCAGGGGCGCGGTCGACCGCATGACCGAGTTCCTGTTCGAGCGGAACGTCCAGATCGGCGGCAGCTATGCCGTGTCGCAGGCCGCGGCCGAGGCCCTGCGCGACGCCCGGGCGGCGGCGCAGGTGCTCGTCAATGCTGCACGGCCCGAGGAGATCGTCTTCGGCCCATCGACGACCGTGCTCCTCCAGAACCTTGCCCGCGCCATGCGGACCCAGCTGTCCCCCGGGGACGAGGTCATCGTGACGATGGCGGACCACGAGTCGAACATCGGTCCCTGGGTCGCCCTGAGGGAGTTCGGGATCGAGGTCCTGTTCTGGCCACTGGACCCGGAGACGATGGCGCTCGACCTCGAGGATCTGAGGGCGTTGCTGACCGATCGGACCCGGTTGGTGTGCATGACCCATGTGTCCAACATCCTGGGGCAGGTGCACCCGGTGGCCGAGGTCGCGCGGATCGTCCACGAGGCCGGAGCCCGGCTTTGCGTGGACGCCGTGGCCTATGCCCCGCACAGGGCCATCGACGTGCAGGCCTGGGATGTCGATTACTACGTCTTCAGCCTCTACAAGACCTACGGGCCGCATTACGCGGTCATGTACGGCAAGCACGAGTTGCTGCTCGAACTGGATACGTTGTACCATTACTTTTACGGCAAGGATAAGGTGCCGGGCAAGCTGGAGCCGGGCAACCCGTCTTATGAATGCGCCTACTCCACGCTCGCCCTTCGGGACTATCTGGCGGATCTGGGCGGAGCGGCGGGCGGCACTGTGCGAAACCGCATCGAGGCCGCCTTCGGAGCCGTCACCCGTCAGGAGGATGCGCTGGTCGGGCGGCTGCTGTCCTACCTGACGTCGCGCAACGATGTTCAGGTCGTCGGGTCCAGCCACAACGCCAGTTCGACCCGCATTCCGACCGTTGCCTTCCATTTCGACGGACAGAACTCGGGCGAGATCGCCCGCCACATGGACGACCACAGGATCGCCATCCGGCACGGCGACTTTCATTCGCGCCGTCTGGTGGAGTACTTGGGCCTTGATGGGCAGGGCGGCGTGCTCCGCGTGTCTATGGTGCATTACAACACCCTCGACGAGGTCGACCGGCTTTGCGACGCATTGGATCGCATCCTCCAGGCCGCCTGACGGACAAGGGGCGTTCGACCGCGACCCGGCGCCGTATTCATGGCGGGACGGCGCGCCCCAAAAGGCGCCGCAGCCGGGCGCAAGGACAGCTTGCAGCCTCGGCTCGCCTGCTCGGCCTCACGCGCCTGGAGTTCGCCTCTCGCATGGCTGCCACATTAGACTTATGGCTACGCCGTCCGGTCAAGACTTAGGTGGCCGGTGGCCCTGCGATGTCCCTTGGGCCTGAGTGCGTGCGGATTACGGCGTTTCCGTGCCGCTTCACCATAAGCTGAAGGTTCGCGGTCGCGTCAGCGATGCGGCTGGCCAGTCGGTCGGAACACGTGTTCCGCGCGGTCCTCACGTACCGCAGGATGCCGAGCGCCCGGTTCAGCTGGGATCTCCAATGGGACGGCTGCAATGCCGACGTCAAGGAAATTGGCGGCAAGACGTGGCTGCTGGCGGACCGCCGTGGCTGTCTCCAGGTCGTTCACTTCTGCCCTGAACGGCTCCTGCCCTGCGGGCTGGCTGTCCGGTGCCGCGTCACCGTTTGGTGCGCCCACAGAAGAGCCCCCCGACCAGAGAACTCCCGTTCCGACAGGCCCTGCGGAACCTCCCATGCCCTATAGGCTGAACTCCGCGCGTCACGTCATGACCCTACGTTCCCGCGAATGAAGGTTAACAAAATCGTATGGACAGGTTCGAAACCGCGTCTCAGTATCCATGCAGGTTGAGTGTTTTCGAAGCGGAACACGCGGTGCGCGTGAATGGGTCACAGCACCAAAGCCATGCAGCCTGAAACGCCCAACAATCGACAAACAAGGGGTGCCAAAGATGCCGGTTCCAATGCAAGCCAGCGACGAATGGTGGGTCAATGACCAAACGCCGGATAACCCTTTTGGAAAGAGCGAGGATTACGAGGCCTTTCTCGACTATCCGGGGGATCTCGACCGCAGCCTGACGCCAGAAATCGCAGCGGAGCCGTTGAGGATCAATGTCACTGACCTCAATGATCATCCGGATTACAAGGAAGCCGCCATCGGCGCCCTGGAGGTCTGGTCCACCGTGACCCCTCTGCAATTCGAGATCGTCGACGACGCGCCCTTCGACAGCACCACGGACTGGATGGAGGTCGTCAGCCCGGAACTTGGTGAGCCGGACGACGGCAGCGCGTATTCGAGCGACCGTTACGTGAGCATAGGTCAGCGTTTCCACGATACCGAGCCGAACAAGACGGATATCGGCGGCTACGTGTTCGATTCATTCATTCACGAATTTGGACATGAATTCGGTCTGAATCATCCGGGCCTCTACAACTATAGCGGACCGGGCGGCGTCCAGATCAACTATCTGAACAATGCGACCTGGATCTACGATCGTCAGCAATACTCCGTCATGTCGTATTTTGACGGCATTGACGTCGGTGAAACCAGCCGCTGGTCGGCCTCCACGCCGCTCACCGCCGATATCGAGGCGTTGATCAGGCGCTACTTCTCGACCGTCGACGAGAACGGGGTACGGACCTATCAGACGATCGACCTGAACACGGGCGACGACACCTACGGCTTCAACAGCACGGTGTATGGCTACGAACTCGCCTCGTCGGGCATGCTGCGCGACATCGGGTTCGTGATCCACGACACCGGCGGAACCGACACGGTCGACTTCTCCGGCTCTACGGCGGGCACCATCCTCGACCTGCGGGCCGGACAGTTCTCCAGCGTCAATGGGCATACCAACAACGTATCGATCTTTGCCGGCCACAACGCCGACCAGACCGAGTACTACGTCGAGAACGGCATCGGCAGCCGCCACGACGACATCCTGATCGGAAACGACGGAAGCAACGTCCTCGATGGGCGCGGCGGCGACGACCGGATGGCCGGGAATGGCGGCGACGACGTGTACTTCGTCGACTCGGCCGACGACATCGTTCGTGAGCTGGCCGAGGGCGGAACGGACAGGGTCGTCGTGATCGCCGAGGGCATCAACGTTGGCCAGATCGCCAATGTGGAGACCATCGTCTATGCCGGCGGGTCGGCCGGGTTGCCGGCTGACAGCGATGGCGACGGTGAGACCCCGCCCGACGCCGGAGGCACCCTGACCAGCATTCTCTTCGGCGAGGCAGGCGCCGATACGCTCGACGGTGGAGCGGGCGGTGACATGATCTTCGGTCTGGACGGCGACGACCTGATCATCGGCGGTCGCGACTCCCTGGCCAGCCGCGACATCAACAACACGATCGATGTCGAGGACCTGGAGGACCAGACCGAGAGCGACGACGGCAACGACGCGCTGTTCGGCGGTCGCGGCAACGACACCATCCATGGCGGCGCCGGCGACGACACTCTGGACGGTGGCAGGGGCAACGATCTGCTCAGGGGCCAGGACGGCGTCGATGTGTTCCGGGGGGGCGCGGGCATCGACACGGTCGACTACAGCATGGAGAGTCCCTTCCAGCTGCTCGTGAACCTCGAGACGAACATCGCCAGCGGCGGCACAGGCTCGGGTGACACCTTCGACAGCATCGAGAACCTGATCGGGTCGGACGACCGCATCGACAGGTTCATCGGCACCTCCGCAGCAAACCACTTCCAGGGTCAGGGCGGCGGCGACTACTTCAACGGCCGCGGCGGCAACGACAGGCTGGATGGCGGCAACGACGGCGACATCCTGTACGGCGAGGAGGGTGACGACACCATCATTGGCGGCGCCGGCCAGGATTACCTGAATGGCGGCGCTGGCATCGACACGGTCGTGTACACCGGCAGCTCTGGCGGCGTGACGGTCGATCTGGCCGAGGGCACGGCCCGGGGTGGCGATGCCGACGGCCCCGCGCAAATCGTGGGCCGCGGCACGGTCATCCGGCACGACATCCTGGCCGGCATCGAGAACGTCGCCGGTTCCTCCTATGGCGACCACCTCATCGGCAATGCCCAGGACAACAGGCTCTCCGGGGCTGCGAGCGACGACACGCTGACGGGGGGACGCGGCGAGGACATCCTGAACGGCGGCGCCGGCAGCGACACGGCGGACTATGCCGATGCGACCAGCGGCGTCAGGCTCAACCTCGCGCGTGGCCGATCCGAGGGCGATACCTACATCTCGATCGAGAACCTCGCCGGGTCGGGCTTCCGGGATCGGCTTCAGGGCAGTTCCTCTGCCAACACCCTGACTGGCCAGGGTGGCGCCGACACTCTCGTCGGCGACGACGGGGACGACACCCTGCTGGGCGATTTCGCCTATGCAGGCGATGCACCGCCACGCCCCGGACTGGGCAGCGGCTACACCACGCTCGGGCCGGATGCGACGAACAACTCCATCGCGACCGCGCTGGACATCTCGAACAACTTCTCGCTGGCCGAAGACCCGGACATCTTCGACTCCACGACCCAGCTTCATACGACGGTCAACGCTGTTGGGACTGGCGAGGGTGGTTATTATCGGATCGATCTGGCGGCCGGGACGGTCATCACCATCGACATCGATGGAATCGCCGATCCGAACGTCCATGACAGCTGGGTGAGGCTGCTGGACAGCGACGGCGACATCGTCGCCCAGAACGACGACGGCGGCGGCGACCCCGGCTCCACGACCAGCCGGGACTCGAGCACGGTGTTCGTGGTCCAGGAAACCGGGACCTACTACATCCTGGAAGGAAGCTGGTCGGAGACGGCGCCGGGCGACGGCTGGTCGGAGACCGTGCCGGAGGGCTCGGCCTACGAGCTGAACGTCTCGGTCGAGTTCCCGCCAGCGCCGGCGGCACCCGGCGAAGCCGGCGCGGACAGGCTCATCGGCGGACGCGGCAGCGACCTGCTGGATGGCGGGCTCGCGGCGGACACGCTGCTCGGGGGGCAGGGCGAGGATTCGTTCCGCTTCTCGACGGCGCTCGGGGCGGGCAACGTCGACCGGATCGGGGATTTCGATGTCGGTGACGACCTGATCCTTCTGGACCAGCGGATCTTCACGTCCCTAGGCGGCGACGGTCCTCTCTCCTTGGAGGCCTTCCATAGGAGCTCGTCGGGCGTCGCGCAGGATGCGACCGACCGCATCATCTACGACACGGACAACGGAGCCCTGCTCTATGACGCGGATGGTTCCGGGTCGAGCGACGCGATCCTGTTCGCGCGCCTGAGTTCGGGTCTGCGTCTGTCCGCTGAGGATTTCGAGATCATCTGACGCAATCGGGGAGGGGGCCTTTGGGTCCCCTCCTGCTGCGGCGACGCTGCCTTTGGGCTTGGCGCCGCCCTTTCCAACCCGACGGTACAAGGATCGTGCGATGAAACGTCTGGCCCTACGCCGCAACGTGCTGATGGCTGCTGGAACGGCGGCTGTCATGGCCGTCGCGGCCTCAGTTTCCACGCAACAGGCCTCCGCGCAACCGGCCCATCTCAGCGGAACGGTCGGGTTCGCGGGCGGCGTGGTCATTCCGAACGGTGAGATCGAGATCTACATCGAAGACCCGGCCGCACGGGACGATGCAGGACAGCGGGCTGCAGAGACGCGTGTCGAAAGCGATGGAAAGTCCAAGGCGATAGGTTTCTCGCTTTCGGGCCCGAAAGCCTCGACCGCTTCGCCCAACACCCGGATCGTCGCGCGTCTGGAGCGCGCGGATGGCTGGCTACTGGCGCGAGGCAGCGCAACGGTCGGGGCCGACGCGCCGGTCCATATCACGCTTCACACGGTCATGTACTGACACGGACCTTCCGAGGTTCAACACGGAACCGTCCGGCCCTTCGGAGATGGGCCGAGCTGTCATGTCACGGTTCCCTCAAAGGCCGTGCGGGGTCAGGGGTGCTGATCACAGTGATCACGGTTCCACTAACGTCCGCCGTTGCGAACCCGGACTGCGGTTACGACAGGTCCATCCTGCCGGTTCAGGCAATCTGGCCTGCGATACCCGGCAAGCTAGGCCGCACATGACGTTATGTTCTCCGGTCGGGGTGCCCGTTTCGGCGGCGTTCCCGCCAAGGAGCGGTTGCTATCTCCCGAAGCTGCGCCTTGAATGGCGGCAGCTCGTTATCCGGCTCAAAGGAAGTTCGACATGACAGGATACTCGAAGTTGCTGATGACCGCGGCGGTCTGCCTTGCGGCGGCAGGCGCGCAGGCCAAGACGCTGGTCTACTGCTCCGAAGGATCGCCCGAGGGCTTCGACCCGGCGCCCTATACTGCAGGCACCACGTTCGACGCGTCCTCGCGTCCGATCTACAACCGCCTTGTGGAATTCGAGAAAGGCACCACCAACGTCATCCCCGGCCTGGCGGAACGCTGGGAGGTCAGCGAAGACGGGCTGCAGTACACCTTTCACCTGCGTCCCGGGGTCAAGTTCCACACGACCGACTGGTTCACTCCAACCCGCGACCTGACCGCCGACGACGTGATCTTCTCGTTCGAGCGGCAGCGCGATGCGTCGAGCCCGTGGAACCAGTACACGGCGGGGATCAGCTACGAATACTTCAATTCGATGGAGATGGGCACGCTCATCGAGAGCATCGAGAAGGTGGACGACCTCACGGTGCGATTCAACCTCACCCGGCCCGAGGCCCCCTTTCTCGCGAACCTCGCGATGGATTTCGCGTCCATTATGTCGATGGAATACGCGGACCAACTCGCGGCCGAGGACCGGATGTCCGACCTGAACCAGCAGCCGGTCGGCACCGGGCCGTTCCAGATGGTGGCCTACCAGCAGGACGCCGTGATCCGCTACCGCGCCAATGCCGAGTACTGGAACGGCAAGCCGCCGATCGACGATCTCGTGTTCGCCATCACCACCGACCCCGCCGTGCGGCTGCAGAAACTGCAGGCGGGCGAATGCCATGTCATGCCCTATCCCGCGCCCGCCGACATCGAGGCGATCCGCGCCGACGAGAACCTGACCCTGATGGAGCAGCCGGGCCTCAACGTGGCCTATCTGGCCTACAACACCCAGATGCCGCCGTTCGACAACCCGCAGGTTCGTCGCGCGCTCAACATGGCGATGAACAAGCAGGCGATCATCGACGCCGTGTTCCAGGGGACGGGCGAGGCGGCCAAGAACCCGATCCCGCCGACGATGTGGAGCTACAACGAGGAGATCGAGGACGACACTTACGATCCTGAGGCGGCCCGCCAGATGCTGGAGGAGGCGGGCGTTACCGACCTGTCCATGAAGGTCTGGGCCATGCCTGTGCAACGGCCCTACATGCCGAACGCCCGCCGCACCGCCGAGCTGATTCAGGAAGACTTCGCGGCCGTCGGGGTCGACGTGGAGATCGTCTCCTACGAATGGGGCGAGTATCTCGAACGCTCTTCGGCCGAGGACCGCGACGGCGCGGTGATCCTGGGCTGGACCGGCGACAACGGCGACCCGGACAACTTCCTTGGCGTGCTGCTGAGCTGCGCCGGTGTCGGCGAGGCCAACCGCGCCCAGTGGTGCAGCGAGGAGTTCTCGGACCTGATCAACCAGGCCAAGGCCACCTCGGACCAGGAGGAGCGTGCGGAGCTGTACCGGCAGGCGCAGGTGATCTTCAAGGAAGAGGCGCCCTGGGCCACCATCGCCCATTCCACCGTGTTCATGCCGATGTCGAACAAGGTGCAGGGCTATGTCATGAGCCCGCTCGGATCTCACCAGTTCGACGCCGTCGACATCGCCGAGTAAGGCACGACCCCCAGACACGGGCGCGGCGGACCTCTGCCGCGCCCCATGAGTTACGAACCCATGATACGATTTTTCCTCGGCAAGCTGCTCTACCTCGTGCCGACCTTCCTTGGCGTGACCATCGTCGCCTTCGGCTTCGTCCGTGTGCTGCCGGGCGATCCCGTGTTGCTGATGGCTGGAGAGCGGGGCATCTCGCCCGAGCGGTACGACCAGTTGATGCAGCAGCTGGGTTACGACCAGCCGGTCTGGTGGCAGTACCTCGAGTTCCTGGGCCGGCTTTTCCGCGGCGATCTCGGGGAGTCCCTGGTCACCAAGAGCCCCGTCCTGAGCGAGTTCCTGACCCTGTTCCCCGCCACCGTGGAACTGGCGCTTTGCGCGATCGTGCTTGCCACCCTGATCGGCATCCCTGCGGGGGTGCTGGCGGCGGTCAAGCGAGGATCGTGGTTCGACCAGATCAGCATGGGCACCGCGCTCATCGGCTATTCGATGCCGATCTTCTGGTGGGGACTCCTGCTCATCATCCTGTTCTCGGGCGTCCTCGGGTGGACGCCGGTCTCGGGCCGGATCTCGCTGCTGTTCTTCTTCCCCGAGGTGACCGGCTTCATGCTGATCGACAGCCTGCTGTCGGGGCAGGACGGCGCATTCGGGTCCGCCGTGGCGCACCTGATCCTGCCCACGATCGTGCTCGCGACCATCCCCCTTGCCGTCATCGCGCGGCAGACACGGTCCGCCATGCTGGAGGTGCTGGGCGAGGATTACGTCCGCACCGCCCGCGCCAAGGGCCTGCCTTGGCGACGGGTCGTGGGGGTCCATGCCCTCCGAAACGCCATGATCCCCGTAGTCACGACCATCGGGCTCCAGATCGGCGTGCTCATGGCAGGTGCGATCCTGACCGAGACGATCTTTTCCTGGCCGGGCATCGGCAAGTGGATGGTGGACTCCATCTTCCGGCGCGACTATCCGGCCGTGCAGGGCGGGCTCCTGATGGTCGCGGCCATCGTGATGGCGGTGAACCTGATCGTCGACCTTTTGTATGGCCTGATCAATCCGCGCATCCGCCATGTCTGATCATCCCAAGGAGATGCGGGCATGACCGCGACCCCCGACCTCGCCTCCAAACCGCCAGCCGGCACGCGACGGCAGATGCTGGCGGAGCTGTGGTTCTACTTCAGCCAGAACCGCGGCGCGGTGATCGGCCTCTGGGTGACCCTGGCGCTCGTCGTCGTGGCCCTGGCAGCGCCCCTGATCGCTCCGCACGCTCCGTCGATGCAGTACCGCGACGCGTTCCTGGTGCCGCCGTTCTGGCAGGAGGGCGGTAGCACTCGGTTCCTGCTCGGCACCGATGCCATCGGCCGCGATATCCTCTCGCGGCTGATCTATGGCTCGCGGTATTCGCTGTTCATCGGAGCGGTCGTGGTGACCATCGCTCTGGTGGGCGGCATCGTGATCGGCCTCGTGGCCGGGTTCTTCGGCGGCTGGGTCGACGCCGTGATCATGCGGGTCATGGACGTGATTCTGGCCTTTCCGTCGCTGCTGCTGGCGCTCGTGCTGGTGGCCGTCCTGGGCCCGGGCCTGATGAACGCGATGATCGCCATCGCGCTCGTGCTCCAGCCCCACTTCGCGCGCCTGACCCGCGCCGCCGTGATGGCCGAGAAGAACCGCGAATACGTCGTCGCGGCGCAGGTGGCCGGGGCCGGGCGGCTGCGGCTGATGTTCCGCACGATCCTGCCCAACTGCCTCGCACCGCTGATCGTGCAAGGTACGCTGTCCTTCTCCAATGCCATCCTGGATGCGGCGGCGCTGGGCTTCCTCGGGATGGGGGCGCAGCCGCCCACGCCCGAGTGGGGCACGATGCTGGCCGAAGCGCGGGAATTCATCCTTCGTGCCTGGTGGGTCGTGACCTTTCCGGGCCTCGCCATCCTTATCACGGTGCTGGCGATCAACCTCATGGGCGACGGGCTTCGCGACGCGCTCGACCCCAAGCTGAAGCGGAGCTGAGGCATGGCCCCCGTTCTTGAGATCCGCAACCTGTCCGTGAGCTTCGACACCTCGACCGGGCCGTTCCACGCCGTCCGGGGCATCGACCTGACCGTCGACCGGGGCGAGGTTCTGGCCATCGTCGGCGAAAGCGGATCGGGTAAGTCGGTCGCAATGCTGGCGGTGATGGGCCTTCTGCCCGACACCTCCACGGTGACCGCCGACGTGATGCGCTATGGCCCGCACGACCTGCTGACCATCGGCGACGCCGAACGCCGCGCCATCATTGGGCGCGAGATCACGATGATCTTTCAGGAGCCGATGGCGAGCCTGAACCCCTGCTACACCGTGGGCTTCCAGATCGAGGAGGTGCTGCGGCTCCACCTCGGCATGGCGGGCCGGGCGGCGCGGTCCCGGGCGGTGGAGCTTCTGACCGCGGTGGGCCTGCCCGATCCGGCGGACAAGCTGCGCAGCTACCCGCACCAGCTGTCGGGCGGGCAGTGCCAGCGGGTGATGATCGCCATGGCCATCGCCTGCAATCCCACGCTCCTCATCGCTGACGAGCCGACGACCGCGCTCGACGTGACGATCCAGAAACAGATCCTCGACCTGCTGCTCACCCTGCAGGAGGATCACGGCATGGCCCTCATCCTCATCACGCACGACATGGGCGTGGTCGCCGAGACGGCAGACCGCGTGGTGGTCCAGTACCAGGGCCGCAAGATGGAGGAAGCGCCGGTGCTGAACCTCTTCGAGGCGCCGCAGAACCCCTACACCAAGGCGCTCTTGTCGGCCCTGCCGGAGAACGCCACGGGCCGCCGCCTGTCCACGGTGAAGGACTACATGGACCAGTTGGCGGGAGGCGCGTCATGAGCGCCCGCGACGACCGGCCCGGAGAGGGACCGGGCACGACCGACCCGCGCGGCATCGGCCCGGGGGTGGAGCGCCAGCAGGGCGTCGGGCCCGCCGGCGCGGAACCCCCGCAGGCGAGGGCCGACGACGCCGGCCGGCGTCCCGTCACCGGCACTCCGGTCCTGCATCCGGTTCCGTTGCCAATCGATCCTGTTCTCGAAGGGCGAGCCATCACGCGCCACTATCACGTGGGCGGCGGGCTTTTTCGCGGGGCCAAGGTAGTGAAGGCCGTGCGCGGCGTGGACTTCGCGGTGGCCCGCGGCAAGACGCTTGCCATCGTGGGCGAAAGCGGCTGCGGAAAATCGACGCTGGCGCGGATCATCACCCTGATCGACCCGCCGACCTCCGGGACCCTTCTGATCGAGGGGAAGCCGGTCGAGATCGCGGGGCGGCGGCCATCGCGCGACCTGCGCTCCCGGGTGCAGATCGTGTTCCAGAACCCGCACGGCTCCCTGAACCCCCGCCAGAAGGTCGGCAACGTCCTGATGGAGCCGCTGGAGCTGAACACCGACCTCCCCGCGGCCGAGAGGCGGGACCGCGCGCGGGCCATGCTGGAGAAGGTGGGCCTCCTGCCGGAGCATTTCGACCGCTACCCCCATATGTTCTCGGGTGGGCAGCGGCAGCGGATTGCCATCGCACGGGCGCTGATGGTGAACCCGGCGATCCTGGTGCTGGACGAGCCGGTCTCGGCGCTCGACCTATCGGTGCAGGCGCAGGTGCTCAACCTTCTGGCGGATCTCCAGAAGGAGTTCGGGCTGACCTACGTCTTCATCAGCCACGACCTGTCGGTGGTGCGGCACATCGCCGACGAGGTGATGGTGATGCTGCGGGGCGAGGTGGTGGAGCGCGGCACGCGCGATGCGGTCTTTGCCGACCCGCAGCACAGCTATACCCGCACGCTCTTTGCAGCGACCCCGGTGACCGCCCTCCAGGCAATCCGCGCACGCGTCGAGCGCAAGGCCAGTCGCAGAGCTGCAGCGGGTGAGCGTCGTCCTGCCTTGTGACATGCACTGGTGCGGAACAGGAACCCTGCGCGGCGCCATGGGCCGGAAGGACGTCGGTCGGTGAGGGAGCATGGACCGCGAGGATCGGTCACCCTTGTCACTTCAGTGTTTCCCGAGAATTTCAGGCGCGGTGCTGCCCTTCACGCGTGTGGCCGGACCCGGGTCGGTGGTGGAGGCCCCTGAGCCAGGCCGCCAAAGGCTGGCGAGCGTAAGGACTGCGCGACCCATGGCTGGCCGGGCCCGATGGCAAAACCATGGCCCTCTCCCTGCCGCGACCTGTGCTAGGCTGCCAGGACCAGCCCCGGGGTGACCCGGGCACAGCAGAGGACGAGACCCATGCTCCATCCGACATCTGCCTGGCGCACGCTGCTGGCCGGCACCGCCCTGATCGCGCTCGTGTCCCTGGCACCACAATCCGCGCACTCCCAGAGCGCCACAGCCGATCTTGCTCCCGCGCCCGAAGCGCCGACAGGGCGTTCACAAGGCACGGGGGGCCGAGCGACCGAGCAGATGGTGGCGGCAGCCAATCCTCTGGCGGCGCAGGCCGGCCTGGAGATCCTCCGGGCCGGAGGGAGTGCGGTGGACGCCGCCATCGCCGTGCAGCTGGTGCTGAACCTGGTGGAGCCGCAGAGCTCCGGGATCGGCGGCGGCGCGTTCCTCCTGCATTGGGATGCCGACCGGCGCGACCTCGCGAGCCTTGATGGCCGGGAGACCGCGCCAGCTGCGGCGACGCCCGACCGCTTCATCGGCCCCGACGGGGAGCCGGTGGAGTTCATGGAGGCTGTCGTGGGCGGGCGTTCGGTCGGGGTGCCTGGCACCGTGCGCCTGATGGAGGAGGCGCACCGGCGCTGGGGGCGGCTCCGCTGGGCACAGCTGTTCGAGCCGGCGATCCGGCTTTCGGAGAACGGCTTCGCCATGTCGCCGCGCCTTGCGGGTCTCGTGGCTCAGGACGAGTTCCTGGCCGAGGATCCGCGGTCCCGTGCCCGGTTCTATGAGGCGGATGGCACGCCCAAGGCGGCTGGCACCCTTCTCAAAAGCCCCGAGTTCGCCGAGACCCTGCGCGTGATCGCGGCTGGGGGCGCGGACGCCTTCTACTCTGGCGAGATCGCACGGGACATCGTGGGCACCGTCGCCGGGCACCCCACCAAGCCCGGTGACATCACCCTTGAGGACCTCGCGGGCTACCGAGTGCTGGAGCGGGAGCCGATCTGCGGCGAGTATCGCGCCTACTCGGTCTGCGGCATGGGGCCGCCCTCCTCGGGCGCCATCGCCATCCAGCAGATCCTTGACGTCATCGAGACGACGGACATGGCTGCCATGGAGCCGGGTCCCGAAGCCGTCCACTGGTTCTCGGAGGCCGGGCGGCTCGCCTTTGCCGACCGCGCCCGCTACCTGGGCGACCCCGACTTCGTCAGCGTGCCCGTGAGGGGGCTTCTAGACGAGGGTTACATGGAGGGGCGCGCGGCCCTCGTGGACTCGGCCCGCACAATGGGCGAGGCCGAGGCAGGCGATCCGCCGTTCCAGATGCCGTTGCCCACGGCATCCTCGGATGGGATCGAGGACGGAACCAGCCATATCTCGGTCGTGGACGCCGACGGCAACGCGGTGTCCATGACCACCACCATCGAGTCGGGCTTCGGGTCGCGGCTGATGACAGAAGGTGGGTTCCTCCTGAACAACGAGCTCACCGACTTCGCCTTCGTGCCGGAGGAGGACGGCCGAGCCGTGGCCAACCGGATCGAGCCTGGCAAGCGACCGCGAAGCTCCATGGCTCCCACGATCGTCTTCGATGCCCATGACCGGTTGTATGTGGTCACCGGCTCGCCTGGCGGCAGCCAGATCATCAACTTTGTCGGCAAGACGCTGGTCGGCATCCTCGATTGGGGGCTCGATCCCCAAGCAGCCGTGGATCTGCCGAACTTCGGCTCGCGCAACGGCCCGACCGAACTCGAGGCCGGGACGGAGGCCGAAGGCTGGGCCGCGGCGCTCGAAGCCATGGGGCACGAGGTGAGCCTCATGGAGATGACCTCGGGCATCCAGGCCATCGTCGTCACGCCCGATGGCTTGGTCGGAGGGGCTGATAGCCGCCGTGAGGGCGTGGCAGTCGGCGACTGAAGATCCAGGCTCGCCGGTCGAGGACCTTTCGGAGCCGAGAGACAGCCCTGCGGGGACCGGATGGACCGATCTCGAGACCAGAGTTGCGCCGCGTCGATGTCCGGTCTGGGTTAGCGCAGGGTTACAGCGGGCTCTCGGAGCCTCGTGATGGCGCCAGGAGCCCCGATATCCCGGCCACCGTCCCCAAAGCCCGTCCGTAGCTGGCAAAGGGGTCAGACCGTTCGGGCAGTCCTGTGTGGTTGAGCCCGCTCGATGTGATTCCCGCGCCATAGCCGGACTAGGGCGTACCTGTTTGCTGGCGACGAAAGCCAACAAATCCATATGGGACGATGGTCCGTCCACCTGTCCCGGAGCATTGACCGCCCTTTTCCCCGCGTCGATGGTGGAGCGGCACTCCGGGTCTTCATCACTGCAGGAGTCCAGAACCCATGCGTAGCGTTGTGTACGAGAGCTTCGGCCGTCCCGAGCAGGTGCTGAAGGTCGCCGAGCGCCCCCGGCCAGAACCTGGCCCCGGGCAGGTGCTGGTGCGCATGGTGCTGTCGCCCATCCACAACCACGACCTGATGACCACCGCGGGCTCGTACGGGATCAGGCCCGCGCTGCCAGCGGTGGGCGGCACCGAGGCGCTGGGTCTGGTGGAGGTCCTGGGCGAGGGGGTGAGCCACCTCCGGGCCGGGCAGCGGGTCGCCGGAGGGGCCTCGGAGACATGGGCGGAGTTCTATCTGGCCGATGCCGCGCGGCTGGTGCCCGTGCCCGACGGGGTGAGCGACAAGACGGCCTGCCAACTGATCGCCATGCCGCTGTCGGCCAAGATGATCTTGGCCGAACTGGGGCTGAAGCCGGGCGACTGGCTGGTGCAGAATGCCGCGAACGGTGCGGTGGGCCGACTGGTGTCGCGGTTCGGGGAGGAGCAGGGCATCCGGGTGCTCAGCCTGGTGCGGCGGGACGCGGCCGTCGAGGAACTTCGGGCGCTTGGGATCGACAGGGTGGTCTCGACAGAAGGCGCGGACTGGCCGGAGCGGGCCAGGGCGTTCACAGGCGGCGCACCCATCCTCCACGGCATCGACTCGCTGGCGGGCGAGGGGCCGTCGCAGTTGGCCCTGGTCATGGCGGACGGGGGCACGATCAGCAGCTTTGGCGCCATGACCAACCAGCCGCTGCAGGTTCCACCGGCGCTGCTGCTCTTCCGCCGCATTACTGTGAACGGCTTCTGGGCCGCGAAGCCCCGCCTTTCGCCCCAGGAGATCGGGCGCATGGTGGGCGAGTTGGTGCAGGACGCGGCTGCGGGCCGGCTTGCGTTGCCGGTGAGTGGGACCTACCCGCTCCAGGAGATCGCCGAGGCGGTGAAGGCCAGTGGAGAGGCAGGCCGATCGGGCAAGGTGGTCCTGACGCCCTGAGTGGTTGATCTCGGGCGCCGTAGGCCCGTCAGGTCGGGCGGAATCGGAACGTTCGGTCACTGCGCATGGAAAGCCGGTATCCCGCCCGGGCCACTTGGTCGATGCGTTCCGTCGGACGGAACACAGGCCGGCAAGCGCCCGGGAACAAAACCGGGAGCAACCCCGGAAAGTCTTTGAGCGTGCTCTGCATCGTTGGCATGCCGGGCAACATGCCCCTGACAGACACAAACCCCCTCACCCGAGCGTGCCCCGACCCGGTCGTCGCTCTGCGCGAACAGGCTCCCCCTGCACCAGCGGCAGCCTCTTCGCTCTACGACATGGCCGAGGTTTACGACGCCATCACGCCACCCGGCCCGTGCGAGGCCTTTTACCGGGCCGAGGCACGCCGCGCCGGTGGGCCGGTGCTGGAGCTGGCCTGCGGAACGGGGCGGCTCACCATCCCCCTTGCGCGGGACGGGCACGAGGTCGTGGGGCTCGATGCTTCGCCGGCCATGCTCTTGCAAGCCGGGCGAAAGGCCGCTGCCGCGGGACTGGCCGTGACGTGGGTGTCCGGCGACATGAGGCGGTTCGACCTCGGGCGTCGGTTCGGCTTCGTTCTGGTGTCCTGCAACTCCCTGGGTCACATGACCGAGCCCGAGGATCTGCGCGCCTGTCTGGAGGCCGTGCGGCGTCATCTTGCGCCCGGGGGCGTGCTGGCCTTCGACGTGGTGCTGCCCGATCCGCGCAACCTGATGCCGCCGGCAGACGGCGTGCGCCGGCTCGACCTCGGTCCCAATCCAGCCTCGGCCATTCCGGGAGAGGAGCGGGTCGAGTACGACCCCGTGCGGCAGATCCGAACCGCCTACTGGCGCGTCCAGCCACGCGGGCGGGGGTGGATCGACCTCGAGCCCCTGGTGCAGCGGCAGTTCTTCCCGCACGAGTTGCCGCTCCTGCTCGGAGCGTCCGGTCTGGAGTTGATGGCGCGCTACGGCGACTTCGCCCGCAATCCGCTGGCACCCTGGAGCCTGAATCAGGTGTGTCTGGCCCGCAGGGCGGACTAGGACGGACCCGTCTCGATGCGGATCGGCTTTCAGGTTCAGCGTTGAACCCCGGTCGGTCGTCTCTAGTTCGACGAACAGGCGTGTGCTGCGTGCGCCCGGGGATACGCGCCCCGACTACGGAGACATGATCAACCATAAAGGAAACGCAGCCCCATGCCTGCCACGAAGCACGACCTTGCCCCCTCAACCCTCGAAGGGCAGCCGCGGCGGCGCCGTCCGTTCTCGATGCTGCGGGCCTTTCTCGACGGGCAGGCCTCGGGCGGTCTGGTTCTCATGGCGGCGGCGGCCCTTGCGCTGGTGGTGGCCAACTCACCCCTGGCGCCAGCCTACTTTGGCGCGTTGCATGCCTATTTCGGCCCCCTGAGCCTGTCGCATTGGATCAACGACGGCCTCATGGCGGTGTTCTTTCTGGTGGTAGGTCTCGAGATCAAGCGCGAGGTGCTGGACGGCCAGCTGTCCACCTGGTCGCGGCGCATCCTGCCGGGCGTGGCGGCCCTGGGCGGCATGGTCGTCCCGGCGCTCGTGTTCCTGGCCTTCAACGCCGATGACCCGACCACCGCGCGGGGATGGGCGATCCCTGCGGCCACCGACATCGCCTTCGCCTTGGGCGTGCTCTCGCTTCTGGGGTCGCGGGTGCCCACCTCGCTCAAGGTGTTCCTGACCGCATTGGCCATCATCGACGATCTGGGCGCGGTGGTGATCATCGCGCTGTTCTATTCGGGCGATCTGTCGATCCCGCATCTCGGGGGCGCGGCGGCCGTTCTGGGGCTTCTTGTTCTTCTGAACCGGATGCGCGTGACCTGGCTGTGGGCCTACCTCGTGCCGGGGCTCGCGTTGTGGTGGCTGGTGCTGGGCTCGGGCGTCCATGCCACGATCGCGGGGGTGCTGCTGGCGCTCACCGTCCCGCTTCGCACGTCACCCGCACGCCCCGACGATGTCGGCCACTCGCCCCTGCACCGCCTGGAGCACGCGCTGCATCCCTGGAGCACGTTCCTCATCATCCCAATCTTTGGCTTTGCTAATGCGGGCGTGTCGTTCGAACACCTCACGGTCGAGGCCCTGACCGACGATCTGACGCTCGGGGTAGCCCTGGGGCTCCTCCTGGGCAAGCTCGTGGGGGTCTACGGCAGCGCGTGGCTGGTAATCCGCCTGGGCTTGGCCGACGTGCCCATGGGGGCCGGCAAGCTCCAACTCTTTGGGGTCGCGCTTCTGTGCGGGATCGGCTTCACGATGAGCCTCTTCATCGGGCTCCTGGCATTCGCGAACGAACCGCTCCTCCAGGAGGAGGTCAAGGTCGGCATCCTGGGCGGCTCGCTCATCGCGGGTCTGCTGGGCTGGACCGTGCTGCGCCTGGCACCGCGCGATGTGCCTGCGCCCGCGTCGGCCGCGCGGTAGGCTCGGGGGCTGCCTGTCCAGGGACAGCGCGCCAGTGTCAGGTGCGCCTTCCTTTGCCTCACCTCCCTTTCATCAGGTCCGAGCCGGAGCCTGGACTGGGCGTCCCGAAGACGCAGAGGGTCCGGTCGGATCATGCTGTGGATACCATGTCCGCGACGGCCCGAGCAGGTTCCAGCGCCGCTGGCCCAAGCGACTGCTCCTACGGGCATGCTTGCCCTAGGCGGCTCCGACAGGCCGGTACGGCCTTGTCATGCCCCGGTTCCGATGATCGGAGATCAGTCGGCTCCCGGCCCTTTGCAGCCATCCCGCGAGGAGGCCGAGCCCCACGCCGCCCAGAACCGCTGCGGTGTCGATCGCCCAACCCGGTCCGCTCAAGCCCAGCGCGGGCATCAGCACCTCGGGCACGAGCCGGTGGAGCAGGTAGATCAGGAAGCTCGCCTGCGCGATGGCGAGGACCGGCCGCTGGGCTACCCAGGGCAGCCGCAGCCGTGGCACGAACAGGAGCCATGCCGTCACGCCCAAGAGCGCCGAGTACTTGATCCACGAGCCATACCAGTTGCCGCCCAGATAGGCGACGAGCGGCAGGATCACCGCCGCGGCGGCCAGCACGACGAGCCGCCGCCGCAGGGTGTCGGCCGCCGCGATGCACCAGCCCAGGGCACACAGAAAGAAGACCCAAGGGAGGGTGAAGATTCGGCGCCCCCCTACGTCCCACAGGTCGGGGCCGACCAGCCTTGCCGCCATCGCCACACCGAGCAGCGCCAAGCCAAAGGGGAATGGATCGCGAGCCACTGCCCGGCGAACGCCGGGCCACAGGAAGGGTACCGCGAGGACGAGCAGCATCTGCGTGTAGGCTTCGACGAACCAGTAAAGATAGGGGAGCATCTCGTGTCGCGCGGGGTCGGCAAACCCCCAGTTCCCCAAGAGAGCGACCGACGCCCAGGGCACCTCGTCCCAGGCCAGGGCGTAGCCCGCCAAGATCAGGTAGTAGGCGCCGAGCACCCGCAACAGGGGCCGGAAGAACCGCGGGAAGTCGCCCTCGACGAGGGCCGCTCTCTGGAAACGGCCAATCCCCAGGCCGATCAGCACGACCATGGCTGCTGCGCCGCCATAGACCGGCCAGCCGGTCTGGTGCTGCAGGACCACGGCCAGGATGGCGAGCGCGCGCAGGACGATGTCGCTGCCCAGCGAAGCGCCCTTGGCCTGGCCAGGAGAAAGGGTGCCCAGCTCGGCCAAGGTCATCCGCTCCCATCCGACCGGGACGTGCCCCAAGTGGCGCTGCAACTCCAGGCTCAGTTCCACATGGCGCAACGAGTCGCCGCCCAGGCTGGCGAAGCTGTCCTCCGGGCGGGGTCGGGTCGGGTGGAACACTTCACGGAACGCAGTCGCCACGTCGCTGTCGCGCGGAGCAAGGCCGGCCCGCAGGGCGGCATAGTCAGGCTTGCCCGAGGGCAGGCGCGGCAGCTCGGGCAGCCTTTGAGCCAGGATGTGCCGGGCCGTGAGTCCCGAGACCTGCATGGTCTGATCCGTGACCTCTGCCGGGCTCTGGTCCCCCGCGAAGGCGACCAACAGCCGGCGGTCGTCACCCACCACGGCCGCCACGATCCCGCGCTCGGCCAAAGCCGCCTCCAGGGCGTCGTGGCCGATCCGCTGGCCGGCAATCTTGGACATGCGCCGAAGTCGCCCCACGACGCGGTAGAGTCCGTCCGGATCGCGTCGCGCCAGGTCGCCGGTCGCCAGCTCGGTAACCTCGGCCGGGCGGCTCAGGTCGCTGCGTGCCTCGGCGTAGCCCATCATGACGTTGGGTCCGGTGTAGATCAGTTCACCCTGGGCCTCGGCCCCGTCCAGCCGCTTGCCGTTCGGGCCGCGCAGGGACAGTGCGCCTCCGGGGATGGCGACGCCGATGCTGTCGGGATGGGAATCCGCCAGATGCGGGGGGAGGTAGGCGATCCGGGCCGTGGCCTCGGTCTGGCCGTACATGACGAAGAAGCGTCCGCCTTTGCTGGCCAGATGCTGGTGATACCGCCGGACCTGCTCGGGGGCGAGGCGCCCGCCCGCGACGGTCATCAACCGGAGATCGGGCAGAGGATGGTCGCGCAAGCCGATGCTTTCCAGCAAGTCGTAGGTGTGTGGCACACCCGCCAGGCTCGTGCATCCGGACTCGGCCATGGCGTCGAGAAAGCCCGGAGCCTGCACCGAGCGCGGATGCAGCCACAGGCTCGCCCCCACCGCGAGATGAGAGTTCAGCACCGAAAGACCATAGGAGTAGTGCAGCGGCAGGATCAGGGCCGCGCGATCCTCGGGGCCGAGGTCCAAATAGTCCGCGATCGCACCCGCATTGGCCTGCAGCGCCGTTTCGGCCAGCCGGACGCCCTTGCCGTGCCCCGTGCTGCCGGAGGTCTGGAGAAGCAGCGCCAGATCGGGATGCGGCTCCGGGCCTGCCGGCACCCCCGAGGGCAGGAGGCGCCAGCGCCCCTCGACCCGGCGGAAGCAGGCGTCCGGCGAAAAGCGGGCCGCAACCCTTTCGCGGGCAGCCGCATCGCCGTCGGGCAGCAGGGCCACGGCATGACCGGCGCGGAGGACGCCAAGATAGGCTGCGACGGCTTGAGGGTCCGACGCAGCCTCGATGGCCACGAGCCGCTTTGGTCCGCGAAGACGGTCTGCGATGCTCTCCGCCCTTTCTGCCAAGTCCCGATAGGTCCATGGGGCGTGGCCGGGGACGAGCAGGGCCGGGCGTGAGCCGAACCGGGCAAGGTCGCGAGCAAAGTCAGGGGGCATGGCAGGGAGCGTCCGTCGGGCGTGGGCTCGCAGCGAGTAAGAATTCCACCTGAAACAGTCAACAATGTTGCTGCCACATGTTGTTGAAAACGGCGGCGCGCCCGACAGCCATCGAGGTTGAGCGTCCACTCCTCGCTGCTAAACATTCGGCCCGGAAGGCGTGGCCATCACCCTCACCGTAGCTTCAGTTCAAAGCCCACCCAGCAGGGCATGAACAAGGCAATCGCCGACGGCCGCACCGCTTTGGCCGCGGCGGCGGCGGCGTCGAGCAGCATAGCGATTGCGTAGACCTCTGGCTACTGATCCAACGTGTCGCCGAGAAGGCCTTCGACGAGATCGCCCGTGCTGCGGGCCTCCGTGGTCCAGCGGGCCGCCTGGTTGGTGCGCTCGTCCTTGTGGCGGACCATCGCGATTAACAGCTCCGAACGCTTCCCGAACGTTCAAGCGACTGCCTACCTGCTGACCTCCGCGACCGAGCCGGTTTCGAACTGGCCGACATCCCGCAGCCCTGTCGGCAATCAGGGTCAAGGCCGTATCCAGAACGGCGCCCCCGGTCGCATCGCTGATCGACTTCTGACTGACTTTACAGCCACTTGCCAACTCTGTGAAGACTACTATAAACCTCGTTTCCTCACCCTTCCGCCCTCGTCGGTACGGCTGTCCGGTTCACCATGCTCGATGCGGGCCTCGCGTTCACCGGCCTCCGCGTCATCGTCGCCTGATCGCGGTCGGTGGGCTGCCATGATCCGGCCCGCCAGCTATCCGATCACTCTCGCAGGCTCGGGAGGTGACGCCAGCAGGTGTCGACCTCCGCGTACCATCGCTCGATTAGCTCGTGTTCGTCGAACGGCGCTCATCCTGCATGGAACGATCCTTTAGCCACCCTGCATGAACATTGGGGCCTTGAGGTCATCCTTGTCATTCGCCAAACCGTTCCCCGGCCTATCTGGTCTGATCAGAGCGAATTCATTTCGGCAGGGTTGCCTCTGCGCGATGGAAGCGACTACGGGAGCAGGGCCCAAACGGGCCATGAGGTGCGAGGCGGGGACTTGGGCGGACTGACAGGCAAGAGGGTGCTCATCATCGAAGACGAGCCCATCATCACAATGATACTCGAGGACATCGTCGACGACCTTGGCATGACGGTGTCCGCGTGCGGGTCGACACTGGCGGAGGCGAGCGAACTCGCTCGGGTCAGCGACTGCGATGCCGCGATTTTCGACATCAACCTCCACGGCCAGATGAGCTATCCGGCGGCCGAAATCCTGGCCCGGCGAGGCGTGCCGCTGGTCTTTGTCACGGGTTATGCCCGCGACAGGGTTCCGCCCCTGCTCGCCAATGCGCCAGTGCTGCCCAAGCCTTATCAGGCCCATGAGATCGCTGCGGCCCTGGCCGGCGTCCTTGGCCTCTCGGATGCGTCATGCCGTCCAGCCTAGGTGGAATTCTGACGCCGCCATAACGCAATGCCCTGCGCGTAGCGGCGCTCGTCACGTGAGATCCTGGGCCGTTGGGCTGTGCTTGGAGGTCATCGGGCCTAGGGGATGGAGGCGTTCTGGAAGGGTAGGGACGTCGTCCGATCGATCCTGGATGGCGGTGATGAGGCTCCGGGATGCCCGTGGGGCGACCATGCAGACCATGGCGGACAGCTGACCTTGCTCGGGTCATCGTAGGGAACGGCCAGGTTTCCTCAGGCCCCACCATGTCAGCGAGCCTGCGAGTCACGAAGAGGCCCGTGACGGATCGTGCGTAGGCAAGAACCTGTTCGCCTTCGGCGGTCTTGAAGGTGCCGCTGCCGCAGCATCGTTGTGAAGCGCCAGCCGCTGCCGTGCCCTTTGAGTCTTTCCACAATGTCCATCACGGGATCGAGAGCCACGGTGAGCCCCATCGCCGGGCGTGTCGTGGAATGAGGAATCAGAACTCCGCGCTTCGCCCGGTCAGGCAGGGCAGACAAGCGGGCGCCGCCATAGGTCGCCACGAATCCAGCTTAGGCATCCAAATCAGGATTGGGCAGGAAATGGCCGAACAGGTCGGGTATCGGGCCCTGCGTGGGTTCCGGTCGGGCAGCGGCGAGAACAGGTGGCCCAAGGGTCAGAAAAGGCTCGGACTCTGCGTCGAGCTGTCAGAGACCGGCTTCGGAGTTGGGCGTCAAGGTTCCTGTCCAGGTCCGCGAAGAGGATGGAGGTGCCTTGCCCTCAGCCTTGAAGGGAGGAACGGTGGATCGGAGCGATCATTCCTGGCGCGCCAAGCATGAATTAGCCGCGGCCGCCTTGCTTGCCGCAGCACGGCGGCATCGCTGGTCTCCTGTGCGCCGCTCGGACTGTGCGTTGCCTCACCGGCATTGCGACCTCTAGCCGCTATCTGCAAGGCAGGGCCGAATGACTATGGCACTTTCACGGCGCGGGCCCCTGTCCTTCACTGACTGGGAGGCACTGTCTGCGGAACTGGCGACCGACCATCGCGCGACACGGGTTTGGTCATCGACGACACATTTCAGGCTGCCCGATCCCGGACCTCGGCGCTTTGCCAAGCGACTGGCCGCCGACCCCGGAGTTCGGTACCACGAGCCCGCCGCTGCACCGGAGCGCGGAACCGAAGGAGGGGCAGGATGCAGTCCAGCAAGGATGGCTCGTGGATCGGGATGGACGGGGTGCGGCTGGTGGACCGGCCGGTGCACCGGCGCTGGCTGCTGACCGAAGCCGAGCGCCTCATCGCATTGTTCCAGCGCAACGCCCTGAACCCCCGCGGCGGCTTCTTCAACTTGGCCGAGGACGGACGACCCTTGTCCGACGCCGGTCCGAACGGGTCCCGGCGCAAGCTCCACGAGACCACCCGGATGGTCCACTGCTTTGCCATAGCCCACCAGCTTGGACTGCCCGGGGCGGACCGCATGGTCGATCACGGCATGGATTTCCTGTGGACGGCGCATCGCGACCCGCGCGAGGGCGGCTATGTCTGGGAGGTGGACGATTCGGGCCCGACCGATGGCACCAAGCAGGCCTATGGTCATGCCTTTGTCATACTCGCAGCGTCGTCGGCCCTCGTTGTCGGGCATCCTGACGCGCGTCGACTGCTGGACGATGCGACCGGCATCCTCCTTGGCCGCTTCTGGGACGACGCGGCCGGTGCCACGACCGAGGAGTACGGACGGGACTGGCACCCCTTGGGCGATTACCGAGGCCAGAACTCGAACATGCACCTGACCGAGGCGCTGATGGCCGCCTTCGAGGCCACCGGCGAGACGCGCTGGCTGACCATGGCCGAGCGTATCGCCGGCCTCATCATCGACCGGCATGCCCGCGCCCAGGGCTGGCGCGTGGCGGAGCACTTCACGGACGCCTGGGAGGTGGACCGCGCCTATGAAGGCGATCCCATGTTCCGGCCCGCCGGCACGACCCCCGGTCACGCGCTCGAATGGAGCCGGCTCCTTGTCCAGCTTTGGCAACTGGGCGGACAAAAGCACGACTGGCTGCCCGAGGCCGCCAGGGCGCTGTTCCTTCGCACCGTCGAAATCGGCTGGGACCCGGTCGAGGGCGGGTTCTACTATACTCTCGACTGGGATGACCGTCCCGCTCAGTCCGACCGTTTCTGGTGGCCTTGCGCCGAGGGGATCGGAGCAGCCGCGACGCTGGCCGCCATCGACCCGGACCCGCGCTTCGAACTTTGGTACCGCCGCGTCTGGGACTTCACGGCCAGATGCCTCATCGACCACGAGCACGGCGGCTGGTTCCCCGAACTTGGGCCCGACCTGCGCCCGGTGTCGCGGGTCTTTGTCGGCAAGCCGGACCTATACCACGCCTTGCAGGCCTGCCTCATCCCGCTCGTGCCTCCGACGGGCAGCATCACGCGCGGCTTCCTGGATGGAGGGCGAAGCCTGCTGGGTAGATGAGCGACCCCTGTTCCCCGGCTGGTTCCCTACGGGTAGCAGAGTGCCGTCGAGGTTCGACCGGCACGTCATCGCACGCCGGCGTAACCTGTGGCCGCAGAGTCCAAGGCCAGGGGCGCGACGAGCTGCCCTCTGCCGCCTCATCGTTCGAGAAGGCATGCACCATTGGATTGGCACCCCCGTGGGAGCAGGGATCGCGATGTCGGGTGTCGGGGATTGAGGTTGGTGGTTGCGTCGAGCCACGTCCCGTGGCCCCTTGGGCTTGCCGTCGTCAGCCCAGGCTGCCACCTCTGACCAGGACTGGGGATGGCACCGGTCCGAACGGGATCCCGACAATCGCTCGTGGGAGCGTCCCACCCAACCTGACGTCAACCATTGCCCTTGAACGGTCCTCCATGAACAACCAAGCCAATGCCGAGCTTCCCGACGCGATCCTTCGCCACCATTGGAGTTGGGACAGCGGCCTTTGTGGCCCGGCCCAGGACTGGGCGACTTGGACAAGCGATCAGGTCGGTGGCGTGCAGGAGTTCGTGCCCGGTGTCGGGGGCGGCCTCGCGCTCCGCTTCGACGGCTTCACCACCTGGCTGGAACGGCCCAGCGGACCGGCGCTTTCCTCGGGCTCGTTCACCGTGACGGCCTGGGTCGCGCCGGGAGCGTGGCCCTGGAACCTTGCCCCGCTCGTTGACATGGCCCCGGGTCAGGGGGAGGGGTTTCACCTGTCCCTCGATTCGACAGGACGGGCGGTGTTCGCCGTGGCGCTTGATGGGGCGATGGTGACCCTGCGCACGCCCGAGCCCCTTGCCCTCTCGGTCTGGTCGCATCTGGCCGGAACCTACGAGGCGGACCGGGGTCTGCGCCTCCTGCTTGACGGAGTGGTCGTCGCCGAGATTGCCCATGCGGGCGCATTCCATCCTGCGCCGGACGGCTCCGTCGTCATAGGCCGTTCGCGGACCCCCCTCAAGGGGACGGGTTCGACCCGGCCCGCGTCGCACCTTGCCATTCCCAACTACCTCGATGCGCTGCTTGACGAGGTGACGATCTGGGATGGCGCGCGACGCGACGACGTCGTAGCCCAGGAGGTGGCTGTCGCGGCGCGCCCCGTGCCGAAGCTGCCGGCGCGCAAGCTTCCTGTGGGCCCGGGAGGCCGAGGCACGTTCGGCGCCTTCTACACGCGCCTGGAGTATTACGACGCCTGGGACCGGCGCTGGCGGGTAGGGGACCATCCCGACGTGGTGGTTCGCTTCGACGACGAGGACTTCCGCTTCGTGTTCTGGCGGGGGACCAACTACATCCCCTGCTGGGTGTCGGCCGAGGGGATCTGGTACACCAACGAGTTCAACGAAACCTGGGGCAACGGCGCCACGGGCTGCGCCGAGCCCATGTCGGACAAGCACTGCGCCTATTCCCACGTCCGGATCATCGAGTCGAACGAGGCCCGCTGCGTGATCCACTGGCGCTACGCGCTGGTGGACGTCATGGGAGTCCGTCCTCGCAAGGACCCGGTGACCGGATGGACCGATTTCTCGGACGAGATCTACACGATCTACCCTGACGGGACCGGCACGCGGGCCGTGACGCTGCATTCCAGCCAGCCGCTCGAAGCGCATGAATTCCAGGAGTCGATCTTGGTGCTCGGTCCCGGTCAGACACCGCATGACGTTATCGGCCCGGATGCGCTGACCATGGCCAACATGGCCGGCGAGGAGCACACCTATTCCTGGGCGGACGGACCGCCGCCGGTCATCGACAAACCGGATCGCTGCAACATCCAGCTCACCAACATCCGATCCGACACGCGGCCCTTCGTGGTCGTGCCGGACGGGCCATGCCTCACCCGCGATCTCAGGCGTTCGGACCGGCCCGTCTTTCCGCCCTACACTGCCGAGATCCAGCCGGGCCAGCTCCTGCCCTGGTGGAACCACTGGCCGACCTCGGAGCTGCCCTCGGACGGACGCTGGGCCGAAGGAGCGGACCGGGCCTCCCATGCCTCGCTGGTGTCGGGTCTGGAATGGGCGGACCACGCTGTGACCCCCACCTCGCGCACCCGCGTCCACCTGCACGGCCTGACCCGAAACCGCGCCCGCGACCTCGTGCCGATGGCCCGCTCCTGGCTCAACCCGCCGCTCCTCGACGTCCAGACCCCCGGTGTGACGTCCCGGCGGTATGAGGCGCTGGAACGGGCTTACGTTCTCGACTGTGGGGACGGGATCGCCGAACTTTCGCTGCGGGTCGAAGCCAGCCGGGGCTCGCCCTTGGTGAACCTGGCCTTGGTGGTGCGGAACTGGCGTGGCAGCCAGAGCCCTTCGGTGTGGATGGACGGGAACGCCGTTCCGCCCGGCGCAGACTGCCGGATCGCTCTGCGCGAGACGCTGTCTTCACGCGATCTTCTGCTCTGGCTGCGTATCAGATCCGAGGTGCCGGTCGCGTTGGTGCTTGGGTCTGCGTCGAACGCCTAGCTCCGAGCCTCCCGGGGCATGTCCATGTCTCGGGAAGGACGCTGATCTTCCCTGACAGGCAGCCGCAGCGGCGGGTGCCCGGGGCGGCATCTCGTCGCCGATCTGACTGGTTTCTGTGCGGTCCGGGGAACGGACGCTCGGCTTGGCGGTTCCAACCCTGCGGGATCCAGTCCTTGGGAGAGGATCGGTCAACTCCCGCGCCGGGGCCATGGCCAAAGGCTGAACCTCGGCTCACTCAAGGGAGGACTTTCATGCGTATCCGCACTCTCGCCGCCGTGTCTGCGGCGGCCCTGATCGCGTCGTCCGGAGCATCGCTGGCCCAGGAAACGATGACCGATGGCTTGGTCATGGTGAACGTCGGCGGCTCCATGGTGCAGGTTCCGGTGGCGCTGGCGGCCGAAGCCTGCGGCATGGACGCGGCCGCGGTGGTTGAGGCCGCAGGCATGATGAACAGCGATGCCAAGGGCGCCGACATGGTGGCCGCCGATCCCAGTGCCGATGGCGCGACGACTGATGCCGCGGCAGGCGGTGCTGCCCCGGCCGATGCCGCGGCGGCGGCTGATGCCGGTTCCGACACGGCGTCGACCGAGCCCACGACCGAAGCGGCTGTCGGGGCGGGGGCCGCCACGACCGCGACCAGCGAGGGCACGGTATCCGAGGGCACGGCCGATGCCGCGACCGCCGATGCCGGCATGGCACCCGATGCCGCAACTGGCGCCGCCGAGCCGGGCAGCGCCGGCGTGGCCGCCGACATGGCCATGGAGGCCCAGACGGAGACGGCTGACGCCAGCACAGAAGCCACCGCAGGCGGCGACGCGGCGATGCCCACCGCGGTCTGCGAGATCGATCAGGCCACAGCGGTCCAGTACGGCATCGCGGCTACGGGTGAAACCGCTGGGGGTTGACCCAGCAACCCGACGGCACGGGAAGGCGCGGCTCTTGGAGCCGCGTCTTCCATCAGGCCGTCCCACCCCCCGGAAGCTCCCCCGCGCGACATTGGGGGGATGCCTCGGGATGGACGATGATACCGACTGAGGAACGGGCTTCCGACGACCCCGCCCAGCGACCGGCCCGGCTCACCAAGCCTGCTGCGTCCTGGCCAGTGTTGGCTGAACCTCAGCCCATCGGTTCCAACTATCACGCACACCACAGCTTTCGGCGGTGAGGCCCCCCGGCTGACCCGCTCGGCTTCAAGCCGATGGGGCTACGCTGCGCCGTCGGGGGCTGAACTAAACTCGTATGAGTGGTCCAGAGGGCGAAATGCTGCCACTGGGCTGCCAAACGGTGCAGCGGCAGCCTTCTCCAGGATTGCTGAGAGCAGGGCTGATCATCAGGCCATCCAGACGACTTGATTGGCAGTCATGCCGTCCCTTAGCCATGTGGATCCCGGAGCAGAACCGCGGCCTTGGCCAGGGCTGCGGCCGAAAGGCTGGACGCCGCCGCCTCCCGACTTTGGCGTTGGCGCTGATGGAGCGCCCAACCTCGGTGCGAAAGGTGCTGGAATGGGCGAGATCAGCCCGCAAGGACGTAGTGCCATCATCCTCTGCGGAGGCAGGAACTCCGATGCTTTCGCCTTCCAAGCCCATATCGACGAACGCATCCGGGTCAACGATGCGGGCTTGGGCGTCGGCCCAGTGGGAGTGGCGCTCTCGCCCGAGTCTCTCCGAGCGCGGACCATGAACGACCGCAACGAAGGTCTTCTATGAACACCCAGCGCTGCCGCGCTGTAGTTGGTCAGATATGGCAACCATGCCGGCAGACGGGTCGCGCTGGTGCTCCCGAGACGTCAACTTCAGTTAACGAACGGCGACAACCTCATCGCTTAAGTAGCGGAAATCAGCCGGCCATGGTGTTGCCGTCTGGCCGTGGTCTCGACGCTGCGTTGGTCAGAGATGGCTGCAAAACGGGTCAACGCCACAGTTGCTGTCTGCGGGTCGAAGTGACTGACCCGCGTCGCTTTGTACCGTCTGCATCCAGCCCAATGGATGAGTGGCCGAGCGTCTCATTGGTCTGCTGCAGCATGGAAAGCTCCTGCCGAACAGTCAGCGTCGGCTTGCGCCCGCTCTGCAAGCGGGCGGCGAGACGAAGCCTCGGCCCGCGCCCTTGGCTCAGGTCCTTGATCTCGGCCTTCGTGTCGGACTCAGGAATCGGTCAGGCTGCCCTGTTATTGCTCACTTTCAAAATCCTGTCATGAAAGTGGCATAAAATTAACCTAGAGCTGGTTAAATAAGGCAATTGTAGAACCAATGAATCAATTGCCTCTGAGTTGTTTCCAGCGAGAACCGCTTGCGGCTTGGCTTCGTAGATCATTCAACTCTGAGGCGATTAATGCTCGCCCTAAGGGAATGCGGGTTCCAAGCGAAAGTGCGTGAAAAGTCGGCAGTTTGCGCAACCATGAGCTGCATTATGCCCAAAATTTCGGACAACTCTAGTCAAAGCGGTTGTAAACGTCCCGGTGTGGTGGCAAGTGCTGGTCAAGTGCATTTGTTTGCTCCAGATGATTGTGGCAACATGTTGGCGTTCACTTGTTGATCCCGTGCACCTGGTTTTGTGCCTGATATTGGGAGCTGTCCGTGTCGTCTGTCGACCGTTTTGCCAATGATCCCCAAGAGGGTGGATACAATGGGTTCTATCGTTGCTACGGAAAGAGGGCCCTTGATCTGGCCCTGATCTTGGCTTTCGCGCCGGTCTGGGTGCTTGTCGTCCTGCTGCTGGCCGGGCTGGTCCGGTTGGGCGGGGGCAGCGCGTTCTATGGCCATCAACGTGTGGGTCTGCATGGGCGGGTGTTCAGTTGCTGGAAGATCCGCACGATGGTCCCCAATGCCGACGAGATCCTCCGTCGTCACCTCGCGAATGATCCCCAGGCCCGGCAGGAGTGGGCAGACAATTTCAAGCTGGTGAACGATCCTCGGGTGACGAGGCTGGGAGCATTTCTGCGGGCCACGAGTCTTGATGAGTTGCCGCAGCTTTGGAACGTGCTTTGCGGGGACATGAGTCTTGTCGGTCCCCGCCCGGTCACAACAAAGGAGCTGGAGCGGTTCGAAGGTTTCGAGCGGGTCTACATGGTGAGCCCGCCCGGTCTCACCGGGCTCTGGCAGGTGTCCGGCCGGAACAACCTCGAATACTCCGCGCGCGTGCAACTGGAGAGCCGCTACGCGAGGCTCTGCTCCTTGCGCACGGACGTTCACATCCTTTTCCTGACCGTGGGGGCGGTCCTGAAAAGGACGGGCCACTGACCAGAGCCGAAGATCGGAGGCTCAGGGCGGAGCCTTGAGAATCGACCCGGCTCGGCCCACGCCCAACAGGCGTGGCCGAGCCATCAGACCCGATCCATCCCGCTTGATTTCGATACATCTGCAAGCTGGGCCGCCCATCGTTTCTGGCGGCCCCATGGCGCCAGTGAAGCGTTGCAGAATTACCTTTGTCGCTAAGCTTGGGCTTCCCTTTCCCGGAACGGGATGAAACCATGCTGTGACGCCCTGCAGGACCGACTTCGTCCTATCCCGACGCCTGGATTCCCGATGCTGAAGCGATTGCTGACATACGCCGGCCTGATGGCATCGACGGCCACGATGTCCATGGCCCAGGATTATCCCATGGCGGCCAATGACGTCCTCAGCCTCCGTGTGGTCAATTGGGATGACCTGTCGCGCACCGTGCAGGAATGGCCTGCCGTGACCGGGGAGTATCGCGTCGGACCTGATGGCATGGTCGTGGTGCCCTTCGCCGGTCGGGTCGAGGCGGCCGGACGCTCTCCCGAGGACCTGGAAAGCGAGATCGCCGAACGTCTGCGGGACAGGCTTGCTTTGGTGGATGGCTTGGACGTCACTGTCGAGATCGTGGCCTGGTCCCCGGTCATCGTGACGGGGGACATCCGGGCGCCGGGCCCCTACGAGTTCAGGCCCGGGATGGTCGCGATCCAGGCGGCGGGTCTTGCAGGGGGAACCGGTGCCCCGCTCGACGACGACTCGTCATTGCGGCGGGATACCGTGGCGCAGCAGACGGCACTGGCAGTTCTGCAGGACGAACAGATGCGTCTGGTGGGGCGCTGGGCTCGTCTGCGGGCAGAGCTGGGCGGTCAAACAGAACTGCAACTGGCAGAGCCGCGCGACCCTGCATGGGCCGACGTGATCCGATCCGAGGAACAACTCCTCGAGATCCGGCGTGACCGCTTGGCCCGCGAGCTGAGCGCGATAGACAGCGAGGCGGAACTCTACACCGCCGAGATCGCTGCCTTGGAGCAGAAGCTCGACGCCCTGAATCGCCAGCTTTCTCTGGCCAACGAGGAAGCCGCGAACGCAGGCGATCTGGCCGAGCGCGGCTTGGTGGGAAACCAGCGCGTGTTCGACACGGCCCGGATTCTCGCCGACATCGAGAGCCAGCTTCTGGACGTTTCCACAGCCATGCTGGCGGCTCGTCAGAACCTCGCATCGGCAGAGCGCGAACGGATCAGCCTTCAGGACACCAGAACGGCGGAGGTCGTCGAGGCGCTTCAGGAGGTCGAGGGCCAGCTGGCGGAGACACGCAAGCGCATCGCCGGGCAGGGGGCTCTCCTGCGGGAGTTGGGGGCCGCAGGCGATGCATCATCCTCGCTGGAGCCTGACGTGTCGGTCCTCCGGCTCGAGGCTGGCGAGCTTCGACGGATCACGGATGCCTCGCTGGTGCCGCTCCGGCCCGGCGACATCGTGGAGGTCATCCAGCCCCTTCCGCTCGGAGCCGAGCCGGACTTGGGTCTCGTGGGGCTCGAGCAGCCGGATCTTCCCGCTCCTGTCCAGCGGTCGGCCCCGACCACGGAGCAGTCCACACCCTCTCTGACGGACCCCGAGCCGCTTTCCGCGACGGTGCCTCCGCCCGCGCCCCAGCCCTCGACGAGATCGGGTGGCCAAGCCGTGCCGGCCCAAAGTGCCGAGCCGCCCCCAGAACCGGACGAAGATGCCTTGGCGATGGACCGTCCCCGGGTAAGCCCGATGAGCCGGCCAGACTGAGCGATGCTGATGCACAACGATGACCAGATCGGCCGGGTTGCCAACCCATGACCCCGATGAGCGAATTCGACCCGCCGGAGGCCTCGCTTCGCCGTTTGGTAGGACGGGGCGCCGCCGTGACTGGCCTGTCTCAGGCCGCGCAGATGGTGATTCAGTTCACCTCCGTGCTTTTGCTTGCTCGGCTCCTCTCTCCCGAGGATTTCGGTCTGATCGCCATGTGCGCCCCCATCATCTCGTTGTTGATGATGCTCCAGGATTTCGGCCTGGTTCAGGCGACGGTGCAGAAGAAGGGCCTGACTCGATCGGAAGTGAACGTCCTGTTCTGGATCAACTTGGCTGTCAGCGCCGGTTTGGCCCTGCTGTTGGCCCTGGCCTCTCCGCTGATTGCGTCGTTCTACCAAGAGCCGCGGATCGGACCTCTGATCGCCGCGACCTCGGTCACCGTCCTGTTGGCCGGGTCGGGGGCGCAGCACGTTGCGCTTCTCAACCGTCGCATGGCGTTCGGGCAGCTTGCGATCGTGTCGGTGGTCAACTCGGGAATGGCGCTGGTGGGGGCGGTTGCATGGTCCCTGGTCAGTCCAAGCTACTGGGCGCTGTTCTTCGGGACCCTGCTGGGGCTCGTTCTCTCCACGGCGCTGGCCTGGATCTTTTCGCGGTGGAGGCCGACTATGCCGCGCCGGGTCGAAGGGGCGGGAAACCTCCTGAAGTTCGGGGCGGGCATCACCGGCTTCAACCTGGCCAACTTCGTAGCCCGGAACGGCGATAATGTCCTGATCGGTCGCGCCTGGGGCGAGCTGCAGTTGGGCTTCTACGACCGGGCCTACAAGCTGCTGCTGTTCCCGCTCCAGCAGATCGCGAACCCGCTCTCCAAGGTCATGGTGCCGGCCCTGTCGCGGCTCGAAGGAGAGCCCGACCGTTATCGGCACGCGTTCCTGAGAGTGCAGAACCTATCCCTGCTGGCCAGCCTGCCCGGCGTCGCCTTCATGACCGCCATGGCGGATGTGCTGATCCCCTTCATGCTCGGCCCGAAGTGGGAGCCGAGCGCAATGATCTTCGCGGCCTTGGGCTTTGCCGGCCTGGTTCAGACCCTCAGTAATCCGACCGGCTGGCTGTTCATCAGCCAGGGTCGATCGGGCGATTACGCCACCTGGGGATTGGTCTCGGCCGTGATCGCGGTAGGGTCCTTTCTGCTTGGGCTACCTTACGGAGCTTTCGGGGTGGCTGTTGCCTATGCTGTATCCGAAACGCTCAAGTCTCCCATCCTGTGGGTCGTCGCCTGTCGCAAGGGACCGATCCGTCTGGGCGATGTCGTCAGATCTTGCGGCCCGATGATGCTGGCCGCGTATGGCAGCCTTGCTGCGGCTTGGTGGATCAAGTCCGATCTGGGCGACGGGCCACTCCAGACGCTGACCCTGGCTCTGGCACTATGCTATATCGTTTTCATCCTGCTGATCCTCCCGTTCTCGTCAGGTCGGTCCACTCTGCGCGAAGCCGGTGCACTACTGCGCCAGTTGGCAACGCGGTTTCGCAGAGCGCAGGCGTGAGGCTCGTCACGATCAAGGGATAGTACGCACCCTGCACACGCTGGATCCCAGCCACCCGCGACATCCAGCAGGACCAGAGGTCGTTGGCCTTCGGGCAGAGCACCATGAACATAGTCGCACCGAGCGTCAGGCTCGGAAAGATGCGAGGGGGACAGAGGACTCCGGCGTTGCCGGTCGGGATGAGGCGCTCCGCCGTGCTCCGCGTCTCACGAGCGGTGGTCTCGTACTCCCAATCTCCATAGGGCAGGAGTGCCCCCTCGGGACCGATCCGGGCTATGTGGCATCTCAGGCCGACAATGGCGTCCAGTGTGGCCTTGGCGTGAAACACGAACTGATAAGCCAGTCCGGCTGGTAAGAGACGTCGCTTGCGGTCACGATGATGCTGTCGGGAAAGGTCCGAAGCGCCGGGATGAGCTTCTTGAAAGAGCGGACGTCCTCCGCGACTTCACACTCGCGCCTCTGATCGACAAGAGCGGCACCCTCGTCTGGCAGGCTCTCGCGGTCCTCTGCCGTGAGTCTCAGGATCACGTGGTCTGGCTTGGTCGTCTGGTCCTGAAGGCTACGCAGGGTCAGTGCCAAGGTTGGGAACCAGGGAGGGGAGGAGATCAGGCTGATTGCCCGTAAAGTTTGCAGGCCATGCGGCTGAGGCAGTTGGTCGGACGAAAACGTGCTTACGGCCCAAAGGGCACGGGCTTTCGCCCGTCGCTTTCGGAGATTGTTACAGACCCGCCTGACACCCCAAAGGCCACGCATGAACGGCCGCTCTCCTACCACCGCGGCGGAATGGCCGTGACCGACTCAGGGCTGGTTTTAGCTGGATGAAGGCATGACCTTGGCTGGCACTTGTCGGGCAGACCTGCCGGGATACTCAGGTCTGGGCGCTGCGCAGGCGACGTCTGGCAGGTCCGTCCGTGCTTGATCGCGGGCTCTATTTCAGCACGCAGTATACTGAATTCCTTGGCTTGCGCCCGCTTACAGCCTGCAGATCGACCTGCGATTCATTGTGTCGCATCACCAGCGATGCGATACATCCGGGTACTCGCATGCCGTGACCATGACCAGCAGCCGGAACCCGGTTGTACGACCCCAAGTTATTGTTTATCTTCAAGGTATCGTCCAAGCCCCACGTCCGAAACCGCGACATGGTTGCGAGCCGGCTCGCTCCGTAGGGAACGATGCCGGCCCGCTGCAGCGTGACGAAGACCTGCTTCGGCTTGCGTCGAGGCAGGACGGGCGTCAGACGAAGATGAAGTCCGAAGCCGTGATCATCGCGCCGCTGTCGAGATCGGCGAGCAGAGTCAGGCCGCTCGGATCCTTGCCGTTGTTGTCGTACCACAAGGTCTGGTCGGTGGTGCGGAAGATGAACCGGTCGTCGCCGTCCTGCGCCACGTTGTCGGCCCGGATCTGAAGGCGCGACGCGGACAGGGTGCCGACCGCCATGCCAAAGCCCGCAGCGCTGAACTCGAAGCGGTCGTTGTTGCCCGCCTGGTTGCGGAAGTCGGTGATGACATCCCCTCGCTCGCTCATTGTCGCGAACCGGAACACGTCGTCGCCCGCTCCGCCCGACACCGTATCCGCCCCGGCCCCACCAATGAGACGGTCGTTGCCACCGTTGCCGACCAGCACATCCGCCCCGGCCAACCCCGACAGCATGTTCGCGGCGTTGTTGCCGGTCAGCCTGTTCGCTCCCGTGTTGCCCGTGCCGCCGATCGCGGACGCTCCCGTCAGGATCAGGTTCTCTAGGGTCGCCCCGAGGGTCGTAGCGATGGCGGACTGGACCGTGTCGGTGCCTGCGCCTGCAAGCTCGACGATCAGGTCGGCGGCCTCGGACAGCAGGTAGGTGTCGTCGCCCGTGCCACCTTCCATCCGATCGACACCCAGGCCGCCGTCCAGCGTATCGGCCCCGGCTCCGCCCTGCAGGGTGTTCGCCCCCGCCGATCCGGTCAACCGGTCATTCCCCACCCCGCCCAAGGCATTCTCAATCCCCACCAGCGTGTCGAGACCCGCTCCGGTGTCCTGCGCGGCCGTGGCTCCCAGGTTGATCGTCGCGTTGGTCGTGCCGGTCACGACGACCCAGTCCAAGCCGGCTCCGCCGTCGAGCCGGTCACTGCCGGCGTCCAGAACAAGCCGGTCCTGACCATCGCCGCCCTGCAGGAGGTCGTTGCCGATCCCGCCATCCAGACGATCGTCGCCGGTCCCGCCCAGGAGCGTGTCGCTGCCGCCCTCGCCCAGGAGCGTGTCATGCCCGCCTTGCCCATCGATGACCTCGCCGTTGTCGGTTCCCTTGAGAGTGTTGTCTAGCGCCGTGCCGACGATGGGCTGCACGGTGGGGGTGATGACCGGCTGCGGGGGGGGCGTGATGACAGGTTGTGCGGGAGGAAGAACACCGGGCTGGACGGTGGCGTTCGCCAGCCGGGCGACCAGCGGCCCGTCCGGATCGACCCAGGCGCCGGTCCAGGAGTCATAGCGCGAATCCGCAGCCCAGAGATCAACGTAGCTTTTCAGGGCGCCGGTGTTCCAGACGCCCCCTGGCATGTCGGATCCGTCCATGGTTTCGAGCAGGCGGCCATCGACCATGAAATTGGCCGAGGTGCCGTCCAGCACGATCTCGTAGGTGTGGAAGTCAAGCGCGGCGTCGAAACCGAGATCCACCACCATCTTGGTCAGGTTGGTGATGTGCTGGCCGGCGGCGTCCACCATGTGCACGGCCAGTTGAACCTTGGTCGTGTCGGCGCCGACGAACTCGAAGTCGAACTCGAGCCAAGGATCCTTGGCCCAATCCGCCTGATACAGGAACATGCCGAACACGGCGCCATCCACCATGCGGGGCGCCTGAGCGGTCCAACTCCAGGTGCCAGTCGTCGCGACGGCCGTCGACTGGATCTCTCCGCCCATGAACGGATCGGTGGTGCCGGTCGGCGCGTTGTCGAGCACGAGTTCGATCGCGCCATCGCTTGCGACGCGAACGTTGTTGGCCGACCAGTCCATGATGTTGGTCTGCCCGGCACCCCACTCGGACACGAGCCAACTCGAGGTCGTGCTGGATTCGCCCAGTCGGTACAGATCGAGGGGTTCGGCGATTGTCGGCATGAATGCGCTCATCGGATTGATGGAGGATGCGACTGCGAAGCCGCTGTCATGGTCGTCGTGCGACCGGTGATGGTGCCTCGGCTTTGGCTGGCCTTGGCTTGGAGGGAGGCGCCAAGGGCAGCCGCGCCCGGCGTTGGTGGGGAACGAACAGTGCGGAACCACTGGACGTCCACTTCGAGGCGGGCAGCCCGCGAGCGCTCAGGCGCGCCACGCGTCGTACGGGGGGGCCGAGCTCCTCGGGTCGTAAGGTCAAAGCTGTCGCATGAGGCACATCTCCTGGCTGTCCCACGTCATGCACGGTGAAAGGGCGCGACCTTGTCCTGGCCACACCGCCGCACCGGGGTTTCTTGTCGAACCACCGGTAGCCTCGCCTTGGTTTGGGGCGAGAACTTGGCGAGATGGCGGCACAACTCTGGGTTGTTAGCGGCGAGGCGGCTTCCCGCTTGCGGCACTCAGCGGGGCCGAAAATTCAGAGCCGATGGGGACCCCACGGGGTTTCTGGTGCTCTTGGGTGACCTGAGCGGAGAGAGGTCACGACTGTTCATGGACTTTCCGATTCCTGTCCAGTTCCTGCAGGACCGGGCGAGGGTCCGTCTTTCGAAGAACCTCCTCCTCCTCACTGATCCCGACGAATGGGCGCTATTGTTCTTTCCGTAAGCGCCTCGGGCGTTTCGCGGCCCGTGCAGCGGCCCGACTTCTTGACGGCAGCCGTGCTGCAGGGCAGCATGTTGGCCATTGCAGGGGGGCGGAGCGCGGTCCGGCCAGCATTGCGGTCCTGCAGCCCTGCTTGCAGTATTGGTTATGTGTCCGAAAGCAGGTTGGAGAGCGAGCCCGTATGACGATCGACTTTCCCGCTGCGGTCCAGCCCGGGACCCCGCCGATTTCGAATGGGCCGCAGGACGGATCGCACGATGAGCGGGCCACGGGGCGGGGCAGGGGATCCGAGCCGCACATCCTCTACCTGGCCCACGACCTTAATGACGCGGCCATCTGGCGTCGTCACCATATGCTCATGACGGCTGGCGCCAGGATCACGGTCGCCGGGTTCCGTCGCCGAGCAGGCCCTTTGCGCGGTCCAGCGATCGTGCTGGGCTCGACCGAGGACGGGCGGCTGTTCCGGCGCGTTCTCACGGTCGGCCGCGCGGCACCAGGACTCGGCAAGCAGCTCGAGGGCATGTCGAAGCCGGACGTCATCCTGGCCCGCAACCTCGAGATGCTGGCCCTAGCCATGCGGGCCCGCCGCCTTTGGCCAGGGCCGCCCGTCAGGGTTGTGTACGAGGTGCTCGACATCCATCGCATGATGCTGGGTGACAGCCTGCGGGCCCGTCTCCTGCGGTCGTTGGAGCGCAGGCTGTTCCGGTCGGTGTCGCTCGTCCTCGTGTCCTCTCCCGGCTTCGTTCGGCAATATTTCGCACCTCACGGGTTCCCGACCGAGGCGATGCGCCTGATCGAGAACAAGGTGACCGGGGCCGTCACACAGGCGTCGCCGGTGTCCGTCGGGGCCGGGGAGATTCTGACCATCGGTTGGTTCGGCATCCTTCGATGCGATTGGACGCTGCGCACGCTCGATGCCCTGACCCGGGCCGCGCCGGGCCGGTTCCGGATCGTCGCCCGCGGCATTCCCGCGCTCGACAAGCTTCCCGATTTCCACGCCGTCATGGACGCCAACCCTGACATGACATTCGGCGGGTCCTATGTCTATCCGGACGACCTCGCTACGATCTATGGACAGGTGCAGATTATTTGGATGGTGGACCGCTACGACCCTGGGCAGAACTCGGACTGGCTTCTGCCCAATCGCCTCTACGAAGGGGGTCTCCAGGGGCGGGTTCCGCTAGCCCTTGAGGGCTCCGAGGTCGCATCCTTCCTCCGTCGGCTTGGAGTAGGACTGGTGCTCCCCCGACCCGATGAGGAGGCGGTCCGAGCCCTCCTGAGTGGCATCAGCCCGGAGGATGTCGCACGGCTGGGTGTAGCCATGCGTCAAGTGCCCTCCTCCACATGGGCCGCGTCGGAGGCGGATTTCCAAGATCTGCTGGCTGACATCGTCGGTGACCCTGAACGTCATTCCAGACAGCTAGAGGCGGCCGAGTGAGCCTGCAAACCCCTTTCAGGGAGCCGCATCCCGTGCAGGACACCCAGACCAGTGTGTTGATCGTGATCCCGACGCTCAACGAGGCGGCCCATATTGGGGGGCTCATCTCGTGGCTTCTGCCGATGCTGGAGCGGCTCGAGGCGTGTCTGGTCGTGGCGGACGGCGGCTCAACCGACGGGACCCGAGAGATCGTCACCGACCTTGCGCGCCAAAGCGACCGAGTCGTCCTGTTGCCAAATCCCGGGCGGTTGCAGGGTGCCGGCGTCAATCTGGCGGTCGAGCGTTTTGCCGGCGCGGGCACGCGCTGGCTCATACGGATCGACGCCCATGCGTCCTATCCACCCGATTTCTGCGATGTGCTCCTGGCGGAGGCGCAGCGCCACGGCGCGGACAGCGTGGTGGTCGGCATGACCGCCGTCGGAACAGGCTTCTGGCAGCGTGCCATCGCGCTGGCCCAGAACTCCCGTTTCGGGAACGGAGGAGCCGCGCACCGGGTGATCGGCGGCGGGCGCTGGGTGGAGCATGGCCACCATGCTCTTTTCGACCTTCAGGCCTTTAATGCAGTCGGTGGCTACGATGCGGAGTTCAGCCACAACGAGGATGCTGAACTCGACCTCCGACTTGCCGAAGCCGGGCGGCGGATCTGGCTGACCGGTCTGACACGCGTGCTCTACGTCCCGCGCGCGACGCCTGAGCGTCTCGCCGTGCAATACTTCCGCTTCGGCAAGGGCCGGGCGCGGACCTTCCGCAAGCACCGGCAGCGGCTCAGGGCGAGGCAAGCCGTACTGCTGGCCCTCGGCCCTCTCCTGGCGCTTGGCATCCTTTGGCCGCTCAGTCCGGTCTTTCTGGTTCCGGTCGGCCTTTGGCTGCTTGCGTGCCTTGGGGCCGGCCTCCTCATCACCATGGCCGTGGGTGACTGGCGTGGCCTTGCGGCGGGCGTCATGGCCGGTCTGATGCAGGCAAGCTGGTCGTTCGGATTCTGGCGTGGGCTCTTGGCCGGGACTGCCGCAAGGAGCCCCCGATGAAGGTCCGGCGCGCGGTCCTTGGGGTGTGCACCTTCCGGCGTGCGAGTTTGGAACGGACGCTGGTCTCGCTGATAGCGCAGGTCACGCCCGTCGGGGTCGAGACCACGATCGTCGTGGCGGACAACGACGGCACCCCCAGTGCAAGGCCCTTGGTCGAACGGGTCGCACAACAGACGGGGGTGCCGATCACCTATCTCCACTGTCCGGCTCGCAACATCTCGATTGCCCGGAATGGAGTTCTGGCCGAGGCCGAAGCTTTGGGCGCGGATGCCCTGGCGTTTCTTGACGACGACGAATGGGTCGGTCCGGACTGGTTCTCGACCCTGTTGGCGACGCTGGAGCACACCGGAGCCGATGCCGTCTTCGGTCCCATTTCGGGCATCCACTCGGACGAGGCTCCGGGTTGGATTCGGGCCGGACGGTTCCATGACATGCAGCCCGAGATCGACCTGGCCGGCCGGGTCCGAACGGGCCATACTGGCAACGCCATGGTGGCACTGAAGACTCCCGCCTTCACGGGGCGGCGCTTCGACCTCCGGTTCGGCCAATCGGGAGGCGAGGACACCGAGTTCTTCGCCGCGGCCAAGGCCGCCGGGGCGGTGTTGCTGGCTGCGCCTTTGGCGCTCGCCTGGGAGCATGTTCCCGCAGACCGCGCGAACGCAGGATGGCTCTTTCGTCGCCGGTTTCGTATGGGACAGACACATGGACTGCTGATCGGTCGCGACGCCTCTCCGGTCCGGCGCGCAGGCTTGGCGGCGGTCGCGGCGGCCAAGGCCAGCGCCTGTCTGGCCATGGCGGTGCCAATCGCATACTCCAGGGAACGACGGAACCGCGCTCTGCTGCGGGGCTGCCTTCATGTGGGTGCCGCGTCGAGCCTACTCGGCCTTCGCTCACTGACGCTTTACGGATACGAGAGCGGTGCCACCGGGGCAGACGTCCCGGCGACCCCTCCCGATAGGAGTTCTTCTTGACGCGCATGGCTCTCAACATCGCCGACAGCAGCAGGCGCATGGACTCCGAAGCTCCGGACCATAACACCCGCGAGGCGACCTTGGACCTCGGCCAGATTGCCGCAGCCGTCCGCCGGCAGAGATGGATCTTCGTGGCCTGGGTGCTGCTCGGCCTTGTCGCCGGGATCGCACATCTGGCCACGACGCCCAAGAGCTACCAGGCAAGCGCCGTGCTCCTCCTCACCGGGCAGACCAATACGAACATCGACGAGGTGACACTCGTCGATGGCGAAAGCGTGTCGGAGATCACCATCGAGAACGCTCTGCAGGTCCTGCAGTCGCAGAGGCTGGCCCTCCGGGTGGTCGATCAACTCGACCTGACCCAGGACGAACGCTATCTCTCCGAACGACAGTCGCAACTGGCCCTCATGACCGGCCAAATCAAGAACGTGATCCGCAGCCTGCTGAGCCCCCTGACGGGCGGCGAAGCGCCCGCAGCTACGCCGGAGGTCGTCGTGACCCCCGAGATGGAGCAGGAACGTCTGCGCGAGGGCGTCGCCGATCGATTGCAGCAGCGGGTCCGCATCTACCGGATCGGCCAAAGCAGCGCCCTGACCATCATCTTCGAGACCCAATCCCCGGAACTGTCGGCCGATCTCGCCAACGCCTATGTCCAAGGCTACACGGAGGACATCGTCGAAGCCAACCAAGCCGTCAACGAGCAGACCGCCACATGGCTGAGCCTGCGGATCGCGGAGTTGGGCGACGAAGCGCGGGAGGCTCTCACCGCCGTCGAACGGTTCCGCGTCCAGAACGGCCTCGTGGAGTCGGCCGAAGGCCTGATCAGCAGCGACAGCGTCCGGCGCGTCAATGACGAATACGCCGTGGCGCTTGCCGATGAGGCGAGGGGCAGGGCTCTGGTGGCCGCCTATGAATCCGTCCTAGCCATGGGCCCCGAGGCCCTGAAGGATCGGGGCACGCGTGTGCTGATTCCGAACAATGACGAGCCGGTCTCCATCCTCCAGCAGGAGTTCGACCAGTTCCTCGCCCGCCGCGACGAGGTGCTCGAGAACTTCGGCGCGGAGAACCCGGAACTGGTAAGGCTCGAGGCGCAGATCGATGACCTCGCCAGCCGCCTTTACAACGAGACGCAGCAGGCGGCGGCGCGGGCGCGGGGCAGCCTCGACGTGGCCTCCGAACGGGTCACGGCGCTGCGCGAGACCTTGGCGAAGCTGGTCGAGGCCAACGCCGTTGCAGGTCAGGCCCTCATCGAACTACGTGCCTTGGAGCAGCGGGCCGAAGCGGTGTCAAACCTTTACGAAGCGCTCCTCATCCAAGCCGAGCGCGCGAACCAGCAGCGGACGCTTCCGGTCTCCAACGTGCGGGTCCTGTCGCTGGCGACGGTGCCGCTGGACCCCAGCTCGCCGAGCACGGTCAGAACTCTGGGTCTGGGAATGATCCTCGGTCTTATGGCTGCGGCGCTCCATACAGGCCTACGGGAACAGCGCGAGCGGTTCGTCCGGACCGGCTCTGATGTGACGGAACGGCTTGGCCAGCGTTTCCTAGGGTATCTGCCGGCTGTCGGCGGCCTGCCGGGGCCGCGCCGCAGAAGGGTGGTCGGCCCGGAAACCATCCTCCTTGAGTCGGAGGCCCTGCCCCCCCAACCTGTCCGACTTCCCGACGTGGACCTCCCGGTGCTGCGATGGCCACAGTCCCAGTTCACGGAGACCCTCCGCAGCATCCGCCTGGCGTCCGACCTGGCACTGCCCGGCGAGGGTGCCCGCATCATCGGCGTGACGTCGCTGAACCCTGGTGAGGGAAAGACCACTGTTGCCATGAACTTGGCGGCCGTTCTTGCGGCCGGTGGGCAAAGGACGCTCCTTATCGATGCCGACCTGCGGAAGGCGGATCTGAGCCTTCGCCTGGGGCTCACCGGGCGGAGCGGGCTGACCTCGATTGCGACGAACCAAGTTCCCGTCGAACATGCCATGACCGAAATGGGCAGTACCGGGGTCGACGTGATTGGGTCCGAGGGACCGAATCTCGGGTCGCTGGCCTACGACGTCCTGAGCTCTCCGAGCCTGGAACGGATGCTGGCCGAGGCACGGAACACCTTCCGCTTCATCGTCCTGGATTTGGCCCCACTCGGCCCCGTGATCGACGCCCGTCTTTGCCTGAACTTCGTCGATCAGGTCGTCATGGTGGCAGCATGGGGGCAGACACCCCGCAAGGCGATCTCGTACAATCTGGCCCATGACCCGCTGGTCCGCAGCCGGTTGCTCGGCATCGTCCTGAACCTTGTCGATCTCAAGGCACTGCCGCGCTACTCTGCGACGGACATGCAGCCCGCCTATTCGGCCTACTATCAGGAAGCGGCGGGTACACGAGGCTGAGAACGCACGCTCGTCGCTCCCTGGAGAACCGGGGAGTGGTGCTGAAATGGACCGAGGACAAAAGCCATGCGCACTGTCGGAGTCGTTGTAGCTGCCCGTAACGCTGAAGCCACGATCGGCCCGGCCGTGAGGTCCGCCCTAGCGAGTGACCATGTGACCGAGGTCATCGTGGTCAGCGACGGATCAACCGACGGCACCGCCGAGATGGCCCGCAGGGCGGCGGCTGGCGATGCCAGATTGCACGTTCTGTCGCTGGCCCGGAATGTCGGACCCGCAGAGGCCCGGAACCGGGCCATCGCCATGGCCCAAGCCGACGTCCTGGCGGTCCTCGATGCCGACGATCGGTTCCTGCCAGGGCGGCTCGAGCCATTGATCCAGCGCAATGATTGGGATCTGGTGGCGGACAACGTCGTGTTCGTCAACGACCCGGACTATGCTCTTCCCGACTCGCTCGTCGATCCGAGCCGCACCGCTGCCTTCCAGACCCTATCCCTGGCCGAATTCGTCCAAGGCAACCTTCGGCGTTCCGGTGTGGCGCGAGGGGAACTCGGGTTCCTGAAGCCTCTGATCTCGCGCGAGTTCCTGCTGCGAAACGACCTGCGATACGATCCGGGCTTAAGGCTCGGAGAAGATTACGATCTTTACGTCCGTGCCTTGATGGCGGGCGCACGCTTTCTGCTCACCTCTCGCCCTGGATACCTCGCGCAGGTGAGGTCGGATTCGTTGAGCTCGCATCACCGTACCGAGGATCTCGAGGCCCTGATCCGGGCCATGCGAATTCACCTCAAAGCGCCAGGTTTGACGTACGAGGAACGCTCGGCCCTGCGACAGGGCCTCGCCCAGATGGCTGGCCGCCATGCCCACCGCGCTGTTCTGGACATCAAGGGTCATCGGGGGCTGCCCGGAGTGGCACGCACGCTGCTATCTCGCCCAGGGTGGATAGCCCCGGTCCTCTCCGGCGTGTTGCGTGATAAGCTCCGGCCACGCCATGTCGAACCGGTCCAAGAAGGTTACAGGCTTCTTCTCGGCGTCGAGGCTATGACTCCTACCTAGCTGCGGACCACAGTCAGCCTTGTTCGGGCCGGCAGCAGGGTCGGGAGACGTTCCGCTTCCGCTTCAGTCAGAATGACTTGGCTGAGGTCCGGGTTCGGTACAAGACCAACGCAGTCCAAGCCAGCCAGCCCGACCGCAGTGACATCGATCGGGCTGTTGGAGGCCAGTTCGGTCAGGCGGCAGACCAAGGCCTGAATTCGCGGGGCATCGTCCAGCCGGTCGGGCCCGAGTGGCCAGACGGTCAGGACCTCATCGTATGTTCCTTCAGTCCCGACGTCGCGACCTTCGGGGACCAAGGCAACCCGGAGGCTTGCAGAGGCGGAGCGTTCGCCCGGGTTAGTAGGCCGAGTCCAGCGCTCGGTCAGGCTTCGGGCAAGAAGGCGGAGCAGGAACGGATCGCGCAGGACCAACCCCGCACTCGGACCGACGGCCCTCGCCTTGATGGCAGCGACCAGCCGTTCATACCGAAGGCTTCGTTCCAGCATACGACTCCGCTGGGCCAGCGCCCGACCGAGTTCGGAGTCCGTCGGCTGCGACCGGACAAGTTCGTTGTGAGCGTCCAAGAGCGGTTCCAGCACCTTCACGGAAAGGCGGTGGGACAGGGACGTGGCATGCCGGCGATAAAGGTACAGCGGCAGCGGCAGGATACAGAAGCGCGCTCCTTGCAGAAGCAGGCGCAGGTAGAGGTCGTAGTCCTCTCCGACGCGGATGCGGGGATCGTAGCGAATACCGCCGAGGGCCGATCGCCGGATGAGCGGCTTCAGGTAGCCGAGTTGCGGCAGCGTTCTATCCGTCCCGTTGCAGTCCACGAAGTAAGCAGGAGAAACGGTCAGGACGTCCCTGAGCCCCAGGACACCCAGCAAGGTCCAGCCCCCTAGGCCCGGTCCATCGCCGAAAGCGGCCATGTCGTCGGCCACAAGGTCGGCTTCGTGCCGCGTCGCTGCCTCCAGCAGCAGTTCGAGACGCCTGGGATGCAGGACGTCGTCGCTGTCCATGACGGCGATCCACTCTCCCCGCGCGGCGGCCAGGGCGCGGTTGCGGGCCGCCGAAGGGCCCCCGTTCACCTCTGTCGCGAGGAGGTGGACCCTGGAGTCGCGATCTGCCATCTCCTGCACAAGAGCCGTGCTCCGGTCGGTGGATGCATCGTCGGCGACCAGAACCTCGAGGTCGCCCATGCTTTGCGCAAGCACCGAGGCGATGGCGTCCGAAATGAACCGTTCGCCCTGCCAGTTCGCCATGATCACGGAAACGCGCGGGCGATCAGAGGGATTTCGAAAGGTTTGCATGGTATCAGACATTGGCGTCACCATAGCCGCCTATGGTGGCCGCGGTCCTCGTAGAGCATCGTTCGTGGGTCGGGGCTGCTGCTGCGAAGCCGGGACACGGGCGGGCAGTAAACCACTGAACGGCTAGGGGGACCGAACGCTCTGCCTCGCATCCTGGATTATAGCGGTTATGATGCCGGACAGGTCGGAGAACGGTGACGTGGTTATGAGACATCAGATGGCGGGTGCTTTTGGTCAGGTCCGTGGGAACGGACTGACGTTTGGCACGCCGTGCCCGGCCGCCCAGCCGGGCGTCGCATTCCGCAAGGGTTCCACCAGTCTGGACAATGATTCCCGGTGCATCTTGGACGGCGGGTCGAACGGCGACAGGCAGGCCTGCGCCTGGTTTCGCGGCAAGGTCGCTATGTGGGACAACCTGTCGGGTCTGACGCTTTCGACTGCTTACCCGGAGGGGAACGACCGGCTGTCCACCGAAACCCAGACTCATGCAGCTTCCCTTCAAGGCTCGTTCAAGGCCCGTATGCGCACCGAATTCGCCAGCGGCGTCAATGCCAACCTCGGCACCTATTTCGGTCCGGCCCGAGGCGCATCCCACGGCGATGTCGATGTCGAGAACCTCGCCCGTGACACCCGACAGGTCCAGCCGGCCCTCGATAGTCCGGACTGGCCGACCTGCTCCCGCGTTATGTGTCTGCGGGATGGGGGAGAGCCGGGCATTGAGGGCCAGGCTTGCACCTCCACCGGGAACCCTGACCGCGCGCGTTCATATACCGACAGAGCGCGTGCGGACGAGCTGGCCGAAGGGGAGGTGCCTGAGCTGGCGCGGGCGATCAACTTGGGTCACCGGAACACGACGAAGACTAGGAACCGCCTAAGCAAGTCCGCCGATTCGGGGCGGCCCCTGGCCCTTGCTATAGGCCGGGTCGCCTGCGCCCCACCCCGAGCCGAGGGGCAACTGCCGGAGCCGGCCCTCTGCACCCGGGACACCATCGAATGACAGCCAGGCCAATTCCGTCGCCATCATTCCGGTCAGCCGAGCGCGCCCGAGAGATCCAAATCTGTCCGAACGCAATCCTCTCGGCCTTCGTCTTCCTGTCTCTGCTGTTCACAGCCTGGTTCGGGACCCTGGCTGCCCTGGCCTTCTTGGCGACGTTGATGCTGTTGATCCTCCGCTCGCCCCGCGAGAGCGCGACGGACCTCATCAGGTTCTGGCCCGTCCTCCTTGTGCCGGGCTGGTGCCTTCTGAGCTGGTTCTGGTCGAATTACCCATCGGTGACGCTGAGATACGGGATCCAGCTCGCCATGACCTTTGTCGTCGCGATCGTCATGGCCTCGCGGCTGTCGCCCCGGACCTTTCTTCGCGCAGCCTTTGGCGCCTACGCCGTCACGGCGGTTTGCAGCCTGGCGTTCGGACGGGTTAGGTCGGACGGCTTGGGATGGCTCGGCATCTTTGGGAGCAAGAACGAGCTTTCGTATACCATGTCCACGCTCACCCTCATGGGCCTTGCCTTTGTCCTGAGCCGTCAGAGCAGTCAAAAAGACCGCCTGTTCGGCCTCGCAGGTCTGCTGGTTGGCTTGTTCCTGATCGTGATGGGGCAATCGACGGGGGCGCTGGTGAGCACGATGCTTGTCGCCGGACTGGGGGTGATGCTGGCTATCTCCCGTTACCTCACCTCGGGCCTCCGAGTCCTCTTGGTGCTCCTGATCCTGCTCGGGGCCTCCGCCAGTGGTCTTGTGGCCTGGGAATTCCGAACCGAGCTTGCGGCTCTTTTCCTCGAAACCACTGGTAAGGACGTGACCCTGACCGGCCGGACCGACCTTTGGTCCGTGGCCTTCGGCGAGATCGCCCGGCAGCCGGTTCTTGGGCAAGGGTTCCGCGCCTTCTGGGTTCCCGGTCACCCCTTGGCCGAAGCCCTTTGGGCGAAGTTCGGCATTGCAACCAAATCGGGCTTCCATTTCCACAACACCTGGATCTCGAACGCCGTGGAGATCGGTATTGCCGGCATCCTCATTCAACTTGCGGCCTTCTTGGCCACTCTGGTCCTCATTGGGCGATGGACCCTCGCTGCCTCCAGCGCCACTGCCTTGTTCTTCGCCATGTTCATGGTCAAGCAGGCGACCATGAGCTCCGTCGAGGTGGTGGCGTATCAACAATTTCAGCCTGATACGGTGCTGTCCGTCACGGCCCTGATTTTTGGCCTTCGCTTCCGAAGCGAGGCGCGGGCCGCATCACCGCAACGTCGGACCGCGATAGCGGCCCTCAAGGGGGAGACAGCGCGACGGGTTCAGGGAACCTCGCCGACGATCTAGCCAAGATCGCTTGCTGCGACCCAGACGCTCTCAACCGGCGCATCCTTCCGGACGTGAGCTGTCATGTGGGAAATCCGGCACAATCTCAGGAGGTCGATCAACCGTGGAGCACGCACGCCATCAACTTGGCAAACGGTCCGTGTTGGACTTGGTCCTTGCGTAATCATGGCGCAACGACCGGTTGGAGGTATCCGGAACGTGGGCTAGTGACCGCGGTACCTTATGGGCCCGCCTGGACCCGGTCCAAGGCCTCCCCGACCGGCAAGATTTCCAACCCTTCATTTTGGGCGCGGCGAAGAATGCCCTCTAACACCTTGGGTTGGGCGTCGTAGGGCGATGGTCTGCTCCTCAGCCCATGTGTGAACAGGACGAGCCAGCCACCGGATCGAGCCGCTTCTTCGATGAGCCGCGGCCAGTCGATTTGGCCTTCACGCCGGGCCTCGAGCGCGCCGGCGCGCAGATGGGTCGGATCAAAGCGGTCGAGCTTGCGAGGGGTCTCGATCCCCCGCTGCGCCGCGAACTTTCCTCGCAGCGCCAGACGGTTTGCCACCCTGACCTGCCCGTATGGAAACGCGTGGGAGCGAAGGTGATAGCCCGGCAGAATGGACGACACGAAGTCCGCATTCCGACGCACAGAGGCCATATAGCTGGACAGCCGTACTTTCAGGGCGCTCTGATGATCGAAACTATGGCAGCCGAGCTCGTGTCCGGCGGCCACGAGGTCAATCAGATCCCGGGACGTGAAGTACGGCGCGCCATCAACGGCCGTGTCATGGAACCGACCAGCGACATAGTAGGTGGCCCGGCCGTCGACGGCACCCAAGAGCTCGCCGCCGACCTGCCACGCGCTGCGAGGAAAATCGTCGAAGGTGACACTAAGAATGCCACGCCTCGACCGTGCCGTTCGCGCGCTGAGTGGCAGCACGGTCCCTGCACGGTACTCGATCCTCTGCAGGAGGCTCAGGCCCATATCAGTCTCATCAACTTGGCACATAGGAGTGGGTATCAGGGGTCGTCAACATCATCCCCCATCGGAATCGTACCAGTCTGTTCCAGGGCTTCGCAGCAGTGCGACGTCGCATGCGGGGGACCCGACGCCGGCATGCCCCGATTTCCGACACGCTAGTCGAAGGACCAAGATGCGCCCTGAATGGCGGCGATGCCAGAGGGGGGCGGGCGAGGACCCGCTGGATCGGCGATCACCTGGGCAAGCCGGTCCGCACTGTCGGGCGCAGGTCGGTCCTTCAGAACCGGGCGGGGGTCCGGATCCCGCAAGGGGGGAATGAGCCAACTCCCGGCGACGGCAGTTTCGCCTTCAGCTTTAGCGCGGGTCGGCCGAAGCCGACAATAAGGGCCAGAAACAGTTTTTCACGTTGCGAATTTTGTGGTAATGATCGGGACAGATCGGAATTTTGCCGACCGCGCTCGAAAGCCTGCGAAATGCGGGATGACAGCGTCTGATCCCTGCTCAGGGGATCCAATTCAGTATGGAGTTAAAGGCCGCCTGAGAAGCTGGCCCAAGCCTTTTGGTTATTCGGCTTTTTTTGGTTCGATCAGTTGATTTCAAAGTGAGGGTTACGATAATGGATTATAAGTACAATCCCGCTCATGGCGGCGGCTATGGCCCGTCCAGGTTTGATCGTGGCGGCGACGTGCCGCGGGGCCGTTTCGCCGAGACCGGCCGTTTCGGGCGCATGCTGCCCTATCTCCGCTCCCTCAAGAGCTTCAAGCCCGGTCCTGCCGAGCTTGGAAAAGTCGGGGGGCCCATGGACGGCGACTCACCCGGCCCCCGAGATACGACGCAGAACAATCCCCGGATCAAGGCCGGGTATACCTTTCTGGGTCAGTTCATCGACCACGACCTGACGCTCGATGCCACCTCGACGCTAGAGCAGCAGATCGACCCGCACGCGACCCGCAACTTCCGCACACCGGCGCTGGAACTCGACAGCGTCTATGGCCTCGGCCCCAAGGTGCAGCCCTATCTGTACGAGAAGAACAACCCGGGGCGGCTGCTGCTTGGTCCCGACGGCGCCGACGTCCCCCGTAACAGCGAGGGCATCGCGCTGATCGGTGACCCACGGAACGACGAGAACATCGTCGTGTCCCAGTTCCACCGTCTGATGCTCATGTTCCACAACAAGGTCTTCGACGACCACACCGACCCATCCATGGGCATTCAGGAGCGCTTCGAGGAGGCCCAGCACCTCGTGCGCTGGCATTATCAATGGATCGTCGTGAACGAGTTCCTGCCTCGAACGGTCGGCCGGCGCGCGATCGGGCGGGCGCTGGAGCATATGCCGTTCCGCTTCACGGACGAGCGCGGCGCCTTCATGCCGGTCGAGTTCAGCGTGGCCGCTTATCGATTCGGGCACAGCCAGGTAAGGCCGGGCTATCTGCTGAGCGCGCCGGGCGCCGAGCCGGTTCGGGCCGCGGGGATCTTTCCGGATGTCGCCGACGCGCCCGAAAGCGTGGGCGACCTGCGAGGGCGCCGCGCGGTTCCGCCCGAACTCCGGATCGACTGGGAGGCGTTCTTCGGTCCGACCGCCCAGCCGGGCAAGCTCATCGATATCCGTATCTCGACGGCGTTGCTGCGGCTGCCGAACACGGTGCTCGATCCCAGCACAGCCGAAGTCGGTTCCGCGGATGCGACGACCCGGTCCCTGGCGGCTCGCAACCTCCAGCGCGGCTTGGATGCGCGGCTGCCTAGCGGTCAGGATGTGGCGCGGCACTTTAGGGGCGTACGCAAGCTGACCGACGCCCAGATCTGGAACGCTGTGCCGGGCGGAGAAGGTCCGGCGCCACTCTGGTTCTACATCTTGCGGGAAGCCGAAGTGCTGACAGGCGGCCAGCGCCTGGCGGGGGTCGGAGCGCAGATCGTCGCCCGCACCTTTGCCGCGATCCTCGAGGCCGACAAGGCGTCCTACGTGGTTCAGGAGCCCGACTGGCAGCCGCACCTGGGACCGGTCGAGGGCCGGTTCACGGTGTCTGACCTCGTCAACTTCACCCTTGGCACGAACTTGGGGCACGAGGACCTGCAGGCTGTCGAGACGGCCGAGAGCAGGCCTGCCGGAACGCCGCAGCCCGTGCCGGCCCAGTGAGCGTCTGCAGTCAGGCATGCCCTTGCGCGCCTGACTGCACCTGCTGCCCCGATAGCGCAGCCGCTTAGGGGGTCCGGGACCGAGGCTCTCGAACGCCCAAGGGCGCTGCTGCCTCCCGGTCCAGAGGAAACGCTGTCAGGACGCTGAACGGTCTCCGAGCCGGAAGGGCCGGGGTCAGAGCGGATCCGTCTCCTGCTTCGGCTCGGGTGGGCCAGCAATGGTTCATGGCGCGTAGGCCCCCTGACAGGGTGCGCCAACAGTGTCGTGCCAGAGGACGGACCGACAGTTTCGCTTGTTTTGCCCGCGCGGCAACGACACTCACGGGCACTGGTACCGGCTGGCGCCGCCGGAGACGGCATAACAGAGCCAAGCCCCTTGCTCCGTCACTCAGATTGGCGAACACTGGTGGCGTCGGTTCTCCGAAGGACAGCCGCGATGGCGTCGGTGCAATCGCGACGGGCCAAATACAGGGGGCATGTGCGGATCGGGCCCGATGCCTGATCCTTTTTGTGGGGACGCATTGTGGCGCGGCTGACAGCGATGTCGACCTTTCTGGTCCTTGTCCTGTCCCTTTTCACCATCGCTTGGCAGCAGGACCGAGTCATCGCTCGGGCCACTGCCCTCCCGCAGCCGATCCGTGCATCGGCCGAGCACGTTCTTATCGAGACGACAGGTTCAGCGGCCGCCCCCGTGATAACGGAGACAAATCTGAAAGACCTTGTCGCCGCCGGCGGTCGGGCGCTGCCGTCCAGGGTCATGGGCCGCGTGGCCGAGGTCCGGTCGGAGACTCCAGGAACAGGGATCCGGCACCAGTGGCCGGGGATCTACGCCGAGGCGGCCTTCGGTGGCGACGCGCTGGCCGTGGCCTTCGACGACCCGATCAATCGCTACAGGATCACCGTCGACGATGGGGCAGGTCCAGTCGTCCTGATCACTCGACCGGAGCGGCGCGCTTTCCTGATCTCGGGCCTGGGGCCGGGGCGCCACGAGGTTCGGCTCGACAAGGTCAGCCAGTCCTCCGAGCCCGGCAGCTTCCTGGGCTTCCATGTTCCACGCGGTGGATTGTCCGCTCCGCCCCCCCGACCCTTGGGGCGGCAGATCGAGTTCGTCGGAGATTCTGACAGCGTGGGCTATGGAAACATGGCCCCCCACAGGGATTGCACGGACGAGGAGATCTTTCAGTGGACCGATACCGCAAGGTCGTTCGCGCCCCAGATCGCGCGGCATTTCGGGGCCGACTACCAGATCATGGCCGCCTCCGGTATCGGCCTTGTTCGAAATTACGGTCCGCCCGATCCGGGCCACACGATGATGTCCCTCTATCCTAGGGTGGTGTTCGGCGAGCCATCGCCCTGGAGTGGCGCGGCTTGGCGGCCGGATCTGCTCGTGCTGGCGCTGGGATCGAACGATTTCGCGCTGCCGTTGGGGCTTGGGGAGCAGTGGCCCGACGAGACTGCGCTGCGCCAGGACTTTGAGGCCCATTACCGCGCCTTCATCCGTCATCTCAGGGTGAGGAACCCCGATGCGTTCATCCTCCTTGTCGCACTGAGGGATTATGGTGCCACCTACCTGGCCGCTCAGGAGGCCATCGTCCAAACGCTTCGCGAGGCAGGCGACTTGCGGGTCGCACTCCTCGCCCTGCCCGAGATGGAACGCACGGCCTGCGATTGGCATCCGTCCCTGAAGGATCACCGGTCCGCAGCGGCCCAGATCATCCGCTTTGTCGAAGGGCGGCCGGACATTTGGCGGCAGGACCGCGGCGACGCTGTAAACCCAAGTCCCTAGGATCAACGTCCCAGCTTGCGGGATCCGGGTACAAGGCCCGTTTCTTCCGACAAGCGATCCTGTATACTGAGAGTGGCCGCAGTGCATTGTGTAGTGACGAGTGCCGTTCGTGGAAGCAACTGGCCATATGTTCTGTCTTGGGATGGCCCAAGATCCTCCTTCAGGTGCACTATCAAGCGGTCTGCCGATAGGGTTGGCTGCTGGATGTCAGGTGCTTCAGCCGTCCGATCTCCTGGGTTGGCCGTCCAGCGATGGCTTTTGCAAGTCAGGTCACCTGTCTGGTGTCTCGACGGCGTTTTCGATACTCAGGAAGGACGTTCAGCCTCCCGTGGCATCGGAGACCAAATTGCCGCACATTTCGGGTAAGCAGGAGGCATCACGTTTCCTCTCGGATCGGAAGGAAACGTGTCCGGTCCGTCCGAACCTCGGGCCTGCGTGCTTGCAGGATCGCCTCCGGCGGGACTACATGTTGACGTCGGGCCATGGTGCCGATGTGCTTGCGATGCGGTTGGTTCTGCCTGAAGTTGAACGCGACGCATTGTTTGGAAGCAGGGACCATCGGCATGTTGCTTGAGGATCTTGGTTCCAAACACGAGCGGTCGCGCGAGAAGCCATCCTGGTTCGCCGTGGTGCGTGGGGATTACGAGCGTCATGGCCGGTCCTTGGCGGAGCCCGCGCTGATCTCGCTCCTCATCTATCGGTATGGGAATTGGGCCCTGAAAGTCAGGAACCCGGTCGGGCGATGGGTTGCCAGCAAGGGCTATGGAGTCCTGAGGCTGTTCGTTCTCAACATCACCAAGGTCTGGATCTCGCCCGAGGCGATCATTGGCGAGGATTTCCACATCATCCATGCCGAGGGCTCCTTGTCGATCCACCCCGATGTGGTCATCGGTGACCGGGTCGGGGTGATGCACAACGTGACCATCGGGACCAACATGGGCCCTGGCGCTCCCGTGATCGGGAACGATGTCTTCATCGGCGTGAACAGTGCCGTGCTCGGACCGATCCGGGTCGGGGACCGCGTTCGCATTGGGGCCAACACGGCGGTCACGCGGAACGTGCCCTCGGACTCCATCGTGATCGGCTCGCCCGGACGGGTCTTCGCGCGGCTGACCCCGTTCGTTGCCAAAGGGGCATCCCAGGGCGACAATGGCACCGGCCGGAGCGGAGGGACGTGGTGAGCGGGGGGCGCAGCATCTATCGCCTTCTGGGGGACAACCTTCCGGGCCACGCGGACAGGATCGCGCTCATCGATGGCGACGCAGGTGGCCGTAGCATCACCTACGCCGGACTCGCCGAAGAGGTGGACCGAGTGGCGGCCAGCCTCGCGGGCATTGGGGTCCTGCCGGGCGACCGGGTGATCGTCCATGTGCGCAAAGGCATTCCCGAGGTCGCGGCCATGCTCGGCGCGTCCAAGATCGGCGCGGTCGTCGTAAACGTCAACGTTCAATGGACCCCTGAACAACTGGGCTACGTCGCCTCGGACTGCGAAGCCAAGGCGCTGATCATCGGGCGCGAAGGGCTTCGCCCCTTGTCCAGCTGGTCCCGCCCCGCGACGCTTCAGCGGCTGCTGGTCGCCGGAGCCGACGAAGGGCTTCCGCCGGGCTTTGACGCGGTGGCCCGGATGGGTGCTGGACCGGCGCAAGGCTCAGAGGTCAAGGTCTCTGAAGGCGACCTGGCCATGATCATCTACACCTCCGGATCGACCGGAATGCCCAAGGGCGTCATGCTGACCCATGCGAACATCTGCATCGGGGCGGAGACGGTGATCGACTACCTCCACCTGGGCGAGGATGATCGGCTCCTCAGCGTGCTGCCCTACAGCTTCGACGCGGGGCTGAACCAGCTTACCACGATGCTCCGGGTCGGCGGATCGGTGGTCCACCAACCGGTCGCGATCCCGTCGGAACTGGTCAGGACGGTGCGCGACCACGCGGTCACGGGCTTTGCCGGTGTCCCGCCACTCTGGAATCAGGTCGTTCGATACTTGGACGAGACTCGCGCGACGATGCCGTCGCTGCGGCGGATCACCAACACGGGGGGCAAACTGCCGCCCAATATCCTGGAGCTTATGCCGGCCGTCTTTCCGGGCGTGGACATCTATCTGATGTACGGGCTGACCGAGGCGTTCCGATCCACCTTTCTGCCGCCCGAGAAGTTCAGCCAGAAGATGGGCTCCATCGGACAAGCTGTTCCGAACGCCCAAGTTTTCGTCGTGAAGCACGGTGCGGGCCTTGCGGGCCCGGGGGAGCAGGGGGAACTCGTACACGCTGGGCCGCTGGTCAGCCTGGGGTATTGGCAGAGGCCTGATCTGACCACCCAGAAGATCCGGCCCTGTCCGGAACTCTCCGACCTGATCGGCGACGCGCCCGTCGTCTACAGTGGCGACCTCGTCCGCGTCGATGAGGATGGAGACCTGTGGTTCGTCGGGCGGATGGACGACATGATCAAGACGAGCGGCTTCCGACTGAGCCCGACGGAGGTCGAGGATCTGGTGTCGCGCAGTGGGCTCGCGGCGGACATCGTGGCCTATGGCGTCGAGGACGACGATCTGGGGCAGGTGGTGCACGTGGCCCTGACGCCCCTCGACGGCTTCAGCGGGGCGGCCATGATGGCCTACTGCAGACGTGCGATGCCTCACTACATGGTGCCGCGCCGCATCCAGCCATGGGCCGGGCCCATGCCGCGCACCGCCAGTGGAAAGCTGGACCGACCTCAGGTGATCTCGCGTTCGAAAGCCGGGCTGACCGCCATTGTTGGAGAAGATGTTCGATGTCCCTGACTAGCCACGACGTGATCGAGTTCCTCAAGGGCGAGCTCAACGTGGACGAGCCGATCGACCCCGAAAGCGCGCTGTTCTCGACAGGGGTGCTGGACTCCGTCGCCATGCTGAACCTGATCGGCTTCGTCGAGGAGAACGCCAAGATCGAGGTCCGGGCGAGCGACGTCACGCTGGAGAACTTTGACACCGCCCAGAGGATCGAGGCGTATGTCACTTCCCGGCTCTGATGCGACCGCCCTCGATGATCTGCTGCGCGAGGTAGCCGATGCGATTGGCACGCCCGCCTATGTCTATCTGACCGACGCCATCGAACGTCGCCTGTCCGAACTTCGTGCCGCGCTCGGGCCTTGGTTCAGCTTCAGCTATGCAGCCAAGTGCAATCCCAATCCCGAATTGCTGCGGTGGCTCGCCGATCGAGTGGAGCGCGTGGACGTGTCCTCCATCGGGGAGTTCAGGCTGGCCCAGGCTGCGGGCTGGGGCGCGGACCGGGCCAGTTTCACCGGGCCCGGCAAGCGGACGGCCGAGATCGTCGATGCGGTGTCCGGCGGTGTCGGGGAGATGGTCCTTGAAAGCCTTCGCGAGGCCGTGGCCGTGGACCGTGTGGCCCAAAGTCTGGGGCGGCGGCAGGACGTTCTGATCCGCCTGTCACCTGCCCGAGTGCCGAAGGGGTTCGGCGACCACATGGCCGGCCGGCCCAGCCCGTTTGGCCTGGATGTCGAGACGGCAGGTGACGATCTGCGGCGGATCATGGCGTTGCGGCATCTTCGGGTTGTCGGGCTGCACATCTACTCGGGCACTCAATCCCTGAGGCCCGAAGCCATATGCGAGAACTACCGCATCTTCATCGAGGTCTTCCGCAGCGTCTGCGAGGACCTGGATCTCCGCCCCGAGACGTTGGTCTTCGGATCGGGCTTGGGCATTCCCTATCACGACCAGGACAACCCGCTCGATCTCATGGCAGTGGCCGACGGCGCTGGCCCCGATCTCGATGCCCTGAAAGCTGAACCGAGGTTTCGGGACACGCGCCTCGTGCTCGAATTGGGACGGTATCTGGTCGGGGAGGCCGGGTACTTCCTGACGCAGGTCACCTCGGTCAAGGAGTCGCGCGGGACGCGGATCGGCATCTGCGACGGGGGCATGAACAACCATCTTCCCGCCTCGGGTCACTTCGGCATGGTCATCCGCCGCAATTACCGAATGCACCGGGTCGGCGGTGGCGCGCCTGCCGAGAAGATCGACCTCGTCGGGCCGCTCTGCACCTCGATCGACCGGTTGGCGACGGGCGTATCAATGCCGCGCATCGAAGAAGGGGATCTGGTTGCGGTGCATTCCAGCGGAGCCTATGGCCTGACCGCAAGCCCGCTCCATTTCATAAGCCATGGCCCACCCCATGAGGTGCTGGTCGAGGGCGCGCGGTTCCGCGACGTGACACGCGGCTGGTATCTGGGCCAAGAGGCAGACAGCGACCGCGGATCGGCTCAGGACCCCGGGCAGACGCACCAAGCCTCCGACGTTGCAACGGTGGGTTTGGACTGAGTACGGATTGCTTCGTTCCCCGTGTGTCCATCGAAGCTGGTAGTTCCACAGGCCGGGTGCCTGAAACGGCAAAGTTCGTCCGATTTTATCGGCTTTGTCGGACGCGCCAAGCAGACGGATGCCGAAACGCAAAAATCTGCTGTCTCTAAGTACCTGCACGGGGCATAGTCATCCAAGTTCCGTAGTTTCTACAAGCAACCATTCCGTGTGATTTGCTGGGGGTTCTGGTATGGATGGTGGTTTTAGCGTGAATGGGGGCTCCGCGGTCGATTGGGATGCACTTTATGCAATGGACCTCGTCTATGAGGCGAATTGCTGGACCAAGTGCGGCGATGCCCACTGCTGCAGCTTTTCTCGGCACAAGAGCCGGTTCATGCTCATGGGGAAGAAGCACTTCCAGGAACTTCCATTGTTGCCGGGAGAGTACGAGTTTCTCGAGCGCACCGGGCGGCTGGACCAGTTCGGAGAATACAAGCACAAGCGGTCCGAGTTCATCTTGCCCGGCAATCGGGCGATCACCCTCGAGTCCGTGGTCAGCTTTCGCCCGGGATGCGCTTGCGTCCATGGCCACAGGCCGACGGTCTGCCGCCTTTACCCGCTGTTTCCCATCCTCGACATCGACGGGCGCCTGACCGGGGTCGATCAGCGGTTCGGCGTCTATGAGGAGTTGGAGGCCTTGGAAGGGATCGGCCGGGTCTGCGAAGTCCGGTCCATCCCGTTTGATCAGCTCGATCTTTTCATCCGCTTCGTTGGCGCGATTGCCAGCAGCCCGCTGCATCTGTTCCACCTGCAGGCCTATCGGGTGGCCAAGGACCATGCCTTCCGGCGTCTGCGGGAGATGCGGACCGAGCCGTCGCAGAGCGTCTTTGCCCTATTCGAGGGACAGTTCCTGCGAGGCCGGGTCTTTGACCAGCCCGCGCTTGCGCAGGAACTGGGCGCTCTCGCCGACCGGTTCGAGGCACGGTACGGCACCGGCTTCGACTTGGGGCGGACCTCCTCGCCCGTGGCTTCGGAGGGCGGAGTCGCCCCATGATCTCCTTCAAGCCTGCCCTTGATCGGGTTTGGAAGGTGGCGAAGCGTCCTTATCACGATCTGGAGGCCGAGGCAGTCGAACGCTGGGTCGAGATGCCGGCCTCTGTCGCGTATATTCCGCCCGCGATCTGCCTGCCCGGCCAGTTGGACCGGATGCGGGCAACGCTGTTCTCGGACGCCGCCGATATCCAGCGCAGCTTTGCCGGCGACTTCGAGATCGTGGAAGGGGAGACGCTGGGCTTCCGCGTCAAGAACGTCGATCTGGTGGGCGGTGTTCTCTATGGACGCCGCTCGGTTCGCCACTTGCGTGCCCGGCCATGGCAGCAGCTTGCCTATCCGCCGCCGACGGAATGCCTGGACGGCGTGTTGTACGAAAGCTGGCTGGGCAATCGTTGGTTCGCAAGTTGGCTGGCCGAGGACTGCCTGACCTACCGCCTGGCAGAGGCGCACGGCCGACCTGTTACGTCACGGACGGCATCCGGTGGGCACATGCCCGAATACGAGGCCCTTCTTGGCATGAAGCCTTACCGGACAGACGCCGTACATTTCCAAGACCTCGTGTTCTTTCAGGATCTTGCCAACAACGCGGGACGCGCTGCCCGCGCTGCCGATCTCCGGCGTCGTGTGCTGGCGGGCCGAACCCCTCCGTCGCACGCCGGGGTTTTCATCCTGCGCGGGTTGACCGGAGACCGGCGTCTGCTCCGGAACGAGGCTGCCATCGCCGAGGAGCTTGCGCGGACGCGGGGCTTCCGCATTCTCGATCCAGCCACGGCGAGCGTCGCCCGCATTCTGGAGGATTGTGGCGGTGCCGAGGTTGTGGCCGGTGTCGAAGGCAGCCATCTCACCCATGGCATTATGCTCATGCCACCGAAAGCCACTCTGTTCGTGCTGCAACCGCCAGAGCGCGTGGTGGCCCAGCTCAAGATCTTCACCGACCGGCAGGACCAGCGCTACGCCTATGTCATCGGGTCCGGAGGCTCTGCCGAGTTCGAGGTGAACGCGGCCGAGGTCCAAAAGACACTGGATCTGATCTGACGTTGGGGGAAAGCCTACCCGGACGGTTGGTCCGTGAGCCGCACGGGTCCCATCGAAGTCCATCAGGTTTCGACCGATGCCATGAACCGGACCGGTTCCGGCCTCATCGCCCGTGTCCTTCTCACAACGGTTTCCGACGCGACAGACCAATGAGCTGTCTTTAGGCTCCTGTAATGAATGCGTGATGCATATTCTGGACGGTCGACCTCCCCGCCAGCCCTGCCGATTTCCAAGAGAGTTCTCACGAATGGCCAGACTTTATGACAGCCGTAAACGCATCCTGGTCACGGGAGGGGCGGGGTTCATCGGCTCACATCTGATCGATCGATTGCTGGATCAGGGTCACGAGGTCATCTGCGTGGACAATCTGTTCACGGGTACGAAGCGGAACATCGATCACCTCCATAGCCATCCACGGTTCGAGTTCATTCGCCACGACATGACGCAACAGCTTTATGTCGAAGTCGACGAGATCTACAATCTCGCCTGTCCGGCATCGCCGATCCATTATCAACTCGATCCGATTCAAACCACCAAGACGTCAGTGCTTGGCGCGATGAACGCCCTGGGCCTTGCAAAGCGGTTGCGCTGCAAGGTGCTGCAGGCCTCGACCTCCGAGGTCTATGGCGACCCGACGGTTCATCCGCAGGAAGAGCGATATTGGGGCCACGTCAATCCGATCGGGCCGCGGTCGTGCTATGACGAAGGCAAACGATGCGCAGAGACGCTGTTCTTCGACTACCATCGGCAGCACGACCTCCAGATCAAGGTCGCGCGGATTTTCAATACCTACGGTCCCCGGGTGCACCATGCCGATGGCCGGGTCGTATCGAGCTTCATCATGCAGGCGCTGCAGGGCGAGCCGCTTACCGTCTATGGGGACGGCGGACAGACCCGATCCTTCTGCTACGTGGACGATCTGGTCGACGGGCTGATGCGTTTGATGGAATCGGACGATCAGGTGACTGGCCCGATCAACATCGGCAATCCGGGAGAGTTCACAATTCTTCAACTCGCCGAAAAGGTTCTCGCACTGACCGGAAGCCGTTCGCGGATCGAGCGGCGCCCCCTGCCGATCGACGATCCCAAGCAGCGGCGTCCCGACATCACCCTCGCCCGCTCCCTCCTGAACTGGAGCCCTACGGTCCCGCTCGATGAAGGGCTTGAACGGACCGTGCCGTTCTTCCGCCAGCGCTTGGCCGATCTCGATCAGGACCGCAGGGCCATAGTGCCTTGAGGTTTGTGGCCGAAGCGGGAACGCGGTTGGAGTTCACGCTCCACCGACCAGGGTTGCTGGTGCGCGGTAGGCTGCCGGTGCCTCGACGTATGAGATCCTCGCCCCTCATCCGATTGCGCCACATCTCCGGATGTGGGAGCGAGAGCCTGCCGCCTTCCGCGCCAGACTGCTCACCACCCGTTGTCTCTCCTCGGGTTCGAGGAGGCATGAATAGCGTCGTGTGACCCGCATCAGAACTCATCACCTGACTCAAGGACAGCACGTCAACCAATCGCAAGGTGCGGACAGCACCTACACTTAAGCTTAGGCCTTCGTGCCGGGCGCGGGTTCGATCACCTTCGATCCCGCGAACCGCAGCATGGGTGACGCAAACCTGATCCCTGTGTCGGAGCTTCGCGACATGGCGCAAGGCAGCCCAGTACCGGGCTGCTATGTCGACGGTGCCGAGGCGTTCCCGATCGTGACCGTGGAGGTCGCTGTCACCACTGTCGTTCGCAGCAACGATCGAGCGTGAGGCCCCGATCTGTCCGAAAGAGGTTCGTGCCCGGGCGAGGCTCGGCCGGCGCCTCGCCTCAGACGTCACTTCTTCTTGGGGGCATCCTGCGCCGCGACTCCCTTGGAGAAGGGCGATGCGGCAACCGTCTTGGGCTTCTCCTGCTTCGGCTTCTTGATTTCCTTGTTCGACCGCTTCTGACCCTTGGCCATGGCTTTGCTCCCGAGAATTTGCTGCGGTCAGGGGGCGGGTTCGTTCCATCGCCCTGACCGCGTCCGGCAGATGGAACAACGTCGATGGTCTTGATCAGGCCGGGATCGAAGCAGCCTTGCCAGCCGCCCGGACCTCCCGAAAAGTGACCAGCCGCTTGGAGTCCTCGTCCCACAGGACCAGCTTCACGCCCCTGAGGCTTTCCAGAAATGTGATGCGGCCGACATCGCGAAGCTCGGGATTGTCATCCAGAACCTGAGGCAGCCGATAGAAGGGTACCCGGCTGGACAGGTGGTGAACATGGTGGATCCCGATGTTGCCGGTGAACCAGCGCAGCACCGCCGGAAGGTCATAGTGGGAGCTGCCGTGAAGCGCGGCGTGCTGAAAGGTCCATTCGGGGGGACGGGACCAGTGCGTCTCGTCGAACTGATGCTGGACATAGAACAGCCAGACCCCAGCCGTCGCAGCCATCAGCGTGATTGGCAGCTGCACGAGGAGAAAGGGGCCGACCCCCATCCACCAGATCAGCGCTGCGGCCGGAAGTGCTGCGCCGAGGCTCGTCACCAACGTGGAGGCCCAGGGCTGCACGCCCGCGCGCATGAGGCCGATGGGCAACCGGTGCTGGCACAAGAAGAGATAGGCGGGCCCAAGGCCGAACATCACAACAGGGTTGCGATACAGCCTGTACCGAATGCGGCCGGCGCGGGGCAGGGCGCGATATTCGGCCACCGTAAGGGTATGGACGTCGCCGATGCCTCGCTTGTCGAGGTTGCCGGCCGAAGCATGGTGGATGGCATGGGTGCGTCGCCAATAGTCGTAAGGCGTCAGCGTGAGCACCCCGAGCGCCCGACCGGTCCAGTCGTTGGCGCGGCGGTTCGGGAACAGCGACCCGTGCCCGCAGTCGTGCTGGAGGATGAACAGCCGTACCAAAAAGCCGGCCGCCGGAACCGTGAGGATCAGTCCCCACCAATGATCGTTCATCACCGCCAGGACCGTCAGGGCCCAAAGAGCCATGAATGGGACCACGGTGATCACGATCTCCAGGGTGCTGCGGAATGTGCTCGGCTGGTGATAGCGAGCCAGCCGTTGAGGCCAACTGCGGCTTGCAGTGGCGGGGCTCGGGGCTGCAAGGCTCATCGGGCGATCTTCCAGTTTGGACGAAGGGACGGCGTCAAGACGGTCATCACTTAAGGCCCCAATGTCATCGGGCCAGCGTGGCACATCATTCCATGACGGAGAGGCGAGCGATCGATGGTATCATCGGGTGCTCCCCGTCGCACCATGGGGATCAAGGGCCATCGTCCACCCGATCCTGACGGAGCACCGGGGCCCGTCACGCCGAACGCACCTGTGCTGGTGGGAACGGGCGTCCATCGAAGACATCGGGCGTTCGTCGCCAGCCGCCCAACATAACGAGGATCATCCTCCCCGTCGTGTACGGAACAGGCCCGGATCGCTTCACGACCGGGCCTGTTCCACCGGCTTACGCCAGTTGCAGGTTTTCCGCCGCTTCACGGCCATCGCGGCCGGAGACGATGTCGAAGGTGACCTTCTGGTTGTCGCTCAGGCCGGTCAGGCCCGCCCGCTCCACGGCCGAGATGTGCACAAACACGTCCTTGCGGCCGCCATCGGGGGCGATGAAACCGAAACCCTTGGTGGTGTTGAACCATTTCACGGTGCCATTGGCCATCGTGTTGTCTCCTGTCTGATCTGCTGCCCACAACATGCGGCAGCCCGGCTCGGTCAGCGTCGCAACGAGAAACTGAAGCCGATGACGGAGACAGTGGATCGAGGGAGAATAACGTTCGCAGGAGGCATATGAGGCCGGGGCAGCCGAAATGCAAGCTTTATCCAGATACGCATCCAGACACCCGGCGTCTCTCGGAGCGGAGACGCATGGTTAGATCCCCCTCCACCCACCGGGTAATTCCTGCGAGTACTACACATCAGGACAACCGGGCATCCAGCACGCGAGAGGTCATAAGCACCCTATCTGCCGCACACGCTCTTGGTGGTTACGGATGTGCGCTCGAAGCCTTGTTTCGGCCGAGCACCCCTCCTAACTACCATCCACAGGGATGGTGAGAGGATGGAAGAATGGCCGGGAACGTGCACGAGCTTCGGCCGAAGCTGCCGGAAAGCGAGAAGATCACCATCAACCTCGGCTTCGTGGACCTGGGCCAGATCGACCTTCTGGTGCGGGAGGGGTTCTACTCCAACCGGACCGACTTCATCCGCACGGCGATCCGGAACCAGCTCGACCGCCATGACGAGGTCGTGAAAAAGACCGTGGCCCGGCACCAGCTGGATCTGGGCCTGCGCCATTACACCCGTTCTGATCTCGAACAGGTCAGGGCGGCAGGCGAGGTGCTTCACATCCAGGTCCTCGGCCTGGCTGTCATTGCGGCCGACGTGTCGCCCGACCTTGCGCGCGAGGCCATCGCCTCGATCCATGTGCTGGGCGCGCTGTCGGCGGCCCCGGCCGTCAAAGCCGCCCTCGCCGACCGCATCCGCTGACGCCTTCGGCCCCAAGGGCCGGATCATGTCCCACCTTCACGCCCTTCATCCCGAGGGGTCCGGATTCGCTTGGCCTAAGGCCATCCCGAAAGGAACCGATCCTATGCAGACCATTTCGCAAGCCGACATGATGGAAGCCACCCGACTGACCCGCGAGGGGCGCCTTCAAGAAGCGATGGCGCTCCTGCAAGGGGGTGGTGCCCTGCCGTCCAGCCCGGACGGTCGTGGCACCGTGCCTGACGCGCCGGCAAAAGGCGGCGCGGCGCGGCCCATGGCGCCCATGATCGACATGGAGCCTCCCTCGGCGCGGACCGGAGGAGCCTGGAGCGCACCCCGGGCCGCGGCCCGACCAGCCGGAATCAACCCGGCGGGCCGCCCGTCCGGCGAGGTGCCACCAGCGCTGAAAGGCTTGATGGACCGGATGGCCGGACTCGGGGCGAACGGGGGCCTCATGTCCGGTCTGCCGGGGCAGTCCGGTCTTGCCGCGGCGAATGCCGCCGTCAGCGTGCCCCCGGGAGCGAGCTTCGAGGAGCGCGTCTTTGCCAATGCGGCCGGGAGCCGACCCTACAAGCTCTACGTCCCGGCGGTGTTCTCGGGCGATCCGCTGCCGCTCGTGGTCATGCTGCATGGCTGCACGCAATCGCCCGACGACTTTGCCGCCGGCACCCGCATGAACGAATTGGCCGAGGAGTTCGGCTTCTTCGTGGTCTACCCAGGTCAGACCCAGGCGGCGAACATGTCCAGGTGCTGGAACTGGTTCAACGCCGCCGACCAGCAGCGCGACCAGGGCGAGCCCTCTCTCATCGCCGGGATGACCCGTACGATCATGGGGGAGTTCCCCGTGGACAAAGAACGCGTCTATATTGCGGGCTTGTCTGCCGGGGGCGCCAAGGCGGCCATCATGGGGGCCACGTATCCCGATCTTTATGCCGCTGTGGGCGTCCATTCGGGCTTGGCCTGCGGAGCAGCGCGCGACATGGGCTCGGCCTTCGCCGCAATGAAGCAGGGCGGGGCGGTAGCCGGAACCCGGTCTGGGCTGGCCAAGGCCGGCATCCCCAGCATCGTGTTCCACGGCGACCGGGACACCACCGTGCACCCGGTGAATGGGGATCAGGTGGTGACCCAGGCCGCAGCCGGAGCGGCGCACCGCACGGAGGTTGCACAGGGAAAATCTTCGGGCGGCATGGCCTTTACCCAGACGACACACCGGGATGGCAGCGGACAGGCCGTGCTGGAGCAATGGGTCCTGCACGGGGCGGGCCACGCCTGGTCCGGCGGCAGCGCGGTCGGGTCCTACACCGATCCGCGCGGCCCGGACGCGAGTCGCGAGATGGCGCGCTTCTTCATGGAGCACCGGGTTCCAGCCGCGACTGTCGGTTGACCGTCAGGCCGGGCGACGTTCAAGTCGCTCGGCCCGTCGGGCGGCCTGTACGTCGGGATCAGGGTCGAGGCCCGCCGCGAGCAGCGCCTGCGTGTAGGGCTGTCGAGGCGCATCGAACACCTGCTGCACCGTTCCGTACTCCACGACGCGCCCCTTCTGCATGACCATGACATGGTCGGCAAAGTCGCGGACGACGGGCAGGTCGTGGGCGATGAAGATGAACGCGATGCCCATCTCCCGGCGCAGCTTGTTGAGCAGTTCGATCACCTGGGCCTGCACGGACACGTCGAGCGCCGAGACCGCCTCGTCGCAGATGATGAGCTCGGGCTCGAGCGCGAGGGCCCGGGCGATGGCGATGCGCTGGCGCTGACCGCCCGAGAACTGGTGGGGGTAGCGGTTGGCATGCTCGGGCCGGAGCCCCACCTGGGCCAGCAGATCGGCCACCCGGGTCCGCCACTGGGCCTTGGGCAGGATCTCGGGGTGGATGATCCAGGCCTCGGTGATGAGCTGGAACACCGTCATGCGTGGGTTGAGCGACTGGGTGGGGTCTTGGAACACCATCTGGAGGTCGCGCCGCAGGGCGAACAACTCGGCCGGGGACAGGCGGAACAGGTCGCGGCCCTTCCAGAGCGCCTCACCGGCGTCGGGTTCGTCCAGGCGAAGCAGGATGCGGGCCAGCGTGGACTTGCCCGATCCGCTTTCGCCCACGATGGCCAGCGTTTCCCCGGCCATGAGGTCAAAGCCTACGCCGTCGAGGGCCTTGAAGGTTCCATAGGTCTTTGCGACGCCGCGAACCTTGAGGACCGGCTCCGCGCGCGGCAGCGGGTCGTGCATCTCGCCCTTGCCCGGCGCGGCGCCGATCAGCTTGCGCGTGTAGGGGTGCCGGGGATTGTGGTAGACCTCGCGCGCGATCCCGGCCTCTACGATCTCGCCGGCGTTCATCACGACGACCCGGTCGGCGATCTCGGCCACGACGCCCAAGTCGTGGGTGATGATGACCACGCCCATCCCGGTCTCGCGCTGAAGTTCCTTGAGGAGGGCCAGCACCTCGGCCTGCACGGTGACGTCGAGAGCGGTGGTGGGCTCGTCGGCGATGAGGACATCGGGCTTCATGGCCAGCGCCATGGCGATCATCAGGCGCTGGCGCTGCCCGCCCGAGAACTCGTGCGGATACTTGCGCAACGCGTCCGACGGGTTGGGGATGCCGACCCGCGTGACGAGCCGCAGCGCCTCGGACTGGGCCTTGGACCGGGGCAGGCCATGGGCCGTCATGGTCTCCACGATCTGCCAGCCGACCGTGTAGACCGGGTTCAGGTGGCTGAGCGGGTCCTGGAAGATCATCGCGATCCGGCGGCCATTGATGTCGCGCCGCTCGGCCGAGCCGAGCTTGAGCAGGTCGCGACCATCGAAGCGGATCTCGCCCGAGGTGATGCGCCCCGGCGGCATGTCGATCAGGTCCAGGATCGCGGAGGTCGAGACTGACTTGCCCGAGCCGGACTCGCCCAGGATGGCCAGCGTCTCGCCGCGCTCGACGTGCCAGCTCACGTTCTTGACGGCTTTCACGACGCCGCCCGCCGTGTGGAACTCGACCGAAAGGTTCCGGACCTCGAGCAGGTGGTCAGCCATGGGAGCGTCCCCTCATTTCAAGGCGCCACCGCTGCGTCGGATCGAGAGCGATACGCATCCAGTTCGACAGCAAGTTCAGCGACAGCGTGGTCAGGATGATGGCCAGCCCCGGCCAGAAGGACAGCCACCAGGCGCGAGTCAGGTGTTCCTTGCCCTGGGCGATCATCAGGCCCCAGGTGATCTCGGGCGGCTGGATGCCGATGCCCAGGAAGGACAGCGCGCTTTCGGCGAGCATCACATAGGCAAAGTCGAGCGTCGCGATGGTCATCAGCGTGGGCAGCACCACGGGCAGGATGTGGCGCAGGACGATCCGGCGCGGCGAGGCGCCCATGACGCGCGCGGCCGAGACGAACATCCGCTCGCGGATCTCCAGCACCTCGGCCCGGGTGGTGCGCAGGTAGACGGGGATGCGGGTGATCGCGAGCACGATCACCACATTGGTGACCGATGGCCCAAGAATGTAGAGGACGATGACGGCCAAGAGGAGCGAGGGGAACGACATGATGACGTCCGCGACCCGCATGATGGCCTCGCCGACCCGGCGGGAGGCATAGCCGGCGATCAGGCCCAGCGTCGTGCCGATCAGCGCCGAGAAGATCACGGCCCCGGCGGCCACCGTCATGGTGTTGCGCGCCGCCACGATGATCCGGGCCAGCAGCGGCCGCCCCAGGGAGTCCGCCCCCATCCACCAGAGCCAGCCGCGGTCCCATTCAAAGGGCGGCGCGTTGCGCCCGCGCAGGTTCTGCTTCTGCGCGACGTCTCCCAGGAGGACCGGCCCGAGCAGCGCCATGAGGACGACGACGACAAGGAAGATCAGGGCGGCGAGGGCGAACTTGTCGGCCCAGAGCATCCGCAGGAACCGGCGCAGCGCGCTCGGCTCGTCGGGAAGGGGCGTCGCCTCGGTCATGGCGGGCACGTTGCTCATCGCGATGCTCCCTAATGGCGGATGCGGGGATCGAGGGCCGCGTAGGCCAGGTCGATCAGGAGGTTCATCACGAAGATCGCCAGGGCCGTCACGATGATCGAGGCGAGCACCACGGTGAAGTCGCGCTGGAGGATGGAGTCGATCATGAGCTTGCCCACGCCCGGGAAGCCGAAAATCGTCTCGATCACGACCGCGCCGTTCAGGAGCGAGGCCGCCTGGTCGCCGATGACGGTGATGACGGGCAGCATGGCGTTCCGCAGCGCGTGGACGAAGATGATCGACCGGGTCCGCACGCCCTTGGCGCGGGCCGTCTTCACATAGGCCGAGGAGAGGGTGCTGATCATCGACCCGCGCACGACCTGCACGATCAGCCCGAAGGGCCGGATGAACAGGACGGCGATGGGCAGGATCCAGTGCCAGACCGTGCCGGTGCCCGAGGTCGGCAGCCAGCCCAGGCCCACGGCGAAGACGACGATCGCGACGATGGCGATCCAGAAATCGGGCGCCGAGGCCGCGACCAGGGACAGGATGCCCGAGACCCGGTCGAAGAAGCCCCCGACGCGGAAGGCGGCGAGCGAGCCCACGACCACGGCCGCCACGGTCACGAGCGCCATGGTGATGAGCGCGAGCTGGAGCGTCCAGACGAAGGCCTCGAGCACCACGTCGATGGCCGGGCGGGCCTTGCGGATGGACTCGCCGAAGTCGAGCTGGACCAGGTTACCCACGTAGCGGCCGAACTGCACGATCAGCGGATCGTCCAGGCCGTAAAGCTCGCGGAACTGGGCCCGCATCTCGTCGCTGGCGTCGATGGGCAGGTAAAGGTCGGTGGGATCGCCCGTCAGCCGCGACAGGAAGAACACCAGAACGACGAGCCCCACCAGCGAGATGAGGCTGGCCATGGAGCGCTTTCGGATGAACGTCAGCATGGTGGGGCGTCCCTAGCATAAGGTGGCGCGGGGGGACGCTCCCCCCGCGCCTTGGGCGTCATTCCTTGAAGCCGATCTCGGACAGCTGGAGCTGCGAGTTGGTCGCGATGGTGGGCGTCCAGTCGATGCGCTCGGCCACGCGGGCGAAGCCCACCATGTGGAACAGCAGGATGTCCGCCGCGACCTCGTCGTGGACATAGGCCTGCAGCTCGGACCAGAGCTTGTTGCGCTCCTCGCCCGTGGCGGCCGACGCGCGGGTGATCAGGTCGTCCACCTTGGGGTCGGCGATGCCGGACTGGCGGCCTTCGGAATGGTACTTGAAGTAGGCCGAGAAGCTCGGGTCGCCCATGCGGTTGTCGTGCATCGCGGCGATGATATAGACGCCGCGGTCGGTCGGGTAAGGCTTGGAGTAGTAGACCTCGTGCTCGGCCACCTCGACCATCTGTAGCTCGACGGTGAAGCCCGCCTCCTGCAGCATCTGCTGGATCGCTTCCATCACCTCGGTGACGTTCGGGAAGTTCGCGGTGCGGGCGAAGATGGTGATCGGCGTATCCACCAGGACGCCGTCGGCGCGCGCCTCCTCGAGGAGCGCCTGGGCGCCTTCGGGATCGTAGGTCGGCACAGGCACGTCCGGGTTCCAGCCCTGGGTCGTCGGCGGGTAGATCGCGGTGGCCAGAAGCGCGTTCTCCGGGACCAGGGTGCCGATGAAGGCCTCGCGGTCGATGGCCATGTTCAACGCCCGACGGACCCGGATGTCGTCGATCGGCGCCTGGGAGGCGTCGAGCCGGAGATAGACGGTTTCGGAGTTCAGGTAGGAGAAATCCGTGGCCGCGTTAGTAGCGTCATCCTGCGAGATGGTGGGCGCGATGTCGGCCTCGCCCGCATCGACCATAGCCGCGCGCACGGCGGGGTCCGTGCGGACCACGTAGGTCGCCTGCGTCACCTCTGGAGCCTCGCCCCAGTAGTCGTCGCGGCGGGTCAGAACGATCTGCTGGCCGGGGCTCCATTCGGTCAGGGCGTAGGGGCCGGTGCCGATCGGGTCGCGCACGAACTCGATGGGGGTCTCCGCCGGAACGATGGTGATGAGCGACAGCAGCAGCGGCAGGATCGGCTGGACCGGGTCCACCACGAAGTCGATGGTCTGATCATCCACGACATTGGCCGTGACCGTCATGCCGCCGAAGTAACGGGCTGCCTCGCAGGTAATGGAGGGGTCGAAGACCCGGTCGAACGAGTGCTTCACATCCTGCGCGTCGAAGGTGCTGCCGTCCGAGAAGGTGACGCCTTGGCGCAGGTTGAAACGCCAGCTGCCGTCCTCCATCTGCTCCCAGGATTCGGCGAGCTTGGGCATCAGGCCCTGGTCACCGCGCACGTCGAGCTCGGTCAGGGTCTCGTTGATGTTGCCCAGGATCACCCGGCCGATGTTGGAGCGCGTGGCCATGCACGGCTCCATCACGTCCACTTCCTCGTTGAGAACGATGGTCACGGCCTTGTCGTCCTGTGCCCAGGCGGGCGTCAGGCTTGTGGCGAGCAGCAGGGCCCCCCAGGTCATCACCTTTCCGAACATGTGTCTTCCTCCCAGTTGACGATTGAAGCTCATTGTTGGGCGCGGTGGTCCGCGAGGCCACGAGCGCCGTTCACGGTCCCGCCTGGCCAGATGCTGGATCCGGCCACCATGCTGTCGTTGACACAGCCCGGGACAGGTGCGCGGGAAAGCGGCTGGACGTCCATGCGCGCCTGCATGCGCGACTTGGGCCAGCTGGACGCCGGGGCCGCGGTGCCATTCCGTCCACGCCGAAAGGCGCTTGCACGAAGGGCAGGGTTTGTGACCACAGCTCTGGTGCGTTCCAGGGTTGCAGGGCAGAAAGCGGGGGCGCCTGAGTGGTGGGCTGCGGGTGTCGGAGCGGCTTCAGGACGCTGCAGGTGCGACGGTCCGGCCAACCGCAGCCCGCATGGCCAGAGCACGATCCAAGGCAGAACGCCCAGGACACCCCTCGACTGACTGGAGAAGCCGATGACGAGGGGCCGGAGGGCCTGAGCGGGCGCCCGGACCACGCCAGCGGCCTCGGCCGCGTGCTTCGCGACGGCGGCGTTCCAGCCCAGAGCAAGGGCCATCGGCGCAGATCGTCCGAAGTCTCCGGTCACATGCTCCTCCGCTCCGGTCATCCTCCATGCCCGGCAGTCCAACCATGAGGCAGTAAGGTTATCTTGTCAACGCATTCGCCTTGCATGGCCTGGTCTTTCTAGAGGTTGGATAATAAAACACTGAATTCGTTCTGATAATCGTTCGTGGAGCTTCTGTAGCGCTGCGAAACTTCCAAAGTTCAACTTGACAACATAGCAAGCGACGTGATCGTGGGTCCTGTCCAGCGTAGGAGGAGACGGCTATGGACCCAGAGGCTATCGCCACAGCGATGACCGGCGACCTCCGCGAAACCGCGCCTAGTCGGCATGAGGCCTTCCTGCCCTCGTCAAAGATCCAGAACCATGCCGCCTTCCTTTCCCAACTGCCCGACGGCGCCCTGATCTGCGCCTGGTTCGGTGGCACGCTGGAGGGCAAATCCGATATCTCGGTTCACGCATCCATCCTGCCCGAAGGAGCCATAACCTGGGGGCCGGCCCAGCCGCTCAGCGGCGACCCGCATCGGTCCGAGCAGAACCCGGTGATCTTCACCGCGCCCGACGGCGGGATGTGGCTGTTCCACACGGCCCAGCCCTCGGGCAATCAGGACGAGTGCCAGATCCGCATGGCCCGCCTGACCCGCGATCCGGCTGACCCGACGCTGATCTCGTCGCAGGAGGGACGTTTCCTCGACCTGCCGCTTGGCTGCTTCATCCGCGCCCCGGTGGTGGTGAGGGCGGATGGCGCTTGGCTCCTGCCCATCTTCCGCTGCATCCAGCGGCCAGGGCAGAAGTGGAACGGCAGCCATGACGTCGCAGCGGTCGGGGTCTCGACCGATGGGGGAGAGACCTGGGCGCTGGAGGAGGTGCCCGACTCCATCGGTTCGGTCCATATGAGCCCCGTGGCGCTGGGGGAGGGCCGTTACGCCGCCTTCTACCGCCGCCGCCAGGCCGACTTCGTCCACCGGTCCGAGAGCTTGGATGGCGGGCGTCGCTGGTCGGCGCCCGAGCTGACCGACGTTCCCAACAACAACTCGTCCATTGCGGCCATCCGGCTCGCCTCGGGCGAGGTTGCTATGATCTGCAATCCGTCGTCAGCCGCGACGTCGTCGGACCGGCGGGCCTCGCTCTATGACGAGTTGGGCGAGGACGACGCCCGGCCGGACGCCGACCCGACCGGCGGCTGCGTGCCCGTCTGGGGCGTGCCGCGCGCGCCGGTCGCGGTCTGCCTGTCCACGGACGGGGGGCGCAGCTTTCCGCGGCGGATCGTGATCGAGGATGGTCCCGGCACCTGCACCTCGAACGACTCCACCGATGGCCGGAACAAGGAGATGTCCTATCCCTGGCTCCTCGAAGGGCCGGATGGGACGCTTCACATCGCCTACACCTACCACCGCCGCGCGATCAAATACGTCCGCCTCGCGCCCGGATGGCAGCACGCAACCGGAGGCTTGTCATGAGCGACGTCATCGGCATCACCATGGGCGACCCGGCCGGGGTCGGCCCCGAAATCTGCGTCAGAGCGCTGGCCGAGATGGGCGAGGGCGACCGCGCCCGGACCCGGATCTACGGCAACCTGCCCACCCTCGAGGCCGCCCGGACGGCCCTGGGGATCGACATCGACCTGACTGGGCATGTGGTCGACCTGGCGGTCGAGGGCGCACCCCTGCCTTGGGGCCAACTCTCTCCCGTGGCGGGCGACGCAGCCTTCCGCTTCATCGAAAAGGCCGTGCGCGATGCGGAGGCGGGCGTCATCGGCTGCATCGTCACCGCCCCCATCAACAAGGAGGCGCTGAACGCCGCCGGCCACCACTACGACGGCCACACGGGGATGCTGCGGTCGCTGACCGGGTCCAAAGCCGCCTACATGCTGCTGGCCTCCGAGCGGCTCAAGGTCATCCACGTGTCCACCCATGTCTCGCTCAAGGACGCCATCGAGCGATCCACGACCGAGCGGGTGCTGGCCACGATCCGCGCCGGGAACGCGCATCTCAAGCGCATCGGCATCCCTGCGCCTCGCATCGCCGTCGCGGGGATCAATCCCCATTGCGGCGAGAATGGCCTGTTCGGGACCGAGGACGACGAGCGCATCGCCCCGGCGGTCGCGGCGGCACGGGCCGAAGGGATCGACGCAGCGGGCCCGATCTCGGCCGATACGGTGTTCCATCGCGCCTATGGCGGCGGTTTCGACCTCGTGGTCGCGCAGTACCACGACCAGGGGCACATCCCGATCAAGCTGGTGGCCTTCGACACGGCGGTGAACGTCTCGGTGGAGCTGCCGATTGACCGCACCTCTGTCGATCACGGCACGGCCTTCGACATCGCGGGCAAGGGCATCGCCAACCACGGCAACATGAACTCGGCCATCGCCTACGCCCGCAGGCTGGTCAGCGGAGGACGCGCCCAATGAGCTTTGCCATCCAGGGCGTCTACTGCGCCGCCGCCACGCCGCTCAAGGAGGACGGCACCCCGGATCTCCGCCTGTTCGGCGCCCATGCCAGGGCGCTGCTGGAGGAGGGTTGCCACGGCGTCGCGCTCCTCGGCTCCACCGGCGAAGCCAGCAGCTTCGGCCTCCGCGAGCGGATGGACCTGCTGGAGGCTGCGCTGGAGGCCGGCGTGCCAGGCGAGGCGCTCCTTCCGGGCACCTCGACCAACGCGGTGACGGATGCGATCGAACTGACCCGCCATGCCGTGCAGGCGGGCGTCAAGGGCGTCGTGATGCTGCCGCCTTTCTACTACACGGCCTTTTCGGACGAAGGGCTGTTCCGCTTCTACGCCCGCGTCATCGAGGGGGTAGCGGACGACCGGCTTCGGGTCCTGCTCTACCACATCCCCATGCTGACCGGCGTTCCGATCAGCCATTCGCTGATCGCCATGCTGCTCGAGGCGTTCCCCGACACGGTCGTCGGCATCAAGGACAGCGACGGTAAGATCGAGAACATGCAAGCCATGTCGGCCCGTTTTCCGGGGTTCGGTGTGCTGGCCGGGGCGGACCCGCTTCTCCTGCCGGTGCTCCAGTCGGGCGGGGCAGGGTGCATCACCGCCTCGTCCAACGTCGTCGCGCGCGAGTTGCGGATCGTCTACGACCACTGGAACGACCCCTCCAAGGCCGAGGAGGTCAAGGCCGCGCAGGACACCATCGTAGCTTGGCGCAACCTGACCAACGCCTATGTCCAGCTGCCCACCGTCAAGGCGATGCTCGCCCGGCGGCGCGACGACCTGGGCTGGCTCAACATCCATCCGCCCTTCACGCCGCTCTCCGAACCCGAGCGCGAGAAGGTCTGGGCCGAGATGGCCCGTCTCGAAGCGCTCTGAAGGGGGAGCCCGCGATGTCCCAATCCCGCATCATCACCCTGCACCAGCCCAAGCGGCTCGAGATCGGCGCAGGAGCTTCGGGGCGCGTCGGGGCCTGGGCCGAGGATGCGCAGCGCATCTTCGTCCTGGCGACCCCGCACACCTCGGGCTTCGTTGACCGGCTTGGCCTCAAGGGGCAGGTCTCTGTCTTCGACGCCATTCCCGGTGAGCCCGACATCCCGACCTTCGAGGCCGCCTTGGCTGCCGCGCGGGAGGCGCGACCCGACCTCGTCGTCGGGCTTGGCGGGGGTTCGGTCCTCGACGTGGCCAAGCTGGTCGCGGCGCTCTGGGACGGCGAGCAGACCCTCCGGGACGTGGCGGGGCCGAACCGTGTGGCGGGGCGGCGGACCCGGCTGGCGCAGGTGGCCACGACCGCCGGGACGGGCTCCGAGGCGGGCATCCGTTCCCTGATCACCGATCCTGGCGTCGGCGCCAAGATCGCGGTGGAAAGCCCCCATCTCATCGCGGATATCGCCGTGCTGGATCCGGAGCTGACCTACTCCGTCCCTTCAGCAGTGACGGCGGCGACCGGGATCGACGCCATGGCCCACTGCGTAGAGGCCTTCACCAACCTGAACGCCCATCCCGTGATCGACGGCTTCGCGCGCATGGGGATCGATCTTGTGGGGCGTTATCTTGCCCGTGCCGTCGCGGACGGATCGGACACCGAGGCACGGGAGGGGATGATGCTCGCCTCCTTCTACGGCGGGATCTGCCTAGGCCCGGTCAATACCGCCGCCGGTCACGCCTTGGCCTACCCGCTCGGGACGCTGCTGCACCTGCCGCATGGCCTCGCCAACGCGATCATCTTCCCGCATGTGTTGGCCTACAACCAGCCCGTGGCTGCCGAGAAGACCGCCGAGGTCGTCAGGGCGCTCGGGCTTGTGGAGCAGACCAGGGACGGCGATCTGCTCAAGGCTGCTCATGGCTTTTGCGCCCGATTGGGCGTGGAGATGAGCCTTGGGGCCCACGGTGCCACCCAGGATCAACTGTCCCGCTTTGCCCACGACGCCCATGGGATCCGTCGCCTGATGAACAACAATCCGCGCGAGATGACCGAAGGCGACGTCCTCGCCATCTACAAGGCCGCCTTCTGAGCCTCCTCGGCGACCGGTTCGCCTTCGGCGGGCCGACGACGCTCGAACAGTCGCTCGCGCGAGCCGGCCAAGTGCTCGCGCATCAACTCGCGCGCGCGGGTGCCATCGCGGGCATGAATCGCGGCGTGGATGGCAGCATGTTCGCCGAAGACCCGGGACAGTCCTGCGGCGTCCCGCTTGACCGAGATGCCGTGGAACCGCATCCCCACAGCGATGTGGTCCTTGAGCGCTTCGAGCGCGGTCGAGAAATACGTGTTCTCGGCCGCAATCGCGATGGCCAGATGGAACTCGAAATCAGCATCCTCGCGGTGCGACTGCCGGTTGGTGGCATCGCGCAGAAGCTCGAGCGCCGCTTCGATGGCGGCCAGGGTCGCGGGCCGGTGCCGTTCGGCCGCTAGGGCCGCCCCTTCGGGTTCAAGGGTGAGCCGGAACTCGTAGCAGTTGAGCAGATCGGACACGTTCTCGAGCTGGCCGAAGCCCAAAGGCTGCTTGAGCCCGATAGACCTGACGAAGCTGCCCGCGCCTTGTCGTGAATAGATCAGGCCCTGTTCCCTCAGGCGTCGCAGCGCCTCGCGCACGATCGGGCGTGAGACCTCGAACTCGGCCGAAAGGGCGTGCTCGGTCGGCAGGCGTTCGTCGGGCTTGTAGGCTCCGGACTTGATGGCCCTGTGCATCCGCTCGAAGACGACGTCGGCCAGGCTCTTGCGTCCCAGGCCGTCGGTTGCCGAACTCATTCGCGTGTCCCCCTGATCATGCCTGCAACCCGGGCCAACACACCGGCCTCGCCGAAGCCCCCGGACTTGGCGACGATGGTCAGTCCCAGCGCGCGTCCGACGGCGAGCCCTGGAAGGCATTCGCCCAGAAGTTCCAGACTGTCGATTGCTATGACCCCAAGGACCGCCTCGGCCGTCGCGCCACCGGTCACGACCAGCGTGTCGCACCGCCCAGGCACCAGCGGGGCGAGATGCTTCGCGAGGTTGGCCGCGACCACATGGGGCGCGAGAGGACGGTCGCCCGGCACCGCCTGAACGACAATGATGTCGGCCGCCGATCCGAGGGCCTGCTGCGGATCGAAGGTCCCGTTCGGGGCCGGCACGTGAAGGACGCCGTCGAGGGATCGCAGGGCATCGACCTGCGACAGAGTGATCGGGTCGCGGGACCCGACCACCATAAGGCCGGACGGACCGGCCAGTGGGGGCGCGGTCGCCTCCTCGCGTCCCGTCATCCGGCGCGACAGGGCTTCTGCGAGCCCGCGCGCGCCGACCAGCAGGTCCCCTGTGTCGGCCTTGTCCAATTCGGCCCGCATCGCCTCATGGCTGACGACATCCGGGATGCGGCTGCGCTCCGCGAAGCGGCCCAGCAGCGGTGCGATGGGAATGGCCTCCGTGACGCCGAACCCCGTCACGGCCCCGTCCTTAACGACCCGACCGAAGTCCACGATCGCTGGAATGACCAACGCGCGTGTAACGTCAAGCGCCGAAAGCTCGGCCTCGATATGGCCCTTAAGGCGCGAGTCGATCTTCTTGAAAAGGCGGGTTCCCGGCGGGAGCGTCGCAACGGCCCTGGCCACTGCTGACTGGGCGTCCACTGGTGACAACTCGCGCGACTGGGTGCTGATCGCCACCACAGGACAACCTTGCGCGCAGGCCGCCGCGGTCGCGGCTGGCGAGAGGGCGACCATGACCCGCATCCCGCGCCCAGCGAAGGGAGCCGCGGAGTCGAGCGCCCCGGTCAAGTCGTCGGCCAGGATGGCGAGCAATGGGGACACGGTGATGGTCTCACGGGAGATGTCAGGGGCTTCTTCGCGACCATCTCGGACAGAAACAGCATCGACAAGAGGTTTTGCCTGATCGAGTAGCTTCCGTTACAACCGTGTGACAACTTGACCCTGCTTGATCAGCCTGTTGGTTAGGGTGAGTGGGTTGTACCTCAGGCTGAGGGTGCGGATAGTGCAGCTATCCCCGGGCCTTTCGGGGCCCACGCCGTCCGCCCGGTAAGATCGCAGTCCATCCAGCGGCCCGGACAAGCAGGACCGGTCTGCAGAATGATCCGCTGCGTCCCCAGTCCTTGCCGGGGCCTCCCGCCGTTCGGCCGGAACCACACCTCGCCCGTCACGGTTGCTGCCGCAGGTCGGGTCGGCTGCCTTGGCCGACAGCAACGGAGGCCCTCCAATGACCATCGCTCCTGAAGAGCTTCCCTCAGGCGCCAGCGAAGTGGCGCAGGCGTTTCCGGAAGTGTGGGCTGCTTACGCCGCGCTGGGCAAGGCTTGTGCCGAGGCTGGTCCGCTTGATCGGCGCACGGCCCGGCTGGTCAAGCTTGCGCTTGCCGTTGGTGCCCAGTCCGAGGGCGCGGTGCACTCTCATGTCCGCCGCGCGCTGGCCGATGGGCTGCATCCCGAGGAGCTGAGGCATGTCGCCATCCTTGCTATTCCGACGGTCGGCCTCCCGCAGGCTGCAAAGGGCCTGACTTGGATCGAGGACATCGCAGGCAGGGGAGCCGCGGGGTCGCCACCGGGCCTGCACAGGATGGATCGGTCCTAGCGGTCGCGACGGCGCCTATTCCCATGGCTCCTCGCTTCCCACCACGCGGCGATCAGCCCGATCCACGCGACGCAACCAAGCCGTCGCAAGGGCCTGCGGCGGCCAAGCCACTCACCGCGGCGCGGATCAGGAACATAGCCGAACACTACGTGGGCCAGCGCGAAAGCAGCGCCCAGATGCTCCGGGACGTGCTCGAACGCAGGCTCCTGCGCCGGCTGCGGTCGCTCGCCCCCGAGGTAGCCGCCGAGGAACGCGCCACGGCCCTTGCCTTGATCGATGCAGAGATCGCGCGCCTGCAGGAGGCGGGCATCATCCAGGATGCCCGATACGCCGAGATGAAGGCGCGAACGGCCCTGTCCTCGGGTCGGGGGGCACGGCGCATTCTCCAGGATCTCGCGCGGAAGGGCGTGGAGCAGGATACCGCGCGCGGCGCTCTTCTCGAAGCGGCCCGTGAGATGGTAGACCCCGAGGAGACAGACCCGGAGGGAAGCGACCTGCTCCGGGCGGCAGAGGCGGAGGCGGCCGACGTCTTTGCCCGAAAGCGGAGGTTCGGTCCCTACCGGACCAGGGCCGTCCCGGAGGACTGGTCCGAGCGGTCCAAGCTTTGGCGCAAGGAGGCGGCTGCGATGGTGCGCGCGGGCTTCGGAGCGGACACCATCCGCCGCGTGCTGGACCGCGCCCCCGACGAGGAATGAGTTTGTAGGCCTGGAGACATGTCGGCCAAGCGCCGAGGCACGGAGGACCGAGCGCCGGTCGCTTACTTGGCCTGCGATCTCCTGAGCTGGCAGCCAGTGCCAAGCTTCACTAACGTCCAGGGAAGCCCACGGGGTGACGTTGCGTCGCTTCGCTTGACTGGAAGATAGGCCGGAGGTTTGATCGCATTACCGTGAAGGCCGACTGGAACCAGCATATCCGGCGGCCATGGAAAGGTCTCATCATGTCCAGAATCGCTGTGCCCCTTGGGGCCTTGCTGGTTTTGTCGTTTGGCGTTGCATTCGCCCAAGGTCAGGAGACGACCCCTTCCGATGACGTCGTGCCGGCTTATGGAACCGACGAGGATCTGCGCCGTGCCGCGCAGGACCTCTTCGATGTCGTTCTCCCAGCCGCGCCGCCCGCTGATGAGGCAGAGGCCGCCCGGCGCGAACTGGGGGCCAAGCTGTTCTTCGATCCGCGTATGTCGTCCTCGGGCCTGTTCTCCTGCCAAAGCTGTCACAACGTAGGCTTGGGTGGTGTGGACGCGCTCCCGACGTCCGTGGGGCATGGCTGGCAGAAGGGCCCGCGGAACGCGCCCACGGTCTACAACGCGCTGTTCAATGGTGCCCAGTTCTGGGACGGGCGCGCCGCTGACCTCGCGGAGCAGGCCATGGGGCCGGTCCAGGCCGCGGTCGAGATGAACAACACTCCCGACCAAGTGGTGGCCACCCTGAACTCGATGGAAGCCTACCGGGAACACTTCATCCAAGCCTTCCCGGGCGAGGTCGATCCGGTAAGCTTTGCCAACTTCGCGACGGCCATCGCCGCCTTCGAGGAAACCCTGGTCACGCCCGGGGCAGCTTTCGACCGCTGGCTCAATGGCGACGATGCGGCGCTTTCTGCCGAGCAGAAGCAGGGGCTCGGTCTGTTCATGGATGCAGGCTGCGCGTCCTGCCACAACGGTATCAACGTAGGCGGCCACGACTATTACCCCTTCGGCGTCGTCGAGCGGCCTGGGGCCGAGGTGCTCCCCGAAGGTGACCGAGGCCGATTCCAGGTCACCGAAACAGCAGCGGACGACTACGTGTTCAGGGCCGCCCCTCTCAGGAACGTGGCGCTTACGCCGCCCTACTTCCATTCGGGTGCCGTCTGGTCGCTGGAGGAGGCCGTGGACATCATGGCCACTGCGCAACTCGGCACTGAACTGGCAGAGGCCGATATCGCCGCAATCACTGCCTTCTTGAACGGCCTTACCGGAGAGCAGCCGCAGGTCGCGCATCCGGTGCTGCCCCCTCGGACCGATGAGACGCCGCTCCCCAACCCGTTCGACCTGCCACTCGACGCGATCCGTTAAGGGAACCTGGTCAGCCAGTGCCACTGAGAAGCTATAGCCTGCGCAGGACCGCCCTTGGTTCTGCGCAGGGTTCCCGCAATCAGAGATGGCTGGGCCATCTGGGTGTGCAGTTGTCGCTGATCTCCCCCGCCGATCACGTCGCCCTAGGTAGGACTCCGTTGAGCTTGGCATGCCCCGCCCTGCGCGTCACTGACGTGTGCTCGGCCTGACCTGAGCGTCCCGAAACAGCTACGATCAAGCCTGACCGTACGCAGTCAGGGTTATGCCGTGTCGTTGCAGGTGGACCATCCTCCGGTCGGCTCCGAGATGGTGAGACGTCAATGCTTGGTCTCTGGCGCGGGGAGAGCGCTGTCTGCTCCATTCTTGGGGAAGGAAGCTGCGGCCGGGCTGGGACACTGGCCAGCCCGCTTGATCGGTCAAGGCGTGGCGCTGATGTGCCCGGCACGCACTCGACGAATCTGCATCGGGTTGGCCAAAAGCTTGCTCGGCGCGGACGCCTGCGGGGAGGACTTGATCCGTTGGCTGCCTCGTTTCAGGTCGTCTGACCTGTACCGGACCCGGCCAAAAAGAAACGGCGGCTTCCCAGGGAGGAGGGTCGCCGCCGTCCGGCATGAGCACACCCTGGGAGGAGGTAGGGGTGCCGTTCCGATTAGGTTGCGACTAGGCCGGGAGGAGGATGGCCCGTCGTTGAGTAGAACATCGTCTCGATGCTGCAGTTGCACAACCCAGCCATCGCGCAATGCTGCGATGCCAAGAATGCATGAGCAGTCCGGGCTGCTGCCTAGTTCCTGTGCGCCTTGTTCTTGATAGAGGCACGCTCTGTCCCGACATCGCTCGATCTGCTTCGCGGAGTGACAGGGATGATCTGGCCGGACCTTCGCTTTGTGAACGGACGCGCATGGTCGACGCCGAGGGTGCCACGCCTTCAACCAAGGCCGCTCGATGCGATGCATGCCGGGGCGGACGCTCCGCGGCCGCAGGATCGACAGCTTGACGCCGCCGCCCTGAGCGGCATCAAGGGTGGGACCTGAGAAGCCGTTGGGCGTTCCAGGACCCGACCGATGTGCAGGCCGGACAGCCTGAAGGAGATGCCATGACCTTCGATCGATCCATCAAGATCGCCCCTTCGATCCTGGCCGCCGACTTTGCCGCTTTCGGGGCGGAGTGCGAGGCGGTCGAAGGGCAGGGTGCGGACTGGGTTCATGTGGACGTGATGGACGGACATTTCGTTCCCAACATCACCTTCGGACCACAGATGTGCAGGGCCCTTCGTCCTCACATCCGGGGGACCATGGACGTCCATCTGATGATCGCGCCCGTGGACGCCTACATCGACGCCTTCGCCACGGCAGGAGCGGACATCATCACGACGCATCTGGAGGCCGGCCCCCATGTCCACCGCACCCTGCAGGCCGTCCGGGCGGCCGGCTGCAAGGCCGGGCTCGCTCTCAATCCCGGCACGGGAATCGATGCCCTGGGTCATCTTCTCGATGACGTCGACCTTGTGTGCGTCATGACCGTGAATCCCGGCTTTGGGGGCCAGAGGTTCATCCAGTCCCAACTGGCCAAGATCCAAGCCCTGCGGGCCATGATCGGCGACCGCCCCATCCATATCGAGGTGGATGGTGGCGTGGACGCGGTGACGGCGCCTCTCGTCGCGCGGGCCGGGGCGGACGTGCTGGTGGCGGGATCGGCGGTGTTCAAGGGCGGCTCGGTCGCGGACCCGACCCCTTATGGGACCAACATCCGCGCCATCCGCGCCGCCGCCGAGGGGGCTCGGACCGCCACATGACCCCGCCTTCAATCATCTTCGACTTGGATGGCACGCTGATCGACAGCGCACCGGCCCTCCACGCCGTTGCCACGCGGCTCCTCGGCGCCGAAGGCATCGAGCCACTGCCTCTGGCCACGGTCCGCGGCTTCATCGGCAACGGGGTGCCCACGCTGGTGTCCCGCATCATGGAAGCGGTTGGCCTTCCGGCGGACGCCGCGTTGCACAGGCGGCTGACGGAAGCCTTCGAGGCCGACTATGCCGCCGATCCCGTGGCCCTGACGCAGCCCATGCCGGGAGCCATCCCCGCGGTGCACCGTCTCCGCAAGGCTGGCTGCGCCATTGCGCTTTGCACCAACAAGTCGGAGGCCCCGGCGCGGGATATCCTGAACAGCCTTGGGCTGATCGACGTCTTCGACACCATCGTCGGCGGCGATAGCCTCGCAGTAAGAAAACCCGATCCGGCGCCACTCCTGCTCGCCTGCCGGCGGCTGGGTGGCGGACCTTGCGTTTCGGTCGGCGACGGAGAGGTGGATGCGGAGACGGCACGGGCCGCCGGTCTGCCCTTGCTGCTGTTCACCGGAGGCTACAGGCGCCGTCCCGTAGGCGAACTGTTCCACACGGCCCACTTTGACGACTTCGCGGATCTGCCCGGCCTTGTGCTGGGCAACGCCGTTACGCTGACCTGAGCCACAGCTGCCGCGGCGACCTGGACGACTCGGCCGTTAGCCTTCCGACAGCGTCGGGCAATGGGTACGCGTCACTGCACGGCAGGCGTCAGAACCTGCGGCTCGGGAGTACGCACCTGGTCGAGAGCCCGGTGAAGCTCGATCTCGGAGTACACCTCGCCGTCCTCGGTGCGCATCCGGGCGCCCGCCTGGGACACAAGGCGCAAAAGAGCCGTGTTTTCCCGCAGGCAGACCAGATCGGCGGTCTTGAAGCCTCTCTCGGCCAGGACCACCAGTCCTTCCTCGAACAGTGCTCGTCCCAGTCCCTGACCCTGATAGGGGTCCTCGACGGAGATGGCGACTTCGACATGGCCCGGCGAGGTCGCATAGGCTTCGAGCACGGCCCGAACGGACCCATCCTCCACCAGTTCCAGCAGCAACTCGGGTTCGGCACGGTCGGCCAGGCGGTCCAAGGCCTCGGTCGACAACTCGCTCATGAACCTGAGCCGTCGCGAGCGGGCGCCAAGGCTGCGGTAATGGCCGCGCAAGTGCGAGCGAATGACGGTCAGGTCCTCGGACTCTCCCAAAAGGAGCAAAGGGCAAGGACGTCGGGCGGGTGGCAGGATGCCAGGCATGACCTGTTCCGATGGAAGTTCGGGGCGAAGACTTGATCTCCAGATGTGGCCGAAATGGGGCAGCGAAAGCCCTGTTTCTGCAATGCAGCATTGATCTGGGTGGATAGCTGGGTCCTGCAGCTAACCGAATATCCAGTGGTGTCCCGTCCGCTCAGGCAATGAGTAGGGAAATCAGCCTCGGCGTGGGCGGGGGCCAGCGGAAACTGCAGCGTTCAGCAGATCAGGGGTGTTCCCGAGCAGATTCCCAAGCCCTACCGAGCCTATCAGTCGGTTGGTGGACTCAGAGCCCTGACCCGGACCACGCCGCCATCCAAGCCGTTACGATCTCGTCCAACTCGCCCGCCGCCTTGGCGGCCGGCTTGTACAACGTGCGGTCGAACTGCCGCGGCGCGACCATCCCGCGAACGAAGTTCTCGGGCGCGACCGGCTCGAGGTTGTTGAGAACCTTGCGGCATTTCAGCTGCTCGGCGATGCCGCCGATCGGGACGACGGCTCCGTCCGTTCCGATCACGACCAGAACGTCGTCGCGGCGCAGGGAGCCCAACACCTCCCACATGGGCTCGTAAAGGGGGGCAGGCTCGTTGAAGAAAACCACGTCGGGCTTGACCTTGTCCTTCGATCCGCAGGCTGGGCAGCAGTCCATTGAGGGATCCCACGCTGTCGTCCCGATATCCCATACGGTCTCGCAGGCCTCGCACCTCATCCGGGTGAGCACTCCGTGGACGTGAAGCACGTCACTGGCGCCCGCCCGCTCCAGCAGGTCGTCGATGTTCTGGGTGATGAGGGTCGTCTTGAAGCGTGACTGCCAGCTTGCCAAGAGCCGATGCATCGCATGCGGCTGCACCTCGGCCAAGGCCACGCGGCGGGCGTTGTAGAAGCGGTGTACGCTGTCGCGGTGGCGTTCCCAGGTCAGGTAGTTGCAGACCTCGTCGATCCGGTGGTTCTCCCACAAGCCATCGGACCCACGAAACGTCGCGATCCCGCTGTCTGCCGACAGACCGGCTCCGGAGAAGACCACCAGATGGCGTTCATGGGGCATCGGAGATCCTTTTCAGCATGGCTGGTAGCGTTGGGGTTCGGCGGAATGCGCCGAGGTTCCCTTGGGCAGGATCAACAGGAAAGGCGCTGAACGCAATCGGTCAGGTCTGCCCAAGCTGTGATGCGGTGCCAGACGCGTTCCACTAGGCCAGTGCGCTATGCGCCGATCCTCCAGGAGCATGGGTTATGCAGGAAGGATACGCTCCAAACCAACGATCTCGGCGGTTCTCGCTGCTCCACGACGTTCCTGCGCTGAACTCGGTTTCCAGTTAGCCGGTCGGCCGGGCTCCCAGGGCGGAAAGCGGTTCGGCTGACGCGCCGGCCGCTTCTGGGTTTTTGCTGCGTGCTGCCGGGAGTTGGTCGCAGTCATGAGCCCTGGCCAAGGGAACCCCCGATGTCCCACCCTGCGGCCATGGCACCACGCAAGCCCCCAAACATCCGCGAACCAGCCCACCGCCAAGCTCATTGAAAACTAACAGCATAAGGCGACCGACCAAACATGAGCGGCGGCGAGCCTCCCAGATCTCATCTCTCCCGGTCCTTCGACAAGGCAATTCGGTGGCCTCGGACCATCGGTCATTCTTGTCGCGGCCTCGCATCTCACGCAGGCCGGACGATCCTGACTGCGGCAAGCAGCAGCAGCCCGGTCGCTAGCCCCACCACCGCCGAGGCGAGGGCTACGACGATCCAGTGCAGGGCTGCCGAACCGGACACTGCACCCGCCGCGAATTCGATGGCTTCGTCGGGCCGCTCGATCCCGAACTCTGCCAGCCCGTGAATGAGAAAGCCTCCTCCTACCCAGAGCATGGCGAGGACGCCGGCCGTGCTCAGGACGGCCAGCACCTTGGGCATCCCGCGCACGAGCCCGCAGCCGACGCGGTGCAGCAAGCCGGTCCGCCCACGCGCCAGCGCCGCCCCGATGTCGTCAGCCTTCACGATCAGGGCCACCGCGCCATAGACTCCGGCCGTGATCGCCAGCCCGGCCGCCGCCAGCGCAAGGGCCCGCGTCAGCAGATCCGGGGCCTGGATAGCCGACAGGGAGATGACCATGATCTCGGCCGACAGGATCAGGTCGGTGCGGACGGCGCCCGCGACCATCTGGTCCTCAATGTCCTGGGAGGTGGAGCCTTGGACAGCCGCGTGCCGATGGGCTTTGGCCTTGGGCCGCAGCAGATCGGCCACCTTTTCCGCCCCTTCGAAGCATAGATACGCTCCGCCCAGCATCAGGAGCGGCGTGATGAGCCAGGGCCAGAACTCGCTCAGGAGAAGCACGCCGGGAAGCAGGAAGACGATCTTGTTGCGGAGCGATCCCATCGCGATCCGCCAGATGACCGCCAACTCCCGTTCCGCGGAAAAGCCGGTAACGTAGCGGGGCGTGACCGCGGTGTCGTCGATGACCACCCCGGCCGCCTTGGCCCCGGCCTTGGTGGCCTGCGCCGCGACGTCGTCGAGGCTGGCCGCCGCTGTCTTTGCGATGGTCGCCACGTCGTCCAGCAAGGCCACCAGACCCGATGCCATCGTTGCTTTCCCGTCCCAGAGTCGTTCCTGCGCCAAGCGCGTCCGCCGGAAAAGGTTCCGGCAGGAGTGTTCGTCAGCGCTGCAATGGCGCGGCCCAGATGTCTTGCCCTGATCTGCAATGGGCCGTTCCCTGGAAGGCGCAGGGCACCCGCCTGCCGTACCCCTAGGTCAGGTCCCGATCAGCTTGTCGATCGTGATCGGCAGGCTGCGATGCCGCTGGCCCGTAGCGTGGAAGATCGCGTTGGCGATGGCCGCAGCGGTGCTCACGATCCCGATCTCGCCCACGCCCTTGACACCCAAGGGCGTCACATCCGGGTCCGGCTCGTCCACGAAGATGACTTGGATGTCATGCACGTCGGCGTTCACGGGGATGTGGTATTCGGCCAGGTTGTGGTTCATCCACCGCCCAAGCCTGTTGTCACCCAGCGTCTCTTCGTGCAGGGCCATGCCCATGCCCATCACGACACCCCCCAGGATCTGGCTGCGAGCCGTCTTGGGGTTGATGATCCGTCCCGCCGCCACCGCGTTCACGATGCGGGTGACGCGGATCTGGCCCAGTTCCTCGTCCACGCGGACCTCGGCGAAGACGGCGCTGTGGACGTTGCGCGAGCGGGTCATCTGGCTGATGCGGTCGGCCAAGCCCGGTTGGGCTGTCTGCTCCTCCTCGATGACCTCAAGCCCGGCCGCCTGCATCGCATCGGCACAGCTGACCGCCTTGGACGGGTCGCTCTTCAGGATCATGCGTCCGTCCGCGAAGATCACGTCCTCGATAGACCGCGCCGCGTGCAGAGGCTGGCCGTCCACCTTTTCGGCGGCCTTCAGGAGGCGCTTGCCTACGGCCTCGCAGGCCAGCTGCACCGCCGCCCCACCCGAGGCTGCTGCGCGGGAGCCGCCCTGAACCGGTGAGTGCGGCAGGTCGCTGTCGCCGATCCTCACGCTGATGCGGTCCGGCGGCAGGCCGAGGGTGTCGGCCGCCACCAGCACCAGGACTGTCCCGGTGCCGGTGCCAATATCCGAGGTCGCGCTCGTGATCTCCAGCCGGCCATCAGCCGTCAGCTTGGCCTTGGCGCTGGTCTTGACGAACTCCGCGGTCCAGAGGCCGGTTGCCATCCCCCAGCCGATCAGTTCCCGTCCTTCCTTCATCGACCGAGGCTCGGGCGAGCGGCTGTCCCATCCAAAGGCGGCGGCGCCGTCGCGATAGGCCTCGCGGAGCGCCTTGCTGGTGAACGGCGTCCGGTACATCGCATCGATGTCCGAGTAGTTGAGCAGCCGGAAGTCGAGCGGATCGACCTTGGCCTTGTAGGCCAGCTCATCCATCGCGATCTCGAACAGCGTCATGCCGGTCGCGGCGCCGGGTGCGCGCATGTCAGCCGAGGTGTAGGTGTCGCGTGGGGCGACGCAGTATTCGCCCTTCATGTTGGGGCTGGCGTAGTTGATCATGCCCCAGATCACGATGTCTTCCATGTTGTTCTCGAAGCGCGAGGTGGAGGTGGTCGCGTCTCCGTCGATCGAGGTCAGCTTGCCCGTCGCCTCGGCCCCCAGCCGGATGGTGTAATCGGCTTCGGGGCGGTGGGCATGCGTGAACATCTGCTGGCGGGTCATGACCACCCGGACCGAGCGTTGCGTGTGCTTGGCCGCCATCACCGCAAGGTAGACCTGATACTGCGGGCGCAGGCCCGAGCCGAAGGCGCCGCCGACAAAGGCGTTCACCACCCGCAGCTCCTTCTTCGAGAACCCGAAGATGTTGCACAGGTAGCTCTGGACCCCCTGCGAGCCCTGGTTCTTGTCATAAACCGTGAGCGTGCCGTCGCCGTGCCAGTCCACCGTCGTCGCGTGCATCTCCATGGGATTGTGATGCTCGGTGGCGAGGTGATAGCGGGCTTCGTGTTTCAGCTCGGCCGCCGCGAAGGCTGCATCGGCGTCACCATGGTTCTTGGGCGGGTGATAGCTGTTGCGCTTCTTCGACGGGAGAAACCGTTCGGCCAGGGACGCCTCAAAGTCGATATTGTGCGCGGCGGCCTCATAGCTGACATCCACGAGGCTCGCCGCGAAGCGGGCGGCTTCGAAGGTTTCGGCGAGGACCAGCGCGACGGGCTGGCCACTGAACAGGATATGCTCGCTTTCCAAGGCCCGGAAGGGATCGCCGGGGATGTTGAGCTCGTCCTTGTAGTTGCGGTCGAGCCAGGGGGTGCTCGGGCGGTTGCGATGGGTCAGCACCTCGACCACGCCCGGCACGGCCCTCGCGGCCGTCTCGTCGATGCCGGTGATCCGGCCGCGTGCGATCCGGCCCGAGACGATCACCCCATAGAGCATGTTCGGAACCGCGTATTCGGCCGCATAATGGGCCTGACCCGTGACCTTGTCAGGGCCGTCCACCCGGTCGAGCGGGGTGCCGATGCCGACCCGGATGGGTTCGTGGCGGGTGTCGGGCATGGGTCCGCTCCTTCTCAGGCGATGCGCTTGTCGGTCTGGGATTGTGGCGTGCCCGCGGCCGCCTGCTCCAGCGCGCGAACGATTGCCTTGCGCGCCATCGGGATCTTGAAGTCGTTTGCGCCTTGGCCCTTCGCGCCGTCGAGCAGCACCTCCGCCGCCCGACCAAAGGCTTCCCGGTCCGGCGAGACGCCCAGGAGGATGTCCTCGGCCTCCTCGCGGCGCCAAGGCTTGTGCGCGACGCCCCCGAGGGCGATGCGCACCTCGGCGATCCGGTTCTCTTCCAGTCGCATGGCGACGGCGACCGAGACCAGCGCAAACGCGTAGGACAAGCGGTCGCGCAGCTTGAGGTAGCTGTAGTTCGTGCTGAACTCCTCCGGTGGGAGGTCGATGCCCGTCACCAACTCGCCGGGTCGAAGCGTATTGTCGCGCCAGGGCTCATCGCTGGGTAGACGGTGATAGTCCGAGAAGGGAATGACGCGATCCCCTTCGGCGCCAGTCACCCGGACCTCGGCCTTGAGGGCGGCCAAGGCCACGGCCATGTCGGACGGGTGCGTCGCAATGCATTGGGGGCTGGTGCCCAGGATCGCATGGATGCGGTTCACCTCGCCCAACGCGCCGCAGCCCTGACCGGGGGCCCGCTTGTTGCAAGGGGTGCCGACGTCATAGAAGTAGTAGCACCGCGTCCTTTGGTTGATGTTGCCCCCATTGGTGGCGGCGTTGCGCAACTGCGCCGTCGCCCCCGCCAGGATTGCGGAGGACAGCAGCGGATAGCGGGCCCGAACTCGTTCGTCGTAAGCCGTCTCGGTGTTGGTCGCGAGAGCGCCAAGCCGGAGGCCGCCCGCCTCGGTCTCTTGGATGTCGGCCAGGGGCAGACGGGTGATGTCCACCACGCGGGTCGGCCTCGCGACATTCTCCTTCATGAGGTCCACGAGGTTGGTGCCGCCAGCAAGGTAGGCTACCTGCTCGCCCGAACCCTCTCGCACCGCCTCGGCCAAGTCGGTCGGGCGGGCATAGTCGAAACGGATCATGCCCGCTCCTCCGTTTCCAGAATCTCGAGGATCGCGTCCGCGATGTTGGTGTAGGCACCGCAGCGGCAGAGATTGCCGCTCATCTGTTCGCGGACCTCGTCGCGCGTGCGGGCGTGTCCCTCTCGGATCAGGCCTTCGGCTGAACAGATCTGACCCGGCGTGCAGTAGCCGCACTGGAAGGCGTCGTGCTCGATGAAGGCTGCCTGAAGAGGGTGAAGGTTTCCCGGCTGGCCCAGCCCCTCGATGGTGGTGATCTCGGACCCGTCCAGCGTCACTGCGAGCTTGAGGCAGGAGTTCATCCGCCGGCCGTCGATCAGCACCGTGCAGGCCCCGCACTGGCCGTGGTCGCAGCCCTTCTTGCTCCCCGTGAGGTGAAGCCGCTCGCGCAGGAGATCGAGAAGCGTCACCCAGGGTTCCAGCGACAGCCGGTGCTGCTCGCCGTTGATGGTGATCGCGACCGGCACCGTGCCGATAGGCGTCGAAGCGACCACTGGGCCCGGGTCGTTTTCAAGGGACAGGGCGGCCCCGCTCATGCCGGGAACTCCTCGACGCTAGCGGACTCGGGAAAGGGCATGCCGTCTGCAGAGGCTGACGTCTGCGTCCCGGCGCCCGACGCGGACCAGGTACCAGCCCCCCCGGCCTTGACGAGCCTCATCCGGGGAATGATGCGCGGTCGCATGACCGAGGCAAGCTGCTCAAAGTGGGGACAGTCGTGCAAAACGGTCATGGACCCTCTCGGGATTTGTGGTCAACACACTCGAAAGCTGGCCGCCTCGACCCACGGGAGGCAGGCGCCCACTCTCCGTCTCGGATGCCGGGGTCCATGTCGGTCCCAACGATGATCAGCCCTCATGGCGACGCTAGGGCTGGTCACCGGGCTGTAAGCGCATAGCGGGCCGTCTTGTTCCAGACGGAGGCAGGCAGGGCTTTGCCGTCACCTGAGTTGGCGGGGAATTCTGACATGGCCATCCGGCAAACATCGTGCGATTTCACGTTAAACTCGAAGGTTGAGCCCATATTCCTGCTCTCCAGCCGGACGACGCTCGTCTGATTGATCGGCAGCCGCCTAGTGTCCCTATTGTGCTGGACGGCGCACGGCTCGGGATGAAGATCGCCGACGAACGCGACGCGATGAGTGGGATCGAAGCTATGTCGGCCCAAGGATAGGGGCTTAGTCAGCTCGCCATCCGGGGACGCCTCGGAGGACGTCTCCGCCGCTACTCGAGTTCCCCCGATCGGCCGCGCGCCACGCCTGAGGCGCTCTGACGCCGCGTGACCGGGCCAAGGTCGCTCGCTGAGTTTTCTACAGGTTTCCGAACCCGTTCGCCAAGCGGCCGCGGACGCATACGTCGTGGCCTTGGTTCGATGGTTCGTGTCCGACCCCGCGGGAGGCCTGCCTCGCCGGACGGGTCGGGCATCCGTGGACATGACCGCGCCATCGGAAATGATGGCGCGGTTGGGGGGTTCGTGGAACCCCTGACCGTGATCGCTTATTCGGTCGCGTCGGTGGCGGTACCGGTGGCGGTGCCATCGGTCGCCGTACCGGTGGTGGCGGCTCCATCGGTGGCGGTCGCGCCGTCCGTGGCTGTCGCCCCGTCCGTGGCAGCCGCTCCGTCGGTCGGGGTCGCTGCACCGGTCGTGGCGGCCCCGTCGGTCGCCGTCGCTCCTCCGGTCGTGGTGGTTTCCTCGGTCGCAGCAGCGGGGTCGGTCACAGCTGCAGCTTCGTCATCGGCGCCGAACAGGCCAAGAAGCCATCCCAACAGGAGCAGCAGGACGATCGCTCCGAGCACCCACCAGAGCCAGCCCATGGAGCTGCTCCGCTCCGTCGTGGTCACCTTCGGGTCGCGGTAGTCTTGCGGTCCGTTTGCCAAGGTCGATCTCCTTCTATCGCCGGAACTGCATGCTCCGGCCTCACGGACGCACAATGTCGTCCGTGGCCCCAGGTTCCGGATCAGTTGCATGGGGCAGGGCCGCAGCGCGGTGAAACCGGCCATGCCGTCGGCGGAGACAGGCCTAGGCCGGCGTTCCGCCATGCCTTGCCTGAACGTAATCGCACCGGCCGATGAAACCGCCCGGCGGTCTAGGTGTTGTGCCCGCGAATGACACTCTTGCGGGAGGCAGGGACATTTGTCCCGACAGCCTGGCCTGCCGGACCTTACAGGAGCCACACCATGCAACGTGCTGTGACAGCCATCTACCGAACCGCCGAAGTCGCCGACCTGGTCCGGAGGGATCTCGAGCAACTCGGCGTCGGTCGCCACAACATCACCATCCTCCCCGACCCGACCGACGCCGGTCTGTCCACCTCGAGCGATCAGGGCTATGACAACGGCCTTCTGGATCGCCTCCATGACCTCGGGCTCCCCGATGAGGACGCCCGTACCTACCAGCAAGCCCTTCAGAATGGGGACTATGTGGTTTCTGTCGATGCCGACGACAATGACGACCTTGCGCGCATTCAGGACGTGATGCGTCGTCCCGAGGACGCCTATGACCTCGACGAACTCGACACCCGCTACAGCGACGCCGAGTTCATTCCCCGCCAGCAGGCGGCCTACGCCGACACCGGGTCGATGTCGCAGTCGGGCGGCGTGGGAACGGCGGGCCTGGGCCAGATGGGCGGCG
>NZ_VDFU01000012.1 GCF_006152115.1 Rubellimicrobium rubrum | reverse complement strand
GATGAAGGGAAAGGCTGTGGACCAGTCAGCGAGCGTGTTGAGGTTCAGGCCGAGAGACGGACCGGGCATTCAAGAGTTCTCCTAGTGCATGGGACGCGTTCTGCTTGGCGTCGCCGGTAACACAGGGATCTTCTCTCGTCAGGGTTGTCGGGAACCCTGCGCGGCGGGCCGCCGTTTACCACGTTAGCGCTAAGCGCGAATCAGCGCGGCGGGCCGCTACTCTCCTTATGGGACAAACCTTTGCCGCAGATTCGCCGTGAAGGCTAGCGGGATGCCACCCGAAGGCCACGGTGAGTCCCGCAGGGATTCGCCCCCCGATTCGCAGCGCCCGGACGTGATTCGGCCCGGTGCGCCGCGACCTCGGCCTCCGCCGCCGCCAGAAGCCGGCCGAAGTCCTCGACGCCGATGTTGGCGCTCTGGTTGGCGCGCCGCAGCAGCCCGGCCAGTTCCTCGGGCGACAGCCCGGTCCGCGGGTCGGGCGCGGTGGCGGGAACGGCCGGCTGGCGGAACGGATAGCGCCGCCCGGTGAGCCGGTTGAACAGCACCGCCGCCCCCACCAGCACCACCGTGTCGAGCAGAACCGGCGCCAGCACGAAGCGAAACCCCATCTCCTCCACCACGGGCGCCGACAGCACCGTGGCCAGCGCCACCGCGCCGCCGGGCGGGTGCATGGCCCGGAGCGCCGCCATGCCCGCCATGGCCCAAAACACCGCCAGCCCCGCCGCAACGGCCTGGGGCGGTCCCAGCAACACCACCGTGACCGCCACACACGCCGACACCGTGTTGCCCACCACCGCCGACCAGGGCTGCGCCAACGGCGAGTTCGGCACCGCAAACAACAAAAACGCCGTGGCCCCCAACGGCGCAATCAAAAACAACCCAGCCCGCGTACCAGACACACCCCCCAGCGACACAAGCACCCCACAAGCCAGAAGAGCTAAACCGGCGCCCAGGGCGGCGCGGAAGGGCTCCGGCCCGCCCGGCCGCTGCATGGCGGGGCCAAAGGCGCGCAAGGTGCGGCGGAGGCGGGCGCGCCGCCGTCGTTTCGGATAAGCCATGTCGTGCCTCGCCTGGGGCCAGGGGGTAGGGCCCGCGCGGGGCGCAACAACCGCCTAACTAGGCGGCACGGCGCGCCGGTTCCAGCCCGAAGCGCGGGCGTCGTGAAAACCCGTGCCGCCCGGCGCGCTTTGTTGACGCGGCGCGTGGGATGCTACCTCCTGCGGGGACCGAGGCGGGCAGGGAATCCCTGCGCCCGGACGAAGGAAGGAGCCACGCCATGAAATCTGCCAAGGACTACCTCGATGAGGCCAACACCCAGGTTCCCCGCGTTCCCGTGGAGGATGCGCTGAAGAAGCACGCCGAGGGGAACGCGCTGTTCATCGACGTCCGCGACTCGGGCGCCATCGAAAAGACCGGAACCATCGCCGGGGCCGCCCGCGTGCCGCGCGGGTTCATGGAGTTCGCCGCCGACGACAGTTCGCAGTACCACAACCCGGTCCTGAAGAAGGACGCGGAGATCTACCTCGTCTGCGGCGCTGGCGGGCAGGCGGCGCTGGCGGGCAAGACCCTCAAGGAGATGGGCTTCGAGAAGGTCCACAACATCGGCGGCATCGGCGACTGGAAGAACGCCGGCGGCCCGATGGAGGATTGAGGGCCTGCGGTCTGACGTTGCATCGCCGGGCCGCCCCTTCTGCGGGGGATGGATGGCAGGGCGTCAGGCTCTGGCCTTGCGCGGAGGGGGCCGCGGGCGTATATGCGGCCCCGAGAGGTTGGCGCGGGCAGGCGCCTCGCCAACCCGGTCAGGTCCGGAAGGAAGCAGCCGCAACGAGTCCCGCTTGGGTCGTGTTCAGCCTCTCACCGATCAACCCTGGAGCAGGGAGGGCGAAGATGGAGATTGCCGTCACCCTCCGGGCCGGACGCCTGGCATAGGCTTCCGCTGCCCGATGCGAAGCCGCCTTGCGCCTTGCCGCGAGGTTCGATTCCTTCGTTCCGGGATTTTCAAGCAGTGACAGACCCTGTCCTTTCCAGCCTTGGCTGGACCCCCCATTTTGCCGGTCAGGTCGATCCTGACGAGGCGTCCACCCCTGCGCGCGTCAGCGGGGTGGAGCGCAGCCACATCATGGCGCTTGGCGTTGAGGGGCCGGTGCGGCTTCTCGTGCCCGAGGGGACCGGCAGCATCGCCGTCGGCGACTGGGTGCTGCAGGACGGCGTCCATGTGACCCGGCGCCTGACCCCCGCCACCGAGATCGTGCGGCGCAATGCGGGCGACACCTCGCGCCGGCAGCTCATCGCCGCCAATGTGGACACGCTGGGCATCGTCACCTCGTGCAACGCCGACTTCAATCCGGCGCGGCTGGAGCGCTACATCGCGGTGGCAGCGCAGGCGGGGTGCCTGCCGCTGGTGATCCTGACCAAGGCCGATCAGGCGGACGATCCCGACCGCTACCTGAGCGAGGCGCGGGCGCTGTCGCCGCTGGTGGTCGCGCTGGCGCTGAACGCCAAGGACCCGGAGGAGGTCGCGCGGCTGACCCCCTGGGTCGAGGCGGGGCGGACGCTCGCGCTCGTGGGGTCGTCGGGGGTGGGCAAGACCACGTTGCAGAACGCCCTGACCGGCGTGCAGGCGGCGACGCAGGACATCCGCGCCGACGACGCCAAGGGCCGGCACACGACCACCGCCCGCGCCTTGCGCCGGACGTTGGCTGGGGGCTGCCTGATCGACACGCCCGGCATCCGCGAGCTGGGGCTGGTCGATGCGGCCGAAGGGGTGGAGGAGGTGTTCTCCGACGTGGCAGCGCTGGCCGAGAGCTGCCGCTTCCGCGACTGCACCCACGACCGGGAGCCGGGCTGCGCCGTGCAGGCGGCCATCCGCGCGGGCACGCTCGATCCCGAGCGCCTGCGCCGTTACCAGAAGCTGGAGCGCGAGGACCGGCTGCACACCGAGGCGCTGCACGAGAAGCATGCGCGCAACCGTAGCTGGGCCAAGGCGACGGCCCATGGCTCGGCCCGCGCGAAGTGGAAGCGGCGCGGGCCGGACGCGGAGGAGTGACGGATCAGGCCGCCTTGGTCTGGGCGGCCTGAGCCTCTTCGACGCGCAGCGCCTTCAGGGCGATCGCCCATTTGTGGAGGTCGTCCAGGAGCGCCGTGGTTCCGGTCGCCACCGGCTCGGTCGGGTGGAAGGCGCCGTCCTGGATGTGCTGGAAGAACATCGGCACCGGCACCGTCTGGGGCAGGGCGTGCATGTTCACGTTGCTCAGCAGTTGCCGCAGCACCTGCGCGGCCCGCAGGCCCCCCGAGATGCCGCCGTAGCTGACCACGCCCGCGGGCTTGTGGCCCCATTCCTTGGCCAGCACCTGCACTGCGTTGATCAGGGCGGCGGGCGGGAAGTAGTCGTATTCGGGGGTCACGAACAGGAAGGCGTCGGCCGAGGCGACGCTCTGGCTCCAGCGCTTGGTGTGGTCGAACTGGTACTGCTGGAGGCGCGGATGCGCGGGCTCGTCGAGAAGGGGGAGGCCCACCTCCGCGAGGTCCACCAGTTCCACCTCGAAGAGGCCATGGGCCGAGGCGGCTTCGGCAAGCCACTGGCCGATGGTCGGGCCGACGCGGCCGGGGCGGGTGGAGCCGATGACGATGTTGAGCTTGGGGGCCATGATGAAACCTGTCTGGGGGGATCGCCCGGCCTGCGGCCGACCCCCCGTAGATATGGCCTCGCGCGCGCCGCTGACAGGCTGCGATCTGCCCGGCTGATGCATGGCAGCCTTGCGCGCACCGAACCGCCCGGTTCGCCGGGGGCCGCGTGGAACCGTCCGCTCCGCTTGAACCTTGTCAGCCGGACCCCGATGCCGGAGCCCCTGCCATGTTCGCCCCCAAGCCCCGCAAGGGGATGCCGCCCGTGAAGCTCGACCGCGACGGTTTTGCCGCGCGGTTCCGGGCGCAGTTCAAGGGCCATGCCTTTGACGCGCTCCAGCCGGAGATGGACCGCATCACCGAGGCGGCGTGGCAGGAATACGCGGGGAGCCACAAGAGCCCGCACACGCAAAAGGCCGGGCCGGGCTTTGCGGACCCGGACTACGACCTTGCCGTGGACTGGATCGCCGCCCGCGCCGCTATCGACAAGGCACAGGCGCGGCACGAGGACCCCTCGCGCCCGTCGCGCATCCTGCTGATCAACGGATCGACCCGGAGCGAGCACACCTGCCCGGGCGAGATGTCGAAGTCCTGGCGGCTGGTGGAGATCGCGCGGGAGGTGCTGCTGGAGGGCCGCGCCGAGATCGAGGTGCTCGACCTGTCGCGCACGGCCTCCGAGTACGGGCGGAACATCCACCCTTGCAAGGCGTGCTTTTCCACGGCGGCCGCGCTCTGCCATTGGCCCTGCTCGTGCTATCCGAACTACAGCCTGGGGCAGGCGCAGGACTGGATGAACGAGATCTATCCGATGTGGGTGGAGGCGCATGGGATCATGATCGTCACCCCCGTCCACTGGTATCAGGCGCCCACGCCCCTGAAGGCGATGATCGACCGGCTGGTCTGCGCGGATGGCGGCAACCCGGACCCGACCTCGACCCACGGCAAGGACGCGGCCCGCGCCAAGGAGCTGGAGCTGGGGGGCTGGCCCTATCCCCGGCACCTCAAGGACCGGCTGTATTCCGTGGTCGCCCATGGCGACGTGGAGGGGGCGGAGAACGTGCGGCGGTCGATCTCGGACTGGCTGTCCTTCATGGAGCTGCGCCCCGCCGGACGGCAGGCGGAGCTGGATCGCTACATCGGCTATTGGGAGCCCTATGCGACCAGCCACGATTCGCTCGACCGCGACGAGGGCATCCAGGGCGAGGTCCGCAACGCCGCGCGGACGCTGCTGGCCGGGGTCGCGGCGCATCGGGCGGGCGTCTTCGAGGACATGAGCGCGAACTTGACCCGCGCGCGGAACAAGTGACGTTGCCCCATGGGGGGCCAGGGCTTAGGTTGGCCCGGTCCCCCGTGGAGCCGCCCCGTTGCAAGACCTGATCCCCGAGCCTGCCCCCGAGACCGCCTACCGCGTGCTCGCCCGCAAGTACCGGCCCGAGACCTTTGCCGACCTTGTCGGGCAGGAGGCGATGGTGCGGACGCTACGCAACGCTTTCAAGGCGGGGCGGATCGCGCAGGCCTTTATCCTGACCGGCATTCGGGGGACCGGAAAGACCACCACGGCGCGGATCATCGCCAAGGGGCTGAACTGCGTCGGGCCGGACGGCACCGGAGGCCCGACCACCGAGCCCTGCGGGGTCTGCGTCCACTGCCGCGCGATCAGCGAAGGGCGGCATGTGGACGTGCTGGAGATGGACGCGGCCAGCCGGACCGGCGTGGGCGACATCCGCGAGATCATCGAATCCGTGCGCTACCGGGCCGCCGAGGCGCGCTACAAGGTCTACATCATCGACGAAGTGCACATGCTGTCCACCAACGCCTTCAACGCGCTGTTGAAGACGCTGGAGGAGCCGCCCGAGCATGTGAAGTTCATCTTTGCCACCACCGAGATCCGCAAGGTGCCGGTGACGGTGCTGTCGCGCTGCCAGCGCTTCGACCTCCGCCGGATCGAGCCCGAGGTGATGATGGGCCTGCTGCGCCGCATCGCCACCGCCGAGGGCGCGGAGATCGAGGACGGGGCGCTGGCGCTGATCGCGCGGGCGGCCGAAGGGTCGGCGCGGGACGCCACCTCTCTGCTGGACCAGGCGATCGCCGGGGGCGGGACGGCCACCGCCGAGCAGGTCCGCGCGATGCTGGGCCTTGCCGACCGGGGGCGGGTGCTGGACCTGTTCGACCTGATCCTGAAGGGCGAGGCGGCGGGCGCGCTGGAGGAGCTGGGCGCGCAGTATTCGGACGGCGCGGACCCGGTGATGGTGCTGCGCGACCTGGCGGAGATCGCGCATTGGGTGTCGGTGCTGAAGGTGTCGCCCGGGGCCTCCGAGGACCCGACGCTGTCGCCGGACGAGCGCGCGCGGGGGCAGGCCATGGCGGCGGCCATCCCGATGCGGGTGCTGGCGCGGTTCTGGCAGATGCTGCTCAAGGCGCTGGAGGAGGTCGCGGTCGCCCCCAATGCCATGATGGCGGCCGAGATGGCGGTGATCCGGCTGACGCATGTGGCCGACCTGCCCAGCCCCGAGGACCTGGTGCGGCAGTTGCAAGGCGCGAAGGGGACGCCCGCGATGGGGGCCGGGATGCCGGGGCCCGCGCCGCGCGCGCCGGTGCCGCAGGCGTCGCGTGGCGCCGGAGTGTCCATGGGCGGGGTGTCGGGGGGCGGGGCCGTCGCGCTGCCCGCCGGGCAGCCGCACCCTCTCGACCGGTTCGCGCGGTTCGAGGACGTGGTGCAGCTCATCCGCGACCAGCGGGACATCGGGCTGCTGATGGAGGTGGAGTCGGGGGTGCGGCTCGCCCGCTACCAGCCCGGGCGGATCGAGTTCGAGCCGGGGCCCATGGCCTCGCCGGACCTCGCGCAGCGGCTGGGGCAGCGGCTCCAGAGCTGGACGGGGACGCGCTGGGGCGTGTCGGTGGTGAGCGAAGGGGGGCAACCCTCGATCCGCGAGGCGCAGCTGGCGCAGGCCTCCGCGCTCGAGGCCGAGGCGCTGGCGCATCCCTTGGTGCAGGCGGCGCTGAGGGCCTTTCCGGGGGCGAAGCTGAAGGTCCAGTCGCGCGAGGAGAAGGCCCAGGCCGCCGAGGTCGAGGCGCTGCCCGAGGTTCCCGACGAGTGGGACCCCTTCGAGGAGTGAAGGGGTTGCCCGCGCGAGGGGGCGTGAATATCTGCATTCCGATCAACCGAAAGGGCGCGCGATGCTGAAGGGATTGGGCCTTGGTGGCCTGGGCGACATGGCCAAGATGATGAAGGCCGCCCAGGAGATGCAGGGCAAGGTGGCCGAGATGCAGGCGAGCCTCGACACCATCACCGTCGAGGGGAACGCGGGCGCGGGCCTTGTCAAGGTCACGGCCACCGCCAAGGGCGAGCTGAAGGCCCTGAGCATCGACCCCTCGATCTTCCGCGAGGAGGAGCGCGAGATGGTCGAGGACCTGATCCTGGCCGCCGTCAAGGACGCGCAGGCCAAGGGCGTGGAGCGCATGAACCAGGAGATGGGCCGCATCTCCGAGGAGCTGGGCCTGCCCGCGGGCATGAAGATGCCCTTCTGAGCCATGGCCGACACCCCCGCCGACATCGAAGGGCTGATCGCGCTGATGGCGCGGCTGCCGGGGCTTGGGCCCCGGTCGGCGCGGCGCGCGGTGCTGCATCTGGTCAAGAAGCGGGGGACGCTGCTCCTGCCGCTGGCCGATGCCATGCGCGAGGTGGGGACCACGGCGCGGGAATGCGTGAGCTGCGGCAACATCGGCACCCATGACCTCTGCGGCATCTGCGAGGATCCGCGCCGCCAGAACGGCCAGATCTGCGTCGTCGAAGGGGTCGAGGACCTGTGGGCGATGGAGCGGACGGCGGCGTTCCGGGGCCGCTACCACGTGCTGGGCGGCACGCTGTCAGCGCTCGATTCGGTGGGGCCGGAGGAGTTGCGCATCCCCAAGCTCGCGGAGCGGGTGAAGGACGAGGAGGTGACCGAGGTCATCCTGGCGTTGGGGGCCACGGTGGACGGGCAGACGACCGCCCACTACATCGCCGACCGGCTGACGGGCGTGCAGGTCACGACCCTGGCGCAGGGCGTCCCGGTGGGCGGAGAGCTCGACTACCTGGACGAGGGGACCATCGGCGCGGCGCTGCGGGCGCGGCGGGCGCTCTGATCCTCGCCATTGCCACCAGGGCCCGCTAGGGTGCGCCGCAAAGGAGCGCCTGAATGATCTATATCCTGACCGTGACCCTGCACCTTGTCGCCATGGTGCTTTGGATGGCCCCGATGATCGCCGTGCCCGCGATCCTGATGCGCTATGGGTCGCATGTGCCCAAGGCCGAGACGCTGGACCGGCTGCGCGGCGCGTTCCGGGGGCTAGCCACGCCGGGGCTGGTGCTGACCTGGCTGCTGGGGATCGCCAACGCCGTGCAGGGCGGCTGGTTCGACGACGGCTGGCTACACGTGAAGCTGGTGTTCGTGCTGGCCCTGTCGGCGCTGCACGGGGTCGCGCTGGGGCGGCTGCGGCGGCTGGAGCCGGGCGGGGCCATTCCGGGAATCCTCCGGGCCCTGCCATGGCTCGTGCTGGCGCTGGTGTTCGGCGCGATCCTGATGGCGGAATGGAAGCCCTTCTGACGAAGGGCCGCCACGTTCAGCGGCGCGAGGGCTGGTCGTCCTCGTCCTCATCGTCGCCGCCGGGCAGGTTGAAGAACGAATCCGCGTCCTGGATGTCGGGCAGAGCCTCCTCCTCTTCGGAGGCGTCCGCGTCGCGCGGGTCGGTCCGGCCCAGGGCGAAGGTGTCGAGGCCCTGGCCCATCCGCGGCTCGGGCGACATGGACAGCGACACCTGCGTCGAGACGAGCTTGCGGCGTTCGTCGTCGGTCATCGCGCCGCCTTCGCGGAGCTTCTTTTCGTTGGCCTTCTGGACCGCGGCATCAAGCTCGCTCTGGCGGCAGAGGCCCAGGGCCACGGGGTCGATCGGGTCGATGTTGCCGATGTTCCAGTGGGTCCGCTCGCGGATGGCGAGGATCGTGGGCTTGGTGGTGCCCACGAGCTTGGCGATCTGGCCGTCCGCCAGCTCGGGGTGGAACTTGACCAGCCAGTAGATCGCGGCGGGGCGGTCCTGGCGCTTGGACAGCGGCGTGTAGCGGGGGCCGCGGCGCTTTTCCTCGCCCACGGAGGCCTTGTTGAACTTGAGCTTGAGGCGGTGGAGCGGATTGCCCTCGGCCTTCTTGATTTCCTCGATGGTGAGCTGGTTGTTGGCGATGGGGTCGAAGCCCTTGACGCCTTGCGCCACCTCGCCGTCGGCGATGCCCTGGACCTCAAGCTCGTGCATGCCGCAGAAATCGCCGATCTGCTTGAAGTTCAGCGTCGTGTTGTCCACGAGCCAGACGGCGGTGGCGCGGGCCATGAGCGGTTTGTCGGTCATCGTGACACCTCGTTGGTCATATCTTCCCCGGGGCCCCGCCAGGGGGCGCCTTCCGCGGGGAAGGCCGGTTCACGCTGTCGGGGAACTCGGAGCGCTATATAGTCGCCTGCGACACGGAAGGAAAGCGCCATGCGCGGAGCCCTCTTGACCCTTGGCTGGCTGCTGGCGACGCCCGCGGCGGCGCAGGACTTCGACTACTACGTCCTGGCGCTGTCCTGGTCGCCCAACTGGTGCGCCCTGGAGGGCCGGGCCGAAGGGTCCGAGCAGTGCGATCCGGAGGCGGATCTGGGCTGGGTACTGCACGGGCTGTGGCCGCAATGGGAGGAGGGCTGGCCGCAATACTGCGACAGCCGCTTTCCCGACCCGTCCCGGCGCGAGACGGCGGCCATGGCCGACATCACCGGCACCGGTGGCCTGGCTTGGCACGCCTGGAACAAGCACGGCACCTGCTCGGGCCTGTCGCCGCAAGACTATTTCGCGCTGTCGCGCGAGGCGTATGGGGATGTGGCGATCCCCGATGTCTTCGAGCGGCTGCCCCGACCGGTCGAGCTGCCGGCCTCGGTGGTCGAGGAAGCCTTCCTGAAGGCCGATGCGAGGCTGCGCGGGAACGGGGTCACGGTCACCTGCCGGGACGGGCATATCCAGGAGGTGCGGCTTTGCCTGACCCCGGACCTGGAGCCGCGCCGCTGCGGGGCGGACGTCATCCGCGACTGCCGGGGGAATGCGCTGATGGAGCCCGTGCCCTGACGGCAGGGGAACCATGGCGCGCCACGGCCCGTTCGGAGCCCACACAAGGCGGAGGACGACCCATGGCCGAGCAGGACCGGGTGAGACGCATGGCACCCGAACCGGCCTCGTCCGTTGCAGGGCGATCCGATCTGCGTCCCGTGATGATGGCCGTGATCGCGCTCATCCTTGTGGGGTGGGCGGTCAAGGCGCTGTCGCCCGTCCTCATGCCGCTGGTGGCGGCGATCCTGATCGCCCTGGCGGTGATGCCCCTGCGCGACTGGGTGGCGGCGCGGGTGCCCCGGTGGCTGGGCTGGATGGGGCTGGTGGCCGCGATGGGGGCTGTCCTGCTGGTGCTGGCCTTCTTTGTCGGCGTGCTGGTGCTGGCGGCGCAGCAGATCGTGTCCGAGATCCCCGTCGAGCCCGGCCAGGTGGTCGAGATGATCCAGGGGTCCGAGAACGGCGAGGAGGGCGGCAGCGACATCGTCCAGGGCGCGCAGGCCGGCGCCTCGGGCGAGATCGGGGCCTCGCAGTCGGGTGACGAGGCGGGAGGCGGGTCGGGTGAGGGACCGGAAGCGGGCTCGGGCGGGGAGGGCGGCGCGGGCCCGCTCCTGTCGGGCTCCACGCGCGAGACGGTCCGCAGCCTGGGCCAGCGGGCGCTGGGCGCGGCCGGAGGAGTCGCGGCAGCCATCTTGAACTCGGCCTTCGCGGTGCTGGGCGGGCTGGTGCTGGTGGTGTTCCTCACCCTGTTGATCCTGGGCGAGAGCGGCGACTGGAAGCGCAAGGTGGGGGCCGCGATGCCCTGGCCGGACGACTGGCGCCTGAACGAATCCGCCGACGTGATCGCCCAGAAGATGCGGGCCTATCTGCTGATCCAGGCGGGGCTGGGGCTCGTGTCGGCGGTGCTGTACGCCGTCTGGCTGGGGTTCTGGGGCATCGGCCTGCTGCTCGTCTGGCCCTTGCTGATCTTTGTGCTGAACTTCATCCCGACGATCGGGTCGCTGGTCGGGGGGACGCTGCCCGTGGCCTATACGCTGCTCACCCGCGATCCCGGCACGGCGGTCGCGGTGGGTCTAGGGATTTTGGCTATCGAGAACGTCATGGGGAACCTCGTGGGGCCGCGCATCCAGGGGCAGAACGTGGCGCTGTCGCCGCTGGTGGTGCTGGTGGCGCTGGCTTTCTGGGGCTGGGCCTGGGGCATCGCGGGGGCGCTGCTTGCGGTGCCGGTGACGGTGGCGCTGGTGGTCCTGGGCGCGCATGTGCCGGTGCTGCGGCCCTGGGCGCTGCTCCTGTCGAACAAGACGGGGTGGGCGGGGCTGGATGAGGCGACGCGGCCCGAGGGGCAGGCCGCGCCGCATCCCTGACCTAGGTGCGGACCCCGGCGAAGCGGGTCTGCCAGTCGGCGCGTTCCTCGTCGGTGATCTTGCGGAAGCTCACCTCCGGGACGGTGAAGGCGTGGCCGGGGGGGAGGGCGCGGAGCGCGGGTTCGAGGTCGGAGGGCCAGGACCAGTCGTCCGACCCCAGCGCCTCCATCATCTGCTGCGCCGCGTCGGGGATGAAGGGCCGCGACAGCACCGCGTAAAGCCGGATGAGGTTGAGGCCGAGGCGCGTCTGCATGGCCGCCCGGTCGGGGTCGGTCTTGAAGCTGGTCCAAGGGGCGGCGGACTGGAGGTATTCGTTGCCCAGCACCCAGATCGCCCGAAGCTCCTGTGCGGCCTTGCGGACCTCGATGGCGTCCATGGCGGATTCGTAGGCCGCGAGGCGCGTGGCGAGGTCCGCGAGCAGCATCCCCTCGCGCTCGTCCCACTGGCCGCCCGAAGGGAGGGTTTCGCCGAACTTGGAGCGGCAGAACTTGGTGATGCGGGAGACGAAGTTGCCCAGGACGTCGGCGAGGTCCTTGTTCACGGACGTCTGGAAATTCTCCCAGGTGAATTCGGAGTCCGAGGACTCGGGCGCGTGGGACAGGAGCCACCAGCGCCAGTAGTCGGCGGGCAGGATGGAGAGAGCCTGGTCCATGAAGACGCCGCGCCCCTGCGAGGTCGAGAACTGGCCGCCGTCGTAGTTCAGGTAGTTGAAGGACTTGATGTAGTCGACGAGCTTCCAGTCCTCGCCGGAGCCCATGATCGTCACGGGGAAGCTCAGGGTGTGGAAGGGCACGTTGTCCTTGCCCATGAACTGGGTGTAGCGGACGTCGCTTGCCCCGCGGTCGGTGCGCCACCAGCGTTCCCAGTCGGCGTCGGGGCGGCCCGCCGCGTCGGTCCATTCCTTGGCGCAGGCGATGTATTCGATGGGGGCGTCGAACCAGACGTAGAAGACCTTGCCCTCCATGCCGGGCCAGGGCTGGTCGCCCTTCTGCACGGGCACGCCCCAGTCGAGGTCGCGGGTGATGCCCCGGTCCTGGAGCCCCTCGCCGTCGAGGAGCCACTTCCTAGCTATGGAGGTGGTGAGCACCGGCCAGTCGGTCTTGGAGTCGATCCATTCCAGCAGCCGGTCCTTCATCGCGGACTGGCGCAGGTGGAGGTGCTTGGTCTCGCGGATCTCGAGATCCGTGGAGCCGGAGATGGCGGAGCGGGGGTTGATGAGGTCGGTGGGGTCGAGCTGCTTTGTGCAGTTCTCGCACTGGTCGCCCCGGGCCTTCTCGTAACCGCAGTTGGGGCAGGTCCCCTCCACGTAGCGGTCGGGGAGGAAGCGGCCGTCGGCGTGGGAATATACTTGCCGCTCGGGCACCTCGGCGATCAGGCCCGCTGCGTCGAGCTGGCCTGCGAAGTGCTGGGTGAGTGTGTGGTTCTGGGGCGAGGAGGAGCGGCCGAAATGGTCGAAGCTGAGGCGGAAGCCTTGGGCGATCTCGGCCTGCACGGCGTGCATCCGGGCGCAGTACTCGGCCACCGGCTCCCCGGCCTTGGCGGCGGCAAGCTCGGCGGGGGTGCCGTGCTCGTCGGTGGCGCAGAGGAACAGCACCTCGTGGCCCCGCCCGCGCAGGTAGCGGGCGTAGAGGTCGGCGGGAAGCTGGGAGCCGACGAGGTTCCCGAGGTGCTTGATCCCGTTGATGTAGGGGATCGCTGAGGTGATGAGGTGGCGTGCCATGTGGGGGCCTTTCGCGGACGCCCCCATGTAGCGGCCCGGCGCCGGGGTTGCCAGAGGGCCGCCGGACGGGCCCTGTCGCGGGGGGGGGGCGCCTGGTCTAGGCTGGGCGGGCCAAGCCGCAGGAGGTTCGCCGTGCCCATCGTCCGTGTCGAGATTGCCCGGGGCGTCGCTTCGGTCGAGCAGAAGAAGGCCGTGATCCGGCGCATGACGGAGGTGCTTGTCGAGGAGCTCGGGCGCGACCCCGACTACGTCTTCGTCCTGATCGACGAGGTGGACACCGACAACTGGGGCCGGAAAGGGCGGTCGCTGACCGATCTCTGGGGCGAGCGCGAGGGCTGAGGAGGCCCCGGCCCCGGCCCCAGACTGGCAGAGGCGGGACCGGGGCCGCCCCTGCGGCGTCACTGCGCGGTGTAGGCCCCATCCACAAGGTGATAGCTGCCGGTGATGAAGCTGGCCTCCTTGGACAGGAGGAAGCAGGTGAGGGCCGAGACCTCCTCCGGGGTGCCGAGGCGCTTGACGGGATGCATCTGGGCGATGCCGATCCGCGCCTCCTCGCCCAGGGCGTCGAGGAGGGGGGTGCGGATGAAAGCCGGTCCCACCGCGTTGATGCGAATGCCGCGCTGGGCGTATTCCATGGCGGCGTTCTTGGTCAGGCCCACGACGGCGTGCTTGGCCGCGACATAGGCGGGGGCGTTCGCGAAGCCCACCGATCCCAGGATCGAGGCCATGTTGACGACCGCGCCGCCGCCCGACGCCTCGATGGCCGGAAGGCCGTAGCGCAGGCCGTAGAAGACGCCGTGCAGGTTGACGTCGATGACCTTGTGCCAGCCGTCGAGCGGATACTCTCCGGTGGGGGCCGAGGGGCCGCCGATGCCGGCGTTGTTCACCAGAAGGTGGAGGCCGCCGGTCTGTTCGACGGCGAAGGTCACCAGCGCCTCGACCTGGCCCGCATCGGCCACGTCGCAGGCCCTGGTCAGCGCCTGGGGGATGCCCTGGGCGGCCTGGGCCAGCGCGTCGTCGTGCAGGTCGCTCAGCACCACGCGGGCGCCACCCTGCGCCAGTTCGCGCGCGATGGCGAGGCCGATGCCCGAGGCGGCGCCGGTGACGATGGCGGTCTGTCCGGTGAAGTCGAATGGCATGGGAGGGGTCTCCTGTCTGGGAATTGGGGCGATGGTTGCCACTGCGGGGGGCGCCCGCCTTAATCTGGATCAAGGCCCGGCCGGGGACACCGGCTTGCTCCTCCGGCGGGGCACGCTAGGGTCCGCGCGAACATCGAGGGGACGGGCATGCGGCAGGTGGAACTGGGACGGTCGGGCATCCGGGTGTCGGAATGGGCGCTGGGGACGATGACCTTTGGCAACCAGACGCCCGAGGATGATGCGCATCGTCAGATGGACATGGCGCTGGAGGCCGGGGTCACCCTGTGGGACTGCGCCGAGATGTATCCGGTGAACCCGGTGACCAAGGAGAGCGCCGGGCGCAGCGAGGCGTTCCTGGGCCGCTGGTTCGCGTCGCACGGGCGGCGGGCCGAGGTGGTGCTGGCGACCAAGGTCGCAGGCCCCCGGAACGCCATCCGGGGCGATCAGGGGTTCGGGAACGGCACCGTCAAGGCGGCCTGCGAGGCGTCGCTGAAGCGGCTGCAAACGGAAGTGATCGACCTTTACCAGCTTCATTGGCCCGAGCGGGCGCATTACCACTTCCGCCGCAACTGGACCTATGACCCGTCCAGCCAGGACAAGGCTGCGAACATCGCGCTGATGGACGACGTGCTGGGGCAGCTGTCCGACCTGCGGGCCGAGGGCAAGATCCGGGAGTTCGGGCTATCGAACGAGACGGCCTGGGGGACCGTGCGCTGGATGGACCGCGCTGAGGCGCTGGGGGCCCCGATGGTCCGCACCGTGCAGAACGAATATTCGCTGCTGGCGCGGCTGTACGACACCGACATGGCCGAGGTCGCGGTGAACGAGGGGGTGACGCTGCTTGCCTTCTCGCCGCTGGGGGCGGGGCTGCTGACGGGCAAGTATGCGGGCGGCGCGCTGCCCGAAGGGTCGCGCAAGGCGCTGAACGGCGATCTGGGCGGACGGGCGAGCCCGCGCGTGGACGGGGCGGTCGCGGCCTACCACGCCGTTGCACAGGAGGCCGGGCTGGACCCTGTGCACATGGCGATGGCCTGGCACCGGACGCGGCCCTTTCCGTCCATCCCGATCTTTGGGGCGACCACGGTGGCGCAACTGGAGCGCATCCTGGCCGGGGTCGCGGTGGAAATGGGCCCGGACCTCGCCAAGCGGATCGACGAGGTGAACCGGGCCCAGCCGCTGCCCTATTAGGCGGCGGCCTCCGCCTTGGCCTGGAGAAGCTGCACCACCTCGTCGCCCACGCCGCGGGCCGAGGCCGGGTTCTGCCCGGTGACGAGGTGGCCGTCGGTCACGACCTTCTTGGACTGCTGCATCATCGCCTTGGTGTAGTCGGCGCCGCGGTCCTTCATCGCCTGTTCGAGGTTGAAGGGCACGGCATCGTCGCGGCCCACGCCTTCCTCCTCCTTCCAGGAAAATCCGGTGGCCTTGCGGCCCTGCAGGAGGGGCGTGCCGTCCGACAGGCGGGCCTCCAGCAGCCCGGCCGGACCGTGGCAGACGGCGGAGACGGGCTTGCCCTGGTCGAACATCCGGGCGGCGAGGCTGGCAAGGTCCTGGGAGCCGGGGAAGTCGAACATCGTGCCGTGGCCGCCGGCAAGGAAGATGGCGTCGTAATCCTCGGCCCGGACATCGGCGAGGCGCTTGGTGTCCTTGAGGCTGTCCATGAAGGCACGGTCCTCGTAGCGGGCCTTGATGGCCTTATCCATCACCGAGGGGTTCAGGCTTTCGGGGTCGAGCGGGGTGTAGCCGCCCTGCGGGCTGGCGATATCGTAGGCGAGGCCCGCTTCGTCGAAGGCGTCGAGGGCGTGGGTCAGCTCGCCCAGCCAGAGGCCGGTGCGGTAGCCCTTGCGTTCGTATTCGCCGGCGTTGGTGACGACGGCGAGGATGCGGTTCGTGGGCATGGAATGCCTCCTGTCGGTGATGGTGCGGGAAACGGTCGCGGCGCGGCTCGGTTCCACCGCGGGGGTGGAGCGTGACGCCGCAGCCGCTAGGATGGCCGGACGCCCCAACCGGAGATCCCCCATGCGCCGCGCTTTTCTTACCCTTCTGCTCCTGGCTGCCTGCGGGCGCGGGGCGCCTGTGCCGGTGACAGAGGGGCCGTCGTTCCGCGACCGCGCGCAGCCCATCGCCTCCACCACGCGGGGGACGGCCGGGGATCTGGCGGGGGAGTGGGTGATCTCGCAGGCCTATCCCAGCCTGCCCTTTGCCGCGCCCGGCACGCGGGTTCTGCTGGCGCTGGGGACGAATGGAACCGCGATCTGGCGATTCACCGGCCCCGCGGGGTCCGGGATGGTCGCCACGACCCCAGGCCTGCCGGGTCGCTTCGTGCCCGCCGCGCAGGGTGGGCCCGAGTTGTGGGTGCTGTGGGTGGACGACGATTTCCGCACGGCGGCGATCGGCACGCCGGATGGGCGCACCGGCTGGATCATGGACCGGCCGGGCGCCGCCTCGGCGGACCGGACCGGGGCCGCGCTCGAGATGCTGGACTTCAACGGCTACGACGTGACGCGGCTGTCCGGCGCGTAGGCGGGCTGAAGCCCGCCGTCTTGCGCCGGACTGGCGGGCCGAAGCCCGCCCTACGGGACCGCGTCTCAGCCCAGCGCGACGGCGCGGGTGTCCTCGTCGATGAGGTCTTCGAACTTGGCGAAGTTCTGGGCGAACATCCCCACCAGCTTCTTGGCCGCTGCGTCATAGGCCTGGGGGTCGGCCCAGGTGCCGCGCGGATCGAGGAGTGCGGGGTCCACGCCCTCGACCGCGACGGGAACCTCGAAGCCGAACCAGGGGTCGCGGCGGAACCGGGCCCGCGAGAGCCTGCCGTCGAGCGCGGAGGCCAGGAGCGCGCGGGTGGCCCCGATGGGCATCCGGCTGCCCGTGCCGTAGGCCCCTCCGGTCCAGCCGGTGTTCACCAGCCAGCATTCCGCCCCGTGGCGCGCGATCTTTTCGGCCAGGAGCTTGCCGTAGACCTCGGGCTTGCGGGGCAGGAAAGGCGCGCCGAAGCAGGCCGAGAAGGTGGGCTCGGGCTCGGTCACGCCGCGTTCGGTGCCCGCGACCTTGGCGGTGAAGCCGGACAGGAAGTGGTACATGGCCTGCGCGGGCGACAGGCGCGCGATGGGCGGCAGCACCCCGAAGGCGTCGCAGGTCAGCATGACCACGTGCCGAGGGTGGCCCGAGACGCCGGTCGCGGAGGCGTTCGGGATGGCGTCCAGCGGGTAGGCGCAGCGGGTGTTCGCCGTGCGCGAGGCGTCCGCGAAGTCGAGTTCGCAGGTTTCCGGGTGGTAGCCCATGTTCTCGATTACCGTGCCGAAGCGCGCGGTGGTGGCGTGGATCGCCGGTTCCGCCGTGGGGCAGAGGTTGAGCGTCTTGGCGTAGCAGCCCCCCTCCATGTTGAAGAGGCCGCGGTCGGACCAGCCGTGTTCGTCATCGCCCAGCAGCACGCGGGACGGATCGGCCGACAGCGTGGTCTTGCCGGTGCCGGACAGGCCGAAGAACACTGCCGCGTCGGCCGGATCACCGGGCGCGTGGTTGGCCGAGCAGTGCATGGGCAGGACGCCCCGTTCCGGCAGGAGCCAGTTCAGGATGGTGAAGACGGCCTTCTTGTTCTCGCCCGCATAGTCGGTGCCGCCGATCAGGACCCACCGGGATTCCATGTCGATGGCGATGACCGTGCCGCTGCGGCAGCCATGGCGCGCGGGGTCGGCGGTGAAGCTTGGGCAGTTGAGCAGCGTCCAGTCGGGCGCGAAGCTGTCCAGCGCCTCGCGCGGGGGGCGGCGGAGCAGGTGGCGCACGAACAGCGCGTGCCAGGCCCGTTCGGTGACCATCCGCATGTTGAGACGGAGCTGCTCATCGGCCCCGGCCCAGAGGTCCTGCACATGGACCGAGCGGTCCGCGAGATGGGCCAGCATGTCGGCCTTGAGACGCGCGAAGGCATCGGGCGCCATGGCGGCGTTGGCGTCCCACCAGACTTGGGATTCCGTGGCGGCGCGGCGGACGACGTGCTTGTCCTTTGGCGAGCGGCCGGTGAACCGGCCCGTCTCGACCAGAAGGACGCCGCCCTGTCCGAGCCGTCCCTCACCCGCGCAGAGCGCCGCCTCGACGAGATCGGGTTCGAGCAGGTTGTAATACACCGACGCGAGTCCCGAAAATCCCTGCGCCTCGATGGGCATCGCGGGGTTGACGCGTCCGTGGTCCATGGTGCCGTTCCTCCTCAACCAGCGTCCACACGACGCCGTTCCAGCCACATAGCAGGGTCTGAGGCCGAAAAAAGCCTGTTAGCGCAAGCACTTGCCATGTTAGCGCAATCAGCCGGACGGCGGGGAGGGACTGGGCAGCCCTGCTCGGGCCTTGGGCGACGGTAGGACGGAATGCCTTAGATTAGTCGAAGTTCTGGGGCAGTTTTCACTCAAGGGTTGATTCGTTGCCATATTAGTGACAGAGCGGCCCTGAATTAACTGGCCGAGGGCCTTGAAATACCACAAACGAGGGACATCGGGATGTCGAAGATCGCTCTGGTGGACGACGACAGGAATATCCTGACGTCCGTTTCCATGACGCTGGAAGCCGAAGGCTTCGAGGTCGAAACCTACAATGACGGACAGTCGGCCCTGGACGCCTTCAGCAAGCGGATGCCCGAACTGGCGGTGCTCGACATCAAGATGCCCCGGATGGACGGCATGGACCTGCTCCAGCGCCTGCGCCAGAAGTCCTCGATCCCGGTGATCTTCCTGACCTCCAAGGACGACGAGATCGACGAGGTGCTGGGCCTGCGCATGGGGGCCGACGACTACGTCAAGAAGCCCTTCTCCCAGCGCCTGCTGGTGGAGCGCATTCGCGCGCTTCTCCGCCGCCAGGAAGCCCAGTCCGTCGAAATCTCCGAGCCCGAGGCCGAAGCGCGCGCCCTTGTGCGCGGCAACCTTGTCATGGACCCGCTGCGCCACGCGGTGAAGTGGAAGGGTCGGGACGTGTCCCTTACGGTGACCGAGTTCCTGCTGCTGCAGGCGCTTGCGCAGCGGCCGGGGTTCGTGAAGTCCCGCGATCAGCTCATGGACGTGGCCTACGACGATCAGGTCTATGTCGATGACCGCACCATCGACAGCCACATCAAGCGGCTGCGCAAGAAGATGCGAACGGTGGACGATGACTTTTCGGCCATCGAGACGCTTTACGGCATCGGTTACCGCTACAACGAAGAGTGAGCCATGGCCTCCGGGCCCGATGAGGGATCCCAGAAGGTCGACGTGCGCGACCTGAACTCGGTGCGGCGGGCGTTGCACGCCTTTGCGATCCGGGACGCGGCGAACACGGGCGGCCGCCGAGCCGCGCCGGGGGCCGAGGTCATCCTGGGCGATGACTGGGTCAGCCCCGAAGGGCGGCTGGGGCGCACGCGCCTGCGCAGCCTGATCACGCTCCAGCGCTCGCCGCTGGCGCGCAAGATCATCATCTTCAACCTGATCGGCCTGATCCTCCTTGTCGCCGAGATGCTCTGGCTCACGCCGTCGCGCGACAGCTTGGCCGAGCAGCGCGCGCGGGGGCTGGTCAGCGAGACCGGGCTCGTGACCGATGTGGTCGAGGCGCGGCTGGCCCCCGGGGCCACGGACCTCGATGGGCAGCCCGGCCTGGCCGAAGCCTTTACCCGCATCCACCTTCATGACGGGGCCGCGGCCTACCTGTTCGACGCCCGAGGGGATCTGGTGGCGGTAACGGCCGGAAAGGGCGAGATGCCCCCGACCCTGACGTCCGGGGTGCCGGGCAGCGTCCTCACCGACTTCCTCAATGGCATCTGGGAGCGGATCTCGGGCCTGCTCGCCTCCGAGGCCGTCCCGGCCACGGGGGAGGGCGTGCCCGGACTGGCCGCGCCGGGCCAGATCGTGGCCCGTGCCCTGGTTCATGGGCCGTCCCTGGACATGCTGGCGGACGACGAAGGCCGGACCGTGTTCACCGTGGCCGCGCCGGTGCAGGCGGCGGGGCAGACCGTGGGCGTGGTGGTCCTGCGCAGCGCCGCCGGCGAGATCGAGGCCCTGGTCCGCCGCGAGCGCGAACAGGTGCTGCGCATGTTCATCGTTGGGGTGCTCATCTCGATCGGGCTGAGCCTCGTGCTGGCCTCCACCATCGCCAATCCGCTGTCGGATCTGGCCGCCGCCGCCGAGTCCGGGCGCGACCGCAACGCCCGCTCCATGTCGCCCTCGCGCGTGAGGATCCCCGACCTCACCGCCCGCCCCGACGAGATCGGGCGCCTGTCGGCGGCGCTGCGGGGCATGGTGTCCGCGCTCTACGAGCGGATCGAGGCCAACGAGCAGTTCGCGGCCGATGTGGCCCACGAGATCAAGAACCCGCTGGCCTCCCTGCGCTCGGCCGTGGGGAGCTTTCCCTTTGCCAAGCGCGACGACCAGCGGCAGAAGCTTCTGGAGATCATCGAGCACGACGTCCGGCGGCTTGACCGGCTGGTCTCCGACATCTCCAACGCCTCGCGGCTCGACAGCGAACTCGTCAAGGAGGAGGAGAAGCCCTTCGACCTCCTCAAGATGCTCACCTCCCTCGACGAGTACCTGGGCGAGGAGGCCCGCGCCAAGGGCATCGACTTCATCACCGACCTGCCGCCCGCGCCGATCATCATCCGGGGGCTGGAAGGGCGGCTCGCGCAGGTCTTCGTCAACCTGCTGTCCAACGCCATCTCGTTCTGCGAGGACGGCGACGCGATCCGCGTCTGGGCGCGGCGGCGCGACAACCGGGTGCTGGTCGTCGTGGAGGACACGGGGCCGGGCATCCCGGAGGATGCGCTCCAGAAGATCTTCCAGCGTTTCTACAGCGAACGGCCCGCCGGGCAGTTCGGCAACAACTCGGGGCTGGGGCTCGCCATCTCGAAGCAGATCGTCGAGGCGCATGGCGGCGTGATCTGGGCCGAGAACATCCGCCCCACCGAGGCCGACCCGACCTCGGACCCCTTGGGCGCGCGATTCGTCGTCGGGCTGCCGCTCTGAGCGGGCCGCGATGCCCGGCCCGCTGATCCTTCATGCCAGCACCGTCGCCTGGCGCGGGCGGGGCATCCTGATCCGGGGCGCCTCGGGCAGCGGCAAGTCCGCGCTGGCCCTGGACCTCATGGCGCTGGGGGCGCGCCTCGTGGCCGACGACCGGACCGAGTTGCACGCGGGGGACGGTGCGGTGGTGGCTCGCTGCCCCGCTGCGATCCGGGGCTTGATCGAAGCGCGCTGTGTGGGCCTACTGAAGGCCCGGACGGTGGAGGAGGCGTTGGTGGCCCTGGTTGTGGACCTGGATCAGACGGAGGCGCAGCGCCTGCCGCCGTGGCGGGATGTCACGCTTCTGGGGGTTCCCCTCCCGTGTCTTCACAAGCCCGCGACCGGCCATTTCGCGCCGGCCATCCTTCAATATGTGAAAGCGGGCCGGGCCTGTCCGGCGCCCCAGAGGCTCACATGACGCGCTCCCTTGCGCTCCCCCCAGTCCCATGCGGTCCCGCCTCCTCGGACGAGGCGCACCGAATCGTGCTTGTCACCGGGCCTTCGGGCGCGGGTCGCTCCACGGCGATCCGGGCGCTGGAGGATCTGGGCTACGAGGTGATCGACAACCTGCCGCTGTCCTTCCTGCCGCGCCTGGCCAAGGGGCCGCCGCTGGAACGGCCTCTGGCGCTGGGCCTCGATGTGCGCAACCGCGACTTCGCGGCGGGTGCCCTGGTGCGGACGCCCGACCGGCTGGCTGCGATGTTCGGTGGCCCGGCCGAGATCCTGTTCCTCGACTGCGCCGAGGAGGTGCTGCTGCGGCGCTTCTCGGAAACGCGGCGTCCCCATCCCCTGTCGCCCGATGGGGCGCCCGCCACCGGCATCGCGGCCGAGCGGGCGTTGCTGGCGCCGATCCGCGCCCGCGCCGACATCCTGATCGATACCAGCGCCCTGACGCCGCACGAACTGCGTGCCACGGTCGAACGGTGGTTCGCCCCACCGGGCGGGCGGCCCCTGACCGTTTCGGTCGAGAGCTTCTCGTACAAGCGGGGGCTGCCGCCGAGCCTCGATGTCGTGATGGACTGCCGCTTCCTGCGCAACCCGCACTGGGATGCCGGGCTGCGTCCGCTGGACGGGCGGGACATGGCCGTCGCCGCCTATGTGGAGGAGGATCCCCGCTTCGAGCCCTTCTTTACCCGGTTGAAGGATCTTGCCGCCATGCTGCTCCCAGCCTACCGGGACGAGGGGAAGTCGCATCTCGCGATCGGGTTGGGCTGCACTGGGGGGCAACACCGTTCCGTCACTGTGGCGGAAAGGCTGGCCCAGGCCCTTGCAGAGGATGGATGGCGGGTGTCTAAACGGCATCGGGAATTGGAACGGCGGGCCGAAGCCGGTGGCGCGGTCCGAGGGCAATGACGTGGTCGGACGCGAACCTGGTCCTTTTGGGACAACCGGTATGAATGGCATCGGGATCACGACCCTTCGGGGGTGCTGCCGATGATCGGGATCGTGATCGTGGCGCATGGCGGCCTTGCCAAGGAATACCTGGCCGCCGTGGAGCATGTGGTGGGCCGGCAGCCTGGCGTCAGGGCCATCACCATCCAGCCCGAGGATGACCGCGCCCAGAAGCAGACCGAGATCTGCGACGCCGCCGACGCCGTGGACGAAGGCGACGGCGTGGTGGTGGTGACGGACATGTTCGGCGGCTCGCCGTCGAACCTGTCGCTCCGGGCCTGCGGGCCGTCGAACCGGCGCATCCTGTATGGCGCCAATCTTCCCATGCTCATCAAGCTGGCCAAGTCGCGGCGCAAGTCGGTGCCGGACGCCGTCGCGGCCGCCATGGACGCGGGCCGCAAGTACATCGACAGTCAGGTCGTCGGAGAGGACATGGGTCGGGCGGTGGGCACCTGATGGCGCACCGCCGCCTGCGCATCGTCAACATCAAGGGCCTGCACGCCCGCGCCTCGGCCCGGTTGGTCGAGGTGGTCGAAGGGTTTGACGCGCAAGCCACCGTGTCCAAGGACGGAACGTCCACGTCGGGGGACAGCATCATGGGCCTCCTGATGCTCGCAGCCGGCAAGGGCAGCGAAATCGAGGTCGAGACCGAGGGGCCGGAGGCCGACAGGCTGGCCGATGCGATCGCCGCGCTGGTCGCCGATCGGTTCGGCGAGGAGGACTGACCTGCCCCGGCAGCCGTCATGAGCCAGCCGGGCCGCGGGGTCGCCTACGAAAGAGAGGCCGCGCAGGTCTATGATCGCCGCAGCCTGACCTACTCCAACACCTTTCCGGACCCCTGGAAGCGGCATGCGATCCGCGCCGTGGAATGGATCACCGCCAAGCCCGAGATCCTGCGTCGCGTGCGCGTCTTCGAGCGGCGGGGTGCGCCCAAGGGGCAGGCCTTCTGGAGCGCCGCGCTGGAGGTCATGGGCGTCGAGCTTCTCACCCCGCCCGAGCAGGTCGCGCGCATTCCCCGTAGCGGGCCGGTGGTGCTGGTGGCGAACCATCCGCACGGTCTTGTGGACGGAATGGTGCTGGCCGAACTGGTCGGGCGGGTGCGGCCCGACTACCGCATCCTGACCCGCGCGATCCTGACGGGGATCGACCCTTCGGCCTCGGGTTTCATGATCCCCGTGCCCTTCCCGCACGAGCCCAACGCCCAGGCGCGCATGATGGCGATGCGGGCGCAGGCGATGGCGCAACTGGCCTCTGGGGGGCTGCTGGCGCTGTTCCCCTCGGGCGTCGTGGCCTCGGCGCGGACGCCCTTCGGGCCGCCGGTCGAGGCCGAGTGGAACCTGTTCACCGCCAAGCTGATCCGCCTGTCGGGGGCCACGGTGCTGCCGGTCCGCTTTCCGGGTGCGAATTCGCGCGCCTACCAGATCGCCGCCTGCCTGTCGCCCACGCTGCGCCAGGGGCTGCTGTTGCGCGAGATCGTGCATGCCATGGACCGGCCCCAGGCTCCGGTCGTGGGGGAGCCGATCCGCCCGGAAGAGATGGAGCCCCGCTGGAACGACCCGCGCGCCTTCATGGCCTGGCTGCGGGAGCGGACGCTGGCGCTCTGAGCGTCAGCGCGTCGGCACCGGCGTCTCGCCTCGGTAGTCGTAGAAGCCCCGCTTGGTCTTGCGACCGAGCCACCCGGCCTCGACGTACTTGGCCAACAGCGGGCAGGGGCGGTACTTGGTGTCCGCGAAGCCGTCATGGAGCACGTTCATGATGGCAAGGCAGGTGTCGAGCCCGATGAAGTCCGCCAGTTCCAGCGGCCCCATGGGGTGATTCGCCCCAAGCTTCATGGCCGTGTCGATGGAGGTCACGGTGCCCACGCCTTCGAACAGGGCGTAGATCGCCTCGTTGATCATGGGGATCAGGATGCGGTTGACGATGAAGGCCGGAAAGTCCTCGGCCGTGGCGGCGGTCTTGCCCAGGCTTTCCACCAGGGCCAGCGCGGCCCCGAAGGTCGCCTCGTCGGTGGCGATGCCCCGGATCAGCTCCACGAGTTGCATCAGGGGGACGGGGTTCATGAAATGGACGCCCAGGAACTTCTCGGGCCGGTCTGTGCGGCTGGCCAGCCTGGTGATCGAGATCGAGGAGGTGTTGGTGGCCAGCATCGTGTGGGACGCGAGATGGGGGACCAGTGATTCGAAAATCGCGGTCTTGACCTGCTCCCGCTCGGTCGCGGCCTCGATCACGAGGTCGGTCTGACCCAAAAGAGACAGTTCGGGCGTGACGCGGAGGCGGCCCAAGGCCGCGGCCTTGTCCTGGGCGGTGACGCTGCCCTTGGCCACCTGCCGGTCGAGGTTGCGGCCCACGAGCCCCGGCGCGGCGGCCCGCGCATCGGGGTTGGTATCGGTCAGGAGCACCTCATAGCCCTTAAGCGCAAGGACATGGGCGATGCCGACGCCCATCTGGCCCGCGCCCACGACGCCCACCATCCTGATCGTCATCGCGCCCTCCGTCTGATGCCGCCCTGCAGCATGAGGGAGGGGTTCCCGGCGCGCAAGGGTCCCGGATTCGCGACAATCCGAGCTTTAAGACTTTTGCAATCTTTAGCCGCGATTCTGCCACAGAGATGGAATTTTTGTGGTGAGGACCATGAAACACGACACGCTTCTGGAAGCGGGGGTGGGCCATGAGCCATGTCGTTACGGTCGTTCGCGCATGATCTTTCGCGGGCCGCCTCGACCGTTGGACGGACGTCACATCGCCTTTGTCGGCGGCAGCGCGACCCATGGGCGGCTGGTGCCGCGGCCCTTTCCGGCCTTGCTGGAGGAGGAGTTGGGCGAGGTGTGCGTGAACTTCGGCCAGGTGAACGCCTCGGTCGAGGCGTTCCTGGGCGATCCGCTGGTGGGCACCGCCTGCCGGGACGCGGTCCTGACCGTGGTCGAGGTGATGGGTGCGGCGAACCTGTCGAACCGGCTTTATTCCGTGCATCCCCGCCGAAACGACCGGTTCCTGCGCGCCTCGCCCTCGCTTCGGGCCATCTACCCGGATGTGGACTTTGCCGATGTCTGCTTCACGCGGCATCTTCTCCAGCATCTGCACGACGCGATGCCCGAGCGTTTCGACATCGTGCGGGAGGAATTGCAGATGGCTTGGCTTGCGCGGATGCGGACGCTTCTGGACCGGATCGGGCCTCGGGTGCTGCTGGTCTGGACCGCGGCCCGTGCGCCGGGCAGCCTGTCGGACTCCGACGACATCCTTGGCCCCGAGCCGACATTCGTGACCCCGGCGATGATCGATGCGCTGCGGCCCCAGGTGCTGGACGTGGCCATGGCCTTTGCGGGGGACGAGGCGGTCCTGGAAACGGACGCGGCCGCGCACCAAAGGGTGGCGGCCGCGCTTCTGGATCCGGTCCGGGCCTGCCTGGCCCGGGAGAGCGTGCGCCTTACAGCTTCTCGGTGAGTTCCGGCACGGCCGTGAACAGGTCGGCCACGAGGCCGAAGTCGGCGACCTGGAAGATCGGCGCCTCGGCGTCCTTGTTGATGGCGACGATGAACTTGGAGTCCTTCATCCCCGCCAAGTGCTGGATGGCGCCGGAAATGCCCAGCGCGACGTAAAGGTTGGGGGCCACGACCTTGCCGGTCTGGCCGACCTGCCAGTCGTTCGGGGCATAGCCCGCGTCCACCGCCGCGCGCGAGGCACCGACCGCCGCGCCCAGCTTGTCGGCAAGGCCTTCCACGATGGCGAAGCCGTCCTTGGAGCCGATGCCGCGTCCGCCCGACACCACCACGGGGGCCGAGGTGAGCTCGGGGCGACCCGAATGCGCGGTGCGATCCTCGATCCACTGCGACAGGCCGGGGTCCGAGGCGCCCGGCGCCGCCTCGATCGGGGCGGAGTTGCCCAAGGCGGCCGCGTCGAAGCCCGCCGTGCGGATGGTCGCGACCTTGACCGGGTCCGAGGACTTGACGGTCTGGATGGCGTTGCCGGCGTAGATCGGCCGCTCGAAGGTGTCGGCGTCCACCACGCCCGTGACGTCCGAGATCACCATCACGTCGAGAAGCGCGGCCACGCGGGGCAGCACGTTCTTGGCGTCCGTGGTCGCGGGGGCCACGACATGGGAGTAGGAGGCCGCGAGCTGGACGATCAGCGCCGCCGTGGGCTCGGCGAGGCGGTGACCCAGCGCGGGGTCCTCGGCGACCAGCACCTTGGCCACGCCCTGGATCTGGGCCGCCTGCTCGGCCGCGCCGCGCGCGGAGGCCCCGGCGCAGAGCACGTGCACCTCGCCCAGGGCTTGGGCCGCCGTGACCGCCTTGGCCGTGGCATCGAGGCCCAGCTGGCCGTCCGTCACTTCACCGATGAGAAGAGTTGCCATCAGACCAGCCCCGCGCCCTTGATCATGTCCACGAGTTCATCGACCGACTTGGCCATCACGCCCGCCTTGCGCGACGCGGGCTCTGTGGTCTTGACGACCGACAGCCGGGGGGTGACGTCCACGCCGTAGTCGGCGGGGGTCTTTTCCTCCAGCGGCTTCTTCTTGGCCTTCATGATGTTGGGGAGCGAGGCGTAGCGCGGCTCGTTCATGCGCAGGTCCACGGTGACCACAGCGGGCATTCTGACGCGGATCGCCTGAAGGCCGCCATCGACCTCGCGCACCACGGTGGCCTGCTCGCCCTCGACCTTGAGCTCGGAGGCGAAGGTGGCCTGGCCCCAGCCCAGGAGCGCGGCCAGCATCTGGCCCGTGGCGTTCATGTCGTTGTCGATGGCCTGCTTGCCGCAGAGGACGAGGCCGGGGGCCTCCTCCTTGACGACGCCGGCGAGGATCTTGGCCACGGCGAGGGGCTCGATGTCCTGGTGGACGTCCTCGGACGCGATCACAAGGATTGCGCGGTCCGCGCCCATGGCGAGTGCGGTGCGCAGCGTTTCCTGCGCCTGCCTGACGCCGATGGAGACGGCCACGACCTCGGTGGCAGTGCCCTGTTCCTTGAGGCGGATGGCCTCCTCGACGGCGATCTCGTCGAAGGGGTTCATCGACATCTTGACGTTGGCGAGATCGACGCCCGAGCCATCCGCGCGCACGCGGACCTTCACGTTGTAGTCGATCACGCGCTTCACGGGCACGAGGACCTTCATGGGCGCAACTCCCCCTTGGGATGATTTTGGAGCAGGTGTTAGCCCGCCCGGGACGCGAACGACAGGGGGAAACCGACCGTTCGCGTCACGGGGACGCCGCGTTTGAACGTCCTCGTGACGCGCTTTGCCTTGCGGCGCTCAGCCTTGCTGGCCTGCGCCCTTGCCGTCGGGTCCGGCCTTGCCGGACTCGTTCTCCACGTCGTCGCGCTTTTCGTGCAGCGTGCCCGAGTTGGGCGCGGGCGTCTCGGTCTGGGGCTGGCCGGAGGGGGGCGTGTCCTCGGTCAGCTTGCCTCCACCCAGACCGGATGCGGTATCGACTCGGCTCATGGTGTTCTCCTGCTTACTGGCTGGGGGTGTCGGTGCTGCCCTCGAGGGGGCCGCCCTTGTCCACCATGCCCTGTCCCGCCTTGCCGCGGCGGTCGGCGTGGTCCTGGGCCTTGGTGCCGCCCATGCCGGCGCCCTGGATCCAGTCGGTGCTCTTGCCGTTCTGGGCGTCGCCCTTGTCGGCGAACATGCCGCCGGGGTTGCCTCTGGAATCGTCGTCTTCGTTGGTGCCTGCCATGATCGGTGGCTCCTGAAAGGGTCGGGGATGGGCAGCTAGGGCCCCGTCCGCCCCTGCCAACCCTGGATCACGCGATCCGGAGGACGATCTTGCCCAGGACCTCGTTGGATTCGAGCCGACGATGCGCCTCGGCGGCGTCCTCCAGCGCGAACTCGGCGTCCATCACCGGGCGGACGCGGCCCGAGGCGATGAGAGGCCAGGCCTCGCGGCGCAGCTCCTCGGCGATGCGAGCCTTTTGCGCGACGGACTGGGGGCGGAGGGTGGAGCCGGTGATCGTCAGGCGGCGGCGCATGACCTGGTTCAGGTCGATCTCGGCCTTGGGACCCTGGAGGAACGCGATCTGGACGAGGCGGCCGTCATCGGCCAGCGCCAGGAGATTGCGCGGAAGGTAAGGCCCGCCCACCATGTCGAGAATCAGGTCCGCGCCGCCCTCGGCGCGCAGGATCTCCACGAAGTCCTCGGCATGCCGGTCGATGCCGCGTTCGGCCCCCAGCGCCTCGCAGGCGCGGGCGCGGTCGGGGCCGCCGGCGGTCGCCCAGACCCGCGCGCCCAGAGCCTTGGCCAGCTGGATCGCGGTGGTGCCGATGCCGGAGGCGCCGCCGTGGACAAGGAAACGCTCGCCGCCGCCAAGCCCGCCGCGCATGACCACGTTGGACCAGACGGTGAAGAACGTCTCGGGCAGGGCGGCGGCCTCGCGCAGCGACAGGCCAGGGGGAACCGGCAGGCAGTGGGCAGCGGGGGCGATGGCGTGCTCGGCGTAGCCGCCGCCGGGCAGGAGAGCGCAGACCTCTTGGCCCGGCGCAAGCTCGGTCACGCCCGGCCCCAAGGCATCCACCACGCCCGCGCCCTCCAGCCCCGGCAGGTCCGAGGCTCCGGGCGGCGGGGCATAGGCCCCTGCGCGCTGGAGCGCGTCGGGCCGGTTCACCCCGGCATAGTGCAGCCTGATCCGCACCTCGCCATGCCCCGGTTCGGGCATGGGACGCTGGACCGGGGTCAGGACCTCGGGCCCGCCGGGCTGGGATATGGCGACGGCGCGCATCACCGGCGTCACTCCCCGGACCTCCAGCCGCCGGGAAGGTCGGGGCGCGACGGCGCGTGGATCTGGCCCATGATCCAGCTCAGCGGACGGACGAGGGGGCGCAGGACCGGGTTGTCCTTGGCGCCGGCCTTCCACTTCTCGAAGGCCATGACGCCGTCGATCCGCCGGTCGATGAAGGCGCGCGTCCGTTCCAGCCCGGGTGATTCGTCGCCCAGCCGGTACAGCACCACGGAGGCGAGCACAGCCGCCAGCGTGGCGCGCTTGGAGTACCAGTTGCCATCGCGCGAAGCGTCGCCCAGCGCGGTCCAGATGCCGTCCGCCGTTTCCCACAGGAGCCGCGCCCCCAAGGCGGCGTTTTGAGGCAGGGCGAACAGCGCGGTGGAGCGGCGCAGGGCCTCGCGCTCGGGCAGGGCGGACATGCGGGTCTTAATGGCAAAGGCGATCCGGTCGCGCATCCGCATCTGGGTCAGGTCGGCCTCGCGAAGCGCCCGCAGCATCAGGCGATCGCCCTGGCGGTGCCATTCCGCCGCAAGGTCGAGCGCACCGCGCGGCGCGGCGGCACGGGCTTCCTCAAGCGTGACCTCGGTTTCCCTGGCGGCGGTGGCGAAGGCAGTCTCGGACCAGCCGTCGAACGGGACATGCGGCAGGATCGCGCGCAAGAGCGCGGCGCGCGTCGGATCGGTCCCGAAGTCGGTGGCCGGATCGATGTCGGTCATCGTTGATGTCCCCCTTGGCGGCGGCGCTGGACAGGCCGTCCCTCCCTTGCTATAGGCCGGACCTCCTGCATTACCATGCGAAACTCGAACCCGGAAAGGTGGTGACTACCACATGCAGGTCTCTGTTCGCGACAACAACGTCGACCAGGCGCTGCGCGCGCTCAAGAAGAAGTTGCAGCGCGAGGGCGTATTCCGTGAAATGAAGCTCAAGCAGCATTTCGAGAAGCCGTCCGAGAAGAAAGCGCGCGAGAAGGCCGAGGCGATCCGTCGCCAGCGCAAACTCGCCCGCAAGAAGCTGCAGCGCGAAGGGCTCCTCTGAGCTACTTGGGCTGACGCCTGATCAATGGTCAGACCCCCGCGGGCCATCGGCTCCGGGGGTTTTTCCGTTGATCGGACCCGAGGTTGGCGCGAGAACGCGCCATGCATCTATATCTGACGCATCCGCAGGTGCGGATCGACCCGACCGTGCCGGTTCCGCTCTGGGGCTTGTCCGCCCAGGGGCTGGCCCGCACGGAGGCATTGGCGGCCCGGCCGTGGCTGCGGGCCTTCCGCCGCATCGTCGCGAGTGAGGAAACCAAGGCGTGGGATACGGCGGCGGTGCTGGGCGCGGCGCTGGGCCTGATGGTCGAGGTGCGCCCGGGCCTTCACGAGAACGACCGCAGCGCCACCGGATTCCTGCCGCGCGCGGAGTTCGAGGCCGTGGCGGACCTGTTCTTTGCCCACCCCGACAGATCAGCGCTCGGCTGGGAAACCGCGAGGAACGCGCAGGCGCGCATTCTGGATGCGGTGCGGGCCGTGATCGACGAGGCGCCGGACGTGCCGACACTGGTGGTAGGGCACGGCGCCGTGGGAACGCTGCTCAAATGCGCGCTGGGCGGGCGGCCGATCTCGCGCCGCGAGGACCAGCCGGATGGCGGCGGCAACCACCTGGGGTTCACGCTGGAGCCCGCCGCCGTTCTGCATGACTGGCGCCCGATGGAGGACGCGCCGCCCGAGCCTTAGCATTCGATCAGCCCCGCCAGCACCGCGCCTTCGAGCAGCGACGGGGCCACATGATGGGCATGCGCGCCTTTTGTCGCATGAAGGTCCGGCACCTGCACCACGGTGAGCCCTGCCGCTTGGGCCGAGCGCGCGCCGGTCTCGCTGTCCTCGAAGGCGAGGCAGCGGTCGGGGCGGACGCCCAACCTTTCGGCCGCGAGGAGGTAGGGGTCGGGCGCGGGCTTGGGGGCGGCCACGTCGTCGAAGGTCACCAGGGTGCGGAAATGCCGTCCGAAGCCGGCAAGCCCGACCTTCTCCTCGGCCGGGCCACGGCGCGATGAGGTGGCCAGGGCCACCGGCATGCCCTCGGCGCTTAGCCGCTCCAGAAGCTCGACCGCGCCCGCCTTGATGGGGATGCCCTGGGCGAAGCGTTCGGAGCAGAGCCGGTCCCATTCCGCGAGAAAGGCCTCAAGCTCCACGGTGGCGCCGGTCTCGTTCTCGATCATGCGGGCGCGGGTCTGGTCGTCGATCCCCGCCAGGCTTTCGAAGAAGGCCTGCGAGACGGGGAAGCCCAGGTTGGCGCAGGCCTCCATCCCGGCGATGTTGCAGAGCGACTCGGTGTCGATGAGGGTTCCGTCGAGGTCGAAGACGACGGCGTCGTAGCGCGGGGACATTGCACCTCCGGAGGCTTAAGCGCGGGGTGATACCGGCGGGGCCCGGCGGTGTCGAGGGTCAGAGGCTGAGGCGGAAGCGATGGAAGCCGTCCGGCGCCGCGTCGAGCGGGACCACCCGGCGATCCGTCGGCGGGTGACGCGCCAGGGCGCCAGGCCCCGTGTCGAACCAGGCCGCTGTCCCCGGCATCGGAGCGAACCGCCAGCGTGGCCGGGGCGGTGGGGCGAGCGGGGCTCCGCGCAGGTGCACGAAGACGACGTCGCGCATCTGCATCACCGTCTGGAACAGGAGCCGCGCTCCCTGGGGCAGGGCCGATCCGACGCGGTAGCTGTTGGTCGCCAGCACGAAGCGGTCCCCGTCCGCCACGGGGCGCTCCCCGTGGCGCAGGTCGAGGACCCGCGCGGCATGGGGGTGGATCACCTGGCCCTTGGCGTCGTTGCGGGCGGGCCCCGACAGGTCTGTCATCCAGGTCAGGCCGTCGATCGTGTCGAAGTTGTAGGACGGGAAGGTCGGGTCGATCAGCGGCTGGTCGGTCGCGCCGGGAACCAGGGTCCGGAACTGGGACATGCTGCGCTCGAGCCAGTCGCGCAGGCCCGCGCCGGTGATCTCCACGAGGCAGAGGCTGTTGGGATGGACGTAAAGGCTCGCGGCCTGCCGAAGGGCCACGGGGCCGGGTGGGATGTCGATGTAATTGTCGGGGCCCGCGCGACCGCCCGCCTTGTAGGGCGACACCGCGCAAAGGATGGGCAGCACCTCCTCGGGGTGGCCGCGCAGCAGGCGGGCGGCCTCGGACCGCTTGGCATCGGCCACGAGGTCGAGCGTGACGTCGCTGCTGATCTGCGAGAAGTAGCTGTGAAGGGCCACCCGCGTGCGCCCGATGGGCCGTTGGGCAAAGTCGCACAGGGTCCGGTGCGCAGCTTCGGACGCGGCGGCCACCGCGTCGTCCAGGGGCGTCTCGGGCGTGACGCGCCGCAGCCCGGCCTCATGGCCTGCGACCGTCCAGCCCCCCGGCCCCCGGACCAGATCGAGATCGAGCACGCCCACCTGCCGTCCGTAGAAGCCGGGCTGGATCGCGGGCTTTCCGTTCAGGGTGCCCGCCGCCGGGTCCACGGCGGCCGAGGCGGGCCGGGCGGGGTCCGGGAAGTCCAGATGGGTGTGCCCGATGACCAGCGCATCGAGGCCGGGGAGGGCGGCCAGCGGAACGGCGGCGTTTTCCATGAACGGGGCGGGCTTCTCGGGGCCGATGCCGGAATGGCACAGCGCGAGCACGATGTCGGCCCCCGCCGCCCGCAGGCGCGGGATCTCCTCGCGCGCGGCGTCAAGGATGTCGCGGGCTTCCACCGACCGGCCAAGGAGCAGGGCGTTCCAGGTGAGGACCTGCGGCGGCGCGAGGCCGATCAGGCCGACCCGGAGGGCGTGCCGCCGTCCGTCCGTCCCCTGGACCTCGCGCGGGATGACCACCGACGGCAGCGCGAGCGGCGGTCCGTCGCGAAGGAGGATGTTGGTGGCCACGAAGGGAAAGGCCGCGCCCGCCAGTGCAGCCCGCAGGAAGGGCAGGCCATGGTCGAACTCGTGGTTGCCGAGCGTCGCGGCGTCGTAGCCCAGGGCGTTCATCGCGGCGATCATCGGGTGGACCGGCCCGTCATCGGCGGGCCCGCCCTGCCCCGAGAACGCCCGGAGCCGCGCGGCGAGCAGGTCGGACAGCAGCCCGCCCGTCAGGGAGTCGCCGTTGTCGAGAAGAAGGGTCGCGCCGTCCGGCATCTCGGCGCGGAGATCACGGACCAGATGCGCGGCCTGCGCAAGGCCGGTGGCCGGGAGCGGCCGGTCGACGTAGTAATCATGCGGCAGCAGGTGGACATGGAGATCGGTCGTGGCCAGCACGCGCAGGCGCGCTCTCACGGGATGGACATCGTCCATCAAGATCCCCCTACATCAACCCAGCCACCCCAGCTGTCCGCTGAAACAATCTCAGGTTGCGATTGTCGGCAAGATGCCGACTGATGAGCAGGAAAGAAAAATCATAGGTGAGTAAATGGAAACAGCGGAACGGGTGACGTTCGGCGACTCGGGCCTCGATCGGGCGGCGGAACTGCGTGTGGATGAGGCGGGGCTGGCGGCGCTTAGCGCGCGTCCCGGGGCCCGGCTGATCCTCCTGCGCGGGGGCGAGCCGCTGGTCGAAGGGCCCGAGGAGGCGCCGCGCCTGGCCCGTGTGCCGCTGTCGGAGATGGCCGCGCAGGGCCTCGCTTTCGTGTTTCTGGGCCGCGAGGATGGCGAGGGCACCTGGGCCGCCGCCCTCCCGGAGGACAGCGTTCCCCCCGAGGAAGGCCGCCGCTGGGCCGACCTTCGCCATGTCATGGCGGGGCTGAGCCGGCGCGACGCGGAACTGGCGGCCACGGCCAAGGCGGTGCTGGCCTGGCACCGGAGCCACGGCTTCTGCGCGGCCTGCGGCCAGCCGAGCCGCATGGGGCAGGGGGGCTGGCGGCGGGACTGCCCGGCCTGCGGCACGCAGCATTTCCCCCGCACGGACCCGGTCGTCATCATGCTGATCACGCGGGGCAACGACGTCCTCGTGGGACGCTCGCCGGGGTGGCCCGAAGGAATGTATTCCCTGCTCGCGGGGTTCATGGAGCCCGGCGAGACGGTTGAAGGCGCGGTGCGCCGCGAGGTCTGGGAGGAGGCGGGCGTGCGCGTGGGGCGTGTGGGCTACCTTGCCAGCCAGCCCTGGCCCTTTCCCGCCTCCCTGATGCTGGGCTGCCGGGGCGAGGCGCTCACCGGAGACATCACGGTGGACCCCCACGAGCTGGAGGCCGCGCTCTGGGTCCCGCGCGAGAGGATGATGCGGGTGTTCGCCGGGGAGGACCCCGAGATCCGCGCGCCGCGCGATGGCGCCATCGCCGGGTTCCTGCTGCGCGAATGGCTGGCGGATCGGCTCGACTGAGCCGCCCGTACCCAGCCCCCAGCCCCCAGCCCTAATCCTCGTGCCGGGGGCGGGCGGCGGGGAAGACGCCCATGATGTCGAGCCGGTCCGAGAAGTAGTCGAGCTCCTCCAGGGCGCGCTGGAGGGGCGCGTCCTCGGGGTGGCCTTCGACCTCGGCGTAGAACTGCGCGGCCTGGAACCGGCCACCCACGAGGTAGCTTTCGAGCTTGGTCACGTTGAGGCCGTTCGTGGCGAAGCCCCCCAGCGCCTTGTAGAGCGCGGCGGGGATGTTGCGGACGCGAAAGACGAGGCTGGTCATCATGCCCCCCTCGCCACGGCGCGACAGGTCGGCCTGGGGCGACATGACAAGGAAGCGGGTGGTGTTGCCCTCGTGGTCCTCGACGCCCGAGGCCAGGACGTCGAGCCCATAGACCTTCGCGGCGATCTCGGGGGCGAGGGAGCCCTCTGCCGGGTCGCCGAGATGGGCCACCTCGCGGGCGCCGGCGGCGTTGTCGGACCAGGCGAGGGTCTGGAGACCGTGCGCGCGGACGAAGCCCCGGGCCTGGCCCAGCAGGATCGCCATGCCCCGGACGCGCCGCAGATCCGAGATCCGCGCGCCCCGGACGCCCAGGACGCTGATGCGGACCCGCAGGAAGTGCTCGTCCACGATATGCAGGCCGCTTTCGGGCAGCAGCTGGTGGACATCGGCCACGCGCCCGTAGGTCGAGTTCTCAATGGCGATCATGCCCAGGTCGGCCGCGCCCGAGCGGACGGCCTCGATCGCATCCTCGAAGGTGGGGCAGGGGAGGGGGTCGTGGTCGGGGCGCGCCTCGAGGCAGGCCTGGTGGCCGTAGGCGCCGACCTCGCCCTGGAACGCGATGCGCGGCATGGGGGCTTCCTGTTGCGGCAGAGCGTCAGCGCGGTCATGCCGCACCCGCTCACTGTGTCGTGCCGGCGCCTACACCTTGCGGAGAGCGGCGGGAAGCGGATACATGGCGCGCGACAAAGGCTCCTGGGACAAGACGCGACATGTTCGACACGATGACCCTTACCAAGATCGTGGGAGGCTTCTGCGGCACCCTCCTGGTTTTTCTGCTTGGGGGCTGGGCGGCACAGGCGATCTACGGCGGGGGTGAAACCCATGTCGCGGAAGGCGAGGAGCTGCACCAGGCCTATGTGATCCCCGTCGAAAGCGGCGAGGGCGGCGAAGCCGTGGCCGAGGTCACGCCCGAGCAGCTCACCGCCGAGTTCCAGGAAGCCTTCGCGGCTGCCGATCCCGCCGCCGGCGAAGGCGAGTTCCGCCCCTGCTCGGCCTGCCATTCGCTGGCTCAGGGCGAGAACCGCACCGGTCCGACGCTGTACGGCGTGGTGGACCGTCCGGTCGACGCCATCGAAGGGTTCGATTATTCCGGAGCGCTGGAGCAGGTCGCCGAGTCCTGGACGGCCGACGCGCTGAACCTCTTCATTCTGGCCCCCACGGACTACGCGCCTGGGACCAAGATGAACTTCAACGGCATCAAGGACGTGCAGGACCGCGCCAACCTGATCGCCTATCTCGCCACCAACCCCGGCGGCTGAGTCAGGCCCGACGCACAGACGGCATCCCAAGGGCCGCGCCTCCAGCCGAGGCGTGGTCCTTTGCTTTTGTCGGGGGTGCCGGGCCTGTGATCTCGTGGCGCCTTTCGAGCCCGTTCATCACGGCCAGCCCACAGGTTGATCACGCACAATAAACTTGAATCCCCGGCACTGGGCCGCACTATGGCGGGCAGTCGTTCACGCCCGCTTTCCCCTCAGGAGGAGCCTGCATGCCCCAGACCCGGACCCTCGCCCTGACGCGGCCCGCCCCGGCGCCGCGGCTCGTGCTGAGCCTGCTGGCCTTGGCCGGGGCTCTCTGGGCCCATGAGGCGCGCTCGCAGGAGGCCGCCCCCACCGAGGCTGCGGCCACCGCTCCGGGCGAAGGCGGGACGATCGTGTCGCATGGGTACAACTTCTTCGGGGAGCTGAAGTACCCCGAGCCTGATTTCGTGCTGGATTACGTCAACCCCGACGCGCCCAAAGGCGGCGAGATCGCCATCGCGGCCGAGGGGACCTTTGACAGCTTCAACCCGTTCACCATCGCGGGCGGCGCGACGGCTTACGGCGCCTACGGCGTCGAGTCGATCCTGACCTCCACGGCGGACGACCCGACATCGCTTTACTGCCTGATCTGCTCGTCCATGGAATACCCCGAGGACCTGTCCTGGGTGATCTTCACCCTGCGGCCCGAGGCGCGCTTCGCGGATGGCTCGCCGCTGACGGCCGAGGACGTGAAGTTCTCGCACGACCTGTTCATGGAGCAGGGGCTGGAGTCCTATCGCCTTGCGGCGGGAGGGATGGTCTCGAACGTCGAGGTCCTCGATCCCCACCGCATCCGGTTCACCTTTGCGGATGATGCGCCGATGCGTGACCGGATCGGGCTTGCGGGGGGGCTGTCGGTCCTCTCCAAGGCCTGGTTCGAGGAAACGGGCCAGCGGCTCGATGAACCGAGCGACCAACCGTTGCTGGGCTCGGGGCCCTATATGGTCGAGAACTTCGACTTCAGCCGCCGCATCCTCATCGGACGCAACCCCGATTACTGGGGGAAGAACCTGCCGATCAATGTCGGTCGCAACAATTTCGACCGCATCCGGGTCGAGTACTTCGCCGACTCGAACGTCGCCTTCGAGGCGTTCAAGGCCGGGGAATACACCTTCCGCGTGGAGAACTCCTCGCTCCTCTGGGCGACGGGGTACAATTTTCCGGCTCTGGAGCAGGGCTGGGTGTTCAAGGGCGAGCTTCCCAACGGCGGCCTGCCGGTCGCGCAATCCTTCGTCTTCAACCTGCGCCGCGAGACGTTCCAGGACCCCCGGGTCCGCGAGGCGCTAGGCCTGATGTTCAACTTCGAATGGTCGAACGAGACGCTGTTCTACGACCTGTACACCCGGACTGTCGGGTTTTGGAACGAATCCGAGCTGATGGCGCAGGGAGCCCCCTCGGAAGGGGAGGTCGCGCTGTTGCAGCCGCTGGTGGACGAGGGGCTGCTCGATGCATCGATCCTGACCGAGGAAGCGGTCGTGCCCCCGGTCTCCAGCCCCGAGCGGCAGGCCGACCGCGGCAATATCCGGCAGGCGTCTCAGCTTCTCGACGAAGCCGGCTGGATCGTGGGCGATGATGGGGTGCGCCGCAAAGACGGGCAGACCCTAGACGTGGTGATCCTCGAGGACTCGCCCACCTTCGATCGCGTCATCAACCCTTATGTGGAGAACCTGCAGAGGATCGGCGTGAATGCCCGGCTCGACCGCGTGGATCCGGCGCAGATGACGCAGCGGCGCGACGAGAGCGACTTCGACATGACGGCCTGGGGCTTCCAGATGAGCCTGGAGCCGTCCACGGGCCTGGAGCAGTGGTTCGGGTCCGAAAGCGCGGCCGAGAGCAACCGCAACCTCATGGGTCTGCAGGACCCGGCAGTGGATCGGCTGATCGCGATAGCCGTCGCAGCCGACACGCGCGAGACGATGGTGACGGCGGTCAATGCGCTCGACCGCGTGCTGCGGGCCAAGCGGTTCTGGGTGCCGCAGTGGTACAAGGCCTCCTACACCGTCGCCTATTACGACATGTTCGAGCATCCCGAGACGCTCCCGCCCTATGATCTGGGCTATCTCGACTTCTGGTGGTACAACGCCGACAAGGCCGAGGCGCTGCGCACCGCCGGCGCGTTCCAGTAAGGTAAGGCCAGGAATCCTTGGGCGCCTACATCCTCCGCCGTCTCCTGCTCGTGATCCCGACGCTGCTCGGGATCATGATCATCAACTTCGTCCTCGTGCAGTTCGTCCCCGGCGGCCCGATCGAGCAGATCATCGCCGAGATCGAGGGGCGGGGCGACGTGTTCGAGAACATCTCGGGCGGGGGCAGCGAGATCGAGGAGGCAGGCGGAGGCGAGGACAGCGGCTATGTCGGCGCGCGGGGTCTGCCGCCCGAGTTCATCGCCCAGCTTGAACAGCAGTTCGGTTTCGACAAGCCGCCGCTGGAGCGGTTCCTGTCGATGATGTGGGACTATATCCGCTTCGACTTTGGCGAGTCCTGGTTCCGGTCGGAGACGGTGGTGAACCTGGTGCTGGAAAAGATGCCCGTGTCCATCACGCTCGGGCTGTGGTCCACGCTGATCGCTTATTTGGTCTCGATTCCGCTGGGCATCCGCAAGGCGGTCCGTGACGGGTCCAGCTTCGACACCTGGACGAGCGGAGCCATCATCGTGGGCTATGCCATTCCGGGCTTCCTGTTCGCGATCCTGCTGATCGTGCTGTTCGCGGGGGGGTCGTACTGGCGGATCTTCCCGCTCCGGGGCCTCACCTCGGACAACTGGGAGGAGTTGTCGCTGATCGGCAAGGTGTTGGACTACTTCTGGCACATCGCGCTGCCGGTGCTGGCCTCGACCATCTCGGCCTTTGCGACGCTGACGCTGCTGACCAAGAACAGCTTCCTCGACGAGATCAAGAAGCAGTACGTCATGACGGCGCGCGCCAAGGGACTGACGGAAAGCCGCGTGCTCTACGGCCACGTCTTTCGCAACGCCATGCTGATCGTGATCGCGGGCTTTCCGGCGCTGTTCATCGGCGTGTTCTTCGGGGGCTCCCTCATCATCGAGACGCTGTTTTCGCTGGACGGGCTCGGGCGGCTGGGGTTCGAGGCGGCGGTGGCGCGGGACTACCCCATCGTCTTCGGCACGCTGTTCGCCTTTTCGCTCCTGGGCCTCATCATCGGGATCATCTCGGACATCACCTACGTCCTCGTGGATCCGCGGATCGACTTCGAAAGCCGGGGCTGAGACATGACCGACGCCGCCCGACCCACCATCCAGCCGCCGCTGATCCCCGAACCTATGCCGGGGCAGGCGCCCGCGCCCGTGGAGCCGTTGTCCGAGCCGCTGCGCACAGCACCCCTCGCGCCTGCGCGCCGGCCCTGGCTGTCGCCCCTGAACCAGCGCCGCTGGCGCAACTTCCGGCGCAACGGGCGGGCCTTCTGGTCGCTCGTGGTCTTCTCGGTCCTGTTCCTGATCTCGCTCTTCGCCGAGTTCGTGGCCAACGACCGGCCCATCCTGGTGAGCTACCGGGGCGAGCTGCGGATGCCGATCTTTTCCTTCTACAGCGAGCAGGCCTATGGCGGCGACTTCCCGTCCGAGGCCGCCTACACCGACCCCGAGGTCCGCTGCCTGATCGAGACGGGTGGACTCGTGGACTGCTTCGACGACCCGGACGGGTTCATCGAGCAGGCGCGGGCGGGCACGATCCAGGACCCCGAGTTCCAGAAAGGCTGGATGATCTGGCCGCTCATTCCCTATAGCTACGACACCATCGTGGACGTGCGGGGCGTCGCGCCCTCTCCGCCCGACCAATACAACTGGCTCGGGACCGACGATACCAAGCGCGACGTGCTGGCGCGGGTCATCTACGGCTTCCGCCTGTCCGTGGCCTTTGCGCTGATGGTGACGGTTGCGGCCTCGCTTATCGGGATCGTGGCGGGGGCGCTCCAGGGGTTCTTCGGGGGTTGGACGGACCTGATCTTCCAGCGGGTCATCGAGATCTGGTCCGGGACGCCGTCGTTGTACGTGATCATCATCGTCTTCGCGATCCTGGGGCGAAGCTTTTGGCTGCTCGTGGGACTCACCATCCTGTTCGGCTGGCCCGCTCTGGTCGGCGTCGTGCGGGCCGAGTTCCTGCGGGCGCGCAACTTCGAATACGTGCGCGCGGCGCGGGCCTTGGGCGTGTCGAACGGCACGATCATGTTCCGGCACCTGCTGCCCAACGCCATGGTCGCGACGGTGACGATGCTGCCCTTCCTCGTGACCGGGGCCATCGGGACGCTCGCGGGCCTCGACTTCCTGGGCTACGGGCTGCCGTCCTCGGCGCCGTCGCTGGGCGAGTTGTCGCTGCAGGCCAAGCAGAACCTGCAGGCGCCGTGGCTCGGCTTCACGGCCTTCTTCACGTTTGCGATCATGCTGGCGCTCCTGGTCTTCATCTTCGAAGGCGTGCGCGACGCCTTCGACCCCAGAAAGACGTTCCGATGAATGCGCCGACGCGCGGACCCGTGGGCGAGCCCGTCCTTCAGGTCGCCGACCTCCATGTGCGCTTTGCCCAGGACGGCGGACTCGTCCATGCCGTCAAGGGCGTGAGCTTTGCCGTCAACCGGGGCGAAACTGTCGCCCTGGTGGGAGAGTCGGGGTCGGGCAAGTCCGTCACCGCGCTGTCCACGGTGCAGCTTCTGGGGGACAACGCCCGGGTCGAGGGGTCGGTCCGCTACGAGGGCCGCGAGATGGTCGGCGCGCCCGAGCGCGAGTTGCGGCGGGTGCGGGGCAACGACATCAGCTTCATCTTCCAAGAGCCGATGACCTCCCTCAACCCGCTCCACACCATCGAGCGGCAGCTGCGCGAGTCCATCGAGCTTCACCAAGGGCTGCGGGGCGACGCCGTGCGGGCGCGGATCGTGGACCTGCTGACCCGCGTGGGCATCCGCAACCCCGAGGACCGGTTGGGCGCCTATCCGCACCAGTTGTCGGGCGGGCAGCGGCAGCGCGTCATGATCGCCATGGCGCTGGCCAACGGGCCCGAGCTGCTGATCGCGGACGAGCCCACGACCGCTCTCGATGTGACGATCCAGGCCCAGATCCTTGATCTGCTCGCCGATCTGAAGCGCGACGAGAAGCTGTCGATGCTGTTCATCACCCATGACCTGAGCATCGTCCGCAAGATCGCCGACCGGGTCTGCGTCATGCAGGGCGGGCTGATCGTGGAGCAGGGACCGGCGGCGCAACTGTTCGCCAATCCCCAGCATCCCTACACCCGTAAGCTGCTGGCGGCCGAACAGACGGGGTTGCCGGCCCCTGTCGTCGCCAACGCCGAGACGGTGGCCGAGACCCGCAACCTTCGGGTCTGGTTTCCGATCCAGCGCGGGCTGCTCCGCCGGACCGTGGGCCACGTCAAGGCGGTGAACGACGCGAGCCTGAGCGTCCGGGCCGGCGAGACGCTGGGCATCGTGGGCGAGTCGGGGTCGGGCAAGACCACGCTGGCGCTGGCCGTGATGCGGCTCCTGCCGGCCACGGATGGGCGCATCGTGTTCCTGGGGCGCAACATCGAGGGGCTAGGCCAGCGCGACATGCGTCCCCTCCGCCGCGAGATGCAGATCGTCTTCCAAGACCCCTTCGGATCGCTGAGCCCCCGGATGACGGTGGGCGAGATCATCGCCGAGGGGCTTGGCGTCCATGGGATGGAACCGGGCCGGAACCGGCGCGAGATGGTCACCGAGGTCATGCGCGAGGTCGGCCTCGACCCCGCCACCATGGATCGCTACCCGCACGAATTCTCGGGCGGGCAGCGCCAGCGCATCGCCATCGCGCGGGCCCTGATCCTGAAGCCGCGCCTGATGGTCCTGGACGAGCCGACCTCCGCTCTCGACATGACGGTGCAGGTCCAGATCGTTCAGCTCCTGCGGGGGCTGCAGCAGAAGCACGGGCTCGCGTTCCTGTTCATCAGCCATGACCTCAAGGTGATCCGCGCCATGGCGCACCGCGTGATGGTCATGAAGGACGGCGACGTGGTGGAGGCGGGGCCGGCGGTCGAGGTCTTTGGCAGCCCCCGGACCGACTATACCCGCACGCTGATGGCAGCGGCTTTTCCGGTCGTGCAAGCCGCGGAATAGGGAAGGGGGCCCGCAGGCCCCCTTTGATCCGTTGGACGCTTGGCAAGCCCGGACGGTCCGGGCGCCTTCTCACTCCTCGGTGCCGACCATGAAGCAGGTGGTGCCCCGCGCCTGCAGCCGGCGGCAGGCGAGGTCGGCCTCGTCGCGGGTCAGGCCGATGACGTTGGCGTCGAAGCCGCCCGAGCGCTGGATCACCCGGCGGAGACCACCGTCAAGCGTGGTGGACTCGGCCAGGGCCACGCGGATCAGCGCCCGCTCGGCCGAATCGCGCGACGGAAAGCTGCCCAGGTTGATGCCCCAGAGCGACCCGCCAGAGGTGGACAGCCGGGTCACGACCTCGGGCTCGGGCTCCAGCAGCGGAGCGGCTTCGGGCCTGATGGCGGCGGCGGTCATGATGATCTCGGCCGGCAGGTCCGAGACGGGCTGGGGCATGGCCAGGGCCTCGGCCAGAGCACCCTCGATCTCCTCCTCCTTCACCGCCGAAGCAAAGGCCACCACCGTGGAGCCTGGACGTGGCTGGGGACGCAGCGAAGTCTCGATCGGGCCGCTCACGCGGGCGCCTTCGACAGGGGCGGGCATCGTCGGTGCGGCGTTGGTGTTGGCCGCGACCGCGGTCACGTCGCTGGCGGTGATGACAGGCGGATCGACCATCACGACCTGGGCGCCGGCCGGGGCATGGGCGAAGCCGAGGTCGAGAAGGCGGCTCACGCGGGCGTTGCGGTCGGCGGTGGAGGTGCCGCCGAAGACGGTCGCGATGATGCGCACGTCGCCGCGCTGGGCCGATGCGGTGAGGTTGTAGCCGGCCGCGTTGGTGAACCCGGTCTTGATGCCGTCCGCGCCCTCATAGGCGTCGAGGAACCGGCGGTTGGTGTTGTTCACCTGGGCCATGCCCGCATCGGCGCTGCGGCGGGAGAACAGGTTGTAATACTGGGGGAAGTCATAGACGAGGTGGCGGCCCAGGATGCTCATGTCCCGGGCGGTCGAATAATGGCCGTCCTGGGTCAGCCCGTTCGCGTTCATGAAGTGGGTCTGGTTCATGCCCATGGCCTGCGCCATAGCGTTCATGCGGGCGGCGAAGCCCTCGCGCGAGCCGCCCAGGGCATAGCCGATGGCCATGGCGGCGTCGTTGGCGGACTTCACGGCGGCGGCGCGGAGCAGGTAGCGCATCCGGATCGTCTGCCCTTCGCGCAGACCCAGGCGCGAGGGCGGCTCGTCGGCGGCGTCGGCGGGGATGCGTACCTCGGTGTCGAGGGTGATCTCGCCCTGCTGGATCGCCTGGAAGGCGAGGTAGAGCGTCATCATCTTGGTGAGAGAGGCCGGGTGCAGCGGGGTTTCCGCATTCTCTTCGTAGAAGATCTGGCCTGTTCGCGCGTCCATCACGAACGCCGCGAACGGCGCGGCCTTGGCCGCGGCGGCGCCCAGAACATGCGCAAGTATGATGAACGCCAGCCAGGCTGACCGCCCGAAACGACTGCCCATGGTCTCTGCCCCTTTTTCAGCCCCTGGGGGACGGATGCATGCCCGTCCACCTCTTATGTTCGTGAACAATAGCATGCGGCGGCGTGCGGAAAAAGCGTCTTGCGCAAGGGGCCGGAATGGCTCACGCAATATTTTGCACAAGCTGTTGCGCTCGGCGCGCGCGACTCCCACTAGGGGCGGGGTCCGGGCCGGCGCGCGACCGATCCTCCCGGTGAAAAGGAATGTCACCTGTGGCCGCGCTGCCTCAGGGGTGGCCGCCAAGTTGCCCAAGGAGGCTTGGCAACTCGGCCAGGGACCTAATCTCGCGGAATCGGGGGTGCTCCTGCGGGGGCTCGGCCACTTCGAGTGCCCAGGTGGTGCCATGCGGCACATGCACCCCCCAGGCGCCGGCCGCCAGCGCCGGAATGACATCCGACTTGAGCGAGTTGCCGATCATCATGGAATGCCGCGCCCCGTGCCGTGCAAAGATCCGCAGATAGGTGGCGGGGGTCTTGTCGCTCACGATTTCCACGGCGTCGAACATCTCGCCCAGGCCCGACTGCGCCAGCTTGCGTTCCTGGTCGAGGAGGTCGCCCTTGGTGATGAGCACCACCTCCCCCTCCTGCGCGGCGGCTTCGACGGCCTCGCGGGCATGGGGGAGCAGGTCGATGGGATGCGCCAGCATGTCGCGCCCCATCGCCAGGATCTCGGCGATGACGCTGGCGGGCACCCGGCCAGAGGTCGCCTCGATGGCGGTCTCGATCATGGACAGCACGAACCCCTTGATTCCGAAGCCATAGATCCCGAGGTTCCGCCGCTCGGCCTCCAGCAGGCGGGCCGGCAGGTCGGTGCCCTCCATATGCTCGGACAGCAGTTCGGCGAAGCGGTCCTCCGTCAGGCGGAAGTAGCGTTCATTGTGCCAAAGCGTGTCGTCCGCGTCGAATCCGATGGTCCAGGACGGCATCGGTGCTCCCTCGTGTCTTTTCTTGTGCGCGTTCTGGCCTTATATACACGCGGTGCGAAATTCCATTCTCGATAGGTCGGCAGCCTCCCCATGATCACGGGTCAAGCTCATATCATGGCCGGCGGGCCCGGCCAGGATCAGGACGGCGGCACGGGCGTAAAGCTCGAGACGCGAACCAAGACGCAGCGTCCGCCCCTTTACAAGGTGCTGATCCTCAATGACGATTACACGCCCATGGAGTTCGTGGTCCATGTGCTGGAGCGGTTCTTCGGCATGAGCCATGCCCAGGCCTTCGACCTGATGCTGATGGTCCACAAGAAGGGCCTGGCCGTGGTGGGCGTCTATTCCTACGAGATCGCGGAGACCAAGGTCGCCCTGGTCATGGACTTCGCGCAGCGGCACCAGCATCCGCTGCAATGCACCATGGAAAAGGAATAAGGGCCCCGGCCCGACCTCATGCCCCGTTCACGACTCGCCACGGCCCTCGAGGAGGGCCTTTCGCTGCCCGAGGGCGACCTGCTCGTCCTGCGGCCCCCCGCGGCCATGGACCTGTCCGCGCTGCCGCGCGAAGGGATCACCATCCAGCACACGTTCCGCCCGGACCGGGATGCCTGGGCCGGCGCGGGCTACCGCGTGGTCGATGAGGGCGAGCCCGCCCCGGCCGTTGTCGTCTGCGTGCCGCGCTCCAAGGCGCTGGCGCGGGCTCTGATCGCCGAGGCCGCGCGGCTGGCCTCCCTGGTCGTCGTGGACGGGCAGCGAACCGACGGCGTGGACGCGCTTTGGCGCGACGTGCGGGCGAAGCGCGGGGACGTGGAAGGCCTGACCCAAGGGCATGGGCGGCTGTTCTGGTTCCAGGGCGGGCCGGGCTTTGAGGACTGGGCTCTGGAGGGGCCGGTTCAGGGGCCGGATGGCCTGTTCTCGCAGCCGGGCGTGTTCAGCGCCGATGGCGCGGACCGGGCCTCGCTCATGCTGACCGAGGCGCTGCCGCCCAAGCTGCCTCGTCGCATGGCGGATTTTGGGGCCGGGATCGGAGTTCTGGCGTTGGCCGCGCTGGCGCGCGACGGCGTGGAAAGCCTGGACCTGATCGAGGCCGAACGGCTCGCGCTGGATTGCGCGCGGCTCAACGTCAAAGACGAACGGGCGCGGTTCCTGTGGGAGGACGCCCGACACGGGGTGCGCGGGCCCTATGATGGGATCGTGATGAACCCGCCCTTCCATGTCGGGCGGCGGCCGGAACCGGAACTGGGCCTGGCCTTCATCCAGGCGGCGGCCAAGGCGCTCACGCCGTCGGGGCAACTCTGGCTCGTGGCCAACCGGCACCTGCCTTACGAGGCCGCGCTGGCCGAGTTGTTCCGCAACGTGCAGGAGATCGGCGGCAACGCAGGCTTCAAGCTGCTGCACGCGGCGCAACCCGTGAAGGCGCGGCCTGGGCCGCCGCCGCGGTCCAGTGGCCGGACGGTGACACGGGGCCGCCGCTGATCGGGCCCTGCTACTCCGGGTAGGTGGCGACGCAGGCCTGCACTCGGGCCTCGCGCTCGGCCGCCAGGGACACGCGTCGTTCGAGCAGGCTGTCAAGCTTGGCCTGCTCGGCACTCAGGTCGATGGCGACCGGGCGTTCCACGTCGATGACGTCGGTATCGTCGCAGAAGTACTGCCGCTCGGTGCCGTCCTCCAACTCGACCTCGCAGATCCTGCGATCGACGTCGATGCGCTGCTCGGTGACGATGGCATAGCCGCGGCTCAGGTTGCCCTGCGTCTCGCGGATGAGGGAGTCTACGGTCCGAAGCTCGCGCGAGGCGCTGCTGATGCAGCTTTCGCGTGGAGTCTGGCAGGCTGACAGGGCCAGGGCGGATAGCAGGACGGCGGCGGGAACGAAGCGGCGCATGGGCGGAAACTCCTTGGTCCCCCTTGTCTAGACCCGTGGAGAGGGGCGGGGAAGGGTGCTAGCTCTGCTATCCGATAGCACGGAGGCGGTGATGACGGCGGATAGCATGGCGGAGCAGAAGGCTCGCGCGTCGGCCTGGTTCGGTGAGCTGCGCGACCGCATCGTCGCGGCTTATGAAGGGCTAGAGGACGGCGACGCCTATGGCGCGGACGGCATCCCGCCGGGGCGGTTCCAGTTCCGGGAAACCCGGCGCAGCGCCCCGGACGGGGGCGACGCGGGCGGCGGGCTGATGGCGACCCTCAAGGGCGGGCGGGTGTTCGAAAAGATGGGCGTGGGCGTGTCCACCGTCCATGGGGTGCTGGGGCCCGAGGCGCAGCGCGCCATGGCCGCACGGGGCGTGCCGGGCGTGGCCGAGGATCCGCGCTTCTGGGCCTCGGGCATCAGCCTTGTGGCGCATCCCCGCAATCCGCATGTTCCGGCCGTCCACCTCAACACCCGGATGTTCTGGACGCCTGCGGCGTGGTGGTTCGGGGGCGGCACCGACCTGAACCCCGCGATCGAGTACGAGGAGGACACGGGGCATTTCCATGCCGTCCTCAGAACGCATCTCGATCCGCACGGGCCCGAGGAGTACCCACGCCAGAAGGCTTGGGCGGACGAGTACTTCTTCGTGCCGCACCGCGGCCGCGCGCGGGGCGTGGGGGGCATCTTCCTCGACGACCACAACTCGGGCGACTGGGAGAGGGACTTTTCCATGATCCAGGACATCGGGCGGGCGTTCCTTCCGGCTTGGCTGCCCTTGGCCGAACAGCGCGCGGCGCAGCCCTGGGGGGAGGGCGACAAGGACCGGCAGCTCGTCCACCGAGGGCTCTATGCCGAGTTCAACCTGGTCTATGACCGGGGGACCAAGTTCGGCCTGGCCTCGGGTCACGATGCGGAGGCCGTGCTGATGAGCCTGCCGCCGCTGGCGAAGTGGGTCTAGGTCCGGAGCCGTTACGATTGCTGGAAAACCGCCGCCGTGGTAGGCTGTGCCACGGTGCTTGGTGTGTTGGGTCGTCTAGGGGTGTCTCATGTTGGATGCCGCCGCGCAGGGTTTCAGGCAGGACGTCTCGGTGGGGGGCGGGCCCGCTCCGGTCACTCGGACAAGGATCTGGGGCCGCGAGGACCTGAGGGCGGAGCGGAACCTGTGGATCGCCAGGAAGATCGGCCTCAAGGTTCTGAGCGACCGCATCTGGCAGCGCACGGCCGCCACGGGCAGCGCCGTCGCTCGGGACCCGATCATCGAGCAACTCCTGACCGAGCCGGCCGAGGGGGAACGTCCCGACTTTCTTCGGCTTTATGAGGCCGAGCAGCGTCTGGCCCTGCTCATGGACGATTCCGAGATCAGGGCCGAGGCGGTGGGGCGCTTCGCCAAGGCCCAGCAGCTTGCCATCCCGACCTACACCGAACTGAAGACCGCCTTCTACAAGGACCGCACCGACGAGGAAGGGCGGCGCGTCATCTACTCGGTTCTGCTGCGTGACCTTCACGCCGCCTACCAAAGCCAGGAGCATGCCCGGTATCACCGCGCCAAGGCGGCGCGACGGCTCAACGCCTGGGGCTTTGCGCTGATCGCGCCGGGGGTGGTCGTGCTGGTCCTGTGCTACTGGCTGGGGCAGTTGGGTCAACTGGGCCCCTACCACGTCCTCGCGGTGATGTGGTGCGGCGTGTCGGGGGCGTTCCTGTCGCGCATGATCCTGTTCCAGAAGGTCATGGCGACCATCGGCGTCGAGGAGATCACGACCGACTTCTCGCATTTCGCGATCGTCCTTCGGCTGATCGTCGGCGTGTTGGGGGCCTTGGTCATGTACTTCCTGATCGTCGGGGAAGTGGTGGACGGCGACTTCTTCCCGGACTGGAACGGGGATGCCGACATCTGGCAGCGCTATGATGCCGGCGCGCGAAAATTCCCCTGGCAGGAGCCTGGTTTCAACATCGTCTCGGCTCCGTTCGCGCAACTGCTGATCTGGTCGACGCTGGCCGGGTTCTCTGAACGGATCATCCCCGACCGGTTCGCGCGCATGGAGGTGGCGGTGTCGCAGTCCCGGCGATAGGGGAGGGATCAGGCCCCCTTGCGCACCGTGTCGATCATCCGGTGGACGTTGTCGGCGCTCGCGTCCGGCGTGATGCCGTGGCCGAGGTTGAAGATGTGCGGGCCCCCTGCGAAGGCCCGAACGACGCGGCGCGTCGCCTCAATCAGCGGCTCGCCCCCGGTGACGAGGTGGTGGGAGGCGAGGTTGCCCTGCACGCAGCCGTCGCGCTGGACGTGGCTGGCGGCCCAGTCCGGGGCCACGCCGTCATCGAGCGCGATGCAATCCGCGCCGATGGCCGCATGAGTGCCTTCGAACCGCTCGCCCGCGCCGCGCGGGAAGGCGATGACCGGCAGGCCGGGGTGGCGGGCCTTCAGCGCCTCGGTGATGCGGCGGGCGGGTTCGAGGGCATAGGCCCGGAAGTCGTCGCCCTTGAGCGAGCCTGCCCAGGAGTCGAATATCTTCACGACCTCGGCCCCGGCTTCGACCTGGGCGGACAGATAGTCGATGGTGGCCAGGGTCAGCCGGTCGAGGATCGCCTCGAAGAGCGGGCGGTTCGCGGCCTTGAGCGCATGGGCCGGACCTTGGTCCGGCGTGCCGCGCCCGGCGATCATGTATGTCGCCACGGTCCAGGGGGCCCCCGCGAAGCCGATCAGCGTCGTCTCGGACGGAAGCGCGCGGGACAGGATGCGGACGGTCTCATAGACCGGGGACAGGGTGTCGTGGATGGCGTCCACTGGCCTGAGGCGCTGGAGGTCGGCCTCGGTGGTGATGGTGGACAGGCGCGGTCCCTCGCCCGCCTCGAAGGCGAGATCGAGGCCAAGCGCCTGCGGCACCAGCAGGATGTCGGCGAACAGGATCGCCGCGTCGAAGCCGAAGCGCCGGATCGGCTGGAGCGTCACCTCGGCTGCGAGCTCCGGGTTGTAGCAGAGCGACAGGAAGTCGCCCGCCCGCTCGCGCGTGGCGCGGTATTCGGGAAGGTAGCGGCCGGCCTGGCGCATCATCCAGATGGGGGGCACGGGCAGGGTCTCGCCCGCAAGGGCGCGCAGGATCAGCTTGCTCATGCCCGTTCGGGTGCCCGTCCGGCAAGGGCCTTGTCAAGCCGTGCCGTGGACGCAGCGGCGCGTTCGTGATAGGCTTGGGCTTGTTGGTTCTCGCGGCGGAGGTCCGTCATGACTCTGACTCACTACCTTGGCATTCTTGCTCTTGTCCTGGCCCTGTGCGCCGAGCTTCTGGCCGTTTGGCTCCTGCCGCGCCTGGGGGTGAATGACCCCTCGGCGGGGCTGCTTGCGGCGGCGCTCGGCGGGGCGCTGGTCGGCGGGCTGCTGGTCCGGCTGATCACAACGCCGCGGCGGGGCTGACCTCGGGTTGCTCCGGGGGGCGGCGCGGCCTAGAACGCGCGCATGACCCAAGCCTCCCTCCGCATCGGCACGCGCGGCTCGCCGCTGGCGCTGGCCCAGGCCCACGAGACCCGTGACCGGCTGATGGCCGCCACGGGGCTGTCCTCCGACGCCTTCGAGATCGTCGTGATCCGCGTGACCGGCGACGCGGTGCAGGACCGTCCGCTGAGCCAGATCGGCGGCAAGGGCCTGTTCACCAAGGAGATCGAGGAGGCGCTGCTGTCCGGCGACGTGGACATCGCCGTCCACTCGATGAAGGACATGCCTGTCCTGCAACCCGAAGGGCTGAGCCTGGACTGCTTCCTGCCCCGCGAGGACCCGAGGGACGCCTTCGTGACCCTGGACGACCATGCGGGCCTGGCCGACCTGCCCGAGGGGGCGGTGGTCGGCACATCCTCCCTGCGGCGGCGGGCGCAACTCCTCGCACGCAGGCCGGACCTTCAGGTGGTGGAGTTTCGGGGGAACGTGCAGACCCGGCTGTCCAAGCTGTCGCAGGGGATCGCGGGGGCAACGTTTCTGGCCATGGCCGGGCTGAACCGGCTGGGCTACCGCGACGTGCCCGCGCGGCCGATCCCGCCCGACGCCATGCTGCCCGCCATCGCGCAGGGCACCATCGGCGTGGAGCGCCGGACCGGCGACGACCGCGTGCGCGAGATGCTGGCGCTGATCCATGACCGCGACACAGGGCTGCGGCTCGCGGCGGAGCGGGCGTTCCTCAAGGGGCTGGACGGATCCTGCCAGACCCCCATCGCCGGGTTGGCCGAGATCGAGGACGGTCGCCTTCGGATGCGGGGCGAGATCCTGCGTCCGGACGGAAGCCGTGTCGTGTCGGACGACAGCACCGGCCCCCTCGACGAGGGGGTGGATATCGGCGGCGTCATGGCCTGCCGCATGCTCCACGAGGTCGGGCCGCGCTTCTTCTCGGACTGACCGGCGCGCCTATCCCGCCCAGGATCAACGCCGCGGCCCATATTTGTCGGCCCCAGGCGCGGGATGCCGTCGCCCTGCGCCTCAGGGGCCGGGCACGGTCTTTCCCGGATTGAGGAGGCCCTTGGGATCGAGCGCGGCCTTGAGGCTCCGCATCACCTCGACCGCGACCGGGTCCTTGTGGGTGCGCATCGCGGACAGCTTGGACTGACCGATCCCGTGCTCGGCCGAGAAGCTGCCGCCCAGGGAGACCGCCGTGTCGTCCACCAGCGCCCGGATGGCCGCGAGGTGGTCGCTGTTGCCCCGCGTCGGATAGGCCGTGTAATGGATGTTGCCATCCCCCAGATGGGAAACGACGAAGTCCTTGGCCTCCGGATCGATGCCGGCCAGCCGGTGCCGGATGGTCGCCAGGAACTCCTCCAGCCGGTCGAGCGGGACGGCGATGTCGGTGTCCACGAAGAAGGGTTGGGTAAAGGTGATCTCGGCCGCGGACTCGCGCCGGGCCCACATCTCGCGCCGTTGCGCCTCGGACCGCGCCACGACGGCATCGAGCACCTGTCCCCTGTCCATGAGATCGGCCAGAACCTCTTCGACCTGCTCCACGACGGGGATGGTTCCGTCCGGTCCGGGCTCTGCGTCCCGCGGCGCGACCGCGCCGACCTCGACCATGATGGTGTGGTCGTGCGGGGCGTCGAACGGCTCCCGCGCGCCGGGGATATGGGCGAGATGCGCTTCGATGTAGCTGCGGGGCATGTACTCGAACGCCTCGACCGCGCCGCCGGTCGCCTCGCGCAGGCGGGCGAGGAGGTCCAGCCCGGCGGTAATGGACGGCACGGCGACCATCGCCGTCGCATAGGCCCGAGGGCGGGGCAGCAGCTTGAGCACCGCCGCCGTGATGACCCCCAGCGTGCCCTCGGCCCCGATGAACAGGTGGCGCAACGCGTAGCCCGAGTTGTCCTTATGGAGTTCGGACATCAGGTCCAGCACCCGTCCGTCGGCCAGCACGACCTCGATCCCCAGGCACTGCTCCCGCGCCGAGCCGTAGCGGAGCACGTTGGAGCCCCCCGCGTTGGTGGACAGCGCCCCTCCGATCATGGCCGAGCCCTTGGCGCCGAAGGTCAGGGGAAAGATGAGGTCATGGGCCTCGGCGGCCTCGTGGAGCCGGTCCAGGATCACCCCGGCCTCGGCGATCAGGAGGCGCGGCCCGGCCTTGACCGCGCGAATGCGGTTCATGCGGTCGAGCGACAGAACGATCCTGTCCGGTGCATGCGTGGCCCCCGTGAGCCCGGTGCGGCCGGATGCTGGAACCACCGCCACCCCCGCCGCATGGGCGGCGGCCATCACCTGCGACACCTCGGCCGTGGAGCCCGGGCGGACAACCGCGAGCGGCGCCCCCACGTAGCGTCCAGTCCAGTCGCGCGCCCAGGGCGCGACCGCCTCCTCGCCTCGTAGCAGGTTGGCGGGGCCTACAGCCGCGACAAGCCTCGCGATGATGTCCATGGCCGTCCTCCGCAACACCGAACGCCTTGATGGACGATCTTGGCGCCCGCCGAAAGAGGGACCAGCCCTGCGCCACTTTGCCGGTTGACGACTCCTCGCAGGGGTCTTAAGTGCAGGCCCCGTGGCGGAGTAGCTCAGTTGGTTAGAGCAGCGGAATCATAATCCGTGTGTCGGGGGTTCAAATCCCTCCTCCGCTACTAATAATTTCAGCGAGATAGCTGCGGTGTTGGCTAACTTAGCTGGCTTCTTTGTGCGAGATTTTGTGCGACTGGGATGCTTGCGCTCTGGCCGTCGGGGGCGTCTAGAGCATCAACGCCGGGTTGCAGCGATCGAAAGGGCCCAAGTACGCCCTTTCATTAACTTAGTTTTGACGCAATCTATTGCCGAAAGTTAGTGGCAAATCCATGGTTGATCCAACGCAATGCTGCGTCGGAGCGATTTGCCATGATCCTGGACCGCCTGCGGCGACTCTTTCCGTCCTCGGAGGCGTTCGTCCCGACCGCGGAGGTTTTTCCTGACATCGACGCCGAGGCGATCGCTCGCCGCCTCCGCCTCAAGGATAAAGGGCGTGACAATGGCGCCCGCGACATGCCCGGGCCGCAGGAAACGAGCCTTGATGGGGTCGAGATGTCCATCGTGCTTGAGATCGAACGTCATCGTCGCATGGGTCTCGACAATTATGCGAAGTGGAAGGACGTTTATGCCGGGCGGCTATCCAAGGCGCATACGGCGTCTCTGGAGGTCCGCGAGGCGGCCGGGGCCGCGAGCGGCAGCTTCGAACATGATGTAGCGAACTACCGGGGCTTGCTAACAGTCTACCATAAGGACCTAGAAGAGTGGAGCCGAGCCCTGACGGACTTCCGCGACCGCAACCACCTGCGCCGCCCCGCGTTCGATCCGACCAACAAATGGGTCACGGCCCTGATCCTGTTAGTGAGCTTCCTGATCGAGTCCGCCCTGAACGGCGTACTCTTTGCCGCCCGCAACGAGTTCGGTCTCTTGGGTGGAACGGGAATTGCCGTCCTAGTGTCGGTCATCAATCTGGCTCTTGCCATCCTGGCGGGCCTGGCCAGTCGCGAAGTCCGTCACGTGTCCTGGGGCCGCAAGTTAGTGGGGTTGGTCCTTACGGGCAGCCTCATGGCTTTGATCGGCGGCTATAACCTGGCCGTGGCCCATTTTCGCGACGCCCTGGAGACGATCCCGGTCTGGCAAGAGGCAGCGCGCGCTGGCCTTCTAAGCCTTCAAGCGACTCCCCTGGCGCTTGACAGCATCCAGTCCTGGCAGCTGGCGCTGTTCGGCGTTGTCATTGCGCTCGTCACATTTCTCAAGTTCGCGTTCAGCGGCGAGTCCTATCCCGGCTATCAGAAAGTGACGAAGCAGTTCCGGAACGCGCTCGCCGGTTATGTCGACACCTATCAGGATGCGCTCGATAGCTTGGACAACAAGCGGCAAGAGGCCGTCGACGATTTGAAAGGAGCCAATGAGGAGGTCCAGAGCAAGGTTGGCGACGCGATCGACGCGCTTTACGGGCATCGCCGGATGCATTCGCATCTGTCGACCTTCCTAGCGCAGTGCGACCTCAAAGTTCAGATGCTGCTCAAGACCTACCGCGACCACAACCGGGGGGCCCGCAGGTCGCCGGCCCCGGCGCATTTCGACACGGATTACCAGTTCGCGGAATTCGTGGATATGGAGATCGAAACCGGCCACCGTGCCGGCGCGCAGCGCGAGGTCGAGGAGATTGGGCGTATCGTCGAGGCGGCCATCGAGAGCATCCAGACGCATTTTCGCCAGATCAAGCATGATTATCCGGCGCCGGGCGACGTGGCCCGGCATGACCTCTGGACCAGCCCGCGAAGTGCACCCAGTACAGGGAGTCGGTCTCAGGTCTCCGCGGCAACCATAGGGCCTCCCCCGGTGGCGCCGTCAGGCGTCCTGAGAGCCGTCAGGGGAGACACAGGCTCCAACCCTGATCGGATGAGACAGGTCTGATGGTGCAGCATCGCCCGTCCCGGCGTCCGCAACGCCGCCACTCCCGCTCCACCCGGTCATCCCAAGGCTCGAGCAGCCTTGTCAGCTGGCTTGCGGGAGCTGCCCTGGTCGCCTTGGCTGGCGGAGCCCTCGCAGCGGGTTTCTATGGCTACAGGATGGTCTCCGGACGCCCCGTCTTGGACGAGGCCACCTTGTGCCCGGAAACCGGCCCGGTATCGGTCACTGCGATCCTTCTGGATCTGACTGACCCCCTGGGGCCGGCGCAAGCGGCCCGCCTCAGGACCGTTCTGGCGCAGGATGTAGCCAGCGCACCGTTAGCCACGATGATTTCAATAGGCGTAGTCAGCGACGACCCCTCTGATTGGGGCGCCCACTTCGCCACGTGTAAGCCTGCGGAAGGGTCCGATGCCAATCCGCTCACTGAGAATGCGAGCCTCATTCAGGAGCGCTTCGAGTCGCAGTTCGAGCGCCCGCTCGGGGAGGCGATCGACGCCATGATGGCTGCCGAAGAGCAGGATCAGTCCCCCATCATGGAAGCCTTGCAGGTGCTCTTGGCGGAGACCCCTCACGCCCTAGAAGACGGCCAGCCCCTTCGCGTGGTGCTCGTCTCAGATCTTCTCCAGCACAGCGATCTTTTGTCCTTCTACCGCGGCGAGGGATGGGAAGCTTTTGAGGCGTCAGGCGGCGCGGCACGGCTGTCGCACACCCTGAACGGGGCCGAAATCCGGCTCGTCCGCGTCCCGCGCCCCAACGCCTCGGCGGAGGCCCAAGCACTCGTGGATCCGTTCTGGGCTCAGTACCTCGATCAGCAAGGGGCAAAGGCGCCCTTCGACATCGTCCCTTTGGGAGACTTGTGATGGCGTTTGTTCAATTGCACGGTGTGCGTCCGCGCGAGTTTCTCGACCGCGTGGCACTGGGCCTCGCCTTCGCCGCGGGCACGGCTGGCACGGTCTTCTTCAAGCTTACAGACGCGCCCGTACTGCTCATCGCCTTCTTCCCGGTGCTGGTGCTGCTCACCTATGTGCTGGCCTGCGTGGGGCTGCGCTCGACGGCGCTAGAGCCAGATATTGTCGGCGACAACTGTTATTATTTGGGCTTCCTGTTCACCCTAACGAGCTTGGGCGTTACCTTGTATTTGATCCGGGATTTGAGTGCCTCGGGTGGTGCCAGTGCCCGGGCCACGGACCTCATTCCGGCGGTAATCAGCGGGTTCGGGGTCGCGCTCACCTCCACCATTACCGGGGTCTTCCTTCGCGTCCTTCTCATGCAGTTGCGCCCTGACATCGTGGCTCGCGACATGGAGGCGCGTCGTGACCTGTCGCAAGGCGCGCGCGAGTTCCACTTGGCGGTGACCCAAGCGAGCCGCCGCATCAAGGACATTTCGATCGAAACGGTCCAGCATGTAGCCGAGCGCAACGCCAAGCTCGACGAGATCACGGACCGCCATGCAAGCCAAGTGGGAGAGCTCCTCATCAAGCAGGCGCAAGCCTTCGAGTCCACGATGCAGGCCCTGGCGGCTCGCCTGACCGATGAGATCGTGAGCCGGATCTCGGCCGAGGCTCAGCAAGCGAGCGACCGTATCCAGGAGGCAGCGGGCCAAGTCTCCGACGCCATGGGGCAGCTAGCCCAGGCCCAGGAAGGCAGCTTGGCCCGCCTCGACGCTGCCCAAAGCGCCGTCGAAGCTGCCCTCGGACGCTGGGCCGCATCGATCGACAGCCAACGCACTCTGTCGGATCAGGCCGCAGGCGCCATCGCCAGCGAGACCCGGGACCTAGGCAATCTTGCAGCCGCGCAGCGCAGGGCCTTCCAAGAATCGATCGATCTCATGCTCCGAGAAACCGCTGCGTTGTCCGACGCTAACGAGGATCATCGCCGTGCGCTCATTCAGCGCACTGAGGCGATGGTGGGGCAGTCGGACGCCATGTCGCGGCAGGCGGAGGAGATGAGCCAAGCCTTGGCCGCACAGCAGTCAGTGGCGCGGGGCGCCTCCCAAGCCTTGGTCGAGCAATCCCAAGCCATGGAGGCCGCGATCGGCATGGCCGTCGACGCCCTGTACGGCGCGGCGGTGCGGGTCGAGGAGGCGACCGCCCGGCGCATCACCGCGCTGGAAGAAACACCCCTTCCAGAGCCAGTCCCGAGCCCTGCCATCTTCACCGACGTCCCGTCTGATCTACCGGCGCAGAGAGGTCGTTCGTCGCGGTGGTCATGGCTGCTACGTGAGCGGAGGGCTAGCTGATGTCGTCTCCAGCGTCCCGGGTCGAAACACCTCAGATGGTCACGAGCCAATATCGCCGTGGCGCCGTCATGGGCATGACCATGGCTGAGGCAATCATTCTGGTCACCTTCGCACTCCTGCTCCTTCTGTCGCTCTGGAAAGTGCAGGGCGACGAGCAGCGCGAGGTGTACCGACCGGTTGAGGCGATGACGCCCGAGGAGCTTGCGGCCGCGGCGCGACTGCAGGAGAGCGGACAGCTTCCATTCATCGATGCGCTTGTGGCGGGCGGATCCGACTTCCGGTCGCCGGAGACGCTTCCCGAGACCCAGGAAGCTTGGCGGCTCATCGAGGACGAGGGCCTGCGCGCCACGGTGGATCAGCTTCTTAATCTTCCTTCCAAGGCACAGGAGCAGATCCAAAGCCTTCTTGCCAGCACACCTCCGCCCCAGGATCTTGCGGCCGCCCAACGCCTAATAGCCGCAGGTCAGGTGCAAGGGGCAGACGCCTTGGTTTCGTCGGGCGCCGATCTCCAGGCGCCGGAGGCCGCGGAGATGTGGCGGCTGATTGATCAGGATGAGCTCCAACGCATCCTGAAATCGTCGGACCAGCTGCCTGAAGATCTCCAACGCGACCTTGCCGATCTAGTGGAGATTCAGGATCCTAATCTACTCGAGCGAGTAATCCGCCTTACAGAACGTGCCCAGGCCACAGCCCTGGACAAATTGTCCGACGAGGAAATCGGTGCGGCTGTCAGGCTCGCTGATCTGGACCAAATCACGGCCGTGGAGCAACTCGTAGCGGAAGGCGCTGATTTTCGTGAGCCTGAGACCACCCCGGCAACGCGGGACAACTGGCGCCTGCTTGAGGCGGAGAGCGAACGCCAACTCCTCGACGCTGCTGCCAGTATCCCCGACGAGGCTCAGGCAGATCTTGCGCGTCTTCTCACAAACGAGGGCGTACAAGGAGTCGAACGGCTCCTAGAGGAGGTGCGGCAAACCTCTGGCGAGGAAGTCCTTGAGCGGCGGCTGGCCGGCATCGGCCAACGCATCGCGGACGCCGAGGAGCGGGCGCGGTCTCTTGTAGGCGATCTGCGCGAGGAGCTAGGCACGACCGTATCAAACATCGGCGGTACCATCGAGGCTGATGGGTCGATTGTGCTTCCCGACTCCGTTTTGTTCGAACAAGGCAGCGCGCAGATCACGCCACGCATGCGGGAGTTCCTGGGCAGCGCCTGTGAGCCTTGGCTGGACGTTCTTATGAGGGCAAATGCGCCGGTGGCGTTCGCTCAGATCGAGGGCCATGCCTCTCGAGAGTGGCGGAACGAGACCTCGCCCGACGAGGCCTATCTAAAGAACTTGGCTCTCTCGCAGGCGAGGTCGCAGGCGGTTCTCGATACTTGCCTGCGGATCGTGCGCGATAATGGGATCCGTGAATGGGCCCACACCCACCTGGCAGCCGTCGGATATTCGAGCGCCCATCCGGTCCTACAAGACGGCGCGGAAGATCCAGCGCGGTCGCGACGTGTGGTGTTCAGCATCGGACTGGATGATCGCCAGCTTCTGCGTGAAGTTGCGGAGGATGCGGCTGCCGGCCTGAGCATAGCTCCCTCAGCCACGGGCGCACGCTGAGCCAAATGTTTGTACCTCGCGCGACACCTGTGGTAACCTCTCCCACGGAGGCCTCTCTTAAGCTGTATCGATACATTCACAGGTTGGACAGGATAGGATGATAGTGGCCTCGCTCAACAGGCCTCTCACCTCGACGCCCGCAAAGCTCAGGGTTGTCGCTGACCCGTTCGTGCTCCGGGTAATGACACAGCCCTGCAGCCTACGCAGCCGTTTCGCCAACTCCGATTCCAGCTTTCCACTATAGCACGAGAACTCCTCCTAGGACTGCCAAGCGTTCTCCGTCCAGATGGTAATCATGCCGACCCATCGCTGAAGCTCGTTAGCCACTGGAAGAAAAAAAGAGCAGTTGGGCTCCGGTACGGACCCTGCAGGTGCCTTGTCGTTCATGGTCCGTCTTGCAGGATCTAGACCACATTAGGCGTCCTGCCGCAGATACGTGATCTCGAACTGCTTGACCGCGCGATGCTCCTGCAGGCGGTTCGCAAGGTTGAAGGCGTCGTTCATCGGATACGATTGGAAGATGTCGAGCCCGCGGTCGAGGGAGATCTTCCAGCCGGTGTCTGTGATGATATGGCGGGCATGGGCTCGGCCGGTGCCGTCGTAAGCCCAGCTGAAGGTCACGCCTGTGCCGTCGCAGGCTAAGGCAATAGCGTCGAGGTTTTCCCGCTGCTTGCCGATGGCGCCTTCGTCCGGGCAGGTGATAAGCTCAACCGTGACCTGGTCCTCCGGTGCTTTCGTGCGGATGATCAGCTCTACGAGTTCCATCATGTTACGAACCTGATAGTACAGCCGGATATAGGGATCGGTGACTACGATCCGCTTGGCGCCATTCAGGTATGGCCCAAAGAGTTTCTGGAAGCTGATGCCCTTCCGGTTCTCGCCAAACACCAGGTGACCCGTCTTGGGCCCGGAGCTATCTGGCCGTCCCTGCTGCTCGGACGGGCTCGGGTTGGGCGCAGCGGGTGAGGCAGGTTCTGACAGCCGCGCTGAGTTGGCGCTGGCAGTCGGATGGGGTTGCCCCGCATCATTCGCGGCCCGGGTGCGATAGAACTGCGGGTACTCGTCTTCCTCGAGCGTCGTCACCGACACCTTACGGCCGTCTCGACTGGTGAAGTGGAAGTCTACCTCCGGATAGGTCGCGTCCAGGCGCAGAAGCTGGTCCTTGACTCGCTTGCGGCTTTCCATCGCGAGCCGCAGCAGCTCCTCGAGCTCGGCTTCCGTCTCGCCCCCGTCCGGGAAGATGATCTTGAGCATGCCGGACATGGTCTTGTTGATCGCGTCGCGGTCCCGGGTGGAGATCTTGGCGCTGAGTGTGAAGAGCCCATGGTGACGGTTGGAGTAGTCGTCCGTCCGCAGGTGCCGCAGGATCTCGGCCAGATAGTCCACGATGAAGCCGAAGCCCTTGGTGAACATCTCGCCCCGGATGACGTCCACCTCCCAGCCGGGGAGGTAGGCGTGCAGGCGGTCGATGAAGGCCGAGTCGTAGAACTGGGTCGGCAGCTCCTCGAAGAGGTCGCTGTTCTTGAGCATGTAAGGCACGTTGTGGGCGGTGTTGCCCACAAACGCGAAGCTCGCCTCCGCGCCCATGGTCGAGATCCCTCGTGAGAAGGTCTTGTTGGCCATGTAGTTCTTCATGATGTCGACGAGGGCCTTGTTGGCCTGCTTCTCGCGCCCAGCGAACTCGTCAAAGGCCACCACATCCCAGAAGCCCACCAAGCCAATGCGCCCGTTCGAATTGTTGACGAAGAGCTTGGGGATGGAGACCTCGCCCCCCGAGATGAGCTGACCGTGCGGGGAGAACTCGGAGTAGACGTGCGACTTGCCGGTGCCCTTCGGCCCCAGTTCGATAATGTTGTAGTTGCGCTCAACGAAGGGGATGAGGCGCATGAGCTGGAGAAGCTTGCTGCGCCGCCCGAAGGCCGCGGGGTCCCAGCCGATGCTCTGCATCAGCAGATCGATCCACTCCTCGGTCGTGAACTCCCGCCGGGCCTCGATGTAGCTGTCCAGGTCCACGCGCGCGATCTGGATGGGCTTCAGCGTCTCGAGGTTCCAGGGCGAGACGCGGCTGTCCTCCGTGAACTCGTACTGCACGTCGGCGATGCACCAGACGCCACTCACGAGGAGCTTGGGGTTGGCGTTCACCGTGCCGCTGTCGACGGCCACACGCTTGATCCCGAGGTTCTCGAAGGTGGCCTCGTAGGCGTCGGTCTTGTCGTTGAGGGCCACGCTGATCCGGTCGATGACCTTGTGGCGACCCTTCTCTCGGATGGTGGACTGGATGAGCATCGACTCGTTGCGATGCACGTAGTGCTTGCGCAGGATCTCCTTCACCGTCTCGATCCCGGTGCCGATCGAGGCCTCATCATCGGTCGCGCAGTACTGGCCCAGCAGATACTCGAGCACATAGGTGGGGACGATCGCGTTGCCCTTCACCGTCTTCACCAGGTCCTTGCGGACAACATAGCCGGCAAAGTGTGCGTTGATCTTGGCGTTGAGGTCCGTCATGGGCCTGTCCTTCAGAAGTCGAAGTCGGTGGCGATGCCGCGGCGCAGCTGGAAGAGCTGCTTGGCATTCTCCTGGTAGTGGCTGGACTTGCCCACCTGCTCCTCCAGGCGCAGGTGAACGCCCTGGTTGTTGAAGCGTTCGGCCTCGCGCGACAGCAGGAACTTACGGCTCAGCTCCCGCTCCCGCGGGTTCTCGGAGGCGACGTCGAAGGTCAGCTCGTGGATGTCGGAGATGAGCTCGCCTGTAGCCGAGTAGATCCCGGCGCGCAGCTCGCGCGGCTGCACTTTGTCGGAGACGGGCTCGGACTGATAGAAGGTGACCGCGATCTGGCCCGAGGTGATCAACTTGCTACCTGAGGCGATGATCTGCACCTCGACCTTGCGCAAGTCGCTTTCGCGTCCCTTGCCTACCCGCAGGACCGGAACGACGACCTCCTGAAGAGTGGCGCCGCCATGGACGTAGCGGCTTCCCGCTCCCCTGACGCGAAGGCGGTTGATCGAGTTCGGGATGAGGACATCGAGGTCGCCTGCGAGGTCGAGCTGCGCTGACGTGAACTTCCGCATGCCGGCTGTCTCGGCGAGATCCCGACCCACGACGAACCGACGGTTGCGGACCAGCACCGTGCCGCTCTGTACCTCGGCAATGGAGAAGTCGCTCTCGGGCAGTTCGCGGTGTTGGTAGAGGAAGCCGTGGTCTGCCGTGATGAGGATGTTGGAGGCATTGGCCGAGGTCAGCTTCCTGACCAGCTGCACCAACGTCTCAAGCGTGTCCTCAACGGCCTTGGGGAGGCCTTCTTCGGTGGCGAGCTTATCGCCGATGACGTCGATCAGGTTGTGGTAGACGTAGATGACGTCATGTGTGCGGAAGACTTCTTTTGCTTCGTCGCTGCGCAGAGCCATCAGCTCTTCGGCCTTAAAGGTCACGACCCGGTCGCCCGATCGACCAGTGGCCAGCAGCTTCTCACGATTATCCCGGCCTTGGGTGCTCTGATCTCCGTCGACGACCACGGCGCTATCATCTTCCGCGATGCGCAGCGCCTGGTGGGGCAGGAGCGCCGCCATACCGAGCTGGGTATAGCTGGGCAGCACGCCCAGCATGGGCTTCAGCTCCGCCTCAAAACGGTCGAGCGCCCGGATCCGCGACAGGCACTCGTCGGCAACCTCAAAGCGCAAGGCGTCCGAGATGATCACGCAGACCTTCTGGTCCTTGCGGCGGTAGGCGGCCGCCTGGTCGCGGTAGAAGTCCATCTGCCGGTCGACGCCCGGGATGGCCCATGTGCCGGCCCGGTTCACTTGGTCCTGCCACGCGTCGTTGAGGGGCAGGAGGTAGGTGTTGACGTAGAGGTTCTCCACTTGCGTGAAGAGCTCCCCCAGCAGGGAAGGCTGGGCGCTCTTCTGCATATGGTGGATGAACTTGCGGTAGTGCTGATCGATGCGGAACCACGACGAGGAGTACCGCCGGAAGCCCTCGGCGAGGCTCGTCATGCCGAGTGTGGCCTCAGCCAGCGAGCGTTGCAGCTCGGCGGCATGGGTCAGCGCCTGGTAGAGGTCGGCGTAGCGGTCGAACCAGTGGCTCTGCCGCCGCTCGCGTGTCCAGCGCACCACCTCAGCCGGGCTCAGGGTCTTGGCGCTCATCCCCTTGACGAGCTTGCGAATGATCTCGCGGTCGATGGCCTCAAAGAAGTCGAGCTCCATGAGGTCGCGGAAGTCCCGACGTGCAACATCTGCCGCGATCCCAAGCGCTTCGGCATAGCGCTCTGACAGCTTGGCAAAGCCCTCCGCCCCGGTGCGGTCGTTCTTCCAACGACGCAGGAGCAGGAGCGCCTCGGCGTTGAGGGCCGCGTCCTCGCCTAAGCCCCGGGCGTAGCTGGACTTGAAGAGGCTGATCGCGAAGTCCTCGAGGTCGGGCGTGTCGGTCCGGTAGCCGTACTGCGCACCGACCTGCTTCCACAGGAATGCGGTCAAGCCGCAGCGGTCAATCAGGCGCAGGCCGTCATCCCGGCCCGTGGCCAGATCGGACAGGAGCGTCTCGAGGACGGTGTCGAGCGCGCCTTGAGTGCCGACGCAGACGGCCAGCATGCGCATCCGCATCTGGCCGGGCGAGTCAGTGGGCTGACGGATGCGATTGAGCGCATCCACCCGGCTCCGGGCGCCGAAGAACTCGGCGTGGTCGGTCACCACCGGCGCGAAGGCGGGCTCAAGCCCGAGCTCGGCGAGCCAGATCGCCGCCTGGTCGGCGCGGAAGGCGGCAGAGGCGAGCTCGATGTCCAGAAGCCAGTTCTCGGCCATAGGGGGCTGCGGGCCTTCGCGGTAGAGGAGGAAGCGCGTGCTAGGCGCCTCCCGCAGGATGCGCCGCTTGAGGCCGAACTCGTTGTTCGCGATGCGGAGCTTCGTCACGCCCGTGAGGTCCAGCGCGTCGAAGGTGTCGCGCATCTCGCGCGCGGGGTCAGTCCAGACGACGATACGGTTCGCCTCAAAGAGCCGCCCCAGCGAGGCGGCAATGCGGTCACTCATCGACGACCTCCAGCCCCTTGATGGGCTTCAGTGCAGCGCCGAACTTTGGGTAGTTGGCTTTCACCCCGTCATCGAGGTCGATCTCGAGCCGCGCCTGCGCGAGCGGGAAGACCACGTCGCGCTCCCAAGCGGTGAGTTCGTCGATCTGCTTGGCAAGCAGGCCCACCTCCTTGAGTGCCTTGGTCCGCTGCGACTGGCTGGCCCCAGGATCGTCGGCGAGTTTATCGAGCCGGCCGCGCTCGGCCTGGAGCTTGGTGATGAGCTCGCGCAGGTAGTCGTTGAGCAGGATCGACGCCGTCTCGGGCCGGTATCGGTGCATGTAGATGAGCGCGTTGAAGCTGCCCTTAGGGCTTGAGACCATCCAGTAGATCGGGCGCTTCTTGTAGCGGCGCACGTGGTAGTCGAAGAGGTCGCGGGTGAACCAGCGCCGGACGTCCTTGCCGAGCGCGGCCTCGATGAAGGCGAGGTTCTCCTGGAACCGCGCCTCGCCAAAGGTCACGCGCAGGAACTTGCGGAAACGCTCGGTGATGTCGTCGGCGAACCAGTCGCCCTCGAGCACCGGGATGACGTTGTCACGGTCCGGCATGAACGAAGGCTGCGGCACGCGGGCCAAGTAGTCCTCGAGACGCTCGCCTTGGTTGGCGAGGATCAGGCCCGGCGCGTCGAGGCTGTAGCGACCGAACATGCAGCCCACGGCGTAGTGCAGGAACTCCTGCACAGTGTCCTCGAGGAGCCGCGCCTCGCGCTCCGCCTCCGCCACCTTGGCTCCGTAGCGGAAGGACGGGTTGCAGGTGAGCGTGATCTCCTCGAGCGGCACCTCAGGGGTGAGCTCGTCCTGAAGGCCATAGGCGTCAATAAAGATGCGGTTGTTCTCCTCCTCGAGCCCCTGCATCTCCTCCGTCATGCTGCGCCAATGGGTGCGGAGGTTGGCCCAAGTCTCCTCCAGAGTCTCGGCCCGGTGCTCAGGGGCCACGAGCGGGAGCGCCGTAAAGTCCCAAGAGGTCTCAAAGGCATCCCAGTCGGACTTAGAATGCGTGATCAGGTTTGTGGATATGGCCTCAGGAATATTGGCTAACAACCCAGGATCAACCGGTAGCGAGGCGATATTTCCTACCTGGAAGTTCATGGTGGGGTTCAGCATTTTCAGGAAGCCCCAAGCAACCTTGCTAGCCAAAAAAGCCGTGAGCTTCTCTGGGGAAGCTTTGCTTGGAAATGCCGAACTTCCAGCGACGTCGAATACATACCCATTGGGCGACATCCGCACGCCAAAGTTAGATGAACTTATGAAGGTCCACGTAACTCCCTTTTTGAAGTAGTATTCTGTGTTTTGCGCGCGAGACCGGATGTATCCGGTGTCATCGCAAAAGTTTCTGATATCGCGACCGTCTGACTCCCAGTTAACAACATTTTCGGCATTACCATACCACCTTCGATAATCGCCGCCCTTGTTGTAAGGGAACCACCTGTGAGTGCCGCCTTTCGTCTGGGCTGTGTCTTGATAATCAAGCCCCGTCCTTGCAGTTGAGACTTCGTGCCAACGTCGGACAAATTTCTCATTGTTCGCGGTGGCAAGGCCCTGCTTAACTGGTGCCCAACTACCTAGGTAGGGGAACTTCGTGAATGCTTTTCTTTGATTGTCGGACACCCAATATGCTAGCGGGACGCCAGGAATGCTTATGAAATCGCTCGAGGATGCTCTGTGAAGCCAGCGGCAGTTTCTCCCCTTGACGGCCTCACGTGTGAACTCGGACATTTCTTCATCGCCGCCCTTAAAGTCAACGAGGCGAATATAGGTGCCTTTATCACTGCCGACGGATCTGTTAACCAGGTTGAAAGCGCAGATCTGAACTGTTGCGCCCTTAAAGCCAGACAATGGAAGCTCAACTAAGTTGGTAACTCGCTTTTCTGCGAGCAGAAGGGCTCTAAGTTTTTCGAACGACGAAATGTACAACCAGACATTCGGCGACATGAGGCCATAATGTCCCTTTGGCATTACGATTTCGCCACAGCGGAGGATAAAGGCTGAAAACAGATCGGACTTCGCGTCGGCGTAGCTAACCTTGAGCCAGTTAGCGAGCCTCTCACTCATCCCGCGCGCGCCCATATACGGTGGGTTCGCGACCACCACGTGGTACCTGGTCGACAGGAATTCAGCCATGCGTAGCACGGCTTGTACGCGCTTGTGCACGTCCCGCAGGAACAGATTGCTGCCGAGGTCCTTGCTCGCGATCACCTGCGCGATCTCGGCTGGGTCCTTCAGCTTTGGCACGATCAGCGAGCCGAAGTTCTTGGCCTGACTGAACTGCCCCAGTGTCTCGCGCAGATCTGCGGTGAAGAGGTCGCGACCGACCGCGGCCATGTAGTCGCGCAGCTCCGCCTCGGTGAAGCCCACGTCCACCAGGACGCAGATCTGCGGGCGCGCGCTCATGCGCAGGAACCGCCGCCGCCCGAGCTTTTGGGCCGCCTTCATGGCGAGCGCGAAGGCCGCCAGCGCCCCGGCACGGTCGTCGATCTCGATGCCGAAGAGGTTGTGCGTGAGGATCAGGCCCGGGATCTCGGAAGGCTCGTGCCCTTCCTCCTCGTAGATCGCGTAAAGGAGGTCGAAGGCATAGGTTAGCATGTGCCCCGACCCGCAGGCCGGGTCGCAGATCCGGATCTCCTCGGGCCGTTCCACACGCAGGAAGTCCGTCTCGGGCTCCTCGGGCGCGATGTAGTAGTCCATGCGCTCCGCGAGCCGTGACTGGGGATGGTTCAGCAGCCAGAGCCGCCCGAGCGAGTTCTCCACCAGGTAGCGGACGATCCAGTGCGGCGTGAAGAGTTGCGTGGCAGCCGGGATGTTCTCGGCCGTGATCTTCACGTTCTTCTTCATCGCCGCGAAGACCTGGTCCTTCTTCTCCGAGATGTAGAACTGATACAGCCAGCCGATCACCTCGACGTCCTGGCAGTCGGCCTCCGTCATAGCCGTGCGCAGGCGGGCGAGGATGCCGGACTCCGACAGGAGGTCCTCGGGCATGAGGAGCTCGGTGTAGTCGGCAATCTTCTCGAACAGGAACGGCATGGGGCCGTGCCAGTGGTTGCAGGCGGCCACAAGGAGGAGCCGGTAAGCCTCGCCTTGCGCATCCCGAGAGGGGGTGCGGCCGTCGAGCAGCGCCTGCACAGCGGTCCGCGTGGGCTCAGGGACGAGGTCGTCGAAGTGGCCTGCCTTGGCGTCCGACAGGATCTCGGGCGTCATCTGCCCTTCGGCTGGGGTGACGATACGCAGGTTGGTGTAGCCGTTCGCGTCCATGAAGCGGAGCGCGGTGAAGCGGTTGAACCAGGTGTAGGCGACCTTCTCAATCACCTCGGAGCGCGAGGTGCGGGCGATCTCGCGCTCGAGCTCCCGCACAGCCTCGGGCACCTCGCGCCGGGCCGCCGAGCCCTCGGCCAGCACCAGGCCGAGTTTGCTCGTGACCTGGGCAATGAGAAGGGTGCGGGCCTCTTGGGCGACCCGCTTCAGCTTGCCGGTATCCATCAGACAATGATCCTCTTGCCCTGCTGGATCTCAGCCAGGAGGGTCCTGCGTAGCGCGTCGAGCCAGACCTCAAGGTCCGCCTCTTCCGCGAGGTAGGCTTTGGGAGACGCGACCTGGATCGTGTTCCAGTGAACGAAGGTGGGGGGCGGGGGCGGGGGCGGGGCAGGTGGCTCCCCCGGGCCCGACGGAGGTCTCGGTGGTTCCACCGGACGGCTGAGCCGCTCAACTTCGGCGAGGAGTTCGGGAAAGAGCCGCTGCCGGACGGAGCTGGCCCGCTCGCGCAACTCGGCGATCAGGCTCACGCGACCGAGGTCCGCTCCCGCCGTGTCGATCCGAGCGATGAGGTTGGCGCGTTGTGCCTCGCTCAAGCGCTCGAACTCCGGAAGAGCTTCGAGCTTGGCCCTACTGTCCGCCAGCGCGGCCTCCACGACCTTGCGCTCTTCGATGAGCTTCAGGTCAATGGAAGACTTCAGGTCGAAGTGCTTCGCCTTGAGACCCTGGATCGCATTGCCCCGGAAGGAGGCGAGGTCCTCGACTACGCGGCGCATCGCCTCGGCCTCCGTGGTGCCCACGTAGGCGAAGTTGGAGGCCTGGTCTCTGAGGAAGCGGCTGACCTCTTCGTAGATCCCGCGTTGGGATCCGGCCATGAAGGATCGGACTGGATCGAGCACCTGCTCCTTGGCGTCGAGGAGCCGATCTTCGTGCTGGGGCAGGTCGGTCAGGTACCAGGCGGCTGGCTTGCCCGCGACCGCCTCCACGGTCTCCGCCACAGGGTCGAGCGCGGCGAGGAACGGGAAGGTCGCCCGCTGCGCACGGAGCGCATTGATCTCCTGCCGCAGCTTCTCGAAAGCCGCGGCGAACTCCGCCCCAATCGCGCGCGCATCGCCGCCCTCGGGAGGCCCATCGAAGACCTCGCGAAAGAGATCCTTGGCTTTGCGGATCTGCGAAGCCGTGAACTCGACTTGCGGCGCGAGAAGGATGTTGCCCAGCATGTTAGAGTTCTTCAGCGCCCGAGCGAGCGCCTCCCCCTCCATCACCGTGCTGTCCGAGCGGGCCTTGAGCTTGCCCCGGCCCAGGAGGCCGGCTGTCACGCAGAGCACCGCCACTGGTGGCCACCCGTAGGGCTTGGCCTCGAACCTCTCGAGCAGGGCCTTTGCCGTCACCCGCACACCAATGCGCGCCTGGGCCTGGGCGTGGTTCAACACCTCCTGCTCAGCTTCCGTTACCCCGCTGCCCTCCGGCCCGAACAGCCCCGCTGAGGGGCTGAGCGCACGAGAGATGTCGGCCTCAGAGTATCCAATGCCCCGGAGCATGGGCAAATTGACATAGACCTTATCGACGAGCGTCTGGAAGGCGCGCACCACGCGCTCCTGCGGGTCCTCACCCGCGAGCTCCACGTCCTCGCCCCGCACAAACAGGCGCGCCTCTGCCATCAGCTTGTGGAGCCGCGCCTTGAGGTCCGCGCGCCGGCGGGCGTTCTGCTCACCTTTCTCGGCCACGATGCGGTCCCGACCGGGTTGAGGGCTGCCGGCCCGCGCTTGGCGCACGAACTTGTCGGTCTGCTTGTAAAGGATCAGGTCCTTGGTGAAGAGCGCATCTTGGGGCAGGACCACCGCGAGCTCGTCACGGCTCATGGTCTGCATACGCACCCCTTCCGGTGCGGCCGCAGCCTCATCAAAGGGGCTGATGACATTGACCGCGAGCTCCCACTCCCGCCCGAGAAGCCGGTCGTCGAGCTTGCGGCTGAAGGGATAGTCATTCCCCGTCGCGGTATATCGGATCCGCTTGTGGCGGATGGTCTCCTCAAAGACGAGCGTCTCGAGCTCCTTGGTGATCTCGGAGGGGTCGACGTCGAGAGCCTTGATCTCGTTCTGGACGTCCACTTCCTCGTTGGTGAGGAACTCGTAGACCTCGCCATTGCGCTGGATGAGGCTGCTGCGCTCGAGGAGACCTAGTGCCTCCTCAATCTTCCGGCGTTGCGCGATCTGATCGGCATTGAACTCCGACAGGAGCAGGATGCCGATATTGCGGACCGTGGGCTTGAACTCCTTGACGTACTTCACAAGGAACAGAGCCTTGAGGACGCGCACGGCGAAGGGGTCACCGAGGTTGCGCTCGGCGATATGGATGGACTGCTGGACGGAGGACTTCAGCGCCGACCGGATCCCCTCGAACATCAGATCGAAGGTGGCAATGTCCCCGACCGGTATGTCAGCCAGGCGCTTGGCCACCTCCTGGAACACGCCCAACATAGACCGCTCGCCCACCGAGCTGTGCTTGCCCTCAAAGGCGTTGTGCTCGGAGAGCGATCTGATCGCCATCTGGAACAGCGTGTACTGATACGGCGGGAAGGGGTAGCTGCGGACGAAGTGGTCCTGGCCCTCGAAGTTCTTCAGCCGGATCGAGCCATCCGCGAAGCTGAAGAGCGTCTTGAGGTTGTGTTCCTCCCGGGAATGCAAGTTCGAGAGGACGGCCGAACCTTCCTCAGTCTTGGCGAGCAGCCGGCGCTGGATGACCTCTGCCACATCGGCGCTGTTGAGCGGCATGCGTGTGGCGAAGCGCGCCTGGATCTTGGAGAAGTCGTTCTGCTGCTGGCCTGTTGTGTCCCCGATGATCTTGGACATGTCTTGCTGGGCGGTGACCAGCACCCAGGCCTGTCCCTTGCACCGCGTGTTGAGGCTTTCCGCGATGGTCTGGAGGTTGGTCATGAGCTTGGTGTTGTCGGCGATGTACTGGCCGACCTCGTCCACGAAGAAGTTGAGCCGGAACTTAGGCCCCTGCCGGTCGATCCACCGCTTCACCGTGGTGGCGAAGTCCTCGATCGAGACACGGTGGTCCTTGCGGTAGTGGCCGAGGATGTCGGACGCGTCGGCCTCAGCCGTCCCAGAAGCTTGGGCATAGGCTTTGGCGATGTTGCCTCTCTCGAGGAGGGCCTGTTCGCGTCCGCGCTCCCAGGGCTTGCCAGCCACGCTGGCGTAAGCGGTTCTGAACGCCTCAAGGACGCCCCGCTCATCCAGGTCACGCTCAAACTGGGCGATATGGGGCTGCTTGCCGTAGTAGCCGCACATCTCGTCGAACACCTTCTGGAACACCGACAGCAGGGCGTCCACCTCGGTCTTGGAGATGACGTCGGCCTTCTGGTCGATGTTGAAGAGGATGCTCTTGGACGGGATCGAGATCGCCTTGCGCAGGGCGCCCGCAAGCATCGGGTTCTCGTCGAGCTCCTTCTTGTCCTTGAAGAGCTCGTAGGCTGGCACTCCGTTGATGTCGTGGTTCTCGAGCACGTAGGCCAGCATCTTCAGGAGGTGCGACTTGCCCGAGCCGAAGAAGCCTGAGATCCAGACGCCGTTGGCGGTGCTGTAGTTGTTATAGGCCTCCAGGAACTGCTCGAGCCGCTGCGCGATCTCTTGGGTGATCACGTACTCCTCGAGCTCGGTGCGCAGGCTTGCCGCGTCGTCGGCCTTGATCACCCCGTCGATCGGACGATCCACGGCCTTGAGGAAGATGTCCCGCATCACGAATGCCATACTCGTCAAACCTCGTAGTTCAGAATGTTGAAAGCGCGGTAATACTTGTCGTCGTGAAGAAGCCCGAAGAGGTCGAGCGAGGCGCCGGTGGCCAGCGCATGGGTGTAGCGGCCCGGGAAGAACATCACCGTGGGCCGGTCCTTGGCCGTGCTCTGGAGATTGTTCAGCACGTTGTGCGACCGGATGAAGGGGTAGACCTCGCCCACGCCGGACAGGAAGATCACGTCGTGTGGGGTCGAGGCGATTAGCTCGCCGATCTTCGGAACCAGATGGGCGGCAGGATCGAGAACCCCTTGCAGGAGCTCCTTGATCTCGGCTTTGGAGTAGTCAGCCTCAACGGCCAGCACTTCGTCGAGAATGCCGCGCTCCTCCAGCAGGGACAGCGAGAGATCGTAGAGGTCGACATCGAGGACCCGCACTCCCGACTGGCCGAGTTGCCTGACGAGGGAGCGGAGGTCCCGGCTCATGTCGAAGGCCTCGGCCGGATCATAGGGGCAGATGAAGAAGGGAACCTCGTTGCCCAAGCCCTTCTTGGTGAGGAAGCGCTCGCTCGAGATCACCCGCAGCAGGTGCGCGAAGCGGTCCTTCGCCGTAAAGGTAGCCGTCATGAAAGAGCCGTCTCCAAACGCTGGCCGGGGAAGCAGAGCAGGTCCTCGGGGCGGCGAGCGACGATGAGTTGGGTGAGCCGGGGGCTGAGCAGGGCGGGGCGGATATGGTCGCTGGTGTCCAGGATCCCGGCCTCGCGCATGATCCGGAACAGGACCTGCCGAAGCTTGACGCGAGTCGTCACGCTCAGGCCGGCGAGGCCTTCGTCCCACTCGGCTTTGGCCTCGAAGAACTGGTCGAAGGCCTCAAGGGGCAGCTCCAGCCTGTACGAGAGGAAACGATCCTGGATGACCTCAATGGCGAATTCGCGGATGAACCGATAAGCTCGGCAGGTTGCGAGCCAGAGTAGGGCTTCCCGCTCCGGGCGATCAGCCCCCCAGACCAGGAACTCCCGCTCAGTGTCGGTCAATGTCGACACCCGGTTCCCGATCTCACGAAGGGTGCGCCTGTTGGAGGCCGCCTTAGGAAGACTCGTGGCACCATGCTCCAAAGCTCTCAAGATGGTTCGGCTCCAGTTCTCACCCGTGATGTGGAGCCCCGCCAGTTCAACGCTTTCATTCACGAACAGACCGCCGGTGCTGAACGACATCTTGTAAGAGGCAACGCGGGCAATCATGGGCAGAAGTGGGGCCAAGTTGAGACACTGCCCCAGTGGGTAGGAGCGCCAGCCTGACGGTAAGGTTGAGGGTTGCCCCGGTCGTTCTTGTTCTGTGGAAAGACGCTGCGTAAGCACCGACCTGTTGTTCTGGTCTCGGTTCCGGGCCTGAGTGAGACTCGGCGCAGTGATCGAGCGGCTGTACGGAGGATGCTGGCCACTGGAGGCGGCAGAAAAGAGAGTAGCTCTGGCCCTGCGAACCTTGATGCCTCTAGGCAAGAGGTTTGAGCGCGGCGAGCATGGATGCAGACGTCAGTCAAGCCAGTCACCTTATACACCTCTCAGCCGGTACTAAGGCATCCGGCTCGTTCATTGCAGAGCTTGCGTCTGGCGGCGCCGGGCGCAAGGTCGGTTGTGCTAGCGGTATCACTCGAGGCTAGGGCTGCCGTCGGCGTGCCAGGGCAACGAGGAACATGCCCACAACCATTCGCATTCAGAGGGGCTTCCGCACATCACCGCACGCTGCCCAGACAGACTGGCTCACGACGTGCCCCCAAGCCGTGTAGCGGACGAGTCCAAGAGCCGGCAGCTCCAAGGAGCTTTGTGCATGGTGTCGCTTGGAGCATGCTCACTCGCTGGCCCGCGTCCTAGACCAAATGCGACAGATCAACTGACAACGCTGCATGGTCGGTCAGACCGCTACGCGGGCTGTGGTCATAGACGGCCCTGGTAATGCGGTGGGCCAGATCAGAGGTCACGAACGCATGGTCAATGCGGAAGCCGTTCCCGGCGTTGGACTGCCACGAGAAGTCCCGCGCGTCCCCGTTGATCAAGCGCCACGCATCCACCCACCCGGTCTGCGACAGCCGGCGGAACTCGTTCGCGCAGTAGAAGGTGGCCCCGTCCTCGTCCAGGTGATGCAGCCCGGTGTTGAAGTCGCCGGTTAGGACGGCGGGGCCGAGGAGTTCTTTGGGGCGCGCCAGCAGATACTCGAACAACGGCAGCTTGGCTTTGAGCTGCGAGAAGTACACGCCGGCCACGGTGAGAGGCCCAATGCGGATTGCGGCAAGGCGATGCTGTTCCTTCGCCGGCAGATCCACATGGACGGCCTCAACCGCGTGGCGAGAAAAGATGCACACGGTGTTCAGAGCCGACACCTGGCTGGCCGCCACGCGATGGACGTAGCCAGCCTGAGCCAACCGCTCTGACAGTCGGTCACCGGAGGCTCCCTGCCGGAACTCCGTGCAGACGATCACGTTGCTCTCGGTCTCAAGCAGCCAGTCCGCGATGGCCGGGACTCGGCTTGAGCCGCCGTGGCGCAGGTTCAGGGTGGTGATCCTGATCGAGCTTGGGCCTGTCATATGCATCATCGCCCATCGTTCCTTGCTGGCGCCGGTTCAACAGATTCGCCATCCGTAAGCTCGGCTCTCCCTCAGGCTATACCGTCAGGTGGGCGGATACTGTGGTGTGACGGGGGCGCTTTTGGGGAGGAGCTCAGCGACGGCATCCGGCCAGCACAGCAGCGGCCAGGAACAAGGTAGTGCCAGTTATGCGTTCAGCCGTGGCGAGATCCGCCAGACCGTCACGAGCGACGGCGATATCTTCCTTCGCGGGAACCTCGACGGCGATCTGCAAAGCGAGATGCCGATCCTGCTCCTCGAGATCATGAACCATCGCGCCGCTACGGATCCAGCGCTCTGAATGAGGTTTGTCATCGTGGCAGCCGTTGCAACAGGCTTCTGCCCAAAGGGACATGAAGGTTATTCCCACATCCCTTTCGAGAAATCACACCGACGTCACGGCCGCACCGTCCTGCGCGCCAGAATGAGCCACGGGCTGAACACCGCCTCAGGATCGGTGCCTTCGCGGCTCGCTCAGCAATCCAGGGTTGGAGTGGCTGCCGACCTAAGAGTCTGTAGGGCAGCGCCGTCTTGCGCCCTCCAGGCGTCCCAGCCGTTGATCGACTGATTGACGACCAGGCAACCCGCCGGACTGGGTCGCATCCAGTCGGTGTCGGTTTTAAGACGATAGCAATCCTCCTCTTCGATGATCCCGCCAGCGCTCAGGAGTTCGTCGAAGAGCTGGGCTATACGATCGGGGACACCCTTCTTTCGAGCTTTGGCGATCCTGGCCCCGCTTAGGACCTTGATAAGCTGGGTGGCCGGATCGAAGACACCAAACCCCTCGGCGCCGCCGCGGGTGATCCGGTGAGTGGCCTCCTGCCGCCATGAGGGCCCGGACGATGTCGGGACGATACTCCGTTCAGGGTCTGCTGAGGGGGTCCCCTCAAAGGATGAGTTTGGCGTCACGTTCGAAGCCAGCCAGTCTTCGTAAGTCTTACGACAGGCCGAAATCAGCCGCGTCTACCGGCCGAGAAACGTTGGTCAAATCGGCTGAAATCGGACGGACGGTGCAGTCACACAAGTCTAGCTTGGGGAGCAACCGAAAGGAGCCGCCATGCTATCAGCCCATGCCCGACACCGAGCCCAAGCTCGCGGCGTTACGCCTGACTTCCTCCAAGCTCTCCTGCGGGAGGCCGACATTGACTGGCCAGCCGGGAGCGACTGCCGTCTCCTGCGCGTGAGCCGCCGGCGTGCGCGGGCTCTCAACCTCGACGACCGCCTTGGCCGATACGGGGTCATCTGGAGCGAAGCCACGGCCTGTGTAGTCACGGTCCTTCCAATTCATCGGACCTCAAGCGGGTCGCGCTATCGGAAGCGGAGCTGAGGAGACCTCCATGAGCCATTCCATGGACGAGCGCCGCGAGGCACAGAAGGCGAAGGCCCATGAGCGGCTGCGCGAGATCGAGCGCCGCGCCAGCACACGTGGTGTCAAACTTCCCAATGTGGACCGCTTGAAGGCAGCCCTGGCGCTTACGGCACTTTGGGCGGACTGCAAGAAGACCAAAATCCCGCAGGGTAGAATTGAGGAGCAGGTCTACCAGCGCCGGCTCTCGCGGACCCACAAGGGCAGCGAGGAGTTCCGGCTCAAACGGTGGCTTCTGCCACAATCCGTCCAAGAGCTCACCCCCGAGTTCATCCGCCAGCAAGCCTCAAAGCCCACGCCGCAACGCGACCTCGACGCCTATCTCGTCGCTATCTCGGTGATGGCCGAAGCCCTGGGTCGCAGTCCCGACGACGAGAAGATCGGCATGCTGAGCGGCCTATCCATGTGGACGGGCCATGGGCAGCGTGAAAAGGACCCGGATGTCGACATACCAGGCGAGAACCTTGAGGTCATCCTTCATAAGATGACCCGCAGCCTCGCCCAGGACACTGACCTTCCAGGGATCTGCGAGCGACTTGAGCGCTTGAGCTGCCAGTGGAACCCTTATCTCGAGACGCTCCACCTGGCGCCCCGGGGCCAGACACTTCGGCGTTCCTTGTCGGATCCAGCCACTTTGCCTACCGAGGGCGAAGCGGCGTTTCCTTATCCAGCGATCCCGGTTGTGGGTCTCTACTATGGCTATACTGAGGGCGAGGCTTCGGTCGTTCCCTCTGATCCGCCAATATCCTTTGTGCAGCCCAACAAGCTAAGCCCGCATCCGGCCTTCCTCCCGGGTGCCCGGCCCGACGAACCAGCTTCGGGATGGGCTCCCGCACGCTTCCACGTGTACCGCAGGGTCTCGCTGGAGATCCGCTGCGAGCCCGGACGCTATCCCATGCCGGCCTTCATAAGCCGGGCTGACGTCGTACTGGGTTTGCAGGATCCTGATCGCGGTTTCCTTCGGCCCGACTTGGGCATCGAGCTGAAGGGGGTGATGGACATCTTCCATTCTCTCCAGCCTGAGAACTCTGACTACGCAGACATGTATGAAACACCGGTCGGCTATTTTGCCGACAACCACTGGCATCATGTTTTCGCGCGCTTCACGAACGGCACTACGGAGCGGTCTGGGTACTACGGCCTTTCGCCTGATGAGTTTCCGTTCGATCCTTTGCAGGGTTCAGCAGGGCCGTATGATCACGCCGTGTTCTGGTCCCACACCTCCGCCACCGCACCCTACATCCGAGCCTGGCTCGGCGAGGCAAGACCCATGCTTGGTGTGGCGCCAAGGCGGCCCCTTGAGTTGCCTCCGGAGGCCCTCTCGGGAGAGGGGCTGCCTGCTTGGGACGAGCTCAACTTTCCTATAGATTGCCCGGCTCGAGATCTGGAACTGGCCTTGCACGATGGCCGGATCGAGGAGGCTTTTCGCGACAGGATCGGGCATCTGCATCGTATGGCGGAGGCTCTCGAGACCGACTGGGTCGACGGGCGCGAGCGGGGCACTGAGGCTCTCCTCAAGCGGTGGTTCCGCCCCTCGCGGTCACCGGGAACGAACTGAGCCTCATCTCTGACACACAGTTTAGAAAGGTTCGCTATGACGGTGACCATAGAAGACCGGCGGCGCCAGTTCTGGGACGCATACCGTCAGACGGATCTCGCCGCCGGTATCGAGCCCACGCGGGACTCCAACGTCTGGTTGCCTCTGACCCAGGACGCGTCCGTGGTGCTCTCGCTCAGCATCTCCCAAGACCGAAGCTCCGTGTTCCTGCGGGGACGCAGGGGCGCACCGGTTGACACGGCGCAGCCCTTTGTCGAGCGTCATCGGATCGAGCTCAGTCAGGGCTTGAGGATACTGGTGGGGGACGAGGCGGATACCGCTCAAGGGCGTTGGTTTCGCAAGAACCACGCGGCAGCGTTCACGCTGCGCAGCAAGTGGCCCGAAATCACCCGCTGGTTCAGTATCCAGCGCCGACTTTACACCGACGTTATCGGACACATCGAGCAGCAGGACTAGTCAGGCGGAAATGCTCTTGTTTGGGCTAGGGAGCCTTTTTGGATCGGTCCATATCGGCCGCTCGATGCTCTGGCGTGGTCACAGCACAACGAAGCGGGATCCCCAGCAATCCCGGCTACTGGAACGGCTTGGACCACTTCGGCCACTCAAGGGAGCAACCCAACAGCCGTCAGAAACCCGATCAGAATGCTAACCATCCAATGCCTACCGCTTGGGGTGCGCAGGTGGCTGGCGTCGAAGCCTGCGGCCTCGATTACATCGCCCTCCTTATTCAGAGCATCAGCCAGTTCGTCCCAACTGCTGTAGAGATCAATCCGCTCCTGCAGGATCTGAGTCACACGTTCCACCCGATTCCGGAACTTGCGCAGATTGTCTGAGGTCCAGGACTTGCCAGGAGGGGTGCGCAGATGGCTAGCGTCGAGACCCTGCGCTTCAAGAGCAGCTGCTTCCCGGTTGAGGGCATCGGCCAGAGCCATATGGCTCGGGTACCTACTATTCCTCTCCCGTATGGCTCGGATGATGCGGTTTATGCGCTCGTCCTTGCCTTCTACATGGAGCATCTCCTTGTCGCGCCATTTCCTGAAGTGCTCGACGGGTTTGAAGCTGAACTCAGCTGAGTAGAGCGGATCGGGATCGAGGATCACGCAGTCACGATGACCTTGGACCTTATCAACGAGAAGCTGGTGCTCCCGCCATCCATATGCCTTCCAGAAGCCCACAAGAACGAGCCGCGCATTCTGCTCTCGGCAGCGCTCAAGTTGTCGCTCGAGTGCATTTCCGACTCGCTCGGTGACACGATCAGGAGAGCGCTCGATGATCACCTTTTCTCCAATAAGATCACCGCCGTGATCGTGAACCCAGCGTCGGATCTTCATGCATTGGTAACGGATGGTTCGGCTCTTTTGCGCGGCTTTATCTGGGTCTGTGGGCAGCGAGGTGAACCCACGCCAAGGCACAGGTAGCGTCCAGTAGAAGCCGATGTAGTTCTCCATGCTTCGTCCTCCCGAGCCGGATTTCTCCAGCGAATCCGGAGAAACTATGGCGACCTCTTCATAAGGGTCTCATCGAATGGAGACCTCTCATGAAGATCACCCCCACGATCAACCCTGCCGCCGCGTCGCTTCTCGACGACACCCGTGCCGCTGTTCTCGGCGCTGGTGCGATGATCCGCGCCGAGCTCCACCGCCCCGGCGGCCCGCGCCAGGGCGCCGGCTACGACAAGGCGCCCATCGACACTGAAGTGGAGCAGTTCCTCCAGGAGAAGCTCCAGGCGCTTCACCCCTGCAACTGGCAGGGCGAGGAGTTGCCGCGCCACCGGGGCCATCACAGCGACACCTGGGTCGTGGACCCGCAGGACGGCACGCGGGCCTTCCTCAAGGGCCTGCGTGGCTCGGCCATCTCGGTGGCCCTGGTCCGGAATGGCAGGCCCGTGTTGGCCGTCGTCTATGCGCCCACGGCCCCGGATGACGCGGGCGACCTGTTCACCTGGGCGGACGGCGTGGCGCCCACCCGCAACGGCGTGGCGCTTCAGCCACTGGGCACTCTGGCCGGGCGCATCGAGCGCAGGCAGGTCCCCTACGACGCCTCTGTCGTGATCGGGATGAACGAGACCGCGGGCGACTACGCCAGGGTCAACCACACGGCGCTCTCGCCCGCCGGCGTCCTTGCCATGCCGAGCATCGCTTACCGCCTGGCGCTCGCGGCCGCGGGCGAGGTGGATGCCGCCGTGAGCCTGACCGGGGGGCTCGAGTCCTATGACGTGGCGGCGGGTCATGCGCTGGTCGAGGCCGCGGGCGGCGAGGTGCTCCAGCTCAACGGCCGCCCCCTCGTGCATGGGCCCGCCAGCTCCTTCATGGGCTGCGTGGGTGGTCGTGCGGGGCTCGTGGGCGAGGTCATCCGGCGTGTCACCTCCATTCCCGGATCGACCCGCGTTCCGCGCCACCCGGCCAAGCCCCGACGCCGCATCGTTTCGGCCTCTGTCCTGTCCCGGGCGCAGGGTTGCCTTCTGGGCCAGTTTGCCGGGGATGCGCTCGGGGCCCAGGTGGAGTTCCTGTCGCCGGCCGACATCCGGAGGAAGCATCCGCAGGGGGTGACCGAAATGCGTCCCGGCGGCACCTGGGGCCTGCTCGCGGGTCAGATCACGGACGACAGCGAGATGGCGCTTGCTCTGGCGCGGGGCCTCCTTGAGGAGGGCGGGTTCAATGCCAAAGCGGTTGGGCAGGCTTACCTCGCCTGGGGTGCCTCGGATCCCTTCGACATGGGCGGCACCACGCGGGCGGGGCTGAGCGCGCTCGCTGGGCGCGGGGTGCCCAGCACCCTGAGCCAGGCCAACGGGGCGCTCATGCGGGTGAGCCCGATCGGGGTGGCCTGCGCGGGCGATCCAGCCCGGGCCGCGGCCTGGGCGCGGGCGGATGCCGCGCTCACCCATCCGCACCCGGTCTGCGTGGCGGCCTCCTCCGCCTTTGCCGCGGCGATTGCGGCTGGGGTGGCCGGAGCGGACCCGGCCACGATGTGGGCGGTGGCGCATGCTCAGGCCGGCGAGGGCGCGGGGGCGGACGAGGTGCGCAGCTGCCTCGTGGAGGCCCGCGAGGCCGGGCCGCAGGACGCCACGCGCAAGGCGGGATGGGTGCTCATCGCGCTCTCGAACGCCGCGCACCGGCTCTGGACGGGGCAGGGGCTTGAGGCGGCCCTGGTGGAGACGGTCGGCATGGGTGGTGACACGGACACCAATGCGGCGATCTGCGGGGCGCTTCTGGGCGCCACGCAGGGGCGCGAGGCTGTGCCCATGACCTGGCGGAGGCAGGTGCTGGGCTGCCGGGCGGTCAAGGGTGTCGGGGTCCGGCAGCCGCGTCCTGCGGTCTACTGGACCGACGATGCCGTGGATCTGGCGGAAGGTCTGACGGCTCTGGCCATGCGGGCGGCATAAGCCGCCTCGGGGCAGCCGCACGGGAGGGTCGCAGCCTCATCCCGTGCGGTCGCACTTTCTCGCTTTCAGGGGAGACTTGGTCGCAAGTCCTCTCAGGAGACGCAGCCCGGACTGCAGGATTCACTGCTCTCGCCCCGGAAAAACCCGTTCAACCCGGAGACGCCCACAAGGACGAGGTATGAGGCTGCTCACGGACGAGCCACACACGACGGAGAAGCGCCATGACCGATGAGGATGATCTGAACGGCCAGGGGTTCGAGGAGCGGGAGGACGATCCCCTCGAGGGCGTGGTGCCGGACCGCTGGACGCTTGCGCTGGACGGGGAGGGAGAGGTCAGGCTGGAGATGCCCCGCCTGCCCGACTGGGATGAGCCCTCGCCCAACCTTCTGCTGTTCATGGGGCTGACCCTGCTGATGGCCGACTGGGAGCTCCGCGCCTACCTCTTCGGCTGGATGGACGAGACGGACTGGGTGGGACGGGCCTTTGCCGTCTTCAACGATGCCCATCACACCAGGCCGGCTGACATGCAGTACTTCGTCCAGGGGGAGGAGTGGGCGGCTGTTCTGGAGGAGGACGGCACCATCCGGCTGATCAGGCCCGCGGAGGACGATCCCACCTGGGAGCAGATCCTGCTCATGGCCATCGGCCTGCACCTGGGAAACAGGGAGTTCCGCAGCACGCTTGCCGCCTATGTGGCCGAGATGATCAGGCGGGTTCGGCAGCTGGATCCGGAGGGCACGACGACCCGGCAGGATCTGCTCCTCGCCCTGCTGGGACAACTCGGCAACGACGATCTGCTCCGGGATCTGTCCGGGTACATGGACAGGATTGCCCTCAGGAGTTGGCGGAGCACGACGCTGAAGGAGGGCTCGGCCGCGGTGCCGGACCGCGCCGGCCACCTCGCCTGGGGGCTGGGTGATGTGCAGGTCCTCAAGGTGAACTGACAGCCCACCACGGTTCGGCTTGCTTCCAGCTTTTATCGTTAGCTCAGGGAGCGGGAAGAGCGGCAGCGGCCCGAGAGCCTGCCGCGCTGCACTGGCTGGAGTCCCGGGTTCTCTGGGCTGAGACAGGCGACCTTCGTGCTGCGGAAAATCCCGCCGCGCGGCACGGCGAACAGCCACCCATTGTACAGAGGGTTTGCCCTGACCGAGGCAGCGGACGTGCTCCGCTGTTCCACTTTCCTGATCCAAGATGGAGATGACCATGCCCTACGACATGTCGATGATCACCTCGAAGGGGAGCCAGGCGCCGGAGGCCCTGCTCAAGCCCAAGCCATTCCTGCAGCGGGGGAACGGTCATCAAAGGGCCAACCGTCGCAAGGCGCAGGAGTTCGTGCGCCAGAACCTCCCGGGTCTCACCGTGCTGGATGAGGGCTCCGTCCGCTTCGAGGGCTACGGCACCTGCCACTTCGCCGCCTACACCGATCCCAAGGGGGCCATGATCTCCACCCCCCACCGGAACGACAATGAGTACGGCTCCGTGGCTTGGCACAGCCGGGACCACATCATGATGGTCCGGGACATGGGCGACGGCCGGCGGGTCGTGGTCTACGTCTGCCCGATCCCGCCCCTCTTCGGGAGGCGGACGGTCGGCCGGCACGGGGTCTCCTGGAACGACGTCAGGACGCTCGCCGTGTACAAGCCGACTTTCCTCATCTCCTGACCTAAAGCCCCGGTCCCGTGAAAGCTTCTGCTTGGATGGGACCGCGCGCCGCAATGGCATGACCGACGGCGCACTGGGTCGGGTATCACTGGCTCTGCCCGCGGGAACCTTGTGACCAGATAGTCGGACAGGATCTGATCCGAAGCCTTGAAAGAGAGGCTTGTCCGACTTGCGCCTACTCCAAGAGTTTCAAAGCTAGCAAGTCGATGCACTTCCTCCGCGCGGATGCTTCCTGCGCTCAAGCCTGCTTCGTAAGCTGTTGCGGACAGCCGTCGAGATGCTCCATCCATGCCTCTTAAGTCCATTGTCGTTATCGACCAAGGCGACATCGTCGAGGTTCTCGACGAACGCCCTTACCGCCGCCTTCCTGACGGCCAGTTGGGTATTGCCTATCGTCGGCGGGTCCGCCGTGTCGTGCAGGCCGGAGACGTCGCTGCCATCCTTCTTCAAGCCGACAGTTATCCCAAGGAGCTCTGCCCGCCCACGCAGGAATGCCCTAGCATCATGGTGATCCCGATCGGCGCGTCGGACGCGGATCTGCCCAACCTCTCGCGTTCTGATCCGTCGTCGCTCCAGCATTTATGGCTCAACTGCCTACGCTGCCTTGCGGACAGCGCTCGCAAATCCGAGCACCACCGCGCGCAACGGCTCCTCGATCTCATTGAGGAGGAATGGGAGAAACGGGGACGGTTTCGGTGGCCGAATACCAACTCCGCTCCAGGTCTGGGTCTGACGACCGTCTTCTTCCCTTACAAGGAAGGAATGCTTTCCTACTTGGGGTACCGCGTCGGGGTCACGGCGGGGGAGCAGGACGAGATCCGGCACGCCATCCTGGATCGGATCTTTAGGGGGCGCCTGCCGCCGCTCAATGATGCCGATTACATGCGAAGCTGGGGTGCCCCCGGAAGCCCGGGGCGACTCAAGAAGATGGCCGACTCGATTGCGGCCTTCTGCGTGGCGGCCAAGCGAGACGGACGTCCCTCGAAGAAGGTCGCGATCGAAGACTGGGATGCTGACCTCAACCGCCTCTACAGTGCCTACTATCGTGGGCATTTCGGTTTCATCTGGCCCAGCACTCGACCGTCGTGACCCTCTAGGCCTACGAAACTCGGCCTGTTTCCTGCCGGCTTCGTAAAGTGCTGTAGTCGCTGGTCTCCGATCCAGCTACCGATGGAGCTCATGGATAGGGGATCAACAGAGCCACAGATGGTCCTAACGACCTGAGGCCACCCCCTCAAAGAACAAAGTCGATCCTGAGATCATGGATCTGGATCCGGTCGGGAAAAATCATGAAGCGCAAGACACGGCCTGTGGCGACCGGCTCCTCATGGGCGAATTCTGCATAGCGATCATTGCTAAGTATGAAGGTTGTGGACGAGTTCTTGGCCAAGCTAATGATCGATTCGTCGGCTGCGGTCTTGGTCGGCATCACTGTGACTTCGGCCGTTGAACGCAGTGCGGCCCGGATATCGTCATCCCCCGCCCGAAGCCGCTTGCGGATCGTTGCATCGAACACGAGGCGGACCTTGTAGCGGGCTGTGAGAAGGGGGAGGAGGGCCTTCAGCGCTTTCAGTTCGATGAAGGTGTTGTCGGATGAGTAGCAGAGATTGTTACCATCTAGGACCAAGACCTCGACGCGCCTTTCCCAGCGCGCCTGCACCTGCTTCAGGCGGTCCTCCGTCTTGACGAGATCTCGGTCGAGGCGTTTGGCCTTTGGCTCGAGATCCCGGATCACATCGCGTGGCCGCCCGGTTTGAAGTGTCCTCTCGCACTCCATATGCACGTCACGCCGGGCGGCCGCGTCGTGCGCAGCGCCGAGGGCCGTATCAAGTTTTCTGGCTATTTCGAGCTTGCGTCGGGTTTCGGCCAGGTCGTCCCGATCTCGGGCGATCTGCTTCATCAGCGGGCCGGTCTCCTCGTCGTAGGCCTGCCGTTCGGAGAAGAGACCCTGCCAAGTGGCGATAGCCACGTCCAGGCGAGCCGCAAGATCGATCCTTTCCGACTGCAGCGCCTCCACGTCGATCGCCGCATGGTCGCTCAGTTCACCTTCAATGATCCCCTGCTCCTTTTCGATCCGATGGGCCTTGCCTTGGATCCTGACGAAGCGGGCTTCGATGTCGCGCAACCGGATCGTCAGTTCTTGGGAGCGACGCCGAATGGCGCTCTGTTCGGCATTGAACCAAGCAGTGGCCCGATACCAAGGAGCAAGGCGCGTTGCCGCCTCTTTCTGCTCCTCCTGCAACCTCTTGATCTCGAGCTTGAGTGTCGCCGCCTCTTCCGAGAGTTGGGCGACAGTCTGACGCGCTTGCATCAAGCGTGCTTTGGCTTCGGAGACTGAGAAAGCACTATGCCGTTCGAACTGGCTCTTTAATCCACGGGCAAGATCCTTAAGAGCTTGGACCTGCGCCTCCGTTTCGTCGAGCTCGCGCTGACGGGGAAAAGCCGGGTTGATCGTCACTGCGTGCCCCTTCAGAACAGATCGGGTCGCCGCACCGAGCCCCAACCGGGAAACTAGCTAGAAAAGCTCGTCCAACGCAATCCTGTGGGCCTGCTGATCTGTGAGCCCGATCAATAACGTCCAAGATAAGCCAGCGAGTCGAACTCCACCCCGGCGAGGGCTGCTAAGGCGCCTTTGTCGAGAACGTTCCCGCCATACACGTAGCCGGAGCCCTCCCGCTGATAGAACCGTCCCTCAGGGTTCATCATCAGGTAGGAGCGATGCATATCAGCGTTGTCCTCAACCACGGCGCCAGGGACACGCACATGACGCTGCACAAAGGCCGCGAACCGCTCGTCCGAGATGGGGACGCCGCCATGCCCCGGGATCACACGGAGCATCTTCCAGCGGTGCGGCGCCAAGCGTAGCAGGCCATCGGTCAGATCCTCGTCGGCGTTCTCGTCGCAGACCACCGTGTTGATCTTCAGGATCGTCGTCGGTGATACGGCGCGGAACCGGTCGAGGATGGGGCCCAGACGGTCAAGACCAACCTGCTCCCCGCGGCGGCCTGCCCGCCCGATGCGGGCTGTGGTCTCGGATGAGAGGGAGTCGAAGCTGAAGCCTGCAACCGAGATCATCGGACCGGTCTCGTCGATGAAGCGGTCAGTGATCAGCGACCCGTTGGAGATGAACGATGGTGCAAGCCCCGCTCCAGCCGCCCTGGCAACTGCGGCCTCGAGGTCCTTCATGAGAAAAGGCTCTCCGCCTGCAAAGTTGAGGCGGATCCGATCAGCAACAACAGGCTGGGGCCGCAGGTCGAGAGCCCTGCCTGGCAACTGCGCAAGGTCGTCGATCACCTCGCGCCAGATGCGCCGGAACGGGCTGCGGTCGATCGCCCACTTCGCATAGCAGTACGAGCAGCCGAAGTTGCAGGCCTCATTGATGTGCCAGTTGATGGTAAGCTCGCTGATGCGGATCGGCGCTGGGGTGTGAGCCGTCGCCTCCTCGCCAGCCATGGGCGACAGGAAGGCCGCACCATCAGCTTCGTCGGCCAGCGGAACAGACGAAGGCGACGTCGAGGGACTCAGGGGACTCATAACAGGATACCTTTGAGGAAGGCGAACATGGACGACGTCCCGGCCTGAGGCGAACTCATCGCAGCTTCTGGGGCATCTCAAGGACATCCTGCGGCAAGGTGATAGCCACCATACTTTCTCCGTAGACTTATTTGCTTACCGCATGCCCTGTTATATCAAAGCCGCAGAGTGTGTTTTATGACTCGGCTCAAAACTCTGACGTGACCGCTTTGACATTATGTTCGATCAGGATGTCAGAGGAAGGCTAAACACTCCTCTATATTTGCCCAGCTTGCTGACATCTCTCGTACCTCCTTGTTGACGACATCTTTTCTCTCGGAAATGCTGCAAGCAATGAAAGCTATTTTCGTGTGAGGTGTCCTGGTGTCAAAGGGCTTTGACTGGCGTCGTGCGAGCTTCGAGCGGAAAATCCAGACGCAAGGTTCCGAGGTAGTCGACCCGCTTCATCTATCGAGCGGGAGCGACACGAGACCTTCTAGTGCCGGCGGCACAGCAGCCGGACGCAACTCGCCAATCAGCTTCCGCTGCCCTCCATCCGTTCTTCCCGAAGGCTCCCGACGACCCGATTGGGCCGGCCCTCTCGAACCTCCAGTGATGCCCAAGGGTAAGCCAGGGGTCAGCACGCCGCTCAAAAAGGCTCCGAGAGCGGTGCCTAAGACGAAGCCTGCCCCGAAAAGCCAAGCTTTCACAGTTGAGCGGCGGTCGTCCCCGTCTAAGGGGCAGCCCAAGAATGCCCCATCTGACCCTGCAGCCATCATGAGAGCCCATGATGATATCAAGCGTCTCGTTGATCAGCTTAGTTCCCTTCCTGACACTGCCCCCTCCGCGACACGAGCGGCATTGCGGCGCGCCATTCTCGACTGTGGGTTGATCCTCATGCGAATGAAAGGTGCCTAACTCCTTGAGCGGGAGTGACTTTCGGAAAGTGGTCCTCCCTGAAATATGCTTTCGGGTCTGTTGGACAGAGAAGAAACCTCCAGAGGAGGTTCGCACACAGTCTGCATGACCTACGCACAGGACGACCCTTCCTGATACACAGGGCCAACATGCCATCAGATGGTGGATGGTCAAAAACAACAGCTTGAACCGAAGCACTGCATCGTCATTAGTAAGTTTAGGACATTTGGCAGGTGGTCTGTCAGATCTTAGGCGTAGAGGACCAGCATGTTCGGCTTGTTCGGAAACAAGAATGGCAAGCAGAGAAGCCATTGGGAGAAGCAGCCCCGCCGGGAAACGAACCGCTATGGCCAGCCAGGTTCGTGGAGGCATCGTAGAGGCATCGACAAGACCACCAGAGGCTCGAGTGGAAGGTTTGAGCGAACCGAGAAGAAGTCCTTCCTGTCTCGCCTTTTCTCCTAGGTTCTGTTTGACGGCCTCTGCAACGAGAGGGGGCGCGGGCAGTTGCTTGGGTGAGCATCACCATGGCGGAGGCCTGCAATGCGACGGCACGAACTCAGCGATGCCCAGTGGGAGTTGATCGCCGACCTCATGCCGCGTTCCAGTGTGAGTGGCCGCGGTCGCCGGCGGGATCATCGATAGGGTGGTGAACGGATTGGTGTGAAAGCTCGCCTCGGGCGCGCAATGGCGAACGTTACGGGCCGTGCCAGACCGTCTACGAGCGCTTCAGCCGGTGGCGACGCGAGGGACTGCTCGACCGGCTCTTGGACCGGCTTCGGCTCAAGCTGAACACGGAAGGGCTCATCGACTTGGATCTGTGGTGCATCGGCAGCCCCCGGTCCGGGCCAGCCGTTCGGCTGCCCGAGCTGGTAAAAAAGGGCGCTCACGAGGAGCCCGAGCAGCACGACCGTCCTGTTCTAGATCTGAACAATGAAGTCTGACACTAGATCAGTTGCAGTAGACCTGAGTCCCGATCTGCTGACAAACAGTCCCATCGCTGAAATACGTCTGGTTCCCAATCTGCTGAGACGTGGTGCCGTCGTTGTAGTACGTTTGGTTTCCGATCTGTTGGGAGTTGAACCCATCAGAACCATAGGTCTGGTTCCCGATCTGCTGATCGGTGACTCCATTGCTATAGTAGGTCGTGTTGCCAATTGTATTGGCGCTAATGCCATTATCGCAGTATGTCTGGTTGCCGATGATCTGGCAGTTCTGCGCGAGCGCAACAGGGGCCGAGAGCAGCAGGAGAACTGTGGCGGCTACAAGTTTATCCATGTCAGATCTTCTTTCACTGAGGTACAATTTTCGGGCGCTGAGCATCCTCATCCAAGCGGCACCGAACTACACCCTCAGAGACACACTCACGCTCGTTGAAGATGCGATGTTCTTGAGTTTGTGTCGATGGGCCTGTCGAAGGCTGGTGTCTCATTAAGAGAAACTCTGTTTCCCTCTGCATCGGCCGCCCCCGAAGAGTTCGGTGGACAGGCGCTCCGCCATGGTTCGGGGCTAAGCGCCTGTAGATCAAAGGATCATGGACAGGATCGCAGCTTGTTCCCCTGTCTGCCCCCATCAGGCTTACTTCAACCAGCCGACGCCAACCCCGGCGGCGGCGTAACCCAAGCGGAGATCCACTTAGCAACAGCCCGGAAGCTGTTCAGACAAACCGAGCCAGCTCTGTGCGCTTCCCGAAGGACAGCCTATGACTGACGAAGAGAAGATGATGGTGGAGGCCAAGCGCCAGGTTTCGGCCGAGGTGGCGCAAGGTCTTCGCCAGTGGGTTCAGGCTCTCGTGACGCAGGGCCTGCCGATCGATGCGATCTTGGCCGGGTCACATTGGGAAGCTGTTCGCCTCTACTGTGAGGAGTTCGGGCCCGAGAAAGCCGCCGCCATGTGTGAGCGTACGGCCAAGCGGGTGCGGCTCCATGCCGAGCCGATCCATCCCTTGGCATCAGCGACCCCGGCCGGGAGGGCATGACAGAATGACCAGTCTTCCTCCTCTGAACGCACCCCGCTTCGATGCGCTGACCTCAGGCCCGGACAAGCTCTGGGGGCTGGACGCCATCGCTCGCGCACTTGGCCTGTCGGTGGACACCACGCGCAGGCTAGCGGCCCGGCCGGACGTGCCTATCTACCGGCCTGACGGGAAGCGCTACTTCGCTACGAGAGCGGAACTGAACGCGTGGCTCAGGACCAAGAGCGCCTCTCGTGCGGCCTCATAAGCTCCTCTGCGACCTCGTGCGCTCTCATGAGCTCCTCTACGTTGTTGATTAGTTCACATGGCAGGGCTATCTCGGTGCTACCGGAGGACCTCATGACTGCTCTTGCTAAGATCACGACTGTGAGCGTTCGCCGCGAGCGCGGCGGATCTCATGCGCGCCGTACCATGTCCAAGGTGACGGTATCCAAGCTTCAATTGCAGGAAGCGATCGAAGATGCGCAGCTTAATGCGATAGCCGATGAGCGGGCCGCTGGCCCGTTTGTTCGGGTATCGCTTGATGACCTATAGTCTCGAGTTCCACGAAAAGGCTCTGAAAGAGTGGAAGAAGCTCGATCGAGCTGTTCAGCTGAGGCTTAAAGAGAAGTTACGCGAGCGACTTGAGCAGCCAGTTGTGCCGAGTGCCAGGCTCAACGGCTCGCGCAACCGCTACAAGATCAAGCTCAAGGATCCCGGCATTCGGCTCGTCTACGAAGTCGTCGAAGATCGTCTCGTCGTCTGCGTGATGGCGGTCGGCAAACGCGAGCGCAGCGAAGCCTATGTGCGCGCAGGAGGCCGCTCTTACGGCCCCTAAGCCGGGGGGTGGTTTCGAACTTTCTCCCTTGGCTGGGGACCGGCGCGGGGAGCCTCGCGCGATATTTGCTGGAAATGGAGTTTTCCAACAGCCCATTGACCTGTCAGCAACCTTAGCCACACTTCATCTCGAAGGTTCGGAGGCCGGTAAAGTGGTGATGTTGGTTGCGATAGCGAAGTTCTTCTTCGTGCCGACCCCCTTGATGCTTGGCCTCGGTCTGGGGATCCTGTCTCGACGGTCAAGCCAGATCTATCTGGGCAGCCTGCTCCTTGGTTTCCTCTGGACTTGTTATCGTCTGTCTTACGGAGACGCGCCCGACCAGCTGCATAGGCAGGTTGGCTTTCTTCTGATGACTTCCTGGCTGGCCGCTACTTTGTCCGTGATTGCGGCGATCAAAATCTTCGCTTGGGCAGTTCTTGCTTCCTTGATTGTGGGACTGCGGAGGCGAAAAGCGGCACCCGCGGAATAACACTGGCCCGCGAAAACCCACGAATTGCTAGGTCCTGCTAGCTGCTCAGAAGCGCTCAGGCCCTTCAGATTGGGGCCATGTGGCCCTTCAAGCGACCCCTTCCGATCGAGACCAAAGGTAACGCTCCGGCGAGGGCCGTGGTCAGGCCGCTTTCTGTTGGTCTGAGGCTGGGGCCTAGTTCCACGGCAGGAGCTCGGTGAGGCGCGACATGGGCGTGCCAGCGATGCGGGCGAGGACGTCGGCGAGCCAGGCCTGTGGGTCGATGTCGTTGAGCTTGGCGGTGACGATCAGCGAGTAGAAGAAGGCGGCGCGCTCGCCGCCGCGATCGGAGCCGGCGAAGAGCCAAGCCTTGCGGCCCAGGGCTACGCCGCGCAGCGCCCGTTCGGCGGCGTTGTTCGAGAGGCAGATGCGGCCATCTTCGAGGAAGCGGGTGAAGGCGGGCCACCGGTCCCGGTCGAGCATGTAGGCCATGGCCTTCGCCACGGGCCCGGGGACTGTCAGGGATCTTGTGCGGGGGGTCATGATGAAGGTGAGAAAGGACCTGAACCATGGCCATCGAGAAGGACATTCTGGACCAGCTTCTGGCGGGACGTGACCCGCAGGAGGTTTTCAGCCGCGACGGTCTTGTTGACGAGCTGAAGAAGGCGCTGTCGGAGCGCATTCTGAGCACCGAGCTTGATGAGCATCTGGGGGGTGAGCGGCAGGAGGGCCGGCCGAACCGGCGCAATGGCAGCTCGCAGAAGACGATGCTGACGGGCACATCGAAGGTGACGCTCGACATCCTCCGAGACCGGGCGGGCACGTTCGAGCCTGCGCTGATCGCCAGGTATCAGCGGCGGTTTCCGGAGTTCGACGAGAAGATCGTCTCGATGTACGCCCGCGGCATGACGGTGCGCGAGATCCGCGGGCACCTCGAGGATCTTTACGGGATCGAGGTCTCGCCCGACCTCATCTCAGCGGTCACCGATGCCGTGCTGGAAGAGGTTGCCGAGTGGCAGAACCGTCCGCTAGACGCCTGCTACCCCCTCGTCTTCTTCGATGCGCTGCGGGTGAAGATCCGCGACGAGGGCTTTGTCCGCAACAAGGCGGTCTACATCGCGCTCGGCATTCTGCCTGATGGCACCAAGGAGGTCCTGGGCCTCTGGATCGAGCAAACCGAGGGTGCCAAGTTCTGGCTGCGCGTCATGAACGAACTCAAGGCCCGCGGTGTTGGCGACGTCCTGATCGCCGTCACCGACGGGCTGAAGGGGTTCCCCGACGCGTGTCAATCGGCACGGGATCGGGACCCTGGATCGGCGTCCAAGAGGGACCCCCGGTGGGGATGCGGCGAGGTGGGCCTGATCCGGTGCAGCTGACCAGGGGCGGAGCCGGATCAGGCCCACCTCGGTCCGGGTGAAGGGGCTGGGATCAGGAGCGGGTCTTGAAGCGCCAGGACTCGTTGCCGGTCTCGACGATGTCACAGTGGTGGGTAAGGCGCTCGAGGAGCGCGGTTGTCATCTTGGCGTCGCCGAAGACGGCCGGCCATTCGCCGAAGGCCAAGTTGGTGGTCACGACCACCGAGGTCCGCTCGTAGAGGCGGCTCACGAGGTGGAAGAGGAGCTGGCCTCCGGCCTGGGCGAAGGGGAGGTAGCCTGGTTCGTCGAGCACGACGAGGTCGAGCCGGGCGAGATGGTCAGCGAGGCGCCACGTTGTCCAGGCGGACGCGCCCTGCCGCCTTGATCATCTCGTGGATCCGGGATTCCAGGTACTTGATGTGAGCCTTGTTGAGGTCCTCGGACTTCGTGGTGATGAGCGCGACATCGCTCCACCAGGCCTTGCGCGCCAGATGGGTCCTGATGCGCGTCGCGAGTTCTTCCGTCTCGCCGACATAGGCCACCTCACCCCCCTGATCCTCGCCCAGGAGGAGGTAGATGCCGCAACGCTTGGCCTCCGGTCTCTCGAGAGCCTGCGTGACGAGCTCGCGGGACGAGGCGATGATCACACCGTGCTAGTTGGACAGGCTGACAACATGCAGGGGAGACGACATGCCCGAAGGGAAGTGCATGGTCACTGTCTTCGGGCGCATGAGGAGGCCTTTCTATCTGCTCGCAAGGTGATACTGCGCCACAGGATCAGCTGTCCCGCTGCGCGGCCTTTGGTCGACGGACGAATGATGTGAAAAGGGTTCTTGCGGCAGCACCGGCTCCATCGCCGCCCAAAGCTCGTTTGGCGCGACTTCAGGCGTTCGGCTTGCCACGACCCCAAGGCCCCTTGATCACGATCCCAGCCGGAGCTGCCTGGGTCTCCTCAGGGTCTCTGCCGTCCAGAATGGCCTCGTAACGGCTAAGAAGCTCGAACAATCGTTCATCAACCTCCGCGAACATAGCACGGCAGGCCCTATTCCAGTCATCGAAGGAAGCGTAGTCCGCCTGGAGCGGGAGGTCCGGGATGTGGAACTCATAAAGAATCTCCTGGAGGAACCGCTTGATGAAGCGAATGAGGGCGCGCCGGCCGGTGCCGGACTTACCCACCTTCTGCGCCATGAGCGCGCAGCGAACGCCCTTGGGCTTCGCTAGGTTGTCCCAGACGTGGTTGACGGCCGGGAGCAGACCGTCCTCCTGGTAGTCGTCATAAAGGGCCACAAAGAATCCAAGGCGGCCGTCCTGGGTTGAAAGATCGTAGCTGGTGAGGGGAGCAGGTGGCGGCTCGGCGTCGGCCACATGGACCCTCGCCTGAGGACGCGCATACTCCTCGGGCAGCTCATCGGCTTGCGGCACCTCGCAAGGGGGGAGCGTCTCCATGAGAGCTGTCATGCGCCGAAAGACCTTGATCTCGGTAGCCACAAAGCCGGTCGAGCGAGGCCACGCATTCTTGCGCTCTAGGATCCACACGGGATCATCACGCCCCTCCCAGTCCGCCCCGAGCCCCTTGTGCCAGCTTGACAGATAGGTGCAGCCGTCCTTTGCGGCGTAGACGTTGCCATTCAGAGCTGCGCAGTCGCCGGCGTAGTCCCAGTTGTCCGGGCGCATGTTGACGCCATGCTCGGGGTGCGGCTTTGAACCGAGGCCGATCACTGACCTGATCGCGCGCGCGCACAGAGGGTGGTAGACGGTTGTGCGAAGCCGCCCGTCGTCCCGGCGGTCGAACGCCGCAATGAGAGTGTCGCCCCGCTGGATGGTGATGATGGACCCGTGCAGGTCCACACGCCCAAGTCCAATCCACCAGTCGGCATCATCGATGTCCAACTCGGACAGACTGACGTCTCGGCAGACGAGAGGAGCGAGCCGCTCTATGACCGTTCCCAGCTTCTTCCAGTCCGCCCTGCCGTCAGCGGCTCGGTGCTGAAGTGCGAAGAGCATCGCGTCCAGCGGAGGTGCAGTGGATCGATGGGAAAGACCGCGGCATAGGCGGTCGGCACCTCGTAGCGGACCTCCGGGAGGTCCAGGTCGGCCAAGACCTCCGGGGAAAGGTGAAGCTCCGTGAAGCTCATACCCACCATGACGTTGTCTCGGCTCTTCCATTGCTCCCAGCGCACCAGCGTTGGGTGATGTCAGTGCAAGGTTCCCGACATCACCCACGAAGGTTGATGGGTGGTGTCACGGGAGAATGTCCTAAGTGGGGCAGCAGGACGACAGGACGCCGCGCATATCTTGAGGTTGGACGGACCGAGCAATGGACTAGCAACTGTGTCGATGTGCCGGGCTAGCGCTGCCATGGGGTTCTGCTTTTCAGGATCGCATTTGCGACGGTGATGAGCCGCCTAGCAAGGGCGACGAGGACCAGCCTGTGTGGCTTGCTTTTCTTGGAGGCGCTTGGCCCCAACCGTCAGGAGTGGGTTGTGAGATGCAGCTGCGAGAGCGGCTTGAAAGAGCACCTGCCGCAAGGCGCGTGGTCCTCCTGCGATCATGCGGCGGCCGCGCATCGCTCCGCTGTCCTGCGGCACGGGCGCCAGCCTGGTCATTGAGGCCGCCTCGCCCGCCGTCATCCGGCCGAGCTCTGGCATCTCGGCCAGCAGCATGGCCGCAGAAACCGGTCCGATCCCGGAAATGGAGCAAAGAAGCTCGAGCTTGGCAGCCAAGGTGTTCTCCTGAGCCAGGATGCCGGTATGCGCTGCTCCAACTGACGGATCTGGGCCTCGAGCATGGCTCTGAGATCCTCGTCCATGGTGTCCTCTCGATCCGGATGCCCCGCTCCCGGACGCAACACGGTCTGCACGGCAACTCCTCTCCTTCGCCACGGCCCAACTGGAGTCTGAGCTTTGGAGCCTCGAAGTGGCAACCGCCCGCTAGGCCCGGGAGAACGAAAAGCTCACTGGCCAGTGACGAGCCCTGGCGTGGCGTCTCTGATCGCCACCGCGCTTGAGGCCTTGGCGCAACCGCATTCACCGAAGTGTTGGAGCCGTCTGAGTGGGAGTGATGAGCTGGTTCCGTCGGACTCCGCAGGGTAAGTTAGGCGTGACAAAGCATCTTAGGGGAGCCCGAAGCAGAACACTGCTTGCGCAGTATACTGTAGAGAGATCAGGACCTCTCGCTTGAGAGGATCGACTTGTCCCGCATCGATGCTCTCCAGACGGCCCATCTCTTGCGCTGCGCCTCGGCAATCCGAGCCACGCCCTCGGCTGTCCTTGGTCCCGTGCTCTTGCCGCCGTGAAACCTGCAGCGGCGCCTACCGGGCTCGCTGTGCGCCTGGCAGGGCAGGCCCTTGCGCGTGAGAGCACCGCAGCGCGCGCGTTGCGCTGATGGTGGGGTTGAGGGCTCCACGTCAGGAGGCGAGTCCCGGGCGGCCTCCTGAGCGGCGCGTTGCGCCCGTCGCGCGCCGTGCCGCGCCTCAAGGCGCTCCAACGCGCGCCGCTCCATCGCCGAGACTAAGACCCCATCCCGCGCGCCCGCGCCCGCGCGCGCGAAAGTGTCAGGAAATACGGCAGGATCTGCGGTCACGCCCAAAGCAGCGAGCATGCGTCGGGGAGCATGCTGCCGAATGTGAACGACCTGCTTGCACTCCCAGTAGCTCACCGCATGACGGCCAACGCCGGCAGCTTTAGCGAGGTCCGTTTGGCTGAGGCCGGCCTGGTGGCGGATCGCGGCGAGCTGCGCGCCCGAGAGGCAGTGCGTGGTGCACTCACCCATGATGTCTGTCCTGAATTGTTGATCGTCTGCTGGTGCACTGGCTATTCTCCCCCGCACCGGGAACGGGCGAGAGGGATGTACTCTCTCCACCACCCCACCGCCCCTTTAGGGGCGGGGTGGTGGAGAGGTGGAGAGCCCGTCGATGTGCCCCACTTCCCTACCTGTCTCCACCTTACGCTTCTGGGTGGTGGAGAAATCTAGACGCTGGCCCATTCACCGACCTCCAGACAGGGGCGAGGCCGCGACTTCTCGTCAGGGATAAGCGCCTCGCGAAGGGCCCCAGACTTGATCCAACCGGTGAGCAGTTGCTTGATCCGAGCCTTGTCCATCTCGGCATTGAGGCCCAGCACGCTGGCAACGATGTACCCCGCCCAACCCTGCGACTGAGGATCCTTTCTGGGGTGCTTGCCATCGATGGCACGCTGCACTGCCAGCAGGTTGGCTACCGTCAGCCCGTCAAAGGCATTTGGCCATTCCCAGGCTTCGACCACACCCACACTGTCGCCATTCGGAAGTTGCACCGACGCCATGCGCCGCCAGGCCCTTTGGCTCGTCGGTGCTAGATTGGCCTTGTCCCGGGTCACTGAGAAGTAAGTAGCCGGGTCGTCCTTGACGCCCGCCTTGTCTCGATCAGTCTCGCTCATCCGGTTGAGCACGCGCCCAGACCGTGCGGCGGCCAAGAGCGCAACCGCGCCTCGGGCGCTCTCGCTAGTCCCGTCCTCGCCGTTGAGCTTACGGGTGTGGTGAACCAGCTCTATCGCGCAGTTGCACCGCTCGGCGAGTGCGGCCCACTCCTTTGCCACCCGGTCGATAGCCCCGTTGTCGTTCTCGGGGACCGAGTGCGAGGAGATGAACGGGTCCACCACGAAGACGTCTATCTGGCGTGTGCGCAACTGCGCCTCAAGCCGGCCGAGGACAGGCTGCAGGATTTGGACTCCATTGCGGCCCTGCACTGCGGTGCAAAGCGGCTGTTCGCGCCCGGTGTCTAGAAACAGCCGTCCCTCAACCTCTTCCGGAGCGATGCGGTGGTGGAGCATGGCTGCTATGACACGGCGCTCCAATTCGTCCCGAGGGTCTTCCAGGTTGAACAGCCAGACCCGCAGGCAGTCAGTGGGCCGGTCCCCCAGGAGCGGGCGGCCCGAGGCCATGGCAAGCCCTTCCACGATGGTCAGAGACGATTTGCCCACACCCCCGGGCGCGACGGTGACCGACATCTGTCGGCGCAGGAGGTGGTGGCCGTAAAGCCAAGGCCGTGGTGGAATAGTCGCGGGGTCACGCCAGACGAAGAGGGTGGGCAGCAATTGAACCACCTCCCCATGCCGGTCCTGTCCCATCTCGGCACGGTGGCGGTCAATTTGAGCGGCCATGCCGCCAAAGTCGGTCATCAGGTTCATGCTGCGACCTGCCGGTCGAGCGCCCGCCAGATGGCGCGACGCTCCTCAGCCGAGAGCCGGTCGAGGCATGAGAAGGCGTAGGCCCGCAACTCCTCCTGCGAGGCGAAGTCAGCCCAAAAGACCGCCTCTTCCAGAACTCCATCGAACGGCGGCAAGGGCCAGCCAATGCCGAGTTCGGGCGTCAGGACAGCCTCAGCTATACTCTGAGCCTCATCGTCGTTGCAGGCCATTAGCGCGGCCCAGGCCAGACCCTGGCGCTCGGATGAGCTGAGCTTTTTGCGCAGTACGAGGCAAAGGCCCCAAAAGGCCCGCAGGCCTTTATCGTCTGCAAGGGTCAGGGTGTTGGCCACCATATGAGCGACAGCCAGATGAGCGGCTTTGGTGTAAGGGGAGAGCGCACGCATCAGCTTACTCGACCTCTACAATAAGCGAGGCGAGCCAGTGGTCCAAGTCGGCCTTCCGGTAGAGTATGGCCCGGCCGACTTTGACAAAGGCGGGACCGCGGTGGCGGTTCTTCTCCATGCGCAGCTTGGCGAGGAACGAGGTGGACAGGCCGCCCGAGTACTGGGCTGCCTGGGGAGGGTTCATATAATCCGGGTAGGCGATCTCCGCCTTGGCCGGCGTTGAAGTCGCTGGGCGCGGCCCTTGGCACGTCGGAGGATGGGATGCAGTCTTCTGGCGGTAGGCCACGGCAGTTCTTCCCGATGGATTACGATGTCCATTGGATTACAGCCCCGTCCCCCGGTGTTCGTGGCCGGAAAAAGAAATGATTCTACGGCGACCTAATAGATAGAGCCGGGCTCGATCAGGCCCTCTGAGTTCCGGAGCTTGGGGACCTTCTCCCAAATCTCCTTGACGCTCTTGTATGTCCGGACGCTGTGGCCAACCTCGTTCAGCGCCAAAGCAACTGCATCGCAGGCAGAAGCGCGCGCAGCCTGACTGCGTCGACCGGGTTCCTCATTGCGAGTGGCCGTGAGCCCGCGTTTGACCAGGGACTCGATCAAAAAGTAGATCCAGACGTGTGCAGTGATGCTTCGTGGGCGACCTTGCTTCATTTTGGGCGCCCAAGTCCTGCCTTGAAGATGGTCTACTAGCCACGTCAGAGCTACCGGCGGGAGGGGCTTCCTCAGATACAGCATCTTGGCGATGCCGTACTGGAGTGCCAGATACTTCTTGGAGTCGTGCTGAGCCTCCTCAACAAGCTGTTCGGGGTTCTTGAGCAACAGGATGTAGCCGTCACTCTGAAGGCTGTGGGCCAGAACCGTGTTCGGATTGAGCGAGTTCGGATTAAACAGTGGTCCTTCCTGCAAACGCCACGCAATTATACCGCGGGCATACGTCACGGCGTCCTCGAACGAGATTGGCTTATCCATGCCGGCCCCCCTAGCTTATGCTGGGCTGCCATATACTCGTGGCAAGACCCGGCCAACCTGGGTCGTGGAAGGTAGGTGACGGTACACAGCAGGTTGACATGTAGCCTCAGTCCACTGAGGCCACCGTCGCCGCGAGCACCTCCAGTGCCGTCCTCTTCTCCTCACGATACAGGTTCCGGTCGTAGATGGCGGTTACGCCCCGGTCGGCGTGACCCAGCACCCGCTCCACAATGAAGCGTGACACTCCGCCTCCAGTCATCAGAGTCGCCGCCGTCCTCCGTAAGTCATGGAACCGCCAGTTGCTCAGAGTTTCGCGAGGCTCGAGTGGCCGTCCTTTGGTCAGGGTCGCCGCACTGTTTACTGCCGCTTCGATCCGGTCCTTCTGTCGCGATCCAGGGCTTATGGGCCGATCGCCTCGCGTGGTGAGGACGAAAGGCCCTAGCCGGGGCTGCTCCGCGATGAGCGCCCTCAGCACCCCCGAGAGCGGGACCTCGTGGGCGGCCGCCTTCTCCGTTCGGGTCGCCTTGATCTTCTCGCGCGGGATCACCCAAACATCACCATGGATCTCGTCCCAGCGCATCTCAGCCACATTGCTCAGGCGCTGGCCCGAGAGCATGAGTGCCTGGACAAAGGGACCGAAAGGGTAGGGCTCCTGGACGGCTGCCTGCCACACACCCTTCCACTCTGCCGGGGAGAGGACGCGCTCCCGAGCCTCGGCCTTCTCGCGCGCCTTCAGCGTAGCCCAGGGGCTCACGTCAATGATCCGCTCGTCAGCGGCCCAGGCGAACATGGGTCGCAGGTATCGGATGACGCTGGCCGCCCGAAGGGGCGAGGAGTGGAGGGCGACGTGGTCACGCAGGTCCAGCCCATGGTGCACAGACAGATCCGTGAGCCGGATGTGAGCCAGCCGGGCCTCGCCCCAAACTTTCCAGGCCGACTGCACATCATGCCAGGCCCGCATCTGCGGGGCGCGCGCGGCGGCGTAGCGCTCGAAGAGCTCGCCCACTGTGCGCAGCTCTCGGGACCGTCCGGGCCGGGAAGCGGTCTCTTTAGCTACTTCGGCAGCCTTACGGGCGTCCTTGACTGAGAGGGTGGGGAAGGTGCCTAGCCGAATGCGCTGGCGTGACTTGGGGCTGGTCTGGACCACCACGTCCCAGACTTTGATGCCCTTCTTGCCCACCCGGAGCACCAGCCCCGGCACAACCTCGTCTCGGACCTCGTAGCCCTCCGCCTTGGGGCGAAGATCCGCGGCCTTCTTTTCGTTTAACCGGGTGGCCAATCTTGTGCGTTCCTTGTGCGAAATTGTGCGTGCCCATGAGTTCATGAGGATACTTTGAGATCCATGAACATAGAGTATCGCTTGGATATCGAACAAAAGGAAGTCGTGGGAACTATATACCGACGAAATCATAATCCGCGTGTCGGGGGTCCAAATCCCTCCTCCGCTACCAGTTCGAATCCTGCTAATTCCTGGGCGCGGCTGTAGTCGTAGTGCTCGACGAAGGTTGGGACCTGCTCCTCGAGTGGTGCTGGCAGGTGGTAGTGCTCCAGCAGGATGCGGTTCATGAGCGTCCGATGCGGATCGCCACCGCCGCCTTGGCCCGCAGCTCCTCGGGGCCACGCTCCAGGCCGGCGGCGAAGAGGCAGAGGAATCAGGGTTCTCGGGGTGCGAAAAGCCCAGCGCCTCGGTTGCGGTGTCGCTGACGCATACGCCATGTCGTGCGCCTCGCCGGGGGTCAGCGACAGCCCTAGCGCCGCCGGGTCCACGAAGACGAAGCTGTCGCCGCCATGGGCCGTACCGACCGTGAGCGTGCCCAGCCCTCCACCTCCAGCGGGGCCGCGAGCCGCTGGGCGAAGCTCGGCAGGTTCTGCACGGAGATGCGCTCGGCCTTGCCGTTCCGGCACTCGGCCCGGACGCGGACCAGGCGTCTTGGCGCCTCCAGAACCAGCTCCGTCATTGACTCCTGCAGGGGAGGACGCTGCCGTCGAGCAGCAGCTTTGCGACGCAGATGGAGTTCGACCCCGACATCGGCGGCGTGTCCTCGGGCTCCATGATGATAAGGGCGGCCTGGGCGCGGGTCCTTGGGCGGGGCGAAGAGACTGACGTGCCGGAAGACACCGCCTCGGGACTCGTTCAGGACGAAGTTGCGCAGAGGCTGGTCCTGCGCGATCCAGCGGCTCTGCTGCCGGAGCGTCTCTCCGGGCGGGGGGGGGGGGG
>NZ_VDFU01000011.1 GCF_006152115.1 Rubellimicrobium rubrum | reverse complement strand
GGGGGGGGGGGGGGGGGGGGCGATGCCGCCGCTAATGGCGTCGCCACCTCGCCTTCCGCATGGGCGGCGATGCCGTGAAGGGTCTTGCTGCTGCGCATCGGGAGCTTCTGTGTTGACGGTCAGGCAGACGGGCCTTGACCAGCTTTCTCCCCGCCTGAGAGTTCGCTTTGGCGGCTTTGATCCTTGCGGCGCAGGGCGCGCGCGAGGCTGGCACCCAACAGCGCTCTTTGAGCTGCCGGCACCGGCAGAAGCGGGGCCAGACGGCCCCGCCCCCTCGTTGTCGGCTTACTGACCCAGCCAGGACTGGAACTGCGCATCGAGCTCGTCGCGGTGATCGGCCCACCAAGCATAGTTGAACAGGATGCTGTTCGTGGCGTTCTGCGGCGAGGTCGGCAGGTGCGGCGCCATGTCGATGCCCAACTCGGCATGGGTGGAGACCAGCGGCTGCGAGGAGGCGCGCATCGGACCGTAGGAGATGAACTTTGTCTGGTTGGCGAGATGCTGGGTATCGGTGGCAAAACGGAGGAAGTGCTTCACCCGGTTCAGCTGGTCCTCTGGCAGGCCTTCCGGGACCACGAAGCCGTCAATGTCGAGGACTTGGTAATCCCAAAGCATGGCGACCGGCTGCTTCTGCTCCTCGATCACCGAAAAGAGGCGGCCGTTGTAGGTGGAGCCCATCACCACCTCCTTGTCGGCAAGGAGCTGCGGCGTCTCGGCGCCGGCCGTCCACCAGATCACCTGGTCCTTGATGGTGCCAAGCTTGTCGAGGGCCATCTGCACGCCTTCGTCCGTTTCGAGCGTGTCGTAGACTTCCTCGACCGGCACACCCGAGCAGACCAGAGCCCATTCCAGGTTGCCGATGGGGCGTGCCTCCAGTGCGCGCATTCCCGGAAAGGTCTCAAGATCGAAAACGTCACAGATGTCGTCGGGCGTCTGACCATTCCACTCAGCGACGTCGGTGCGGTAGCCGAAGGTGGTCGAATAGGCGCTTGTCGGGATATGACAGTCGGAGACGACGTTCTCGCCAAAATCCTCAGTTGCCGGAGCGCCATCGGGCGAGGGCGCGAGCCACTCGTCGAAGGGGATCTCCATCGCCAGCCCTTCGTCGCAAAGCCGGATCGCGTCCGCGCCGAGCGCGTCGACGACATCCACTCCGATATTGCCAGCCTCTGACATGGCGCGGAGCTTTGCCACTGCTTCGCCAGAGCTTTCGTCGAAGGTCACATCGATCCCGGTCGCATCGATGTAGGGCTGGACGTAAGCCTTGAGCTGCATGTCCTGGTAGGCGCCGCCCCAGGACATGATCACCATGGAGTCCGAGCAGCCCTCGCAGGCCGGCAGCTCTGATTCCGCGTCCTGCGCTTGGGCCGGAGCGGCCATGGGCAGGAGCGCGAGCGCTGCCGATCCCATGAATTGCGTGATCCTCATAGTGTTCTCCCGGTTGGTTCTTCTGTTGTTGGCTGGCGCACATGGAGTGGACCGAGCGAATGTTACTTCGGCCCTGGTATGGGCGCCATGATCAGTCTGGCCGACAAGGCGGGCGTCTGCAGCCTGTCCGTAAGGGGATCGCTGAACAGACACTTCGGGCCGCATTGGCCGCCCCTCGGCAAATCAGGTAGAAAGCCGTCTCCCAAGAATGGCACGGTGATCCGCGGCTGGCTCCGGGGCAAGCAGCCCAGGCCGTCGGATCGCCAGCAGAAGGAACTGCGCCGGATGCACGACACAGGCGACGACGGCATCAGCGACTTGGCCGCGCTGTTCTCCGTGTCGCGGCCCACTGTGTATCGCACATTGCAGCGGCAGCCGGGCTCGACCTAGCGCCGGGCTCTACGCTTGGTCCTGTCCGACGAGGTTCGGGGACTGCCCCGAGCACCGCCTAGCTGCTTCCCGTTCAGGCATCCCGGCCCAAGGAGACCCGGCGCAGAGCCCTGGGCAGGTCATCGGCCGCGTAAGGCTTCTTCAGAAGCTCGAACCCGTGCTGCCCTTCCTCCGCCAGGACGTGGCTATAGCCCGAGGTGAGGATCACGGGCAGGTCGGGGTAGCGGCGGCGGACCTCTTCTCCGAGTTCGACGCCGCTCATTCCGCGCATCACAACGTCGGTTAAGACCACAGGAATATGGCCATCGTGTTCCTTGAGATAGGTCAGCGCTTCCTGGGCGTTGACGACCCCTTCGTGGTGATGAACGGCATCGACGATGCGCGCCAGGTGCTCGGGAGGGATCCCCGAGCCGGTGTCGGTCAGCGACAAGGCCATGAGCTTGCAGGTGCCGCCTGCAGCGGAGGAGGCGCGCGTCACGGTGTCCACGCGCATCGACCAGGGCTCGACAAAGTGGCTGCTGTGGTCGCGCACGGCATGGCGCTGGACAGCCATGACATTGGTCGTCTTCATGGCCAAGACGCGCTCGATCGAGGCGCTCAGGTTACGGACGCCATCCGTTTGCGGGTCGTCCGGATCGTCGGGACAGCCTTCGAAGTGCTTGCGCCCGAGGAGGCTCTCGCGCGTGCTTCCTATGACCCGGAGGCGGGCATCGTTGACGGCCTCGATGGTCCAGTCCGGCGCCGCCAGCACGAGAAGCGGGGTGGGTGCAGCTTCGAAGAGCGCCCGGATGTCGGCCGACAGTCCCGCCTGTCCGATGACCCGCTTCAGCCGGCGTTCGCTTTGCAGCCGGGCTCGCTTGGCGCGCACGCGGTCTGTGGCCTCGGTTGCTATGTTGAAGACACCCTCGACCTGCCCGCCCTCGCCGAGGGTGGGGCTGGCGGTGAAGCCGAACCAGCGATCCTCCAGCTTGCCATCCACGAACAGGGGGCAGGAGTGCGCCGTCCGAGGCCGACGCTGTGCCTGTGGCAAGGACGCCGCCGAGCATCGGTCCGACGGTGTCCCAGATCTCGGGAAGGACATCCTGCGCGGGACGCCCGAGCGCGCGCAGATGCTTGTCGCCGATGAGCCGCCGGAAGGCATCGTTGTGAAGCAGCAGGAGCTGCTCCCCCACTAGATCCCGAGCGGAGTGTGGGTGCCCAGGCAGATGCCGAGTGCGAAGCGCAGGCTTGGTGGCCAGGTCTCGATCGAGCCGAGGGGCGTGTCCCTCCAGTCGTGCGCGCGCATGACCGCGCCCATGTCGCCCCCATCAGAAAGGCCCGGTCCATCGGGGATCAGCCATGCCGGACGTCACGATCACGGCTCACTGGTATGCGTCCCTTCCGCCGGTCCCGCTGATGCTGCCTCCCAAGCACGCGCAGGGCCCAGCGGGCGACCCCGCTGGCATGCCGGTCTGGGCCGGACACGACCCGAGCGCGCATGAACCTGTCCAACTCCGGCCGTGAGGGAAACGTTGCGGGTCCGATAGGCAAGGCATCCCAGAGAGTTAACGGTCGCAGGCTGGTTGTCGAAGACTGCTGCCCCCACGCCCTCGGTTGGTCAGGTGCGCAGCACGCGAAGGTATCGCCGCGGAAACGCGAGCTTCACCAAAGCTGCGACGTCGGCCGCGAGCGTCTCGTGTCGGGTGGTGAGGGAGCGGTAACCCTTCAGCGATCCGACGCAGCATTCGGTTGCGTTGCGCCCGCGGTAGAAATCAGGGTCCAAGGGGCGCGGCCAGGGTTGCCCCACATTGCCGCTTTTGTGGAAGGGGGGCGAGACCCCTGCGCGCGAGGCCGAGGGCAGGGTGCTCGGGGTCGACGGGGGCACCTTCTACCCGCACATCTGCGGCCGAGCGGCTGGCCCCTGGGGAGGTGCGATGCACCAGAGGTCCAAGTCGTGAGCCCCGCCGTGTTCAGCTTGGGCGGCAGCCGGTCCGGAAGCCTGTCGAACAGCCCCTTGTGCCGCCACCAGCTGAAGCGCTCCCAGCTGGTCTGCCGGGGGCCATGGCGCTCGGGCAGGTCTCGCCACGGCGCACACGCCCAGAGCTTCCACATCAGCCCGCGGATCAGCTGCCCATGATCCCGCCAGCGACCGGCACCACGCAGACCGGCACGGGGCATGGGGTCCGCAATCAGCTCCGACTAGCGTCGCTGAGTTCGTGCTGCCGCATTCCGGACCTCTGCGGCGGTGACTCGTGCCAAGACAACTGCCCAGGGAACCTGGCGTTGCGGCGGCCGTCGGACAGGACCAGGTTCCGACAGGACCATGGCGCGGGCATCAGCGACCCGACTGATCCAGGGGCCGCGCCGGGGAGCAACTGCAACGCCACCCACACGATGCCTGAACCCAGGTTGACCAAGGTGAACCAAGTGGCACCCATGCCCATCGACCCCGTGAGGATCGGCACCATTGCCTTCACGCCAGGCACGAACCGACCAACGAGGATGCTCCTGGCGCCGTGGCGGGCGACGATGGCCTCGCCGCGCGTGAGCAGCAAGGCGCGGGCGCGGAACAGCAAGACCGATTGGACGCGCCCCTTCTACTGCCGCCCCGCTCAGTAGGAGAGGGCATCCGCCGCCGCGACGTCTGCCGCGGCCCTACAGATCGGCACGAAGGCCCCGATGATCAGGAGTGCCCCGCCGAAGCACGCCAGGAACACCACAAGGATAAAGAGAGAACCATGGCACCCGGTGCGTTGACGGGCGAGCTGAGGGTTTGGGTCATGCGGAGGCCCTGAAGGGTGGAAAGCGCAAGGTGACCCGGAGGCCCGGGCCCGCGTCCGCAAGGATCAGGTCGGCGCCGTGGAGGTCCGCCACCGCCTTGACGAGCGCGAGGCCGAGCCCCGTGCCGGGGGAGGTGCGGCTCTTCTCCAGGCGGTAAAGGCGGCGCAGGACGAGTTCCCTCTCGGCCGCCGGGATGCCTGGGCCCGTGTCGCGAAGCGTGGCTTGCGGGCAGTCGCCTTCCTGGGTCACGGTGCACTCGATCCGGGTGCCTGCGGGGCCGTGGCGGATGGCATTCTCCACGAGGTTGGCGAACAGCTGAACGAGAAGGTCGCGATCGCCGTGGATTGGAGCCGTGACCGACAAGGAAAGGCTCAGATTCTGTCCGGCCTCCTCGGCGACACCTTCGTAGGCCTCGACGATCCGGACCAATACCTCCCCGAGATCCAGCGGTGCGAACCGCGCCCGTCGGGCGCCGGCCTCGATCTCGGCGATGCGCAGGAGAGCGGCGAACGTGGCGTCGAGCGTGTCGCTTTCTTCCAAAGCGGCGTCGAGGTCCTCGGCGAGCCTCGAGCCCTCGGTCGCGCGCGCCGCGGCGGCCTCGATCCGAAACCTGAGGCGCCCGAGCGGCGTGCGTAGATCGTGGGCGATGTCGGTCGACACTTGCCGCATGCCTTCGACCACCCGTTCCAACCGGACAAGGGCCGAGTTGATCCCCTGAGCCAGACGGGCGAGGTCGCCACTGCCCCGAACGGCCATGCGTGCGGTGAGGTCGCCTTCCCCCACCCGGTCAAGCACCGATTCCATCCGCTCCATGCGCGCTTGAACGCCGGCAGCAATCAAGGCACCGCCTCCGAAAGCGACGATCAGGACAGCGACCGAAGCTCATCCGAGAGCGCCCAGGACGATCGCACCGATCTCGTGGAGGTCGGCGTCGGTGCTGCCCACGACAAGGAATCCCTCGCTCACCGGGCCTGCGTAGAGTCGAAAGGAGGAGCCTTCCGGCAGACCCAGATCCATGGCTGAACGGTTCGACCAGCCTGCCGTGCCCTGGAACGCCTGCAGATTCCCGGCAAGGGTCGCGCCCGAAGAGTCGGTCAGCAGGATCACCGTGGAAAGATCCGCAACGGCGGCGAGCTGCTCTTCGACGGCCGCCGCCAGTTCCTCAGGTCCATCGACGGCCTCGGTGGCGATAGTCCTCCAGGTTTGGAGGATGCGGCGGTCTGCCTGCGCCTCGAGATCCTGACGGATGAGGCCCCAGGCCACAGCGCCGGCGGCGGCAAAAGCGGCAATGAGAAGGAGCGCGAAGGCCAGCGCCAGTCGGACGGAGGTGCGACCCAAAAGATCAGCGGGGCGCATGGCTCGGGGAGGCAGGACCGGATGAGGCACGGAGCACGTAGCCCGCCGACTTCACCGTGTGGAGGAGGGGCTGCCCGAAAGGCCGGTCGATCTTGGCGCGCAAGCGGCTCACATGGGTTTCGACCACGCTGGTCTTGGGGTCGAAGTTGAAGTCCCAGACCCGTTCCAGGAGCATCGTGCGCGTGACCACACGGCCCTCGTTGCGCATCAGGACTTCCAGAAGGGTGAATTCCTTGGGCAGGAGGTTGATCAGGGTGCCACCGCGACGCGCCGTGCGCGCCAGAAGGTCGAGTTCCAGGTCGGCAACGCGCAGGGCCGTCGTGGTCGCCACCGCCTGTGGTTGGCGAGCCAGGGCGTTTACGCGGGCGAGCAGCTCGCTGAAGGCGAAAGGCTTGGTCAGGTAGTCGTCGGCGCCCGCCTCCAGCCCCTCGACGCGATCCTCGACGCCGCCCACGGCCGTCAGGAACAGAACGGGCACCTTGCGGCCCGCCGCGCGCAGCGCCCGCACGAGCCTGAGCCCGTCCAGCCCTGGCAGCATCCGGTCCACCACGGCCACGTCGTAGACCTCGCGGGTGGCCTGGAAGAGCCCGTCCTGGCCGTCAGCCAGGACGTCGCAGACATGACCCACCTCGGCCAAGCCGCGTGACACGTAGGCGGCCGTGTCGTGGTCGTCCTCGACGAGCAGAATGCGCATGACGGCGGAGTCCTCGGGGCTGGGTGGTTCAGGGTCGCATAGGCGTCCCGGCGGGAAAAGGGGCGGGCCTGCCAGTGGCGGACCCGCCCGAGGTGCCTGACCATCTGGGGCGGCGGCCAGGGTGGACAGAAGTTTCAGGCCGCGCGGTCGAGCCGCACCTCATTGTCGCCGCGACTGGCCGCCGTCATGTAGAGGACGACCCCGGCGATGGTGGCCAGCATGTAGAGGACGACCCCGGCGATGGTGGCCAGGAAGATGACGCTCGTGACGACGGTCCCGAGCCCCAGGCCACCATACTCGGACGGCTGGGAGAGCAGGTCGCCGAACGAGGCGCCGAGCGGGCGCGTCAGGATGTAGGCCAGCCAGAACGCAAGGATGGCGTTCATCTCGAGGACGTAGTGGCAGAAGGCGATGGCGGCGATGGTCAGGCCGAACAGAAGACCGGTCGCCAGATAGCCGAGCCCGAACGTCTCGGCCACGAGGTCGCCTGCGGCGGTGCCGAGTGCGAAGGTGAAGAGAATGGCCAGCCAGTAGAACATCTCGCGCCGGTCCGTCGTGACGTAGTGGATCGACAGCGTGCGTTCCGAGCGCCACCAGGCCCAGAACGTCGCGGCCAATGCCACGGTGAAGGCCACGGTGGTGGCGGCGAGGCTGACCCCGAAGTTGTCCACAAGATTGTCGGTCACAAGAGTGCCGACGATCGAGATCAGCACCACGGCAAGCCAGTACCTCCAGGGTACGTAACGCTTGGCCTCGACTTGCGGGATCAGGGCGAGGCACAGCACGGCGGCCATGAAGAGCGAGGTCGCGGTTAGCCCCAGGCCAAGGTTGACGGCCAGGAAATCGGCCGCCGTCTCGCCCATGGTCACGGCCACGAGCTTGATGAGCCAGAAGTCCCAGGTCACGTGCGGCACGCGGTTGGAGGCCGAGTAGCGGGGGGTCATGTCGGGAAGGGCCGGCATCGCCGGCATGTCGAGAGTGGACATCGCAGTCTCCGATCAGAGGGTGGGGCGCGCCGACTCAGCGCGCTAGGATCGTCAGGGCCTTGGCGAAGAAGTCGTCGGCGCGGGCATCGTCGTCGGCGTTGCAGCGCTCCAGCCCCTTGGCCTGAAGGGCGTCCACCTGCGCCTGATCGGCGGGCACGAGGTCGAACCCTGCGGCACGTGCCGTGCGCAACGCACCCGCCATGTCCTCGCAGGGCAGGGCGCGGCCGTTCGCATCGGTGACAGCGACGGTGCCGTCCGGCCCGACCACCCCCACGGCGGCCACCGTTCCGCCTGCGCCAGGCGTGGGGTGGGCGAGCTCGGCCGACAGCGCGGCGAGGGTGGCGTCGACCTGAGCCCGGTCCGGCACGGATGCCCTGAGCGCGTCAAACGCCGCGTCGGCCGCGGCATCCACGTCGCCCCAGGCGGAGGGGTCCAACGGCCGCATCGTCCTCTCCGCATCGTCCCAAGCGGTTTCAAGGTCGGTGATCCGCGCTTCGGCGGCCGCCCAGTCGCCCTTGGCGGCGATGTCCTGTACATCGGCGACGATCGCCTGGAGACCCGAAAGGTCGCCCAGGGGAGCCGCAGCGACTGCCGGTGCCGCAGCCTGCGCTCGGGACTGTGTCCAGAGCGCGCCGATCCCAGCCGCCCCAAACATCACCGCGCCCGTCAAGAGTAGCTTCCGCATGGTCCCGTCTCTTTGCCAACCGGCCCAGATGGGGCCGCCATCAGGAGGCCTCATGGTGCCTGCGCACGCCTCCGCTGGGCCCGGCTTAGGGCAAATGGTCAGGCGATGGCCTGTCGGCCGACTTACAACGGTGTAAGACGGGCAACGGTGTAAGGCGGGCGCCGCGTCCGTCGCGCTCAGCCCATGAGCCTCACCATGGGGGCGCCGACGTTCATGAGACTCGCGGCCAGATGGGGACCGCCCCCTCCACTTCGAAGCCACGCCCCCTCGCTCGCGGACGTGGTCGGCGTCCCCGAAGGGGCCGGGCAAGGTTGGGCGGTGGGTGCGGAACTCAGCGCCGTGATCGCGGTCGAGGCGCGCGGGTCCGCGCCCCGAAGGCCGGGTGCGACCACGAGAACGGGATCCCGATCCTCGAGACCCTGGGGATGGGGGCCGACCGCATGGTGATCCGGGCTCCTGGTGGATGCTGGGACCGGCCAGGTCACGCCCAGGGACACGGCGGCGGGGACGAGAACGGCGAGAAGGGCGAACAAGGGGACAAGGGGAAGGAAGCGGGTGAGTGATCCCATCTTGAGGAGCGCCCGGCAGAGTGATGCGCCGAGCCGCAACCGGATGAGGTCTTGCCACCCCTGCTGCCACGGTGCGAGGTCTGGCGCCGCTACAACAAGGATCACTCATGCGCGTGCTTCTGATCGAGGACGATCCGGGCCTGGGCGCCGCCCTCCGGGACCATGTGGCATCTGATGGGCACGCGGCGGACTGGTCGAGGACCCTGGCCGATGCAGCGCATGCGGCGCAGGCCATCCCCTACGACCTGATCCTGCTCGATCTCGCTCTCCCCGACGGGCAGGGGCTCGATCTCCTGAAAGCCTTGCGGCGCCGGGACGACCGAACGCCCGTCATTATCCTGACCGCCCGCGACCGCATCACGGAACGGATCGCGGGCCTCGACGCGGGGGCCGACGACTACCTCGTCAAGCCCTTCGATCTCATGGAACTGACAGCCCGCATCCGCGCGGTGGCGCGCCGCTACGCGGGCAACCCGAACCCCCGGCTGATGCTCGGGCCCTATGAGGTGGACGTCCCTGGTCGCGCCGTGATCGGACCGGCGGGCGACATCCGCCTCACCGCCCGCGAATGGGCGATTCTCGAGGCGCTGCTGCAACGGCCAAGGCAGATCGTCTCCAAGGCGGCCTTGGAAGAGCGCCTTTACGCCTTCGACAGCGAGGTCGAGAGCAATGCCATCGAGGTGCATATGAGCCGCCTCAGGAAGAAGCTGGGCTTCGACTTGATCGGGACGCGGCGTGGCCTTGGCTACCTTCTGGAGGCGGGGTGAGCGGCCCCCGAAGCCTGCGGCGGCGCCTGACCCGGGGCCTGGCCCTGGTGCTAGTGGGTTTCTGGCTCCTTGCGGTGCTCGTAGCCGGGATGGTTGCGCGTCACGAGATCTCGGAGGTGCTCGATGGGCATCTGGAGGACGCGGCGGCGCTGCTTCTACCGCTGGCGATCGAGCAGGCTGCCCGAGGCTCGGCAGCCACTAGCTCAGACGCCGGCACGGCCGAAGGACCGGCCTATGTCCTGCTAGATGCACACGGCCAAGTACGGCTGGCCTCACCGGGCGCGGATCCGGGTCTCTTCGCGGCGGCGCCCGACCAGGGCTTCGCCTCGACCTCCAGCCATCGCCTCTTCGCGCTGCGCGATCCTAAGGGCGCTGGCGTGCTGGTCGTGGCCGAGCCGCTCCAGGAGTACCGCGACGCGAGCCTGGAGACCGGGCGCGCCCTGCTTGGGCCGCTTCTCCTCCTGGTACCCGCGAGCCTTCTGGGCGTGCTCTGGATCCTGTCCCGCGCCCTGGCCCCGGTCGATCATCTCCGGCGGACGCTGGAGACGCGCGGCGGAACGGACCTCTCGCCCTTGGGGCTCACCGGTCTTCCGCGCGAGCTTGCGGTGATCGCGCAGGCAGCCGACGACCTGCTGGCCCGCCTACGCCGGACGCTCGAGGCCGAGCGGGCCTTCACCGCCGATGCCGCACACGAGTTGCGCACGCCGGTCGCAGCCGCCCTGGCGCAGGCGCAGCGCCTGAGCGCCGAGGCCCCGCCCGGACTCGTACGGACGCGGGCGGAGCAGGTCGAGGCGCAGCTCCGACGACTCGCGCGGCTGTCCGGCAAGCTTCTTGAACTCGCTCGGGCCGAAGGGGGAGGAATGCTGGCCGAGGTGCCCGCCGATCCCACGCCCGTGCTGCGGGCCGTCGTGGAGGAGTTTCGTCGAGCGGAGCCCGGGGTGCGGATCGTCCTGCGCCTGCCCCAAGCGAAGGTCCGGCCCTCGTCCCTCGATCCCGACGCGCTGGCCATCCTCGTCCGCAACCTCGTGGAGAATGCCTTGCGGCACGGCAAGCCCGGGGGCGAGGTTCTCGTCACCCTGGAGCCCGGAGGCACGCTTTCGGTCGCGAACGATGGGCCCGTCGTGCCCCCCGAGCGACTTGCCGGGCTGACCCGCCGGTTCGCGCGCGGGACGGGAGCAGGGGAGGGGTCGGGGCTGGGTCTGGCCATCGTCGGAGCCATCGCCCAGGGTGCCGACCTGCGGCTCGAGCTCCGCTCGCCGGCGCTGGGACGATCGAACGGCTTCGAGGCGCGCCTTTCCGCCTGATTGCTGGCCGTAAGGTTGCCGTCAGCTTCGCCGGATAGGGCAACGTGGCCACTTCCCCGAACGCAGGGACCTTCATGACTGCTTCCACCCTTTGGCTGGCCCTGGGCATCCTGGGCCAAGCCCTCTTCTCGGCACGTTTCCTCGTGCAATGGCTCGCGAGCGAGGCCCGCAAGGAGAGCGTCGTGCCGCCTGCCTTCTGGTGGCTGTCGCTTGCCGGAGGATCGGTCCTCCTGGCCTACGCCATCTGGCGGCAGGATCCCGTGTTCGTGCTGGGTCAGGGCTTCGGCCTGTTGGTGTACGGGCGCAACCTGGCGCTCTTGAGCGCGGCGCCGCGGCTCGCATGATCGCCGGTCGTCCCCTTGCCGCCCGCCGGTCCGGCGCCCGGTTGTCCGATGTCCGCCTCTCCGATATCCACCTTCCGCTGACGGCGCTTGCCACCATGCTGTTCGCGGTCCTGTGCGTCGCCTTCGTGCTTCTGCGTCCGCTCCTCCCCATCGACGAGACGCGCTATCTCACGGTGGCCTGGGAAATGTGGCTGGGCGGCTCGAAGCTCGTGCCGCATCTGAACGGAGAGCTTTACGGCCACAAGCCGCCGCTCCTGTTCTGGCTTGTCAACGCGGTCTGGTCCGTGACCGGCGTGAGCGAGCTCGCCGCGCGGCTCGTGGCGCCCGCCTTCGGGGCAGCCTCCGTCGTCCTGACCGCCCGACTCGCCCGGGAACTCTGGCCCGGCGAGAAATCGCGGGCGGGCCGGGCGGCCTTGATCCTTGCGACAACGGGCGTGTTCCTCGTCTACGGCTCGGGCACCATGTTCGATACGCTGCTGACGGCCGCCGTGCTGCTCGCGATGCTTGCGCTCTGGCGGCTCACCCGTGAGGGCGGCGCACAATGGGTCCTGGCCCTCGGGGCCGCGATCGCGCTCGGCATCTATGCCAAGGGACCGGTCGTGCTCGTCCACGTGATGCCAGTGGCCCTCCTCGCGCCGCTCTGGAAGCAGGGCGGCAAGGAGTGGTCGATGCGGCGCCACCTCGGACGTCTCGGCCTCTCGCTCTTTGTCGCGATGGCGTTGGTGGCCCTTTGGCTGGGGCCCGCTCTCATCCTGGGCGGCGCGGAGTACCGCGAGGAGGTGCTTTGGCGGCAGAGCGCCGGCCGCATGGTCAAGGCCTTCGCGCATGAGCGGCCCTGGTGGTGGTTCCTGGCGCTCCTGCCGGTCTATCTCTGGCCTTGGGGCTGGAGCCCCGCCGCTCTGCGCAGCCTCGCGCCCCGGGTGCTTCTGGTCGACCCTGCGTCCCGCTTCGTGGCGCTCTGGGTCATGACGGCGCTTGTGGCCTTCTCGGCCATCAGCGGCAAGCAGGGGCACTATCTCCTGCCGGAACTCCCGGCTCTCGCCCTTCTCCTGTCGCGCAGACGGCCCGAAGGGTCGCGCCTGTGGCGCCTGCCAGCACTGCTGCCTGCCTTGGTCCTGTCTGGCCTGGGCCTGGGCGTGGCTCTTGGGTGGATCGCGGTACCGGAGGAGCAGCTGGCGATGATCCCGGCTCCAGCGCTCCTTGCCTCGACGGCGCTTGTCGCGGCCCTGGCCTGGGCGCTCTGGCGCTGGCCTACCCATGTCGCGGCCTGGGCTCTGGTGGCCCCCCTCACCCTTCTCGCCTTCCACATCCTGGCAGCGCCGATCCTGGCCGGCACCTACGACCCCGCGCCGATCGGGCGCATCCTGGCGAGCCACGAGGAGGCAGACCTGGCGATCCGGGACAGCAGCTACCACGGCCAGTTCGGCTTCGCCGGGCGGCTGCTCCAGCCACTCGCGCTGCTGCGCGACGAGGCGGCGCTCGCAGCCTGGGCGGCCGAGCATCCCGGCGGGGTGGTGGTCGCCCCGGACCCTATCGAGGGCACCGGCTTTCCGGTGATCGCCCGCCAGCCCTTCCGGGGGCACGTCTATACGCTCTATCAGGTTCCCGAGGAGATGATGCCATGATCCCGCTTCGTGTGTCGGTGATCCTGCCCGCCAAGGACGAGGAAGGCTGCATCGCTGCGGTCGTGGCCGACATAGGCCGATCCCTGGCCGATATCGTCCACGAGATCATCGTGATCGACGATGGCTCGACGGATGCCACCGCCGCGCGCGTGCGGGCGATGATGCCAACCTCGCCAAACCTTCGACTCCTGCGGCACGACCGCGCCTGCGGTCAGTCGGCCGCGATCCGGACCGGGGTGCTGGCCGCCCGCGCGGACCTCGTGGCGACGCTCGACGCGGACGGGCAGAACCCGCCGGCCGAGCTTGTCGCCGTCCTGGCTCCGTTCCTGAAAGGACGCCGCGACCCAAGGCTCGGCCTGGTGCAGGGCCAGCGCGCGGCCCGGCAGGACGCCCTGTCGCGGCGCCTTGCCTCTCGGATGGCCAACCGCTTGCGCGCCCGGCTGCTGGTGGACGGCTTGCGCGACAGCGCCTGCGGGCTCAAGGCCTTCCCCCGCGAGGTCTATCTTCGCCTCCCGTACTTCGATCACATCCACCGGTTCATGGCGGCGATGGTCCTGCGCGAGGGTTTCACGGTCCTGCCGGTCGAGGTCAGCCATGCGCCCCGGCTAAGCGGCCGATCCAAGTACGGCAACCTCGGCCGGGCCATGGTCGGCGTCGTGGACCTGCTCGGCACAGTCTGGCTCCTGCGGCGGCGAAAGCTCCCCTCGGCCCTCGAGGTGGTTGGCGAGGATCGAGGGGCAGCCACTTGGAGTTCGCCTTCGCTGCCGAGGGGGCACGAGACCGACTTCGACATCTGTGCCGGACCTGTGGCGGCGAGCTGGCAGGCTTGCCCTTCGGCGATGTTCGGGCGCCCGCGCGATCCGCGGGTCCCCTGCATGGCCGCACCCGTCCGGCGCTGACCATAGGACTGCACGATCCGGCGAGACATCCTCGGTCCTCTGCGGCGCGAAGAGAGAGCGTGCTTTCCATGACAAACGATCAGCGGGCGATCCGCCGCAAGGTGCGGATCGTGGAGCCTGCGCCGGCGTCACTGGCGGCCCCTGCCACAACGGCATGATCCGGCTGCCGGATGGAACCCGCGTCCGCAAGGTCCGCACCAGCCGCTGCAACAAGCAGGGGCCCGGCCACCACATCCAGATGAACATGCGCCTCAACTGGCTTGCGGGCTTTGCCTTCGCATTCGAAGTCATCGCACCTCTGCCCCAGACTGTCTGACCACCGGGGGGTGGAAGCGGAATAGGGCCTCTGTCTGCCAAGGACGGCGGGGCTCGTTGAATCGGCGGTGTCCGGGCGCAAGCCTGAACGCAGTCTCGACCGGCGCGCCCGCATTTCGCCTGGGGAACATCCTTCTGCCAAGCCCGGCGCTGGCCATCACAGCACCGGGCCGCCCTGCCGCCCCTCGAACGCCCGACCTCTTCGACGGGTCAAGGTGTGCCGGCTCAGTCCCCAAGCCGGCGCAGGCCCGGGTGCAGGGTCCGCAGCGCCGGAAGGTCGGCCCGGAATCCCTCCTGCCCGATCCATTCCACCATGAGGGTGAAGTCTTCGGGCATGCGCGCGACCAGCGAGCCGGGCAGGGGGAGCGGCAGGGCGGGCCGATGCCCCGACCGGCGCAGGCTCTGCACCATCTCGGGCCAGGTCAACTCGTCCCCGGCCAACTCGATCTCCCGCCCGATCCAGTCCTCGGGGTGATCGAAGGCCTCGGCTGCGAACCAGCCCACGTCGGCGGTGTCGAGAAGCTGGATGGGGCGGCGCCGGTCCACGTCCCGCCGGAACATCGACAGCATCAGCGTGCGGAACATCAGCGTCCCGAAGTTGTCCATGAACACCGCGGGCCGCAGCACCGTGGCGGGCAGGCCCAGGTCGCGGATATGGTTCTCGATGTGCCACTTGCTCGCGAAATGCGGCACGCCCGAGTCGCGCTCCGCGCCCGCGACCGAGGAATAGACGAAGTGGCTGACCCCCGCCTCGGCGGCCAGGGTGGCAAGGCGCTTGCCCTGCCGTTCCTCGCCTTCGGGGCCCTGACCCATCGGGGTCTGGACGCTGTGGACGCCGTAGACGCCCCGGAGCGCGGCGCGCAGCGAGCCTTCGTCGTCAAGGTCGCCCTTGGCCAGCGTCACGCCCTGGCGGGCTAGGGCTTGCGCCTTGGCGGCGGCGGGGTTGCGCACGAGCGCGCGCAGGTCCCAGCCGCCCTTGCGGCGGATCATCTCGCGGAGCGTGGCGCCGCCTTGCGCGCCGGTGGCGCCGGTGATGAGAAGGATGCGGGTCATGGCGTCAGGCCTCTTGGCCCCACTGGCGTTGCGCAAAGACGTGGAAGGGCTCGGGCCGCAGCCCGTCGTAGCGCGTGTTCTGGACATCGCGCAGCGGCGGCACCGTGAGCATGAAAAGCTGATAGCGTTCGCCGATGCGGGCATAGGGGTTGGGGTTGAGGGCCGTGGTGGCCTCGATCTGCCGGCGCAACTCCTCCACGGGGCCCAGCGACTCGCGCCGGAGCGGCTGGCCTGTCGCGGCCTCGACCGCATCCGCCATGTCGTTGAACGAGAGCTGGGAGCCCGAGACGGCGAACTGGCCCGAGGCCAAGTTGCGGTCGAGCGCGGCGAGGGCGGTGAAGCGCTCCGTGTCCTCGATGCTGGTGAGGTCGAAGCGCTCCTCTCCCGTGCCCCAGAAGCGGACCGCGCCGGCGTCCCGGTCGAGGATGCCCGCGAAGGGGGCGGCCACCACATCCATGAACCCGCCGTTCAGGACATGGATGACCTCGAGGCCACTCTGCGCGATCCGGGCGTCGGCGCGCTTGCGCAGGTCGAAGGGCAGGTGCAGCGCCGTCGGCCCCTCGAAGAAGTCGAGGGCAAAGTCGGATGGCAGGATGCGTCGCACCCCGTTGCGTCGTGCGGCGTCCATGAGGGCCAGCTGTCCATCCAAGATCACCTCGGGCCCGCCCTGCACGCAGGACACCACGACCTCCACGCCCTGGGTGGCGCGATCGAGGCTCGTCGGGTCGGCGAGGTCGCCCTCGATCACCTCTGCCCCCCCAGTCGAACATGTCCCCCACCCTCTGCGCCTTGGCCGGGTCCGCTAGCGTGCCGGGCCGGACCAGAAGGCGAAGGCGCGCCTCGGGCTCCGTCAGGAGATGGTGCGCAACGCGCGAGCCCAGGTGGCCTGTGCCGCCCACGGGAAGAACTGTCTGAGTCATGGCATGTCTCCGTTGGTGTTGCCCGGAGATGGACCGTTCCGGTCCGGGCGCACAGGCTGCAAGCCGTGGACTTCCCGTTCCGGAAATGGAACGATGCCCCATGCTCGACCTGTCGGACCTGCGTGTCTTTGCGAGAATTGCGGATCAGGGCAGCCTGTCGGCGGCGGCCCGCGCGCTCCGGGCGCCCAAGTCCTCGGTCAGCCGCTCGCTCGCCCGCCTTGAGGATCAGGTCGGGCAGGCGCTCGTGGAGCGGACCGGCCGGCCGGCGCGCCTAACCGATGCCGGGCGGCTTCTGCTGCCGCATGCGCTGCGGCTGCTAAGCGACGCGGAGGAGGCCGAGGCGGCGCTCGGGGCCTTTGCGGGGGCACCCCGGGGCGATCTGCGCATCAACGCGCCTTACGTGTTCTCGCAGTATCTGGTCGCGCCCATGCTGCCCGCGTTCCTGGCGCGCCATCCAGAGGTCCGCGTCATCCTGGAGGTGACCGACCGGCAGATCGACATCCGGGGCGAGGAAGCGGACGTGGTGATCCGGGTCGGGCGGCTGGCCGACTCGGGCCTGATCGCGCGCAAGCTCCTGAGCATCGGGCTGTGGCTCTGCGCGAGCCCCGGCTATCTGGCCCGGGCCGGGCATCCCGGCGATCCGGCCGAGCTGGAGGGGCACGCGCTCCTCACCTGGGCGGACAGACCCACGACCTGGGACCTCCGCCACGCCGACGGGCGGGCGGCGCGGGTCGAGGTTCCGCCCCGGACCGTGGTGCCCGAGCCCGCCGCGCTGCGGGCGGTGCTCGTCGGCGGCGCCGGGATCGGACGGCTCCCCGACTTCGTGGCGCGCGAGGCGGTGGCGCGGGGTGACCTCGTGCGCCTCCTGCCCGAATGGAGCGGCGACGCGATCCCGGCGCACGCGCTTTATCCGAGCCACCGCAGCCTGTCGGCCAAGGTGCGGGTGTTCATCGACGCGCTGCTGACACATCTGAGCATGGCCGATCGCGAGCCTTGACGGACTTGCGGGTGGAACGGCGATGCAGAGGCCCAGACGGGCTCAGACGAGGTGCCGGGACGTCCGCTAATCCGCGCCCGCGATGCGGTCGAGCAGTTCTCTCATCAAGTGCCGCTCGCCGGGGCTGAGGGCTTCGACGCCGTCGAGCGAGGCCCGGAGCGCCATGGCCGCGCCGCGCGGACCGGGCACTGCTGGCGCCTCGCCGGTCATCGCGGCCAGTGCGGCCTCTCGGGCCGCCGTGGACAGGCCGGGGTCGCGGGCCGCCTCGGGCTGGCCAAGAAGGGCAAGGACCGTGCCGGTGCCGGCGGCGTGGATCAGGAGGACCGCCCGCTCCTCGGGCATCCGAAGACGCCCGGACAGCGCGACGCGGTGGACGCGCGCGCGCAGCACCGCGATGCCGGCCTCCACGGCGGGCGAATGGGACTTCTGGCGGGTCTCGCCGGCCATGATGGCAAAAAGGCCGGGATTGGCGAGACCGAAGGCCACGTGCCGGTCCCAGCCCTCGCGCAGGTCCTCCAGAGGGTCGGGGTGGGGCTCGCAGGCGGCCTTGCCCGCCATGTAGGTGGCGATCTCGGCCTCTGCGACCGCGTCGAGCAGGCCCTGCTTGTCGCCAAAAAGGCGGTACAGCGTCGGCGCCTGCACGCCCGCCGTCGCAGCAACCGCGCGTGTCGTGGCAGCGTCGCGCCCTCCTTCGCCGATGAGGCGCGCCGCAGCCGCGATGATCCGCGCTCGGGTCCCTGGGGTCTCGAGCTCCAGCGCTTCGTCGTCTGGGCGGCGCGAGGCCTCGGGTCTGACGGAGAGGGTGATCGGGGTCTCGGACGAGTCAGCCATGGCACGATCGTAGCAGCAACGGTTACCAACGCCAGCACACTATTGATATCATCGATAACGGTTGTAAGGTGCCTGCAGTTATCGCTGATATCACATGATCGGAGCCCGCCCATGATCGTCGTTACCGGAGCCACCGGCCAGCTTGGCCGTCGCATCGTCGAGGCGCTTGCCGCCCGTGTAGGGGCGGGCCGTGTCGTGGCGAGCGCCCGCGACCCCGGCAAGGCGCAGGAGCTGGCCGCCCTGGGGGTGGAGGTGCGCCACGGCGACTACGAGGACCCGGACAGCCTGAAAGGCGCGTTCGCGGGCGCGTCGCAGGTCCTCCTCGTCTCCTCGAACGCCCGCGCCACGGGCGGCGACACGCTCGCGCAGCACCGCCGCGCCATCGAGGCCGCACGCGAGGCGGGCGTGGGCCGGGTCGTTTACACCAGCCACATGGCGGCGGGCCCCGGGTCCCAGTTCCCCCCGGCGCGCGACCACGCCGCCACCGAGGCGATGCTGGCGGAGTCTGGCCTGCGTTGGACGGCGCTGCGGCACGGCTTCTATGGCACGAGCGGGCTCATGATGATCCAGGAGGGGCTCGGGCGCGGCATCGTCGAGGCCCCGGCCGACGGCCCGGTGTCCTGGACTGCCCACGACGACCTGGCCGCGGCCGATGCCGCGATCCTGGCAGAGGAAGGCCGCTTCGACGGACCCACGCCGCCTCTGACCGGATCCGAGGCGCTCGACTTCGCGGCGCTTGCCGGGATCGCCTCGGACCTTCTGGGCCGCCCTGTCGCGCGAACGGTCATCCCCGACGAGGACATGCCCGCGCGCCTGGTCGCGCGTGGCCTGCCGCCCCGCGCCGCCGAGATGATCATGGGCTATTTCCACGCGGCCCGTGCGGGGGAGTTCGCCACGGTGGACCCGGCTCTGACGGCTCTCATCGGCCGCGAACCCAGACCGATGCGTGAGGTCATGCGCGAGCGGCTCATGGTCTGAATGGGACGGCTCGCGGTCACGGCCGCCGCGTCAGTTGCGGTGTCGGCGCCAGACCAGACGGTTCGGCGCTCGCCGGCCGAATGGGCGGGGCCTATAGCCGAAACTACGCCAGCCGATCTGACTTCTGTTGCTCCGCAGGGTTTGACGGGTAGCGGCCATTTCCAGTTTGTCCGTCGACAGGTGATGTCAGATTGATGGCGCGGCTTAGGATCGGAGGGTCTGGTCCATCCGGGGTTGGGGTCAGCCGGCTCGGGCGTGGCGCAGCCAGTGCCAGTGCCAGTGGGTCAGGGTCTGTTTCCTGATGCGCTCCCGCTCGGCCGGGATGGCCCGACCCCGGCCGAGCCAGACGTCGGAGGGCGTGAGACTGCCCAGGCTCTCGTGGTCGCGGTCGTCGTCGCTTGCGTCCACGTCATCGTTGACGACAACTTGACCGTGGGCCCTGACCTTATGGCAGATGGCCGATCTGACCTCGAGTTCGTCCCGTGGGTCTGGTGGGGGATTCCGGTGACGCCAAGATCCATCGGTTCTGGCCGAGCCGCCGGCCATTTGATAACGGGGGGATGAGCTTGGGTCGGGCAAGGTCCAGATCCCGTCCGATCTTGCTCACTGATTGTCTTCAATTCTAGGTTGCTCCGAGCGGCTGATCCCAGACAAGTGAGATACGCTTTGCCCGAAGTCATTCGCCAACTGTTCGACCCTTCCTCGGCCATCCGCGTCCGCGAGGTTGAACTCTTGGAAGAGGACAACTTCCACCGGCTGCGCGAGAAGCTCGCCCGTATCGTCATGGACGAGATGTACCAGTTTGTGGGGTTGCTCGACGCGAACGCCCGTCTGCTCGAGGTGAACCGGGCTGCTCTCGAGGGAGCAGGCATTCGCCTTGAGGACATCCGGGGCAAGCCCTTCTGGGAGGCCCGCTGGTGGACGGTGTCAAAGGACACCATGGCCGAGCAGCAGGAGGCGTGCCGCCGCGCGGCTGCGGGCGAGTTCGTCCGCTACGATGTGGAGATCTACGGCCGAGCGTCGGGCGAGGAGACGATCATCATCGACTATTCGCTGATCCCGGTCAGGGACCGCGAGGGCAGAGTCGTGTTCCTGCTCGCCGAAGGGCGCAACATCACCGAGAAGAAGCAAGGCGAGGCCGAGATCGCGCGCAAGAACCAGGAGCTTCAGCAACTTCTCGACCGCGTGCGCGAACTCGATGAGATCAAGAGCCAGTTCTTCGCCAATGTCAGCCACGAACTGCGCACGCCGCTAGCGCTGATCCTGGGACCCACCGAGAAGATGCTGATGGAGGGGGACAATTTGACAGCGGCGCAGCGGCGGGACATCGAGGTGGTCCGCCGTAACGCGTCGATGCTTCTCAAGCACGTCAACGACCTGCTCGACCTCTCGAAACTGGACGCCGGCAAGATGGAGGTCAGCTATGGTCGAGGCGACTTGGCCCAGCTTCTGCGGGCAATGGCAGGTCACTTTGAGGCTTTGGCGCCTCAACGCCACATCCGCTTTGTCGTGGAGGCGCCAGACTCGATCCCGGCCGAGATCGACGCCGACAAGGTCGAGCGCGTCGTACTCAACCTCCTATCGAACGCCTTCAAGTTCGTGCCCGATGGAGGACGGATCCGCTGCGCGGTCCAGGTGACGCCCGAGAGCCGAGGGCTGATCACGGTGCAGGACAGTGGTCCTGGTGTTCCGCCTGAGATGAGGGGGGCGATCTTCCAGCGGTTCCGGCAAGCGGACACCGGAGCGACGCGCCAGTTTGGCGGTACGGGGCTGGGGCTTTCCATTGCCAAGGACTTCGTGGAGCTGCACGGCGGCACGATCTCGGTCACTGAGGCCCCGGACGGCGGCGCCCTGTTCATGGTCGAGATACCTCTGAGAGCACCAGAAGGCATCACAGTGCGGGCCGGAGCAGCCGAAGCTGAGGCCCGGGCCGGTGTGATCGGCGGAACGCTGGACGAGTTCGCCTTGGATGCCGATGACCCAGGTCCAGCCATGCCGGACGACATCCCGACAACCGGCCGGCCGCGGGTGCTGGTGGTGGAGGATAACAGCGAACTGCGTCGACACATCACTGAGACCCTCGCGCAAGACTTCGAGATCGCATCAGCCCAGGATGGGGCTGAAGGGCTCGAGAAGGCCGTGGCCCTCTGCCCAGACCTGATCATCACCGATGTCATGATGCCCCGTATGAGCGGGGATGAGCTCGTGGCCGCCTTGCGCCAGCGGGATGAGGTCCGCGACGTGCCGATCCTGGTCCTCTCGGCCAAGGCCGACGATGCGCTGCGGGTGAGGCTGCTGGCGGGCGGGGCCCAAGACTATGTGGTCAAGCCGTTCTCGGGGGCGGAGCTTCGCATTCGGGCTTCGAATCTCGTGTCGATGAAGCGAGCCCGCGATGTGCTCCGCGCCGAGCTCGATACCCGCAGTGGCAACATCGAGGCACTGGCGCATGAGGTCACCCGACGCAACCAGCAGTTGGAGTACGCTGCACAGGCTCTGCGCGAGTCGGAAGCGAAGTTCCGCACGATCACCGAAACGATGCCTCAGATCGTGTGGTCTACGCGGCCTGATGGCTATCACGACTATTACAATCTTCGATGGTATGAGTTCACGGGAGTGGCCCAGGGTTCGACCGATGGCGAGGGTTGGAACGCCATCTTCCACCCCGAAGACCAGCCCAAGGCCTGGGAGCTTTGGCGGCACAGCTTGGCGACAGGCGAGCCCTACGAGATCGAATATCGCATTCGCCACCATTCAGGCGAATACCGCTGGACTCTGGGCCGGGCTCTTCCTGTCCAGGATCAGGCTGGCACGATCACCCGCTGGATGGGCACCTGCACTGACATCCATGACCTGAAGCAAGCGCAGGAGCATCAGCGGCTCCTCACCGCCGAGTTGAGCCACCGGGTCAAGAACGCTCTTGCAGTGGTTCAATCGATCACCTTCCAGACCCTCAGGCGCAGTGCCTCGCTTGAGGATTTCTCAGCGTCCTTTCAGGGCCGCCTTCAGGCTCTCTCGCAGGCCCATGATCTGCTGCTCCGATCCAAATGGACGGGCGTGTCCCTTCGTGATGTTGTGAGGGCCGAGCTCGCTCCTTATGCAGGAAGCGCTGTGCTGGTCGAAGGCGGCCCCGAAGTGGTGCTCGACCCGAAGCAAGCGGTGGCACTCGCGCTCATCCTCCATGAGCTCACCACCAATGCCGCGAAGCACGGCGCCTTGGCGGCTCCCGAAGGTCGTCTTCGGATCCACTGGCGCTCCAAGGTTCAGAGCAAGGAAGCCCATCTATGCTTTGAATGGCATGAAAGCGGCTTGCTGGCGGTGCCCAACGTTGCGCGGGAGGGCTTTGGCACGCGCCTGATCAGCCGCTCAGCCCAGGGCGAGCTGAACGGTTCCGCGACAAAGAGCGCGACGGAAGGCAAGCTCGTTTGGACGCTCGACTTCCCCCTGGTTTTGCAGTCCCGTGCGGCGGCTTGAGGAACCCACAATGCCTGTAGCCGATCCCGAATGCCTTGTGGGCCTGCGCGTGCTCGTCGTCGAGGACGAGATGCTGATCGCCATGACGATCGAGGACATGCTCGAAGATCTTGGATGCTCGGTTCTGGGCCATGCGTCCTCCGTCGAGGACGCGCTTGAGCGGGTCAACCGCGAACGGCCCGATGCTGTCACACTCGACGGCAACCTGGCCGGGCAGATGAGCTCTCCAGTGGCCGAGCGCCTTGCTGATCTGGGAATCCCCTATGTCGTCATCACAGGGTATATCGAGAGCACGCTGGCGGACCCGATCCTGAGCAAGGCCCCACGGCTCAGCAAGCCCTTCACCTCTGCCAGCCTGGCACATGCAGCTGCCCTTCATCTGTGCCGGCCCTAGAGCGGACCAGGCAGGAACGCTCGGCAGACGATTGAAGCCTTATCGAGCTCCGGCGGCTGTCGAGCGCTTCACCCAGGCAGACAACTTGGGCCGCCCTTCCACCAAGCAAGATCCTGTTCGGCGTTCACAGGAGCATCGGCGTCTTTCCCGAGCCGAGCAGCCTTGAGGCGGGCGGTGGTGGCCTGGCCGTGCCTTTGTCTCGGCCTTGGTGAGTCCACGGGCCACGCGGGCCGTTCGTTCCGCCTTTTGCCCGACGGACGACAGCACAGTGCGAAACGCCGGGTGCTCCGTATCGGGAGGATATGGCTTTGAATGGGGGTCTCGAACCGAGCGCTGTCCAGGGAGGCCTACGGGAACGTATTCATGAGTCCTTTGATGCAGTCGGGGGAAGCGCGATCGTGCTTGAAGCCAAGTCCCGCTCACGGGGGCTTATGCACGGCTGGGGGGCCACATGTTACGCTCAGGCTCGACAGCAACCGAGGATCAGGGAAGCGAGCCAGAACGTCAGCCGCGTGACAGATGTTAAAGGGGCAACAGTTCGAAAAGGCACTGTCATGCTCCCTCACGCGTTTGTCCCTTACGGCTCCAACCTGTGCCGCGCGTCCTTGGATGCGCAGGTACGATCCAACCTCCAGCTCGCCTAACCCCGTCCCTCCTGACGAGTGCGGGGCTGACTGGCGGTTTCAGCAGGTGCTGGATGCGCTGGCCGAGAGGCATGGGCCCGCCCGCCCGATCAGCCCGGCAGAGGTCTCGGCCGCAGCCGCACCCTTTTCGGTCTCAGGTCGCTCCGGTTGAGGGTCACGCAGCCAAGATCTTTGCCATCTTCTTGTGGTTGCGCGCGGTGGCTGCGAGCAGGAACTGCTCGCCCGCACCCTGCAGGCCGCGAAGGCGCAGCCTGTGCAGCCCGTTGTTGTGCTTGATACAGGCGAACAGGCGCTCGATGCGGCGGCGCAGGCGCAAGGATGTGTGGAACTCGAGTGTCACCTCACGGTCCTGAACCTTTCGGCGCACATCTCCGAAGCGCGAGCGGGTCAGCTTGCGGCGCCGATCCCGGATACAACTGGTCCGGATCGGACAGGCTCAGGGCCGAGCCCATCTCGGAGCAAGCCTTCCGCTGGGAGATAAACGAGGACGCCATGGCGACCGAGAAGCTGGCCGAGGGCATCCGCAACTTCCACGCCGACGCGCTGAAGCTGGGAAAGATCATCGAAGAACGGCTCGGGGCCTGAGGGGGCACGGCGGGGTCGGCCAACTCTTGATGTCGATTCAAGAGTACAGACGCAAAGGTCTCCCTCTGGCGTCAACGTATGTGCACTTGCACGGTGTCATCGCAGGAGCGCCAATCGGCGTGTGACGTCAGGTCGGGAAGGCGACGATGTATCGTCAGGAGGCGGGTGGCTCCCAAGCTGTCCGCTTTTCCAGATCGAGATTCCGGTGTGCCGAAGGGTCGGTTCAGCATCCTCGTCTCGGCTTCTTGCACTCTGCATGAGGGCCAGCTACTTTTTCTCCGAATCCGTTGGGGTGCCCATCCGGGCTGAGAGGCTGCTCGCCAACCCATCGAACCTGATCCGGGCAATGCCGGCGTAGGGAACGGAGTATGATGCGGCAGGGCCGACCACGCCCGCAGTCCCGTCCTCCTTCCGTTCGCCGTGGAAGGAGGAAAACGATGGGCGCAGCCGCCGCACTGACGATCGCCGGCTCCGACAGCGGAGGGGGCGCGGGCATCCAGGCCGACCTCAAGACCTTCTCGGCGCTCGGCGTCTACGGCGCGAGCGTCATCACCGCCGTAACGGCGCAGAACACGGTTGGCGTGAGCGGCGTCGAAGAGGTCTCGCCCGGCATGATCGGGGCCCAGATCGCCGCCGTGCTGGGCGACATCGGCATCGGCGCGGTGAAGATCGGGATGCTCGCCTCGCCGGTGGTCATCGAGGCCGTCCACGACGGGCTGAGAGCCTTTGAGGGGCCGATCGTCCTCGACCCGGTGATGGTGGCGAAGTCCGGTGACGCCCTGCTCGCCCCGGGTGCGGTCGCGGTGCTCGTTCAGGACCTGCTCCCACGCGCCGACCTTCTCACGCCCAACCTGCCCGAGGCGGCGCGGATGCTGGGCCGGAACCCCGCCACGACCAAAGCCGAGGTCCTGGCCCAAGGACGGGCACTCCTCGCTCTCGGGGCAAGGGCGGTGCTGATGAAGAGCGGGCATGCGGAGGGTTCCCTCTGCGTGGACCGCCTTGTGACCGCAGATGACATCATCGAGTTCACGGCGCCGCGAATCCTGACGCGCCACACGCATGGGACAGGCTGTTCTCTGTCCTCTGCCATTGCAGCGGAGCTGGCCAAGGGGGCCGATCTCCCAGCGGCGGTCCACCGGGCCCATGGCTGGCTTCATGGCGCGATCCGCGCGGCGGACCGGCTCGGCATCGGCTCGGGCCACGGCCCGGTTCACCACTTCCACGAGGTCTGGGCATGACCCTTCGCGCCACGGTCGTCGGAGGCGGTGTGGCGGGCCTCTGCACGGCCACGGAACTCGCCTCGCGTGGAGTTGCCGTAACGCTCGTCGACCGGGAGAAGCGGCCCGGCCCGCACGCCTGCTCCTGGTGGGCGGGCGGGATGCTGGCTCCCTTCTGTGAGGGCGAGACCGCGGAGGAGCCGGTGGTGCGCCTGGGTCAGGCGGCGGCTGGCTGGTGGGAGGGGCAGGGGGTCCCGGTCACCCGGGCGGGAACGCTGGTCGTGACGCTCGGGCGGGACCGGCAGGAACTCGATCGCTTCGCCCGCCGTACCCATGGACACTGCACGCTCGACCGCGCCGGCCTCGCGGAACTCGAGCCCGACCTCGACGACCGGTTCGATCGCGCGCTCTTCTTTTCGGAGGAGGCGCATCTCGATCCGCGCCGCGCCCTGGGTCACCTGCGCGACCGGCTGCCCGCTCTGGGCGTACAGTTCCGTACCGGGAAGACGGATGCCCACGGACCTGTCTTCGACTGCCGAGGTCTCGCCGCTCGCGATGCGCTGCCCGACCTGCGAGGCGTGAAGGGCGAGATGCTGGTCCTGCACGCGCCCGACCTCCGGCTTGGGCGGCCCGTCAGGCTCCTGCACCCGCGCTGGCCCTTCTACGTCGTGCCGCGCGGTGATGGCGTCTACATGCTCGGGGCCACGCAGATCGAAAGCGGTGAGCGGGTTCGGCCTACGGTCCGCTCGGCGCTCGAACTCCTCAGCGCGGCCTATGCGCTGCATCCGGCCTTCGGTGAAGCCGAGATCCTGGAGATCGGCGTCGACGCGCGGCCCGCCTTTCCCGACAACCTCCCCCGCCTCAGGCAGCAAGGCGAGGTGATCCATGTCAACGGGCTTTTCCGCCACGGCTTTCTGATGGCGCCTGCGCTGGCGCGGATGGCGGCCGACCTCCTCTGCAACAATGTCCGACCGGAGCTGATGAATGAAGATCACGGTTAATGGGACCGCCACCGATGTGGTGGCTACGGACTTGCCCGCGATCCTGCGCGAGCTTGGCTATGGCGACGGAAAGGTCGCGACCGCCGTCAACGAGCGGTTCGTGCCGGTAACGGCCCGTTCGGGCGCAGTCCTGCAGCCGGGCGACCGCCTTGAAGTCGTGACGCCTCGGCAGGGGGGCTGAGCGATGCCGGTGTTCTACGACGTCGAGGTGACCTCCCGCCTGATGCTCGGCACGGCCCAGTATCCATCGCCCAAGGTCCTCGCCGAGGCCTTCTGGCGCTCGGGGGCTGGCGTCGCCACCGTCTCGGTTCGCCGCGAGGCCGGGGGCGAGCGGGCAGGAACCGCCTTCTGGGACCTGGTGCGCGACCTGGGCGCCCGCGTGCTCCCCAACACCGCGGGATGCCATTCCGTCCGCGAGGCAGTGACAACGGCGCACATGGCGCGCGAGCTGTTCGACACGCCCTGGATCAAGCTCGAGGTGATCGGCCACGCCGACACGCTCCAGCCCGATCCCTTCGGTCTCGTCGAGGCCGCGCGCATCCTTTGCGAGGACGGCTTCCAAGTCTTCCCCTACACGACCGAGGACGTGGTGCTCGCCGACCGGCTGCTATCCGTTGGCTGTCGGGTCCTGATGCCGTGGGGGGCGCCGATCGGCACGGGGCTGGGGCTCGTCAACCGGTACGGCCTAAGGACGCTGCGGGCGCAGTTCCCGGATGTGCCACTGGTGATCGACGCAGGGCTCGGGCGGCCCAGCCAAGCGGCGGAGGCCACAGAGATGGGCTTTGACGCCGTGCTCCTGAACACCGCCGTGGCCAAGGCCGGTGATCCGGCCGCGATGGCCGAGGGGTTTGCCAAGGCGGTCGAAGCGGGGCGGCTGGCCTATGAGGCCGATCCGATGGAGCCGCGCGACATGGCTGCGCCTTCGACGCCCGTGGTCGGCCGGGCGTTCCTGGCATGACGCTCGACAGATTCTACCCAATCTTCGACGACGTGAACTGGCTGACACGCATGCTGCCCCTCGGCGTGCGTCTCGTGCAGCTCCGCATCAAGGACGGGCCCGACGCTGAATTACGTCAGGCCGTCGAACAAGCGCTGGCCCTGTGCCGGAGCCACGGTGCGGTGCTGGTCGTGAACGATCATTGGCAGCTTGCCATCGAGGTGGGCTGCGACTGGGTGCATCTGGGGCAGGAGGACCTCGACACCGCCGACCTGCCCGCGATCCGGCGGGCCGGGATGCGGCTGGGGGTCAGCACGCACGATCATGCGGAGCTCGACCGCGCACTTTCGCTGGTCCCTGATTACGTAGCACTGGGACCGGTCTACCCGACCATCCTCAAGCAGATGAGGTGGGATCAGCAGGGCTTGGAGCGCGTGACCAAATGGAAGCGCCTCGTCGGCAGCATCCCCCTGGTCGCCATCGGCGGGATGAGCGTGGAGCGCGCGGCCGGGGCCTTCGCCGCGGGGGCCGACATCGTCTCGGCCGTGACGGACATCACGCTCCACGCGGACCCCGAGGCGCGCGTCCGCGCCTGGATCGAGGCGACCCGATGACCCGCTACGCCCGTCAGATCGCCGTGCCCGTGCTGGGGGCCGAGGGACAGGACCGGCTTCGGGCCGCCCATGTCCTCGTCGTCGGGGTCGGGGGGCTGGCCGCCCCGGTGCTGTCCTATCTGGCCGGAGCCGGAGTTGGCTGTCTCCGGCTGGTCGATCCCGACCGGGTGGACCTGTCCAACCTCCACCGCCAGACGCTTTTCACCGAGGCCGACGTGGGGCACCCCAAGGTCCAGGCCGCTGCCAGACAGATCGTCGCGCTCAACATCGACTGTGGGGTCGAGCCCATCCAGCGCCGCCTCGACCCAGGCAACGCCGCCGCGCTCTGCGCCGGGATGGACCTCGTGCTCGATTGCGCCGACAGCTTTGCCGCGAGCTATACGCTGTCCGACGCTTGCCAGAGGGTTGGCCTGCCCCTCGTATGCGCCTCCGTCATCGGTCTCGAAGGATATGTTGGCGCTTTTTGCGGGGGTGCCCCAAGTCTCCGTGCCGTGTTCCCCGACCTGCCGCCGCGTGCAGGCACCTGCGCCGAGGAGGGCGTGCTGGGTCCGGTGGTCGGGGTGATCGGCGCCGTCCAGGCGCAGATGGCCTTCGCTGTGCTGGCCGGGCTGCACCCGTCGCCCCTGGGCCAGCTCGTCACCTTCGACGCGCGCGGCTTCCGTTTCGGCGGCTTCCGCTTCGACGGCGCACCCGAGCCTGGGCGAAGCCCCGCCTTTATCGCACCCGAGGCTATCGGCTCTGCCGATTTCGTCGTCGACCTGCGCGGCGAGGATGAGGGACCCTTGGTCCGCCCGGGTGCGCTTCGGCGGCCAGTGGCCGCCTTCGACTCACATGGTTGCAGGCCCGAGCCGGGCCAGCGGGCCGTTCTCTGCTGCCGTTCCGGTTTGCGTGCCTGGCAGGCGGCGCAGCGGTTGGCGGAGGTTTGGGACGGAGAGATCGCATTGGTCGCGCTGGGCGACCCGGAGGGCTGACATGAAACGCATTCTGCTTGCGGCGGCGCTCACGGCGGCTACGCCTGCCTTCGCGCAGGACCGGCTGACGGTGATGCTGGATTGGTTCGTGAACCCCGACCACGGTCCCATCGTGATCGCGCAGGAAAAGGGCTACTTCGCCGAGGCAGGGCTGGAGGTCGAGGTGATCGCCCCTTCCGACCCCGCCGACCCACCCAAGATGGTCGCGGCCGGACGGGCCGATCTGGCCGTGTCGTATCAGCCGCAGCTTCATCTTCAGGTGGCCGAGGGAATGCCGCTGGTTCGGGTGGGCACGCTGATCGACGCGCCCCTGACCTGCCTCCTCACGCTCCGGGATGGCCCCGTTCAGGACATTGCGGACCTCCAGGGCCGGCGGGTGGGCTTCTCCGTTCCCGGCGTGCAGGAAGCCTTGCTGGCGCAGATGCTCGAAAACGGTGGCTTGACCCTCGATGACATCGAGTTGGTCAACGTCGGGTGGTCCCTCTCGCCTGCCGTGATGTCGGGGCAGGTGGACGCCGTCATCGGCGCATTCCGCAACTTCGAGCTGAACCAGATGGAGATCGAAGGTGTCGCGGGCCGCTGCTTCAACCCGGAGGACGAGGGCGTGCCCGCCTATGACGAGCTGATCTACGTGGCCAACCCCGAACGAATGGATCCCGACGTGATCCGCCGTTTTCTGGGCGCGACCGCGAGAGCCACGCAGTTCATTCAGGATCGTCCCGAGGAGAGCTGGGCCGTCTTCTCGGGCAGTTCGGCCGAGCTCGACGACGAGCTGAATCGGCGCGCCTGGGCAGACACGGTCCCGATGTTCGCCGCCCGTCCGAACAAGCTGGACGAGGATCGATACGCCAAGTTCGCCGAGTTCCTCCGCACTGCGGGCCTGATCGACGAGGAGCAGCTGACCGCAAGCTTGGCCGTCGATCTGGAGGCTCAGTGAACCTGCCGGGCCGAAGGGCATTCGCGCAACCGCAAGAGGATGGGGTGAGTTCGTGCTTTGCGCGGCCAACGGCGCCCTCCGTTCATTTCTCGGGACGGGTGCGAGTCGGGCCGGCAACCATCATCGGACCGCTCGCGCTGGAGGTCGGAGGCGGGCGCTGGACCTGCTTGCTCGGTCCGTCCGGTGTGGGCAAGTCGACGCTTTTGGCCCTCCTGGCCGGCTTGGACGATCACCTCAGCGTCGAAGGTGAGTTGCGGGCCGGGGACGACGCACCCTTGGCCGGGCGGGTTGCCCTCATGGCCCAGAGCGATCTCCTCCTGCCGTGGCTGGATGTCTTGGGCAACGTGACTCTGGGCGCCCGCCTGCGAGGAGAGCGGGCGGACCTAGAGCACGCGCGGCAGGTGCTGGACCGGGTGGGGCTGGCCGACCATGCAAAGTCATGGCCGGCGACCCTGTCCGGCGGTCAGCGCCAACGCGTGGCCCTGGCCCGCACGCTGATGGAGGACCGGCCCGTGGTGCTCCTGGACGAGCCGTTCTCGGCCTTGGACGCCGGTACGCGCGCCCGCATGCAGGACCTCGCCGCCGAACTGCTGGTGGGGCGCACTGTCCTTCATGTCACCCACGATCCGGCCGAGGCTGCGCGCCTGGGGCATGAGGTTCTCCTCCTGACGCGCTCCGGCCTGTCGCGCGTGGAGCCGCCCGCGACCCGTCCGCCGCGCGCCTACGATGCGCAGGACACACTCGGCTTTCAGGGACACCTCCTGCGCCAGTTGCTGGAGGCAAGGTGAGGCGAGTGCTCAATGGTTTGGCCGCGGCAGTCGTGGGATTGCTGGCTTGGCAAACCCTGGTCATGCTTGGCGACCTGCCCCCTTTCATCCTGCCCAGCCCGATGCGGGTCGCTCAGGCTTTCTGGTCGAATGCGCTCGTGATTGCGGGCCATGCGGCCGTCACGCTGGCCGAGATCCTGACCGGCCTCGTGCTCGGCGCGATCTTGGGTGGGCTCTCGGCCGTCCTGCTCGCCGCCTCGCCCCTGGCCCGGTCGGCCCTGCGTCCCATACTGGTGCTGAGCCAGGCGATCCCCGTCTTCGCTTTGGCCCCCCTCCTGACCCTGTGGCTTGGTTATGGCTTCTGGCCTAAAGTCCTCATGGCGCTCCTGATCATCTATTTCCCCGTGACCTCGGCCTTCTTCGACGCCCTGGTCCGGACACCGGCCGACTGGGTCGGGCTGGCCCGGGTCATGGGCGCGCGGCCCGCCGCAATCCTTTGGCACCTCCGCGTCCCGGCGGCGCTGCCAGGTCTCGCCTCGGGCCTGAGACTCGCAGCGGTTTACGCACCCATCGGCGCGGTCATCGGCGAATGGGTGGGCGCCTCCCAGGGTCTGGGTTACCTCATGCTGCTCGCCAATGGGCGGGCCAAGATCGACCTAATGTTCGCCGCCCTGATCGTGCTCGTTCTCATCACGTGGATCCTGCATTGGGTGGTTGATGCATCTTGTGAATGGCTCCTCGGCAGGACGAGCGCGTAAGAATGTGCAGCGCCCGGCGGCCGGACTCGGTTCGGGATTTGTGATCCACGGACTCTGCCTAGGTGTCCGAACGAAGCTGCCAGACGCTCCCGGCAGTTAAGCCGGCTGCCGGCAAGCTCGACAGCGTCAACGCTCTTTTAGCACCCGTCCTGTAACCCTCGCCCTGAGCAGAGCTGGTTCCGGGCAGGGCGAAGCACCCGCTCTTCCTGACCGCAGTTCCCAACTCCTCACGGACAGGCCAGTCCGTGCGGATCCCTACAGTGTATGCGCCTCGGATCGCTGCATGAGCCCGAGCCAACTAGGAGTACCTGATGCGTCTTACTCTCAAGCTCAAGTTGGCTGGCGTATTCACGATCATGATGGGGCTGTCGACGGGAAGCACGCTCCTCGGCATCTCCGATCTGTCGTTGCTCAACCAGCGGCTCAACGACGTCGTCGCCAACGAGGCCGAGATGGTGCACCTCGCCCAGGCGCTTACGCTTCAGGTTTCAGAAATTCAGACCGAGGTGCGGGAATACATGATCTCGGACGGGCTCAAGGAACGGATCGACATCCGGGCCCAGATCAACGAGATGCGCAAGATGCACGACGACGTCGAAGTCGCCCTCAAGCAGATCGCACCGGCAGCCAGTCTCGAACTCCTCGACAGGTACGACCAGCTTCTCGGCTCCATTCGACAGATCAACAATGAAGCCATGACCCTTGTGGACGGCTATCAGGAAGAGGATGCGCGTCGGCTGGTCATGGAGGATGGCAGCCAGGTCTGGGCGGAGATGAAGGACACGCTGAGCCAAGTGCTGGAGCAGAGCCGACACGACATGACCGTCGCGAGCCAGGACACCAGCGCCCTTTATGTCTGGTCCCGCACTCTGCTGGTGACGGCGATGGTGATAGGGGCGGTGGTGGGTATCGCCGGCGCCACCTGGATCATCCTGACCATCTCCCGTGGCCTGAACCAAGCCATCGGTCTGGCCAGCCGGGTTGAGGCGGGTGATCTGACGCAAACG
>NZ_VDFU01000010.1 GCF_006152115.1 Rubellimicrobium rubrum | reverse complement strand
CAGCCCTTAGGGTGTTCCGACCATGAAAGGGGAAGGACGCAAGAAGCAGCCTTCGCAGTGGCGCTCCGTTACCGTGCTAAGCGGGACCTTCCTGAGCCTGCTGAAGTGCCTTTGAAACTATCGCGCTTAGCCCGCTTGCGGTCATCGTCGGTTTTCCATCAGAGAAAGCAGATGCCATCCGCTTTGCTGTTCTCGGCTCAGCGGCTTGGCCCGGACAAACCCGAAAGCTCAACGGGCCCGCTAGTGATCTGTCAACGGACGGCGATGATCACTTTGCTCCAAACCAGCGCCTCGACATGAGCTGCTAAAGTAGTGTTAGGTTTGAAGCCAATCCTCCAATCGTTAGGCGTCGCAGATAGTGTAGCCAAGTCGTCCCAGGTTCCGGCCAGTGACTCGCATCACCTCGTCGGGGCCGACATGACGCGCCTTTTGCATGAACCAGGCCGCCAAGCCCGGCGAGTAGTAGCGGGACATGACCTCCGACCAGTATTCAAACCATACGGGGTCGATAGGCCCATGCTCACTCCAGGGCCCGTGAAAGCCGAACACCGTGTTAGCCCCGACGCAGAGATCCCTGATACCTAAGTAAATTGTGCAGGACGAGAAGCAGACCTGCCCCCGGATCTCGGCCTCCCTATGATCGCGGTTGATGTGGTCGACCTCCATCGTCCGCTCTCCGATGGGGCCCCCTTGATCTCCTTGGATGATCAGGACCGGCCTAGCCTCCAGGCCCAGATCGGAGGCGGCCAGTGGCGCTGCAGCGCCCAGAATCAGAGTGAAGAGCAGCGGGAAGGCACGACGTCGCAGGCTGGTCATCGAGACTCCGGATCGGTTGAACAACGCGGCCTTCCTGCCTCGCAAAAGCCGCTGATCGGCAGGTCGCTAGAGCGGCCAGTGAAGCGACTTCACACCCGCCACTCCTGGTGCCCTTTAACGATTTGTTAGCTATTCCAGCGCACTCGTTCAAATGAATCGAGAATTTAAGGTTAACGACAGGGTTAGATGTCCGACCATCTCCAAGCTCTGAGCCCTGCCAAGATTGTAGGGGACTTCAGCTCACCGACTGAATAGGAGTCGAAACTGAAGGACCGAGGTGCCCGGGTCTGCAATCCGCCTCGCGATGGACGGCAGCGCGCTGCAACTCACAACCGGAAGCTCACCAAGAAGCGCTGTTGCATCGAAAGGGTCTATGCCAAGCTGAAGAACTCGCGCGCTTTGTCATACGCACCGTCCGCTGTGGCGACCCGTTCCTTTCAGCCATCGCACAGGCAGCCACTGTCGTCTTCGGGCTGCGATAGTAGCTCCTGACTTAAGCAGATCGTTAGTATCTTGTTCACCAGTACAGGTTAACGATCCTCTGGCGAAATCGGAGGACTTAGATGCAAATTCGTCAAGCTGTCGACTGCGCAGCCTCAATGTGACGCCAAGACGCTGTGTTGGCGCACCTTCTGTCGGTTTGCTGAACTGCCTTTATACGGCTGATCTGGGCAGGAGGACGCCGCTCGGATGGCCATCATGAAGTGCTACCGAGCCGCCAAGATTAAGCTCAGGTAACAATGTCGGATATCGAGGTCGGCAAAAGCGATGTTTGCGACAGCTAATAGAACTACCGATACCAAGGATAGAATTCTGACGGCACCGGAGCGACTCCGGATCGCGATCCTCGTCGATCCGCGCTTTCCCGGCGGAACCTCTTCGGCCGTGGCCTACGAGATCAAGGCCATGCACGCCCGTGCCGATCTCACGGTCCATTGCATCGAGACCAAGATGTTCAAAGGGCGCGAGATCAATCCCACCCTGAGGCGCGCCTTGGACGAGACCGGGCTGGAGCCGGTCTGGAACGCGCCGATCGTGCGCTCGGACGTGGTCGTGCTGCACAACCCGTCCTGCCTCAAGTTCGATGACAGGCTGCGGTCGCGCATCCATTGCGATCGGCTCATCGTCGTGACCCACGAGAACGTCCTGCGCCCCGACGGAACCGAGGGGTTCGACGTGGCCCATTGCCTCCGGCTCATCGCGGACCGTTCGATCTGCCGCAGCCGCCGCCTGTTACCGGTGTCGGGCAACAACCGCCAGGGTGTCGAGGAGTGGCTGCGGCGCACCGGGTCCGACTGGGTGCAAGCGCCCTTCGACTGGTTCAACATTTGCGATTTCGAGATGATCGCTCCAACAACCACCCCGGCCGACCGGCGTGGCCGGCTCTCACGCCCAGGCTTCGAGAAGTTCCCCTCGCTCGACGTGATGCGGAGGCACTTCCCCGAGGCGGCGGACTGCTGCCGCATCCTGGGAGGGGACAGCTTTCTGCTCGATCCCGAGACGCTGCCCGAGCACTGGGAGGTCCATCCTTTCGGCTCCATGCCGGTCGGCCAATTTCTCGAAGGCATCGACTTCTTCGTGTACTTCACCCATCCGCAGTGGCGCGAAAGCTTCGGCCGGGTGATCGCCGAGGCGATCTGCGCGGGAAAGGTCGTCATCACCGATCCCAGAACGGCCGCGACCTTTGGAAATGCTGTCGTAGCCTCGGACGGGTCTGACGTGGACGGCATCATCGCGGGCTTCTTGGCCGACCCGCCGTCCTATGCCCGCTTTATCACGCACGCCCAGACACTCGTTCAAGGCTTTGGCTCGGACCGCTTCGCCGCCACTGTGATGGCTGGCCTTCAGGACCTCAGGAATAACGCTGATGCTTTACTGTGAGAACGCCAGAGGCCCTGAGGGCTCATTCGACGACCTAGCGGTCTTCGTCTCCCAGCTTGAGGCTGCTGGGATTGAGGTTGGGATCGGTCCCCACTCCGTACCATCCGAACTGTCGCGCAACGCCATCTTCGACGCCGTAGCCCGTGTGCGCCTGGACCAGCCTGGGTCGGGCGACGCGCTTTTGCTCGTGAAAGGCCACGAGTTGACCGACAGGAGTCTAACCCGGCTCCGGCGGCTTGGCGCGCCCGCAAACCTCAGGACGCTGGTCCTCGGCCGCTTCCCGAGCTTCCAGTCGGTAATCGGTGCCAAGATGAAGCTCAGCTATGCGCTCGGTGAGAACCCGGAGGTCTTGGACGTGCCTGCCGGTCTCGGGGTCGGCAGTCATCACCTGCCAGTCTTCGGCGTGAAATCCGGCCGGGGTCGTCGCCAGGATAGCCGCCCGGTGCTGTTGCTGATCAGTCCCGATCTCAAATCCGACACGCAGCGCGAGGCGCTGTTCGCCCTCGCGGCGTCACCCCTCGTCCGACTGATTGTCTTGACCGAGGGAGAAACGAAGCAGGACCTCCAGAAGGTATTCGGCCAGGCCGTTACCCTGTTCCACTACGGTGAAATCCTCCCCGTGACCCTCGCGCCTATGGCGGACGTAGCGCTCGTCTTCTCCGCCCCATCGAGTTCCTACCGGAGCCAAGCTCTCCTCGCGAACCTGGTCGTTTCCGGTGTCGCTGTGGCTGACTGCTCGCGCGAGAAGGGGCATGTCAAATACGCCAATACGCTTCTCCAAGGGCCGGCGGACCTGCTGGCGACAGGTACTTACCTGTTCGGCGGCATCTTGAGCGCGGCTGGAATGATCGGCCGGGAGATCGCCGGATCCAAGTTCGCAGCCTCCCTTGACGGTGGCGAGACGCTTCTCGCGGTGCGGCGCCTGCAGGCCCCCGCCGAGGCCCTGGCCGCCCCAGTGGCCACCGGCGGCACCCCCCGCCGGAGCGGCCGGAGCAAGGTGCTCGCGAGCGAGTTCCAGGGCGGCGCGGAGCCTGTCACGTCCGCGCCGGCGCGCGAGACGCATCCCCTCGTGTTCGTGCCCACGAACGGCGTGGGGCTCGGCCATGCGCAGCGGACCTCCCTGATCGCCAGCGAGATCGATCCCAAGGTCCTGACCCCCGCCTTCGCGGCCTTTCCGTCCTGCATGAAGATGCTGAAGTCCTACGGCTTCGACGTCATGCCGCTGGTGAGCCGCTCGGGCCTGCACAGGGCCGAGCACGAGAACGACCTCGTCAACTACCTCCGCCTGCGGGGCCTCACGCGCGGGTCCAAGACCCTCGTCTTCGATGGCGGCTATGTGTTCGACTCGATCTACCGCTCGATACTCGAAAACAACCTGAATGGGATCTGGGTCCGGCGGGGGCTCTGGCAGAAGGGGCAGGACAACTCTATTGCCCTCGATCGCGAAAAAGCCTTCAGCCGCGTTATCGTGCCATCCGAAGCGTTCGAAGAGCTCAACGAAGGCTACTCCCAGGGGAGCCATATCCGGACAGTCGGCCCTATCGTCCAGCGCCAAAAGATGACAACGAAGAGGCGTGAAAAGCTTCGCGGCGAGTTGGCGTCCCGTTATGGCCGCGAGTTCAGGCACCTCGCGGTGACCATGCTGGGTGGCGGGGTCGCGGCGGACCGAAGCGCACAAACTGCTGCAATCTGCGCAATGATGGCCAGCCGGCGCGACACGCTCCATCTGCTAGTTGTCTGGCCCACTGCCACCGTCGAGGCTGGCGCTTATGCCTGGCCCAACACCCGGGTGGTCAAGACCCACCATGCCTCGGCGCTGGTTGCGGCGGCCGACCTCTACATCAGTGCCGTGGGCTACAACTCCTTCCATGAAGTCATCTACAACCGCGTGCCTACCATTTTCATGGCTCAGATGGCGCAGTTCATGGACGACCAGCAGGCCCGTGCCATGGCGGCGGTGAACCGAGGCTGCGCCGACATCGTCGCGCCCGACGAGATGCTGTCACTCCGCCACAAGATTTCAGCGTTTCTCGACGGTGGTCGAAGCGCCGAGATCCGCGCGGCCTTGTCGGAGCTGACCCTTCCCGAACCTGGCAATGCCGAGGCCGCCCACCTTATCCTGGAGCTGACCCAATGAGCACGACACCTTGGCAGAGCATCCTGGGCCGGGTCACCATGCAGGTGGCGGAGGACATCGATGACCTTCTACGGGTCTACGACGCGCGCACGCGAAAAGCGGGCCGGGACCTCTTCCCGGAGAGCGTCGACAAGAACCCGTTCACGCCGGACTTCCACGAAAACGACACGGTTGTGATCGGCGTCCGGATCACCGAACCGCGGGAGGACGTGGCTGATCTCGCAGTGCAGCTTGGCACGTTTGCCCTCGAGAAGCAGGCAGACATCGTAGTCCTAAACTATCTGGACTACTGCGGGCTCGAACGCTTCGGGTTTCGGTGTGAGCGCATTACCGGCGAGACCGACGAGGCACGCGCAGCCTGCGAGCGGCAGGTTGCTGCGTTCTGGAACTTGGAGATCATCATATAAGCCCGCTAACCCTGTCGGCTGTCCGGGCCATTCGATTGGCGGGGTCGACCTACAGGGACGTCAGGAGCTCAGGCGCACGACTGAGGAAACCAACTCAGCCTACTGGAAGGCATAGATCCAGTTCTCGCTCGCCGACCAAGCTTTATGAGTGGTGGGCCGACTCCTGGAAGGATCGATGTGGCACGGTCGCGGCGTGGAATAGGTAACCAGATCCATTCTGGACCTGAGAGTTGGCATGGACCGAGCCCGGTCGGTCCTGCCGATCTGATCAGTAGATGGAAGCGCCGACCTGCCCCGTGGTGGCCAGCGCCGACAAGCTCTGTCCACTGGCTGCAAGCGCCGCAACAGCTTGCAGGGCCTGTGCGGATGGGTTTTCGGAGAAGGCGCGAAGCGCGTCACCCAGGGCACCTTGCAGCGCCAGAAGCTCAGGATTCATCTCAAGGAACGCCAGGAGTTCCTCTGCCTGTCCGTTGGCAACATAGGCCTCAACGAGCCCGATGTCTTGCTCGCTGATGGCGGCAATGGTCGGTGACCCGAGGTGGGTTCCGAGGAGCAGAGCCGCGACAGCGACAGAGAACTTACGGTTGGTCATCTATAAACACCTGACAGAGTAAGTGTGGTCGCTTGCGCAACCACGGGATGGATTGGACTCTGCATGGCAAGGCTTAAGAACTCGTTGAACCGGCTCAGCTTTGCTGAACATCGTCTGGTCTCGTGATGCCTCTTCGCCTTGGTGGACGCCTCGACACACTTCTCAGGGGGGCCAGGACGGTGATACGGTGACGAAAGGGCGGGGAAGTAGGGTTCTCTCCAAGGAGATTGGCTGGCTTTATCGCCACTACTCCCGCGTGGCCGCCTTCTGTTTGGCTTGCCCCATAAACCGCCGGAGCGTTCTCAAGGTGGGGAGCGATAATTGTTGTGGCCGAGGACCTGCGTCAGGGCCTCATAGCCGACAAGATCTAAGACCTAACGCCTGATGGCCTGCCTGATGGTTGAACTCTTGTTGCACAAGGCCAACATGCCGGATGGGGCCGTGCTGGATGTGCAGATCGTAGATGAGCAGGCCTGTCCGGTGGCTCTGGCCCACGAGGACCTGAGCGTGTCTTTCGTTGTCACCGCAGCCTCAGCGCTCTCAGTGCTGCCTTAGCGCCTCGCCTACATGCCTCCTTTGAGCAAGCCCGCAAGCCCGATGGACTTCCTAGGGGGCGCTGCTCCGAGATCCGCAGCAGCAAAAAGCGGAGTGTCTAGAAGGACGGGCTTAGACCAAGCTCGAGAGCGCTTTGCCGATGGGTCGGAGTTTGCCATTAGGATAGGGCAGAGTGTTCAGTGCTCTGGCTTTTATGCCAGGCCCGGTCCCAGCTCTCGGCCAGCTTGGTCCCTTGCGGATAGGGGTTCTCTCCGAGCGGGATGCCAGTACGGCCGGCGGTAAAGCCCTTGCACCAGGCATCCAGAACGGAGTCGTGCGACATAACGAGGTCTCGTGCTGCTTCGCAGCAAGAACCAGGGCGCGTTGCTTCGGTTCCCCCGCGCAACTGGGCCGTCCCGGCGACCGGTCGATGGGCTGGCATGGGGGCGAGCTGGCGCCGGCATGGAGCAAGGTCCACCTCTCTATCTAAAACCAGATGCGCTGCCGCAAGGCCTACAGCAAGCGCATGATGGCCAAAGACCCTGACCGTCCGATCACCGAGATCTACACTTCTATTAGCTTGACGGGCCGCTTCTCGGCCTTGGTTGGGGCCGAGAGGACCCCGCGATGCGATGGCAGCCACCTTGGAACACATTTGGCAGGACGAGCGACATGGCGCGGTCATGCTGCTCGGCTTTGACGCAGTTTCAAGTCGAGGCTTCGCCAACTGGTCTATGGCCCTTGTCGGTGCCGAACCGGACGGCACAGTGTGTCTTGGTAACATCGTGGCGGCCACCCAGTTCGACCCTTCGCGTCTGACGAGCAAGGATCTCTACGGTGTGCTGTCATGGCGCATGCTGAACGGGGCGACTGTGCCGACATGAGCAGAGGCGGGCTGTAGCTCGCCCTTGATCTCGAAGCTTGAGAAGTCCGTCCGGAACGCCAGATCCTGCCGGTCGGGCTCGTGGACCGGAGGAGCTTGGTCCGACAAGAGGCCGAGCCTGCTCATCTTTGGGCGGATCGCGCTTCCTCTACGTCGAGGATTGCCCGGGCAAGGTGGAGTGCTGTGAAGGGCTTTTCTACGACAGCGTGAGCCCGGGTAGGGCGCGGCACCAGGCGCGCCTCGCCCGACACGATGATGGAGGAGATCCCGAGGTCAGCAAGGCTGGTGACCAAACCAAGGCCAGTGCGGCCGTCTGTGAGCGTCAGGTCCACCGTGACCAGATCCGGGCGGCAGGACGAGCACCGGAGCAGGCACTGGTCGGAACTGGTTACCGTTCCCACAACCCTGTGACCCAGGTCTCCAGGGTCCAAGCCAAGTCCATGGCAATGACAGCGTCATCCTCGCAGATCAAGATGTCCATAGCGGCCCTGAGCAACGCCCCCGTGTGAAGCCTCGGCAGATCCATGCTTATGGTTGTGCAGACTGCAAAGCAAGGCCGTCGGAAAAGAGCAAGCGTGCAGGTCCCGAGACGCTGAGGCGGAACCCCTGTGGAGCATACTCGGTCCGGACCTCGGCATCGAAGATGCCACCGAGCACGCTGGCGACGAATTCGCTCCCAAACCCTTGTCGTGTTGGAGGGCGGACCAGGGGTCCTCCTTGCTCCTCCCACAGGAACATGGCTCCCATTCCGTCGTGGGGAGCCGTCAAGGTGACGGACACCCGCCCCTGGAGAGTGGACAACGCGCCATGCTTCACAGCATTGGTAGCCAGCTCATAAAGGCACAGCGCCAACATGCGGCCTTCATTCTGCCTCAGCGGGAGCGGCGGCCCCGAGATGACGAGACGCTTGCTGTCTGCGCCCGTGTAGGGGCGAAGAAGCCTGTGCGCCAGCTGTTCGAAGTACGCCTCGGCCGTAGACGTATCGTCGAGAGCATCGTGGGCGATGGTAAGTGCGTCGAGCCGTCCGGAAAACTCCCGAAACGCCCCCTCCGACCTGGCGGTCCGTTCGGTTGTACGCGCCAGAGCCCGCACCAGCGTGAGAAAGTTCTTCATGCGGTGTCCCATGTCCCCCAGCAGCTGCTCAAGCCGGCGTTGCGCGAGCACGCGCTCCGAGACATCCACGGCCGAGGCCACAATCTCCACCACCTCGCCTGTGGCGACCAGGCGAGGAGAGATCTGCAGGTCGATGATGGTCCTCCGTCCGCCCGCGGCTTGCACCTTGACGTCGAAGCGCGAGGCCCGACCTTGGGCCGCATCCACCACGGTAGCCCGGATGCGACGCGGGAGGGCAGGGTCGTAGGCCCACCAGACCATGTCCCACACGGGTCGACCCACCACCTCGTCGCGCTGAACGCCTGTCAGGGCCAGGGCATGCTGGCTGATCTGTGTGAGGACCCCCTCCGGCGTCATCAGGGCGGCAAAGGCCACCGAGCGGTCGAGAACCTCAAGCAGCCGCTCGTCAGCAGCAGAAATGGGGAAAAGGTTGCCTGACGGCTCACCGGGCTCCAGTCCCGTCTGACCTTCCTTCGCCATGCAAGCCTCTCGTTCCATGGGGGTTGGGTGACAACCTTTAGCTCAGCGGTGAAGGCAGCCCCCAGTCACCTCGGCCTATCGATCACGACCGGCCGTGAGCGTGCCGCCCCTCATGGGGCCGCGGCAGCCTTGTTCAGCCAGATCCAACGACCGGACGGCCGGAGCCCTTCCGTGCGCCACAGCCTGAGAAAAAGGCATGGGCACGGCTTATGTTCCACACCGGCCCGCCCCGCCGCTTGGCCAAGCTTGGTCCGCTCTTGCTGCTCTCAAGCGCAATCATCTCAGGACCCGTTCGACATCAGCCGTGCCGATCGGCCCTCTGCTTCCCATAAGGTCGCAGCAGGCCGGCTGTTGGCTCCAGTAATATGTGCTGAACACCCACGCATCCTGGTTTGGCTCAAGCCGGACCGGGCCTCTGACGGGAACGGCCGTCCCGCTCAGGCCGCTTCATCGTAGACCGTGTCAAGGTAGACACCCTCGTCGACCATATCGACGAGCCAGCGCCCGAAGCTGAAGCCTGGCACACGATTGTCCGCAAAGACCGCCAGCACCTGCCCTGAGGTGAGGCTGCCGTCGTCCATGGCGCGCACCACATCGACCAGGCGCTCTATCCGAGCATCGTCCCGGTCAAGCAACTCGCAGCTGCGAGACGCGAGCTGAGCCGTCAAGCGGGCCCTGAGATCCTCAAGATGGGCCTGACTGAACGAATTGTGCAGAAGCATTGTCACGAAACATCACCACCAGGAAACAACGGTGCTGCCGCACCTACTCATTCACCACGCTGGCCATGCACGGTGGAGTCTTCTGACGCAACGTTATTCTGGTTGTCTCGTCAGGTTCTTTGCCGGCAGCGCCCATAGGACGGCGGTGATCCCTCGAGCGCACCAACGGAATGAAGAAAGCGTAAGGGCTCTGGCCCGGCGCTACGGGATCAACCCAACTACGGTACAAAGATGGCGGCGGTGGACTTCGGTCGCGGATCGCCAAATGGGTCTGGCCCGCTGGCAATGTCGCGGTTGAGCCTTCAACGCGGTACCTGATTGACACGGACACCTCAGCGGTCCACCGGGCCTAAGACGTCCACCATGTAGGACAACGCAGCGCTCAGCAGTAGGCCCAGATTGCCGCTCAGGACATAGTAGCCGATCGTGCCCCAGCTTAAGCCCGTGACCAGCACGTCGAGGGCAGTCCCGACAGAGGCAGCGAGCAGGCCGACCAACAGGTGGCCGAGAACCATGACACAATCCCTCCCTCGCATCGTTCAGGCCCAAACTGCTCTAGGCGCCGATGTCGTGGGGTGCAGCTTGCAGTTCTGGAGCCTGCACGTCGACCGCCTCTACAGGCAGCCCCCCTTAGGTCTTCCCTACCTGTGGCGGGTCTGCCGTGATCCGGTTCCTAATCGCCAGCGCCACTGCATCGCGGACACTGTCACCCGCCTCCAGAACTGGCGCCGGATCGCGAGCTGGTTCGGGACTGATGTGCCAAGATTTTCCCGGCTGCCTACGTCTTGTCTGCGATTGTCCTGCTCTGGCAATAGGCGCGTCAGGTCAGTTTGATCTCAGACGATGCGCCTGCCATTGACGGACGTTCTCAATCATTATCTCGATATGGGCTGAGCTGTCGGCTTCTTCGGCCAGTTCCCACAAGTGGTGAGCGCCCGTCAGGATGTCGACGCGCTGGCGATCGATGGGGTGACCGGACTCGACCTCGTAGGCAGCGATGATCCGGGCCGTCAGGTCGGTCGAGTTGAAGCTGGAGTAGACGAACTCCTGGTGAAGCGGGGCCAAGCCGGAATCGGCGAAGTCGTAGATGCCGTTCAGGCGCTGCGCCTGGTGATCAAAGGCCATGTTCCAGCCGTGGCCGTCGAAGAAGCCGAAGATGGCGCCATACGGATCGGGTGGCAGGCTGGCAAAGGCGTCCAACACGGCTTCCGCCTCGGACCTGAGCGCATTGGGGAGCACAGGTTGGCTTTCCCTTCTCGCACGAGCACGGTCTGGCTACCATTTGCGCAAACCAGCAAATCGCGAACCCAGACCCTGCTGTAATGGCGCGTGACTGCGGCGCCCGGCCTGCTAGTCTGCCCCAGCGTCCCCGACGCGCCATCGACGCAGCATCCTTAGCAAGAAAGCGGAGAACATGGCTTGGGACATCCCATTGTCGAACTCTTCTGTCTTCCCGGGTCAATACGGCCACCTTCTGGACGCGACGGACAGCTTGTTCGTGAGCGCAAGCGTGACGATCGCCGCCAGCATGGGGTTCGCCGTTGGCGCACAGTCGTGGGGAGGCCAGCGGGCCATCGTGCATGGCACTTTGGTCGGATCGGGTGGGATGATTGCCAGCGATGTCGTGCGCAGCACCGTTGAGGTGGAAGACACAGGTCGCATCACGGGTCTAGAAGGGTTAGCCCTTGACCTCATCGGCGACGCCTTTGGCGTCGAAAACGACGGAGTCATCGAGTGCCTCAATCCGTCTTCCGCCGTTGTCCGGCTTCAGATGGACGATCTTGTTGATGAGGACCCCTCAACGAGTAACTTCATGAATTCCGGGCTCATCAAGGGTGGGCTTGGCATCTACCTGACCGGCTTTGCTACGACCTTCCGGCTCAACAACTCGGGCACGATCCGCACAACCGAGGTCGCCGTTCTCGACCTCACGGCTGGCGTCACGACGGTGGCCAACTCGGGCCTGATCGTCGGCGACGTTCTGCTGGGCGGGGGCGCGGACCGCTACGACGGGCGGGGCGGGCGCCTCGAGGGCGCGCTCAGGGGCGAGGCGGGCAACGACCGCCTCATTGGCGGATCAGGCTCGGATCGAATGCTGGGCGGCACTGGCCAAGACACGCTCACCGGCGGCGCGGGCGGAGACAGCTTTGTCTTTCGCGAGGCGCCCGGCTCCACTCACCGCGACCGCATCACCGACTGGGGCGCGTCTGACCGCATCCGCCTCGACAACGCCGATTTCAAGGCGCTTGACAGCGGCCCGCTAGCCGGGCGCGCCTTCTACGCCAACGCCTCGGGCCGGGCGCACGACGCTTCCGATCGCATCCTTTACGAGACTGACACAGGCGTGCTGCGCTACGACCCTGACGGCACGGGACAGGCGGGCGCGCGGACCTTTGCAGTGTTGGATGCGCAACCGGCCTTGGAGGCTAGCGACATCTTTGTCATGTGAGCACCCTTGGCGCTCCGGCCGACGCACCCCAACGCAGCCCTGTACTGGGACAACGGCCGAACGTCTGAGTGAAGACCGCTACGCAGTCACGGTCCGCTTCATTGCCGTGCGGGAGTCTTGGCTGAGGCCTTAATGAAGGCGCAGCCGCCCTGGGCACCCCTGCGCCGCCTCCGACAGCCCAGCATCTCGGTGCGCACGACCGGAGCCGTCTGATGCGGCTCGGGTCTTGGGCGACGCTCCTGCCCCAGGATAGTCGCGAGATGCTCGGTCCCGCGAAGTCGAGAGCAGGCCCGCAAGACGCAGCATTTGCGCGATCCGGTCGCATTGTGCATAGCTGCGCGAAGGGAACATGACGCCCCGGCACTCCTTCGCACCAGACCACATGCTCGACCCCGACGACTCGCACCACCAAGACGTTCGACAGATCGGTGCGATCCGCGAGGTGCCGCTCATCCTGGACCTTTGCCGTCGGATGACCGGCATGGGCTTCACTGCCATCGCCCGCGTAACGGACGGGAGGTGGATCACCTGCGCCTCGCTCGACCATCTGGACTTCGGCCTCACCCCTGGCGACGAACTGGAGGTGGAGTCGACCATCTGCCACGAGGTGCGCGCCTGCCGCGAGACCATCGCCATCCCCGACGTGGACGCAAGCGAGGTCTACCGGAACCACCACACGCCGCGCCGCTACGGCTTCAAGAGCTACCTGTCGGTGCCGATCATCCGCTCGGGGGGCGAGTTCTGGGGTACGCTCTGCGCCATTGACCCCGTGGCACGTCCCCTGCCACACGAGACTCTGGCGACCTTTGGCCTGTTCGCCCAGCTCCTCGCCTTGGAGCTTGATCGCCAGGACGAGCTGGAGGCAGGGCGCATCGCGCTCGCCACGGAGCGCGATGTGGGCCGGCTACGGGAGGAGTTCATCGCCGTTGTGGGCCACGACCTGCGCAACCCCATTGCCGCCGTCTCGGCCGGACTGGCGCTGCTGTCGCGGGGCTCTCCATCGGACCAAACGGCGTTTCTCATCCCTGAGATGCAGCGGGCGCTCGCCCGCGCGGGCCAGATTGTCACCAACCTCATGGACTTCGCCCGCGGGCGCCTCGGGGTAGGCATCGAGGTGCTGGCGCCTGGTCCTGTGGACCTGGGGACGGTGTTCCGCGCGGTTGTGCGGGAAATCGAGCAGGTCGCGGCGCAGCCAATCACGCTTGCGCTCGACCTGCCGCAGCCTATCCGGGCTGATCCCCAGCGACTAGGGCAGCTCCTGTCCAACCTTCTGAGCAACGCCGTCACGCATGGCGCCGCGGGAGCCCCCATCCGTGTGGAGGCCAGCGACGGTGACGGCGTGCTGCGCCTTTCCGTGACCAACCAAGGCCCGCCTATTCCCGAGGAGGTACGGCCCTCGCTGTTTCTGCCTTTCGTGCGCGGCGACGACCGGGCGAACCTCCAGGGCCTCGGGCTCGGCCTCTACATCGCCTGTGAGATCGCGCGGGCGCACGGGGGCACGCTGGACGTCGAGTCCTCGGAAGCCGAAGGCACGACATTCACGCTGACCCTGCCTGCGCGTCACGACTGACGTTGGCTTGGATGGGTGAACGGCGGCCAGCCCGTCCGTGCTCACACGGATTACGGGAGACGTAGCAGAGACCAATCTCTCCTCCCAAACGACAGTGCCAGGGGTCGCGAGTGCCCGGGCCTTCTGTGTTCAGGTGTGAAACTCAGTCTGGTGGGGGCTTCGCGGCCGCCGCGCCCCCGGACGGTGTCACATGTACCTTGATGGATGTCCAAGGCGGCCACTCGGGAGCACGTAACACCGCCGCAGACGCCCCCTCGGTATCTGGCGTGGAGACCTGCGCATCACAAACGGATCGGCGCAGGCTGGCAGATCGTGTCAGACCAACGCACACCCTGGACCTGGGTTGCTTGATGAAGCACTAGGCTGCTCTGATCAGCGTGGCACTGGCATCAGGATGCTGTCCTTTGTCACTGAAGGAAACAGCCTCACCATACAAAAAACGAACGCCTACCAGACGGCCATCAGCACGACAGATTTCACCGGTCCCACGACTCGTGGTTCTCGATCTGGCGCGCCAGTCTGAGTGCGTAGTGCCAAGCATCTTGGGCGGTCCGGGGCGAGAAGCGGCGGAACTGGGTCAAGCCAAAGGTGGTGATCGCCTCTCCTGGCGCCGTGCGACCCGGTGCCAAGCAGTGAGTGCGGTTCATGGTAAGCATGCGCCCATCCGGCAGCACCCACACCACCGTGAGAGCGCCTGTGTCGGTGTCAGTGCCCACAAAGACGGCGCAGTAGCCAGACAGCTGGTCGAACAGATCGGTCCCGCCGGGCATGCATACGTCTCCCACAAGGGCCAGCTATGGGCCCAACCAAGACCAGAGTAGTCGCCCGCGCCTCCGACGTTCTAGCCCGCCTTGGGGGCGATGAGTTCGCCCTGTTCATCCCCAACCTGTCCTCCGAAAAGGACAGCTGTGAGATGACCGCGCGCCTTCGCAAGGCCGTGGCCACTATCAACTCTCCCCATCCCGACGTTCACATCTCTGCCAGCATCGGCTTTGCCGTGTTCCCGGATGAGGTGCGCTCCAGTTCCGAGCTTCTCCGCCTGGCAGACGAGCGGATGTACCAAGACAAAAGAAGCGCGGAGACCCCGTCTGGCCAAAGTAGGTCACAACGAGGCGGTCACCAGCGCCAACGATGTGCCGCTGCTGTTCCAAGTCAGTACCCCATGCTTCCTGCCGGCTCTGTTTGATCCGCGGAAACACCCATGCCCTCATCTCGACCTAGGTTCCACGTTCCAAAGGTGGATCGGACCCGCCGGACTTGCTTCACTGCTGGCCTTTCTCCCCAGCTTCCATCAGCCTGGCTCCAGCCTCCTTCAGCGAGCCGTCGCCGTTCAGGTAGGTGTAGAGCGTCACGGTGCCGATGCCGAAGCGCTTGGCGATGGCCTGCGCGGTCTCATCGGTGTTGGCGAGGAGCGCCTGTGCGGCCTTCAGGGTGGCCCGGTCCATCTTGCGCGGCCGGCCGCCCTTGCGCCCCCGGGCCCGGGCGGCAGCCAGACCCGCCCGCGTGCGCTCGGCGATGAGTTCGCGCTCGAACTCGGCAAAGGCGGCGAAGACGCCAAAGAACAGCCGCCCGTTGGCAGTGGTGGTGTCGATCTGCGCGCCAGCCCCGGTGAGGACCCGGAAGCCCACGCCCCGGGTCCGGAGGTCGTCCACGGTGGTGACCAGGTGCTTGAGGTCGCGCCCGAGCCGGTCCAGCTTCCAGACCACGAGCGTGTTGCCGGGCTGGAGCGCCTTGAGGCAAGCGGCCAGGCCGGGGCGGGCGTCATGACGCCCTGAGGCCAGATCCTCGTAGAGACGCCCTACCTCCACGCCCACGGCCAGGAGGGCGTCGCGCTGGAGGTCCACCGTCTGGCTGCCGTCCGCCTTGGACACCCGCATGTAGCCGATGAGCACGTTTGACATCCTGATCCCTCCAACCCAGCCGCTCTGCTCCATCCGAGCCGTGCAGAAAGGTGACTCTGTACCGCTTTATCGAGCACTGCAACCGAAACGGGTTATCGAACACAAAGGCGATGTCAAATGTACCCTCGCCAGCTTCGTTCGATATACGGTCGTTTTCTGAGTAGGAGTGAATGGCCAGCCCGGCTTATCTAGTACCAATGTAGCGACTTCGACTGATGGGAGCAGATCCTCTTTGACCTACTTGGTCCTGACTTGCTCAACATCTGACCTGCTGACCTTCAGTGCCGTTCGCTCATCCTATCCAAGCTTCAGGCTTGTTGCTGTCGACTTAGCTACAAGGGTATGACTTTGACATTCAGGTACGACGCAGGGGGGTGGGCTATGCAGCCACAACGGGTCAGGATCATCGAGGGTGGCAAGCTGATCATCCCGGCGAGTATGCGACGGGAGCTCGGGATAGCGACCGGGGATACCGTGCTGGTCAATGTCGCGGACGGCGAGCTGCGGGTCCGGTCGCTGTCCAAAGCCATCGCACACGCCCAAGCCATCCTGCGGCGGCATGTGCCCGAGGGCGTGTCGCTGGCCGACGAGCTGATTGCGGACCGCCGGCGCGAGGCTGAGCGTGAGTAAGGCCGTAGTCCTGGACTCCTCGGCGCTGCTCTGCCTCTTGAACGGAGAAGCGGGAGCAGATCGCGTTGCCGAAGCCCTGCCTTCGGCGGTGATCGGGGCGGTAAACCTGGCTGAGGTCGTGACCAAGCTGCGCGAGCGGGGCCTCAGCGCAGAAGAGGTGGAGGAGGCTTTGGGCGGGTTGAACCTCGACGTCCGGCCACTGAGGGCCCTACAAGCCTACGCCACAGGGCACCTGCGGCCAGCCACGCGATCACTCGGGCTCTCCTTGGGCGACCGGGCTTGCCTCGCCCTTGCAGCGGAGCTTAGCGCTCCTGCTCTCACGGCCGATCAAGCCTGGAGCAAGGTGGAGGCTGGCGTAGCGATTCAATTAATCCGGTAGAGCCGGGCTAGAGGCTGCATCGGCTCGGGTGATGCTCTGGCTGGGCGGCCCCACCCGAAGCCCCGCCTGATCCGAACAGCCGAACTAGCGCGTGATCCGCGCTACGAGGTGAGTTCTGACCTGCGCGATGCCTGGCAGACCGTCCCGCAGCATGACCTCCAGCAGCGAGGCGCCGTCGAAGGCCGGCTCGGGCTGCCGCAGACGCGCGCCATAGAGCGCGGGCTCGGGCGAGATCAGGCGCAGCGAGCGATGCGCACCCAGGATGCCATCCAGCCGCTCCAAGCGTTCGGCCTCGTGGCTCACGGGCTCGCCCAAAAGCCGCAGGGCTTCTGCCGCCGTAAGGCCCCAGGCAGCGGCGACACCCAAGAAGGCCTGACGCGCCGCTCGGTGTTGAGGGGCAGGGGCTGTTACCTGCGGCATGGCAACGGGCCGCCTCCGAGCCTTGCGGGCCGGCGGATCGGCGCGCGGCTCGTCGTCGAGCAGAGGAAGCCAGGGCTGGAGAGCGTCGAGCATGAGTGCAGACTCGGCGAGCCTAGGCTTGCGATCAAGCCCGTATCGGGGCGTTGCTAGCCACCTGTTGCAGCAACGAATCACCCGAGGGAGGCAACATGATGCCCTCTCTCGACATCGCTCCCATGATGAGTTTCGATCCACGCCCTCGCGAGGGGGGCAACTGGTCCGCAAGACCTCCGTCAAGACCAAGATGCTGTTTCGATCCACGCCCCCGCAAGGGGCGACCGAGGCTCCCACATTGCTCAGTCGTAACCAGTCTTATTTCGATCCACGCCCCCGCGAGGGGGCGACCTTATCCGGCCGGGCTCCGCAAATAAAAGATTCGGTTTCGATCCACGCCCCCGCGAGGGAGACGACCCTTTCGCTCAGGGGGACAACCATGGGCAAGGTTGTTTCGATCCACGCCCCCGCGAGGGGGGCGACCTCGCAATCAAAACCCGCCTCGACCAGGGCGCCACGGTTTCGATCCACGCCCCCGCGAGGGGGGCGACGTGGTCCGATCCAGCGACCGCACGAAACTCCTGGTTTCGATCCACGCCCCCGCGAGGGGGGCGACTCGCCATTGCCTGCGCTTTCCTGTCGGAGTTAGGGTTTCGATCCACGCCCCCGCGAGGGGGGCGACGGGCCGGCAGGTGCCGGCAGGAGTCGCACACACTAGTTTCGATCCACGCCCCCGCGAGGGGGGCGACGAGCATTGGTCGCTCGTGTCGCCCTGGGCTCGCGAGTTTCGATCCACGCCCCCGCGAGGGGGGCGACGCTGTCGTCGGGCATGTCGAGCGCGTCGAGCGTCGTTTCGATCCACGCCCCCGCGAGGGGGGCGACCCCCCCCCCCACCCATCGCCCTGTTGCACCACAGTTTCGATCCACGCCCCCGCGAGGGGGGCGACGCTGCGATGCCGTCCGAGCTTCCTGGCGATGTGCGTGTTTCGATCCACGCCCCCGCGAGGGGGGCGACCCCAGCTCGGCGGCGGTGGTGGTGGCGATCGGCGCGTTTCGATCCACGCCCCCGCGAGGGGGGCGACGCGGCCTGGGACGCCCTCCTCGCCTTCGCCCTGCGGTTTCGATCCACGCCCCCGCGAGGGGGGCGACCGTGGCTCTGGCTCCCCGCGTCTAGCTCCACGCGGTTTCGATCCACGCCCCCGCGAGGGGGGCGACCTGGGCGCGGAGCCGGAGCCGCCGCCCCCGATGGGTTTCGATCCACGCCCCCGCGAGGGGGGCGACCCTTCCTTGAGTTCGAGTCCGTGCTGCTGTTTGGGTTTCGATCCACGCCCCCGCGAGGGGGGCGACAGGCCGCAGCCCTCCCGGCCGACATGATCAGCTTGGTTTCGATCCACGCCCCCGCGAGGGGGGCGACGCCTTGAGGTCGCAGATGACTTGGCCGTCCACGATGTTTCGATCCACGCCCCCGCGAGGGGGGCGACTCGGCGACACAGCCCGGCTCATGTCCTACAATGTGTTTCGATCCACGCCCCCGCGAGGGGGGCGACTCCCCCCATGGGGCAGGGGCCGGTCGATGTCGTTTCGATCCACGCCCCCGCGAGGGGGGCGACCCAAGAGCACGATGGGGCAATGGGCGTTCGATGAGTTTCGATCCACGCCCCCGCGAGGGGGGCGACGGGCTCGCTGTCGCCCGGTCGCGGCCCCCTGCCTAGTTTCGATCCACGCCCCCGCGAGGGGGGCGACCGGGATCGTAGAAATCCCAATCGCCGCCCCATGTGTTTCGATCCACGCCCCCGCGAGGGGGGCGACGGCGAGCAGCATCGGTTGCCGCTCCATGTATTCGGGTTTCGATCCACGCCCCCGCGAGGGGGGCGACGCCGGAGACCTCGTGGGAACTGGTGCATCAGCGCCTGTTTCGATCCACGCCCCCGCGAGGGGGGCGACTGCGGCCTGTTGACCACGATGTCGTCGTCGGTCAGGTTTCGATCCACGCCCCCGCGAGGGGGGCGACGACGCCATCGACCTCGACCAACCAGCCTGAACATGTTTCGATCCACGCCCCCGCGAGGGGGGCGACCCGCCTCGGGAGTGCAGCGTGAGGTTTGGCACGTGTTTCGATCCACGCCCCCGCGAGGGGGGCGACACGCGCGAGGCCGACGCCGAGCTGCTCACGCTCAAGTTTCGATCCACGCCCCCGCGAGGGGGGCGACCGCCTCCCTTTCGTCCCGGATTGCGTCCCGCAGGAGTTTCGATCCACGCCCCCGCGAGGGGGGCGACTGCGCGTTGCCGTGGACTGGCCGACCTATGAGCGCGTTTCGATCCACGCCCCCGCGAGGGGGGCGACGAGCGCGGCCAGGATCAGGACGCCGCGCATTAGCTGTTTCGATCCACGCCCCCGCGAGGGGGGCGACATGGCCAACAACCTGGTCGACGCCTGCCTGCAAGGTTTCGATCCACGCCCCCGCGAGGGGGGCGACTCCGCCATGCATGGCAGAAAGGCTTAGGGGAGGGTGGGTTTCGATCCACGCCCCCGCGAGGGGGGCGACTGCCCCCTCTTTAACTCTGGGAACGTGAAAGCAGAATGCCATTCGACGTGCGAACCTCGACCTGACCGCGACCGGGTAGCAGGCGTTCTGCCTAGGTCATTGTATAAGATGACGCAACTTCAGGTACTTAGCCCTTTGCGAACCCTGCGCCAAGATGCAGCACGCTTAGGGTTCGCAGGCGCCTCGGCCGTCACACGATCAGCGGCCCGCCCAAGTCTTGGGCCGGCTTGGCGCCAACGTGCTCCACCCGCCGCTGCCAGTTGGAGCCAAGATGGTAGAAGCGCAAGGAGTCCCGCGCAGGGTCGATGATGGACTCGAGCCGAGCACGAAGCTTGGTCCACTGCGCAGGGTCAACCTCTACCTCAAAGACCGAGGCCTGCACGCGTTGACCCCAGTCCTGGCACGCCCTCGCCACCCGGCGCAGCCGCTTCGGACCTTCCGCGTCGGTGACGCTCACATCGTAGGTCACAAGCACCAGCATTCCTCAACTCCAAAACCAGGGTGGGTAGGCGTCGAGGTCGCTGCGTAGATGGCGCGCCAAGAGCTGGGCTTGGAGCCAGGGCACAAGGCCGAAGGGGGCCTTCTCTCCCAAGAAAGGGTGGGTGCGTTCCTCGCGCTTGCGCTCCTGCCAAGCCGTGAGCACCAGCTTGCGCGCGTCGTCCGAAAGCACCACGGCTCCACCGTCGAGCAACCGAAAATCCCGCTCTCTGATTTGCCGACGATTGATGAGCGAAAGGGCAAGCCGGTCAGCAAATGGCGCGCGCAGCTCTTCCATGAGATCGAGCGCAAGGCTTGGCCGGCCGGGGCGGTCGCGGTGCAGAAAGCCTACGGCAGGGTCGAGCCCGACCCCCTCGCAGGCCGAGCGACAGTCATGGGCAAGGAGCGTGTAGAGGAAGGACAGCACCGCATTGACTGGATCGAGCGGCGGGCGGCGCGAGCGACCGCGGAACGCAAGCCCCGGATCGGGCGACCGGATTAGATGGCCGAAGACGGCGAAGTAAAGGTTGGCAGCCTCCCCTTCGGAGCCGCGCAGCGCGTCCACCGTCTCGTCGGCACGCTCAACCCGGCGGAGAACGTGCGCCATGCGCTCGGCTGCGGCTTCGACGGCCTCACGGGCAGCGCGATCTTGGCTTTCGCCGTGGTCGCGCAAGCTGCGCATCAGGACAGCGCGCTGGTTGGCAATCTTGCCCAGCACAATCGAGCGCACGATGTCCTCGGCGGCATCAGACGCTCGGTACTGGGCGCGGCGCAGGAGCACGTTGCCGGTGACCGGTCCCTCGACGCGGGCTTGGAACCGGCCCGCGCGGTCAAGGAGGACCATCGTGATCCCTGCGCCGGCGCAAGCTCCCATTAGAGCAGGGGAGACGAGGATGGGGCCATAAAGCACGACCGAGGCCAGCATGTGGAGAGGCACGCGTGCGCGTTCGTCGCCCTCGACTTCGGCCACAAGGTTCTCGCCGTCTTTGCGGAGCGCGGCCCCTTCGGTGGTGACGTAAAGGGTGTTGAGGAGGCGCTTCACGGCCTCTCCGCGAGCGCCCGCCCGATCATGCGCTCGCGCCAGGCTCGGACCGGTCGTGCCACAGCATCTGGGCGGCAAAGGTCAAGGAGCGAGCAGGCGCGGCAACGGCTTCGGTGCGGGGTGGGCGGGGGCGTAATGCCCGATGCCAACACCTCGGTCATTGCGCGAGCTGCGTCCTCAGTTTCGGCCCTAAGGGAAGCGTCGAAGGGCACGACCGTTCGCCGCTTGGTTTCGGCATAAAAGATGGCACCCTCGGGGACCGGGCGCCCGGTCATCTCCTCAAGGCATAGGCCTTGAGCACAGAGTTGCACCTCGTCGGCGCGATGGAGCTTGGGTCGGCCACGTTTGTATTCGACGGGATAAGGGATCTCGCCATCCGAGCCCGGGTGGAACTCGACAAGGTCGGCCTTGCCCGCGAGGTTGAGCCGTTTACAGGCCAAGGGCAGCGCGTGGACCCGCCGGACGCCGCGAGCACGACGCGCGCCACCCTTGTCCGAAACTTCGTGCAGCACCGCCCCCTCAGCGGTAAAACGGTTCTCAGCCCAGGCCCGCTCGAGGTGGATAAGCGCAGCCTGGCGTAGGCAGTAGACAGCATGCTGGAGTGCCGAGAGGGGGATTGGATCCTCCTCTACGGCCTCCATCAGATCACCTGCCGGACCGAGACACCCTCGGGCAATCCTTCCATGTCCACCGCCACTGCGTAGTCCGAGAAGGCCCGCGCGGGGGGAAGATTGTCGGTCCGCTCGCCCAGCGGCATGAACTCGCCCCGCACCTGGCGGCCTACCCGGACCCGATCGAACAACGAATGGGCAGGAGCGCGGCCAAGGCTGTTGTCGTGCTCGAAGGCGATCAGCGCGCGTGTTCCCATCTCGCCGCGCGCGGCCGAGCGGTCGTGTTCAAACATTTCGGCAAGGGCGGCGAGCAGGAGCTCATAGTCGGCCTCAGCGAAGCCGGTCTTGTTCGCGAGCCCGGCCGAGACGAAGCCGTGGGAGCGGTAGAGCCCGTAGGGAACAACGTGCTTGCGACCCATCGTGCGCTTGTCGCCGCGCTTTTCCGAGGCGTCCTCGCCCTCAGCCCGGTCCGACTTCTCCTTCTCGTTGGTGGCGGCCATGCGGGTGATGGAGACCTCGAGTGGCAGCACTGGCTCGATCGAGCGGCCGAAAGCGAACTGGACGGGGCCGCGCACCTGACCCGCGTTGATGCCGGTGGACAGCACACCGCCAAAGGCGCGGATGTCCCAGAAGTTCGCGCACATCCAGTCGCGAATGCGCCGGGCCTCCTCATCGGACTTCGGCGTGAGTTTCGCGGCCTTGGCGACAGAGGCGTCGCCCTCGCGTACGGCTGCGTAGGCTTGGCGGTGCTTGTCATTGAGGACCGCGCCTTCTGAGACGTAGATGTGATGGCCCGCTTCTTGGCGTGTGAGCTCGACGTAGTTCCTGACCTTCCGCTTGAGGCAGACGTCGGTCACGAGACCGTGGCCCGTCTCGGGATCCATACGGGGCATGTTACCCGCATCGGGGTCCCCGTTGGGGTTGCCGTTCGTCACGTCGAAGAGGAGAACGAGGTCGATCCGGCGGGCGAGAGGCTCGGACATTAAGGGGTACCTTCCTGGACGTCTTCGATGACAGTTTCCTCCTCGGCCTTGGCCGGCCGCCTTGCCTTCTCGTGATAATAGCCGATAGCAAAGCGGCCCTGGTCCTCAAGACGCAGCGCCCGTGGCAGGTCCGGAGGCAAGCGGTCCATGATTTCGGCCACGCGCGGCTCGATCCAGCCGCCTCGGCCCCGCTTGCGGGCGTCGGCCACGTGAACCTTGAGGCCGCGTAGGAGCGGCGCGAAGACCCGGGCAGGCGTAGAGGAGGCGGCCGCATAATAGCGGTCGCCAATAGGAGCATTGACCCGCCCCAAGGCGGCATACTGGGCCCCCTCCAGCACCGCAAAGAGACGGCCGAGCTGGTAGGCGGGACTGGGGTTGTCCTCATCGAGGGACACGGGCACCTCCTTCTCGAAGTTGCGGACCAGCACGGCCCGGATTATCGCCGCGCGAAGCGCGTTCATCTCTTGGTCAGCGCGTGTTCGCATCAGAACGGCCGTGAGCAGCGTCGCGGGGTAGCGGGTGCCCGCCAGGATCGCCCGCAGCCACTCGCCCGCAAGCTTCGGCGGCACGTTCTCGGATTTTCCTTGAACCGCGAGCTCGCGAAGGAACTGCCACAGCGGCGGGTGAGGAGTCCGGGCAGGCGGCTCGATGGCCATGTCGGCCTGGAAGCGCTGATAATGTGCGGTAAGCGCGCCGAAGCTCGACTCCCAGGCAAAGCGCACCGACAGCCGTGCGGCGTTGGGGGCGAGGCCTAGAACGTGAAAGCGCACGCCTTCCGCTAGCTTTGGCTCGACCTCAGCCAGCGGCTCGCCGCGGCGGATCCGGGTGAGCTTGTCGGCGACGAGCTTGGCTTGGGCCGCGTCCTCGGCGGCGCCTGCTTTGATGGGCTCAGCCAGAAAGCCCGCAAAGATCGACTCTGCTTCCTGACCCGCCGCCCGATCCTCTGCATCGGCCCAGAAAGCCACCGAGGCGTCGCCAATCTGGACGCGGTTCTGGCTGCCCGTCCTGAGATAATGGTTCAGTGCCGCGGCGTAGGCGAAGGCTGAGGCCTCGGAGATAGGCGCATTGTCGCCCTGCTCGTGGCCGTAGGACGTAAAGGAATCGAGGTTGAAGGAAACAAGGCTCGCCCCCGAGGACTGCGCTCCCCAGACACCCCTGATTGCGGGATGAAGGCGTGCAACGGGGCCCACCTCGCCGCTTGCCAAGCAGGCCTGAGCGTCTTTGACCCCCTCTCCTTGGGCGATCCGCCAAGCCTCACGCGCGGCAGGACGGTCGTGCAGGAACTCCTGTCCTAGTGCGAAGGCGACGTTGAGGTCGAGGAGTTCGTCGCTCCAGCCAAGCAGGGCGCTGGGATCGGGCGTCCAGCCGTCGAGAAAGATCAGAAAGGCGCGGAGCCCCTCGTCCTCCGTGCCGGTCAGCCACTCGGCATGGCGGGCCTTGAAGGCCGCATGCTCTTCAGCTGTGCGCTTGCCCGCCCCAGCAGTCAGGCCCAATGCGTAGGCGGTCTTGTCCCAAAGGAAGTTCGGGGCAATGGCAACCGTGCGCTTGACGGGCCGTGGCACCAACATCGGCCTGGGCTGGCGCTTCTTGCCCTCGGTCCGCCAGTCGGTTACCGCGACGACCGAGCCATCAGGGCGCAGGGTCACCACCGCGCCAACCTTCTCGGGCGAGAAGCCAAAGGGTGGCGCATCGGGCAGACGGTCGTAGGCGCGCACCAGGGAAGCCAGCACGCTCATCGCAGCACCTCGGCCGAGCCAGGCTGCGGGACTTCCATGATGCCGTCTTTGAGCCGGCTGCGGAAGAAGAGCGAGGGCTTTCCCGGCGCCGCGTGATCGATGTCCCAAAGCATAAGGCCGAGGTCGCGCGGCTCACCAAAGCCCAGTTCGGCCGTGCGCGCGGCCTCGGGTGGTTGAGGCACAGGCGCGCCCGCGGGTAGAAGGGTGAACTCGGCTGCGAACTCGCGGGTGCCAAGACAGGGCTGGTGGAAGCACTGGCCGCGCTCGGCGCGACGCATGAACATCTCGTGGTGCTTAGCGGGCTTGTCCTGCTCACCAGCCTGCGCAGTCATCTCAAAGTGAGCCTCGATCAGGTAGTCGGGAGCCACGAGCACGGTCGAGGCGCGCTGCTGACGGTCTTCGTCTACAACGAGGCGGAGGCCGTTGAGGTCGGCGCGAGTCATGGCTCTCTTGACGTTCGCCACAGAAGCTTTGTGGCCGACCTCATTACGGCGAACGTTCTGGAAGCGGATGGGCGAAAGGACGTGGACGCGGTCGATCACCCACCGAATGGCAGGCTTCCAGTGGATCGCCTCGAGAATGCCACGGGCGGCCGAGGGAGTGATAACATCGTAGGTGACACGCTCAACCTTTAGCTCTGGTCTTGTGAAGAGGGCATAGGGGCCAGAGACGCGGAGGCGAATGCCGAAGGACAACCAGAACCTCCATCCTCAGTTCAAGCGCTAAGGCCTGAACACAAGGGGAACATGGACGGCTGTTCACGGACCCGTCAAGTGGTTTCAGAGAATGCCGCCACTCGGCAGCAGGCCGGCCTCTTCCCACAGGAGCCCGACATCTTGGCGGTAGAGCCCGCTTCCTTCCCGCAGAACGGCGAACTGGTCGCCCCTGAGGTCTGGGCGCTCGAAGGCCACATGCCCGCCTCGGATCAGCGCGTCCCGGTCCTTCGGCGAAACCTGCACGAGGTAGGTCTGGAGAACGCGGTGGAGCCGTCCCGACGTGATAGACTCAACGCCCAGTTGCCGGACCGCCACCCGCGCCACCTCGTCGTAGGGCACCACCACAGGTAGCATCTCACTCTCAACCATGCGGAAGTTCTCGGCTATGGAGCGAAAGGCGAAGTCGGTTCCGGTGTTAGACACCGACAGATGCGGGATGACTCTCTTGCCGTCGAGTCCTTCGCCTAGGCGCCAGTAAACCTCGGCAAAATAGTCCTCGATGGCTGCCAGCGATTGAAGGTCGTCGTGCCGATCCATCATCCGCGCCATGTCGGCGACAAGACCCGCTACCTCGGCGGGAGGCTTGCGGCCAGGAGTCGAGAACACAGTAACGATGCTCTTGTCGGCTGGACGCCGGCCCTCGCGGTTGCAGCGCCCTGCAGCTTGGATGATGGAGTCGAGTCCCGCCTCGGCACGCCAAACGCGAGGGAAGTCGAGGTCTACCCCTGCTTCCACGAGGCTCGTCGCTACCACGCAGCAGGGCTCGCCCCCGGCGAGACGGCGGCGCACCTCAGACAGCACCGCACGACGGTGAGCGGCGCACTGGCGGGTGGTGAGATGGACGAGGCCGTCGAGGCCCTTGGCCTTGGCCTTGGCCAGGCGGTAGAGGTCCAGCGCGTGGTGACGCGAATTGACAATCACCAAGGCCTGCCGCTCGACCGCGAGCGCCGCAACAAGGACCTCATCGTCCATCGGGCCAGCTCGCTCGATCCGCGTCCGGCGCAGGCGTGAGGCGAGGGCGACCGGATCTGGAGCGAGCTCGCGCTCTACCGTCAGGGGAAGCGCAAGACAACCTTTTTGGAAGGCTGGCTGGGTCGCCGTGCAGAGGAGCACGGTGCAGCCCCAATGGTTGGCTAGCGCATCGATCGCACGCACACATGGTTCCAACAGGGGGCGTGGGATCGTCTGGGCCTCGTCCAGCACGATTATGCTCCCCGCGAGGTTATGGAGTTTTCGCGCGCGGGAGGGGCGGGCGGCGAAGAGGCTCTCGAAGAGCTGGACGTTGGTGGTCACCACCACAGGCGCAGCCCAATCCTCCATGGCGAGCTTGAGCTTGTCGCGGCCCTCGCGGGCATGACCCTCAGCCTCCTCGATGGCGGAGTGGTGCTCCAGAACGACACTGTCCCCTAGAACCTCGCGGAAGATCGACGCGGTCTGGTCGATGATCGAGGTGTAAGGGATGGCGTAGACAATCCTCCTCAAGTCCTGCGCGCGGGCATGGTCGAGCGCGAAACCAAGCGAGGCGAGCGTCTTGCCACCGCCAGTAGGCACGGTGAGGGTGAAAAGTCCGGGAGGCAGCGCGGCCTTGGCGCGGGCGTGCGCGAGGATATCTCCCCGCAGGCCATTCAGCGTACCCTCCTGCGCCTTTGTGGCCATATGAGTGTCGAAGCGGGCGATGAGATCGGGCAAGATCGCCTGGAGGTTTGGCCAGTCGCGGTCGGGCGCGGGCTCTTGACCGATGCAGACATAGTGATCCTCGGTGTCGCGCCGGTCGGCATCAACGAGGCACGAGAAGATCATGCGAACTATGAGCGACAGGTCGAAGCGGCCGATGGGGTCGAGGGCACCATACTTGTCGATCTGCCAGCGCACCTTGCAACTGACCTCGTCGGCGACGCCGGCAAGGTCGAATGCAATCTCGTCCCTCCAAGTTGGATCGAGGCAAGACGCATCAAAAGCGGCAAGCCGCGCGGCCACCGTCCCGCTCTCTCCTGCCCCCATACCGTCTGGCAGCCCGGCGTGGTGCCCCAGGATGATATACGCGAGAAGGTCAGCCACAAGACGGTCCCGGCCTTGTGCTAGCTCCTTCAGGATCGCGCCGCCCGCGGTCGAGTGGTCGACGCGCTCCTTGCCGCCTGCGATCCGCTTCTGGAAGGCAGGATTGTACTTCCCCAGATCATGGAGGAGCGCTGCAAGGCGCGCCGCTCGTTCGATCCCAAGGCGACGCCCAGCGTCGGCAGCAAGGACAGCTACGCCATGAAGATGATGGGGAAGGGGCTGCCAGTCAGACCGGTCGGCTGCAGAACCGGAATGAGCCCAATACGTCATGACCTTCGACACTGAAGCGTCCTCAAAGGAGGAACAAGGGCCCGTCGCATACCGACTTCATCATTGTTGTCTGCGCACCATTGCCAACCTCACGTGAAGCGAGCAGCGGGCAAGCAAAATGCGCATAACCTAAAGTATGACAAGTATGCCGACCTAAGTAAGCGATTGCCGGGCGGCGAGGGGCTCCAATGAACGATCATGACACTGACGGGCGCTCCTCGGCACGAATGGCTGCCGGACGGAGTCTCTGAGCCAAGGCCTCGAGCACCTGTTGGAACCTGCGGTCATCCACAGGGTCGTGGAGCAAGGGATAGGCGTGCCGTAGGCAGGGGCGGATGCACTCGTCGATGGAGCTGGTCGTTTCACTCGATCCATAGGGCACGTAGGTGTGGCGCATATCGTCTCGGGGCATGGCAGCCACCTCAGCATCAGTTGTGGCCGATCAAACCTCTCCGGACAAAGCGGATGAGCAAATCGATCCGACCACAAGGTTAACATTTGTTACTTAACTGCAGGAGTGGCTCTTTGGTTCTTGCTGTCCTAACATTTTAGGGTTCCTGATCTCCGCCGAGACCTCCGCTCGCTCTTGCTGCCGGTCCGCTAGGATCCCGTGATCCCTGTCAGGTTCACAGCACTCGCCGAGCGGGGCCTATCAGTCGGTCCTGGATCTCTTCTTCAGCCTGCCGAAAGAAGTCAAAGAGCTCTTCGGTTGCTGCAATCCAAGTTATGGGAGCGCCGCATTCTACCATGGCCAGGAGCAGCAGATCGGCCGCTTCGGCGTAGCCATGAGCGCATTCGCGGAGGCGCCAGACTGAGTCGTCATTCGTCGGCGGAGCACAGAGCAGGTCCGTCAGGTCCGTTTGCACAAGCCGTTGGCCCGCCTGAAGTGCCGAGACCGCGTCCGTCCATCGCTCTTGGGAACGAGGCGCCCCTTGTCGCACATCGCCTCCGATGGTCCGGCTGTCTTGCGGGTGGAAGGTGAGTAGGGTCGGATGGGACGGTGCTATCGGTCGCAGGCCACTTGGGCTCGCATTTGATGCTTCGGCTAGCTGACTTGGCTCGTCCTGGGTGCGGGGTAGTGCGCTGGCCAGAGAAGGGCTGGGGTGGGTCGCAGGTGCATTCGGCGAGGCTGTTGCGCCCCAGCTTTCATCGTTCATTCCGCAGATCCCTTCATTGGCCCATGGTGTCCGGCATCTGGGCTGTGCTTCAGGTGAGCTTTGGCGTGTTCTGGCCTTGCTGCTGATAGAAGGTGTCCACGCAAGCGGACACCCAGTTCTGCGCTTTGGCCGTTCAGGCGAACCCAGCGACGGCTAATGTGCCTCAGGGGCATAACGTATCAAATGTTACACTTAAGGACTAAGGCAATGCATTCGCGGAGGTTTCGTGCGAACAGTTGTCGCAGGCCTAGGCATGGCCTCCCCGGAACAGTCGCAAGTTGTGGAATGCTGGTCGTGAGTAGCCAGCCAGTTCCCTACTCGACCATAAGGTCCAACCGATCCAGTGGTCCCATCCTAACGAGGCGAACTAGTCCGCCTCGCTGGAGAGGACCCGGCAGAGGTCTTCGATGGCAAGCTGTGGCATGAGCTTGGGCTGGAAGGCTCCGTCGATGAGGAAGGGCTCCAGCGTCCTTGCTTCGAGGGTGGGCGTTTCGATCCGGTGCAGGCTCCACCGAGCAAACAAGCGGTGCGGGACCAGGTTGACGGCGATGAGCTCGATCTCGGTGTGCCGGCTGTCGTGCGCAATGCGCATCATGCATTGGCTGATGAGAGAACGGTTGCCTTCGAGCAGCTGCACATAATGCTTGTCACTGACGATCAGGGCTCCGGTGATGTCGTCCCGGAGGTTGTAGGCACGCGACACGTCAAAGATGGCATCCAGGGCGGCCGCGCTCTGGTCTGTGCGGGTCGAGGCGTAGATCAGTCGGGTGGGCGCCATGGCTCGCCTCGCCACTTGTTCTTCTAGAGGACATGTGAAGCAGGCAGGATCGGTCAAGCGATACGACTACGACAAAGGTACTAATACGACGAGGTTGGCCCGAGGCTTACGTGCGCCACCCGGGCCGGGGGACATGCAGGTAGTCAGGATCGAACTGCCCCATTTGGGCCAGGCCCGTGCGGTCGTGAATGGTCAGCCGTCCATTCGTATAGGTGATCAGCTCCTGCTTTCTTAGCTCCTGAAGCGACCGGTTGACGTGGATCCTGGAAAGGCCGGTCGCCTCGGCAAGATGGACCTGGGTCAGGGGCAGGTCGCACACGTCATTCCGGGCCAGACCCAAGGCCTCCAGACGCGTCATCATCTCGCAAAAGAGGTGAGCCAGCCGACTAGTCGCCTTGCGGGAGCCGACATTCACGACCCACTCCTCGAATACGGAGCCCGCCACCAGAGTGGAGGTCCAGAGCGCTTCGGCGATCGCAGGAAAGGTTCGACACAGACTGCGAAGATCGGAGTGCTCCACGGAGGCCAGACGACAGGGTGTGATTGCGGCAAGGTCGTGGTTGGCCACTTTAAGATGGAGCCCTAGTAGGTCCGGCATGTCCCCGGGGAGGGCGAAGGCCGTGATCTGCCGGGTACCCGCCGCAGTCTCCTTCGAGAGGCTGACAAACCCCTCCAGCACAATGAAGCAGCTGGACAGCTGGTCACCCGCACGACAGATCAGCTCCCCTGCCGGCACATCGACTTGCCTGATCGGAAGAGCACCCAGCGAAGAGCGCTCCTCCGTGGATAGGTCCACCAGGCTTTCCAGTTTGGCGGCCAGCGCCTGGGATGTGAATGCCTTGGTAAACAACATGGGGTCAGGGTGCGCAGCTCCGGGCCACACTACCATGTAGCACTAGGGCAGGCGCAACGCAGTCAGGGAAACGTGACAAACGCAGCGTCCGCCCCAGCAATCTGCTGACGAGTTTATCCAAGGCCGTACAGGACTGCTCATCCTGTGTGACAGGCTGTGCTCGCAGGCAGGCGTGGGTGAGCGCCACGTGACGTGCGACGTTCGAACTGGTGCTATCATCGGGGGTCAGGCGCGCCGGTCCAAGACCTTTTCGCGGAACACCTCGGCCGGCGTTCGCCAGCCCAGGCCCTTGCGAGGTGTGTCGTTCAGACGATCGCAGATCGCCTTCAGATGGGGGCCGGAGATCGATGTCGGGTCGATGTCGCGAGGCAGCCAAGGAGAACAGGCAGGCAGGGCTCGCCTTCATGGCCCGATCGGCTGCCCTAATGGAGCCAACGGCGCCTTTTGCGCATTGTCGCTCTGCAATCGTGAAGGCGAGGACTGGCACGATGGACGCGAGGACGCAACGCGAGACCTGGCCCCCCGGCTCCGGCGAGATGGCGGGGCGGTTGTGGGCCCACGACTGGGCCGCCTCGCCCCTAGGGCCTCCAGAAGCCTGGCCCGAGGAGCTGAAGGCTGTGGTGAGCCTGATGCTGGCGAGCCCACTGGTGTCCTCCATCGCGGTGGGGCCGGAGCGCGTGCTCCTCTACAACAACGCCGCCGCGCGGCTCTACGGCGACCGCCACCCCGGTGCGCTCGGCCGCCCTCTCCCCGAGACCTGGCCTGAAGCGTACGCCACGGTGGCGCATCTCTACGACCGCGCTTTCGCAGGCGAGGCGGTGCGCGTGCCCGCCCAGCCACTCGACGTGAGCCGCGAGGGCGGCGAGGTGTTCGAGGTCTACCTCACGCCGGTGCAGGGGGAGGACGGCAGGGTCCTGGCCGTGCACATGACCGGCTTCGAGGTGGGCGCGCGGCTCCCGGCCGAGGCCGCGCTGCGCGAGAGCGAGGCGCGCCAAGCGTTCCTCCTGCGCCTCGCGGACGCGCTCAGGCCGCTTGGCGATGCGGTCGCGATCCAGGCCGAGGCCGCCCGCGTGCTGGGGGAGCAGCTGGGAGCGAGCCGGGTCGCCTACTACGAGGTGGACGGCGAGAGCTACGTCCATCGCGGCCGATTACAGGCAGGACGTGCCGTCCCTTGCGGGACGCCACCCCGTGGGGTCGTTCGGCCGCGAACTGCTTGAGCGACATCTCGCGGGCCAGCCCATTGTCGTCCCCGACGTCGCTCGTCAGCACCGCGCGGCGGAGGCGCAAAGCTTTGCGGACATTCAGGTCGGGGCCTACGTCGGCGTGCCGCTGGTGAAGGGGGGCCGCCTCGCCGCGGGCCTGACGGTCCATGCGCCCGGGCCCCGCGACTGGACGCCGGCCGAGGTATCGATGACCGAGGATACGGCCGAGCGCACCTGGGCGGCCGTGGAGCGGGCGCGGGCGGAGGCAGCGCTGCGACAGAATGAGGTGCGCCTCCATCTCGCCATGGAGGCCACAGACCTAGCCATCTACGAGTGGGACCTGGTCAGCGACCACTTGACCGCCAACGAGCGGTTCAAGGAGATGGTCGGGATCGGCGAGGGGAAGCCCCTCCTCGGCGCGCAGATCTTGGAGCACGTCGTCCACCCGGACGACCGCCCGCGCATCGACCCCGACCTCGCCCGCGCGATGGATGGCACGTCAGACGGCCGGTTTGCCTTCGAGCACCGGCTGAGCCGCACGGGCCCCCTCGGCGAGCCCTGGGTGCTGAGCCACGGGCAGGTCACCTTCGCCGGACCAGAACACGACCGCCGGCCGGCCCGGGTGTTCGGTACCCTGCAGAGCATCACTGCCCGCAAGGCGGCCGAGGACGCGCTACGCGAACAGGAGGAGCGGCAGGCGTTCCTCCTGAGGCTTTCGGATGCGCTGCGCCCGCTCGCCGACCCGGCCAAGGTCCAGGCCGCCGCGACGACGCTGCTGCGCGAGCAGCTCGATGCGGGCTGGTGCTACTATGTCGAGTGGAACGAGGCGGGCACGGTGGCACGCGTGCTGCGGGACGCCGCGCGCGAGGGCCTGCCTTCGCTCGCGGGCGAGCACGACGTCTCGGACGTCCCCGAGTTCCTGGACCTGCTCCGGACGGGCGAGACCCTGAACGCCCCGGACTACGCCCGCTTCGAGCTCCTGAGCCCGCGCGTTCGCGGGCGCTACGCCGACCTGGGCTTCCGGTCGATGCTCGGGGTGCCCCTGGTCAAGGGCCGCCAGCTCGTGGCCACGCTGCTCCTGGGCGACACGGTGATCCGGCCCTGGTCGGACATTGCCGTCGCCCTGGCCCGGGAGACGGCCGAGCGCACCTGGGCAGCAGTGGAACGGGCCCGGGCGGAGGCGGCGCTGAGGGAGCGCGACGAGCGCAACGCCTTCCTCGTGCGCTTCTCGGACGCCGTGCGGGGCCTCTCCGACCCTGCCTCTATCGAGGAGGCCGCCTGCCGCCTGCTGGCCGAGCGCCTGGGCACGGAGCGCACGCTTTGGGCGGTCGTGGACCGGGTCGCGCAGGCGTACGTCACCGAGCGCGTGATCGAGGACGGCCGCAGGGTGGAGGAGCCTCCGCCATGGCCCATCAACCCCGCCGACCCCTTCGCGGCCGAGCACCTCGACGGCCGCTCGGTGGCCTATGAGGACGCCGCGACGGACCCGCGCGTCCCGGAGGCCACGAGGGCGGCCCTATCCGCGCGCGGCATGGCGGCCGGCATCGCGGTGCCAGTGTTCACCGAGGGGACCTTGCACGCGGTGCTTTCCACGAGCCAGCGCGCTGCGCCGCGCCGGTGGAGGCCCGAGGAGGTCGCCTTCGCCGAAGCGCTCGCCGGGCGGGCCTGGGCGGAGGTCGAGCGCGCCCGGGCGGAGCAGGCGCTGCGCGGCAGCGAGGAGCGCCTTCGCGCCATCGTGGAGACCGCGACGGACTACGCCAGCCTCACCACCGACGTGGAGGGACGCATCGAGACCTGGTCCCAAGGAGCGGAGAAGGTGCTGGGCTGGTCGGCCGAGGAAGTCGTGGGCCAGCTCATCGATATCACCTTCACGCTTGAGGACCGCGCGGCTGGCGCGCCCCGGCAGGAGCGGCAGCGGGCGCGCGAGACAGGCCACGCGTCCGATGTGCGCTGGCACCAGCGCCGCGACGGAACCCGCGTCTTCATCGAGGGAACAGCGCGGCCGCTGCTTGCCCTGGATGGCACGGTCGCGGGCTTTGTCAAAGTGGGCCAGGACGTCACCGATCGGCGCGAGGCGGAGGTCATAACGGCGCTCGTGTGTGTGTGCCAGATAGCATTAGAGGCCCTGCGACGTCGCGCAAGAAGGCATGACATAAATCAGACTATCTTCATGGCTTAATCGAAAATTGTCATGTGCGCTACTCTGTGGGCCTCGCTATGCCGGACCGGCAGCTTCCTGCGTTCCGAGCCCCCCAATGCCCGACCTCGCCCTGTCCCCGACCGCGCCGAACCGGCACCGCCTCCTCTGGCCCGCCATGGCCACGATGCTGGTGATCGGCTGGAGCTCGGGCTTCGTGGGCATCCGCTTCGCCAACGAGGAGGCGAGCGTCTTCCTGCTCCTGTTCTGGCGCACGCTGCTGTCGGGGGTCATCCTCTTGCCCTTCGCGCTGGCCTTCGGGCCGCGCCTAAGCCTGCGCGTGGTGCTGTCGCAGATAGCCTTCGGGGTGATGGCGGTGTTCCTCTACCTGGGCGGCTTCGCGCTGGCGATCGAGCAGCGCGTGCCTACGGGGCTCGTGGCGCTGATCTCGGACCTCCTGCCGCTGGCCATCGCGGCGCTGTCGCAGCCGGTTCTGGGCGAACGGCTGAGCGGGCGGCAGTGGCTGGGCACGGCGGTCGCGGTGGCCGGCGTGCTGATCGTGTCCTTCGATAGCCTGACCGTCGGGGTGGCGCCGCTTTGGGCCTATGGGTTGACGGTGGGTTCGATGCTGATCTTCGCTTTCGCTTCGGTCCTGCACAAGGGACGGAGCGAGTTGCACATCCCGGTCCACCAGGGCCTCTGCATCCAGACGCTCACCGGCGCGGCGCTGTTCGGCCTTTGCGCGCTGGTGGCGGGCGACGGCTTGGCTCCGCCCCTGACACGGGACTTCGCCCTCGGCATGGCGTGGCTGGTGCTGATCGCGACCTTCGCCACCTACTCGGTCTACTACACCAGCCTACGGCTCTTCCCCGTAGCCAAGGTGAGCGCAGCCATCTACCTCAGCCCGCCGGTCACGATGCTCTGGGCTTGGGCGCTGTTCGCCGAGCCCCTGACCCCGGCCATGTTCGCCGGCCTCGCCGTGACGCTGGCGGGCGTGTGGCTGACCTCCAGGACGTGACCAAACAACAGGTTCGGTCTGCCGTGCCGATGGCCGATCACTACAGAATTTGTGACTTGCTGTCCCCTCGTCTTGCGCAAGCGCCTCAGGTGCTTGGGGCGTGCACAAGCTCGGCGCAAACAGGCGTCGCCTCTGTGGTGCTCTACGATGCTCCTGAGGTTCTGAGGCTCGCAAGGCTGGCCGCGAGCTCATCCTTGCGGAACGGCTTGGCGAGGCGGGGCAGGTCGGGGGCGAGGCCCTCGCTCTCAGCGTAGCCTGAGACCACCAGAATTGGCAGGCCCGGGCGTAGCGCCTGCACGGCGCGCGCGAGGTCCGAGCCCGTCATGCCCGGCATGAGGTGATCGGTGACCACGAGGTCGACCCGTGCGCCGTCTCGCATGGCGGCGAGCGCCTCCTCGGCCGAGGCCGCCTCCAGGACGTGAAAGCCCAGCTCGCCCAGCATGTCGGCCGTGGAGAGCCGCACGGCCTCCTCGTCGTCCACCAGCAGCGCCGTGCCGCGCGGCCCGTTCGGTGCTGCCAGGGGTGGCCGGATCGCCGCTTCCGGCGCCTCATGGCTTTGCGGCAGCCACAGCTCGACGTTGGTGCCGAGCCCCGGCCGGCTTTGGATCGCGAGCGCGCCGCCGAGCTGGGAGGCGAGGCCGTGAACCATGCTGAGGCCGAGCCCCGTGCCCTTGCCGACCCCCTTGGTGGAGAAGAAGGGCTCCACGGCACGCGCGAGCGTGGCCTCGTCCATGCCGGAGCCGGTGTCGGCCACCGACAGGCGCAGGTAGCGGCCGGGCGCGAGCTTGGGAGCGTGGGTGGGGACGCGCTTTCGGTTGGCTGTTGCTTCCACTGTTTCAGCCGTCGCGCTGATCCGAAGCGTGCCGCCCTCCGGCATGGCGTCACGGGCGTTCACCGCAAGGTTCAGGAGCGCCATCTCGAGTTGGTTAGAGTCGGCCTTAGCCGGGGGCAGGTCGTCCGCCACCTCCACCGCCACGCGCACCTGCGGCCCTGTAGTGCTGGCCACGAGGTCGGTCATGCCACGGACCAGGTCGGCCACGTCCACTGCTACGGCCTGAAGGGGCTGGCGACGCGCAAAGGCCAGGAGACGCTGCACGAGCGTGCGGGCCCTCTCGGCGGACTGCGCGGCCCCCGTGATCAGCCGCTGCTCGCGTGGGCCGATCACCTCTTGGCGCTGAAGCCGGTCGAGCACCGCGACGATGGGGGTGAGCAGGTTGTTGAAGTCGTGCGCCACGCCGCCGGTGAGCTGGCCCATGGCGTCCATCTTCTGCGCTTGCCTGAGCTGCTCCTCGGCCTCGGCCAGGCGGGCCTGGTCGCGCAGGCGCTCGGTCACGTCGAAGCCGGTCATGAGCGCGCCCGTGACGCGGCTGTCCTCGTCGCGCAGCACCTCGTAGGTGAGCTCGAAGGTGCGCCGCTCGTGGCCGAGGTCGCCGAAGGGCGCCATGATCGTGAGGGCCTCGCCCGCCAGTGCTCGGTCCCAGGGCACGCGCGCCTCGGCCAGGTGCTCGGGCATACCTGCGAAGAACTCATGGAGGCTCTGGCCCAGGTGGGGGCGGCGGCCGTAGAGGCGGTCGAGCACGTCGGACGTAGCGCGGTTGACGGCGATCCAGCGGAGATCGGTGTCGAGCGCCTGGATCAGCGTGCCCGTGGTCTCGACGATGCGCGCGAGCTGCTCGCGCTCGGCGGTGCGCTCGGCCACGCGCGCTTCCAGCGTGTCGTTGAGCTCGCGGAGCGCCGCCTCGGCCCGCTTGCGGTCGTGGATGTCGACGGAGGCGCCGAACCAGCGGAGAGCCGCGCCGGTGCTCAAGTCGCGGTAAGGCTCGCCCCGCACCAGGAACCAGCGCCAGTCCCCCGCCTTTGAGCGGATGCGGTGCTCGACCAGGAAGGTGCCGTCTGTCCGCCGCGCCTCGTCGAAGGACGTCACCGTCGCCTCGGCGTCGTCTGGATGCACAAAGCTCGCCGCGACCTCGGCCGCGGTGGCCGGCTCATAGGCCGCGCCGGTGTAGTCCGTCCATTGCTTGTTGAAGAACTCGGTCCGGCCTTCCGCGTCGGTGATCCAGACGATCTGGGGCACGGCGTCCGCCATGAGTCGGAAGCGCGCCTCGCTCGCCCGGAGCGCCTCCTCGATGGCCCGGCGGTCGGTCACGTCCTGGCCCACCTTCACGTAGCCCGAGGGTGCGCCGTCCTGCCCGTCGAGCGGGCGCATCACCCCGTCGATGAACACGCGCGTGCCGTCCTTGCGCCGATGCCAGCGCACGTTGGGGGCTTGGCCCTCCTCGCGGGCTGTGCGGCGCTCCCATTCCGGCACACCTTGGGCCCGGTCCTCGGGCGTGTAGGTCATGTCCGCGGGCTGACCCACGGCCTCCTCGGCCGTCCACCCCAGCACCGCCTGCGCGCCCGCGGTCCAGGTCACGATCCGACCCTCCGCGTCCGTGGTGAAGATCACGTAGTCGGTGGCGGTCTCCACGATGGCGCGGAAGCGCTCCTCGCTCGCGCGCCGCGCCGCCTCGGCCGCGCGCTCCTCGGTGACCTCCTCGGCCGAGATGGTGACGCCCACAACCGCGCCCGAGGCGTCCCTGAGTGGCAGCCAGTTCTCGCGCCAGATGCGCACGACGCCAGGTTGAGCGGGGGTCGTCCCGGTGAACTCGACGCCCATGACCGCCTCGCCCGCGAGCACGCGACGGAGCGTCTCGATGGCCTTGTCGTCGAGGTCGGGCGCCACCTCACGGACCGTGCGGCCGATGTGCTCGGCCGTGGGCAGGCCGTTGATCTCCGCCATCCGGTCGTTGATGCGCACGTAGCGCAGCCCGGTGTCGAGCACGGTGAGTCCTATAGGAGCGGCCGCGTAGATGGCCGCGATCTCGTCGGCCTGCTCCCGAGCCCGCGCCTCGCTCTCCCGCAGCGCCGCCTCGGCCGCGGCCCGCTCGACCGCCGCCCGCGTGCGCTCGGCCACGGCTTGGACAAGCTCGATCTCTGCGCCGGTCCAGCGGCGCGGGCTCGCGTCGTTGACGACAAGCACGCCCACGATGCGCCCGGCTCTCAGCAGCGGCACGCCGAGGACGCTGCGCACGCCCGTGGCCGCGAACTCGGGCAGGCGCGCCAGCGCCGCCGTGCGAGGGTCCGTGCGGTGCTCCTCCACGACCAAGGGCTCGCCGGTGCGGTAGGCCTCGAACACCGGGCCAAGCTCGGCCAGCCGATAGACCCCGACCGAGGGCGGCATGCCATGGGCGAGGTACTCGCACGTCACCCGCGTCTCGGACGCGTCCTCGTCCACCTCCATGTAGGTGACCCGCCCGACGTCCAGATCGCGGCCTAGGAGCTCGGCGGCCGCGGCCTTGGCCTCGTCGGGCGAGGTGGCAGCGCGCAGCGCCTCGTCGAGCCGCAGCAGGAACGCCTGCCGCCGCGCGGTGGCCTGCACCTCCTCCTTGGCCCGGCGCAGCTCGATCTGCGCTATGACCTGGGAGGCCAGGATCGAGAGGGCGCGGTGCTGGCGCTCGCTGATGCCCTGGGGGCGCGGCTCGCGGTCCAGCACGCAGACGGTGCCGAGCGGCAGGCCCTCGGGCGTCTCGAGGAGAGCGCCTGCGTAGAAGCGCAGGCCGCCCGCGACGTGGATCAGCGGGTTGCCCTCGAAGCGCGGGTCGTCCCGGAGGTCGGGAACCACCATGACGCCCGGCTGGAGGATGGCGTGCCGGCAGATGGACACGTCCAGGGGCAGGCTGTCGGTGCCGATGCCCACCTCGGCCTTGAACCACTGCCGGTCGGACGCGATGAGGTTGACCACCCCCATGGGCGCGTCGAGGAGGTCGGCCGCAAGCTCGGCCACCTCGTCGAAGGCGGCCTCGCGGCCGGTGTCGAGGATGGCGTAGCGTTCGAGCGCGGCCAGCCGGTCCGCCTCGCGCCAAGTGGGCTCGGCGCAGGCCGCTTCGGTGCCGGGCAGGGATGCTTCGGGCACGGTCGAGCCGGCCGGCGTCGGGCTCTCCTCGGTCACGCGCTCCTCCTCACGCCGGTCAGAGCCATCTCGCGGTATACGGTGGCGCGGCCCAGGCCCACCTGCCGCGCGGCCTGCGTGGGCGAGAGCCCCGCCTCCACGAGCGTGAGCGCGGCCGCCACCTTGTCGCGGTCCACGGGCTGGCGGCCGGGCCGCTTGCCCTTGGCGCGCGCGGCGGCGATCCCGTCGCGGGTGCGCTCGGCGATGAGCCGGCGCTCGAAGTGGGCGATGGCGCCGAACACATGGAACACGAGTTCGCCCGCGGCGCTGCTTGTGTCGATCCGCTCCTCCAGGCTCAGGAGGCTCACGCCCCGACCTTTCAGCTCCTCCACGATCGCGAGGAGCTCATTGAGCGAGCGCCCCAGCCGGTCCAGGCGCACCACGGCTAGTGTGTCACTGGGACGCGCGTAGTCGAGGAGCGCCCGGAGGCCCTCCTGGTCCAGGGCCTTGCCGGAGCGTACGTCCTCGAAGATGCGGATGGCGCCGGCGGCCTCAAGCCGCAGCCGCTGGCCCGTGAGGTCCTGGTCGCCTGTGCTCACCCTCGCGTAGCCCAGCACCGCCCCCATGACCGCCTCCCTTTGTCGTCGCCGTCCCGCAATCGGCCGCTTGCGGGACGCCCCGGGCAAGCCTTGTCAGACCTCACGCAAGCCGTCCATGGAGTACGTCTTGGATCGCCGCCGCGTCCAGCATCAACGAAGGCGTTCTCGGAACGACAGCGGGAGCCCCCGAGACCTCACATCGAGTCAGTTCCGCACCTGACTTGCGTACAAGCCAAGGTACTGACGAGACTTGGCTTGCCACCTTAGAAGGAGATCACGATCTTCGCGCGACGGCCCGTTATTGATGTTCGCTGGACAGCCGCCGGGTCCTGCAAACATAAGGTAGCATGACGACAGCCAAAGCGGCTTCCAGCATGGCTTGTTGTTGGTTAGCTTGGGCCGGCAGCGGCAAAGCCTTGCATCACTTTCGGCGCTAGGGCGCAGTGGTCCGTCCCACATGGGTGAGGGGGGAGCAGCACAGGACGGAGTAGGGCGATGGCCAGCATGCTGACGGATGACGACTTGGACGAAGACTCGCCCCGCATCTCCACCGGCAGCGCAGGTCTCGACGACATCCTGGGCGGCGGCGTCGACGCAAACCGCCTCTACCTTTACGAGGGCCGCCCCGGCACCGGTAAGACGACCATCGCGCTGCAGTTCCTGCTGGAGGGCGTCCGGCAAGGCGAGCGCGTGCTCTACATCACCTTGTCCGAGACCCAGCGCGAGCTGAGCCTCGTGGCCAGGCGCCACGGCTGGTCGCTGGACGGTCTCGACATCTTTGAGTTGGTGCCGCCCGAGACAACGCTCGACCCCGAGCGCGAACTTACGGTGTTCCACCCGGCCGAGATGGAGCTGAGCGAGACCACGAAGCTCATCTTCGAGCAGGTCGAGCGGCTCAACCCGACCCGGGTGGTCCTCGACAGCCTGTCCGAGCTGCGCCTCCTGGCACAGAGCCCGCTCCGCTACCGCCGGCAAATCCTTGCGCTTAAGCACTTCTTTACCAGCCGGAACTGCACGGTCGTCCTGCTGGACGACCTCTCGGCTCAGCAAGATGACCTCCAGCTTCACTCCATCTCGCACGGCGTGGTGCTCCTCGAGCAGCTCGCCATCGACTACGGCGCCGAGCGGCGGCGCCTCCGGGTCGTGAAGATGCGCGGCATCCAGTTCCGAGGCGGTTTCCACGACTTCACCATCGAGAAGGGCGGCCTCAACATCTTCCCCCGGCTGGTCGCGGCGGAACACCACAAGTCGTTCGTGGGCGAGTTCACCCCAAGCGGGAACGCCGAGCTCGACAAGCTCCTCGGCGGCGGGCTGGAGCGCGGCACGAATGCGCTTCTCATCGGCGCGGCGGGAGTGGGCAAGTCTTCCCTCGCCCTGACCTACGTCATCGCGGCGGCAGAACGTGGTGAGCATGCCGTCTTCTTCGCCTTTGACGAGGGTCGCGGGACCGTTGAGGCTCGGGCTCGAACCCTGGGTTTACCACTCCAAGAGCACTTGGACTCGGGCCGGATCCGCTTCCAGCAGATCGATCCCGCCGAGATGGCGCCGGGGCAGTTCGCAGCCAACGTGCGGCGCAGCGTGGAGGACGACGGCGCGCGTGTCGTCATCATCGACAGCCTCAATGGCTACCTGAACGCCATGCCTGACGAGCGCTTCCTCATCCTGCAGATGCACGAGCTCTTGAGCTACCTCGGCCAGCAGGGCGTGCTCACGATCCTGGTGCTGGCCCAGCACGGGCTTGTGGGCCCGATGGATACGCCCCTTGACATCAGCTATCTGAGCGACTCGGTGCTGATGCTGCGCTACTTCGAGGTGGCCGGGACGGTCCGGCGCGCGCTCTCGGTGGTCAAGAAGCGGAGCGGCGATCACGAGCACTCCATCCGAGAGTTCCGCTTGAGCCCTCAGGGGATCAGCCTCGGGCCGCCGCTCAGGGAGTTCAGCGGCATCTTCTCCGGCACTCCCGAGTATCACGGGGACAAGATCCCTCTCATGCCGGGCGAGGAGAATGGGGCCCGCTGATCCCGACACCCGCGTTCTGATCTTCGCGCCCATTGGTCGGGACGGAGCCGCATCGGCGCATCTGCTGCGCCGCGCTGGCCTGGACGTGGAGGTCTGCGCCAGTCTTGCGAGCTTGCTGGATGCAATCGGGACGGGCGCCGCGGCCGTGTTCATCGCCGAGGAGGGCCTTTTCGGACAGGAGACCGGGCCGTTGACCGAATGGGTCGAGGGTCAGCCCGCCTGGTCGGACCTGCCGTTCGTCGTGCTGACCAGCCATCAGGAGCAGCCCGCCGTGATGGCTTGGCGCCAGAGGCTGGTCGGGGCGCTGCGCAACGTGTCGCTTCTCGAGCGGCCCATCCAGCCGATCACGCTCACGAGCACGATCCAGACGGCCGTGCGGGCGCGCGAACGTCAGTACGAGGTGCGCGCGTTGCTGGCGGCCCGTGAGCGAGCCGCTCAGGAGTTGGAAGATCTCGTCGCGGAGCGTACGCGCGAGCTGGAGAAAGCGAACGCCGAGTTGCGCACCCAGATGGAGGAACGCGCCCGCGTGGAGGAGGTCCTTCGCCAAGCGCAGAAGATCGAGGCCATCGGCCAGCTCACGGGCGGCGTCGCGCACGACTTCAACAACCTCCTGATGGTGGTCTCGGGGGGCTTGGAGATGCTCAAAAAGGGTGCCCACCCGGACCGCCAGGAGCGGCTGATCGAAGGTATGCAGCAGGCGGCGCAACGCGGTGCCGGGCTGACCCGTCAGCTTCTGGCCTTCTCGCGGCGGCAAGAGCTCAAGCCCGAGCCTGTGGACGTTGTGCGCCAGATCGGCGGCATGCGCGAGCTGCTCGACCGCAGTCTCAGGGGCGATGTGCATGTGGAGTTCGCCTTCGCGGACGATCTCTGGCCCGTTGAGGTAGACCCCGGCGAGTTGGAGCTCGTGGTGCTGAACCTCGCCGTGAACGCACGGGACGCGATGCCGAACGGCGGGACCATCGTCGTGAGAGCCGAGAACTGCCCTGGGTGCCGGGTCGACAGCCAAGCCGGCGACTATGTCTGCCTTTCGATTACCGACACCGGCACAGGGATGACGCCCGAGGTGCGCGCCCGGGTCTTCGAGCCGTTCTTCACGACCAAGGACATCGGCAAGGGATCCGGCCTTGGACTTGCGCAGGTCCATGGCTTCGCCACCCAGTCCGGGGGACGTGTTCAGATCGACAGCGAGGTAAGCCGCGGCACCACCATCAGCCTGTATCTGCCCCGGACCGAGGAGCAGCCCGCAGCCGATCAGCATCATCTGGTCGACCTCCACGTCGAGCGACAGCATCCCGGGGGAACTGGCTGCGTGCTCCTCGTCGAGGACGACGATGAGGTCGCCGAGCTGGTGGGCCAGATGCTTCAGCAGCTCGGCTATGAGGTGACCCGGGCTGCGAGTGCCGCAGCCGCGCTCGGGGCCTTGGCCAACGGGCGCCGAGTGGATGTGGTGTTCTCGGACATCATGATGCCGGGCGGGATGAATGGTGTGGACCTCGCCCGTGAGATCCGATCGCGCCGTCGCGGGTTGCCCGTGCTCCTGACCAGCGGTTACGCCGAAGCAGCCAAACGGCAGGCCGAAGCGGAACGGGTTCGCATCCTGTCCAAGCCGTATCGTCTGGATGAACTTGCGGCTGCATTGAGTGTAGCCATGGCAGAGGCCCAGAACGAACAACAACGGCCCACCCAGCACTAGCTTCGTTCATGCGACGTCAGAGCAGCTGGGCGCAGCCTAGGAACGACACACGAGGTGTTTGCCAGACGACCCTGTCCGGACATCCCGGGCAGAGGGAACTGTGGAAGGTATCGAGCTGCCTTCTGGCGTTCGGAAACTGTGTCCGGTGATCTTGTGTCCAGCAAACGCCTCCCTCGTGCCTGCCGCAGTGGCCCACTTGGTCGTGCAAGGATCCTGTGCGCGAGCAGAGCTGTCTGCCTTTCACCTTCGTCAAATATCCTCCGGGGACTGGGGGCAGACAGCCCCCGGGGCTTGCCGCTGGAGCCGCGCCGTCAAGAAAGATTGCTCGCCGCGGGGCAGTCCCTTCGGATGGCAGGCCACCGAAGGAACATAGGAAAGCATGGGACGCTCCGGCCCCGTCCAGGATTGTCCTCGGCCCCGGGCGGGCCTGCGGGACCCCTGGACCGGGCCTCCCGCGCCGTCACCAGCCAACAATTCAAGAATTCTGCTGAAGTGGAGCCACTCGTTTGCGCCCTTGCCGACCTGCACGCCGCGGCTCACAGCACCTTCCGCATCCAGTAGTTGGTCAGCACCACGCCGCGGATGACCACGACCTGCTCCGCGATCACCGACAAACCCTGCCGCTCGAAGAACGGCCGGGCCATCCGGCTCGCCTCCGTCGTGAGCACCGAGGCGCCAAGCTCCCGCGCCCTTCCCTCCACGGCGCGGTAGAGCCGCCAGCCCACGCCCCGGCCCAAGGCCGCGGGCGCCACGAAGGCCATGTCGATGTACCCCGTCCCGGCGATCGTCATGAAGCCCACGAGCCGGCCCTCCTCCTCGGCCGCGAAGCCCTCCACGCCCCAGAGCCGGTCGCGCCAGCTGTCCGGGCCGGGAGGCTCGCCCGCCCAGGCCCGCCGCTGCGCCTCGGTGTAGTGCGCCCGGGTGCCCTCGCGCACGGCGTCGAAGAAGACCCGCGCTGCGTGCGGTCCATCGTCAGGGCGCAGCGGGCGGATGGTAACAGGTGGCATGTCGGTCTTCCCTGCCCATCGAAGGAGCTGGGCTTAAGGATCGTATGCCTGAACGGCTGGGGCGGCACGCTCTGGGACGAGCTGGGCCGGACATGGCTATCCTGCTCGACGTTCGTGCCAGGCGCGAGCGGGCCAGCATCCCGACGTATGGAGCTTTGGAAGGGGCGACCCAGCAGGTTTGCACAGGCAGCGACATCCATCTCGGCCTGACTTGAGCGTAGCAGAATTCGTGACCTTCTGACCACTGCCACCATTCCACATGCGCCCGTTGACGATTGACGTACACCGTCAAGGTCGCTACCTATTCTGTCTATGATCCTGGGCTACCGCGACAAGAAGACGGAGCGGTTCGCCGGGGGCGAGTTCGTGAAGGCATTCTCAGGCATCGAGGCGCAGGCGGCCAAGCGGCTCGCCATCCTCGACGCCGCGCCGTCTCTCGACGCCTTGCGGGCGTTGCCCAGCAACCGGCTGGAGGCGCTCAGGGGGGATCGGGCCGGGCAATGGTCGATCCGTGTCAACGACCAGTGGCGCGTGTGCTTCGAGTGGCCGGACGGGCAGGCAGGCCCCAGTGCGGTCGAGATCGTGGACTACCACTAGGCCAAGGAGGGTCACCTATGTTCATGCGAGCCGTCCATCCCGGGGCCGTCCTGAAGGACGAGCTGGAGGAGCTGGGGATCACCCCCACGGAGTTCGCGCGCCAGATCGCCGTGCCGCCGAACCGCGTCAGCCAGATCATCGCGGGCAAGCGGGGCGTCACCGGCGACACAGCGCTGCGCCTCGGCCATTGGTTCGGGATGGAGCCGCAGTTCTGGCTCAACCTCCAGGCACAGTGGGAGCTGGTGCAGGCCGAGCAGGAGGCGGGCGAGGCCGTGCGCCGGTTGCCGAGGCGGGCTGCGTAGAGAAGGGCCAGAAGCGACACGGTTGTCTGGCTACCAGCTCAACGACCTCCCTCAGCCTGAACTGCACTAGGCTAAGTGCCAGGTCGCCGAACATGTGGATCACGAATGCAGCTCAGGAAGTTTCGCGTCACCCAGTTCCGCTCCGTGGTCGATAGCGGTTGGATCGACGTCTCCGACGTTACCGCTCTGATCGGCGAGAACGAGGCTGGCAAGACCAACCTGTTGCTACCCTTGTGGAAGCTCAACCCGTCGGGCGACGGGGCGATCAGCATCCTCGACGACATGCCGCGCGCGCACTTCGCCGAGATGCGCGCGAGTCCCGGCGAGCACGACTTCATCGTCTGCGTCTTCGAGCTGGATCCTGACGAGCGCGCCCTCGCCGAGCGGCACGGGGCCGACCCCAACACGACCGCGACCCTGGAGGTGATAAGGGACTTTGACGGGCGCTACCTCTTCAGGTTTCCCGATGCCCCTGGGTTCAATCTCCTAGGTGCTCTCGCTAGGCCCGGCGTAGTGACTGCCAACGAGGAGGGTGAAGCTGACGCCGTCGCGGCGACAACCAAGGGACCAGATCTCTTCGATGAGCTACAAAGGCGGCTTCCCGCCTTCGTCTACTACTCCAACTACGGCAACCTCGATGCGCAGATATACCTGCCGCAGGTCGTTGAGAACCTGAAGCGCACGGACCTCGGCCAGAAGGAGGCGGCCAAGGCGCGTACGCTCAAGGTGCTTTTTAAGCTCGTGGGCCTCAGCCCCGAGGAGGTGCTGGAGCTAGGGCGCGCCACCGGCGTCACGCAAACGAGGGACTACTACGGCAACGTCACGACCTCGGACGCGAAGACCGAAGCGGAGATCGTGCGAGACGATGAGCAGCTCCGCGAGCGCCAGGCCCTCCTCCAGTCGGCCTCCGCCAAGCTGACCCGGAGCTTCAAGGAGTGGTGGAAGCAGGGCGACTACCGTTTCCGCTTGGTTGCGGATGGCAACTACTTCCGCATCTTCGTGTCCGACGCGCGCCGTCCCGAGGAGATTGAGCTGGAGAACCGCAGCGCGGGCCTGCAGTGGTTCCTCAGCTTTTTCTTGGTCTTCACCTACGAGAGCGAGGCCAGCCATGAGAACGCCGTCGTGCTCCTCGATGAGCCTGGCCACTCTCTACATCCCCTCGCCCAGCGCGACCTGTCGGCTTTCTTCGACGGCCTCGCATCAACCAACCAGCTCCTCTTCACCACCCACTCGCCCTTCCTGATCGACGGCGACCGTCTCGACCGTGTCCGCAAGGTCTTCGTAGCGGCCGACGGCGGCACGGCCGCTTCTAGCGACTTGGGGCAGGCACGCCGCCAAGGGGGGGAGCGGGATGCCGGCGCGACCTATGCGGTCCACTCGGCCCTCAACCTGACTGTCGCCGAGAGCCTCCTGCTTGGTTGCACGCCTGTGATCGTCGAGGGGCCTTCGGACCAGCACTACCTGTCGGGGATCAAGAACGCCCTGATCGGGCAGGGTAGGATCGCGCCCAAGGCTGAGTTGGTGTTCCCGCCATCCGGCGGAGCCCGAACCGCGAAGCTCATCGCAGCGATCCTCATGGGCCGCGACGACGTCCTGCCCTTCGTGCTTCTCGACGGCGACCAGGCAGGCCAGCAGGCCGCGAGGGCCCTGCGCGAGGACCTCTACGCGGGGTTCACGGACCGCGTCATCACCACCGACGAGGTTCTCGCAGGCAAGATGGGGACCGAGGTCGAGGACCTCATGCCGCCCGAGCTGATCGTCGAGGTGCTCGACCGGATGGAGCGCCGAGCCGGACGTCCCTTCGAGGACGCGCACGACCCGGCTCAGCCCATCGTGCCGCAGATCAGGGCCTGGGCCCAGGCGGAGGGCTTCGACCTCGCCCAGGACTGGAAGGTCCGCCTCTCGCTAGGCGTCAAGGAGCGCCTGCGGACGCGCCTCGGCCGCTACGCCGACGACGCGGTCTTGGATTGCTGGACGACCCTTCTGTCGAGGTTCTGTTAAAATCGTGAGTTTCGATCCGCCCGCCCGACGCAGCGCTTCAGAGGTTTGGGCTGCGTGCAAGTCAGGTGCACTGATCAGAGCACGTCTGCTCAGCTCCGGGTCTCGTCTTGACCAATATGCACCGAGAAGGGCGGGGCAGGGGCCAGCTACACCCGGAAGTCGCATGACCGAAAAATATGTCGTTGAGAATAACACCTGTCGTTTTCGAGCTTCGAGGGAGGAGCCGCTCTCATGGCGAGCAATCAATAACCCGCACGGCTGATGGTAAAGCCGGGGGCAGGAACCGCTCGCCGCTGGGCAGTTCCCTGCGATGCCAAGTCTCGCAGGGAACTGGGGCAAGGGTAGGGCACTCCGACCCAGTTAAAGCTTGTCTGCGGCCCGCCAAGCGCGCCTGCGGGAAGCCCTGACCGGGTCTCCACGCCAGACAATCTGCAGAGACCAACAGGTTGCGCGGACAGAAGGGCGGTTTAGGGCCCTCAAACGGCAGGGTGGCGCCAAGGGCATCACCCTGAGCAGAATGACATGTCCGCAGGCGATCTCTCAGGACTTATTCCGCCGGTGGCACCGGCGGCTCAGCGCCCAGTTCTTGGAGCATGGTCTCCATCTCGGCGATCTCTGCCTCCTGCTCCGCGATGATGTGCTCGGCCAAGGCGCGGACCTCTGGGTCGTCGGTCTGCTCCAGCACAATGGCGGCCATGTCCACAGCACCTTGGTGGTGCGGGATCATCAGCCGCAGGAAGTCGGCATTCACCGCGCCCGTCGACGCCGCCGGTATGTCCGGCATGTCATGCATGGTTGCCATCATGGCGTCGAACGCGGCGTCGGGCGTTGCAGCTTCCTGTGCTACCACAGCATGATCCGCAGGCGCATCCACAGCAGGGCCCGTGATCTGTATCTCCTCACCCCTGTCCGGCGGCGCCCCGATTCCGCCCGCGGCCATGGGCCCATGCGGCTGCTCCGGGTTGTGGGAGTGGGTGGCCATGCCTTCGGCCGCCATCGCGGCTGCGGCGGCAACCGCTTCGGGGTCTCCTTCGGGTCCGTAGATGGTCCGGTGCGTGCCCCAATAGCCGGCGATGAGCACGACCATGGCGGTGGCCAGCCCCAGCGGCACGCCCGCGAGGGCCTGCTTCACGCGGGGCACGAAGTGGACCTCGCGCTCGGGGTCGAGCGCCACGAGAAAGATGGTGCTCATGATGAGCGCGTGCCCCACCATGTCGATGCGCCCGAAGGGCCAGACCGCTGACAAGAATATGACGATGAGCGCCACGGCGGAGAGCCGCCGGACCAGGGGCGTCCAGAGAAGCCCGAAGCCCATGGTGAACTCGGCCACCCCCGCCATGGGCACGAACACGTGCTCGGGCATCCCGAAGGTGAGAAACGGCTTTTCCTTCACGAGGGGGCTGAACCACTCGGGGTAGGCGAACTTCTCGAGGCTTGACCACATCAGCGCAATGGCAATGCCCCAGCGCAGCACCTCGAAGCGGTGCCGGAACCAGCCGGGTCGGTCGGAGGCGGCAAGCACCAGGTAGCCTGCAACGCCGATGCCTAAGGCCAAATAGTCGAGGAGGTGGAACAGATCGTAGTCGGTCAGAGCCAAAGCCCAGAGCAGGATGATGCCCAGGGCTGAGAGCGGCATGGTCTTGCGCCAGAAGAGGCCCCCAGCGATCAGGAGCTGGAACCAGGAGACCCACTCGTTGGGGGTGGCCAGATCCGGCGTGAGATAGACCCCGCCCACGGCATAGATGGCCACAAAGAAGGTGCCGATCGCCACGCGCATGAAATCGTCCGCCCGGCCCCAAAACGGATTGGTGAGGCGGTCCATGCGGTCGAGCACGCCCTGGCCAGCGGGCAAGCGCTCGAAAGCCAGGGTGGCCAGGAAGAACACCAGCACGAGCACGATGGCTGTCCAGAACCAGACGTTGGTCAGGGTGGCGCCAAGGGGCTGCGGGGGAGCCCCGACGATGTAGGGCGCAAACCACTTCACATGGGCTTGCGCAGGGGTGGTCCAGGTGAGGCTAGCAATAGCTGCCGAAACAGCCACAAATGAAGTCTGCGGGGCACAAGGCAGGAGCTTTGCAGATGGCCTCAAGGCTCCTGAGGTCAGCTGGTCAGTCGCTTGGCCGGTTCTCATGAACGGTCTTCCTTGTGATCTTTGTTCGGCCTGCGTCTGTGACCCGCCTAGCGACGTCCCCAGAAGGTCGGCGATGCTTGGGCGCTTGGAAGGCCCACGACCCTGAGTGGCGGGCGCAGGTTGATCCTTGAAATATGCCGATGTCGGTCCCTGCGAGGCGCAGGAACCGATCGTGTCGATCGTGGTAACAGGCCCGAGCGCGCTACCGGCTTTGCTCCATGATATCGTCAAAGGGGTTGGGCAGCGGCGTGGCTTCGGTCCGGGCCGGCAGGACCGGGTGCTCGACCCGCGGCTGCTCGCCAGTGAGGCTATGGAGGAAGGCGACAATGGCGCCGATGTCTGCCTCGGCCAGTTCGGTGCCGAGTTGTGCATTGGCCATGATGTCGACGGCCTCGGGGAGTGACCAGACCGCGCCCGAATGGAAGTACGGCGCCGTGATCGCCACGTTGCGCAAGGGTGCCGCGCGGAACACGTAGTCGTCCGAGGCGGTCTCGGTCACCGCAAAGCGGCCGCGGTCGCCTTCGGGCAGCACCTCGGCCCCGGGCCGCTCGACGACGCCGAAGGGATAGTAGTCGTGCCCGCCGAAGTTCACCCCATTGTGGCAGCCGGCGCAACCCGAGTCCATGAACAGGGCAAGGCCGCGTTTCTGCTCGTCCGACATGGCCGCGTCATCGCCTGTCAACCACCGGTCGAAGCCTGCACCGGGGGTGACCAGCGTTTCCTCGAACTCGGCAATGGCGGTGGCGAAGTTGGCAAAGCTCACCGGCTCGGCCTCGTCGGGGAAAGCCTCGCCGAAGGCGTCGAGATACTCCTTCATGGACTCAAGGGTGGTCACGACCTGGTCGGGGGTGTTGTTCATCTCAACCGCGGCTTGGACCGGCCCCATGGCCTGCTCGGCCAAGTCGGCGGCACGACCGTCCCAGAACTGGGCGCCATTGAACAAGGCGTTGTAGACGGTGGGCGCGTTGCGCGGACCCTTTTGCCAGCCATGGCCCACAGAGGTCGGGAGCGCGTCCACACCACCCATGCCTACGTTGTGGCAGCTTTGGCAGGAGAACAGCCCCGAGGAGGACATGCGCGGGTCGAAGAACAGCATGGCGCCGAGGTCACGCTGCGCCGCATGGACCTCATCGGTGGGAGGAGCCGCGGGCAGGATGACATCGAAAAGGTCCTGTGCAGCCTGGCGGAGATCCTCGTCCGTGGCGTACCCTGGCGCGATCTCGGCCGGCGTGACCTCGGCCGGCGTGACCTCTGCCTGATCTGGCGCTTCTTCCTGCGCCGGTTGCTGCTCCGGCGTGCCATCCTGCTGCGCCAGCACCATACCGGTTGTCAGGGCCAGAGCGGAGGTCAGGAGAACAAGTCTTAGCATGGCGATGCCTCTCGGTGAGCAATAGTCGGAGGCTAGCAGGCCACGGTTCTCGGCGGGTTGATCTGAGTCAACTGCAGAAGCTATCGAGCGTAGCGTGGGCCTAGAAACTGCTCCTATCGATCCAGCTGGAGAGCAAGGCAGTTCGCACCTTTCCCTGAGCAAGGCCGCCATCCTTGCCTGTCCATGCCGGTGCTACAGGTGACGAATAGCTTGGCCAGAAGAGAGCAGGCATGCGGCTCGATGTTCACAACTCCGACGTCCCGCGACTTTGCCTCTCGTGCGAGGCGCGGCACCGAGGGGTCTGTGGCGTGCTCGAGCCCTCCCAACTCGTGCGCCTGAGCCGTCATACGGTCCGCCATGAGGCCGCTCCCGGGGCCGAATTGTTGGCCCCAGGCGAGCCGGTCAGGCGCTACTCCAACATTCTGGCCGGAGTCGTGAAGCTCACCATGACGCTCCCCGATGGCCGTCAGCAGATCGTTGGACTCCAGTTCGCGCCCGACTTTCTGGGACGCCCCTTTGCCCAGACGAGCGAGGTTCGCGCCGAAGCAGCCGGCTTTGTGCGCCTCTGCTCGTTCCCTCGAGAAACCTTAGAAGAGCTGATGCGTGAGGCGCCCGCCTTGCACCAGCGGCTGCACGAGCAGGCTTTGCGCGAGCTCGACGACGCCCGCGGATGGATGCTGACGCTGGGGCGCAAGTCCGCAAGCGAGCGGGTAGCATCCTTTCTCCTGTTGGTGGCGCGGCGTGCCGACCCGGAGGAGCAGGGAGAGAGCGCCTTCGACATCCCGCTTGGGCGGGCCGACATTGCCGACTTCCTGGGCCTCACCGAGGAGACGGTGAGCCGACAGGTGACCAGCCTGCGCAAGGCCGGCATCATCAGCCTGGAGACTAGTCGCAGTCTGGTGGTGGCCGACCACGAGGCCTTGAGGAACGCGGCTGGTGAAGGATCTCAGGGCGCTCCCAGTTCCCGCAGGAGCGGGCGGACCCAGTCGCGATCCTGAGCGACATGCCGGCGCAGACTGATGAAAAGGCCGCGTAAAAGGTATCCCAGTCGCTCGGCGTCCGCACGGGCCACCGGCCGCGCCCAGTACTCAGCCAACGTGTCCTCCAGATCCAAGGCATAGTCCTCATTCTCAGTGTGCTCGGCACGCAAGCGGTTGAGGATCGGCCGGAGGTCCCCGTGCATCCTGACCGGAGCCGAGGCCAGGATCGGGAACACCTGGGTCTCCTCGAGATGATGAGCCCGCCTGAGCAGCGCGCTGAGGCGCCCCACCAGGAGCACGGCTCCTAAGGTGTTTAGGCGCTCGGGCAAGCTGTCGGCCAGCTCCTCAAGGCTCCTGCAGAGACTGTCCTGCTCGGCAAAACAGGCATCCAGGTCCGCCAGAAGTCCGGCCGGTTCTGTGGAAGCGATAGATCTCGATTGCGGCATGACCCTCTCCCGCTCGGTACCTTAACCGCGTCGACCTAAGGCTATCAGCTGAAACGCCCTGATCCGTTGATCTGAGTCAACCAAAGCTCTGACGGTGCGAGCGCAGCGGCTATTCAGATGGCGCCTGACCTGAGCCCCTGATCTCCTCCGTTCATGGCTGGAGCCCGGGGTTGCTGTTGTGGTCATCGTTTGTGGCGCATGCAAGCTCGGCGGCCCGAGCAGGCGTCAGCCCCTTCAGGGCGCCATGCGGACGCACATGATTGTAGTCGTCCCGCCAGGCACAAAGAACCGAGCGGGCGTGGTCGAGGCTCCAGAACAGGGTCTCGTTCAGGCATTCGTCGCGCAGGCGGCCGTTGAAGCTCTCGACGAACGCGTTCTGCTGCGGCTTGCCGGGGGCGATGTAGTGCCATTCGACCTCGCGGTCCTGGCTCCACCGCAGGATCGCCGTCGAGGTCAGCTCGGTGCCGTTGTCGCTCACCACCATCAGCGGCCTGCCCCGAGTGGCGATCAGGGCATTGAGCTCGCGCGCGACACGCCGACCCGACAGCGACGTGTCCGCAACCAGAGCTAGGCACTTCCGGGTGAAGTCGTCCACCACGGCCAGCACCCGAAAGCGCCGCCCGTCAGCCAAGGCGTCCGTGACAAAGTCCAGGCTCCAGCGCTGGTTCGGGCCCTGCGGAATGGTCATTGGCGCACGGGTGCCGAGCGCCCGCTTGCGCCCGCCCCGACGTCGGACTTGGAGCCGCTCCTCGCCGTAGATGCGCCTGAGCTTCTTGTGGTTCGGCGTGATCCCTTCTCTTGCGAGAAGGATCATCAGCCGTCGCCAGCCGAACCTGCGTCGTTCGCTGGCCAGGCCACGGAGCCGCTTTCGCAGTTCGGCATCGTCGTCTCGGCCGCTGCGGTAGCGCATCGAGCTCCGATCAAAGCCCAAGGCCACGCAGGCCCGCCTCTCGGACAAAGCAAAGGCCGCCCGCGCGTGCACCACTGCGGCCCGGCGCGCCGTGGGCGTCACCACTTTTTTGCCGCCACGTCGCGCAGCACCGCCGCGTCCAGCATGGCCTCGGCCAGAAGCTTCTTGAGCCGCGCGTTCTCCTCCTCAAGCACCTTCAGCTTGCGCGCCTGGCTCACGTCGAGCCCGCCGAACTTGGCCTTCCACGCGTAGAACGTCGCGCTGCTGATCCCGTGCCGGCGGCACACCTCGGCCGTCGACACGCCCGCTTCCTGCTCCCGCAGGATCGCGATCACCTGCTCCTCGGTGAACCTGCTCTTCTTCATCGTCCGTCCCTCCTCAGGATCGGACTCTAGCCATCCGTGGAGGAGAAACAGGGGCTCAGGTCACGCCTATCTAGGGTTTGGCCGCCAGATCGCAGATCTCCGCTCTAGTGAACCTTAACGGAGCAACCACCTGGGACTGATCTCGCTGCGGTTGTCGCCCGGTGGCGTCTAGATGGCCTTTTCTCTAGAACATTCCGCTTATTGCTCCTGCAAGGCTTTTTCGGTCCCAGAATGGGCTGTTCTACGTCTCGTTCCTGCCTCGTTCAGGTTTATCTAATCCGGAAACTCTACAATCTTAGGTTTAGCCGCTTCCAGAGAAGCGAAGTATTTGGCATGACGGCAGGGGTGGAACGAAGTCAGAACGGGACTAACGAACGTGAGGCAAGACAACCTGTCCGCCGCGGGCGGCGTAGAAGCAGCCAAGGTGGACGAGCCTGGCTCCCCGTCTTGGGAGCAGGCGCGCCTAGCTGCCTTGCACCGCTATAGCATCCTCGACACGCCGGACGATTCTGTCTTCGATCGCTTTGTAGAGCTGGCGCGCACCCTCTTTGATACCCCCATCGCCGAGGTGTCGCTGATTGATGCAAACCGGCAATGGCTCAAGGCGCGGGCGCCCAATGGTCCGCGCGAAGCGCCCCGCGATTGGTCCTTTTGCACCACCACCATCCAGGGCGAGGGCGTCATGGTCGTCCACGACGCCCGGACGAACCCGCTCACCCGGGACAGTCCCTTTGTGACACATCGCCCCTTCATCCGCTTCTACGCCGGCGCGCCGCTCCGCACGCCCGACGGCCACAAGCTCGGTACTCTTTGCGTAGTCTCGCCTGAGCCACGCGAGGACTTCGACGCCAAGGCGCAAGCCAAGCTCCAGGCCCTGGCAAACCTAGTGATGCTGGAGATCGAGCGGCGTGGGCATCAGCACACGGAAAGCAAGTTCGTCAACCACTTGCTGGAGACTTCCTCGGACTGCATCAAAGTGCTCGACCTCGATGGCGCGCTCCAGTTCATGAACAGACATGGCCAGGTCGCCATGGGAATAGGAAACTTCGCTCCCTACCAGCGCCGGCCCTGGTCCGGACTGATGGACGAACCCGCCCGTGTCCAAGCCGAGGCGGCGCTAGCCGACGCACGCGAAGGCCGCACGGCGCGCTTCGAAGCGGAGGTGGCGACACTCAAGGGTACCCGTCGGTGCTGGGATATCACGGTGAGCCCGATCTTGGGTGAGGATGGCCGGCCCGAGCGGCTCCTAGCCATCTCCCGCGACATCACCGAACGACGAGCTCACGAGAAAGCGCTGCGCGAGAGTGAGGCACGGCTCCAAGCCGAGCGCCGACTGCTGGATGCCGTGATACGGCAGGCTCCGATCGGGATCTCGATCACCTCGTGGCCGGGAGGACGGTCGTTCGCACTCAATGACAAAGCGGCCGAACTGCTGGGCCACTGGCCCCAAGGCGAGGACCTGGGCCGCTATCGGGGCTTCGGAGCCATCCACCCGGACGGACGTCCGTATGGGCCTGAGGATTACCCCACAGTTCGGACCTTGCGATCAGGCACCGCGATCGAGCAGGAGGAGATGGTCTACCGCCTGGGCGGCTCTGAGGGCGAGGAGCGCCGGCGCCTGTCGGTAAGCAGCGCGCCCGTGCGCGATGAGGCCGGCGTCATTGTCGCGGCTGTGACCGCCTTCAGCAGCATCGAGGCGCAACGTCGTGCGGAAGAAGGACTACGCGCCAGCGAGGCGCGGCTCCGGGAGGAGCGCGCCCGTCTAGCCACTTTGATCGAGCATCTGCCTGTTGGGGTAGGATTTATGGGGGATGACGGACAACTGGCCCTGTCCAACCCCGCCTTTCGCGTTTTCCTGCCAGACGGAAGATTGCCTTCCCAGCTCGCTCCAGGAGACACCTGCTGGATAGCTTGGGATGAGAGCGGCCAACCTTTGGCCCGCGACCGCTACCCGGGCGCCCGCGCACTCCGAGGGGAAACGGCGCAAGGAATTGAGTTCCTGTTCCGCCCTGGTGACGGCCGGCAGGTCTGGACCCGGGTCGATGGCATTCCTCTTCGCAGCCTAGCCGGTGAGATCACGGGCGCGATGATCGTCATCGTGGACGTGAGCGACGAGCGGCGCGCCCAGGCCGACCTCCGGCGCCTCAACGAGACCCTGGAGACCCGTGTGACCAAGGTGGTGGCCGAGCGCCGTGTGCTGGCCGACATCGTGGAAAACTCCGATGCGGCGACCATCGCCTGCAGCCTCCACCACGGTATCCTAGCTCTCAATCCGGCCTTGGTTACGGCCTTCGAGCGCATCTACGGCAAGCAGCCGCAGGTGGGCGACAACCTTCTCGACCTGCTGGCGGACCTGCCCGAGCACCGGGCGCAGGTCGCTGCCCACTGGAGCCGGGCCTTTGGTGGCGAAGAGTTCGTTGTGGTCGAGACCTTTGGCGATCCCGCGCGCGAGCGGGTCCCCTTTGAAGTACGCTTCAGCGTGCTGCGCGACCGCGAAGGCCGCCCGATCGGGGCGGCTCAGACGGCCTACGACATCTCCGACCGGCTGCGCGCCGAGACCGAGCTGGAGGCAACCCAGGAAGCGCTGCGGCAAAGCCAGAAAATGGAGGCCGTGGGCCAGCTCACCGGGGGGCTCGCGCACGACTTCAACAACCTGCTGACCGGCATCATCGGTGCGCTCGACCTCATGCAGAGTCGGCTGGCCCAGGGCGACACGAGCCGGCTCGACCGCTACGCCACTGCTGCCATGACGTCGGCCCAGCGGGCGGCGGCGCTCACCCACCGCCTCCTGGCCTTTGCGCGCCGCCAGCCGCTCGACCCCAAGCCGGTCGACGCCAACCGTCTCGTGACCGGCATGGAGGAACTGCTGCGCCGTACCCTGGGTGAGACCATCCAGCTCGACATTGCAACCGCCACGGACCTGTGGCCCACGCTTTGCGACTCGCACCAGCTTGAAAGCGCTATCCTGAACCTTGCGATCAACGCACGGGACGCCATGCCGGACGGCGGCCGGATCGGCATCGTAACCGGCACAGTGGAACTTGATCGAGCGTCGGCGGCACGGATCGGCGATCTCCGTCCGGGCCAGTATGTCACGATCGAGGCCACGGACAGCGGGGTAGGCATGACTCCGGAGGTGATGTCCCGCGCTTTTGATCCGTTCTTTACTACCAAGCCTTTGGGCCAAGGCACCGGCCTCGGTCTGTCCATGATCTACGGCTTTGTCCGGCAGTCGAACGGACATGTTCAGCTTCGCTCCAGAACGAGCCAGGGCACGACGGTGACGCTTTACCTCCCGCGCCATCAGGGCGTGACGGAGGGCACCGGCGAGACTCGAACAGAGACAGCGGCCGATCTGCTCGTGAGCGGGGGCGAGACGGTCGTGGTCGTGGAAGACGAGCCCATCGTGCGCGCTCTGGTGGTCGAGGCGTTGGCAGGGTTGGGCTATCACATCGTAGAGGCCGAAGACGGGCCGTCGGGGCTCAAGCTCCTGCAAGCGGAGGGACAGGTGGATCTTCTCGTCACCGACATCGGCCTGCCCGGGCTCAACGGCCGCCAGCTCGCGGATGCCGCGCGGGCATGGCGTCCGGAGCTCAAGGTGCTGTTCATGACGGGCTACGCCGAAACCGCAGCCCAGGCGAGCGGCTTCTTGGACCCGGGTATGGAGATGATGACCAAGCCGTTCGCCATAGAGACCCTCGTCACGCGCGTTCGGAAGATGATCGCGGACGCGGAAGGCTAAGCAACTGAACGGCGGCGGAGTTGGGATGACGTAGGCCAACTTGCGGCAGACGTGAGTGGTGCTTGGCCTGCGTGCCACGGCGCATCTCGGCCAAGCGCTCCTCCACATGAACCCAGCACCGCGAACCACGTTCCGCATCCTGCGCCGTTGCGTCCCTGATCAGGCCCTCGACCCATTGGCACAGGTCCATGCTCCACCTCGTCCGCTCCGCGTTTATCAGCGAGGAGCATGACCGCGGTGAACCGAGGCCCAACAACGGCTCTGTTCAGCGCGATGGTTTATAGGCCCAACCTCAATGGATACCGCGTTCCAAGCGTAATACCGCCGATCATTCCGATTGATCCGGCCGTGCTTGGAGAGCGAGCTACCGTGGATGAACTCGCCTAAAGAAGGAAATCAGATGTCCGGCCATGAATGGATTGATCCGCGGACTTCGGACTCAGGCTCCGGTCCCACGGTGCGCGGCACCGAGCTCACCGTTGCGGGAGTGGTGGATATGATCCTGGCCGGAGTCACTCCGGACGAGATGTGCCGGCGCTATCCGCGCGTCCCCCGACAAGCCTTTGCCGCAGCCGTCGATTATGCCCTCAAACTCGCACAACGCGCGCCTCTGGTCCGAGCGGACCGTGTGCCAGGCATGCTGGTCACGCAGCCCGAACATGGTGACAGCAGAGTCACCTTCCTCGACCCCGACCATCCGCAACCCGTGGCTCACTTGCGCAATCAGCATCAGGCAAACAGCCAACCTTAATACTCAGGCAATGATGGTTGTAGTGGCGGGGCCGGATGTCATTCTGTCCGTCCATGGCAGTGTCCTTCAGCTGACACGTCCAACTGCAACAAGCCAGCTCGACTGCCCATTCTTGAGGCGGTCCAGACCCGGCGTAAGCTGCGGGGCGACCGATGCAACTCTGACGCAGGCTGCAGGGTTGCTCCTTCACGATCCGTCAGCCTGCGCTTTTCCGTTTCCAAGCGCAGGTCTCCACACCAGATACCGAGGGGGCGTCTGCGGCGGTGTTTCGTGCCCTCAAGTAGTCAATCAGGCGGCAGTGAAGGTGCCAGCCCGGTTTCATGCCGTCCGGGGGGCACGGCGGCTGCGACGCCCCCTAACTGCCTATCACCTTGCGCCAGCACAAAAGACCCCAGGCACGCCCGACGCAGATTTAGGCCAGCTAAGCGGAGGGGCGTTCGGTTATTCCGCGGGAGATGCTGCCGCGCGAGCTGTGCTGCTCGGGCATGACTTGCTGGCGCAGGCTCCGGGATTGGCAGGAGGCTGCGCCTAGGCCGGGCTCCATCGCGTGCTCCTCAAGCGTCTGCTGGATGGGGGGCACCTGGACTGAGCCGGGCGAGCCTGGACAGCGCCTTTATAGTGGCAAAAAGGTGGGGCCGAGACCGGTCCGGACCCGACAGATCGCGGGCCGAAGCGGGCGATGCAAGCGCCACCTTGTGGCCGACCAACGAGGCACTCCGCTCGGGATCCGCCTGAGCCCCGCGAACCGGCCCGACAGCCTCATGCTGACGCCCACTCTCGACGCGGTGCCCGGCGTGGAGGGCGGACGGAGGGCGGCCCCGCAAACGCCTCAAGAAGCTCCACAGCCTGTAAGGCCTACGATCACCGGCGTTGCCGCAAGGAGTGCCGCGCCCGATCCATCGCGCCCCGCATCGGCCGACTGTGCGTGGAGACGAGCGAGAGGCTGGGCCGGCACACATGGGGTGTCGAGAGACCCTCGGCTTGGCTCAACCGCTTCCGCCGCCTCGCTGTCCGCTACGAGCGCCGGGCCGACATTTACAAAGCCTATGTGACCCCCTGCCGCGCCCTCGTCAGCCCGAAGCAGATCACAAGGCTCTGTTGGGCGCTGTTAAGCCCATCTTGGAAATTCTCCTCTAAATTGAGACCAAAGTGTCTGACTGGAGCCTGTGACACGAATGTCCGGACACCCGTCGATTCCATCCTCCCGGCCCGGGATGCCGCGTTCATGCGCAGCTATCTCGATGCGCTGACGCTGGTGGAACGACTTCATCGCCTGCTGCTCGACGTCATCAAGGACGAGTTCGAGAGGCTGAACATCTTGGACGTGAACCCCGTCCAGGCCCTCTTGCTGTTCAACATCGGCGACAACGAGGTCACGGCCGGGGAACTCAAGACCCGCGGCTACTACCAGGGCTCGAACGTCAGCTACAATCTCAAGAAGCTGGTCGACCTGGGCTACATGCACCACCAGCGGAGCGAGATCGACCGCCGCTCGGTGCGGGTCAAGCTTACGGACAAGGGCCGCAAGTTGCGCGACATCGTGGCCAAGCTGTTCGCCACGCATGCCGAGGGGCTGACCACCCGCGCCATCCTCGATGCCGACGCGATGGACGAGATCACGCGCGCCCTCAAGCGCATGGAGCGGTACTGGACCGACCAGATCCGCTACATCTACTAAGAAGCAACCAATCCCAAGCCTATGCTCAGATACTCTTCGCCGCCCTAGCTTCGCCAACAGCCTCGGTCGTACACCGGACATGCGGATCAGACTTCACTATATGGGCTAATGGATCTGGACGGCTTCGGGGGCGCGCATTCTGGGCATGCTGACAGTCTGGACACAGAAGCCTCACGCCATATCTCCCGGCGCGAAGACCCAACAAGGGCAGGGGGCGGCAAAGTCGGCGTTGCGAGCACGCCCTCAAGAGGGGAGGCAGGTGTGGTGGCAAATGGTCCCCCGAGAACCACAGGCGACAACGTCCTCTGCCGCAGCGGTTTGCTGGTCAAGCTCTCGGCTGCGGACCGGGCGCTTCTTTGGCCCCATTTGTCGTTAGTGTCGCTTGTTCAGGGCGAAGCGCTGTTCCACCCAGGTGACGACGTCGGCTCCGTCCATTTCCCTTGTGACCACACCCTGGTATCTCTCAATGTGGTGAGGAACGACGGTCAGTCCGCCGAAACGGAGCTGATCGGCCGTGAGGGCGCCGTTGGTGGACTTGTGAGCCGCGGTCCCAAGCCGGCCTTTGCACGCGCGGTGGTCCAGATCCCGGGCGACGCGTGGCGCATCGACGTAGAGGCCCTTGATGCGGCCAAGGCGCAGTCGACAAGACTGGCTGACACGTTTGCTCGCTACGCCGATTGCCTCCTCTCGCAGCTGCTCCAGTCTGTGGCCTGCAACCAGCACCACAGCCTTGAGCAGCGCATGGCCCGCAAGTTGCTGGCCTACCAGAACGGCCATGGCGATGCCGAACTGCCGCTGACACAGGAGCATCTGAGTCGGATGCTCGGGGCGACACGCACCTATGTGACCAAGACCGCGACCGAGTTTCAGGCCCGTGGGCTGATCAGTTACGCCCGGGGCCGGGTTCGCGTGCTCGACCGAGCGGGTCTCGAGAAGGCGGCCTGCAGATGTCAGTTGGCTGTGCGCAAGCACTATGAACACGTTCTGCCCGACGTGCTTTCCGCCGACGTCGCCTGACGCCCGAGCCCGGGGGCAAGCCACTACGCCGGGCCGAACAGTTCAGGAACAATCCTCGCTTATGTCCGCTTGCAGACAGACATCCTGCAACTGCAGCACTATGCTGGCAGCAACAACAAAGGCCATTGGACGTTACGGACGGTGCGCCTGCGCAAAGAAGGGACAGGCGCAACAATGGCATGGGTTGGACAGGCGGCACAGGCACGCCGAGTGGTGGACGGGGCGGCGCCCGCCAATCGCTTGCTGGCTGGACTTCGGGAGCAGGACTTTGCTCTTCTTGCACCTCATCTGACGCCGGTTGCGCTTGGGCGCGGGCAGGTGGTGTTCAAGGAAGGAGACGATGTCAGCTTCTGTCACTTCCCCTGTGAAGGCACCATGATCTCGCTTGTGGTGGCGCTGCCCGACGGAGCTCTGGCCGAGACGGCCACTGTGGGGTGCGAAGGGGCCATTGGCGGTATCGTCTCGCTGGGCCATAAGCCGGCCTTCGCCCGAGCGGTCGTGCAGATCGGTGGCTCGGCGCTGCGGATCGCCTCCGAGCAGCTCGAGGAGCTGAAGTCCCACTCACCCACCCTGCGGGATGCCTTCGCCCGCTACGCTGATTGCATGATCGCGCAGGTGCTCCAGTCGGTGGCCTGCAACGTGCTGCACAGTCTCGAGCCGCGCTTCTGCCGCTGGCTCCTCACCGCGCAGGACCGGGTCGGTCAGCGCCAGATCCCGCTCACCCAGGAGTCCCTGGCCGAGATGCTGGGCGTGCAGCGCTCGACCGTAAACGGTGCAGCGATCTCGCTGCAGTCCCGGGGGCTGATCTCGTACTCCCGCGGGCGCATCACCGTGATTGATCGGGCTGCCCTGGAGGCCACGGCCTGCGCCTGCCACAACGCAGTGGTCGAGCATTTCGAGCGGGTGCTGCCCGGTGTTTACCCAGTCTGGACCGGGTATGAGGCATGACGGAGTATATCGACCTTGCTGGGCTCTCGGATCTCTTTACGCCGGTGTTTCCCCTGTCGGCCTCGACCGAGTCTGGACCTGACCGGACCTCAGCGGCTGTGAGCCGGCAGGTCGAGAGTTCCGGAGGGATGGCCAGATCCGACAGGCGCGAGGAGCCAGTAGCATTCCTGCGCTCGGTGTTCGACGCCGTGCCCGACGGCATCATGGTCGTGGAACTGGATGGACGACTGTCCCACACCAACGCCGCTGGCTTGAGCGCTCTGGAGAGCAGGGAACCAGGCGATGTGACAGGCCGCGACTGGGTCTCGCTCTGGCCCGCCGAGAGCGCCGAAGTTGTGCGTTGCGCGCTGGACGCCGCAAGGGAGGGTCGGCCTGCTCGCTTCGAGGTCATGGCGCAAAGCGGGCGGGGGACTCCGACGTGGTGGGACGTCTCGGTCGCACCAGTCCTCGAGAATGGCCAGGTCCAGCGGCTGGTGTGCGTGGCCCGTGACGTCTCGGAGCGCAAGCAGGCCGAGCAGCGAGCGGCTATGTTGGTCTCCGAGTCCCACCACCGCGTGAAGAACACCCTGGCCACGGTCCAAGCGATCGCACGCTTGACGATCCGATCTTGTGAGTCCCTGACGATCTTCGAGGACCTGTTCAACGGCCGTCTTCTGGCGCTGGCCAACACGCATGACCTGCTCATCAAGGACGGCAGCGACACGGCCGACCTTCGACTCCTGCTCTGCTCGGAGCTCGGCCCCTATGACGACGCGACAGGTCATCGCGTGTGGCTCGACGGACCCGATGTCACCTTGCCCACCGAGATCGCGGTGCCTTTTGGCTTGGTCGTGCATGAGCTCACGACCAACGCGGCCAAGTACGGCGCCATGTCAGTCCAGGAGGGATCGCTCGCGGTGAGCTGGTCTTTGAGGCAAGACGCGGACAGCCGGTGTCTGAGCCTGCGCTGGACGGAGAGGGGAGGACCTACAGTGGCAACTCCGACGCGACATGGCTTTGGCTCCCAGCTTCTTGATCGCGTCCTGAGCGGTCACGCGCAGATGACCGCCTCTCGTGAGTATGCGCCCGAGGGCCTGCGGGTCGTCATCGAGGTACTCCTACCCTGAGTTCTGTCGCAAAAGCATGGCGGGGCAACAGAGTAGAGCTGCGATCACTCCCATGCGGCATTGCACGGGACGGAGGCCGACTGGTCGGGCGTGATCTACGCCATGAGCAGTCGGACCAGCGCTGGCATGTCGGTGGGCTTCTCGCAGCAGCTCACGCCGGCGTAGGCCGCGGGCAGGGCGGCATGGTCGTAGCCGGTGACGAACACGAAGGGGATGCCCCGCCCACGCAGGGCATCAGCGACGGGAAAGACCATGGTCCCTCGAAGGTTGACATCGAGGATGGCGCGCTCGGGAAGGGGACCAGACTCCAGGAGGCTCAGAGCTGCTTCCACCGTGGCCACCGGACCCAGCACCTCGGCCCCCTGCTGCTCCAACTCGTCCTGCAGATCCTCGGCCACGACGAAGTCGTCCTCCACCACCAACACGCGACACCCCTCCAGGGTGGGGCATGGCGGGAGATCAGCCATCTGGCTCGTCCACCTCTCCTGACGTCCCCGCCATGGTGGAGGAGAGCGGCACCGTGATGATGCAACGGACACCTTCGGAACTCAACTTGTAGTCTGTCTCGGCGCCGAGCTGATAGGGCAGCGCCTGCTCGATGAGGTGCCGGCCGTAGCCACGTCGGGGCGGGTGGTCATCGTTGTCGGCACGAACAGCAATGCCGGTTTCCCGCCAGACGACCTCGAGGCGCTTCTCATGGCGCCCATGATCCAGAAGCCTCCACCGCACCTCAAGCCATCCCCCGGGCTGGGACAGGGCCCCATGCTTCAGAGCGTTGGTCGTGAGTTCATGAAGCGCCAGGGCAAAGGTTTGCACGCTGGAGGACCGCAGGAGAATGCCCGGTGGTCCCTTCAGCGTCACGTGTGATGATCGAGTCTTTGTGTCGGTTACGCCGTGGGCCGAAAGCTCAGCCCCAAGAAGTTCGTCAAAGGCAATGCGGTGCCCGTCCTCCAGGCGCGACAAAAGGCTGTTGACGCGCGACAAGGCGTCCAGGCGGGCTCCGAAGCGCGCTCGGAAGTCCTCCAGCGATCCACTGCCGGCCAAGGTCTTCTTGCTCAGCCCCGAGACCACGGCCAGGAGGTTGCGCGTACGATGCTGAAGCTCCCCCACCAGCAGTCGAAGCCGGTCGTTGAGCTCCACCTCCTCGGTCGCGTCATGCCCGATACCGGCCACGCGCTGAACCCGGCCACCAGCGTCCAGGAGCGGGAACCCCGTGTCGCGGATCCAGCGAGCTTCGCCCGTGACGGGCCGCTGGATGCGGAAGGTGCTCAGCAGGCTCCCGCCCGCCCGGACCCGACGAAGATGGTCCAAGGCCGTGGCCCGGTCGCCGGGATGGATCAGTTCGGCCCAGCGTCGGACCTGGTTGCCGGTCAGCAGATCCGTCCGGCTCAGGCCATAGACGGCCTCAAAGGCAGGACTGATGTACTCGAACGCGAGCGTCTCGGCGTTCCGGATCCACAATACGTCCGAGGAGGCCTCGCCATACTGGCGGAAGCGCTCCTCGCTTTCCCGCAGCGCGGCCTCCATGGCCTGACGATCGGTCACGTCCTGGCCCACCTTCACGAACCCTCGCAGCGCATGGTCGGGGCCGGTGATTGGGCGCGTCACGCCGTCGATGAACACCTGCGTGCCGTCCTTGCGCTGGTGCCAGCGCACGTCAGCAGCCGAGCCTCGGGAAGCGGCTAGCCTCCGTTCCTCGTCGGGCACCCCTTTGGCCCGGTCCGCGGGCGTGAAGGTGATGTCGACAGGTTGGCCAAGCACCTCTTCTGCGCTCCAGCCGAACACTGCTTCCGCCCCCGGCGGCCAAGTCTCGATGCGGCCCGTGGGGTCGGTGCTGAAGATGGCATAATCCCGAGCCGTCTCCACGATGATCCGGGAACGCTCCTCGCTGTCCCGCAGCCGGGCTTCCACCTCGTCACGTCGGCGCTCGGCCGCGAGGCGGTCGGTGGTGTCGATGAAGACGATATTGACGCCCGCAACAGTGCCGTCCTCGTCCCGCAACGGATACGACGAGAAGGTGAACCACCCGTCTACCTTCCGACCGCCCCGCCAGATGGCATGGGGCAAATTGGCCAGCATCACGGTTTCCCCAGCAAGGCTGCGCCTGAGCACCGGCTCCCATCCAGACCGCGCCTCGGGCCAGATCTCGCCGATGGAACGGCCCAGGGCCGCAGGGTGCCCGCTCCCCAGGAGCGGAATGGCCGCGTCGTTGTAAAGGATCGTGCCCCCTGGACCGAGATGGAGCACCGTGGGAAAGCCGCTGGCCAGCATGAGGTCCACCGCCGTCCTGAGGCTCTGCTTCCAGGTCTCCAGAGCACCTGTGGGGCTGCTAGCCCAATCGTGGGTGCGGATGCGCTGACCCATCTCGCCGCCATGAGTGGGCCAGCCTTGCGGCGGAATGGGACGGATCATCGGACTTGCTCACCGCAGCGGACAGGATGAAGGCAAGTAGGGAATGCCCGGCTGGTGAACACGTTCCGTGCCGTGCCAAGAGCTCTCGGCAGGGTCTCTCAAAGTTGTAGTCGGCGGGTGAGCGCCACGTGAGGTGCGACTTTCGAGCTGAGGTCATCATTGTGGGTCAGGCGCGCCGGTCCAAGACCTTTTCGCGGAACACCTCGGACGGTGTTTTCCAGCCCAGGCACTTGCGCGGCGTGGCGTTCAGACGATCGCAGATCGCCTTCAGATGGGGGCCGGAGATCGATGTCGGGTCGATGTCGCGGGGCAGCCAGCGCCGCATGCGGCGGTTGGTGTTCTCGACCGTGCCCTTTTGCCATGGCGAGCGCGGGTCGCGAGATCAGGTCTGAACCCCGGCACCCGCCTGAAGATGCGGCCAATCGATGAACTCCGAGCCCCGGTCGAAGGTGATCGAGCGACGAGCCTTGAAGGGCAGGGAGCCCAGCACCGCCACCAGCTTGGCCATGATCGGCCTGGTGCGGCGGTCGGCATTGGGCAGCAGGACCGTGAACCGACTGACGCGCTCGACCAGCGAGGTCAAGTTGTTTGGGCCGAACTTCTGCCGAAACAAGACCAGATCCGCCTCCCAATGACCGAACTGACGCCGATGCGCGACGTCGTCCGGACGGAACAGGATGCTGTTTTCGGGACGGAAATTTGGGGCTTGGCGCTTGCGGGCGCGACGCGGGCGGCGCTTGCGGCGATGCTCGGGCAGATACCACCACAGATCGTGCTGCATGCCTTCCTTGGAATAAACGAAGCGACAGATCGTCTCTTGGCATACACGCGGCTTTGCACCTTCGAAGCGCATGCGCCCGGCGATCTGTTCGGGCGTCCAGCCAGCCTTGATCCGGTCGATGACCTGGCCCTGAAGGTCGGCGTGGCGGATCAGCTTGCGCTCCTTGGCGCGCCGGATCGCCGCCTTCATCTTGGCCACCATCCAGTAGTAACCCGCAACTTTCGGCATGGCCTCATCGCGAAAGTGGTTGCGCTTGAGTTCCCTAAAGATGGTGGATCGATGCCGCCCGAGCCTCTCGGCCATGACGTCCGGGCTGATCTTGGCCTGCCGCCACAGCTCCAGCTTCCGGCGTTCCTCGTCATTCAGTTGGGAGTAGGTGCGCTTCATCGGGTGTCCTTTCGAGGCTCAACAGATTGAGAAGACTCGAAAGTCGCGCTTCAGGGTAGCGCTCACCCGGCTACAGGTCGCAGTCGCATAATAACTCTTATGTCAAATATGCTGACCTTTTTTGGCCGAGGCTGCTTAGGGCGGCTTACTCGCAGTGACGCGCAAATCGCGAGCCTGCCTAAGCTTTCGAGCAAAGCCCCGTAGTGGCCGACGCACGTTTAGCGCCCGAGCAGGTCTCCAACAGCTCTCCGCACGAACGCCTTGCGCCAGCGCGTGCGCCGATGCTCGGGGGCGTCGTGAAGCATGTGACAGCGCTGGCAAAGCGCGGCGAGATCGCGCGGCCCGTTGCGGCTCGGGTCGTGCTTAAGATGGCAACTGGCCAGGACCACTCGGGTGATGGGCAGCCATGCAACGGGGTCGAAGCCGTCCAACGATGGCTGCTGGGCTTCGAGAAGCTGGGGCGGGAGTAGCCCCCGCACCCGCCGGCCGCGGCCGTCCCGCCAGCGCCCTAGCTCCTCGTCCCACCAGATGCCGTCGCCCAAGTGGACGACGTTCCGCCCGTGCGGTCGACCGCATCGCTCGCACCGGCCCTTGGCCCGCTCGAAGCGGATCAGCCGCGACAGCTCGGGCCAGTCGATCGGATACAGCCAGCGGTTCTCGGGAGCGATCGGCATGGGGAGACTCTGAGTCACATCCGTTTGAAAGCAAAGAGCTGTATGGCCGTGAAGGCCCGGTCCAGGCTTCCCGCAGGCGCGGTGTGGCGCGCAGAGGACAAGCCTTGACGGGGCCGAAGCGCCCAACCGTCGCTCCTGTCCCCTGTGATGCCCAGCATCGCAGGGGACTGCCCAGCGGCGAGCGGCTCTTTCGCTTTCTCCCGTCGACGGGGTCTGCTGGTCTCAGCCAGTTGCAAAATGGCCGTCGGACTCTGCCCGAGTTCTAGCGTTGGAAAATGCGCGGCTCGCGACCGGTCGCTTTAGCCTCCCGAAGGCCCCTGCCCTACCGCGGCCGCAGCTTTTCGACTATTTCCTGAAACGCTCCATACTCCCGAATGACCTCCTGTCCTTCGACAAACACGCGTGCTCGCTCCGTGTCGAGACAACGCAGGTAGGCCTCGAAATCCACAATGTAGGTTTCGAAGTCTTGGCGAATGAGGTCGGAGTAGGCTTCAACATCCCGAGGGTCGCTCGGGACGAACGGGCGCACGGGAGGGAAGCAGCCCAGCTCCTGTCCTTTCACCGGCGCCGCAACCATGGCGAAAAGGAGGAACAATGATGACAGCTTTGTGAACACGAGCTAACCTCCTGACGGAACTCCGTTTTTCCTACTTCAGGTTGTGTTGTAAACCCATTCTCGCCCTTAAGTATAACATGGGGCTTGATCACGTCCTTATGCAATCGTAGCCTCCCCTCATAGCTGCGGGGGCGGGTAGATACGGTTGCGGACCCAATATCCGTGGATCGTTTCATGCCAAATCAAGGGCCCGACGTGGTGAGTGAAGAGGGACTGCGCGAGCTTTTGAGTCGTGGCTATCAAGCCGTTGTCATTTGCTCGGAGGTGCCCGTGCAGAAGGCATATTTCTGGCATGGCTTATGGCACATCCTTTGCGTCTCGCTCGATGGTCAGAGCGAACGGCTCCTGGTCTCGGCGCGGCGGGACGCCGAGGGCGGCGACAAGCCTCGGGAGTTCCGAACGGCCAACGGGCTCATCAGCTTCCTCCACAGCCTGGGCTTCCGCTCGGTCATGGTGCCCATGGAGGAAGGGGGGCGCCTCAGCCACAACCTTCTCCATCACGGCCCACGGCGGCACTAGCTCTCTCGTCCTGGCCCTAGGGCTTGCGCTCGGGGCCGCCGCCAGTCCGGCCCTGAGCGATGGCCTGGTCCTCGTGATGCGCGAGGATGGGACGCTGGAGGCCAGCAGCGGCAGCGGATTTGCAAGGCACTATGGCGTTTCCGCACAGGGCGATACGCAAGACGTCGTGCTGTTCGGCTCGGAGGAGGAGGCTGCGGAGCCGCTGGAGCTGGCGTCGGCCTTGATGACGCGGGCCTCGCCGAGCCACGCCCCCGCCCCCGAGGTCCTGGCCGCGATCGACGCGGCCGCGCTGCGCTACGCGGGTGACACGGCCCTCCGGCAGGCCGGGCTGAGCGTCACGGAGTGGGTCGACCTGTACCGCGCCAACATCGAGATCGAGAGCGGCTACAACCCGCGGGCCCGGAGCCCCGTGGGCGCCATCGGGCTGGGTCAGCTGATGCCCGGCACCGCCTCGCTTCTGGAGGTGGACCCGCACGACTGGCGGGAGAACCTCGACGGATCGGCGCGGTATCTGCTCATGCAATTGGGCCGCTTCGGATCGCCGGAATTAGCTTTGGCGGCCTACAATGCAGGCCCCGAGGCGGTCACGGAATACGGCGGCATTCCGCCCTATCAGGAAACGCAAGGTCACGTCCGCAAGGTGCTGGCGGTCTTTGCGCGGCTCAGAGGAGAACCCTGACGTGCAATTACAAAACACTATGATCGTCGGGCTTGGCGTAGCCCTGATGGTCGCCAGCCCGGCCTTGGCGCAGACCGTGGATCTGTCACCCGTCCAGAACGTGCTTCAGGGCATCGTGGATGCGCTCGTGGGCCCCCTGGGCCTCGTGGTGGGCACGCTCGCCCTGATGGGCGTCTTCCTGGCGTGGCTCTTTGGCTACATCGACTGGTCGCGCGCCATCATGGTGCTCGTCGCCATCGTCGGCGTCGCCTCGGCGCCTGTCATCGCCGCCACGATCTTCGCCTGAGGCGAGCGCCCATGGCGGATCAGACGCGGCTCTTCATCGGCCTTATCCGGCCCGCCAAGCTCCTGGGCCTGCCGATCCTCTACGCAGCCGGCTGGCTCTTCGGGTCGGCCCTGCTGTTCCTGTGGGTCCAGCACTGGGCGGTCGGGGTGGCGGCGCTGCTCGCCTACCCTGCAATCTGGAAGGCGGCCGACTGGGACCCGCATTTCCTCGACGTGGTCCGGGTGGTGATGCAGCACACCCCGCCGAGGCTCCCCCGCTCCGAGGACGGCGAGACGCACTATGCCCCGTGACACCGTCGAGGAGGCCGCCTCCTTCGATCCGGCAAGCCTGCTGCCCCGGCCGCGCCGGTCGGACCGGCATCTCGCGCGAATGCTGCCCTACGTCTCCCTGGTGGACGACGGAACGGTGCGAACGCGCGGCAACGAGCTCTTCCAATGCGTCCGCCTCGACGGGCTCAACAGCGCCACGGCCGAGGACGAGCTTCTGGATCGCACCAAGAGCCTGTTTGCGCAACTCGTGGCCCAGGTGGGGCCGGGCTACGCCTTCTACGTCCACAAGGTCTCGAAGGCGCTTCGGCACGAGCTGCGCCCCATCGAGGGCGGTGACTTCGCCGCCGCGCTCGACGCCCGCTGGCGGGCGCACCTCGACACGATGGGGATGCGCGACAAGACCTTGACGCTGACGGTGATGAAGCGGCCCGAGCTGGGCGCCAAGGTTCCGTTCTTCGCCCGCCGGTCGGTGGACACCCTGCGCGCCGAGACGGCCGAGAGCCTGCGCAAGCTGAACGAGGTCGTGGGCTTCATCCTGTCGAGCTTCGGGACCATGCGCCCGCGTCGGCTTTTGGCCTCGACCGGCGAGCTCCTGGGGTTCCTGGGCGGCCTGAACACGGGCGAGGAGCTGCCGCTTCACCAGGGGTCGCGCTTCGACGTCCTGGCCCACGACGTCGCCAACACGCGCGTCAGCTTCAAGGGCGCGCGCTTCGCCCTCTCGGAGGGCGTGGTGGGGCGGAAGTACGGGACCACCTTCGCCATCAAGACCTACCCCGCCAAGACCACGGTCGGGATGTTCGACGGGCTGAGCCTCCCCGTGGACATGGTGGTCACGCACTCGTTCGTCCCGGTGAACTCGAACCTGATGGCCGAGCGGATCAAGCGTCAGAAGCGCCTGATGCGGACGGGCGAGGACGGGGCGGTGTCGCTCCTGGCCGAGCTCGACGAGGCGCACGACGACCTGGAGTCCCGCCGCCTCATCTTCGGCGAGCACCACATGACCGTGACCGTGTTCGCCGCCACGCCAGGCGAGCTGGACAGCCTTGCGAGCGAGGTCCGCAACATCGCGGCCGAGCATGGTGTTGGCCTCATCAACGAGAGCTTCGCGGGACAGACCCACTACTTCGCACAAGCTCCCGGCAACGCCGTCATGCGGAGCCGGAAGGCGCCCCTCACCAACCGCAACTTCGCCGACCTTTCGGCCTTCCATCGCACGCCGCTTGGCAAGCGCGCGCAGGAGACGCCCTGGGGCACGCCCCTGACCATGTTTCCTACGCCGGAGCGGTCGGGCTTCTGGTTCTCCTACCACGAGGCGGGCCGCCCGGACCGCGAGCCCACCTCGGGGCATACCCTGATCCTGGGCCGCCCCGGCTCGGGCAAGTCGGTGCTGTCGGCGTTCCTGATGGCGATGGCGCGGCGCGCGGATGCGCGGGTCGTCGTGTTCGACTATCGGGCCGGCCTGGAGATGGCAGTGCGGGCCATGGGGGGCTCCTACGCGCCGATCCGCCCCGGCGTGCCCACGGGCCTCAATCCCCTCTGGCTGGAAACCGACGAGCGCGGACAGGCGTGGCTCGCCGACTGGCTGGTGGCGCTCCTGACCCGCCCCGATCGGCCGCTCTCGCCCGTGCAGACGAACCGCATTGCCGAGGTCGTCCGGCAGAACGCGGGCGCGCCGTCGCACCTGCGCAACTGGACGGACCTCGCCTCGCTGTTTGGCGGGGCGGACGACGCCGGCGACCTGAGCGAGCGCATCCACGAATGGACCAGCGAGGGTCGCTACGGCTGGATCTTCGGGCAAAGCCGGGCCGACACCTTCAGCCTCGCGGGCGAGGTGGTGGGCTTCGATCTGACGGGCATCCTCGACAGCGAGAGCGAGCGCGAGCGCATGGCGGTCCTTTCCTACCTCTTCCGCCGCGTCGAGCGCCTGATCGAGGACCGCCGGCCCACCGTGATCGTCGTCGACGAGGCCTGGAAGGCGCTCGACACGACGTACTTTGCGGAACGCCTCTCCAACTGGCTCGTCACCGCCCGCAAGCAGAATGCGGTGGTGGTGATGATGACGCAGTACGCGAGCCAGCTCGAACACACCCGCACCGGCAAGACCATCGTGGAGGCCGTGCCCACGCAGATCCTGCTGCCCAACCTCCGGGCCCGGGCCTCCGACTACGAGATGCTGGGCCTCAACGACAAGGAGTTGGGGATGCTCCTGGAGGGGTCGGTCGGGTCGCGAGCCGCCCTGGTGCGCGACGACCGGGGCTCCACGCTGATCGACGCCAATCTCAGCGCCTTGGGACCGCTTCTCACCATCCTGGGCGGAATGGAGAAGGGCGAGCAACGCGCGGGCCCCGACTGGCGGTCCCGGCCCGACTTCTGGAGGCTGTGATGCGGACCCGACTGATCCTGGCTCTGACGCTCGCCGCCCTGGGGCTCGGTGGATGCGAGACCTACCAAGGCCCCACGGCCACCTGCTTCAACCTCCTGGAGGGCGAGACGCCCTGCGAGTTCCGGCCCGTGGCCGGGGAGTTGGACGGGGATGCGTGAGGCCCTGACCGCCTCGACGCTCGCCCTGGTGCTGGTCCTCCCCGTCCCCGGCGAGGCTGGGCTGCTCGACGGGCTCTTCGGCGGCGTCTTTGGGGGCGGGTCGGTCCATGACGAAGGTCTGGAGTTGCGCGAGGAGGCCCTGATCGCCCAGAAGGGCGAGGACCTGGCCCTGCAGGCGGACCGGCTGGCGAACGAGGCGCAGGTTCTGGAGATCGAGAGGAGCCAGCTCGCGGCCCTGGATCGCATCCTGGCCTCCGTCTCCGCCACCGACGGGTCCGGCACCCCGGCCGCGATCGCGGCGCTGGAGGGCGACGGCACCACGCCCGCCTCAGCCGCCGTCCTTTACGGCCCCGAAGATCCCAACCCCGCCGCGCCGCGGCTCTTCGGCGACGCCGCTGTCACCGTCGAGGAGCTCATCATCCAGGTCGCCAAGGACACGGCGGGCTACCCGGGCGTCGCGGCGGCTGGCCTTTCGCCCGTGCAATGGCGCTGCTTGCTGCAGGCGCTGATCTGGCAGGAGAGCCGCTTCCAGGTGGGTGCACGCTCCCCGGCGGCGGCCTTCGGGCTCACCCAGATCATCCCCGACACGGCCCAGAGCCTCGGCATCTACCCGGAGTACTACGAGGACCCCTACCTCCAGGTCGAGGGTGGCGCCCGCTACCTCAGCCAGCAGCTCCAGGCCTTTGACGGCAACGTCGTCTTCGCGCTGGCGGCCTACAACGCCGGTCCGGGCGCGGTGGAGAAGTACGGGGGCGTGCCGCCCTTCGAGGAGACCCAGGGCTACGTCAAGGCGATCCCGGCCAAGTACAACAGCTACCTGGGCCTTGTGGGCGGCATCGACGCCCTGGGCACCATCGACCCGGTGCTCCTGGCGGGCGCCACCCTGTCGCTGACAGCCGACGCGGCGATGATCTACGCCGGGCACACGCAAGCCCAGATCGCGGCCGCTGCCACCCGGCTCCGCGGCATTGTCACCCGCATCAGGGCGACCGCCGACGCCGAGGAGGCCATGAGCCTCAACACCTACGCCCGCGCCGAGATCGCCCGCCTGATGGTGATGATGGTGCGGCTGCAGGCGGCCCACACCCAGCCCCTGAGCGCCGAGCAGGTGGCGATGGCCGCCGCCATGACCGCCGAGCGCGACTACACGGATTTCACCCTGGAGACCCTGGAATGAAGCGCCTCCTGCTTTCGACCGCCCTTGCGTTGGCGCTGGCCCCGGCCGCCGAGGCGGCCATCCCCGTGGTGGACTTCGGCTCCATCGCCCAGCAGATCGCCCAGCTCGACCAGATGCTGGAGGACTTCGGCATCCAGTCGGACCTTCTCGACAACGCGCTGGAGCAGCTCCAGACCCTGCAGGATCAATACGCCAAGCTCACCGAGACCTATGAAGCGCTGTCCGGCGAGCGGGACATCATGGAGCTCGTCATGGGCGGCGAGCTCGACAACCTCCTGGGCGGCAACTTCACCGACGTCGTGGCCTCCATCCAGGCCGTGCAGACCGGCGACTGGTCGCAGCTCACCGGCCCCAACGCGAGCCGCATGCGCGAGGGGATCGAGGGCGTGCTGAACGAGGCGGGCTTCGACGCCGCCACCCTGGAGCACATGGCAGCCGGCAATCCATCCGGCACTGGGCCGTCCGACCCGACGGGCACCCCCGGCGACGGCGTGGGCACCGACGAGGAGGCGCAGCGGATCGCCACGCGCGCCACCACGGGAGCGACCATGAGCGCGGCGGCCCAGGTCAGCCACGAGAACGCCGGCCAGGCTGCCTCCCGCATCGAGACGCTGGTGGCCGGCATCGGCGATCAGGCCGACCTCAAGGCCTCCATCGACCACAACACCCGCGTCACCGCCGAGATCGGGATCATCATGCTCGAGATGCTGCGCCTGCAGTCGGTCGCCACCGTGGGCGCGGGCCAGGCGGGGGTCATCGACGCCGCCACCATCGCGGCCGAGCGCGAGTACGTCGACTTCACGCTCCCGGACATGAACTGAGACCCGCCCCATGAACCGTATGAGCGAGATCCTTGAGGAAGAGCTGATCTACGGGGCGCGCCGGCGCGAGCGGGTCTGGAAGGCCATCGCCGGCGCGAGCGCGCTCTTTGGCGTCACGGGCTGCCTCGCAGCGGCCGCCGTGGCGGTCTTTGACGAGGACCCGCCCCCGGCTCTCGTCGCCTACGACCCCGAGACCGGCCTGGCGCTGCCGGAGGCCACCGTGCGGGCCGTCTCGCTCGCCGAGCGCCCGGCGGTGATCCAGGCCCAGGTGTTCCGCTACGTGACCGACCGCGAGACCTACAACCAGCTCGACAACGACCTCCGCGTGCGCCGGACCCTGGCCATGAGCGAGGGCGGCGCGGCCGACACCCTGCGCGCGCTCTGGACCTCCGGCCACGATGCCTACCCGCCGGAGGCCTACGGCGAGAACGCCCGCATCGACGTGGAGGTGCTGAGCATCGCGCTCATCACCAACGACCGCGCCCAGGTGCGGCTCAGGAAGCGCCTGACCAACCGCGACGGCATCACCACAGGCAACTTCACCGCTACGCTCCTGTTCGGCTTCGCGCCCGAGGAACGCCGCAGCATCGACGAGGTGTGGGGCAACCCCCTGGGCTTCGTGGTGCGGGAGTACGCCATCACGTCCGACAGGCTGGAGGAGTGACGATGCGCCGGATACGCCCTCTGGGACTCAGCCTGGGCCTGATCGCGGCGTTGGCCGGGGCCGCCTCGGCCGAGGTGGCGCCAAGCCGCGGCAGCCATGACGAGCGGGTGCGCGTGGCAGCTTACGTCGATGGGCAAGTGTACCGGATCAACACCACGCTCCTCAACGTGACCACCGTGGAGTTCGCCCCCGGCGAGACCATCCAGTCCATCGTCGCGGGGGACACCGAAGGCTTCCAGTTCGACGGCATTCCGGGCGGTCAGGCCTTCGCGGTCAAGCCCAGGGCCTCGGGGGTGAGCACCAACATCAACGTCTACACCAATCTGCGGAGCTACTACTTCAACGTCGTGGAAGGAGGCGGGCCCACCTACTACGTCGTGCGCTTCGCCTATCCCGGCGCATCCGCCCCGCCGAGGAACGCGGTCGTGCCCCGGGCGCCCACCTACCGCTACGGCGTGAGCGGCGAGGCGGAGTTCGCCCCCATAGCGGTCTCGGACGACGGCACCTTTACCTACTTCCAGTTCGCCCCGAACGCGCCCTTGCCGGCCGTCCTGCGGGTCGGGCCAGAGGGCGGCGAGCACACCGCCAACAGCACGACGCGCCAGGACGGGGTCGTGCGCGTCTCCGGCGTGAACGCCCGCTGGGTGCTGCGCCTGGGCGACCAAGTGGTCTGCGTGCAGGCCCTTGAGCCGGAGGGAGCCTCATGACGGACGATCCTGACTTCACGGCGCTCCACGACCGCCTCGAGCCAAGCGACGGCCGGCGCGGCAAGGGTGGGCGCCCTCCAGCGCTCCTAGGCAAGGCCTTGAGCGGGATGGCCGTCATCGGCTTTGCGGCCGTGGCTTTGGCTTATGCCCTTCACGGCTCGGGCGAGCCGGAGGCCACGCTGGCGACGGCGGAGCCTGAGCCTTGGCAGGGCACGGGCCAGGGGTTCGAGACCATGACCCCGCCGACCGCCGCCGCGACCCCGCAACCCGTCCCGGTCGCAGCCCAGCCCTCCAAGGCTCTCGACCTGCCATCCGGTCCCTCCGCGTCCGAGCAGGCGATGATGCAAACGTTGGCCGAGTTGCAGGCCGAGCTCGAGGCCATGCGCGAGGCGGCGGCGCAGCCGCAGGAGGACGGGAGCGCCGACCAGATCGAGAGCCTGAGTGCCCGGATCACGGACCTCGCAGAGCAGTCCGAGGACATGCAGGAGGCGCTGGAGGACGCCGAGCGGCAGGCCGAGCGGCAACGGCTGCGCGCCGAGGGCCTGGAGGCCCGACTGCAGGCCGCGCAGTTCGGCCAAGGAGTGCCGGAGCTGCCGCAAGGCGGCCTCGAAGCGCCGCCTCTGGCGGACGGGGAGGCCGATCGGCTCGCCGCCTTGGAGGAGCGTCGCGCCCAGGCCGAGGAGCTGCGGCAGGCGCGGATCAGCTCCCCCATCGTGGCCTTCGGCGGATCGGCCTCCGCCCCGAACGACGGGAGCGCAGGCGGCACCTCCGGGCTCGGGCCGAACGAGGACTTCCTGCGCTCAGGCGCCAGGGCTGCCGATGTGGAGCAGGCTGTTGTGATCGCCAACCCGTCCCGCACCGTCATCCAGGGCACCGTCATCCAAGCGGTCCTGGAGACCGCCATCGCCTCCGACCTGCCGGGCACCATCCGTGCGGTCGTCTCCGAGGACGTGCACAGCTACGACGGCACCCGCGTGCTGATCCCGCGCGGCTCCAAGCTCATCGGCCGCTACAACAGCCAGGTCGAAGCCACGCAGCGCCGCCTCATGGTGGCCTGGGACCGCATCATCACCCCAGACGGCCAGTCGGTGACCATCGCGGCCTATGGCGCGGACGAGCTGGGCCGCTCGGGGACGGATGGGAGGATCGATCGCCGCCTGGGCACCCGCTTCGGCTCGGCGGCGCTGGTGTCGCTGATTGCTGCTCTACCCTCGGCGGCGGCGGCCTCCGTGGATGACCCACTGGCGGCTGAGCTCGCCGAGGAGCTCGGCGGGGACGTGGAGGATGCCAGCCGCTCCGTCCTTGACGAGTACCTGTCCGTGGCGCCCACGATCTACGTCGACCAGGGCGCCCGCATCACCGTCCTGGTCGACCGCGACCTGGAGCTTCTGGGATGACGGCCGGCCCGACCCTCGTCCCCTCCCCCGCCGACCCCGTCGCGGACTCCTACCTCTCGGCCTCCCTGCAGCGGCTGGGCCCCGCCGTGCGCCGGCAGGATGTGATCGAGATCGCGATCAACCCGGACGGCCGGGTGTGGGGCGAGTTCCAGGGCGACCACTTCATGCACCCCTTGGAGGTCACGTTGGGACCGCAGGAGGTGAGAGACTTCGCCAGCCGCATCGCCTCGGCGGCGCGCGCGCAGCTCTCCGACAAGAAGCCCATTATCAGCGTGTCGATCCTCTACAACGGACGACCCATCCGCGCGCAGGTGGTGACGGCACCGGCGGTCGAGGGGGCCGCGCCCGCGATCTCGCTGCGCTTCTTCTCCTCCGTGCCACTCGACGCCATCAAGCTCGAGTGGCTCTATGACCAGCCGCAAAGCTTGGAGGCGCGCCGCCGCGAGCGCAACGCCCGGCTGCGCGAGGTGGTGACCTCGGGTGATCTGGAGGCGGCGCTGGCCTTCTGCGTCCAGCACAGGCTCAACCTGGTGGTCTCGGGCGGCACCAACACCGGCAAGACGGTGGTGCTCCGCAAGCTGCTCGACCACGTCTCGGCCACGGAGCGCATCGTCACCATCGAGGACGCAGCCGAGCTGCACCCCAGGCAGCCCAACGTGGTCACGCTCCTGGCCGACCGGGACGCAGGCGAGCGCAGCCCCGACCGGCTCCTGACCTCGACCCTCCGCATGCGGCCAGACCGCATCATCCTGGGCGAGGTGCGGGGCGGCGAGGCCATGAGCTTCTTGGAGGCCATCAACACCGGCCACGGCGGCTCGATGACGACACTGCACGCCGAGACGCCCCAGCTTGCGGTCAAGCGCCTGGCCATTGCCGCCTCCAAGGCGCAACTCCCCATGACCTACGCCGAGATCCTCGCCTACATCGAGGGCACCATCGACGTGGTGCTCCAAGTGGGCCGGCACGAGGACCGGCGCGGGCCCACCGAGTTCTACCTGCCGGGCGTGCGCCCCGAGGACGACCAGGCGGCCTGAGCGCCGCGAAGGAGGGAACGATGACGACGACCACGACGCGGATCAGCCTCGCCTTGACGGTGGCCCTGGCAGGGTTCGGGGCGGCGGGTCTGGCGCAGGACGCCTCCGACGAGCCGGTTCCCCCCGGGGCCGGGGAGGAGCTGGTTGTTCCCCAGATCGACGCCCCGGCCGCGCCGCCGATGACGGAGGACGAGGCGGCCGCCCAGGAGCCGACACCGGACGCGGGGGGGACGTCCGGCCTGAGCGACTTCACACCGCCCGACATGAGCGCACCGCGCGCCGCGAGCGAGTACCGAACCTGCCCCGACCGCGAACCTCGGCCTTCTTGGATCGAGGAGCTGAAAGGCTGGGACTCGATACGAGGCTTGGTGATTTCAGAGATTTATCAGACGCGCAGCTACGAACAGATCGTGGCTACGGGCGATTGCTCCTGCGCCGTCAAGGCACCGCCCTGGGACGCAGCCGAAGCCGAATATCAGGAGAAGTATGCTGCGATGACCAATAGAGCGCTGAGGGAGGTCAGGCACGAGTTCCAGCTTCTTTCTAGCGGCCTTCACGATGACGCACGGCGCATCTGCCAAGCTCAAGGCAACTGGTAGGAGAACGCTATGGGACCCGTTTCGTGGATGGTGGACACCATCGGGGGCTTTCTCGACGGGGCGGCCGAGTCGAGCTTCGCCGCCGTGGCGGGGTCCCTGGGCGGTATCTTAATGGTAGCCTCGACGCTCCTGATCGTCTTGGTATTTACCAACCTCGCCCTCCAGATGCGTCCCATGGACGGCAGCACCGCCGTTGGGCTCGTCGTGCGCCTCCTGCTCATCAGCGCCTTCGCCCTGAACTGGGTGCAGTTCAACGTGGTGGCTTCGGCCATCATCGACGGGCTCGACGATCTCGGCGCCGGCATCGTGGAGGCCGTGGGGGGCTCGATCCCATTTGGAGGGTTCGCAAGAGCGTTCGATGAAGTCATGTTCGACTTCGCCGAGTACCTGAATGCCGTGACCGAGAACATGGGCTGGATGGGTGGGGCCGTCGCCACGACCTTCGGCATGGCGATGATGGGCCTCTTGGGCGCACTCGCAGGCGCGGTGCTCATCTTCGCCAAGATCATGCTCACCCTTCTCATCGGCATTGCCCCTGTGATGATTGCCACGACGCTCTTCGAGGCGACCAAGGACTACTTCCACCGCTGGCTGTCGCTCTTCGTGGGCTTCGCCATGTACCCCCTCGTCATCGCCGGGGTTATGGCGACGGTCATCGGCATGGCTGAGGAAATGGCTATGACCCTGGGCGACCCGGCCGAGGACGCGACCTTGGGTGCCCTCATGCCCTTCTTCGCTATGATGTTCCTTGTTGTGGGCATGATCGGTGTGATCCCCTTCCTCGTGCGAACGCTCTCGGGCAACTTCGTCATGCCGGCAATCAGCTCGGTGCTGGGCGGGGACGCGCTCAACGCCGGGGCTGGCGCGCTCAGCGGAGGCGCCTCGCAGGCGCGCTACGCCGCGGCCGGGCTCCTCAATACACAGGGCTCGCAGGCGCGCGCCCGGGCGGGCAACCGAGGCGTCACCGAAACCCTGGCGGCGGGAGTCGGCGCGGGGGTGCGAGCCAACGTGAACCACGGGACGCGGATGGCCGATACGATGGCGCGCATCCGCCGGCTGGAGGACGCGGGGGTCATCCCCTCCGGCCTCAAGCCGAAGGATCCCAAGCCGAACTAGGACGCGCCACGCGGAAGAGTTCACAAGGACAGACGCCGTCGCAGGGCGCGGGCGATGTTTTCGCGCATGACTTACGAGAAGGCCAAACCCCTGACACGGCTCAGGCAGGCGCTCTTCGCGAAAGTCACGATTAGCGCGCTGATCCGCTCTCAGCCATCCGAGGCCGTCGCCTGACATGCGTCTCTCTTGCTACCGCATTAATCGGTGGGCAGCCGGCTTCTTTTCCACCCATTCATGGGCGCTCAATCTCGCCAAGCCAACCTCGAACCTGGTTGAGCGTCCTGCGCTCCTGGTCGGCTTCCATCACGAACGGCGGCTCGATGCGCGCGCCAGGCGCGTGGCTTGCGAGAACGGACAGGCTGTTGCCAAGGCCATAGCCGCCATGGGTGATGAAGGGCCGCAGCGTCGTGCCTTGCAGGTCGTGGGCGCTTAGAAACGACCGGATCACCGGCGGGGCGGTCTCGCCCCAGATCGGGAAGCCGAGGAACACCGTTTCGTAGCTTCCCACATTCGGGACTCGCTCGGCCAAGGACGGCTCGTCGCCGCGGTCGCGTTCCCCTCGCGCCTGCTCGACGGTTGCCTCGTAGTCCTCCGGGTAGGACTGCGCCGGCCGGATCTCGAACAGGTCCGTGCCGAGCGCACGGTGGATCGTCCCCGCAATCACGCGCGTGTTCCCAGAACGGGTGAAATAAGCGACCAGCGTCGTCGAGCCGCCAAGCGAGGCGTGGGCCGTCTCCGCGTGGGCTGCCGGTCCCGCCGTCAGCGCCAGCACAGCGGGGGCGGCTAGCACGGCCCGACGCGAAAGAGCATCGGACAGCGCCATGACCCTGTCGGCCTCGTAGCCACCTTGCGTGATGAGTCGGCTGGCAGGATTTGAAGTCGATCGCGTCATGCGAGTGCTCCTCTACTCATGGGGTCGGTAGCTGACTCGTCTGTTTCATAAGGCGCCAGGGCGCGGACCCGGCGGTCCGCGCCGCAACAGGAGCTCCCGCGCCGCTCAGCTTTTCGGGGGCGCCTCGACACCCGAGAAGGCCAGCACGTGGTCGGGCAGGCGCTGCCCCTGGACCTCAATGGCCCTCACCGCCTGGTCCAGCTCCGCCAGCTCGTCGGGCGTGAAAGTGACGGCGTCCGCGCCGATGTTGTCGAGCAGGTGCGCCATCTGCGTCGTGCCGGGGATCGGCACGATCCAAGGCTTCTGCGCCATGAGCCACGCGAGCGCGATCTGCGTGGGGGTGGCCTCCTTCCGCTCGGCCCAAGTCCGCGCCACCTCCACGAGCTGAAGGTTGTGCGGCAGGCTCTCGGGCGCGAAGCGGGTCTCGACGCCCCGGATGTCGCCCTCGGCGAAGCGGGTCTGCTCGTCGATGGCGCCGGTCAGGAACCCCACGCCGAGCGGGCTCCAGGGCACGAAACCGATGCCCAGTTCCTCGCAGGTCGGGATGACCTCCGCCTCAGGTCCGCGCCAGAGCATGGAGTACTCGTTCTGGACAGCGGTGACGGGCAGCGCGGCATGGGCGCGGCGCAGCGTGTCCAGCCCCATCTCGGACAGACCCCAATGCAGGACCTTGCCTTCGTTCATCAGGTCCTGAACCGCGCCGGCCACGTCCTCGATGGGCACGGCTGGATCGACGCGGTGCTGATAGAGGAGGTCGATGCGGTCGGTCCTGAGCCGCTGAAGCGAGCCTTCGACCGCCTGCTTGATGTGCTCGGGCCGGCTGTTAAGCCCTGGCCTACGCTCGCCAGTCTCCAGGTCGATGTTCCAGCCGAACTTCGAGGTGATGACCACCTCGTCGCGGAAGGACTCGATGGCCTCGCCCAGGATGCGCTCGTCCTCGTGGGGGCCGTAGGCCTCGGCGCAGTCGAAGAAGGTGACGCCGTGCTCGAAGGCCGCCTGGATGATGCGGTGCATCTCGGGCCGGTGGGGGATCGTGGTCTGGTAGGTCCGGTGCATGTTCTGCACGCCGAGACCCACGCTGGAGACCTCCAGCGTCCCCAGCCGGCGGCGGTTGCCGATCTGCGAGGCCGCAGCCGTCCCGTCCGCGCCTGCGGCTTGAGCGGCAGCCGGCGAGGCCGCGCCGCCGACGAGCAGCGGCGCAAGCGCGAGGCCTCCGGCTGCGGCCAGAAGGCCGCGCCGTCCGATGTGGGGTCCGTTCTCAATGGCCATGGTCGATGGTCCTCTCAAAGGGGTACGACGGTGGGATGGGAGGGGGACAGGTTGCCGCCTCATGCCTCGGGGATGGGCCGGCCGTAGGCCTCCAACGTGATGCTGTCAGGCTCCGGCCCGCCGCGCCGGCCGGTGTCGAGCGCGTCGAGGGCGGCGACCTCCTCGGGGATGAGATCGAAGTCGAGGACATCGAAGTTCTCGGCGATGCGGGCAGGCTTGGTGGACTTCGGGATGGCGGAGCGGCCCGCCTGGAGATGCCAGCGCAGCATCACCTGGGCGGCCGAACGCCCATGCGCCTCTGCGATCCCGAGGATCGTGGGGTTCTCCAGGGTGCCTTTCTCGCCACCCCGGTAGAAGGTGATCCCGCCGATGGGCGACCAGGCCTGGGTGAGGATGCCGTGCCGGGCGTGCTCGCGCTGAAGCGCGGTCTGCTGGAAGTAGGGATGGACCTCGATCTGGTTCACCGCCGGCACCACGGACGCCACGGCCAGGAGGCGGTCCAGATGCTCGGGCATGAAGTTGCTCACGCCGATGGCGCGGACCTTGCCGTCGGCAAGGAGCCGCTCCAACGCCCGGTAGGCGTCCAGCGTGCGCTCGAAGGCCGAGGGCAGCGGCTGGTGCAGGAGCAGGAGGTCGAGGTGGTCGACGCCGAGCTTGCCCACGCTCTTCTCAAAGGCATGGAGGGTCTCGTCGTAGCCGTAGTCGCTGATCCAGACCTTGGTCTCGATGAACATCTCATCACGGGCAAGGCCAGAGCGGCGCAGGCCTTCGCCCACCTCGCGCTCGTTGCCGTAGGCGGCGGCCGTGTCGATCAGGCGGTAGCCCCGGCGCAGCGCCTCCTCCACGGAGGCGGTGGTCTCGGCGGGTGGGGTCTGGAAAACGCCCAGGCCCAGGGCGGGCATGGTGACGCCGTTGTTGAGGGTAAGGGTCGGACCTTGCATGGCGGGTGTCCTTCGTTCGTATGTTGGGGATGGCGGGAGAGCTTGGCCCTGGGGCCGCGCCGTGAGCGGCCGGCTTCTCAGCGGTTAACCATCTGCGCCGACCGGCCCGAGTAGCGCTCGCCTTGGATGGGGATGGCGGCCAGCGCCTCGCCGATCCCGCGCAGGTCGGCGTCGGTCAGCTCGACCTCCGCCCCGCCCAGGTTCTCCTCCAGCCGGTGGAGCTTGGTGGTACCCGGGATCGGCACGATCGAAGGCGCTTGGGCCAGGAGCCACGCGAGCGCGATCTGCGCGGGCGTGACTCCCTTGGCAGCGGCAATCTCGCCCACCCGGTCCACGAGCGCCTGATTGGCGTCGCGCGCCTCGGGCGCGAAGCGCGGCACGGTGTTGCGGAAGTCCTTCGCATCGAAGGTCGTGGTGGCGTCGATGGTCCCGGTCAGGAATCCCTTCCCGAGCGGGCTGAAGGGCACGAAGCTGATGCCCAGCTCCCCGAGCGTGGGCAGGATCTCCGCCTCGGGCTCGCGCCACCAGAGCGAATACTCGCTCTGAAGCGCCGTCACGGGCTGGACGGCGTGGGCGCGGCGGATGGTCTGCACGCCGGCCTCGGAGAGGCCCCAGTGGGCGACCTTGCCCTCGGCGATGAGGTCCCGCACCGTCCCGGCCACCTCCTCGATGGGCACGGTCGGATCGACCCGGTGCTGGTAGAAGAGGTCGAGGCGCTCGACCCGCAGGAGCTTGAGCGACCGTTCGGCGACTCGGCGGATGCGCGCAGGATCGCTGTCCAGGCCGAGGCTCGGGTCGCCCTCTCGGAAGCCGAACTTGGTGGCGATCACCACCCGGCCCTTGAAGGGCGCCAGAGCCTCGCCCAGGAGGTCCTCGTTCGCGCCCTGCCCGTAAGCCTCGGCGGTGTCGAAGAAGGTGACGCCCCGCTCGACGGCGGCGCGGATCAGGTCGATGGCCGCCTCGCGGTCGGTGGCCGGCCCATAGCCATAGCTCAGGCCCATGCAGCCCAAGCCCAGGGTGGAGACATGAAGGCCGGAGCGGCCGAGTTCGCGGGTGTGCATTGGTCGTGCTCCCTTGGTCGGCGCCGACGAGGGCGCGAAGCTGGAGACGGGGATGGGTCGTCGTGGGCGACCCATGCGGGGGGTCAGAGCGCCTGCCGCGTGGGCCGGAACAGGATCTCGTTGATGTCCACGTCCTCGGGCTGGCTCATGGCAAAGGCCACGCAACGCGCGAAGGAGTCGGCCGGGATCGCGAACTCGTCGTAGAACTGCTGGAGTCCCTCCGCGACGTCCGCCTCGGTGGCGCTCTGGGGCAGCTCGGTCGCGACCGCCCCGGGCGAGATGATCGTGATGCGGATGTTGTGGGGCTTCACCTCCTGCCGCAGCCCTTCCGAGAGGACGCGCACGGCCGTCTTGGTGGCGGAGTAGACCGCGCCGCCCGGGCCCACCTTGTGGCCGGCCACGGAGGAGACATTGATGATGTGCCCGGCCTTCTGCCGCTGCATGTGGGGCAGCACGGCCGCGATCCCGTAAAGCACGCCCTTGAGGTTCACGTCGATGGTGCGGTCCCAGTCCTCGATCTTGCGCCGCTCCAGGGGCGAGTGGGGCATCAGGCCTGCGTTGTTGAGAAGGACGTCCACACGCCCAAAGGCCTCGACGGCCTCGTCCACCAGCCGCTGCACCTCCTCGGCCTTCGTCACGTCCGTGGCCACGGCCAGCGCCTTGCCGCCTTGGCTTTGGATCTCCTGGGCGAGCGCCTCGATGCGCTCTACCCGCCGGGCGCCCAGCACGACGGTGGCGCCCTGCTCGGAGAGGTGCCGGGCCGTGGCCTCGCCCAAGCCGCTGCTCGCGCCGGTGATGACGACGACCTTGCCTTCGATGTTCGCGCTCATGGTGGGCCTCCGCTGGTCGGGACGGCCGATGAGCGGCCTTTCTCCGTTGCGAGGTCTCATCTAGCGCCTGCCCCCTTCCCCGATTAGCCGCTATGATCCGCATGAGCCTATATCGGAGATTTATAAATGCGGCGTGAGGACCTGGCGGACCTGACCGTGTTCCTGGCCGTGGCGGAGGAGCGGAGCTTTACCCGCGCCGCAGCAAAGCTCGGCACCTCGCAGGCGACGCTGAGCTTCACCGTGCGCCGGCTGGAGGAGCGGCTGGGCGTGCGGCTCCTGACCCGCACGACGCGCAGCGTGGCGCCCACGGCGGCCGGGGAAAGCCTGCTGGAGACCCTGCGCCCAGCCCTGACGGAGATCGACGGCAAGCTCGCCACCCTGACCGAACTGCGCGACAAGCCCGCCGGCACTATCCGCATCACCACGAGCGAGCACGCGGCCGAGGCCGTGCTCTGGCCTGTGCTGGAGCGGCTCGCGCCGGAGTATCCCGACGTGCGCGTGGAGATCGCCGTCGATCAGGCCCTGACCAACATCGTGGCCGACCGCTTCGACGCCGGCATCCGCCTGGGCGAGCAGGTCGAGCGCGACATGGTGGCGGTCCGCATCGGCCCAGACCTCCGCATGGCCGCCGTAGGCAGCCCTGCCTACTTCGCCTGCCACCCGGTCCCGCAGGTGCCCCAGGACCTCACCGGACATGCCTGCATCACCGTGCGCCTGCCCACGGCGGGCGGCCTCTACGCCTGGGAGTTCGAGAAGGACGGCCGCGAGCTGAAGGTGCGCGTCGAAGGCCAGTTCGTGCTCAACAGCCCGGCCCTGCACCTCAAGGCAGCGCGGGCGGGCCTCGGCCTTGCTTTCGTGCTGGAAGGGCACGTGGAGGACGACCTCCGGGAGGGCCGCCTCGTGCGCGTGCTGGAGGACTGGTGCCCGCCCTTTGCAGGCTACCACCTTTACTACCCCTCTCGCCGCCAGCCCACGCCCGCCTTCGCGCTGCTGGTCGAGGCGCTGCGCTACAGAGACACGCAACGAGCGGCGCAAAAGTTTTGACTGGCGCGAAAGCCTAACTCACCTTGTAACGACAACAGCGTTACACCACGTTGAGGGGCACCCGGAGGTCATTATGTCCACCTATCCCGCCCGCGAGCCCTTGAACATCCGCATCCAGCCCGAGTTGCGCAGTTTGATCGACCGCGCGGCCGAGCTAACGGGCAAGACCCGCACCGACTTCGTGCTCGACGCCTCGCGCCGCGCCGCCGAGGAGGCGCTCCTTGACCGCACCCTCTTCGCCGTGGGCGAAGAGGCCTATGGCGAGTTCCTGGCCCGCCTCGACGCCCCGCCCTGCCCGAGCGACCGCCTGCGGCGCACGATGACGACGCCTGCCCCCTGGGACACCGAGTGACGCTGTCAGCGCCCGCGCCGCTGGCGGACCATCACCTGCTTTCCGACTTCGACTCGGGCGTCCCCTCGTTGGATGACTGGCTCAAGCGGCGCGCCCGCGCCAACCAGGCCTCGGGCGCCTCGCGCACCTTCGTGCTCTGTGAGGGCGAGCGGGTGGTGGCCTACTACGCCTTGGCCTCGGGGGCGGTGAAGGGGATCGAGGCCCCCGGCCGCTTCCGCCGCAATATGCCCGACCCGATCCCCGTGGTGGTGCTCGGGCGCTTGGCCATCGACCGCAGCCTCCAGAGTCGGGGCATCGGCCGGGCGCTGGTGCGTGACGCGCTCCTCAGGGTCGCACAGGCCGGCAAGTTGATCGGCATCCACGGCGTGCTGGTGCACGCGCTTTCGGACGCTGCGCGCGCCTTCTATCTCGCCGTAGGCTTCGAGCCCTCGCCTCTCGATCCCATGACGATGATGGCGACGGTGACCGACCTGCGGCACGCCATCGAAGGGTAGAAGCCGGCTCCAGCCTCACAGTCCGTAGCTCCACCCGTCATCCCTCTGCCGGTGCCGGGCCCTAGCCCGCTCGTGCTCGGGGCCGGGTTTCTCCCGCTCCTGCGTTACGGGCTTGGCTCGGTCCAGCACCGCCTGGACCCTCTCACAGCCTCCAACCATCCTTGGCAACCAGACAGACCTCCGGTCTCTTGACCCTCTCAGAGCAGCGTATCCGTGGGGATGGCCGTCACCTCGAAGGCCGTGTCGAACCATTGCGGCCCGGCTAAGGCGTTCTCGACGACGAACAGCGCCTCGAGCCAGAGCCAGGGCGCCCAGGCGACGATCTCCTCGGCGGCCGCGAGGATCTCGGCGGCCACGGCTTTGTGCGGCGAGCCGGGAGTGCGATCCGCCCGGACCGCTCTCAGGACGGTCTCCGGCGTCTCATGGAGCCGGCGGAGCCCGGCTTGCACCACGCCAAACAGAGCGGCCCTGTCGCCCCGCCACGGGCCCTCGTCCCAGAGCACCGCCAGGGTGGCTAGCATGAAGACGTCCTGCTCCCGGGCCAACTCCGGCCCGGCTGCGAACATGTTCCGGATGACCTGTCCATAGTGGCGATCGGCATGTCGCTCGACGAGCCCGTCCACGGAGAGCGCGCCCCGTGGCAGCGGACCCGCCCTGCCCTGGTGGCGATCGATGCGGGAGACCACCGGCAGGAACAGGTAGGTCGAGCGCTTCCGGGCCAGCTCGTCGAAGAACGCGACCATGCGCTCGGTGGTGGCCCCGCGTGGCCAAAGGGTACGGATCTCCTCGAGGAGCCCCGGCATGTCGGCGTAGCCCTGCCAGGCCCGCGCCCGGACCTGGGCCAGCACATCGTGGGCGTGGAACATCGCGCGGCGATCCGCCCCGGCCGCCCAGGCGTAGACCAGGAGCCCGTAGAGGTCGCGCGACAGCTCCCGCTCAGGGATCAGGTCTCCCCCGAGGTCCAGGAGCGCCTGCGCCTCCTCGGCCCAGTGCAGGACGACGTCGCCGCGCCGCTCGAGCCGCCGCAACCGCTGCCGCCTCATCCAGTCCCTGATCGTCACGAGGACCTCCCCCAGCTGCTGGTGCCGCCGGTCCAGGCGCGTGAGGCGACCGCGCTCGCCGGTCCGCCTCACGGCCTCATTCTCGTCCCCTGCCGCAGGCGCTCGGCCTGGGTCAGCCGTTGCCCTTCCACGGCAGCCGCCCGCTCGCCGTGCCGCACCAGTTGCACCACTGATCCTATCTCGGCCAGCACCGCGCGCGAGACCTCCGGATCGTTCCCGCCGAGAGCCTCCGCCGCCCCAGGGCCGAGCCGGTCCATCCGCCGCACCGCCTCCGCCCCAAAGCGGTCCTTCACGGATCGCACGAAGCTCGCCACCTCGGCGGCAACCCGATCATCGGCCTGCAGCGCCGCCCAGGCCTTCGCGCGCTCCGCCGGCGCCTCCGCTGCGCCGAGCACCCGCAGGGTCTCCTCCGCTCGCGCCGACATCACCGGCACGCCAATGGCCTCCGCCGTCCGCCGGGCCTCCATCGCGGCCAAGGCGCCCTGTGCCGCTGCGGCCTCCGCCTCCCCGATCCGCCGCACGGCTGGCCCCACGGCTTGCGCCACGCGCTCCGCCTGCGCCCGCACCAGACGCGCCGCCCGCCCGGCCAGGAGTCCCGCACGACCCGCAAGCGCCCCGAGCTGCTCCGGGTCCGCCTCAATCCGCCGCGCGGCCGAGGTCGCCCCGTGAGTGGCCACCAACTCGCCAAGCCGCGCCTCGGCCGCCTTGGGGTTGCGGTAGGCGCCCACGAGGTACTGCCCCAGCGCCTCCCGCTCCCGCCGCACCACCGGGTCCGCGGCCACCGCCGCCATGGTCGCGGCTCGCTCTGCGGGCTGGGCGGGCTCTGTGCCGGCCCGCGGCGGGATCAGCCAGCGCGGCGCGGGGGACGGCTCGTCCTGCGGCCGCGACTTGGGAACCTCGCCCGCTTGGGGGGAGAGATCCCCGCCACGCCGTTCCGCGACCGCGCGCTCGTCCCGCCCGGCCGTCTCGGCGGGGGTCCCCTGCGCGGCCCGCCCGGCCGGCCCCATCCCCTGCCCTACCTCCGGCCGCAGCGCCGGGGGCAGCTCGTCGCGCGTGGCCCAGGCGACCGAGGCGGCCCGCACCTCCGGCCGGCTCATCTGACGCGCCAACTGCGCGAGGCCCATGGCCGTCTCCCGGGCTGCGAAGATCGCCGCACTCTCCCGCTGGCGCGTCAACGCCACGTAGGACGACGCCTGCCGCCAGTGCGCCGAGTGCAGCAGGTACGTGTGATCGATGGTCTTGCCCTGGCCCTTGTAGATGGTGCCGGCGTAGCCGTGCCGGAAGCCAGTGAACTCCCCCGCCCGCCAGCTCACCTCGCGCCCGCCCGGCCCGTCGAGCCGCGCGGTGATCCGCCCCGTGCGCGCATCGATCCCGGTGATCACCCCGGCGTTGCCGTTCCAGAGCCGCGCGCTCCGCAGCGTCTCGGTCACCTGCACGCGGTCGCCCACGGCGAAGGAGGCCGCCCCATGCTTGGTGTCAAACCGCACGTCTTCGCCGAGCTCGCCCCGGGCCTTGCGGACGGCCCTGAGCTCGGCGTTGAGCGCGTCGACCTCCTTGTTGGTGTAGGCGAACACGAAGCGCGTGGCGTGCGGGTCGGACACCGTGTCCGCCGTCCAGCGCGCCACCAGCGCCGCCCGCGCCGCCCCCTGGTCTTCCGACCAGTGCAGGGCGCCCTCTCGCGCGAAGGCCGCGACGGCCGCCAGCGTGCGCCCCTCCGCGAGGTCCTGCGCCGCCTGCCGCTGCCAGTCGACTTTCTGCCGCGTCACTTGGCGGATCTCGGCCGAGCCGTGCGCGGCCTTGAGCTCGGGGAAGAGCCCGCCCCGCTCGATGGAGGCCAGCTGCCGGTCGTCGCCGGCCAGGAGCACCTTCGCCCCGCTGCGCCGCGCTTCCGCCAGGAGCTCGCCGGTGACGCGCGCATCGCACATCGCCGCCTCGTCGACCACCACGAGCGTCCGCGCACCCCAGGTGACACGCCCGTTCTTGAGCCGGAACAGCTCGGAGTGCACCGTCGCGGCCCGGCCCGGCCGGCCCCCCTGCCCCGCTCCTTGGCCCGCCCCTGAGCCTGCCCTTGGACCGAACCCGTCCGCCGCGAGGTCCTGCGCCACGGCGTTCGTGGGCGCGAGCCCGATGACCTCGTAGCCCGCGGCCTCATGTGCGGCGCGCACCGCTCCCAGCGTGTAGCTCTTGCCGGTCCCCGCCCGGCCCTCGAGAAGAATGAGACCCCCCGGCCCCACCGCGTGGTCGAACGCCGCCCGCTGGTCTGCCCGCAGCGTCCGGCCCTCGAGACCGGTCCCTTGCGCCGCCTTGCTTAACCCACCATGCCGGCCCGCGGCCACCGCAGCCGCGTCCGCCAGCGCCGCCCGCTCCTGCGCGCGGACCGCTTGCGTCGTGTACCGCCCGACGGACGCCCCGGTCTCCGGGTCGTGCAGCGCCAGCACGTCAGCGTGCCCCAGCACCCGCGCTTTGACAGTGAGGTGCTCGCCCTCGTCGTGGATATGCTTGGCGAGGAAGCGGTCGAGCTCGCGTTCCGTGAAGCTCGCGTTGCCTCGCGTCAGCGCCTGCAGCACCGTCTCAGGGTCCCGCACTGCTGCCGCGTTCGCCCGGGCCACCTCTTCGGCCCGCGCCACCGCCTCCGAGCCCGGCACGCGCATACGCACCGGCCCCACGTGCCGACCCGGCACCACGGCTGTCGCGTCCACCCGGAGCTCCAGCCCGTGCGCGGCGAAGAAGGCGTCCTGGTGCGCCCGCCAGAGCTCCCCCCAGCGCGCGCCGTCGGTCACCGCCGCGCGCCCGCCGAGGGTGCGCACCACCGGGTCGAGGTCGCGCGCCTTGCGGGCGGAGAGCCGGTCCCCCTCCACCCGCCGCGTGGTGATCAGGAGATGCGCGTGGTGGTTCGCCCGCTCGCTCTCGGCGTCTCCCGTCCCGTCAGAGTCGACAGCCCCGCCCTCGTCGCCGCGGCCCCCTCCGGCGTGCGGGGCGTGCACGTCGAGCTGCACCGCCAGTCCCCGGGCCACGAAGTGCTCCCGCGCGAAGCTCTCCGCGAGTGCCACCCGGTCGTCGTGGGTGAGCCCCCTATCCGCCGGCAGCGCCAGCACGATCTCGCGGGCCACCTGGGCGTCGCTGCGCCGCTCCGCCGCCTCGGCCAGGTTCCAGAGCACCTGACTTGCGGCCAGGCGGTCCTCCGCACCCTCGGGCAGCAGCACCGTGTGGTGCTCGGGCGCCTCGCGATGCGCGAAGGAGTAGCGCTCGCCCGTGCGCAGGTCGGTGATCGCCTCCCGCGCGTTGTAACAGGCGGACCGCACGGCGCACCCGCCCGAGGAGCGGGACAGGTAGCGGGCGCGGGCGAAGGCGATGGCCATGCGGGCATCTTGGCGGGTCCGCCCCAACACGCGCAAGCCGCAACTGCAAGTTGAGGCCGCAAACCGCATTCGCGAGAATGCATATTGCGTCTGCTCCGCTCACTCGGGTGCCCCTCGCGAGATCACCGAACCCGGCACGGCCGGTGGGTCCTCCGCTGTCGAGATGGCACTGACCAGTGCTGGCTGCTCCGGACTGCAACGGCGGAAGCGGCAGGAAGTTATGACACGAGGAGGGAGAACGCGGCTCTGCAGCGGCCTCGACCTCCGCAACCGTCCTCCCGGGTTCGCGACGCTCCGGCCAGGGCGCAGACAGGTTGGGGACCGCGAGGGACCGGGAGTCTCCTCCAGGTTGCGCCATCCCTGGGCGTCTGCCATTCTTAAGCGGCGCCACGGGTGGGTCTCGGGCTCGCCCGCGAGGACCGCGCGACGGAGACAAAGAGAGGAGACCACCCCATGGCCCTGACCAGCCTCGCCGAGCGCCAAGCCCGCCTCGAGCAGCAGCGCGCCCGCCTGCAACGCGAAGAGGCCAAGATCCGCGAGGACGCCCGCAAGGCCCGCACGCGCAGCCTCATCGAGGCCGGCGGGCTCGTCGACAAGGCCGGGCTCGGGGAGCTCGACGCCAACACCCTCTACGGGGCGCTGCTGGAGGTGGCCTCCCGGAGGAGCGACCCCGACCAGGTGGCCCGCTGGCAGGCCGAGGGGGGCCGCGCCTTCGACCGCGAGGCCAAGGCCCGCGCCGCCGCCAAGGAGCCGCTGATCCTCACCCTCGTAGGCGCACAGCCGGCGCTGGTGACCGCGCGGCTCCGAGGCTTGGGCTTTCGCTGGTCCAAGGTGCTCCAGCACTGGGAGGGACTGGCGGTCTACAGTGAAGCCAAGGCCGCCGCGGACGAGCTCGGCGGCACCCTGCAGCGCATGGCGCCGCCCGCGGACGCGAGCGATGCGGCGAAGAGTGGAGCCATGGCGGCCTCGGCCCGGCCCGCCTCCTCGGGGGCCTCCGTGGACGCGGCGGAGTAGCATGCCGGGGCTCGCGCGCCGCGCCGCCGACCTGGGACGGGATGGGCTCGCCTTCGCGCTCCAGCTCTGGCCGCTCGCCCTGGCCTGGCCGGCCCGAGAGGGCGCCCTCGTGCTTTGGCGCGAGGCGGTCCTGCTCTCTCCCACCCTGGGCTCCGGCGGGATCGAGGCCCGCCTGGCCACCACGCTCTGGCCCGCGGCCGGGCTCATGGGCCCCATCCTGCTGATGATGGTCGCCCTTGGTCTTCGCGTCCGCCGGCTCGCTCCCCTCACCACGGCCTTGGCCGGGCTCGTGGGCCTTGCCGGGACCCTGGCGCTGACCTTGTGGCCGGTGGGACGGGGCCTGGCACCCCTGGTCGGCCGGCTCTCCGCGCTCGAGCTCGTGGAGCGCATTCCAGTCGCCTACACCGTCGTCGCCGTCGTGGGGGTCGTGGCCCTCGGCGTCGGTCTTCGCCTCCTCGTCGCCCCTCCCCGGGGTGCGGGCGGCACGTCTGGCGCCCGCGCCCGCTCCGACAACCATGGCCACGCCGACTGGCTGAGCCTCACGGAGGCCCAGCGCCTCTTCCCCGGCCCCGACCCCGTCCATGGCGGCCTTGTCGTGGGCGAGGCCTACCGCGTCGACCAGGACCGCGCCGTGCGACGGCGAGGCGTGGGAAGCGCTGGCAGGAGCATGCGCCCGTTCGATCCCGACGACCCGACGAGCTGGGGCCAGGGCGGCCGCGCGCCGTTGCTCATCGACCCCTGCCGCTCCGGGCCCACCCACGCCCTGGTTCTGGCTGGCTCCGGCGGCTTCAAGACCACCTCCGTGGGCGTGCCGACGCTCCTGACCTGGACCGGCTCGGCCGTGGTCCTCGATCCCTCGCGCGAGGTCGGACCCATGGTGGCCGGCGCCCGCCAGACCCGCCTGGGCCAGCGCGTGGTCACGCTCGACCCCTCCGGAGGGAGCACGGGCGGGTTCAACGCGCTGGACTGGATCGACACGGCCTCGCCCCTGGCCGAAGCCAACGTCGAGGCCGTCGCCACCTGGCTTGCGGGCGAGCCCGCGCGCGGGTCCCGCGCGGGTGGCGGCGGGGAGTTCTTCCGCGACATGGGCAAGAGCCTCATCGCCTGCCTCTTGGCCGACCTCTTGTGGGACGAGGAGCTCGGGGCCCGCGACAAGACGCTGAGGCAGCTGCGCCGGGTGCTGGTCACGCCGGAGGCCGAGATGCGCCGCCTGCTGGCCCAGGTCCATGCCGGCTCCGCCTCCCCCCTCGCCCGCGATCTCGCCGGCACCCTGATGGGTCTCGTCGACGAAACCTTCTCCGGGGTCTACGCCAACGCGGTCCAGGCCACGCGCTGGCTCTCCACCGCCGCCTATGCCGACCTCGTCTCCGGCGACACCTTCGAGACCCGTGAGCTCTGCGGGGGCCGCCTCACGGTCTTCGTGCAGATCCCGCTCAAGGTGCTCCAGGCCAGCCCGGGCCTCGGGCGCGTGGTGATCGGCGCGCTCCTCAACGCCGCCTACGAGGCCGACGGCCGAGTCGCAGGCCGCATCCTCTTCCTCCTCGACGAGGTCGCCCGCCTCGGGCCCATGGCCGCGCTTGAGACGGCGCGCGACGCCGGGCGCAAGTACGGCCTGACGCTGCTGCTGCTCTATCAGTCGGCGGGCCAGCTCGTGGAGCAATGGGGCCGCGAGGGCGCGCGCGCCTGGTACGACGGCACCTCCTGGCGCCTCTACGCCGCGCTCCAGGACCCCGAGACCGCCCGCGAGCTCTCAGAGGTCTGCGGCGAGCACGGCGTCGTGGTCCTGAGCGAAGGCGACAGCCGCGGCAGCTCGGGCCGCTGGGGGAGAGCCACGCAGGCCAGCTCCGGGACGAGCGCCACCCGCTCCGAGATGCGCCGCCGTCTCATCACACCCGACGAGCTCCTGCAGGACACCCGCACGGACGAGGCCTTCGTCATCGTCCGTGGCACCAGGCCGCTGCGCTGCGGACGCGCCATCTATTTCCGGCGCCCCGAGATGGCCGCCACTGTCGCGCCCTCCCGGTTCCAGCCGAGCGCACCCCGCCCGGCCCCGGGCCGACGCGGGCGGATGGCGTCCTGAGGGTGGCACCATGAACGCGTGGGGTGGGGCTTGCGCAACGAGAGATGTGGCCCCGTCGAGGACGGATGCTGCGTGACCGCGGGTCCGGTAGACGGATCCGCAAGGGCTGGTCCCAGCTCTGTTGGCCGATGTGCGAAGAGCGAACCGTAAGAAGTCCCCCAAGACGTAAGAGTCAGCTCGAGTGCGCGTCTCGTTGGCCTCAGGTCTCGCTGCTCTGGTCTACGAAACCTTACGTTTGGGGGGATCTGGTTTGACCTACTCCTGCAAGCTTCTGTGCATCGCAGGTCCTGCCCCATCCTCGTGAGTGAGTTATCCACAATCCCAAGGTCGCGGCGTTCTTCTTCTCTTCTTCATATTCTTCTTTCTTCGTGGCTGATTTTCCTAACTTTCAGAAGGAGTTGGGTGGCCAGATATTACGTCTTGGGGGATGTTGGCTTACATATCGGGGGTCTGAGACGTACGTCTCGGGGGATCTCCCATTACGTTCAGGGTGACTTCGAGCGACTATCTTGCCGACCTGAGTTGCTCTTGCCCTGATCCTTACAATTACGTAGCCTGCTTTGTAAGGTAAGGTTTGGAGCAGTCCCGGTGGATAAAAGTCCCCCCGAAGGTAAGGGTTCGGAGCGGTCGCTTCGCACGCTCGAGCTTATCCCGGCCGCGGGTGAGATGCTCAAGCCTGCCGAGCTCATCGACATCGACGGGGCGACTGGTCTCACGTTGTCGGCTCGACGTTTGTACAATCAGCTGATCGCTCATGCCTTCGGGCCCCGTATGGGCGAGGAAGGTCAGGAGTGGACGATCCGTCTCTCCGAGCTTCGTGGCCTGCATAAGGGCAACGAGCGCATCGAGGACAGCATCGTCGCCCTCATGAAGACCATCGTGACCGTACGCCTTCCAGGCGGTGCAACCCGGCGTGTTGCCCTGCTCGGCGGCAACGACATGGGAGATCCAGAACGGGCTCATGGCTGTCTCACTTACTCCTTCGACAAGCGCCTGGTCCCGCTCCTGCGCGAGAGCTCGGTGTTCGGGAAGATCGAGATCGAGGTCATGCACGCCTTCACGACCAAGTATGGCTTGGCGCTCTATGAGGCGCTCTCCAGGCGCGTCAGGCTTACAAGCAAGTTCTACGAGGACTTTGACCTTGAGGCCTTTCGTGAACTCCTCGGGGTTCCATCCGGAAAGCTCACCACCTTCTCGAATCTGAAGCTCCGTGCGATCACGCCGGCGGTCGAGGAGATCAACGCGATCGCATCGTTCGGCTGTCAGGTTGAGCCCCTCAAGGTTGGCAAGAAGGTCGAGAAGGTTCGTGTTGCGTGGTGGCGGAAAGACCTCGATGGGCTCAAGGAGGCCTACGCCGAGTTGCAGCGTCCGAAGGTTGGACGAAGGGCTCGCATCTCCGGCGAGGCCGAGCAGATCGTGGAGCTTGCGTCCCTATTCGAAAAGGAAGACAGAAAGCCTGGAAGCTAGGAAACTAGGAATCCAGACTTGAGACCTGAAAGGCCGAGGTGGGAAGCTGGGACCCTTCGGATAAGCATAACAGATCTCAGAAGGTCCCTCCCGGCTCGAGCGGGAAGATAGGAAGCCTTGGACCTAGGAAGCTAGTCAAGTGACTGGAGAGGTGCGAGGGACGGCTGGGGAACTGCCACCTCCGGTCAAGGCACGCGTCCTCGCTTCAGTCTGGACCGTTAGCCGCACACGCTCGTGCGCTCCTAGTGCAGCGATGTCCCAAGGGGGTGCGGCAGCAACGCCTGTGGCTCCTGCGATCTCCATCCCGCGCGCGAGCTGGGCGACGCCCCAGCGGCCTTGCTGGGACCTCTGCGGGGGCCGCCTGGAGATGCTTCCGGGACCTTCCGGCAGAGACCTATGACGCGTTTCGGCTTGTCGTGGCCCGGTAACGCTGGCGGTGAGACGCTTCACCCTTCCATGGCATGGCCAAGCGACCCCGGCCCGCGATCGGCTCAAGACCCGGCTCCGAGCAGAACAACGCCAACGGCCGTCTCAAGCCAGGGGCTCACCCTACCATCCGAAACGGGATCGATGGCCAGACACGCTCTCCGGTCCTTTGCATATTGAGCTATGAACCTAGTGATCCTGAAACCCATGAAGATAGCTTGGGCCCGTGTCCTTCTGGGTGACGATTGCTGCTCCTTCGGTCCGCGAGGGCGCGGCGCAAACAGGCGGCACCGATCACGGCCAACCTGGAGCGGATCGAGGCAAAGCCGTCGAGCGCAAGGCGCTGCGGCTGTCACCCTTACTCCACAGGTTCCTAGGAACGTGGCTTCCTACGAGATTACCTCTCGATGGACCTAGGGAGTCAGGTCATGCTCCCTGGGACAAGAAGCACGAGCAGGATTGCGTCATGAGCATCATCACCGTCGCCACCAGCAAGGGTGGCGCAGGAAAGACCACGCTCGCCCAGATCATCACGGGCACAGTTGCGAAGCGAGGCCTTCGAGTGGCGGCGATCGACGCTGACTACAACCATTCCCTGGCCGACTGGGTGCGAACCTTTGGTCGCTACCCGATCACGATCGAAACCGAACTCAACGAGACAAAGATCATCCCGCTTGCCGAGAGGCTCGCCGAAACCCACGACCTCGTGGTCATAGACACGGCTGGGGCGGCGATGCAGGCGACCGTGTTCGCGATCGGCTGCGCCGACTTGGTCCTCATTCCTTGTCAACTCTCCTCGGCTGACGTGGTCGAGGCGGCCAAGACGAGCCATCTGGTCCAGAGCGCCGCGGCAATGACCCGGCAGGAGATCCTGACGCGGGTCGTGCTCACGGATTACCAAGCGAAGACGGTCGTGGCTGGCCATGTGGAGCGGGAGCTTGAGGTTTGTGGCCTCAAGACGCTCGAGACACGGCTCCACCGCTTGGTTGCCTTCAAGGAGATGACCTTCACCGGCGAAGTGCCGGGCGAGGGAGCAGCAGCGGCTCAGGCCAACGCCCTGCTGAGTGAGGTGGTCGCACTCGGGGCGCTGCCGCTCCCATCCAAAGAGCTAGTTTCCTAGCTTCCTATCTAGCTGGTAGCTGAGCTAACTAGGAACCTGAGTACATCGAGAGAGCCGAGGGTATGAAGAAGAACCTCCAGAGTGTCGCGGCGTCCTTGAGCGCGGTTGCCGCTCAGTTGCCAACGCAGAACGTGCAGCCCGCGGCGGCGCCACGGCCGACCGCGGTGGACGCACCTGCGTCGGCCGAGCCAGTCGTTCAGTTCTCCTTCGGCCTCCGTAAGAGCCAGCGCCGCGAACTCCAGCGCTTGGCGGCGGACGCCGACATGACGATGAGGGCCTTCATCTTGGGCGCTCTGAAGGAACGGGGGCTGACTGTGACCGAGGACGACCTCCTCGATCTGCGGCGCAAGGGGTGATGTGGAGAACTGACCCAAGGGCCAAAAGGCTAATCATAGGGGCCCTGTAACATAGGCCTATATCTTCCTATGAGTCTTGGTCAGCGTGAGCGGATGGAGACGGGGCGAGGTCACTGATGACCGGTTTTGCCAAAGTCGAGGCGAACTTCGGGGGCCGTGTTCCGGTCCGTGCCCAGTCGGGCCAAGTCGCGGAAGGCACGTCGAACGTCCCGGGCCGCGACCAGCGCACGACGTCGTCGAAGGCATCGTAGGGCTTCGAGCCGGCCTGGGCGTCGTGCTGCCACCAGTCCGTTGCGCAGGACGAAACGATCGTGCTGAGCACTCACTGGCGCCATGCCCTCCTGCGGCGCACCGTGGGCGGCACAGACCACCTCGTCGAGATCCAGCGCATTGATGACGAGCGGGTAGGGCAGGGGCCAACGAGGTGACGGCGCCCTCTCGGACTTGAAGGCCGCGCGCAAGCCGACCGACCCATTCCCACGTGTCCGCGCGCAGCTCGGGCAGGGGGGTCGGGCCGGTCGAAGACCACGATCCATCGAGCCAAGGACCGGCAGGGGGGAAGGAGTTTCGACTTCCTTCCCCCCGAAGCGGATGTGACGGGGCCGTGTCCTCGGGCTAGCGCCCTGCGGGCCGCACCACCCCCATCGAATCCGCTTCCCCCCCATCCTCTCGTCGCTCGCCGCTCGGGCAGAGGGTCAGGCGCGCCTGACCCTCGCCCTCCAGTGTGAACCAAGCAGGGCCCGGCCGTCGTGCAGCACAGCGACAGGTGGAGCAGATGGGACGAGACCGACGGAAGCTTGGCAGGGTGACCGGCACCCTCACGGACGCCGAGACGGGTGAGGTCCTGGGGTGGACCTACCGGTGGGACAACGGGGAAGAGTCGCGCCTGATGAAGGCGTGCCTCCCACCCACGCTGCGGGCGAACCTGAAGGCGTTGTCGGAGCCTCAGGCCCCGACCTGAGCCTTGGGGGCCAGGAGGTCGAAGTCCTCGGCGGCCAAGGTCACGCCATAGACGGTCTGGCCGTCCTTCTCGTAGCGGGTCTGCCGGAGCGTCCCGCGCACATGCACCAGGTCGCCGGTCTTCACGGTGTCCTTGGCCCAGGCGATCACCCGGTCGTTGAAGAGCGTGACCTCGTTCCAATACGGGTTCGACTGGAACTGGCCGGTGTCGTCCTTGCGGCCGTAGTCGGCCGCGATGTCGACCCGCAAGGTCGGGCCCACGGATCGGACTTTGCCGACATGGCCGATGATCTGGAATTCGCTGAAGGTCCGCATGGAAGCATCCTTTCTGGGCCGCCGCCTTGGGACGGCGCTGTGACGATCATATGGGATTGTCTGAACCACGCAACCCCAAGTTGAGTCGCGTTGGCGATGGGAAGGGAGGGGCCGCTTACGCGGCCACCTCGTGGTCTTGCTCCACGGCGCGGCCGCAGCGCGCGGTAATGAGATCCACCGCCTTCTGGGCCTCGCTCGCGGCGCGGAAGATCGCTTTCTTGTCCTCGGCCAGGGCCTTGAGCCAGCCCTCGATGTAGGCGGCGGACTGGTCGATGGACGGGGTCAGGCCCAGGGTGGCGAAGAGCAGGCACTGCCCGATCTCGGCCACGAGCTCCTCGAAGGCGTAGGCCTGCCGGTCCTTGCACCGGGTCAGCCGGTCGAGCCGCGCCGCCCCTCCCGTCCAGTGCACCGCCTCGTGGCCCAGCGTCTCGTAGTAGCCCTGCTGGGTGTGGAAGGTAGCAATCGGGGGCATGTGGATGAGGTCGCGCGCGGGGTGGTAGTAGGCGCGCGGGTCGGGGGTGGTCTCGACGCTCGGGCCAAGCCGGGCAAAGTAGGCGTCAAACCCCTCGTTTGCCTCCGTCCCGAGATCCTGCGGCGGCTCCGCTTTGCGGGTGAAGCTCTCCGGCAGGCCGTCGATCTGGGCCGCGTTGAACACGCGGTAGGCCTTGAGGTAGGCGCGGCGCTCCTCCGCCCCGTCCTCGCCTTCCTTCTCGACCACGCCGTACTTGACGACAAGGGTGGACCTCTCGCCGCGGCGGACCTGCCCGCCCAGCTCCTCGGCTTGGCGATACGTCATCCAGAAGGGGGAGGCGTAGCCCTTCTCGGCCGCCTCGAGCCAGAGCATCAGGACGTTGATGCCGCGATACGGCTCGGCGTTGTGCCGGAGAGGGAAGGGGCAACGTCCGCCCGTCCCCGTCCACGGCTTGCGCCACGGCGGCGTGCCCGCCTCCAGGGCCCCAATGATCTTGTCCGCGATCTCGCGCTCGGGATCGAAAGGTGTGGTGGTGCTGTGTGCCATGACCGGCTCCGTCTCCATCGTGGTGATGGCGGTGTGGGTCTGGTGCCCTTGTCCGCCTTTGGGCGAAGCCGTCCTGATCTGCTGTCTGAAACAGGCCCCGCATGTTTCGGACGGCAGAGCGGGGCGGGCGCAGCCCGGCCCGCGGCCCTGGGCGCGGCCGTCAGAGGGGGCGGAGGAGCCCGGTGGTGCGGCCCGCAGGCGCAGCCGAGGACACGGCGGGCTCCTTGAGCCGACCGCGGCTTGGCTCGCGGGCGCTTGCCCCTTGACGGACGCGACCAGGGATGCGTGGCGGACCCACCAAGGCTCAAAGGCGTCGCGCGGCTCTCCCGCCGTGCGTCCTATCTCCTCGAGCCCGGCCTCGTCAGCCGGGGTCTCCGCCAATCTGGTCGACCACAGCCGCATGAAATCCTCTCGGACCGGCGGAGCGCTCCCGGAGCCCCTGGCCGCCCACATGGCCTCCCAGCCCCTGCGCCACCGATGCCCCGGCCGGGACGAGCGGGGGTCAGGCGTGGCCACTGGGCTCGCGTCAGGGATCATCACCGAAGGCGGAGACGGGCCACTGGTCCGGCTCCGGGGCAGGCCGGCCCCGCCAGCCGGACCTTGAGCCCGGCCCCGAACGGGGAGACGTCAAACCCGTCGTTCGACGCTGAGAGCCCCCAGGAAGGTTGTCTGACTTGGCCGAGGCCGGCCGATCACCCGACGGAGGCGGGATCCCCCACAGAGAGGCTCAGAACTTGACTTTCGGCCTTATATCCCTTAGGTCTTTTCCACCGGCGCAGATCGACTGAGGCTTCACTTGAGCTGAAAGCGCCGTTGTCATCGGGGACACCCGATCACTTGCCTAGTGCTGTGGGCCGTGATGAGCGGCTTGACCTCGTCGAGGACTTCCGGGGGAGACGCAAGTCTCCCCCACCCTCAGAAGAGCCCCTTTCCCGCCAAGACTTTCTCGGCCATTCGTCCGAACGGGTCGTTCTTGACGACCTTGACCTGGTTGTTGCGCACGTAAGCGCTCTGGACGAACAGATCGAGCGTCGGCCCTCCTGCGGGCAGGTCGGGAAGGCGCCGCAAGGTAAAGAAGACGCAGTACCTGTCCTGCCCTCCTAACGACTTGTAGAGCCGGTAAACATGGCAGTTGTGCTCGGCTGCGGTAAGGGCAACGGACGTCGTGGGTTTGACCAGAAGGCCGTCCACGATCTGAACCAGATCGTGGGTGTACCTATGCCGCTCAGGACAAAACACCCGAAGAGGTCCTTGGGCGACGACAACATCATCGGGACCAAGGACCTCGGGCGGCTTGATCTCGCGAGAGTAGCAATGATCGCCATAACGCACCCGGACGGAATGCTGTCGGACCTGCCCATCCTGCCCGAGCCACTGGAACCCTCCAACGCGCGGAGCAAGGTGCGCCAAGCTGTAGGTGGTGTCCTTATGAACGAGGCTCGGGGGATGCATCGGCCCAATCTAGCCAGCGAACGCCGGGGCGCCAGTGCCTGAACAGGACGGCTGCGATGTCCCACGAGGTCTAATGCAGACCCGGCCGACTAGATCGGGTTGCGGTGGCGACGCTCGGCCGCAGCAGAACCAAGAGGCAGTCCTTAGGGAGGACGTGGGCACCGCGTCTGGCGGACGGCTCTCCCGAACCGGCTGAGGCTCGTGAACCAGACGGCGGCGATGGAGGCCGTCCTGGCGCGGGCCGAGGACAGCCGGTTCAAGGAGGGTCGAGCCCGTCGTCCGGATCGACCCGGCCGCCTCGCCCCTCCGGCGGCTCGCCCACGGCGTGGCCTCCGCGCGCACACGGATCGCCAACGGCGGGATGAGCGCGCCTGGCCTGCGTAAGCGGCTCGGGATCCAGTTGCCCTGAAACAGAACGGGCCGCTCTTGGGCGGCCCCGTCCGGAATGGGGTGGTGTGATCGGCAACCAGGGCCTGTCGGCCGCCGGGTGATCACGGCGCCTGCCAGACACGCGGCCTGGGCAAGTCGCCTGACCTCAATTTACGAGACCCGGCCCCTGTGTGCAAAGGCCCAGCCAGTGGGTTGCCTCCCGAGACGCCGCTGACCCGGCTCCGGAGCGAGGAGACCCTCTTGGGGAAGCCGAGGGCGGGACCCGAGCCTATGTCGCGGACCCATGCCAACGCCGGGTCTCCTGGACCGGCGCGCGCCTCAGGTTTCCGGAAAAAAGGTCCTGCGTGAGCGGGGCCAAGGGGTCCTTCACCACGAAGGAACAGGGCAACCAACAAGGGCTTTCTGGCAGAGTGGACGCCTTGCCCGGGGCTGGCGATGATCGTTTCTCACTCCGGCCGAGGCCTGCAGCCCGCTCGGCCCCGAGGATCGATGATCCATCGGTCGTCCACGAACATGCCGCAGGCCCAAGCCACCCGCAGCTTGGACTCCCAATTCCTGCCACGCCGGACCGCGAGGAACAGGAGGGCTGCAGACCGGTCGGGTCGGCCATGAGGGTCTCGTTTCCGGGGCTGGGGCAGGGTGCCTGCGCGTCCTGTCTCCTTAATCAGGCCAGGGTCTTGGGCCGCCACTTGGCAATCCGGGCGGCTTGCGCCTGAATGACGACCGCGCACAGCGCGGGGCTCGGCGAAGATCTGCTCCAGACGCTCGGCCTTCCCCCACTTCCTGAGCATGACGAAAACGGTGGCGGTCGGGTGCTCGGGCGCCAGCTCCAGAAGCTCGCACCACAGCGCGTCCAGGGTGGGCCCTTCCACGCGGGCGAAGAAGTTCTCGGCCGTGGGCGTCCAGACCTGTCGCAGGTCGGCTTTCGCCTCCTTGTCGATCAGGCGGCCCAGCCCGTCGTCCTCCACGTCGAGGAGCGAAGCCAAGCACCGCGCGAGGTCAGCAAGTTCATCGCCTTGGAGGAGGACCACCCTCCGGTTCGGGTTCACCGGGTCATCACCTTTCACGAAGACCTTCAGGCCAAGCAGCTCCATGCGGACGCCAAAGACCTCAGGCGGACCGGTCAATTCATCAAGGCTGAGCCTGTGCCGGTGAACGAGGACGGGCCCGAGAGGACTTTCCGGATCGTCTTCCGTCTGTCCGGCTTCGCACATCCGCACCTGACCCTGGAGCCGGAGGAGGCCCTGGCCTACGTGCGGTCGCACAACACCTCGCGCCGGCACGCCTGGTGGGGCGCCTTAGGTCCGCTCTGGGCACCTAACAGAGGGGCTGTCGGCTCCCTTGCCCCTGCAGGGCTCACCCTCGAGGATGTCGGAAGAAGGTGAGGGCCGTGACAGGCAGGCCCGAGCATTGACCGTTGAATCGGTCTGCGCCACCCTAATGGGGCGTTACAGCCGGGGACGGCGATGGACGCGAAGGTGAGGTCGGGTGGTCGAGAAGCTGCCCGGCTTTCCTGTTGGAGGAGCTGGGTCATTCCACCCCTGTCTTTTTGCGCTCCACGAGGCCGATCAGGCTGCCCGCAAGGTTAAGCTTGCCGGCCAAGGCAAGGCGGGCGAATGACCGGAGTGCTCCCCCGGGGCTGCGGATGGGGCGCACGGGATCGAACCGCCGGGCGTCGATAACGATCAGGGCCAGAGCGGCGGCGAGGTCGCCCATAGCCTCCGTGGCCTCGTCCCAGGCGCTCGGGTTGATGCCGAGGTCGGGCAGGATCAGGATCGCCGCGCGCACGAAGTCGAGCTCGTTGGGCAGAACGCGGCTGCCTTTGGCGGCGTCGAGGTACATCCGCATGTCCTCCGAGCAGGCGGCGTAGAGCTTCCGGGGCGTGAAACTTTCCAGCCAATGGGGCTTGTGCCCACGTTGGAAGTCGCGAGCCTGCGGTTCTCTGCTCTTTTCGGCGCTGATAGGCGCCGTGACTGAACAAGCGTCAGCCGGCGTGCCGGCTGGCCGAGCTTCGTCGGTGGAGGCGACACAAGATTCAAGATTGTCTTTTGTTGTAGCTTGTATTGATCGGCGGAAACCCGGTTCCGGCACGCCGGAAGACTCATGCCGCATTTCGAGGGTGGTGAGGCACTTCTCCACAGCCTCATCCAGACGGGCGAGCAGCGCATCGAGGTCTTGGGTGTCGAGGCCATCGTAGCGGCGGGGGAGCCTGCCATAGACGGTCAGGAGCTCGGCCGCTTCGGGCGCTTTCGGGGCGCGATCGAGAAGCCGCTGCAGCGCTTTTTTTAAAACGCGGCGCGCGGCCGAGCATTGGCGACGCAAGCCGAAAAGGCGGAGGCGTTCGGCTTCCTCTTCGGCAGCATAAATGAGCAGCTGGGGCACGCGGGCGACCAGCGGTGCGAGGCTCAGGCCCTGGATGACTTGGCCGCCGGCGAAGGAGCCGCGGCTCCCGTCGGCGGCGGTGGTCTTGGCGATCAGGCCCGCGCGCTCCAGCGTGACCTCATGATAGCGCACGGCGCGAGGGGTGAGACCCAAACGTTGCGCCATAACGGTCTGCATGGCGTGGCAGACCGGATCGGTCGTGGGGTCGGTCCAGTCGGAGGGTCGTGTGGACTGGATAAACGCAAGCAGGGTGAGCGCGCAGGCCTCAGAGAGGCGGAAGGCGCGGCGGATAATGGGCAGGAGACGTTCCACGTCGCTGCGCTGCTTGCCTTTGGGCAGCACGGGACAGGTCGCCTTGCCCTGAACGGGGCTGGCAAGTCGGAGCATGGTCCTCGGGGTCCAATCAGTTGGAGCGAGAGGCACCGGGCAAAACTCGTCCGTTCGCACGGATGCGCTTTTTGCTTGCTTCGATGGGAGGAGATGCTAAAACCGGACCTGAAACAGTTGGTGGCCGTGAGGGATTGGCGTCCCTTGGTCTTGCATCCCCCCCGTTGAGGTGCCCACCTCGCGGGGGTTTTGCATTCTGGGGTGCTCTGGTTCTGCTCGACTCCTTGTGAGCTCGTTGTGAGTTGGCGGTCACGCTAGACGGTTAAGCGCGCTCTCGCAATTCCCGGGTGCCGTGACGGACAGCTTGAGCATCATAGCACCTGGCTCGGGACCCCGGTAAAGTTGGGATCACCTTAACACTTACATATGATCGTAAGGAAGCTGCCTGTCCACCACAGATTGTAGACCAGCGTCTATGTCGCGTTCGGTCAGGACGCGCCGCAGGCCGAAGGCAAAAGGTCCGTTCAGCAGTGGAGCCAGCTTTGATAGCAGCGCGCCGGAGGGCCAGCCCGCTCCGCTCTGTGGGCCAGTTCCGGCTTGCGTGAAGAACACTGCTCTGGAAGGGAAGGGAGCCCCTCTATCTCGTGGCCGTTTGGCCCGCCTGGAAACGCTTGATCATACTTGACGACTGCGACCCTGCGTCCTTGTCTCCGGAGGACGTTCTCGCCGCGCTGGACCGTCTCGCGCCCAGCCTTGCTCCCAGAGCCGGAACACCTTCGCCTTCAACGTGCTAGGTGTTCAGTCCCGGCATTTGGTGGATCGGATTGAGGGTGAACCGCTGCGGTTCTGAAGTCCAGATTTTGCAGATGAACTCGTATGGGGTGAGACCGGCCAGTGTTTTGAGCCGCCGGGCAAAGTTATAGGCGTCCAGGAAGTCCTGGAGGTGGCTGCGGAGTTGGTCGTGGCTGTCGTAGTGGAACCGCTTCACGGTAGCGTCCTTGATCGTGCGGTTCATTCGCTCGACCTGACCATTCGTCCAGGGGTGTTTTATCTTGGTCAGCCGGTGCTCGATCCCATGTTCCCGGCAGACGCGGCTGAAGATGTGCTCCATCGCGAAGACGTCGCCCTTGCGATGGGTATGCCGTTGTCGGTCAGCACGGTGTGGAGCCGATAAGGAACAGCGGCGATCAGATCGCGTGAGGCAACTGCGCCGCGGCCATCTTCCCGGCCTTGTCGACCAGCCTGGCAAAGGCGAACTTGCTTGTCCGGTCAATGGCGACGAAGACGTAGAGCTTGCCCGCGGCGGTCTGAAGCTCGGCGATGTCGATGTGGAAGAACCCGATTGAGTAGCTCTTGAACCTTTGCCGTTTGGGCTTGTCCCCTTCGACGTCCGGTAGGCGTGAGATGCCATGCCGCTGCAAGCACCGGTGCAGCGCCGACCGGGTCAGGTTCGGGATTGTCGGTTGCAGGGCATAGAGGCAGTCGTCCAGTGGCAGCAGCGTGTGGCGAGGGACACGCGACGACCATCGCTTCTTCCACCTCCGTGAGGATCGTGGATCGCGGCTCCTTCGGCCCGGTCTTGAGATCCTCGACCGTCACCCGCTTTCGCCACTTCGCGACCGTCTTTGGGTTGATCCCTAACTCCCGGCTCAACTGCGCCAGCGAAGCTTGCGATCGCTGTATCGCAGCTCGGATGGCGTGCGTGGTCGTGGCGCTCCCATGACGAACCTGTCCCATAGGGCTTCCTTCCATTCCATCGAAAGGATCACACCATCAAACCATGGGATCAAACACCAATAGGTTCTACAGCCCTGAACTTATCCGAGCGTGCCAAGCCTACGCCGCGCCAGCCGTGCCGGTGAACTGGAGATCACAGACAGCCGCCCCTTGCTCATCGGTGACGTGCATCCGCCAGTCGCGGTGGGCCCAAAAGCTTTTGGCATGGGCTGCAATCATCTCGCCTGAGGTGGATACGGCCACGAGGCGGGCTGTCTCCGGATCGGCATAAACGGTCCCCTGCTCGTCGGGGAGGTCCCGGCCATCCTGAACGTCGAAGAAGTATCGGGGCATGAGTGCTCCTCGCGTGATGCAGCGGGAGCGCGGTCGCGTCTCTCAGCCGCCGGAGGGCTACAGATGAGCCGACGATAGTAGAGATATATCGGTGCGAGGCTCAAAAAACAAGCGCGCTGGCGCAGTCAGCGGTCCGTAGTCGTTGGGGAGGTCCGCGTCTCAATGAACCTTGCCACGTGAGACATGAGGTCTCGATTTGTGCGTATTTCAAGGATGGCGTTGAAGATCTCCTCGATCTCGCGGGCCGTGGTCGCGTGGCCGTCCTGGTGGAGGGCGAGGAGGTAGAGGCGTCCCGGGTCCACCTCCAGAGCAGGGGCCAGCGCCGCCACCCGGTCGAGGGCGAGCTTGGTGTCGCCCTGCTTGAGCATCGTGACCATGTTGGCGTTCGTGTAGCCCGCCTGCTGGGCGATCTCCTTCTGCGACTTGGTGGGCGCGAGCTCCGCGATGCGGGTGCGAAGGAATGTGGCGAGCCTGCCGTCCAAGATGCTGCATTTCGATCAGGGCCATGTGAAACGTCACGGAAGGTCTTCAGTCCTGACCTCCAGTCGAGGGATCATACCAGCATTCTCGTCCTGAGGACCGTTCTGCTGCGCTAGGAGAGCGCAAGGCCGGCGTTGCACCTGTACCGCGCTCTTACGAGGTACGACCTAGCACCGCTCAAGCAGACTGTGCTACCTCAGGTGGTATGGTCGCAAAGCATCACCGACAGGGTGTCCTGATCGAGGCTCTCAGCAGGGTTGTCGAGGAAGAGGTCGCCAACGTGCGCTATGTCCCGGCCGGTAAGGTCGTTTGTGCAGGCTTTCGATTACTGAGCGAGCGCAAGTTCATCGACACCCGGTGTGCGGACAAGGACAGCTAGCCTCGTGGACGAGGTTGTACGCCAGACAGGGAGCGAGATGCCGTTCCCGGCCCGCGGCGGTGAGATGGGCGCGCACGTGCGGACGCACACTTGGGCAGCCTCGCCGCTCGGGCCTGTCGAGAACTGGCCTGAGCGCCTGAAGGCGGTCGTCGAAACCGTATTCGCCGTACCCCAAGCCATGTGGATCGGCTGGGGTTCGGAGTTCATCCAGATATACACTGACAAATATCGGGCCTTGCTCGATGAAGAGCGGCACGGTGCGGCTCTGGGGCGTCCGGCGGCCGAGACCTGGGCGGACAACTGGTCGGTGGTGGGACCAATGCTGGTGGGCATCCTGACTGGCGGCCCCGCCGTGCTCCACACGGATCGGCGCGAGGTCTACCGGCATGAGGGCGCGCTCCCGGAGCGCTACTTCAGCTTCAGCTTCTCACCCATTCCGGACCCCGGCGCCCCTCATGGCGTGGGCGGCGTTTGTCCGTCGTCAGGTGATTTGAGACCGGTGGCGTCGCTCAGGATCGGAGGGTCTGGTCCATCTGGGGGTGAGATTAGGCGGCTGCGGCGTGGTGCTGCAAGCGCCGTTGGGTGAGGGTCTGCTTCTTGATCCGCTCTCGCTCGGCCAGGATGGCCTGACCCCGGCCGAGGTAGACGTCGGCGGGGGTGAGGTTGCTCAGGCTCTCGTGGGCGCGGCTGTGGTTGTAGTGCTCGACGAAGGCTGAGACCTGCTCCTCCAGGGCGACCGGCAGGTAGTAGTGCTCGAACAGGATGCGGTTCTTCAACGTCTGGTGCCAGCGCTCGATCTTGCCCTGGGTCTGTGGATGCCGGGGCGCACCACGGATGTGGGCCATACCTTTGTCTTCGAGCCACTCCGCGAGATCGCCGGCGATGTAGCTCGAGCCGTTGTCGCTCAGGAGTCTGGGCCGGTGGCGGACCTTGACCTGGTCGAGCCCTGAGGCAGACAGCGCGAGGTCCAGTGTGGTGGTGACGTCCTCGGCCTTCATGGTCGTGCAGAGCTTCCAGGCCACGACAAACCGCGAGAAGTCGTCGAGCACGGTCGAGAGATAGTACCAGCCCCAGCCCGTGACCTTCAGGTAGGTGAAGTCGGTCTGCCAGAGCTGGTTGGGTGCCGTGGTCTTGTCCGTGAACTCGTCCGCCGCCTTGACTACGATGTAGGCCGGGCTGGTGATCAGATCGTGAGCCTTGAGCAGGCGATACACTGAAGCTTCGGAGACGAAGTACTTCTGCTCGTCGGTGAAGCGCACGGCCAACTCGCGTGGCGAGAGTTCGGGTTGCTCCAGCGCCAAGGCGATCACCTTGACGCGGACCTCGTCCGGGATGCGGTTCCAGACGCGGCTTGGCCGGGAGGGGCGGTCCTCCAGGGCTTCAGGGCCGCCAGCCTGGTAAAGGTCGTACCACCGGTAGAAGGTGGCCCTTGGGATGCCAAGCTTCTCCAGCGTGCGCCGCACGGGCAGATGCGACTGCTCCACCAGGCGGATGATCTCGGCCTTCTCGGAGGCGGGATATCTCATGCGTCGTCGCCCCCAGCCCCGTTGATGCTTTTTTTGAGCAGGCGGTTCTCGAGCGTGAGGTCGGCGACGACCTCCTTGAGCGCACTGGCCTCGCGGCGGAGCTCCTTCACCTCATCCGAGGTGGCCGCCCGGGCGGTGTCACCCGCCAAGCGACGCTTTCCAGCCTCCAGGAACTCCTTGGACCAGCCGTAGTACATGGACGAGCTGATCCCCTCGCGGCGGCACAGCTCGGCAATGCTGTCCTCGCCCCGCAAGCCCTCCAGCACGATGCGGATCTTCTCCTCCGCGGAGAACTGGCGATTTGTGACGCGCCGGATGTCCTTCAGGACGGCTTCTGCGGGTGCCTTCTTCGTCGGTCCGGATGTCTGCTTCATCTTCGCTCCTTGGCGGCTGCGATGAACCAGACATCCTCCTCTCACAAAGTGCCCCGGTCTGTCTCATGGGCGCTGAACCGGGACAACTCGAGCTGGAAGGCGATTACACCACCCGGTCGTTCCTGGTGGGCGGCGCGATCTCTGGTGTCATCGAGCGCGAGCGCTTCGAGATCCGGCCCGAGCTGTCGGTCGCCTACGGCTTCACTGACATCGGCGACCTCGACCTCGACGCCACCGCCTTTGGGACGACCGACGATGTCACTGCCACCATCGACGGGGTCGACTACGCTACGGTGCGCTTCACGCCGGAGTTCTTGCTGCCGCTCGATCAGCTCTCAGACGCCACGACTCTCACCGTTGCGCCGAGCCTCGTCTGTGAATGGATGGACGGTGAGCAGGAGTGTGGCGGCGGCTTGCGCCTGGGGATCGAGGGCACCAGCCAAGACGGGATGACCGGTTGGAACATCTCGCTCTCGGCCGACAGAGTCGGGGACAGAACCCGCACCGGCATCGAGGCCAGCATCGAGCACAAGTTCTGAGCCTCGGCTCGAACTGGGGTCAGCCTTGAACAAGAGGAGCGGCGGACGCTGGGGACAGCGTCCGCCGCTTCCCGTTTGCAATCTGCTTGTGCGATATGCCTTCCGTTCTCTAAAGGTTCCGAGGCGGCTCTCTGGCTGAGCGGATCCGGGCATGCTCAAAGTGCCTCGGGAACGCGAACCGGCCGGCGGCGCCTCTGTCGCAGCGGACGGATGAGAGGATCGATGTTAGCCTACCGGCGTTGTGCTGGTCCAACCTGATGGGAGTGTCATGCCTCAGCAAAGGTCCGGTCAAGGAACTGGCCCGCGCGCGGCCGCTCCCGAGCAGGGGGCGCCAGGGCGGTCCGGGGCCTCTCCCCCGCTCCCGATCCATCTGGCAACCCTGCTCCAGGTGCCGGGCCTCGCGGTCTGGCAGTGGGAGGTGGCCACCAACCGCGTCGACTGGAACGAGAGCCTGCGGCGGCTCTACGGCGTGATCGCGGGCCCGACCGACGACCTGAGCTTTCTCGCGTTCGTGCATCCCGAGGACCGCGAGCGCGTGGACGCGGAGACGGTGTCCTATGTCAGCGAGGCGTCGTCCTTCTCCCACGAGTTCCGCATTATTCGGCCGGACGGCGAGGTGCGGTGGATCCTTGATCGTGGGGTCGTCGAGCGGGGCGAGGACGGCTCGGCGCTCCGTCTGGTGGGCGTCAACTTCGATGTGACGGCCGAGCGTCAGGCCCAGGAGCGGGCCGCCGTCGTGGAGCGCCGCGCGACCCTGGCTTCCCGCATCGCCGGCTTCGTCACTTGGGAGATCGACGCGGAGACGACGGAGGTCATCTACGAGACCGGCTTGGCCACGATGTTCGGCATGCCCGCAGGCCGGGCCGCGAGGCGTGTTGACGACTTCGGGACGTGCATCCATCCAGAGGACCTCCCCGCGACCATGGCGGCCCTGGCTTCGGCCAAGGTACCAGGTGGCCGTTACGAGGCCGAGTTCCGGGTGGGCAGCCCCGAGGCGGGCTGGCGCTGGCTCCGGGGCTGCGGCGAGGGCGTCGCCACGCCGAAGGGCCTAAGCATCGTGGGCTTCAACGTCGACATCACGGCTGAGCGTGAGGCCCAGGCGGCTCTCCAGGCCAGCGAGGCTTTCGTCCGCAGCATTCTGGACAGCTCACCCGACTGCATCAAGGTCCTGAGCCTTAAAGGTGGGCTCGAGCTCTTCAGCCAGGGCGGCCTGGGCCTGATGGAGGTGGACGACTACGAGCGCCAGCTGCACGGAGCCGAGTGGGCCTCGCTCTGGTCGCCCGAGGAGCAGCCCAAAGCGCGCGCGGCTCTGGCCATGGCGCTGGCTGGAGGGACAGGCCGTTTCCAGGCGTTCCTTCCCACCCTGAAGGGCACGCCCAGGTGGTGGGACGTATCCGTCAGCCCGATCCCCGGCCCGGAGGGCGCCCCAGAGAAGCTCCTCGCCATCTCGCGCGACATCACTGAGCTGCACCGGGCGGAAGAGGCGCGGCAGCTCCTCGTCGAGGAGCTCGACCACCGGCTCAAGAACCTGTTCACCATCGCTGCGGGCATGGTCAACATGACCGCCCGCACCGCCCGGAGCCCGGCCGAGATGGCGTCAGCTCTGAGCGGGCGCCTGCTGGCCCTCTCGCGGGCGCACAACCTGATACGGGCTGCGGTGAAGGCGAGCGCCAAAGGGGGCGAGAGCGCCCGGCTTGCCGATCTCGTGGGGGTCGTCGTGGAGCCCTACCTCGAGGCGGGTGCGGACCGGGTCCGTGTCGACGGACCAGCGCTGCGGGCGGGGCCCAAGGCGGCGACGAGCCTCGCCCTCGTGCTGCATGAGCTGGCTACCAACGCGGCCAAGTATGGGGCGCTGAGCAACCCAGAGGGCTCGCTGGAGGTCACCTGGGGGGTCCAGGACGACGCTCTCATCCTCACCTGGCAAGAGCAGGGCGGCCCGACCATCACGAGCCCACCTGTCCGGAAGGGTTTCGGCTCGCAGCTCGCCCGCCTAGGGATCACGGGTCAGCTGGGCGGGACCATGGTTCACGACTGGCAGCCAGCCGGAGTGCTCATCCGCCTGCAGATCCCCCTGGAGCAGATCGTCAGGTGAGCGGGCCCGGAGCGCTCGAAAGGCTCGCCAGCGGTGAATGTGCGCCACCTCTTATGATGGCACCTTCCGTCAAGCCGGAACCTACGGGCGAGCCCGTGATTTGAGTCTGTGCTCTGTCATTGCAAGTCATGCGCCTCGGCGGCTGGGAGGACGCACCTGTGCTTGGTTCGGATAGCCTCATCGAGGTCCAACGCCTTCAGGTTCTGAGAAGTCTGCATGTGCTCACCTCGCCCCCCCCCGCCGGAGCTGGAGGAGATCTGTCGACGTGCGCAGGGGCGCTTCGGGGTAGCTATGGCTCTGGTGACCATTGTCACTCAGGACCGGCAGATCGTGAAGGCCCGAGCGGGCACTGACCTCCAGGAGACCTCCCGACCAGATGCGTTCTGCGACCACCTGATCCGGTCCGACGAGGTCCTGGTCGTGCCAGACACCCGGCTGGACCCCCGCTTCGCTGCCAACCCCCTCGTCACGGGGGAGCCCTTCGTCCGCTTCTACGCTGGGGCGCCGCTCATTTACATGCGCGATATCCGGCTCGGGGGCCTGTGCGTGCTCGACACTCGGCCGCGGGGGTTCACGCCGGACCAGAAGGCCGCACTGGCGGAGATGGCCGACGAGGTCATGGTCTGCATCCTCGAGCAGGAGTTGGACCGCTTCTCGGACGCCCTGCGAGGCTGAACGAGCCGAAGGGAAACCTGCCCAAGCCGCAGGCCCCGCCGATCCGATGAGGGCGGAACACCTGTCATCGGGCCGCGTTGCCTGACTCCTCACCGATGCCAGGACGGAGACATTCATGCCTGCAGCGAACCTCGAGAAGCTGTTCCACGACACCCTCCGGGACGTCTACTATGCCGAGAAGAAAGCTCTTCAGGCGCTGAAAAAGCACGCCCGCGCCGCCCAGAGCCCCGAGCTCAAGCAGGCCTTCGAGACCCATCGCGACGAGACCGAAGGCCAGGTGGAGCGCCTCCAGCGCGTGTTCGAGAGCATCGGCAAGCGGCCCCAGGGCAAGACCTGCGCCGCCATGGACGGGATTGTCGAGGAAGCCGAAGAGATCATGGAGGAGTACAAGGGCTCTCCTGCCCTCGACGCGGGCCTTCTCGCGGCCGCCCAAGCTGTCGAGCACTATGAGATCACCCGCTACGGCACGCTCGCGGCCTGGGCCCGGCAGCTCGGCAACGCCGAGGCCGAGCAGCTCCTGCGCGAGACGCTGGCCGAGGAGGAGAAGACCGACAAGCTCCTGACCGACTTGGCCGAGAGCATCATCAACGCGGCGGCCGAGAACCAGGCGGCCTGACCCGCACGGTCGTCTCGCGCGTTCGGCTTGGGAGGGCCAGAGCCGGCTTACCAGGGATGACCGACGAGCTTGGGTCACCTAACACCTTCTCGGGAGCCTTTCTGGGACAAGGCCGGCGACGTGCTTGAGGGGGGGCAGTCTTCTCGATCATCTCTCGAGTTGTCCATCGGCTGGAGCGCCAAGACGGCCGGATCGAGGGAAGCCCTCAGCGCTCGCGGTTCCCACGTGTAGCACGCGCGAGAAGGCTATCCGTGGCCAGCACGGCGTCCCCTCCCAGCAGCCGCAGCAGGTGTCGGAGCGCCGCGACATAGGCCGCCTTGGCGTGATGGGGGGGGGGGCAAAGTCTCGAAGATGATCTCTTCGAGATCCCGCAGGATGGTCTTGGCATCCTCGATTTCATCGGGACTTGTGGCGAGGTCATAGGCAATGCGGTCGGCGTTCATGATCATGGGGCTCGTCGTGCTCCCGCCGCAGGTGAAGGCCGATTAGGTCCAGACTGTGGTTGTGGAGCAGGAGAAACGTGGTCCAACCAGCGACAGCCTGTTGCCTGCCCTTCTTCAGCCCGCCTACAGCGCCCGGACCAGGCATTTGGGTCGGACCGTCTGAGGTCTAGAGGCTCGAGGCCGCGAAGCCACGGCTACAAAGGCCTGCAGGCACGATGCCAGTCGGTTATTCGGCATCCTGCATTGCCGTCGCACTGATCGGCGCCATTGCTCGGCAGGAGGAACGTCAAACTGCCTCGGCGCACTGGGCTACCTGCACCTGACTGGTCTGGGCGTCGCAATCGCGACTGCGCGACGCTTGCGATCAGAGTGGTGATCGGCTTCATGGGACGGGACCTTCAGTCGAGGCCATCTACCATGGACGTTCCAGTTTTCCAAGCTGCCGAGCAAGCGCCGTCGTCGGATGTGAAGCGCCATCTGGTGGTCGGACTTGGCGCATCGGCGGGAGGGCTTCAGGCCCTTCGAGCCTTTCTGGCGCACCTGCCTGCATGCCCGGGCATCGCCTGTGTGCTGGTCCAGCACACGACCCCCGGCGAGGACGGGCTCCTGCTCGACGTCCTGCGCCCTCTCAGCCCCCTGCCGGTGAAGACGGCCCAGGACGGAGCCGCCCCCGAGCCCGACTGGCTCCATGTCGCGCCCGCGGGCCACGTGGTGCGGCTCCGGCGCGGACGCTTCCAGGTCCGGCTTGCGCGCGGGATCGAGGAGCGCCGCACTTCGGTGGACCGGTTCTTCCGGTCCCTGGCCGAAGACGCCGGTCCCTGCGCGGTGGGGGTCGTGCTGTCCGGCTCGGGCTCGGACGGCGCGCTTGGGCTCGAGGCCATCGGCGCGGCTGGCGGGCTGACCATGGCGCAGGCGGCCGGCACAGCCGCCCAGGCCGAGATGCCGGAAAGCGCGGCGGCCGTGGGGCCCTGCGACCATGTCCTTCCCCCTGAGGAACTGGCCCAGGCCCTGCTCGCCTATGCCGCACACGTGCATCACCTGCCCGGCGGGCCCGCCGGCGTGGCCCGGCACCGCGTCATCCACGCCGCGGTGCCCCGGATGTGCGACACGCTCCGACGCGTCACCGGCAACGACTTCCGTCACTACAAGACGAGCACGCTAGTGCGGCGGCTCGAGCGGCGGATGCAGGTCCTCCAGGTCGCCTCCGTGGACGATTACCTCGCACGGCTGGACAGCGACGAGGGGGAGGCGCGCACGCTCTTTCGCGAGTTGCTGATCGGGGTCACGAGCTTCTTCCGCGATCCCGAGGCCTTCGAGGCGCTGGCGTCCAAGGTGCTGAAGCCTTTGCTCTCGGAGCGCTCCTCCTCGGACGAGCTGCGCCTCTGGGTGCCGGGCTGCGCCACCGGCGAGGAGGCCTACAGCGTCGCCATGCTGGCGCGCGAGATGCTCGACGGACTGTCGTCCCCGCCTCGCATCCAGATCTTCGCGACCGACATCGATGAGCGGGCGCTCGCAGCGGCGCGGCGGGGATCCTATCCACAGGGGATCGCAGCCCAGGTCAGCCCGGAGCGGCTCGCGCGGTTCTTCGTCAGGAAGGGCCGGCGCTACCAGGTCGCGCCCGAACTGCGCGAGATGTGCCTGTTCACGGCCCACAACCTCGTCTCGGACCCACCCTTCTCGCGGCTCGACCTGATCTCGTGCCGCAACCTCCTCATCTACATGGGGCCACATCTCCAGAAGAAGCTGTTCCCGGTCTTCCATTACGCGCTCAAGCCCGGCGGCTACCTGTTCTTGGGCTCCTCGGAGTCGCTGGCGGGTCAGTCCGAGCTGTTCCGAGCCGTCGACGCCAAGGCGCGGCTGGCGCAGCGAAAAGACACCCGCGGGGTGCCGCCGGATGGCCTGCGCGCCTTCGGGGGCCAGGGCCTGCCGGGCTTCCGCAGCCCCGACCAGACAGCCGAGCCCGATCTCGGGGCGATCGCGCAGCGCATCCTTCTGGCCGAGTTCGCGCCGCGCTACGCCATCGTCTCGGAGCAGGGGCAGGCGGTGCATCTGTCCGAGGGCGTGGACCGCTATCTCCAGCCTCCTGTGGGCACCTACTCCAGCGTCATCACCCGCATGGCCCGGCGAGGCCTGTCGGCCGGGCTGCGCTCGAGCCTGGCGCAAGCCGTGCGCAGGCGGCGCACGGTCGTCCACGAGCTCCCGGCCGTGCAGACCACTGAAGGCCTCGCCCGGGTCCGGCTGACTGTCCAGCCGATGCCCGAGCTGGGGCACGGCGAGGGCCTTTACATGGTGGTCTTCGAGGACCTGGGGGCTGCGATGCGTCCCGTGGCCGAAGCCGGGGCGGCGTCCCCGGAGGCGGAGGCCGTGATCGACGGCCTCGAGCGCGAGCTGGCGCATGCGCGCGAGGAGGTCGAGCGTGCCGCACAGGACCAGGAGGCCGCGAACGAGGAGCTGAAGTCCTCCAATGAGGAGCTCCTCTCCATGAACGAGGAGCTCCAGTCCGCCAACGAGGAGTTGGAGGCCTCCAAGGAGGAGGTGCAGGCGGCGAACCGCTCCCTGGAGCAGGCCAACGTCGACCTCGAGAACCTCCTGCGCTCCACGCAGATCGCGACCGTGTTCCTGGATCGGGACGGACACGTGAGGAGCTTCACCCCGGCGGCGGCCGAGATCTACAATCTGCGATCCTTTGACGTGGGCCGCCCTCTTCGGGAACTGCGCAGTCTCCTGGCGGACCTTCCCGACGTCCCGTCCTTTGCCGAGGTCGCCAGCCAGGCCGAGCCCCTGGAGCACGTCGCCCGCCACGCGGACGGCCGCTGGTTCCTGCGCCGCGTCCTGCCCACCCGAGGCAGCGAGGGCATGGCCGACGGCGTGCTTGTCACGTTCGTGGACATCACCTCCCGCAAGCGTGCCGAGGAAGAGCAGCAGCGCGCCACCGCGCTCCTGTCCGCCGTGGGCGAGACCACGCCCGACCTCATCTTCGTCAAGAACCGGCAGGGGCGCCTCCTCTACGCCAACCCGGCGACCCTCAGGGCCATCGGCCGGACCACCGCCGAGGCGCTGGGCCGCAACGAGCTGGAATGGCACGGCGACCGCGCAGAGGCCGAGGCGATTATGGCGGCCGACGCTGAGGTCATGGCCTCTGGCGAGACCCGTGTCATCGAGGAGCGGTTCACCTCGCCCGACGACGGCCACACCCGCATCTTCCGAGGCACCAAGTCCCCCATGAGGGACGGGACGGGAACCGTGGTCGGTCTGGTGGGCGTCGCCACCGACGTGACCCAGTCCAAGAAGGCCGAGGAGGCGCTGCGCGCCGCCCTGGAGTTCAACCGCCGCATCCTCGACAGTTCGGGCGACTGCATCAAGGTTCTGTCGCTGGGCGGCCATTTCGAGAGCATGAGCTCGGGCGGAATGGGCGTCATGGAGGTGGACGACTTCGCCAGCCTCCGGGGCGCCTGCTGGCCCGACCTCTGGAAGGGCCAGGGTCGCGAGGCCGCCCTGGCGGCCCTGGGGGAGGCCCGGCGGGGCGGCACGGGGCGTTTCCAGGGGGCAGCCGACACGGCCAAGGGGACGCCCAAGTACTGGGACGTGGTGGTCACCCCCATCCTCGACGCCGAGGGGCGGCCCGAGAAGCTCCTCTCGATCTCCCGCGACATCACCGAGCAGCGCCGCGCCGAGGAGCGCCTGCGCGAGGCCGCCACGGTGGTGGAGAACATGGGCGAGGGCTTTCTTGTGCTCGACCCGCAGTTCCGTATCCGGCAGATCAACGCGGAAGGCTTGCGCATCGACGGCCGCCCGGCCGAGCAGATCCTGGGGCACCCCATTCTCAAGGTTTGGCCCGAGGCCGAACATCTCCCGACCTGGCCGCTTTACCAGAACGCCATGACCGAGCGGACAGCAGGCGAGCTCGTCTACCAGCACCTGTCCGACGTGCATGACGTCTGGCTTGAGGTGCGGGTGTACCCTGTGGGGGAGGGCCTCGCCATCTTTTACCGCGACGTGACCGACCGGGAGCAGGCCCACGCCGCCCAGCAGGCCACGGCGGAGCGCCTGAGCGAGACCTCGCGCCGGCTCGACGCGGTGCTGAACAACACGACGATGGCGGTCTTTGTCATGGATGACCGCCAGCACTGCATTTATGCCAACGCCGCGGCCGAGCAGCTCACCGGCTACCGCTTCGAGGAGATGCAGGGCTTGCCGCTCCACGACGTGGTGCATCACACTCACCCGGACGGGACGCCCTACCCACTCGAGGACTGTCCCATCGACCGCGCCTTTCCGGAGAACGCCCATACCCAGGGCGAGGAAGTCTTCGTTCACAAGGACGGCCACTTCTACCCGGTGGCCTTCACGGCCTCGCCCATCCGCGACGAGTCCTCCCAGACCGTGGGTACCATCATCGAGGCTCGGGGCATCGCCGACGAGATCGCCGCCCGCGCCGCCCTGGCCGAAAGCGAGGCGAAGTTCCGGACCATCGCCAATGCCATGCCGCAGATGGTCTGGTCGACGCGCCCCGACGGCTACCACGACTTCTACAATGACCGCTGGTACGAGTTCACCGGCGTGCCTGCGGGCTCTACCGACGGCGAGGGCTGGAACGACATGTTCCACCCCAGCGATCAAGAGCAGGCACGGGCCAGGTGGAGCCACTCCCTCACCACGGGCGAGCCCTACGAGATTGAGTATCGGCTGCGCCATCGCTCGGGCCAGTACCGCTGGGTGCTGGGGCGTGCCTTGCCCGTGCGCGACGAGGCGGGCCGCATCGTCCGCTGGATGGGGACCTGCACGGACATCGAGGACCAGAAGCGCATCGAGGCCGAGCTGGCTGAAGCGCTCCAGACCAAGGACGTGCTGCTGCACGAGGTGAACCACCGCGTGAAGAACAGCCTCCAGCTCGTCACGTCGCTCCTCATGCTTCAGGCGAGCCAGGCCAGGAGCCCCGAGCTAAAGCAGGCCCTGCTGGAGGCACGCGGGCGGCTCTCGGTCGTATCGGCCATGCACCAGAGGCTCTATTCCACCAGCCAGCACGACCGGGTGGACTTCGGCGACTACCTCCGCGACATGGCCAGGGAGACCCTGCGCTCTCTGGGCGGGGAGCAGCGGGCGGAGCTGGTGACGGACGTGGAGTCCGACGTCGTCTTTCCGCTCGCACAGGCTGTGCCGCTCGCGCTCGTGGTGAGCGAACTCGTCACCAATGCCGTCAAGTACGCTTTCCAGACCTGCGACAAGGGTCGCCTGCAGGTCACATTGCAGCGCACGAACGGGGGCGTGCGGATCGAGGTGGCCGATGACGGCGTTGGTCTGCCCGAAGGCTTCGACCCTCTGAGGTCCGGCGGGCTTGGCATGAAGATCGTCACTTCCCTCGTGCGGCAAGTGCGTGGCCAGCTCACGGTGGACCAGACGGGGCCCGGGACCCGGTTCATGATCGATCTGCCGATACCGGGGCAAGACGATGAGCACTGAGGGCGGCGCGTCCCTGGAGACGTGCCGGAGAGAGGAGCAGGGTGTTGCGTGTTTTGATCGTTGAGGACGAGGTGCTCGTCGCCATGGAGATAGAGGGCATGCTGGGGCTTGCGGGCCATGAGGCGACAGCTCAGGCCGATGACTTGCCCTCAGCCATGACGGCCGTCGATGCGGAGCGGCCCGACCTCGCGCTCGTGGACGTGCAGCTGGCGGGAGGCTCGAGCGGGCTCGACGTCGCGGCGGCGCTCCAGGCGCGAGGCGTGCCCGTGCTCTTTGCGACCGGGAACTGTCCGGAAGATCGCGGGCGCGCCTTGGCCCTGGGCTGCCTACATAAGCCGATCACCGATTATTCCCTCGCCGGAGCCATGGAGGTGGCCGATGCGGTCCTGCATGACCGTCCGCTGCCCCCTGACGCGCCTTCGGCCCTGCACCTTTACTCGTCGCACACGGTCCCGCCGCATAACTCGGACTGAACTAGGCCTGGTCCGGCTCCGCTCCCCGTCAGCTGCGCCGGATCAGGCCCAGCTCGCCGCATCCCAAGCGGAGTTCCTCTTGGACGCCGGTCCCGGGTCCCGTGCCGATTGACATCCCTCGCTGCCTCGCCGGCGAAGACGAAGGCTGCAGCTCGCGCGTCCTCGATCCCCGCCAGACGGCTCCTGCATGCGTCCGGCAGATCCGGACCGCCGTCAACATGGAAGAGTGAAGGGACTGAAGCTCTCTTCGCGCGGCGCAGCGGGAGCCCAAGAACTCTCGGCCGTTGGAGTCAGAGGGTTCGTGTCGGACGATGTCCCCGCATGTCGTAGACGTAGCACGATCGCTCTCCCCCATGTCCGCTGCCGTCCAAGGATCTGCTCGAGAGCGAGGCACATGTTGCTGACACCGACATGGCAAGCGGGTCGGATGGCGTTCCTATCCGCCGGGTGTGGCGCCTGTCACGAGGGTCCCCACCTTCTCGGCAAGCTCGGCCGCGCGGAACGGCTTCACGAGCCGCGGCAGACCGGGGGCAATCCCCTCCAGCTCCGCGTAACCCGACACGATCAGTGCCGGCAGCCCAGGCCGGAGCACCCGGGCCTCGCGGACCAGCTCGGCCCCGCTCATCCCTGGCATCAGATGGTCGGTGATCAGGAGGTCGACAGCATGCCGGGAGCTCTACAGCTCCAGGCTTAGGCTTCCTTGCCGGCTGGCGAGGACACCGTCTGAAGCTCGGGCAGGAAGCGATAAACCGAGGACCGGGCGACCTTTAACCGCTTGGCTATGGCCGTGGAGCTGAGGTTCTCTTCGCTAAAGAGCCGGCGGACCTCGTCTGGGTCAATCTTAGGCTTCCGTCCTGTGTAGACCCCCCGCTCCTTGGCGGCTGCGATCCCTTCCATCTGCCGCTCTCGTCGTAGGTTGGTCTCGAACTCGGCAAACACGCCCAACATGTCGAAGAAAGCCTTACCGGCGGCAGTGGAAGTGTCCACCGGCTGCTCGGTAGCCTTGAGCGTCACGCCTTTGCTCTTCAGTTCATGCATGATGTCCTGGAGGTCCTTGAGGGAGCGTGCCAGCCGATCAATGCGGGTGATCACCAGAGTGTCGCCAGGGCGGAGGAACTGCAGCAGGATGTCGAGCTCCGTCCGGCCCTCGCGCTGGGTGCCGGTCTTCTTCTCGGAGCGGGTCACTTGGCAGCCGGCAGACCGGAGCGCCGCCTCCTGCAGGGCGAGGTCCTGATCGCCGGTAGACACACGAGCATAGCCGTAGAGGGTCATCGAGGAGCCATTCTGTCCGAGTAGGGTCTAGACCCGCTCACGCTACTGTCCGATATGGCCCAAAGCAACCCTATTTGGACGCACAAAGCTGTCCGATGTAAATGTCCTTCTGAGGCATACCCTAAATGACGCACTTGCGCCCGATATGCTGAACATTGGACCTGATGGGCCACTCTTTCATATCGCGAGTAATGTGACCCGCATGCTAGTTGCCCCAGTTTCGGCTATAAGGGTAGGATCATGCCAATTAGGGATGACATGCTAATGCACGCCATGTCGCCTCAGAGGGTCAGGATCATCGAGGGTGGTAAGCTCATCATCCCGGCCAGCATGCGACGCGAGCTCGGCATCGCAACCGGCGATACCGTGCTGGTCGATGTGGCGGATGGCGAGTTGCGGATCCGGTCACTCTCCAAAGCCATTGCACACGCCCAAGCCATCCTGCGGCGCCACGTGCCCGAAGGGGTGTCGCTGGCCGACGAGTTGATCGCGGACCGCCGGCGCGAGGCCGAGCGTGAGTAAGGCCGTGGTCCTGGACTCCTCGGCGCTGCTCTGCCTCTTGAACGGAGAAGCGGGAGCAGATCGCGTTGCCGAAGCCCTGCCTTCGGCGGTGATCGGGGCCGTGAACCTGGCCGAGGTCGTCACCAAGCTGCGCGAGCGCGGCCTCAGCGTGGAGGAGGTGGAAGAAGCCTTGGGCGGGCTCAACCTGGACGTCCGGCAACTTACGGCAGGTCAGGCCACTGCCACGGGGCACCTGCGGCCAGCCACGCGATCACTCGGGCTCTCCTTGGGCGACCGGGCTTGCCTCACCCTTGCAGCGGAACTCAGCGCCCCCGCTCTTACCGCTAACCAGGCTTCGGGCAGGGTGGATGTGGGTGCGGCGGTCGAACTGATCCGGTAGGGCAGGGCGCCGCACCGGCTGGGGTGAGGCTCCTGGCTCCCCAGACCCAACCCAAGCCCTGCTTCGGGCGGCTCGCTTGGTTCTCAAGGCTCGCGCCCCTATCTCAATGTCATCACCGGTTCTGTTCGTAGCCCTTCGGTGCCTGAGAGACGCGCCTGCGCTCCCGCTGCACAATGCAAGGAGCCCGCAATGCCCCGCTACTTCTTCAACATCGAAGACGACCGCCACCTCTCTGATCAGGTGGGAGTCGTCTTGCCCGATCTGGAAGCCGCTCGCGTCACCGCCGTGGCTACCTCAGGTGCGATCATCAAAGACCATGCGAAGCGGTTCTGGCCAGATCCCAACTGGAAGATGCGTGTCACCGACGAACAGGGCAGTATTGTCTGTGATCTCAGCTTCACAGGCACAGTCGGCGCTTCGTAGGTCCAGTCTCATCCCAGCCGATCCAGCACCCGTTTCACCTGCTTTGCCGTCGAGGTCCCGCCCCTCGTGGCGGATCTCCCGCTGGTCGTTGGTCATCGACGGCACCCTCTTTCTCCTCGCCGGAGATTATCGAAGGTTGATCTTCCCCCGCTTCGGTGGACGCCTCCAATACGCTCCGTGTGGGCGGGGAAGGTGATCCGATGACGAAGACGAGGCGGGAGTTCTCCCCCGAGTTCAAGCGCGAAGCGGTGGCCTTGCTGGAGAGCAGCGGTCGGCCGCAGATGCAGATCGCGGCCGAGCTCGGCATTCAGCCCTTGATGCTGAGGAGTTGGCCGGCGGCCCAGAACGCAGCGCTATGGCGTGCGCAGGCCGGGCAAGCATCTGCGACGGGGCTGTCGGCGCCATTGCTGGCCGACTTGGCGTCCGAAAACGCCAAGCTCTGGCGTGAGTTCGAGCGCACGCGGATGGAGCGCGAAACCCTCAAAGTTTCGGCTTGCTTCCGGACACTCAAGACCTGGTAACGCGTAGTGTTACCGGCCGAGCTAACCTGCAGTTGGCAGAAGCAGGAGAGGGCGCCCCGAGAGGGCACCCGCCTTGATGTCAGAGCGAGCCGGCGCCCTGATGAGCGGCCTTGGTCAGCCGCTGGGCGATCTCGTAGAACTCCTCAGGGGCATAATCGGGCGAGAAGGCCGAGGGCTGACCCACGAGGTCGTGGATTCGTCCGCCGTCTGGCATGCCTTCGACGACCTCAAGCTCGCCCGGGGGGTCGGTTGGCAGGGCCATCTCGCCTTCCCAGATGCCGCGGATCGACTGGTAGTCGCCGGGCGAGAACGTGTAGAGCCGCCGGTGCGAGCCTTCGGCCAGGTACTTTTGGCATTCGGGGATCTTGTCGAGCGGGATGTTCGGAGTGGGGAGCATCTGCTCGATGCTGACGCCGGTCAGCTTTTTCAGCGCCAGGCCGTACGCATGGGCGTGGACGCTTCCACGAACGAGGAGATAGCCGCAAACTTCGCGGCCCGTGGGATCGGACAGCGTCTCGTAGACCCGCAGCTTGTGAAGCCGCGCGCCGCATTCGAGGTGGAAGTTGTGGAGCAGGTCGAACACCACGTTGCCCGTGGTCGTCACCATGTCCACGTTCCAGGACATGGAGTTCGAGTTCACCGGCACCGCGCCGCCGCCATGCGAAAAGAAGCTCGCGGCCGAGCGGATCTCTTGCATGGCCTCGAAGGGGGCCATGGAGATGTCGCCGCCATTGCCCGAGTCATCGGCCGCAGAATCCGGGCCGTTGTTCAGCATCGCCACGCCGTTCGAGACGAGTTCCACATGCCCCAGTTCTTCGGCGGTGATGGCGGCCACCAGCTCGTAGAAGGGCTTCAACTTGGACTTGGAGCGGAAGTTGAAGCTCTGGAACATGTAGTTGCCGAGCGTGGACATCTCGCCGTACTTGCCGCCAAGCAGTTCCTGGAGGGCGGCACCCGCGTTGGGGTCCTGCTTCTTGGGGGGAGGCAGGTCGACCTGGAGCTTGTCAACGCGAAGGAACATGGGGGGCCTCCTATGTGATGGCGCAGGAGCAGATGGAGCCGGGCATGGCGGCGTCGAGGGGGTCCGCCACGTGCAGGCAGGATTGAGCATGGGTCTGGAGGGACCAAGCGTCACGGCGGCAACAGGACGAGAGCCTATGGGGACCATCGACGAAAGGGCCATCTACGGTAGAGGATTAGAGCAGGCCGAGTTAGGCGCCATGGTGCCCTGAGACCGTAGGACGTGCTCACGCCTGAGGCTCTGGGCTACCCGTTCCCCGTCCAAAGGCTTGAACGGGCACCCCATCCAGCAGTCTTCTCGAGGCAACGAAACCGTTCGCCCCGCCAGGCGTTGTGCGCGTCGAACATCACCGTGGCAGAAGGCCAAGGCCAGCCGCCTTGCGGGCTGGCTTTGCCGATCCGACAAGGAACACCTCCATGCATCGCGCTGTAACCGCCATCTACCGCACGTCTGACGTCGCCGATTTGGTCCGCAGGGATCTCGAGCAGCTCGGCATCGCAGGGCACAACATCACAGTCCTGTCGGACACAGCGGGCGCAAGCGGCTCGACCTCTGGGGCTCAGGGTCTGGCCGGCAGCGCCATGGACCGGCTTTATGACTTGGGCATCCCCGAGGACGACATCCGCACCTATCAGCAGGCACTTCGAAACGGCGACTATGTGGTCTCGGTTGACGTCGACGACGAGAGCTATCTCGGTCGCGTTCAGGAGATCATGCGCCGCCCCGAGGACGCCTATGACCTCGACGAACTCGACACCCAGTACGCCAGTGCGGACTACATCCCCCGTCAGCCAGCCGCCTCTGCTGACACAGGCTCTTTGGGCCAGAGGAGCGGTGGCGAGATCGATCAGGACAGCACCGTCAAGGTGGTCGAGGAGCGGCTCAACGTCGGAAAGCAGGAGGTGGCAGGGGGGGCGGTGCGCGTGCGGTCCTTTGTGCGTGAGGTGCCGGTGGAGGCCGAGGTCGAGCTGCGGTCGACCCGGGTCTACATCGAGCGCCGTCCCGTGGACCGGCCCGTGAACCCCGATGAGATGGGCCTGCCCGACCAGGTGCTGGAAGCGCACGAAACGGCCGAGGTGGCGGTGGTGGGCAAGGAGGCCCGGGTGGTCGAGGAGATCGGCCTGCGCCAGGAGACCGAGGTCCAGCACCAGCACATCCAGGACACCGTGCGCAAGACGGAAGTGGAGATCGAGGACGAGCGCACCGGCGAGCGCAGCTCGCTCACCGGGGGCACCACCTCGGGCACGGGCGGGACGGGCGGCTCCTCGCGCACGTTCTGACGCCCCGAGCCACACCGGCCCAACGACCACAAGCCCCGGACGCCACTCGCGTCCAGGGCCTTGGTTTTGGCTTTCACCGCAGGTGATTGCCGGACAGGAGCTTAGGCTGCCTGTTCCTCGGCAGCTGCGTTGATGACGGACTCGGCCAGCTCGGTCAGGAGCTGGTCGGTCTTCTCCTCCTCGGCCAGGGTCTCGCGCAGGAGGGCCTCGGCATCCGTGTTGCCCAGTTGCTTGGCCCAGGATGCCAGAGTGCCGTAGCGGCAGATTTCATAGTGCTCGATGGCTTGCGCAGCGGCGAGCAGGCCCGCATCGGCCGCCGGTGAGCCCTTGTACTCCTCCATGATCTCCTCGCCTTCCTCGGCAAGGCCGTCCATGGCGGCGCAGGTCTTGCCCTGCGGACGCTTTCCGATTGTCTCGAAGACGCGCTGAAGGCGTTCGATCTGGCCTTCGGTTTCGTCGCGGTGCAGCTCGAACGCCTGCTTCAGCTCGGCGTGCTGGGCGGCGCGGACATGTTTCTTCAAGGCCTGCAGGGCCTTGCGCTCAGCGTAGTAGACGTCGCGCAGTCCGTCATGAAACAGCTTTTCCAAATTCGCAGCGGGCATCGGGATCTCCATTGGCTTCAACAAAGCCACGAGCAACGCCGAGCGTTCCCCTGTGTTCCGCCCGTTCAGGGATCGTGCGCCCCCATGTCGATCTGCCGTCAGGAGTCAGGTCGGAATGCGCTGTCAGTCCTCGGGGCAAGCGACCATGCCCGCGATGTGGTCGCGTTTGCGGTCGAGGGACGGATCACGGCAGGCTCGCCACAGGTGGGCCCGCACTCAGAGCGGCTGCTAGCAGAGACGGTCGACTTGCAGGACCCAGCAGCAGCAAGCTGCGACATACGACATCGGTGCCCAGAGCAGTTTGGGCCTGAACGATGCAAGGGAGGACAGTGCCATGGTTCTCGGCCACTTGCTGGTCGGCCTGCTCACAGCTTTTGCCGGTGCTCTCATGAGCGCGCAGGTCACGGGCCTATGCTGGAGCACAATCGCCTTTTATGTCCTGAGCGGCAATCTGGGCCTCCTGGTGAGCGCAGCGTTGTCCTACATGGCGGGCCTCCTGTGCCCGGTAGATCCCTGATGTGTCCAAGTCGGTCTTGCGCCGCGTTGATGGGTCATCCCTGAGGTCGCGAGGGAGGTGGCTGATTGTGGGAGCGGAGACTTAAACCCGACCAGGTCAGTTCGTTCCTGCTCCGAACGGCGTCAGAGACGCTAGCGCGGCAGACTGGTGCGGAGGCCCCGGCGCGCTGGCAGACGCGACCGGGGCCGACAGCTTCACTGTCCCTCGTTCTTTGAGACGCTTAGTGCCATCAGGTCCCGCCAGCGAGCAACTGGTTTCGCGAGATTTCTAGGCAACCAGGACGCTCTCGGGTGCCGATCATGCTTCGTACGCCACAGCCAGCCGGGCCAGCCTGCGATGCTTTGGACGTCCGGCAAACGAACGAAGCTGTTAAGAAGGCTTCGTGTCACCGAGGCGCCTCGTGGATCAATGTGTCTGACGAAGATTACTGACGGGGCGCTGCCATGATGGGTCGACACGTCGAGCGGACGGCGCTGTTTTACGGGTTCCGCCTTGCGGAACGGGTGTCCGAGGGCTCTCTCCTGCGCCGGGCCGACGACATTCTCAACCTGGGCTTCGTGTGCGAGCACATGGCGGCTCACTACAGCGCCATAAGGGGGGCCATCGGTCTGTCTCCATTGGAGTAGTCCGCCGTGGAGTAGGGCTTTGTAAGCCGTGGTCCTGATCCCGAAGCTGATCCAGGGTCTATGCAAGTTTCGTAAGCGCTGTTCTGACCCCACCTTCTTTCTCGGCCGTTGAGCTGAGATCCAGACCTCCTGTGTGGGACGGGCTGGAGGTTTTCCATGGCTGCACCATTGGAGGTTCTCACGGGCGGAGGCGTGGGCCGTCGCAACCGGCTATGGCCGGATGAGGTGAAGGGCCGGATCGTTGCGGAGACGCTGCGGCCGGGCCGGACGGTGAACGACGTCGCCCGTCAGCATGGCCTCAAGGCGAACCATGTGTCGGCGTGGCGCACGCTGGCACGCAAGGGCAAGCTGGTTCTGCCTGCTCCGGAGGAGGCGGTAGAGTTTGCCGCGATGGTGCTTGCGGCGCCGGAGGGTGAGGCCCCGGTCGTGGGGCGAGCGGGACCGGAGATTGTGGTGGCGGCGGTGACGATCCGGCTGGAGCCCGGTGCCTCGGCCGAGCGGATCGCGGCCATCGTGCGTGCCTTGGCGCCACCGGCATGATCGTTCCGTCGAACCGCGTGCGGATCCTGGTGGCTACAAAGCCCATCGACTTTCGCAAGGGCCACGACAGCCTGGCGGCCCTGGTGAAGAACGAGCTGCGCAAGGACCCGTTCACTGGGACCGTCTTCGTGTTCCGGGCGCGCAAGGCCGACCGGCTGAAGCTGCTCACCTGGGACGGGACCGGGCTGGTTATGGCTGACACCCGGCTCGAGGAGCACAGCTTCACCTGGCCTGCGGTGAAGGACGGGCTGATGTCGCTGAACCACGCGCAGTTCGAGGCGCTGTTTGCCGGGCTCGATTGGCGGCGGGTCCGAGCCGTCGAGGCGCGGGCACCCGAGGCGGTGGAATAACTGCGGCAGGATGACCCGGGCGGCCCTTTCTCCGGGCCTCAGCGGGGCGGGTCTGGTAGACAGGCCCCATGCTGGAACTGCCGATCTGCTTGAGGAGATCGCGACGCTGAGGGCGTGCCTCGCCGCTTCAGAGGAGCGCTCTTTGCGCAAGGACGAGCGGATCGCGCGGCTGGAGAAGCTGGTTGCGGCGTTTCGGCAGGCGGCCTTCGGACGGCGGTCCGAGAAGAGCGATCCCGATCAGTTTGAGCTGGCTTTGGAGGATCTGGAAACGGCCATCGCCGCCGTTCACGCCGACGAGGATGCCGAGGATCGTGCCGCCAAGCGGCAGGTCAGGCCCCGTGCGGCCAATCGTGGCGCGCTGCCGCAGCACTTGCCCCGCATCGAAGAGGTGATCGAGCCCACGAGCCTGGTCTGCGCCTGCGGCGGTGGCCTGCACTGCATCCGCGAAGACCTGTCCGAACGGCTCGACGTCATTCCGGCCCAGTTCCGCGTGATCGTGACCCGCCGCCCGAAGTACGCCTGCCGGTCCTGCACCGATGGCGTGGCGCAGGCGCCAGCCCCGGCGCGGCTGATCCCCGGCGGCCTGCCGACCGAGGCGACCGTCGCACATGTCTTGGTCTCGAAGTACGCCGATCACCTCCCATTGTACCGCCAAGCCCAGATCTACAGCCGCCAAGGGATCGACCTCGACCGCTCCACCTTGCCGACTGGGTCGGTCGCGCGGCCTTCGAGTTGCGCCCGGTCCATGAGGCCCTGATGGCGGACCTGAAGCGGTCCTCGAACCTCTTCATGGACGAGACACGCGCGCCGGTGCTCGATCCGGAGTCTGGAAAGACCAAGATCGGCACCTTCTAGGCGCTCGCCCGAGACGATCGTCCTTGGGGCGGCACCTCCCCGCCAGGCGTCATCCTCACCTACGCGCCCGGACGCGGCGGCCAGCATGCTGAACGGATCCTGCAAGGCTTCGGGGGTGTCCTCCAGGTGGACGTCTATTCCGGCTACAGCCGGCTGATCGCGCCTGACCGCATCGGTCCCAGCATCCAGTTGGCCTATTGCTGGACGCATGCTCGCCGCAAGTTGATCGATATCACCCGCACAGGTCCCGCCCCGATCGCGGAGGAAGGGGTGTCCCTCATCCGCGAGCTCTACGGCATCGAAGCGGAGATCCGTGTCCTCGCCCCGGCGGCCCGCCTGGCCCTGCGGCAGGAGCGGTCAGCGCCGGTCCTCGCCCGGATCGGCGACTGGCTCATCCACCACCGCGCCCGCGTCTCCTCGAAATCGCCCCTCGGCGAAGCGTTGGCCTATGTCGCCAAGTACTGGAACGGCCTTGGCCGCTTCCTGACCGATGGGCGCATCGAGATCGACAGCAACACCGTCGAGCGGACGATCCGTTTCATCGCCCTGAGCCGCAAGAACGCCCTCTTCCCGGGCCACGACGCAGGCGCCGAGAACTGGGTCGTCATCGCTTCGCTGGTCGAAACCTGCAAGCTGAATGGCGTCGACCCTCACGCCTGGCTGGCCGCCACCATCACGGCCATTGTCCGAGGCCATAAGCAGAGCCGCATCGCCGAGCTGCTGCCCTGGAACGATAGAATAGGCGCACCCCTCGAGGATTGACCGAGCCGGAGGACACCTCAAAGTTGGGCCGATCCCACCAGCCACGAGCCCTGCGCATGACCGACGACGAGCCGAACCTGATTACCTCGAGCAAGAGCCAAAGGATCGTCGTGGACGGCTACCCCTTCGCCATCGAGATCTATCGCCTGGAAACCGAAAGGACCTGGACCCTCGAAGTCGTGGATCACAAGGGCACCAGCCACGTCTGGGACGACCAGTTCAGGACCGACCGGGACGCCCGCAACGCCGCAGTGGAGGCCCTCGAACGCGAAGGCGCCATCGCCCTCATGCGCAGCAACAACGTCATCCCGTTCCGTCAAGGCTAACCCCGCGTGGGGCCAGAACACCGCTTACCAAGTTTCCGGGCGTGGGTAGATTGGTCTGCCTAGGCCCGAGGCGTCACGCCGCCTAAGGCGCTGAGTAGGGGCGCTCGTCGTTGTGATCCTTTCTCCAGCGTTCGATCCGGGCCCGGGTGTCAGCCATGGACAAGAACCAGGATGCGCTCAGGTATTCGGCACACAGGCGACCGTTGCAGGCCTCAATGGTGGCGTTGTCGGTGAACTTGCCCGGTTGGCTGAAGTCCAGCTCGACGCCGTTCAGGGTGGCCCACCGGTCCAGAATGCGGCCAGCGAACTCCGGCCCGTAACACATCGGGGAGCTGAGCGGGACGGAGGCCATGACGCTCTGCGGAGCTCCTCATGAGGCGAAGCGGGCGGTCATGGCCGGACCTCAGGTCTCCGACGGTGATGTGGCCGACGCCACCGAAGGAGAACGACCATAACCACTCGTCAGCGTATGCCCAAGGGCGCCGTGCTGGTAGTCAGCAATGTTGCCAAGCACCGCAACGAGATCCTGATCGAAGCGCCCGGATTCTTGCGCCGGCGCCGGCTCACCATCCTGAACACCCGCGAGGAGCACGACCGGTTAGTCGGCGTGCGATCATGATCTACGAAAAGCTCAACTCAATTCTGACGACCCTAATTGGTGCAGGATGAGGGAAGATAATGTGAGATGCCGGTGAAAAAGGCAGGCCCAAACTCAATCGGAGGCTTTTGGATGGCTTCGCGAGAGCCGACCCCGCCGTAAGCTGCTGACTTTGCTAAGAGCACCTCAGCAGGAAGGACTCGGACTCAGCTCTGGTTGCCCGTGATCGGACTTTTTCACCGGTATCGTGAGTTTCTGACCGGAGGCGTGGGTGGGTGCTCGCCGCTGAGCACGCCTGCCAAGCGGCGAAAGCTGCGGATGCCGCGGGAGCGGGTCACTGAAACACTCCATCCCAAACTCCACCACGTCGACAGGACGCTACCGTCCATCTCACCGGCTTCCGTAGAAAGCCGTTGGTGGATCTCATCGGTTCAAAGCCGATCATCGAAGGGACGCGTTGATGGCTATCCTGTCGCCGGCAGGCTGGCTCTTGATCTGGGAGCCGCTCAGGGTTGCGGTTGATCGCGCACGGCCGGCGGCGTCCCAGGCCAGGACCTCCACCGCCAGCTTGCCGCGCTTGCCGTCGATCACGCGCAAGCCCACGGCCTCGCCCGGGGCGAAGTCGGCGAAGCCCGACCGGCGGAGCACCTCGGTATGCAGGAACACGTCGTCCTCCGAGCCCCAGACGTTAGCGAAGCCGAAGCCCTTGCCCTTGTCGAACCATTTGACGCGGGCGGGTTCGAGCGGCCGCTCCGCGAGGGCGGCCGGGTCGATGCCGGATAGGTCGGCCAGCCCGGCGCCCGGCGGCACCTCGGGTGGGCGGATGGACAGGACGACGGTGGCCTGCATCCCCCGGTCGGTGCATGCGACCTCGATTTCGATGGCAGAGCCGTCAGCGACGGTGCTCTGGCCGAAGCTGCGCAGGACGTTGGCATGCAAGAGGATGTCGGGAGTCCCCTCGTCGGCCACGACGAAACCGAACCCCTTGCCGGGGTCGAACCATTTCACGTGTCCGCGCAAGGGGCGGTTCTGGCCTGCCTGTTCGACTATGGTGTCAAGCTCCATCAAGTACACTCACTCCGCCCCGCAGTTTGGACCGCATCAGCGCAACTGTATGGCGTGTAGCTGCTTGTCGCACAACATATGGGTGCGGCTGAAGCTACGATGCGCGCGGAGGAGGGTCGTGAGCAGCCTCTTTAGGTCACGCGGGCCCTGGCAGAGTCCATCAGCTTGCGAGGCTGCTGCTTTGACCGACTGGTCAGGGCCTTACCATGCTCCGGACCGAGTTGGTTCACCAAGTCACTCGGCACCTGGCTGACTTCATCGAGGACCAACCCAAGCAGGTAGAGAACTCCCGCACCCGATCGGCGTCGTCCGCTCAGAACTGAGCCGCCAAACTTGTCCCGCTTGAGAGCAGATCTTTCGTTTCACTATTCGACTGCTCGACGTAACCTCTTCGAGAGCTTAGCCTGTCCGTATGTCCCATGCAGAACTCGAGCCCTCCGGCGACCTTTCCGACGATCCTTCACCCTGCGTTTGAGGCTATGCGCGGGTGAGCACGGACGGTCAGGCACTCGGGCTTCAGGTGGAGCAGCTCAGGGCAGCGGGGACGACGAGGGTATACCGGGAGACCGCCTCGGGATCGAAACGCGACCGGGTACAGCTCGCTAAGCTCCTGAAGGACATGCAACTCGGCGATGTGGTGCTGGTGACCCGGCTTGACCGGTCGGCGTGCTCCACGCGGGATCTCCTGCACGTGCTGGGAAGCTTGGCCGACAAGGGCGCCATGTTCCGTTCCCTTGCCGATCCATGGGCTACACCACCACCCCGCACGGCCGGCTCATGCTGATGGTGCTAGCGGGCCTCGCGGAGTTTGAGCGCGAGCTGATCCGCGTCAGGACGAGCGAGGGCCGCGAGAGAGCCAAGCGAGAAGGACGCAAGATGGGCCGGCCTTACAGGCTCATGTCCCACCATCCGACCCGACCTTCCGCAGCCTCACCCCCGGCCCCCCGCCGTTCTCCTCGATGAAGACTACGCCAGCGGCTTCGAGAGCTCTACGGATGAAGCTCACTGAGAACCGCCCGACTTGACGCCGTTCCTTCTCGAAATCGACCACAGTTGTCAGTCCCACAGCCGCCGCATCGGCCAAAGCCGACTGTGTAATATTCAGAAGTCCGCGGGCAGCACGACACTGGGCAGGGATCATTATCGATATCTCCTTTGGGCGCCCTATAGGCTCGGACGTATCGCTAATTTTTGTTGATATCCTTTGGTGCAGCGTCACACAATGAGCTAGGTCAACCCTACTTTGAGGCACGCCCTCGCTTCGCTCATTGCTTGCTCTTGCTAAGCCCTCACGCGGCGGCGCCGTATATACGATGGAGTGGGGCACCGCCTGTTCCGAACGAAACGGGTGAGGTGAACCGCGCCGGGTTTGCCGGAGGCTTCAACTCCTGAGTAGGGTGAAGCCCATGAGCAAGACGACGAACAAGTTTTCTCCTGAAGTGCGCGAGCGCGCGGTGCGGATGGTGCTGGATCACGAGGGCCAGCATGTCTCTCGTTGGTCCGCTATCGTGTCGATCTCGGCCAAGATCGGCTGTGCGGCGCAGACGTTGAACGAGTGGGTGAAGAAGGCCGAGGTGGAGACCGGCCGCCGGGCCGGCATCCCTACCGAGATGGCAGATCGGCTGAAGGCGCTGGAGCGCGAGAACCGGGAGTTGCGCCAGGCCAACGAGATCCTGCGCAAGGCGAGTGCGTATTTTGTGATGGCGAAGCTCGACCGCCGGTCGAAGTGATGGTGTCGTTCATCGACGCCCATCGAGGGACACACGGGGTCGAGCCGATCTGCCGTCTTCTGCGGATTGCCCCGTCCACCTACTATGATCATCTGGCGAAGCGGGCGGACCCGGCCCGCTTGTCCGATCGTGCGCTGCGCGACGAGACGCTGCGGCCTGAGATCCTGCGGGTGTTCGAGGAGAACTGGCGCGTCTACGGCGTCCGCAAGGTCTGGCGTCAGCTGGGCCGGGAAGGCTTTGTGGTGGCCCGCTGCACAGTGGCACGGCTCATGAAGGACATGGGGCTCCAAGGCGTTATCCGGGGCAGGCCACACAGGACGACAATCCCGGACAAGAAAGTGCCTTGCCCGGCTCGGACAAGGTGAACCGGCAGTTCCGCGTGGCTGCCCCCAACATGCTCTGGGTCAGCGACTTCACCTATGTCGCGACCTGGAAGGGCTTCGTTTACGTAGCTTTCGTGATCGACGCCTTTGCCCGCAGGATCGTCGGCTGGCGGGTCAGCCCATCGGCGCACGCGGGCTTCGTTCTCGATGCCCTGGAGCAGGCCGTCCATCAACGCCGGCCCGCCAAAGGCATGGGGCTGGTCCATCATGGCGACAGGGGCAGCCAATACCTGTCCATCAAGTATACCGAGAGATTGGCAGACGCCGGCATCGAGCCGTCGGTCGGGAGCGTCGGCGACAGCTACGACAATGCTCTGGCCGAGACGATCAACGGCCTGTTCAAGGCCGAGGTGATCCATCGGCGTGGACCCTGGCGCAGCTACGAGGCCGTGGAGTTCGCCACCCTCGAATGGGTGGACTGGTTCAACAACAGGCGCCTCCTTGAGCCGATCGGAAACATCCCGCCGGCCGAGGCCGAAGCAAACTTCTACGCGGCTCTGGAGCAATCCGCCTTGGCCGCGTAGCTAAGACCAACCGGCCTCCGGCAAACCCGGCGCGGTTCAAGGCCCTTCTCTCAGCCGCACCTTGTGAGTGTCGGAGCCCTCATACGATCAGGATATCCGCGTTCGTCAGGCTGGCGTCGGCCTGCAGGTCCGCCACAAGCATCAGCCCGCCCGCTTCAGTGCCGTTGCGGTCAAACCAAAGCGTTGTGTCTGTCGTGCGAAAGATGAAGCGATCGTCTGTGTCCTGAGCAAGGTTGTCAGTGCGGGTCTGGAACTGAGTGCCCAAGAGGACGCCTGCCACAAGGCCGCCCCCGAACCCGGCTGCGTCGATGAGAATGCTATCGTCGCCCCTTGCCGTATTAAGGAAATTGGTCACGACATCGCCGCCGTCCTGTGGAGCCAGGAACTGGAAGGAGTCGCTGCCGGCTCCACCGCTGAGCGTGTCACGACCAGCCCCGCCACACATGAGGTTGGTTCCACCGGTTGCGACCAGCTGATCGGCTCCCTCGCCGCCCATAAGCACATTGGTGCCGCCATGAGCATAGAGACGATCAACACCACCATCGCCCTGCAGCGTGTTGGTGCCGCTTGTTACAGTTATAGAGTCGCTCCCCTCTCCGCCCAGCAGCAGGTTGGTTCCGCGCGTCGCGACCAGTCGATCAGCCCCGTCGCCACCGACGAGTTCGTTGGTGCCCCCATGAGCAAAGAGGGTGTCAGTCCCGCCACCCCCTTGGAGCGTGTTGCTCCCGTCGTCTGCGGTAAGGGAGTCGCTTCCAGTCCCGCCCATCACCAGGTTGGTGCCCCCGGTGACGTACAGCCGATCAGCGCCGTTGTTGCCCTGCAGCGTGTTGGTGCCAGCCTGCGCCTCGAGGTAGTCGGAGCCTTCGCCCCCGGTCAGCTCATTGAGGCCATCGTAGGCGTAAAGGTAGTCGGCCCCGTCCTCTCCATGCAGTGAGTTGATCCCGCTCGCCGCGACGAGGACGTCGACATCCGCCCCACCCAACATCAGGTTGGTGCCGCCGGTGGCGTACAGCCGATCAGCGCCATCATCACCCTGCAACGTGTTGGTGCCGCCCTCAACCCAAAGATGGTCCCCTTGCGTGCCACCTTGGAGAACATTGAAACCGTCTGTGGCATACAAATGATCGATGCCATCATCGCCCTGCAGCGTATTGATGCCGCCTTGAGCCTCAAGATAGTCAGAGCCCTCGCCTCCGACGAGTTCGTTGGTCCCGTCATAGGCGTAAAGGTAGTCGGCCCCGTCTTCGCCGTGCAGCGTGTTCGTTCCGCCCGCGGCAACCAGAACGTCACCATCCGCCCCACTCAGCATCAGGTTGGCGCCATCGGTGGCGTATAGGCGATCGGCTCCCTCGTTACCCTGCAGCGTGTTGGTGCCGCCCTGTGCCTCGAGGTAGTCGGCACCTTCGCCGCCGGTGAACTCGTTGACCCCGTCATAAGCGTAGAGATAGTCAGCATCTCCGTCGCCGTGCAGCGTGTTGACTCCGCCCGCAGCGACGAGGACGTCCCCGTCTCCTCCGCCCAGCATCAGGTTCGTGCCACCAGTGGCATAGAGCCAATCCGCACCCTCGTCGCCCTGCAACGTGTTGGTGCCGCCCTGCGCCTCAAGATAGTCACTCTCGGCTCCCCCGTACATGAGGTTGGTGCCATCCGTCGCAAACAGCACATCGGCGCCAGCACCACCAAACAGCGTGTTGGAGCCGCCGATGACCTGAGCGCGGTCGTCACCCTCACCCGCATGCAAGGTGATGTTGCCTGTGAGGCTATTCAGGTGGTCGTTGCCTGATCCAGTGGTGACGTCCAGGTCTGCCGTCAGCCCTGAACCTGAGTAGGTCAGAAAGATCCCCACAGGTCCCAGCCAGCCGGAGAGGTCCAAGACGCCGCCCCGCGTGAGCGTAAGGGTGACCGGGGTGACGTCATCGCCCGGCGCGTGTTGGATCACGGGATGGACTGCAAGATCGCCAAGCACTCCAGTGATCTGAGCGCTGACGGTGTACGAAGAACTGGTAAGCAACGAGGATCCCCTTCTAGGTCCGATCATGAGATCAGCAGGCCTTCAGACTGCTGTCGGAGTTCCTTCCTGAGACGATTGGTCCGAACTGTGGTCGAGATGCGGCCACTTTGTGGCTGCGCCCGATCCGCAACCACCAGATGGGATCCCCGACAGCCAATGATCTGCGGCTGAGGCTCTCAGGACTTATAGAGTTGGTTGTGAGGTGGCTTTCCGGCGCCGTGACTTGCAGGTGGCGCAGTTGAACCACCAGACCATATCAACCAGCGTCAGCATGGCCTTGCTTCCTTGACGACGTCCTCAGAGCAACCTAGCCGAGACGCGGGACGACGTCACAAAGCAGGACACGGGCATGATGATGAGACACTTCAACTCGGCTGTTTTGGCCACGTTGCTTCTTGCTGGATGTGAAGAAGCCGAGTTTGACGTGTTTCCCCTTGCAGACGGTGTTGATGGCCTTCCGTTCTCAACCTACCAGTGTTGGGACGGACGGCTGGCTCAGATCGCCTGGAACGAGGAAGACGCCACACTTCGCCTCAGGGGCCGTAACACTGCGATGAGATATACGCCGACGGAGGAGGGGGTCGTGTACACAGGCGGCGACCTCGTCATGATTGTACAAGGACCTGAGGTTCTCATCGCCTCAAAAGCAGAGACGGATGAGAGTGGTCGTGTCACTGGGCTGAGGTGCAGGTACCAGTCAGGTGGCTGATGAGGATGCCGAGTCAGTCATGAGGTTGCGGTCCAGATCCACAGTCCTATGACAACACTCGCGTAAACGGCCCAAAAGCTTAGGCGACCCATACACCGAACCCGCACCTGGGCTTCATCCAGACGCACCTCTCGCAGGGTAAGAACCAGCGGTAGGGTTAGAAGGGCCAGGAACTGGAGCGTCTGTACATGAACCGTCATCGGGTCACCTCACGACTATAGCACGTCAACAACCATCACGACGTTTCAATCCCAACAGAAAGGGATTTACCCTCCAGCAGCCAGGAGGCAATCACGTGGCTCAGGAATCAACTTAGAGATGTATAGACTAGTTAACCATAGAAGTCATCTGAAATCGGGTTTGCCAATCGGATCGGATGCCGAATGCCAGAGCCTGTCCCATGTTGCCGCCCTTGTACGTTGGATGATAGGCTGGATGTAGGACGGGGTAGACAAGCAGATACTGGCCCTGAGGACTGTCAGGAATTCTGTGCGGGGACTGGTTGCATTCAGTTGGTCCGGAACCGCTCGCCGAAGGTGATGGCGAACTGGGTCTGGGCCTCGATCCACTCCCGCGATGGTCGCTTCCAGTCGGCGGCCGCGCGGTTGAGGACGAGGTTGAGCCACTTGGTGGCCGCCTTGTCATTGGGGACGTGCCCCTGGGCCCGGACCGCGCGACGCAGCTTGGAGTTCAGCGCCTCGATGGAGTTCGTGGTGTAAACGATCCGGCGCACCGCCTCGGGGAAGGCGAAGAACGGGATGATGCGATCCCAGTTCCGCCGCTAGGCGGGTGCGACGGCGGGGTACTTCGTGCCCCAGGGCCCGGCCTCGAAGGCCGCGAGCGCCGCCAGACCCGCCTCAGTGTTCCGGGCGCGGTAGATGGCGCGCAGCTCAGGAACTACCGCCTTGCGGTCCTTCCAGGAGATGAAGTCCAGGGAATGGCGGACGAGATGAACGATGCAGGTCTGGACAACGGTGTCGGGGAAGACGGCGTTGATGGCCTCAGGGAAGCCCTTCAGCCCATCGGTGACGGCGATGAGGATGTCCTGAATGCCGCGGGCCTTCAGCTCGTTCATCACCCGCAGCCAGAACTTGGCCCCCTCGGTCTGCTCGATCCAAAGACCCAGGATCTCGCGGGTGCCGTCGGGCAGGATGCCGAGGGCGACGTAGATGGCGCTCGCCGGCGGGCTTGAACCGGTGGCGCCTCGCTGGCTCACTCCGCACGAACCCCTCGTCGCGGATCTTCACCCGGATCGCGTCCAGGAACACCAACGGGTAGCAGGCGTCGAGCGAGCGGCCCTGCCACTCGGCCACCTCCTCCAGGACCGCGCTCGTCACCGCCAAGATGAGGTCCGGTGACACGTCGATCCCGTAGAGCTCCTCGAGATGGTCACGGATTGCCCGCGTGCTCATGCCCCGCGAGTACATCGACACGACCTTGTCGTCGAAGTCGGGGAAGCGCCGCTGGTACTTGGCGATCAGCTGCGGATCGAACGTCCCCGCTCAATCGCACGGAATGTCCAGGCGCACCTTGGACGTGCCAGTCAGCACCATCTTGGGCGACGTCCCGTTACGCCGGTTCGGCCGGCGGGATGCCTCCGCCTCGCCATGCTCCGCGCCCAGGTGCTCGTCCAGCTCGGCGTTCAGGACGCGCTCGGAGAGCGCCTTCTTCAGGTCGTCCAACAGCCCATCACGGGCAAACAACTCGGAGGGGTCGCGCCCCTCCAGCAGCCGGTCCAGCAAGTCCTTGTCGATAGCCATGTGATGATCCTTTCCGATCCATCCTCATGGCCCCCGCACAAGATCCCTGACAGTCCTTGGCCCTGTGGTGCCGGCCTTGTCGCCGGCCAAGTGCTTCGGACAAAGGTGGCCCACTCGGTATCGCACGCCACGCCATCGTGCCACAGGAGCTTGACCAGGTTGCCCCTCCGGCCACGGAAGCAGAAGATCGCGCCCGCGTGCGGGTCGCGCCCCATGTACCGCCCCCGGATCTTGAGACACCTGTTTGCGATTAGGCGGCCAGTGGCATGGTGTCCATCTGGTCGCGGCGGAACTGGGCGGGCGAGCGGTGGCCATGCCGCTCGATCAGCCAGTGTTCGTTGTAGGTCCGTCTGAAGTCGAGCAGGGCAAGCCGGAGTTCCTCGACGGTGCGGAAGGTCCGGACCCAGAGCAGGTTCTCCTTCAGCGTCCGGATGAAGCGCTCGGCGCAGCCGTTCCCTTCAGGGGCACGGACGAAGGCGGGAGAGGATATGGCGCCGAGCCAGGCGATCTCCTTCTGGAAGTCGTGCGACATGTACTGGCTTCCATGGTCGTGGCGGATGCTGAGGCCCTGAGCCGTATCCTTCTCCACTGCTCCGAAGCGCTCGACGACGCCCTGCCGGGCCGGCTCGAGCGCCTCAAACCGGGTGCCACGAAGGGCCGCGTGGAGGCCGACGCATTCGGCCGAGCAGTGATCGACCGCGACAAAGACGGCGACCTGACCATACTCGGTGGTGTAGGCCGTCGTCATATCGGTGCCCCACATCGTGTCGACCGTTTCCGGGATGATCGTTCCGTCATGGTTGCGCGGGCTGCGGGGAGAGCCCACTCGCGTTGCAGCCGAGAGGCCGTTCTCGCTCATGAGGCGCCGCACGCGCTCCTTGGAGGTGCGTAAGCCCCCGTGGCGCAGCCGGGCCCAGACCTTGCGATAGCCCTCGCCATGGAAGGGGCTGGCGAGGAGCACGCCCCGGATCGCCTCGACCAGAGCCGCGTCCGGCATCACGCCCTGCGACCCTGGTCGGCGTCGCGGCATGGATGGCACGATCACCCGGCGGCCGCGGTAGATGCCGGCTCGTGACACACCCCATACCCGACAGACCCGGGTCAGGCCGTAGGGCCGGTGCGTGGAGATCGAGACGGCGGCGCTCATCGCTTCGACTTCCGCGGTCCAAAAGGGACGCCGCCACCCCCGGCCTCCAGCCGGTCGATCTTGGCCTGGAGCAGCTCCCTGTCCATCGTCAACTCGCCCACCTTGGTCCGGAGCCGATCGATCGTCTCGTCGCGGTCGTCCCGCTCCCGCGACTTCAGGCTCGCAGCTCCGGCTTCCAGGAACGCATCGCGCCAGGCGCTCAGGTCCGCCGCCGTCACCGCCAGTTCGCGGGCCACGATCTCCAGGGGCTCGCCCCGGAGAAGCCGCAGAACCGCGTCGCGCTTGCGGCCTGCCGTCATTCGCCGCTCCCGGCCCGGAGCCGCGGCCGCTCCGATCCCCGAGGTCTCCGCGTCCGCGGCTCCTTCGTGCTTCCCATCTGTCATCTCAACACCTCCGGTCGGCTTCAATAAGCCGTCTGAAGTGTCTCAGCGAACCCTAGGGCGGAGGACCCAAGCCTTCCCGAACCTTCAGCGCCAGGCTGTTCATGCCCAAGCGCATGTCGGTGCCTTCGTTGGAGATGGCGGCGGCACATCCGGCGCGATCTGCAAAGGTGTAAACCCGGGCCGCTCCTCCGCCATCAGCAGCCCCGCCCGTAACTCCCGGCGCCAGCGCGTCAGCAAGGAGCGCGAGATCCCGTGCCGCCGAGCCGTCGCCGAGCCCAGTCGGATGCCGAGAGAACCTCCACCTGCAATATGACCTTAGAGCCTGCCATAAGCTCAGGGTCTTACCCGACCTCCCCCATCGGCGTCAGACGGCCCCCACTGCAAGGATACCTTTCAATCTGGACCAGGTTCCTAGGTCAGGGCCAGCTTCTGCCTGGATCCCATCAGGTTGCCAGAACGATCAGACAGATCTTAGCCACTCGTTCCTTCATCGACCATTTCGCCAGAATAGTTGATCTCTGAGGAACCATGATTTAGTCAGCCAACCATATTAAAACAGTAATGAAGAAGAGAACTTGGCCTCTGCGCGTAAGGCAGACAGGTTGGCAAGCTATTGATATGGCTTGTATTCCGCATTGATTTTTTACTATTTAACTCTGTGGATAGTAGAATAAACAGAGCATAAAGAACAGAAAACTGTAAGGGTATTTCAACCGAATCTTATAATCTAAATTGCCACCACAGTTAGCTCTACCTTCGATCGAGGTGCGTTGTAAGCCTAACACATCGGGCTTTCACGGTCCTTATCCGGTGGTGATTTATGACTATCGAGAACCCTGAAAAGATTGGCTTGGGCACTTGGGAACGGGATAGCCAAGGCACCGCACTGAATGATCTGAACAAACTGAGTTTTGGATGGCATTATACTTGGAGCGAATGGGATCTATGGACCTACGATACCGCCCAAAAGACGTCCTCGTTCGTGGCGATGTGCTGGGATGAACGGGACGTCACACAAGAGGCTCTCGCCAGAGTGCGATCCACTGGCACCACCACGCTTCTGGGCTTCAACGAGCCGGACAATGCCCGCCAGGCCGATCTCAGCGTAAAGCAAGCTCTGGACTTATGGCCTCAGTTGCAGGCGACTGGCCTGAGGCTCGGGTCCCCGGCGGCGACGATGGATCAAACGTTAGGACCTGACTCTTGGCTTGGCCAATTTATGGCTGGAGCTGAGGCCAGCGGTCTGCGCGTCGATTTCATCGCGGTGCATTATTATTCGACAACTGGCGACGTCGACGAGTTCAAGGCTTTTCTTGAAGCAGTTCACAAGCAGTACGGCAGACCTGTTTGGGTCACAGAGTGGACCCTTGCTGATTGGGACAATCCGGGACGGTTCTCAGCGACTGAGCAAGCCGAGTTTGCTCGTGCTGGCACCGAGATGATGGATGACCTGACTTTTGTGGAGCGGCATGCCTGGTTCTCTGCCTATGAGGGCGGCGACAACTGGCACCTCAACAGCGGTGTTTTCAATTCAGTGGGCGAGTTGACGGAAGTTGGGCAAACATTCCTCGATCTGAATACTGCGCCACTCAGTGTTTTCGGCACGGTGAACGCTGACAGTCTCACTGGATCAGGCAGAGCTGACGTTATGGTTGGCTTAGGAGGAGACGATCGGCTTGCAGGTGGAAAGGGTTACGACACACTGAAAGGTGGCGCAGGCTCGGATACATTGGACGGCGGTGCGGATCGAGACCGGCTGGAGGGCGGCTTGGGAGATGACCTCTATGTCATCGGCCATTCCGGAGATGTCATCGTTGAACTCGCCAATGCAGGAACGGACCAAGTCAAGTCGAGCGTCGGGACTGTTCTAGCAGAGAACATAGAGAACTTGTTTCTGAGCGGTGCTTCTGCCGTCTCAGGAACTGGAAACCGTCTCGCCAACCAGCTCACTGGAAACTCCGCTGATAACATTCTTTCTGGCCTCTTAGGCAATGACCGCCTTCTGGGGGCAGATGGCAATGACACCCTGAAAGGCGGAGATGGTGCCGATCGTCTAGAGGGCGGGGCTGGCATGGATCGTCTGATCGGCGGGCCGGGAACCGATCACCTATACGGCGGAGTTGGGGCAGATACGCTGGATGGCGCAGGCGGAGCGGATCAGATGTGGGGTGGAGCGGGTGCTGACCGCTTCGTATTCTCCACAGGCCAGGACCGGATTTGCGATTTCGTCAACAACGTGGACGAGATCTGGATTGATGACGCGTTGTGGGGTGGAAGTCCGAGAACCGTAGCGAGTATTCTGAGAGGTGCCAGTCTCGAGTCCGGCGTTGTGATCGTCGACTTTGGAACTTCGGTGCTGCATGTGGCAGGCGTGTCGAACATCGGTGCCCTAGCCGATGACCTGATCATTTTCTGAGAAATCAGGTTCACCGGCTGATCTGGCCGCTATTTGACCAGACACTCAGGCGGTTGTGCGATGAACTCGCGGGGCGAGCGTATCCTCAGCCCAGAGTGCGGGGGCTGGGATTTCACCCTCGATCAGATCGTCGTGTGCGTTCTACAGTCGACGATGAGTCATTGAGCTGAGGTGCAGATACCGGTTAAATAGCTGATGAGGATGCTGAGGCGTGCTGTGCAGTGAGCCTCACTCGACTTCGATGCGTTGACCTTTGACTCAGTCGGCGACGCTGTTACCCGCTCTGTCACACGCCAGTCAGGGTATCCGTAGCCGTTCGGCCAAGGGTAGACCTCTTGTTGGTTGAAGTAGACGACGCCGACAAGGTAGGCCATCTCGGGATGAGGCACTCGCACTGCGTCCTCCCAGGCCTGCACGTAGTCGGCGTTCCCGGTGTAGCCTAACTCCGCCACTATGACGGGCTTACGGAAGGGCGCCACACGAGCGTAGCGCTCTCGAAGCAGATCCTCGTACCGAAGCTCCCGGCCCAGGATGTCGTGTTCGAACGTTTGGAAGCCAAAGATCGACAGGCCCACGATGTCGACGACATCAGCGCCAGGGTAGTATTCCGTCAGGTTCACGTGTCCTAGCGGCGACCAGACAAAACGGGTCCGGGGCGCCGCCGCGCGGCACACCTCCACCATGCGGCGATAGGCAGCGATGTAGTCCTGGGGCGCCCAACCCGCCCAGATGAACTGGCCGTCGTCATCCTCCATCTCGTGCCCCCAGCGGATCGAGACCGGGCTTTGCAACGTATCTGCGACTTCGCAGATCTCACGCATATTGCTGTCATAGCGGCCGCTTAGGATAGCGTCGCGCAGAGCTTGAGGCGTGTTTCTCTCGTCCTGGGTCCATGTCCAGGGCTCCACGGTGATGAGAAGCGCCCGGTTTCGCTCCAAGGCGTACTGGTCTGCGGAGATGAGGGATGAGAGCGAGACATCTTCCCAGGGAAGGAACACATGCTCGATCGACACCTCTGCGTCGTTTTCGAAAGTGCCTGAAGGGTCGTAAGCCCCAAATGGGACTGCACCCGGCGGGGCGGCCGAGACAGGCTGTGCGCTCAGGCTAGCTAGCAGGGTTAAGTAGAAGGCTCGCATGTATACACTCATAATCACCAAGTCTCCCGTCGCGCGGTTAGGCCGTCTCAGTTCCAGGGGATGGCCCATTCGTAGCTCAGCCGTCCCGCCATCCCGCCTCCTGCACCAGCCACTTGGAACCGAGCTTCGACGGGGTTGATACGGCCTGCCCCGATCGACAGGCCGTAGACCCCTTCAGCCAGCCTCGCCGAGGTCGTGAATCCTGCCAGGAGGGCCAATGTCGCCAGAATGCCGAACTGAACGGCCGCATCCTTGACTCGACCAACAAAAGCCCAGTCATTCTCGGAAAGGTGGCGCAGGACGATGACAACTACCGTCGCTGTGTAGAGAAGGCCTGTGACCAGTATGAGGGCGTAGAAGCCCTTCGCGACGTCCAGCCGTTCCACAGCCAGTACGGGCAACAGGCAGCCCAGCGCCAATGCCGCGTAAACCAACAGGACGCGGGTGGGCAGTCGCCCGCGCGCAGCCTCGCCCTTGGGCGTGATGCGGAAGTCCACGAAGCGTCCTGACAACCAGTCACGGACCGCCATCAAGCAGCCCCAGGCAACCCAAGGCCATTGCAGCAGGACGAACAGCACTTTCTCCCAGCCCAGGATCTGAGCGTCGACCGGCCGAAACAGGCCCGAGGACTTCTGCACCCAAGAAATAGCTAGCAGAAGCAGAGCCGGCGGGGCGGCATGAAGCACATAAGCCGGCCAGGTCACATCCACGTAGCGGATATCCAGCACAACGGCAGACACTGGTAGGAGATACATAACAGCCATGGTGATGGCGAAGATCGGGTAGAGCAGCTGGCAGAACAGGAACTGCGCCCGAAGCCGCCAGGGCAGCCGCCCGAGATAGCGTGGCGTGTACTGCAACAGCAGCGTCACCAAGCTGCGCGACCACTGGAATTCCTGCGTGACCATGTCGCCCACCGTGGCCGGGCCATCGCCTATGGCGATAGCGTCGATGGCGTGTACGCCTGTCCAGCCCCCCGCATTCAGCAGCAACGTCGTTGAGTGATCCTCGGCGAGCTCGGGCCCCAAACCACCGACTTCAGACAAGGCCACAGTGCGGACGGCGTAATGCGAGCCGATGCACATGGGGGCAAGCCCGTTAGTATAGCCGGCCTGGAGGATGCCGTGGAATGGTCCCTCAGCGTAAAGCCTGGTTCGCGCAGCCCAATTCTCCGGCGCGTTCGCCGCGCAGATAGATGGGGCACTGACATAACCCACGGCCGGGTCAGCAAAGGGACGCAACACCTCGCGCAGGTAGCCGGGCTGGGGCATGTGGTCCGAGTCGAGCTGGCTCACGATGTCGTAGTCGCGATAGCCCCAATGGTCGTAGAAGTAGGCCAGGTTTCCTTCCTTGCACCGGGTTCGCCGCGGCCAGGTTGCGCGGTGGTACTCCGCAACGCCCTTGCGGCACGACACCCTCACCCCATGTGCCGCGCACCACGCCAGTGTCTCGGCGGACGGGTCTTCGTCCGCCAGCCATGTGTCATGCGGATGGTCTTGCGCCAGCATCGCGTTCAAGGTGCGGCGGACGACGGACCAAGGCTCGGACGGGGTCTTGGTGGTGATCATGGCAACGCGCCACCGACCCGACACTGGGTCGGGCGCAATGGAGCGCACGGCCCGCAGCGTGAAGGCCACGTACCAGAGGCCAAGCACTTGCACCCAGCCCAATAGCCCTGAGACGAGCACGAAGCGACCGGTTCCTACGACGTGGGCAGGCTCAAGCCACCAGACCCAGAATGTTAGGCAGGCGACAGCCCAGAGCAAAGCCAGCCCGATTTGAAGCCTCTGACGTCCCCCGGTCAGGATCGGAGCCAACGAGTCAGGCTGCCTGCTCATGCCGTCCCTCATGCCCGAACCAGGGGGCGGCATGCCGCAGAATGGTCGCAAGGTCTGACATCTCGGCTCTAAAACCCAGAGATTCGGCCGCGCGGGTCGGGTCGGCGGTCAACACGGGCGGATCACCCGGACGGCGGGCTTCCTCGATCACTGGCACGGCGCGCCCGGTCACAGTCTCCACAGCGGCGACGATATCGCGGACCGAGCTGCCGCGTCCGCTGCCCAGGTTGAGAGCAAGGCTTTCGCCCTCCTCCTCTAGATGGCGCAGGGCCAGCAGGTGCGCGCGGGCGAGGTCGTGGACGTGGATGTAGTCGCGAATGCAGGTTCCGTCCGGCGTGTCGTAGTCGGTGCCGAAGATGCGCAGCGGCCCGCTTTGACCCGATGCTGCCCGGAGCGCGAGGGGGATCAGATGTGTCTCGGGCTCGTGCCGTTCGCCCATGCGGCCCCAGGGGTCGGCCCCGGCGGCATTGAAGTAGCGCAGCGCCACATGGCGCGTGCCGTACGCCACCTCATGGTCGCGCAGCATCTGCTCGCAAGCTAATTTGGTGTGCCCATAGGGGTTGATCGGCCTCTGGAGGTCGTTCTCGCGGATAGGAAGCCGCCCGGGCACACCATAGGTCGCGCAGGTGGAGGAGAAAACGATGCGCGTCACCCCTGCTGCCCGCGCTCCCGCCAACAGGCCGATCATCCCGCCCACATTGTTGTCCCAGTAGTCCGCAGGCTGAACCACGGATTCACCCACATAGGCCTTGGCCGCGAAGTGAATGATGGCGGAGGCATCGTAGCGGTCCAAGGCGGCAGCGACTGCGGGGGCATCACGGACATCCCCCCGCACAAGGGGGATCTCGCCTAAGGCATCACGGTGCCCCGTCGAGAGGTTGTCAAAGGCGACTGGGCTCCACCCCTGCTCGGCCAGCAGGCGGCAGGCTTGGGAGCCGATGAATCCGGCGCCCCCGGTGACCAGAACGGTGCTGCGCATGGCTGTTACCCGACCCTCAATGCCCGTTCTGCTTGCGCCATCTCCTCGCGGAAGTGGTCGATGGTGCGCTGGAGGCCTTGACGCAGGTCGATGCTGGGCATCCATCCCAACTCGCTTTGAGCGCGGGCGATATCGGGGCGGCGCTGGCGCGGGTCGTCGGGGGGCAAGGGCCGGTGCACGAGGGGGGACGCGGAGCCCGTCAGTTCACGCACCATCTCGGCCAGTGCCCGCACGGTAAACTCCCCGGGGTTGCCGAGGTTCACGGGCCCTTCCACAGCCGACGCCATGAGCCGCACCAGTCCCTCTACGAGGTCGTCGACATAACAGAAGGAGCGCGTCTGCTCCCCTTCGCCGTAAAGCGTCAGCGGCTCGCCTACGAGCGCCTGGCGCACGAAATTCGACACCACGCGCCCATCCTCGGGGCTCATGCGGGGGCCGTAGGTGTTGAAGATGCGGGCTATCCGCAC
>NZ_VDFU01000104.1 GCF_006152115.1 Rubellimicrobium rubrum | reverse complement strand
CAAGACGACGCTGACGGCGGCGATCACGCGGTACTTTGGCGACTTCAAGGCGTATGACCAGATCGACGCGGCGCCCGAGGAGCGGGCGCGTGGGATCACGATCTCGACGGCGCATGTGGAGTACGAGACGGAGAACCGTCACTACGCGCATGTGGACTGCCCCGGCCACGCCGACTACGTGAAGAACATGATCACGGGTGCGGCGCAGATGGATGGCGGCATCCTGGTGTGCGCGGCCTCCGACGGTCCGATGCCGCAAACGCGCGAGCACATCCTTCTGGCCCGCCAGGTGGGCGTGCCGGCGCTCGTGGTGTACATGAACAAGGTCGACCTCGTGGACGACGAGGAGCTGATCGAGCTCGTGGAGATGGAGCTGCGCGAGCTTCTGTCCTCCTATGAGTTCCCTGGCGACGACGTGCCCATCATCAAGGGCTCGGCGCACCAGGCCATGATCGGCGAGCGCAAGGACATCGGCGAGGACTCGATCCGCGCGCTGATGGCGGCGGTGGACGAGTACATCCCGACGCCGGTGCGCGCCGTGGACCAGCCGTTCCTGATGCCCATCGAGGACGTGTTCTCGATCTCGGGCCGCGGGACCGTGGTGACGGGCCGCGTGGAGCGGGGCGTGATCAACGTGGGTGACGAAGTGGAGATCGTGGGCATCCGCGACACCCGCAAGTCGGTCTGCACGGGCGTGGAGATGTTCCGCAAGCTTCTGGACCGTGGGGAAGCCGGCGACAACATCGGCGCGCTGCTGCGGGGCGTGACGCGTGAGGACGTGGAGCGCGGCCAGGTGCTGTGCAAGCCGAACTCCGTGAAGCCGCACACCAAGTTCGAGGCCGAGGCCTACATCCTGACCAAGGAAGAAGGCGGCCGCCACACGCCGTTCTTCGCCAACTACCGTCCGCAGTTCTACTTCCGCACCACGGACGTGACCGGCACCGTGCAGCTGCCCGAAGGCACCGAGATGGTGATGCCGGGCGACAACCTGAAGTTCAACGTCGAGCTCATCGCCCCCATCGCGATGGAAGACGGC